>CAWGUZ010000017.1:0-160103 GCA_963825975.1 uncultured Actinomycetota bacterium
GATCATCTGATCGTTGCCGGCGGAATTGGTTTCGGCCGGGCCCCCATTTTAAGGATCGTCTCCGGCGGCAGGTGATAGCCGCTCTCGGTCATCCGATGAGGGTCAGCTCGGTCGCCGCTTTCACCGCGGGGCAGAGACGGATCATCGGGGCCGGGCCGGCCGGAGCGCCCGGCCCGACCGGCGGCCCGCGACGCTGCCGGCGCGGCGGCTTCGGCCGGCGGGGTCCAGGGAGGCTCGTCACAGCTGGGCGCCGGCTCCCCGGCGACTGCCGTGCTGCCGGACTTCGCGTCGTGCGGATCCGCGTCGGCGGCCTGGTGGCGGCGGCTCGACCGCCGCAGCCGCAGCGTTGCGGTGGGATCTGCGGGCTCGTGATATCCCAGGTCGTCCTGATCGGTCACCTCGTCGGCGACGATCGTCCCCGCCGGGTCCGACTCGTCCCAGTAGCCGGCTCCGACGTCGGTCTGGTCTCCCTCGGCGGCCGGGTCACCGGTCGCCCGCTTGCCACGCATCCAGTCGTAGCCCACAGCCAGTCGACCGGTACCTCGCGTACCGACACCCCGCTGAAGACGAGAACCCCGAAGACACCGATCAGGACCAGGATCAGCACCGCCGGGAACACGGTCACGCCGATGAGCAGGGGTTGCCCGACCAGCCAGCCGAGTAGCCCGCCCGCGGTCTTCCGGATGGCCGCCGGGTCGGCGTCGGGTTGGTCCGAGGTCGCCACCGTGATCACGTGGGCGATACCGACCACGGCGATCGTGGTGGCGGTGGCGCCGATCACCCGACGGGTGCGGTGAGCGGAGTCGGCCGGGGTGCGCATCGCGACCACCGCCGCAAATCAGCAGCACCACCGGGAACACGACGGCGATCAACCCGATCCAGACCCGGACCGCGGAGTCGACCATCGATCCCACCGGCCCCGCGCCATGCCACCAGATCCCGATCGCGGTGATGACGGCGATGCCGAGCAGTGCCAGCCCCCAGCCGTCACGACGGTGGGCGGCGTCCAAATCGCGAGCCGAGGCGGCGCCGCGTCCGACGGCCCTGATCAGGGAGCCGACCGCTCTGGCGAGCGTCCGCCACACGGCGGCCAACGCCCGAGCGCACATCGACAGCACCCGACCGAGCCCCGACTTTCGACCGACCGCGCGCTGCGGGCGAGTCGCTGAGGTGGGCCGGGCGGTGGACCGGGCGGTCGACCCCCCGCGAGCAGCGGGCCGCGCGGTGGAACCGGTCTGCGGAGTGCTCCTGCTCGACCTGGGTTTCGCCGCGGCGGCGCGCGCACGGGGCGGGGCTGGTGACTTTGCTGCCATTCGGTCACCCTAGTCTCAGGGGTCCCAAGCGCCCCGGCTGCCACACCGCCTCGATCTGTCAGACCACCGCGTGCGAGGCGACTCGGCCGACCACGATCACCGCGGGCGACTGCACGCCGCGCTCAGCCGCGATCTCCGCGATCTGGCACAGCGGACCGACGGTGACTCGCTGCGTCGGGGTGCACCCGTTCTCGATCACCGCGACCGGCAGGTCGGGCTCATCCCGTGGCTGAGCAGCTCGCCGCTGATCGCGGGCAGGGCGGACACCCCCATCAAAACCACCAGCGTTCCGTCGGAGCGGGCCAGCGAGGCCCAGTCGGCCCGCACCACACCGTCGGCGTCGTGCCCGGCGAGTACCGTCACCTGCTTTGCCATCCCGCGGTGGGTGACCGGGATTCCGGCGGCCAGCGGAACAGCGAACGCACTGGTCACACCGGGGACGACGGTGACCGGCACAGCCGCCTCCCGGCAGGCGGCGACCTCCTCACCACCGCGACCGAACACGTAGGGATCGCCGCCCTTGAGCCGCACCACGTGCCGTCCGGCCCGGGCGTGATCGACGAGCAGTTGGTTGATCGACTCCTGGGGCACCGGATGTCGGCCGGGCGCCTTGCCGACCTCGAGTACCAGCACGCCGGCCCCCAGCTCGCCGATGACGTCCTGCGGTGCGAGCCGGTCGATCACCACGACGTCGGCCTCGGCGAGTGCACGGCGACCTCGCAGCGTCAGGAGGTCCGTGTCGCCGGGTCCGCCGCCGACCAGGGTGACTCGGCCGGCACCGGCATCTCGCCCCGGTGGCGCCGCAGCGGCAGTTCGCCGGTGTCCATCGCCAGCGCGATCGCATCGCGGACCGCCCGCGGGCGGCGCGGGTCCGCGCCGGTGTCGGAGGCCACGCTGATGGTGAGGCCCGCTCGGCGGAGCACCGCCGGGGACCGGGTCCGCGATCCCGACCGCTCCTCAGCGGTCAGCGTCGACGCCCGAATGCAGAAGGTCTGCTGCAGGTCCGCGTCCGCCTCCACCAAAAGGTCGGTGTCCGCGTCGCCGGTGGCGGCCACCGCCAACCAGGCCCCGGCCAGATCGCCGGCGCGGTAGTCCCGCTGCAACCACGCCACCGCACCGGCCGCGGCGGCCTCCGCCAGCTCGTCGCAGACGTAGGGAGCCACCACGGTGACCGCGGCACCGGCTTCGAGTGCCGACTGCACCTTCCGCCACGCGACTGGTCCCCCACCGGCCGCCACGACGCGGCGACCGGTGAGGGACAGGTGCAGTGGGAGCAGGGGTGCTCCCGCTTGCACGTCAGTCGACACGCTCAGACACCTTCCAGGGACGACTTCGACTGCCGGATGTACACCGCGTAGGTCACGGCGCAGCAGATCGCGTAGAACGTGATGAAGCTGATGTAAGCCGCGTTGGCGTTGCCGGTCGACAGGAACGACTGCCGGAAGGCCAGGTTGACCAGCACGCCGCCCAGCCCGCCCATCGCGCCGGCGACACCGATCAGGGCCCCGGACAGCCGCTGCGCCTCGGTGGCTGCCGCACTGAAGTCCATGCCGCCCTCGACCTTGTGCGCGGCCTTGGCCTGGAAGATGGCGGGGATCATCTTGTACACCGAGCCGTTGCCGATGCCGGAGAAGACGAACAGCAGGATGAAGCCGACGAGGTAGAGCGGCAGGGCCTTCTGCAGGGCGGCGATCAGCACCAGCGAGGCACCCAGGGCCATCGCCATGAAATTGAAGAACGTCACTCGGGAACCGCCGAACTTGTCGGCCAATTTACCGCCGTAGGGGCGAACCACCGAACCCAGCAGCGGCCCCAGGAAGGTGAGGTAGGCCGCTTCGATCGGCTTGCGGCTGAACTGCACCTGCAACACCTGGCCGAAGGCGAAACCGAAGCCGATGAACGAGCCGAAGGTGCCGATGTACAGCAGCGCGATGATCCAGGTGTGGTTCTCCTTCATCACGCGCCGGATGGCGCCCTTGGCGTTGGCGGCCACGGTGAGGTTGTCCATCTTCAGCGATGAGGCGAGGGCGACCAGCACGATCAGCGGGATGAAGATGCCCACCATCACCTTGGGGTGTGCCGCACCCGCAGTGGCCAGCACGAGCAGCCCGACCAGTTGCACCACGGCCACGCCGAGGTTGCCGCCGCCGGCGTTCAGGCCGAGTGCCCATCCCTTGAGCCGCTGGGGATAGAAGGCGTTGATGTTGGTCATCGAGGAGGCGAAGTTCCCGCCGCCGACGCCGGCGGTGGCCGCCGCGATCAGCAGCGTGGTGTACGAGACGCCCGGTTCCAGGATCAGCGCGATGAAGATCGTCGGAACCAGCAGGAGCAGCGCGGAGAAGATGGTGAAGTTGCGGCCGCCGAACTTGGCCACCGCGAACGTGTAGGGCAGCCGCAGCAACGAGCCGACCAGCGCCGGGAGGGCGGTGAGCAGGAACTTGCCGGCCGGGTCGACGCCGTACTGCGGGCCCATGAAGAGCACCAGCACCGACCACATGCTCCAGACGCAGAATCCGATGTGTTCGCTGGTGACGGACCAGGCGAGGTTGCGGCGGGCGACGGCGCTGCCGCCGTTGTTCCAGAAGGACATGTCCTCGGGGCGCCAGTCGTCGATCCAGCGACCGCGGCGACCCTCCTTACGGGTGCTGACGCCGTGCGGCGCGGGGACCAGGTCGGTCGATTCGATGTGCAGCGTGTCGCTGGTGGTCTCGGAACTCATGTCGTCACTCCAGTTGTCACGGTGGTGTCACAGGTGGGGTGTCACGGGTCGGGTGTCACGGGGTCGGTGGCACGGGATCGGTGGCACGGGATCTGGAGGTACGACAGTGGACCTCGGGTACTACGTCGAAAACTCAGGTGCGGGGTTGCACGATCAGGTCGCCGGCGACGTCGACGGTGACCGGCCAACAGCCGAGATCGGGCTGTCCGGTGGTGGACTTGCCGGTCTCCAACTCGAATGCGTTCATGTGCAGCGGGCAGAGCACGATCGATCCGTCGATCTGACCGTCGGCGATCGGGCCGCCGCGGTGCGGGCAGACCGCCCCGATCGCGGTGACCTTGCCGCTGCGCAACCGGAACACGGCTACCTGCTCGCCGGCGACGTCGAAGGCTCGACCCTCACCGACCGGGATCTGGTCCAGCGAGCCGAGGTTGACCCCCGCGGCGGCGTTCATCGGGCACTCCGAATCGGCACCTGCGGCAGCACTTCCAGCGGCAGGGACGTGCGGAACTGGCCGGGAGTCACCGGGGCGGCCCGCTCCTTCCACGGATCGCGGTACGCCGCGACCGACTCACCGATCGCGGCGTCGAGCCGGGCGGCGATCCCCTCGCTGTCGTCGACCACGACGGCCTTGATCTTCTCCAGGCCGATCCGCGGTACGAACGAGTAGGTCCGCTCCAGCCACTTGGCGTTCTCCCGGTAGTACTGCATGAAACGGCCGGTGAGCACCATCACCTCCTCATGGCTGTTCACCGTCGCCAGCAGGTCACCCTTGCGGATGTGGGCGCCGGCGGCACCGCCGATGTAGAGCTCCCACCGACCGCCGTCGACGGCGACCACCCCGACGTCCTTGACCAGCGACTCGGCGCAGTTCCGCGGGCATCCCGAGACCGCGAGCTTCAACTTCGCCGGGGACTCCAGACCCTGGTATCTGGCTCTCGATGTCGATGCCGAGCTTGGTCGAGTCCCCGACGCCGAAGCGGCAGAAGTCCTGCCCGACGCAGGTTTTGACCGTGCGGAAGCTCTTCCCGTACGCGTAGCCGGACGGCATGTCCAGGTCCGCCCACACCTCGGGCAGCTTCTCCTTCGGGATGCCCAGCAGGTCGATCCGCTGACCACCGGTCAGCTTGATCATCGGCACCCGGTGCTTCTCCGCGACATCGGCGATCCGCCGGAGCTGATCGACGGAGGTGACGCCGCCCTTCATCTGCGGGACCACGGAGAAGGTCCCGTCGCGCTGGATGTTGGCGTGCACCCGGTCGTTGATGAACCGAGCGTCGCGCTCGTCGATGTACTCGTCGCCCCACATCATCTTGAGCAGCGAGGCCAGGCCCATCTTGGACTTGGCATCCTCGGCGCCGTCGGACGCGAGTGCGGCGAACACGGCGGACACCGACCGGAGGCCCTGTTCGCGGATCGCCTCCATCATGGTCGGCTTGTCCATCGGGATGCCGGGCACGTACCAGTGCACCGACGGGTCCTCCTGAACGGCGCCGCCGGCGGCCCACTCGACGATCTGGCAGACCAGCGTCTTGCAGGAGCCGCAGCCCTTGCCGGCCCTGGTCTTGTCCATCACCGCGCCGACGGTCTTGCAACCGCCTTCGACGGCGTGCACCAGCGCACCCTTACTGACGCCGTTGCAGTTGCAGACCTGGGCGTCGTCGTCCAACTCCTCGACGCCGACCTCGGCCGAGGGGGTGCCCAGGTTGAACATCATCTCCAGCCGCTCGGCCGGCAGCGGCAGGCCGCGATCGAACGCCTGCATCAGGAAGGCGACCTTGGAGGTGTCACCGAGGACGGTCGCCCCGACCAGCTTCTCGTCGCGGATGATGATCGACTTGTAGACGCCGCGCTTGGGCTCGGAGAACACCAGCACCTCATCGGTGTCCCGCTCCGGAGCCTGCAGACCCATCGAGGCGACGTCGACACCGGCCACCTTGAGCTTCGTGGCGGTGCGCGAACCGTGGTAGGCCGCCCCCAGGTTGACCCCGGTGATGTGGTCGGCGAGGACGACGGCCTGCTCCCAGAGCGGTGCCACCAGCCCGTACACCTCGCCGCGGTGCTGCACGCACTCGCCGACGGCGTACACGTCTTGGTCGTCCATGGTGCGCATCTGGTCGTCGACCACGATCGCCCGCTCGACGGTGAACCCGCTGCGCACGGCCAGTTCGACATTGGGCCGGATGCCGGCCGCGACGACCACCATGTCGCAGGGGATCTGCGGGTGCTCGAGCAGCCAGATCCCCTCGAACCTTACTCGTCGCCGAGGATGGCGGTGGTGCGCGCCTTGACGTGCACCTCGATGCCCAGCTTCTCGACACTCTGCCGCAGGATCTCGCCCGCCTGCGGGCCGACCTGGGCGTTCATCAGATGCGGACCGGCGTGCACGACGTCGACGGTGAGCCCGTAGGCCTGGAGGCCGCGCGCGGCTTCGAGGCCGAGCAGGCCACCGCCGATGACCACCGCGCGGGTGTGGTGCTCGTGCTGCGCGTAGTCGACCATGCCGCGGGTGTCGTCGATGGTGCGGAAGGCGAAGACGCCCGGTTGAGCTCGCCGTCGTCCATCCGCAACCCCTCCATGCTGGGCATGAAGGAGTTGCTGCCGGTGGCGATGATGAGCTGGTCGTACGGCGTGATCCGGCCGTCGTTGGTGAACACCAGCTTGGCGGGGCGGTCGATCTTGGTGACCCGTACCCCCGCGTGCAGGGTGATGTGGTTCTCCTCGTACCACTGGATGGAGTTGAGGAAGATGTCCTTGTCGCTCTCCTCGCCCGACAGGACGTGCGACAACATGATGCGGTTGTAGTTTCCGTACGGCTCGTCGCCGAACATGGTGATCTCGAAGTCGTCGGCGCGGCGCGCTGCAGGATCTCCTCGACCGTGCGTGCGCCGGCCATGCCGTTGCCCACGACGACCAGCTTGCGTTTGCGGGGTTCCCGACATCCGGCGCGCCGGTGTCGGTGCGTCTCAGGGTGCTCGTCATCAGACCTCGACCATTCCGAGGTCGACGATGGCGTAAGCCGCTGACGCCGACGGGTGCGGCCAGGTGCAGTTCGACGGCGGTGCCGCCCTCGAGATCCTCGACCACCCGGAGCGGAACGTGGACCTCGCTCTTGGCACCGATCGGGAAGTAGCGCATCGGGACGCCGTCGCGGACCAGCACTACGATGATCAGCTCTTCGCTGGAGTTGCCGCCGCGGAAGTACAGGGCCTGGCCGACCGCGCCGTCCGGAACGATGTGCGAGAGCTCGGGCGGAGAGCACGGCGGGCTTATCGATGCCTGCGCCTTCGAACGGGAAGATGCCTTGCAGGAAAACGTTCTTGGAGGCCATGACGACATCCTTTCGGTGGTTGCAGCGGGCGGCTGGCAACGAGGTGGCCGATGAGATGGAGCTGGAGTACTGCGGAATGAAGGCGAGGGGCGAGTGACCGGCGCGGTGAGCAGATGGGTCGTCGTCGGGGCTGCCGACCCGGCTGGCGGCGACCGCGCACACCTTGAAGGCGGGCATCTTGGAGTGCGGGTCCAGGGCGGTGTCGGTGAGCAGGTTGGCGCTGGACGCACCGCCCCAGTGGAACGGGACGAAGAGGGTGTCCGGGCGGATGGCCTCGTCGAGGGCGGCGCGGAAGGTGGCCTTGCCGCGCCGGGTCTCCAGCTGGACCATGTCCCCGTTGCCGATCTCCAGCGAGCGCGCCAGGTGCGGGTGGAGCTGCACGCTGGGATCGGTGTGCGAGAGCTGCTTGACCCGGCGGGTCTGGGTTCCGCTCTGGTACTGCGCGGCCAGCCGTCCGGTGGTGAGCAGGTGCGGGAACTTGGCGGACGGCGATTCGTTCGCCGCTCGGTAGTCGACCGCGAGAAACTTGGCCCGGCCGTCCGGGGTCGCGAAGGATTCGCCGAAGAGGCGCGGTGTGCCGGGGTGGTCGACCTCGGGGCAGGGCCAGAAGACACCCTTCTCCTCATCGATCCGCTCGTAGGTGATCCCGGAGTAGTCGGCGATACCCCCCTTGCTCGCGGCGCGGAGCTCGTCGAAAACCACCCGCGGGATCACTGCTGAAGTACTGACCGCGGCCCAGTCTGGTGGCCAGCTCGGTCATCACCTGCATGTCGTCCAGGACGCCGCGGGGCGGCGGCAGCGCCTGCTTGCGGTGCAGCACTCGACCTTCGAGATTGGTCATGGTGCCCTCCTCCTCCGCCCACTGGGCGGTCGGAAGGACGACGTCGGCCAGTTTGGCGGTCTCGGACAGGAAGATGTCGGAGACCATCAGGAAGTCCAGCGCGGCGAGTCGGCTCTGAATCCGGTTGGCGTCGGGTGCCGACACGACAATGTTGGACGCCAGTACCAGCAGTGCCCGCACACCGCCCTCGGAGCCCATCCGGTCGAGCATCTCGAAGGCGGACTTGCCCGGCATCGGCAGCTCGGCGGGGTCGATCCCCCACACACCGGCGACGTGCGCCCGAGCGGCCGGGTCGTCGAGCTTGCGGTAGCCCGGGAGTTGGTCGGCCTTCTGGCCGTGTTCGCGGCCGCCCTGGCCGTTGCCCTGGCCGGTGATGGTGCCGTAGCCGGAGAAGGGTCGGCCGGGCAGTCCCAGAGCGAGCGCGAGATTGATGAACGCCTGCGTGTGTCGGTGCCGTTGCTGTGCTGCTCGGCGCCGCGGGCGGTCAGGATCATCGCCGACTTCGCGCGGGCGAGGGTGCGTACGGTCTCCCGCAGCTGCGCGACCGGGATGCCGGTGATCCGCTCCACCCGATCGGGCCAGTACGCCGACACCCGGCCCGGACGGCCTCGAAGCCGCTGGTCCGATCTGCGATGTAGTCGCGGTCGATCAGCGATTCGCGGATCGCGATGTGCAACAGACCGTTCGCCAGCGCCATGTCGGTGCCCGGCAGCGGGGCGAGGTGCACAGTGGCCCCGGCCGCGGTGGCGGTCTTACGCGGGTCGACCACGATGTGCACGGCACCGTCGGCGCGGCCCTCGTCGAAGTACTGCATGGCGGGCGGCATCGTGTCGGCCGGGTTGGACCCGACGAGCAGGATGGCGTCGGCCTGCGCGATGTCGGCGAGCGGGAACGGCAGTCCGCGGTCGATCCCGAACGCCCGGTTGGACGCGGTCGCCGCCGACGACATGCAGAACCGGCCGTTGTAGTCGATGGCCGAGGTGCGCAGTGCGACGCGGGCGAACTTCCCGAAGAGGTAGGCCTTCTCATTGGTGAGCCCGCCGCCGCCGAAGCAACCGACCGCGTCCCGGCCGTAGTTGGCCTGCGCGTCCTCGATCGCGTCGATGATGCGCTCGAAGGCTTCGTCCCAGCTCGCGGTGCGAAGTGGTGAGCTGCGGTCGCCCCGGATGGTGCGCACCAGCGGGCTGAGCAGCCGGTCGGGGTGATCCAGCAGGCTGTTCGCCGTCCAGCCCTTGGCGCACAACCCGCCGCGGTTGGTCGGAAAGTCCTCCTGCGGTTGCAGTGTCGCGGGCCGGTTGCCGGCGACCATGCTGATCCCGCACTGCAGACTGCAGTACGGACAATGCGTCAGCGTAGGAGCAGTGGGCCGCCCCGATCGAGGCGCAGATGAACTCACTGCTTCAGTCTCAGCACCGAACGTGACGTGCGATGCGGCTGTTTGTTAACGAACGGGGTCGGGAACCGGAGTTTGATGACGAACAGAAGACGTCACAACTGACGGCTGCTGAATCCGGTTAGCAGGATGCGGGATTCCCGCCCGACCCCGCGGGACTCGGCCCACGTCGTGGTTGGCAGCCCACGCTGCAGGGTGGGCTGACAACGATTCGCTGGGCTGGGTCCTGCGGAGAAAGTCAGACTGTGATCACCGTCGGCACGATCATCGGGCGCCGGCGGTAGGTGTCCCCCACCCATTTGCCGACCACCTTGCGAACAGCCTGCGCGACCCGGTGCGGATCGGTGATGCCGTCCGACTCGGTCATCGACAGCTCCATCTCGATCAGCGGGAGCACCGCGTCGAGCGCTTTGGGGTCGTCGGAGAAGCCGCGGCCGGAGATCTGCGGCGCCTGGACGGCGCGGCCGGTGGTGGCGTCGATCGCGATGGTGATGGAGATGAAGCCACCCTCGCCGAGGATCAGTCGGTCGGACAGGGTCGCGTCGCCGACGTCGCCGACGGCGTTGCCGTCCACGTAGACGTGGCCCACCTCGTACCCACCGGTCACGGCGGCCACGCCGTTCTTCAGATCGACCACCACGCCGTCCGGGGCGAGCATGATCCGCGAGTCCGGCACCCCGGTGAGGTTGGCCAGCCGGGCGTTCGCCCGCAGGTGTCGCCATTCGCCGTGGATCGGCATCACGTTCTTGGGCTTGACGGCGTTGTAGAGGTACAGCAGTTCGCCGGCCGAGGCGTGCCCGGAGACGTGCACCTTGGCATTCGCCTGGTGGATCACCTGCGCACCGATCCGCGCCAGTTCGTTGACCACGGTGAACACCGAGGTCTCGTTGCCGGGGATCATCGACGACGCCAGGATGACGGTGTCGCCGGCCTGCAGGTTCACCGAGCGGTGATCGCCGCGGGCCATCCGCGACAGCGCCGACAGCGGCTCCCCCTGGGACCCGGTGGAGATCAGCACCACCTGGTTCGGCGGCAGGTCCAGGATCTTGTCCAGCGACCGGGTGATCCCGTCCGGAACGTGCAGGTAGCCGAGATCCTGCGCGATCTGCATGTTGCGCACCATCGACCGGCCGACGAAGGCGATCTTGCGGTTATGTGCGTACGCGGCATCGATGACCTGCTGGATGCGGTGCACGTGGGAGGCGAACGAGGCGACGATCACCCGCTGCCGCGCGGCGCCGATGTACCGCTCCAGGACGGGCCCGATGTCGCGTTCGGACGGGACGAACCCCGGCACCTCGGCGTTGGTGGAATCGACCAGGAAGAGGTCGACTCCCTCGTCGCCGAATCGGCTGAACCCGCCGAGGTCGGTCAGTCGACCGTCCAGCGGGAGCTGGTCGAGCTTGATGTCGCCGGTGTGCAGGACGGTGCCGGCCTCGGTGCGGATCCCGACCGCGAGCGCGTCCGGGATCGAGTGGTTGACCGCGAAGAACTCCAGGTCGAAGTCACCGGCCGAACGCAGCTCGCCCTCCCGCACCGTCTGCAGATTGGGTCGCAGCCGATGCTCGCGGCACTTGGCCTCGATCAGGGCCAGCGAGAACTTCGAGCCCAGCACGGGGACGTCGTGGCGCAGCCGCAGCAACCAGGGCAGCGCACCGATGTGGTCTTCGTGGCCGTGGGTGATGACGACGGCCTCGATGTCCTCGACCCGGTCCTCGATCAGCCGGAGGTCGGGCAGGATCAAGTCCACGCCGGGCTCGGTGGCCTCGGGGAACAGCACCCCGCAGTCGACCACCAACAACTTCCCACGGAACTCGTAGACGGTCATGTTCCGGCCGATCTCGCCGATTCCACCCAGGGCGATCAGCCGGAGGGTGCTTCGGTCGAGCTTGGGCGGCGGGTTCAGATGATTCGGTGTGTTCACTGGCTACTTACTCGACTCGTCGACCGCTGCCAGGTCGGCGGCGATCTGCTCGATTTGGGCGGGGGTGGCGGCGAGTTGCGGCAGCCGGGGGTCACCGACATCGAGACCCTGCAGGCGCAGCGCGGCCTTGGCGAAGACCAGACCGGCGCCGCCGCCGGTGCGGCCCATCGCGGCATGGGCGGGCATCAAGACGGTGTGCCAGCGACGCGCCTCGGTGTAGTCCCCAGCCAGCGCGGCGTCGACCAACGACCGCACCTGAGGACCCACCACGTGCGCGATGATGCTGACGACGCCGACCGCCCCGATGGACATCCACGGCAGCGTCAACACGTCGTCGCCGGAGTAATAGGCCAGATCGGTCTCGTTCATCACCCGGGCGCCGGCATACAGATCGCCCTTCGCGTCTTTGACGGCGGTGATCCGGGGATGCTCGGCAAGCCGGAGAAACGTGTCGACCTCGATCGGCACGATCGACCGGGGTGGGATGTCGTACAACATCACCGGCAGTTCGGTCGCATCGGCGATCGCGGTGAAATGCGCGATCAGGCCGGCCTGCTGCGGGCGGGAATAGTACGGGGTGACCAACAGGGTGCCGTGGGCCCCCGCCTTCTCGGCGTCGCGGGCGAGCTTGATCGAGTGCGCGGTGTCGTAGGTGCTCGCGCCCGCGACGATGGTGCAGCGGTCGCCGACCGCGTCCACCACTACACGGATCAGGTCGGCCTTCTCCTGATCGGTGGTGGTGGGGCACTCGCCGGTGGTCCCGTTCAGCACCAGGCCGTCGTGGCCGCCATGGTCGACCAGCTTCGTGGCGAGTTCGGCGGCGGCGTCGAGATTGAGCGCGCCGGCATCGTCGAACGGCGTGATCATGGCCGACAGCACGGTCCCGAACGGCCGACCGGGGCGACCGGTGGGGCCCGCTTGCAGCGTTGTCATGGGGTTAACCTACCGCCGGAGGCCGCTTCAGTCCGAACCGTGCAACCCGCACAGCCCTCGGTCAGCCCGCTCAGTCAGCCGGCGCGGTCGATCATCTGAACGGCGGTGGACGAGCCCTCGACCTCGACCTCGCACGCCGTCCGACGACCGCTGATCCAGAGCACCAGCTCCCCCGGCTCGCCGACCAATGTCACCGCCGGGTCGCCCAACACCAGCTCGAACTGACGACGGTCGGGGAGCCGAGCTTGGAACCCCACACCGAACTTCTCGAGCTGCGATCGGGTGATGCCGCTCCGCAACAGATCCGTCAGGGCATCCGTGGTCGCCGGTTCGAGATCACGTGGCCGCCAGCCGGGCACCCCGCGCCGGACGTCCTCGTGATGAATGAAGAACTCTCCCGTGTTGAACGCACTGTCGATGCCGGACTGTCGCAACGGGCTGAAGCGCGGCGGACCGGCCCGAAACTTCTCCACCCGGTCGCGCCAGGGCAGTCTGCGGTAACCCGCCATCACCTTCTCGGTCCAGGTCGCGAAGACCCCGCCGCCGAAGATCCCCGGTAGGGCGTCCGGGCGGCGCTCCCTGGCGAGCAGGTGATGCAGCAGATCCGCGGTGAGCCAGCCCTCGTCGAGCGTCGGTTGGTCGGGACCGACCTGGTCGAAGAGATCGGCGAGCTGTGCCCGCTCACGTTGGGCGACGGTGCGCGGATTGGAGGTCGACGACATGCCGACGACCGTACCGAAGGGGGCTCTCAGCCCTCGCCGACCAGGGGTGACGCGGCCACGTCCGATCCGTCCGGCAGCTGAGACACCCGGAAGTCGGCGAAGGCGTTCGGCGCGAGCTCCTGCAGCCGCCGCAGCACCGTCACCGCGAAGGCTCGGATCTCCGGGTCGGCCGCGTCGGAGCCGCGCATCCCGACGAAGTGCCGCCACGCGCGAAAATTGCCGGTCACGACGAGCGTGGTCGGTGTGGCATGACTGAGTACCGCTCGCGCGGCCTGCCGAGCCTGCTTTCGGGTCAGCGTCGCGCGGGCGGCGGTCTCCGCCGTGTCCTCCAGTGCGGCGAGTAGTCGCCGATAACTGTCGCGCGACTCCGCGGTGGTCGACTCGAACAGCTCTCTGAGTTCCGGGTCGGCCGCGACCGACGTCGGCATGACGACATCCGGGCCGGGGTCGTGACGTTGCGACAGCTCCGACACCGAGAGGTGGCGGTGCCGGATCACCTCGTGCGCGAGCGCGCGCGACACCCCGGTGACGTAGAAGGTGGCCGAGCTGTGTTCGAGTACCGACAGGTGGCCGACCTGAAGGATGTGCGAGAGGTACCCCGCGTTGGTCGCCGTCGCCGGAATCGGTTTGGACCACGACTGGTAGCAGGCGCGACCGGCGAATTCGGCGAGCGCTTCGCCGCCGTCCGCGTCCGTCTGCCAGGGGACGTCGGCGGGCGCGGTGAACTGCGTGTGTCCCACCAGTCGGACGTCGAGCTTCGAGGTCACCACGACTCGTCATGCGCCGTCGGCGCCGTCCCGATCACCCGCCCACCCTAACGACGACCGGCGAGCAGGACCAGCCTTGCGTGACACCACAGGTGGTGTCACCATGGTGTCATGGATCTCTCGCCCTATGTGGCCGAACTACAGGACAGCTTGCACACCGCCGCCGCCGTCGGCGACGAGACCACCCAACGGTTGGCCGCCGCCCTCGGTGGCGCACTGGAGTCATCGACGAGACTGGTTCTGATGCATGCAATGTCGGACCTCGCCGCCGAGGTGAATCGGCAGCTGTCGGAGTCGTCGCCGTCGGCGGACCCCGCCGCGCGCCGGGTGTCGGTGGACGTGCGACTGGACGGAACGCGGGTGACCGTTGGTGTCACGCGATCCGGCAGCACCGCCGCCGGGGCCGAAACCGGCACGGCGGCAGGTGCTCAGCCGGGTGCGGGCGCTGATGAATCCTCGCCCAGCGGCGGATTCTTCAGCGGTGCGTCCACCCGCTCCTTCGCCGAGGCCGGTGGGGACCTGACGCGGACCACGGTGCGGATGTTCAACGAATTGAAGGCCAAGGCGGAGCAGGCCGCCGCCGAACAGGGCGTCTCGCTGAATTCGTTCATCTCGCGAGCGGTCGCCGATTCGATCAAGCCCGATCAGCACCGTCGTAAGGGCCAGGGCAGGGACGGCTGGAAGGAAGCCGGCTCGAAGGAGGCCGGCTCGAAAGAGGCCGGAAAGGACGCCGGCGAGGGAGAGGACGCCGGCGAGGGGCACGACGCGCCCCCGACTGACGGGCGATACCGCGGTTGGGTACAGGGCTGACTCGACAAATCAGGATTCCGAATGCTCAACTCCAGCAGCCTCACGAGTCACCAGACGGATCAGCCGGTGTCGATCGTGGTGCGCAGCGCGGCGGGTTCGATCACCATCGAGCTCGGCGACACGAGTACCAGCACGGTGGAGATCGAATACCCGACGACACCCGGAGACGCCCCCTCAACCGGGGCCGAGGCGCCCGACCGCGCCGCACCGGGCGCGTCACCAGCGGCATTCATCGACGAACTGATGCAGACGTTCGCCGGCTGGGCGGGCGGCCCGGACGATTCGCCGACGGTCGGCGACGCAGCGGAGGTCACCGAAGCGGACGGGCGAAGCGCGGACGTCACCTTCCTCGACGGCGTCTTGATCGTCGACACCGTGCGCCTCGCCGGGACGCCGTTCGCCCGGCCGGGAGTCGCCCCGCCTGCGGTGATCCGGGTCTGCGCACCGACGTCGTCCAGTGTTCGGGTTCGGAGTGAGTCGGCATCAGTAGTGGTGACCGGCCGCGGCGGCGACGTGGACGTCCGTTCCGTCTCCGGCGGTATCACGATCACCGGCGGGGGCAGGAGCCTGCGCGCCCGCAGCGCAACCGGCGGCGTGGACTTGTCCGGTGTGAGCGGCGGCCGCGTGGACGTCGCCACTGCCTCGGGCACTGTACGGATCGCCCTCCACCCCGGGACAGCGGCGAAAGTCGACCTGACCAGCGTCTCCGGCACCGTCACCTCGGCAATGCCGGTCTCCGACAGTCCGATCATCGGAAGCACCGCGACCATTCGGGCCCGCTCGGTCTCGGGCGATGTGGCACTGCTCGCGTCCAGTGCTGCGGGAGACAGTGCTGAGTCGCCCGGGAAGTCAGGTGACCGGAGTGGCGAGATCGGGATCTGAGGCGTCCTCGAACTGATCCGCCGGGTTCGGCCGGTCACCCGAGCAGCAGGGCATGCCCGCCACGTCGAGGGTCGGCGGCCAGCCCGGTGCGGCCCGCCATGGACACGCCGCCGAAGTACGGCGCCTGCCGCTCCCATTCGAGCACCCGATAGCCCGCCGACCCGAGCGCAGCGACGGTCTCGACCGGAAAGCCCGGCTCCAAGTGCGCGACCCCGGCTCCGAAGGCCAACCGCGGGCCCGCGATCGCCGCCGCCACCGGCTGACCCTCGATCAGCATCGCTGTGAGCACCTGCAGCAGGGCGGACCGGATCCGGCTGCCGCCCGCTGCGCCCCCGGCCGCAATCAGCCGACCGTCGTCGTCCGTGACGACCAGCGGGGTCATCATCGATCCCATCCGCTCCCCCGCCCGGAGCTCGCCGCGCAGCAGTTCACCCTCGCCGAGCATCGAGTTGCCGTGGACGCCTCGCACCCAGACGCCGGATCCCAACCCGAGCGAGTGGGTGGCGGCGCAGGCGTTGCCCTGCTCGTCCACCGCCACGCAGGATGTGGTGTCCGAGCGGCGCGCCGGCCCGGCCAGGGCGGTCACCAGTGCCCCCGCGCGGTCCACCCCGCCCCGGCACACCGCATCGAGGTCGAGCCGGGCCAGCGTGCCGCCCAAGTCGTCCAGGTCGTCGCCACGCAATCGGATCCGCGCCGCACCGAACCGAGACTCGGCCGCCGGCCTGCTGCGGGCTCGATAGCTCGGCCAGGTCCAGATGCGACAACGCGCCGCCACCGGCCCGCACCTCTTCGACCAACTCGTCGGCGAAGGCACCGCTCATCAGATGGGCCGCACCATTCTCGGCGTATCCGTCGAGGGTGTCGGCGAGGCCCTCGTGGAAGAGCAACTCGAGCGCCTGGAGCAAACGCCGCTCGCCCTGTTGATCCGTGGAGTAGGCGCCGACACCCGCGCCGAGCATGAACGCCGGATGCACCTCGGTCAGCAACGCCGCATGTGGCTGCGGGAAGGGGGCACCGGTCCGGGCGAGGTCCGCGGCCGGGGCGATCACGGCGGGCCACGCCAGCGAACCGTGACTGCGATGCAGGTGTTCCACCCCGACCGGGGTGCCCGGCACCGCGACCGTGGCGCCGCCGACGTCGTACGGCACCGGCACACCGCCGCCGAAGGTGACCGAGATCCGCGAACCGGCACCCAACGGAGTCCCGTCCAGGCCCGGTACCGCGACGAAGAAGTCGTGGCACGTGACGTCGCCGGTGCGGGCGTCGTAGAAGGTGGCGAAACCACCGCCGCCGAGGCCGGTGAAGATGGTCTCCGCGACGCAGCCGGCCAGGATCATCGCGCAGGCGGCGTCCGCCGCGTTCCCGCCGAGGCGCAGCACCTCGAATCCGGCGGCGGCGGTGGACGGATGACCGGCGGCGACGCCGGCCGGTACGCGGTCAGGGGTGGCGCCGGTGGTCACCCGGCCCACGCTAGCGGCAAGTCGCCCCGCGGTTGAACCTCGACCGTGCCCAGCCCGAGCCAGTTCGCCATCCGGGTCAATTCGGCCCGCGCGGTGTGCGCGACCTCGTCCGGCGACTGACCCGGCTCCAGCCAGGCCGCCTGGACCAGCAGGGTCCCGCGCTGCCGGTCCGCTTTCAGGTCCAGCCGGGCGACCAACGCATCCCGCTGCAGCAGCGGGAACACGTAGTAGCCGTGCTGTCGGCGCGCGGCCGGGGTGTAGATCTCGATCCGGTAGCGGAAGCCGAACAGTCGCTCGGTTCGCTCGCGGAACCAGATCAACGGGTCGAACGGGCAGAGCAGCGCGGCCCCGCCGACCGGGCGCGGCGCGGGTGCCGCCCGATGCAGGAAGGCCGGGTAGTCCCAGCCCTGCACCTGAACGGGCTCGACGGTCCCGTCCTCGACCAGGTCGCGAACCGCTGCGGCCGCATCGGCGGTGCGCATGCGGTAGTAATCGGCCAGGTCGGCAAGTGTGGCCACCCCGAGGCGGCGGGCCGCGATCTCGATCAGGGCGCGTTTGGCATCCGGCTCGGTCGACCGGGGCGTCGCCAGTATCCGTGCGGGAAGCACCCGCTCGGTCAGGTCGTAGAACCGCTCGAAGGCCCGCCGGTGCGCGGTGGCGATCCGCCCCGAGGCGAACAGAACCTCGCACGCGGTCTTGGTGGTGGACCAGCCCCACCATCCGCCCGCTCCCCGACCGGTCTGCAGCAGCCGCTCGACCTCGCCTGCAGACAGCGGACCCGCACCCGCGATCAGCCGTTCGACGTCGTCGACGAAGCCGGGATGTTCGGCCGCGAGTCGCTGCGCGGACCCCCAGCGGCCGTCTGCGTGATCACGGCGACGCCACCAGAGCAGCGGATACACCTCCACCGGCACCATCGACGCCTCATGCCCCCACACCTCCACCAGGTCGCGACGGCGCCGCGGGTGACTCGGCCAGACCGCCTCATCCAGCAGCGTGGTGTCGTAGCCACCGAGGCGAGCGAACAGCGGTAGATAGTGAGCGCGCGCCAGTACGTTCACCGAATCGATCTGGAGCACGCCGAGGGCGGTGGCAGCGGTAACTACACGACGACGGGAGGCCCCACCGGCGACCGAGGCGGGATCGGAACCGAGGAGCTGGGCGCGAATCGCGATCCGGCGGGCGGCCGCCGCACTCAAGGTGCTGCTGGGCCGTGGATGCGGCGGCGCTGCCACCCCGCCTTCACCCCGCCTCCACCCGGCCTCCACCCTGCGAACAGCCGCACCGCCGGGGCTTGTCATCCGGCCGCCGGGACGGCGGTGATCAGCAGATTCGAGTCGTAGCTGAGCGTGGATCGGTCGAAGGCACCGATGCAGGTGACCAGCACGACGTCGGAGACGGCACCGCCGGCGGTCGTGATCAACACAGCTGGATCGAGTTGCGTCTTGTCGACCTGCTGCCGATCGGTCACCTGAAACAGGTGCACGCGGCCGGCGGTGTCGGTCAACCACACCCGATCGCCGGGTACGACGTCGTCGAGCGCGGCGAACGCACCAAGCCCGTCCGGTGAGTCGATGTGCCCGGTGATGATCGCTCGACCGGGTCCGCCGGGGCGCGGCCCGGACACCCACCAGCCGACGACCAGCCGGTCGGCGGGTGGTTCCAACACACCGGTGGCGCCGACCCCGATCGGCGACACCCGAATGGGACGGGGCGGACCGGGGCCGGCCGGGTCGACCAACGTGACGGCAGCGGGGACGAAACCGACCTCGGGAGCCGCTGGAACACCGGCGGTGGGGACCGCCGCCGGGCCGGCAGGCGCGGTTTCGGCAAGCGCGGCCGACAGGCACGGTGCCGGCAGGCGCGGTGTCGGTAAGCGCGGTGTCGGTAAGCGCGGTGTCGGCAAGCGCGGTGTCGGCAAGCGCGGTGTCCACCAGCACAGAGTCGGCAGCCGCGGTGGCAGCGGGAGCCGCAACGAACCCCGCGGTACCCCCGGACGCCGCCGGGGGCGATCCTGTGGGCAGCCGCGGCTCGGCATTGAGCAGTCCGAATCCGCCCGCGATCAGCAGACAGACGCCGATGCCGAGCACGACGGTCCAGGTGCGCCCCGACGTGATCACCCGCGCCGCAGGATCAGCTGTTCCGCCGCCGAGCGGTCAGCACGCCGGCACCGCCGATCAGAACGAGCGCACCACCCACCAGCAGCGCCACCGTTGCGCCGCTCATCCCGCTGTTGCTCGCAGCGAACTGACCACCCGTGCCGGCGTTGACGGCCGTCGGCGTCGTGCCGGTGCCCGCGGTCAACTGACCTCGGGCCGCACCCTTGGGATACGTCGCGGTGTGCACGTTCACGTAGTAGCCGGCCGGGTTGGCGGCGATGTCGGCGAGCAGTGCCTTGTCGGCGGTGACCGTCGCGGTACCGCCGGCGTTGATCACCGCCGCGTCGAGCGGGATGACCACGTCGCCGTTCGCGCCGACCGCACCCTTGTGGATGTGCCCGGCCGCGGCGGTTTCCCCACCTTGGAAGGAGACGGTGTAGGTGAAGGAGCCCGCATCCGCGTCGACGGCGAAGGTGCCGGCGACCGTGTCGGTGGCCAGCGCCGCGGGACTCTCGTTGGCGCCGCTGCCCGACGCACTGAGGTTGGTGGCCGCGGCTGCGGCCGGCAGCATGCCACTGAAGAGCAACAATCCGGCCGCTCCGGAGACTGCGAGTGCCCTCGCGGTCCGTGCTGCTGTGACACTGAGTCGACCCATCGAAAAGCCCTTCTGTCGAGCGTCGACGCCTGCCGCCGACGCGACTGCACTGTCTGCTCCTGCAGCTGGTCCCACACGTGGGAGCGCCCACTGTTGAAAGCTAGTCCGATCTGAAAGACGGTGCGCGCCGCCTGCCGACGACCACGGCAGGGTGCGGCGGGCCCAGCGGTCTGTTTCATACTCAACGGGACTAGTCGACGAGGAGTTTTCCAGTGGCGGACGCCGTGGTACGAGGAGCCCGGGCCGGCGACGGCTTGGGGATCGCAACCGTGCAGCTCGAGGTGTGGCGGACCTGTTTCGCGTCGGTCCTGCCGCCGGCGCTGCTGGAGACACCGGCCGCTGAGCTGGCCGCCGCGTGGACGTCGACCTTTCAGATCAGCGGATCCGTTCAGGTCGCGCTTGAGGGGCCCGAATTGGTCGGTTTCGTGCAGACCGATCACACCGATCCGGCCGTTGCGGAAATTCGCGTGCTGCACGTGCGACCCGCCTGGGGCCGCCGGGGACACGGGGGTCGACTGCTTTCTGCCGCCGCCGATGCTCTGTCGCGCGAGCCCAACGACGGCATCGGGGTGTGGTGGATAGCCGAGAATGATCGAGCAGCGCAGAGGTTCGCCGCCTCGGTGGGGTGGCAGAGCGCCGGCGGGGTCCGTGTGCTGGACACCGGTCGGGCCATGCTGACCGAGCGGCGCTGGACCGGCGACCTGCAGTTCGCGCTCACCGGCGGCTGATCTCGGCGGCCGCAACCGCGGGCTACTCGGCGGCTTCCCCTCGTTCGAGGTCGATGGCCCGCCGCATCGCGGATCGGGCCCGACGCCGGTCACCGGCGAGATCGTAGGCGTCGGCCAGTCGAAACCAGCCGCGCCAATTGTCGGGTTCGCATTCGACTTCGGACTTGACCGCCTCGAAGTGCGGAATCATCGAGGCCCTGTCGATCCGACCCGACGGCTTGAGCGGCAGGTCGGGTTCCAACGGGAGACCGCCCTCGTCGGCCAGTCGGCGACCCAACTGCTGGGTGCGCCACCCGAATCTCAGCTCGAAGGTCAGCAGCACCGCCCCGACCAACGGGAGCAGCACCGCGCCGATACCGAGCCCGATGGTGACCGCGGTGCCCGCCCGGAAGAGGGCGATCGCCTTGGACCCGATCAACACGAAGTACGCCACCAGGGCGACGGCCAGCACAGCGACGATCAGCCGTGGCCTCACCGGTACGACCCCACCCGACCCGCCCCGCCCCGCCCGGGTTGTCTCACAGGCCGAGGAGGGGCTCGAGGCCCACCGTCACACCGGGCCTGGATGCCGCCGAGCGCACCGCGAGCAGTACTCCGGGCATGAAGGACGACCGGTCCAACGAGTCGTGCTTAACGGTCAGCAACTCCCCCGGGTTGCCGAACAACACTTCCTGATGCGCGACCAAGCCGGGCAGGCGCACGGAGTGCACGTGCACTCCACCGTCGACCACGGCGCCGCGGGCGCCGTCCGGATCGCTGGTGGTGGCGTCGGGAATCGCGTCCAGGTCGGCCGCGGCGCGAGCGGCTGCGATCGCGGCGACGGTGGCCGTGGCGGTGCCGGACGGCGCGTCCGCCTTACCCGCATGGTGCAGTTCGATGATCTCGACTGACTGGAAGAATCGCGCGGCCTCACGGGCGAACCGCATCATCAGGACCGCGCCGAGGGCGAAGTTCGGGATGACCAGCACCGCAACGTCGGGTTGCCCGGCTAGCAGCTCAGCGATGCGGTGTTGCCGTTCGACGCTCACTCCCGAGGTGCCGATCACCACCGACACACCGCGACTCACCAGGTATTCGACGTTGCTCATCACCTGATCCGGGTGTGTCAGGTCGACTGCCACCGCGGCTCCCGCGGCCACCACGGCGGCCAGATCGTCACCGCGGCGAACCTCTGCCACCAATTCGAGGTCAGCAGCGGCACGCACCGTCTGACAAGCCAGCGAGCCCATCCTGCCGTTGGCTCCGAGCACCGCCACCCGCAGCGGCGGCGGACCGCCGTCGATCTTCGACACAGATCAGCCCCCCACCCCGTCGGCGATCAGCGACCGCAGGGCGGCCGGGGTGTCGGCCTCGTGGGCGTACGGCCCCACCACCCCCGCGTACACCGGGCCTGCGAACAGCTCGTTGGCGATGTCGAGGACGTCCTGTGCGGTCACCGCGGCGATCGCGTCGAGGTCCTGCTGAGCGGCGCGGAAGCCGCCCCGAGCCAGTTCGTTCTTGCCGTTGCGCGTCATCCTGGACTCCGAATCCTCCAGACCGAGAATGGTCGAGCCGATCAGCTGACCCTTCGCCCGGGCCAGTTCCTCCACGAGCAGACCCTTGCGGGCGGTGATGAGTTCCTGCTCGACCAGATTCACCGCCTCGGCGAGGTTCTCCGGCTGACACCCGACGTAGACCGAGAAGGAGCCGGTGCCGGCGTAGCTGGCGGTGGAGGTGTACACCGAGTAGGCCAATCCGCGCTCCTCCCGAATGGCGGTGAACAGCCGCGAGCTCATCCCGCCGCCCAACGCGGCCGAGAACACGGCCAGCGCGTGACGCCGGGGGTCTGTTCGGCCGAGCGACTGGACCCCCACGCACAGGTGCGACTGCTCGGTGTCACGCTCGACGACGGCGAGCCGCCCGCGGCGACCGGGCCGGCGACCCGGGTCCACCCGTGGCGCGGCGGCCGACTGGTCGGCGGACAGGTGAGCGCCGAACGCACGTTCCACCCAGCCCAGAACGTCCTGATGATCGATCCCGCCCGCCACCGACACGACCATCCGAGTCGGGTCGTAGCGGCGGTGGTAGTACCCGGCGATCTGCGGGCGGGTCAGCTCCTCGATGGTCTCCACGGTGCCGATGACCGGGCGGGCGAGGGGCTGACCTGCGAATACGGTCTGCGAGAAGATGTCGTTGAGCACGTCCTCGGGATCGTCGTCGCGCATGGCGATCTCTTCCAGGATGACCTGACGCTCGACGTCCACGTCTGGGCGGGTGATCCGGGCGTCGAGCACGACGTCGCACACCAGGTCCACCGCCATCGACGCCTCGCTGGCGAGCACGTGCGCGTAATAGCAGGTGTACTCGTGGGCGGTGAAGGCGTTGAGGTCGCCACCGACGGAGTCGATCGCGACCGCGATGTCCCGACCGGTTCGCGTCCGGGTGCCTTTGAAGAGCAGATGCTCCAGGAAGTGCGACGCACCGGACAGCCGCGGCGTCTCATCGATCGAGCCGACACCCACCCAGACCCCGACAGACGCGCTGCGGGAGCCGGGCACGCTCTCCGTGATCAGCCGAAGGCCGCCCGGAATGGTCGACAACGAAACGACGCCACCGTCGGCGGAGTGCTCGAGAACCCTGGTCTGGGTGCGGGCGGTCATCCGTCGACGGTGGCGTGCGGTTCGGGTGCAGAGATCAGTTGGCCGTGGCTGCTTCCGGGGCGACCGGAACCAGGCTGATCTTGCCGCGGGCGTCGATCTCGGCGATCTCGACCTGCAGCTTGTCGCCGACGTTCACCACGTCCTCGACCTTGGAGATGCGCTTCCCGCTGCCGAGCTTGGAGATGTGCACCAGGCCGTCGCGGCCGGGCAGCAGCGAGACGAAGGCCCCGAAAGCCGTGGTCTTGACCACGGTGCCGAGGAATCGCTCGCCCACCTTGGGCAGTTGCGGGTTGGCGATCGAGTTGATGATGTCGATCGCGGCCTGAGCTGAATCGCCGTCCGCCGCCGAGACGTAAACGGTGCCGTCGTCCTCGATGGCGATGTCCGCGCCGGTCTGCTCGGTGATCGAGTTGATCATCTTGCCCTTGGGCCCGATCAGCTCGCCGATCTTGTCGACCGGGATCTTCACCGAGGTGATCCGCGGCGCGAACTGGCTCATCTCGTCGGGCTCGTCGATCGCTTCGTTCATCACGTCGAGGATCGTCAGCCGTGCGTCACGGGCCTGCGAGAGTGCCTGCTTCAGCACGTCCGACGGGATGCCGTCCAGCTTGGTGTCCAACTGCAGCGCCGTGACGAACTGCCGGGTGCCGGCCACCTTGAAGTCCATGTCACCGAACGCGTCCTCGGCGCCCAGGATGTCGGTCAGGGCGACGTACTTGGTCTCGCCGTCGATCTCGGCCGAGACCAGTCCCATCGCGATACCCGCGACCGGCGCCTTCAGCGGAACACCCGCGTTGAGCAGCGACAGCGTGCTCGCGCACACGGAGCCCATCGAGGTGGAACCGTTGGAGCTGAGCGCCTCGGACACCTGGCGGATCGCGTACGGGAACTCCGCCTTCGAGGGCAGCACCGGCACCAGCGCGCGCTCGGCGAGCGCCCCGTGACCGATCTCGCGCCGCTTCGGCGAACCGACCCGACCGGTCTCACCGGTGGAGTACGGCGGGAAGTTGTAGTTGTGCATGTACCGCTTGCGGGTCTCCGGGGAGAGCGTGTCCAGCTGCTGCTCCATCCGGAGCATGTTCAGCGTGGTGACGCCGAGGATCTGGGTCTCGCCGCGCTCGAACAGGGCGCTGCCGTGGACCCGGGGCAAGTAGCCCACTTCGGCCGAGAGGCTGCGGATGTCGGTCAGACCGCGGCCGTCGATCCGGACCTGGTCGGTGATGATGCGCTGCCGGACGACCTTCTTGTTGACCGCCTGGTAGGCCTTGCCGATCTCCGCCTCGCGACCGGCGAACCGGTCACCGAGCTGGTTCAGCAGGTCGCCCTTGATCTCATCGACCCGGGCTTCGCGCTCGTGCTTGCCGGCGATCTGCTGCGCCTCCGCGACAGCGCCACCGGCGATCTCGTCGACCGCGTCGTACACGTCGGGCTGATACGGCGGGAACAGCTTGAATTCGCCGGTCTCCTTCGAGGAGTGGCGCGCCAGTTCCTGCTGCGCTTCGCACAGCTGGCGCAGGAACGGCTTCGCCGCCTCCAGGCCCTGGGCGACGATCTCCTCGGTCGGTGCGGTGGACCCGTCCCCGATCAGGGTCAGCGCGTTCTCGGTGGCCTCGGCCTCGACCATCATGATCGCGACATCCGACTCGCCGGCGGCAGTGGTGACGACACGACCGGCGACGACCATGTCGAACACGGCCTTCTCCAACTCGGAGTGTGTCGGGAAGGCTACCCACTGGTCGCCGATCAGCGCGATGCGGGCGCCGGCGACGGGGCCGGAGAACGGCAGCCCGGCGATCTGGGTGGACGCCGACGCGGCGTTGATCGCCAGCACGTCGTAGAGGACGTCGGGGTTCAATGCCATCACGGTGATGACGACCTGCACCTCATTGCGCAGTCCGTTGGCGAACGACGGGCGCAGCGGCCGGTCGATCAGCCGGCAGGTCAGGATCGCATCCTCGGACGGGCGACCCTCACGACGGAAGAACGAGCCGGGGATGCGGCCCGCGGCGTACATCCGCTCTTCAACGTCGATGGTCAGCGGGAAGAAGTCGAAGGCCTCTTTGGGGTGCTTACCGGCGCTGGTCGCGCTCAGCAGCATGGTGTCGTCGTCGAGGTAGGCGGCGACGGAGCCGGCGGCCTGCTGGGCCAGCCTGCCCGTTTCGAAGCGGATGGTGCGGGTGCCGTAGGCGCCGTTGTCCAGGACAGCGGTGGCACTGACGGCGGTGTCGTCTGACATGTATCTCCTTGGAAGGACGGGTGCCGACGCCGTCTCACCAGATGTTGCGAAGTGCAGGTCGCCCCGGGCAACCGATCATCGATCGAAGCCGTCGGAACAGAGGTTCCGGTGGCCACTACCGAGGACCGGGCGCGGCGAACAGCCTGCAGCAACACTCGGTGCGCCGAAAGCCGGCAGCTGGGCGGCAGGGTGCCGCCCAGCCGAGTGAGCTATCGGCGCAGGCCGAGGCGCTCGATCAAGCTGCGGTAACGCGAGATGTCGACGGTCTGCAGGTAGCGGAGCAGCCGGCGGCGCTTGCCGACGAGGCCGAGCAGGCCGCGTCGGGTGTGGTGGTCGTGCTTGTGTTCCTTCAGGTGCTGCGTCAGATCCGCGATGCGCTTGGTCAGCAACGCGACTTGAGCCTCGGCGGAACCGGTGTCGGTGTCGTGGAGGCCGTACTCGGCCAGGATGTCCTTCTTCTGCTCGGCGGTCAGCGCCACGCGAACTCCTTGAATCAGTACCGTGATCGGCCCGCTCCGAACGTAGCGTCGGGGGGTGGACGGTGTCGGCAGCCACGGACTGCAGCCGAACCCAAACACGCAGCTTACCAGTGACGAGTCCGCCGGCTTCGCCCCCGCGCCGGGCCCGAGTCCCCTGGGGTCTCATGTCCCCGCCGATCTCCGACCGCCTGTTGGCGCCTGTTGCCGCCTAACGGAAGATCACGCGCTGTGCTTGGAACACCGTGCTGGTCGGCACCACCGTCACTTTGACCCATTCGTCGAGGTACTTGCCGCCCTCGACCGTGATCCTGGCGAGGTTGGCGACGGTGCCCGAGATTTGATAGCGCGAGAGCCAGGCGGAGCCGGCGGACAGCGGCTTGTCGCTCTTGAACGAGTGGGTGTCACCGTTCATCAGCAGCACCGGCTTCCCGAACGACTTGCTTTCAGCGGCGATGGCACGTGCGAACGGGCCGTATTTGGCCACCGCGGACGTCGCCGTGTTGACGAACATGTCTGCCTGGGTCATCAGCACGACGCCGCGGCTCTGGACTTCCTTCGCGTGTGTGAAGATCGCGTTCAGATGCGCGATGTCGGCGCTCCTCCGCGATTCCTCTTCTGAGCGTTGCGCACTGGTCGGCGCCGTGTAGCCGAGACCGGACCACGCGACCATGTCATCCAGCGATCCCACCACGTGAATGGTTCCCAGCGTGACGCCACCGCGGTCGAACATCACATTCTCCGGATAACCGGCTTGCGCGGTGACCGTCGCGGGGTGCGCGCCGAGTGTTCTGCCGGCGGTGGGGAAGAATACGGACCGCACGCTGGTGAGTTTCCCCAACGGAGATGTGTGCCCGTCCACGGCTCGGTGACAATCTGCCCATTCATTGTCACCCGGAGTGTATACGAAGGGGTCGTACGCCCGGTTGAATATTGCCTTCACTTTCATGTAATAAGTCGCGGAACAGGTGATCGGATCCGAGATGTCGCCCAAATGACTCACCACCTGCACATCGGGGTCCGCGCTGAGTTGATCTATCCGACCTGGCAATTTCTCCATTTGCGCTGAGCCGTAGGGGGTGTCGCCGATCACAGCCAAGCTGAACGGGACGGATCCGGCCGCGGATCCCGAATTGAGCATTGTGGTGAAGAACAGTGCGACCAAACCGGCGATGAGTGGTGTGCGAGATTTCATCGGT
The DNA here is from genome assembly GCA_963825975.1 of uncultured Actinomycetota bacterium. GTDB lineage: Bacteria > Actinomycetota > Actinomycetes > Mycobacteriales > Nakamurellaceae > Nakamurella. Next base: position 27,128 of record CAWGUZ010000017.1, read on the forward strand.
GCACCTCGATCGTGCAGTAGAACGCGCGAAGGTTCGGTCGCATCGATTGCCGACCCGCACCGTCATGAAGTCCGGAGGATTGTTTTCCGGGACTCCTTCACCATACCCCCGGCGGGGCCGACTTATTCTGTCGAGCCTGGAGATATTCGACGACCGGCAAATGGATAACCATCTGATGACCGGGTGGTTTCATTTTCAACACCACCGACATCGGTTCCTTGATAATCGGCGGCGGTGCCGGCCGGGTGACGCCGGAGTCAACGCCAGACGACGCGCGCACGACGAGACGGGGCTCCCCCGGCGCTCCCCTCTTCACTCGGGCCCCCCGGCGAACAGCGGGCCGGCCCGGTTATCCTGGAGTCCTATGGCGAGCCTGTTGTTGACCTGCGGACTCCCCGGCGCCGGCAAGACGACGCTGGCGCGTCAGCTTGAGCGCGAGGTCCCGGCGCTGCGACTGACGGCCGACGAGTGGTTGACCCAGCTACATCCGGGGCTGAACAGAGCCGAGCTGGACGAGCTGCGGGAGAAGGTCGAGCGCTCCCAGTGGACCGTCGGTCACCGCGCCCTGCAGCTGGGGATGAACGTGGTCCTCGACTGGGGGCTGTGGGCTCGCGAAGAGCGCGACGCCTATCGGGAACAGGCCCAGCGGCTGGGCTCGCGGGTGGAGTTGTGGGTTCTCGACCCGCCGCTGGACCGGCTGTGGGCGCGGGTCTCCCAACGAAATGAGAAGTTCACCGACTTCCAGATCTCCCGGACTGAGCTGGAGGCGTGGGACGTCTGGTTCGAACGTCCGGACGCCGAGGAGATCGCGCTGTACGACGATGTGCTGGTCGCCAGGAGCTGACCCCCGCTCAATCCGGGAGGATCCAGCTCACATGTGAGCATCCTCCACCCGGACCGGCCCGCCGGGCCGCGCAAATGCCGGTACTGCCGCCATCACTGTGCAGCCGTCCCGAGGATGACATGGGTGCGGGCGACGTCACGGTCGATCTCGGTCATCATCGCCGCCACGGAGTCGAACTTCCACATCCCGCGGAGGTGCTCGACGAAGTCGACGGCGATCCGCCGGCCGTAAAAATTCCCACCGCCGTCCAGCACGAAGGCCTCGACCCGCCGCTCGCGGCCCTCGAATGTCGGGTTGGTGCCCACCGACACCGCAGCCGGCGAGCGACGGGAACCGAGATTGAACCAGGCCGCGTACACCCCGTCCGCGGGGATCGCCGCGTGCGGGGTGGGCGCCAAGTTGGCGGTCGGGATACCCAGCCCGGACCCGCGGCCGTCACCGTGCACCACGACGCCCTCCACCCGGTGCGGCCGACCGAGGCCGGTGGCCGCCGCGGTGACGTCGCCGGCCGCGACACAAGCCCGGACATACGTCGACGACACCTTGAGCGAACTCTCGACCAGCAGACCGATTCCGTCGGCGGTGAAGCCCCACCGCCCCCCCAGCTCGCGCAGCAGCGTCAACGAGCCCGCGCCCCGGTGTCCGAATCGGAAGTCCTCGCCCACCACGACCTCGGCGACGAACAGGCGATCCACCAGAATCTCGTGCACGAAGGTCTCGGCTGAGGTCGCGGCGAGCGCCTGGGTGAACGGGACGACACAGAACACGTCCACGCCGAGTTCCTCGGCCAAATCCGCGCGTCGACGCAACGTCGTGAGTTCGGCCGGATGGCTACCGGGCCGGACGACCTCGCTGGGGTGCGGGTCGAAAGTCATCATGACCGCGGGCAGGTCGAGCGCACGAGCGCGCTCGATCGCCGACCTCACGATCATCTGATGGCCGCGATGCATCCCGTCGAACACCCCGATGGTCAGCACACATCGTCCCCAACCGGTGGGGATGCTGTCGACGCCACGCCAACGCTGCACTCGCCTGCTCCTTCTCAGCCCGCCGCGTGCCAGACCAGAACCGGTCGGGCTCGCCCGTCAGTCTCCGTGACAAGGGCGAGCAGCCGGTCGGCGGACTCGCTGACCACGGCATACGTGCCCGACATCTGGCGGGCGTCCAGCGAACGGCCGAACGACAGATCCAGTTGTTCCTGCTCGGTCGCGTTCCGAACGGCGAACGCAGCGGCGGCGGCATCCTGCGGTGCGATGATCGCCTGGTCTGCGGCGTCTCGATCGTCCGGACCCATCGCCCACAAATCCACCGCGTCGGCCACGTCGAATGGACCGATTCGGGTGCGGCGCAGAGCGGTCAGGTGGCCCCCGACACCCAACGCGGCCCCGAGGTCACGGGCGAGCGCTCGCACGTACGTGCCCGTGGTGCACTCCACGTGAACCCGGAGGTCGACGACGGCGCCGCCGCGCACCACGTCGAGTAGATCGAACCTGCTGACCGTCACCGGGCGGGCGGCCAACTCGACCGACTCGCCGGACCGCACCCGGTCGTAGGCGCGGCGACCGTCGACCTTGATCGCGGACACCGCACTGGGCACCTGCTGCAGATCGCCGGTCAGCAGGCCCACCTCGGCAAGGATGGACGACTGCTCGACGGCGCCCGCGTCGTGTTCGGCGAGGACCTCGCCCTGGGCGTCGTCTGTGGTGGTGGCGACCCCCAGACGGATGGTCGCGAGGTAGGACTTGTCCTTCAACGCCAGGTGCCCGAGGAGTTTGGTGGCGCGTTCGACACCCAGGATCAACAACCCGGACGCCAGCGGGTCGAGTGTCCCCGCGTGCCCGACCCGGCGGGTGCCGAGCACCCGACGACCGCGTCCGACCACGTCGTGGGAGGTGGGACCGCTGGGCTTGTCCACCAGGAGCAGGCCGGGCCTCATGCGTCGACCCCCGGCGGGCCGTCGAAACGGTGCCGAATGACTCGAATCGGCCCGGCACCGCCGGTGTCCTGCAACCGCAGCAACTGTCGCCGCACACGCAACCACCAGACCAGCAAGCGGAACAGCCCGAAGGCGGTGCTCACCAGGATCGCCACGAAGGCCCAACGATAGCCGGTGGTCGTCTTCACCCCGGGTTCCACGAAATCCAGAATCTGGCCGACCGACAACACCCCGATCACCGAGGCGACCCAACCACCGGCGTTCACCAGCCCGGTGGCGGTCGAGATTCGATGCCGGGGGTTGTAGTCCCTCGCCAGCATGAACCCGACCATCGACGACGGGCCGCCGATCGCCAGCACGATGATCACCGCGATGATCACCGGCAGCGGCGGGTGCCCCCCGGGCCATCCGATCAGCACACCCCACACCACGAGGTTGAGCACGGCCACGCCGCAGGCCAGCGGCACTCGGACCACCGGTCGACGACCGAGCAGCGTGCCCACCGTCACCGAGAACACCAACTGCGCAACGACCAACAGCAAGAGCAGCCCGGACGCCAACCCGCGGGAGTAGCCGAGGGCACCCGTCATGTACGGGAATCCCCAGAGCACGGTGAAGACCGCGGAGCCGCTCATCGTGGTGAAGTGCACCCAGAACCCCAACCGGCCGCCCGGCTCGCTGAACGATTCGTGCACCTCCTCCACCATCCGACGCCCGCCGAGCGGGCTCGCGTCCGCGTCCGCCGGACTGAGGTATGGCGGCGGTGTCTTGCCGGGCACGACCAGAATTCCGGCGTACAACAGACACAGGCCGCCGGCCAGGCCGAAGGTGGGCGTCCACCCCCAGATCGGTAGCAGCGCCGCCAGCGGCACGGTCGCCAGCACGTTGCCCAGCACGCCGAAGAAGCCGGAGAACGAGGTGATCAGCGCATATCGGGGGCCGGGGAACCAGGCGGCGATGAGGCGCAGCACGCTGATGTAGGTCATCGCGTCGCCGCACCCCAGGACGCCGCGGGCGACCAGCGCGAGCGGATAGGACGGCAGGATGGCGAAGCCGAGCTGCCCGACCGCCATCACCAGGGTCGCGGACAGCAGCATGCGCCGCGGCCCGAACCGGTCGACCAACACCCCGGCCGGAATCTGCATCGCCGCGTACACGGCGAGCTGCAGCATGACGAACACGCCGAGTTGCCCGGAGCTGATGTCGAACCGATGGAGTGCATCCGGCCCGGCGACACCGAGGGTGCTCCGATTGAAGACGGCGAGCATGTAGACGCCGGCGCCGATGCCCCAGACTCCCCAGGATCGGCGACTGTTGACGGTCGCCGTCACGGTCCGGCGGCGACTTCGTCCAGGGTGCGGAGCAACTCCGCCAGCAGGTCGTCGTGGCCGCCGCGGTGGGTGTATCCGGCGGCCCGCGGATGTCCGCCGCCGCCCAGGGCGGTGGCCACCCGCGCGACGTCGACCGCGTCGCGGCCGCGCAGCGAGACCTGCCACTCCAGGTCCTCGGTTTGCTTCACCACCGCGGCCACCGCGGCCTCCGCGGCTGTGCGGGCGATGTCGATGACGGAGTCGAGCTCCTCTTGACGGAGACCGAGTGCATCTACGGTCGACACGGTGACCACGACCAAACCCGCACCCGCCGCGGCGGCGGGGTGCAGGGTGGCATGGGACAGCACCGAGCCGAGCATGCCCAGCCAGCGGAACGGGTGGGTGTCGGTGATCGGCCGCAACACGGTGTCGGCGTGCACTCCGGTGTCCACGAGTCGGGCCGCCAAGGCGTGACCGGCGGCCGTCGCGAATCGGAAGTTCACCGTGTCGGTCGCCAGCCCCGCGTAAAGGTTCGCCGCGATGTCGGCGGTGATCGGCGCACTCATCTCGTCGAGCAGGGCGGCGACCATGACCGCGGTGGCCTCCGCCGTGGGGTCGATCCAGTTCAATCGACCGAACCCGGTGTTCGACCCGTGATGGTCGATGACCAGCGACGATCCCGCAGTGTCGAGCACCGCCGCCAACGCGCCCAACCGGCCGCTGGACGCCGCGTCGAGCGATACCGCCAGGTCCGGGTCGGCACGCACCGAGGTGCAGATCAGGTGCTGGCCGGGGAGCTCCGACAGCGACTCCGGTGTGACGACCGGGGAGTCGAAGGCGACCTGAACATCCACGCCGAGCGCCTCCAATGCCAGCCCCAGGGCGAGCGCGCTGCCGAGCGAGTCGGCATCGGGGTTGATGTGCGCCAGCAGCACGACGGTGCGGACGCCGGCGAATGCGACTGCGACATCCGCCACCTCAACGGTGGTTTCACCGCGGAGCGCGGAACCGGACACCAGGGCGGCCTCGACGATCGTTCAGGCGGTGAAGCGAGCATCGTCGGGATCGACGACGGCCGGCTTCTTGTAGGGATCCGGATCACCGGCATACCGCGCGTTGGCGGCGTTGGCGGCGATCGCCGCGTCCGACGCCTTCGCCGCCGACAGCAACTCGTCCATCTGCCGGGCGGTGTCCGGCACCTTGTCCAGGATGAACGCGAGCGTCGGTGTGAACTTGATCCCGGTCTCTCGGCCGACAGCGCTGCGGAGCACACCCAGCGCGCTGCTCAGGGCGATCGCCGTCGAATCGACCTCGGTTTCGTCCCCGTACACCGTGTAGTAGACCGTGGCGTCCCGCAGATCAGCGGTGACGGTTGCGGCGGTGATGGTGATCATCGCCAACCTCGGGTCCTTCACCGTGTGTTCCAGTTCGGTCGCGACGATGGCGACGATGCGTTTGGCGAGCCTTCTGGCTCTGGCCGAGTCAGCCATTGCTGCCCCCTTCTGTACTGCCCACCGCTACGGTGATCGGACCGGTCACCGGGCTCCGCCCCGCTCTCGCGGGGCGGAGGCCAGTGGACTACGAGCGCGGCTTCTCGCGGGTCTCGTAGGTCTCGATGGTGTCCTCGATCTCGATGTTGTTCCAGGTACCCAGACCGACACCACATTCATAGCCCTCACGGACCTCGACCGCGTCGTCCTTGAACCGCTTGAGCGAGTCGATCCGCAGGTCGTCGTTGATGACGACGCCGTTGCGGAGCAGACGGGCCTTGGCGTTGCGCCGGATCTCGCCGGTGCGGACGATGCAGCCTGCGATGTTGCCGAACTTCGACGACCGGAAGACCTCGCGGATCTCCGCGGAGCCGACCTGGACCTCTTCGAACTCCGGCTTGAGCAGACCCTTGAGCGCGGCCTCGATCTCGTCGATCGCCTGGTAGATCACCGTGTAGTACCGGATGTCCACCCCTTCGCGGTCGGCCAGCTCCTGGACCCCGCGGACCGGCTTCACATTGAAGCCGACCACGATGGCCTCGGTGGTCGCCGCCAGGTTGATGTCGTCCTGGGTGATGCCGCCGACCCCGCGGTGCACGACGCGAAGGTTCACATCGGCGCCGACGTCCAGCTTCATCAGGGAGTCCTCGAGCGCCTCGACGGTGCCGGAGTTGTCGCCCTTGATGATGAGCGTCAGGTTCTCGATCTTCTTCTCCGCCAGAGCGGTGCCGAGATCCTCCAGAGTGATCCGGCGGCGATTGGCGACCTGGGCCTTGCGCGCCCGGGCCTGCCGCCTTTCGGCGATCTGGCGTGCCACCCGATCCTCCTCGACGACCAGGAAGGAGTCGCCCGCGCCGGGCACCGAGGTCAGGCCGAGCACCTGCACCGGACGCGACGGGAGCGCCTCGGTGACGTTCTCACCGTGATCACCCAGCATCGCCCGGACCCGGCCGTAGGCGTTGCCGGCCACGATCGAGTCACCGACCCGCAGCGTTCCACGCTGCACCAACACGGTGGCCACCGAACCGCGGCCCCGATCCAGGTGCGCCTCGATGGCGACACCCTGCGCCGGCATGTCCGGATTCGCGGTCAGGTCCAGGGCAGCGTCAGCGGTCAGCAGAACAGCCTCGAGCAGGCCGTCGATGTTGATCCGCTCGCGCGCGGAGACCTCGACGAACATGGTCTCGCCGCCGTACTCCTCCGCCACGAGGCCGTATTCGGTGAGCTGCTGCCGGATCTTGTCCGGGTTGGCGCCCTCCTTGTCGATCTTGTTGACGGCGACCACGATCGGGACGTCGGCGGCCTTGGCGTGGTTGATCGCCTCGACCGTCTGCGGCATCACGCCGTCGTCGGCGGCGACCACCAGCACCACGATGTCGGTGGACTTGGAGCCGCGGGCACGCATGGCGGTGAACGCCTCGTGACCAGGGGTGTCGATGAAGGTGATGAGCCGGTCGTTGCCCTCCAACGACGTCGCCACCTGGTAGGCGCCGATGTGCTGGGTGATCCCGCCGGCCTCCTTGGCCATGATGTTGGTGTGCCGGATGGCGTCCAACAGACGGGTCTTGCCGTGGTCGACGTGACCCATGACGGTGACGACGGGCGGCCGAATCTGGAGTTCCGCCTCGCCACCCTCGTTCTCCCCGTAATTCAGGTCGAACGTCTCGAGCAGCTCGCGATCCTCCTCGTCGGGGGACACGATCTCCACCTCGTAGCCCATCTCAGAGCCGAGCAGCTCCAGGATGTCGTCACTCACGGACTGCGTGGCGGTCACCATCTCACCGAGATGGAACAACGCCTGCACCATCGAGGCCGGGTTGGCGTCGATCTTGTCCGCGAAATCGGCGAGGCTGCTGCCCCGCACCAGACGCACCACGCTGCCGTTACCGCGGGGCAGTACTACACCGCCGACCGACGGCGCCTGCATGTTGTCGAATTCCTGCCGACGCTGCTTCTTGGACTTGCGTCCCTTACGAGACGGTCCGCCCTGGCGACCGAACGCACCGGCCGCCGAACCGCGACCGCGGGCGCCACCCGCACCTCCGGGACCACCCGGACGGGCGCCGGGGCCCGTCTGGCCGCCGGGTGCGCCGCCGGGAGCACCGCCGCTGCGGAAGCCGCCCGGCGCACCACCCGGACCGCGGTACGGACCGCCGGCACCGGGGGCGCCGCCGAAACCGGGACGCGGAGCCGAACCCGGCCGACCGCCCGGGGTGCCGGGACGGGGTCCGCCAGGACCAGCGGGACCACCAGGGCCGCCGGGACGAGGTGCCGAACCGGGAACGCCGGCGCCGGGACGCGCCTGCGGCGGCCGCGGAGCACCGGGAATGCCACCGCCGGGACGTGGCGGTGCGGTGCGACCGCCGGAACCGACGCCGAACGGGTTGTTGCCGACCCGCGGCGGTCGCGGTGCGCCGGGGACCCCGCCGGACGAGCGCGGAGCGGGGTGCTGATCGGGTGCTGCGCTCGCGGCCGCCGGACGGAACTCCGGGGCGTGAGTCGGGGTGGGTGCAGCGGCCGGCGGGGCGGCCGGCCGGGGCGCGGGGGCCGGCCGTGGGCCCGGAGCGGCCGACGTCTGCGGATGATCGGTGCCGGCGGGCCGCGGCGCGGGGGCCGGCGCCGAAGGTGCCTGTACGCGAGGGTGCTTGAACGGCGGGTGCTTGAACGGCGGGTGCTTGAACGGCGGGTGCCGGACTCGAGGATGCCGGGCCCGAGGGGGCCGCGGGCGCCGGTGTCGAGGGTGCGGTGGCGGTCGACCCGGCTGCGACCGGTGCCGGCGACGCCGGAGCGTCGGCGACCGATGCCGGAGCGGGTGGTGCCGCGACGGGTGCACCCGCCACCGGCGCAGCGGCAGGTGGGGCCGAAGTGGCCTGCGCCGGGGCGGACGATGCTGCGGCAGGCGCCGGGCGTGCGGGGCCGCCGGTCCTCGCGGCGGTGGCGCCGTTGGCTGCGGTCTCCTTCGCCGCGACCGGGTACGCCTCGCGCAACTTGCGGACGACGGGCGCCTCGATCGTCGAGGAGGGGCTCTTCACGAACTCGCCGAGCTCATGGAGCTTCGACATGATGTCTTTACTGGACTGGCCGAGCTCCTTGGCGAGCTCGTGTACCCGGGCCTTACCTACCACTGGTCTCCTTCGAATGAGGCCGAGCGGCGGACGCAGCCAGGCCTATGGGGAAATGATGCTCATCGCTGGTGCTTCACGGCTTGCTCACGATGGGTCTGCCTTCGTTGTCGGACGACTATTGCTCCGGGACATCGGTTCCTCGGTCGGTATGACACCGATCGCTGTCAGATATTCCAGAACGGGGCCGTCGTCCAGCGGCGCTGCGAGGCGTAAAGCTCGCGGCAACGCCTTCCGACGGTGTGCTGCACTCAAACACTGCAACCCGGGGTGCAGGTGGGCGCCGCGACCAGGCAGCCGATGGGCTGCGTCGGGCACGATCGCACCGTCTTGCACGACGACACGCAGTAATTCGACGGCCGGCACTCGTGCACGGCATCCCACGCAGGTTCGTAACGGGCCGGGGGGCCCCTCCGTGCGGGATGGTGCCCGAGATGGGGCCTTTCCCACTCTACCCGCCTGCGGGCGGACTTGATACGCCCGGCTCGGCGTCGGAGCGGATGTCGATGCGCCAACCGGTCAGACGCGCAGCCAAGCGGGCGTTCTGGCCCTCCTTGCCGATTGCCAGCGACAGTTGGTAATCCGGCACCACGACCCGAGCAGCACGGGCCGCGAGATCGACCACTGTGACGGAGAGCGCGCGGGCCGGTGACAGCGCGTTGCCCACGAAGGTGGCCGGATCGGGGTCGTGATCGATGATGTCGATCTTCTCGCCGCCGAGTTCGCTCATCACCGACCGAACGCGCTGTCCCATCGGGCCGATACAGGCGCCCTTGGCGTTCACTCCCGGCACGGTCGCCTTGACCGCGATCTTGGAACGGTGGCCCGCCTCGCGGGCCACGTCGGTGATCTCCACCGAACCGTCGGCGATCTCCGGGACCTCGAGCGCGAACAGCTTGCGCACCAGCGCCGGGTGGGTCCGGGAGAGGGTGATCTGCGGTCCGCGCATCCCGCGCACGACCGACACCACGTAGCACTTGAGCCGCTGGCCGTGCACGTACGTCTCGCCAGGGGCCTGCTCGGCGGCCGGGATCACCCCTTCCACATCGCCGAGGCTCACCACCACCACACCGCGGGCGTTCACGCGCGAATCCGCACTGACCACCCCGGTGATCAGATCGTGCTCGCGCCCTGCGAAATCGCCGAAGGTGCGTTCGTTCTCCACGTCGCGCAGTCGCTGCAGGATCACCTGCCTGGCGGTCGTCGCCGCGATCCGACCGAAGTCGTGCGGTGTGTCGTCCCACTCCGGACCGGCCTCACCGGTCGGCAGCAGATCGTGAGCCAATACTCGAATCTCGCCGGACTTCCGGTGCACCTCCACCCGGGCGTGCGTCGAGTGCCCCTCGGTGTGGCGGTAGGCGCTGAGCAGCGCCGTCTCCAGGGTTTCGATCAGGGATTCGAACGTGACGTTCTTCTCCCGCTCGACCGCTCGCAACGCGGCGATGTCGACATTCACTGCTGTCCCTCTTCCGTGGCCGACGGAGGCATCGCCGCGGTGTCGGATGCGGGGTCACCGCCGTCGTCGATGTCTTCGTCGATGGTCGTGTCTTCGTCAGTGTCTTCACCGGTCGTCGTACTCGGTGTCTTCACCGGTGTCGTACTCGGTGTCCGCATCGGTGTCTTCACCGGTGTCGTTCTCGGGGAGCGCATCCGCCGACTCGTCGAACGCCCGAGCCGGGTCCACGAATCCGTCGGCCGCCAGCATGGCCGCATGCGCGGCGGGCATCGCCGCGAACTCGACCTCGACCCTCGCCTTGCGGATGTCCGCCAACGGCACGACGGTCACGTCGGTGCCGTCATCGGCGAGAAGTTCGACGGTGCCGTTCAACGCACGACGGACCCGGCCCTGCACAGTGCCGCCGTCGAACATTTTCAACGACAGCAGACGTCCGCGAGACCGCCGGTAGTGCCGCTCCTCGGTCAATGCTCGGCCGACGCCGGGGCTGCTGACCTCCAGGGTGTAGGGGGCGTCACCGAACAGCGAGTCCCCCTCGGCGTCGAGCGCGGCGGCCAGTGCCCGGCTCACTTCCGCGGCGGCGTCCAGGCTGACACCCGCGTCGCCGTCCACGATGACCCGGACCACGCTGCGCCGACCGGCGGCCACCACGATGACGTCTTCCACGTCGAGATCCACACCGGCGTCGGCGACCACCGCAGCGGCCAGGATGCGAAGTTGCTCCGCGTCACTGGGTTTCATGCCGGCCTCCTACCTGTGTAGTTGTCGCTAGACAGCCTAGCCGCATCTGGAATGATGTTCCGGTGCCCAAACGTGAGTCGAGCCCGATCCGTCGACGGACGTTCCTGGTCGGGCTCGGAGCGTCCAGATGGGGCGCCTACCGGACGGTGGGTGCGGCCGCTACCGCGGCAACCGCCGCGACAGCGGGTCTGAGCGGTTGCACCGTCTTCGGCGGCACCGCCACGACACGCACGGAGACGGTCCAGGCTCCCCCGCCGATCGACCCGTTGGTGACGTTGATCGCCACCACCCGGCTGCACGTCGCCCGGATCGATGCGGCGATCACCGCCGTCGGCGCCGACCCCTCGGCTGTGTTGCTCACCCAAATCCGGGCGGATCGCGCCGCGCACCTCGCCGCATTGCTCGCCGAGGAACAGCGGTCGAACCCCGCCGGGAACACCGCCTCCGCGGCTACCGCCGACACCTCCTCGACGGCCGGCGAAGGCGGTTCTCCCGCCCCGCAGCTGTCAGTCCCCGCCGACCCGACGGCCGCCGTCGCGGTGATCCGTACCGACGCCGAGACGGCCCAACTGCAGTTTACCGACGGGGTGGCGGCGACCGGCCGGTACCGAGCGGCGATCTTCGCGTCGATCTCAGCCTGCCTCGCAACTCATCGATCGGTACTCGTATGACCAGCCCGACGTCAGCCGGTTCCGACGGCACCACCGCCGCCCCCGGTTCCGGTGCCGCGGTGACCACGCAGGTGGCCATCGGACCTGTTGAAGCCGAAGCAGCAGCTGCGGTCCAGGTGGGGCTCGGGACGGCCCACGCGGCTGTCTGGGGCTATGGGCTGATCAGCGCCTACAACCCTGAGGACAGCTCGCTCATCCGTGCGTGCAAGCGGGCGAACGAGCAGATCCGGGATTCGACGAATGATCTGCTGAGTTCGGTCGGCGTCGAGCCGATCCCCCCGGAGCCCGCGTACGCCGTGCCGGTGGCAGTCACGGATCGCCCCACCGCGGTGAAACTCGCGACGGTGATCGAGAAGGACTGCACCAACGCCTGGCGAGCCGTCATCGGCTCGACGGACAACGTCGGGCTTCGGCGCTTCGCGCTGACCGCCTTGTCCGACTCGGCCGTCCGGCTGGCCGGGTGGCGCGCGGTACTCGGGCAGACCCCCACCACGGTGCCGTTCCCGGGCGCCGAGTAGAGCTGAACTGTCGCAGGTCTGGCCGGCAGGTCTGGCCGGCAGGTCTGGCCGGCTTGTGATGGCCGGTTGCAGTCGCAGCGCCGGACGGCGCCTCCCAGCCGACCCGTCCGAAGAAGCCAAGGGCAACTGAGGACAGCTCACTGAAGGCTAGCCAGTGGTGACAGCCGCCCGTACCACTGACGACAACTCAGCAGCAGCCACGTCGGTGCGTTCACCAGTCGATCTGACCCTGACCTCTGCTGTGCCATCGGCCCAGGATCGTCCGATCACCACGATCACCGGCATCCCCAGCAGTTCCGCGTCGGCGAACTTGACCCCCGGTGACGCCGGCCGGTCGTCGAGCAGCACGGTGACTCCCGCGTCGTCGAGCTCACCCGCGACGCCCTCGGCCGCTGCCAACAACTCGGGCCCTTTGCCTGCCACCACGACGTGCACAGCGAACGGCGCCACGGAGACCGGCCAGATCAGCCCCTTCTCGTCATGATTGGCCTCGGCAATGGCACCGACAGCTCGCGACACGCCGATGCCGTACGAGCCCATCGTGACAGTTACGAGCTTGCCGTTCACGTTCAGCACCTTGAGGTCCAACGCGTCCGCGTACTTACGGCCCAGTTGGAAGATATGGCCCATCTCGATCCCGCGGGCGGTCTCCAGCACTCCTCCACTCGGGCCCGGGCTGGGGTCACCATCTCTGATCTCGGCCGCGTGGATCACTCCGTCGGGAGTGAAGTCCCGGCCGGCGACCAACCCGATCACGTGCTTGCCGGCTTCGTTCGCGCCGGTCACCCAGCTGCTGCCGGACGCCACCGCCGGGTCCACCAGATACCGCACTCCGCTGCTCGCCCCGGAACCGAGCGCCGCGGGTCCGATGTAGCCCTTGACCAGCAGCGGCTGAGCGGCGAACTGGGCCTCCTCGAACGGCAGCACCTCGGCCGGGGCGACCTGCGCCTCGAGCCGCTTCGGGTCCACCTCTCGATCGCCGGGAACCCCGATCGCCAGCGACTCGACGGTGCCGTCCGGAAAGCGCAGCCGGACGAGCACATTCTTCAGTGTGTCGCGAGCCTCCCACGGCCGGTCCGATCGCGGGTGCGCCACGTTGAGCAGTGCTACCAGGGTGGCGATGGTCGGGGTGTCGGGGGTGTCGACCACGTGCGCGGCGGGCAGATCGTCGAACGGGATCGGGTCCGGGGCCTGCATCGCCACCGCTTCCACGTTGGCCGCGTAGTCCCCGTTCACGCTCCGCACGAACGTGTCCTCGCCGACGTCCGAGACGGCCAGGAACTCCTCGGACGCAGACCCGCCCATCGCCCCCGACATCGCCGACACGATGACGTATTCGAAGCCGAGCCGGTCGAAGATGCGCTGGTAGGCCGCCCGATGCGCCTGATACGACGCCTCCAGACCCGCGTCGTCCACGTCGAAGGAGTACGAGTCCTTCATCACGAACTCACGGCCGCGCAGGATCCCCGCCCGCGGCCGCGCCTCGTCCCGATACTTGGTCTGGATCTGATAGATCGACAGCGGCAACTGCTTGTAGGACGAGTAAAGGTCCTTCACGAGCAGGGTGAACATCTCCTCGTGGGTGGGCCCGAGCAGATAATCAGCGCCGCGCCGGTCCTTGAGCCGGAAGAGGTTGTCGCCGTACTCGGTCCACCGACCCGTCGCCTCGTAGGGTTCGCGCGGGAGCAGCGCCGGAAAGCTGACCTCCTGAAACCCCGCTGCGTCCATCTCCTCGCGCACGACCCGCTCCACGTTGCGCAGGACCTTGAGTCCCAGTGGCAGCCAGGTGTAGATGCCGGGTGCTGTCCGCCGGATGTAGCCGGCCCGCACCAACAGTCGGTGGCTGGGGACCTCCGCGTCGGCCGGGTCCTCCCGCAGGGTGCGGAGGAACAGTGTCGACATGCGGGTGATCACGGGAGATCGGCTCCTCGAACAGGGGTCGCCGCGCGGTCGGCCGCACGGTCGGTCAAGTGGCAGTCGGACTATCGGTCGTTCAGCGGTCGTCAGCGGTCGCCGCCCATGATCCGGCAGGTTTCACCGGACAGTCGACGAGAGCAACGGCTCACGCCGCCGACCCGGGGTGTCAGCTTAATGCCGCGCCGGGCCGCCACCGCCGTGTCCGGCTGCGCCCGAGCGCCCTAGGCTGGACCGTCGTGTTGATCCTGCTGCCACCCTCGGAGACCAAACGGCACGGCGGAACCGGCGCCCCGCTGGATCTGGACCTACTCGGTTTTCCGGCGCTGACCCCCACCCGCAGACGTCTGATCGGACACCTACTCGCGACCTGCGCCGATGGTCCGGCGGCACGGATCGCGCTGAAACTGAGCAGCGGTCAGAGCGCCGAGATCGCGCTGAACACCCGGCTCTGGCAGGGTGCGACCCTGCCCGCTCTCGACCGGTACACGGGGGTGCTGTTCGACCACCTGAACGCGGGGTCGATGAGCGCCGTCCAACGCGCCCGAGCGGACCGCCGAGTGGTGATCGCCTCGGCGCTGTTCGGAGCGGCCCGCGCCACCGACCCGATACCGGCCTACCGGTTCTCGGCGGGCTCCCGACTGCCGGGATCACCACTCGGGGCGTCGTGGCGATCGGTCTTGCCCGGGGTGCTGACCGATGCACGATCAGGTCCGTCCGAACCGGTGATCGACCTCCGCTCGACTGCCTACGCCGCACTCGGGCCGGTGCCGGGCGCACTGCGAGTCACCGTGGTCAGCGCGGACTCCATGGGCGAAGAGAAGACGGTGAGCCACTTCAGCAAGGCCGCGAAGGGCGCTCTGGCCCGGGCGCTGAGCAGCAGCCGAGCAGAACTGGACACGCTGTCGTCGATTCTTCAGGTCTGTCGCCGCGCCGGCCTGCGGATCGAGCACCGCCGGCAGGATGAGCTGACCATGGTCACCTGAGGCAGTCCGCGGGCGCCCGCTCCGGGACCCGCGCGCAGCGGTCTGCGCCCGAAGACCGCCCGGCCGACTTCCCCTACTGTGGCGTCGTGCGCCATTACGACCTCGCCATCATCGGATCAGGATCCGCCAATTCGATCCCCGGCCCGGATTTCGCCACCTTGTCGATCGCCGTGTTGGAGAAGGGCCGAATGGGCGGCACCTGCCTGAATGTGGGCTGCATCCCGACCAAGATGTTCGTGCACCCGGCGGAGCTGGCCACCGGAGCGCGTGAGGCGCATCGGCTCGGTGTCGACGCCACCGTGGACAAGGTGCACTGGCGGGCGATCCGGGATCGGATCTTCGACCGCATCGACAGCATCGAACACGGCGGACGGGCGTACCGGCGTGGCGCAGCGACGCCGAACATCACCCTGTACGAGGGCGCCGCGACCTTCATCGGGCCGAAGACGCTGGACACCGGAACCGGCGAGACGATCAGCGCCGATCGGATAGTGGTGGGCGCGGGTGGCCGCGCCGCCGTGCCGCCGATTCCGGGCATCGACGATGTGGTCGTTCACACCTCGGACACGGTGATGCGAATCGACGACCTGCCGGGCAGCGTGCTGATCATCGGCGGCGGCTACATCGCGGCGGAATTCGCTCACGTCTTCGCGTCCTTCGGCACCGCGGTCACCCAGGTCGCGCGGAGCGGGCGCCTACTCAAGCGGCACGATCGAGATGTCTCTCGGACTTTCACCGCCGCGGCTGCAGCCCGTTACGACCTCCGACTCGACAGCGCTGTCACCCGCTTGGCGCCCGCGTCCGACGACCGGGTTCACGCAGACGTCAAGGGTCCGGGCGGCACCCGGACGCACACCTTCGACCTGGTGCTCGTCGCGACCGGACGCATACCCAACTCGGATCTGCTGAACGTCGACGCCGCCGGAATTCAGCTGCATGAGGACGGCCGGATCGCTGTGGACGGCTACCAGCGGACCTCCGTCGACGGCGTGTTCGCGCTGGGCGACATCAGTTCGCCGTACGCCCTGAAACACGTCGCCAATGCGGAGGCGCGCACCGTCGCACACAACCTGCTGCATCCCGACGATCTGGTCGCGACCGACCACCGATTCGTCCCGGCGGCGGTGTTCTCGCATCCGCAGGTGGCCAGTGTCGGCATCACCGAGGACGAGGCGGAGCACAGCGGTATCCGGTACGTGACGAAGACGGAGAAGTACCAGAACATCGCCGCGGGCTGGGCGCGCGAGGACACCACGAACTTCGCCAAGGTGCTCGCCGACCCCGCGACCGGGCTGTTGCTCGGGGCGCACATCATCGGCCCCGAAGCCGCCACGATCATCCAACCGCTGATCCAGGCCATGTCGTTCGGCCAGTCCGTGCGGCAGCTCGCTCGCGGCCAGTTCTGGATCCATCCCGCGCTGCCCGAGGTGATCGAGAACGCCCTGCTGGGCTTGGATCTCGACACCTGATCGACCGATCCACGCCGTGCGGATCACCGCCGGCAGGCCGGTGGCCGATCAGGGGACGGTCAGCACCTCGGCACCGTCGGCGGTCACCACCAGGGTGTGCTCGAACTGGGCGGTCCACGACTTGTCCCTGGTCGTCACGGTCCAATCGTCGTCCCACAGGTCCCAGGCGATGCCGCCCAGCGTGATCATCGGCTCGATCGTGAACGTCATCCCCTCCTCCAGCACAGTGCTCACGGTCGGGTCGTCGTAATGCAGGATCACCAGCCCCGAGTGGAATGTCTCGTTGATGCCGTGTCCGGTGTAGTCCCGCACCACGCCGTAGCCGAATCGCGCGGCGTAGTTCTCGATCACGCGTCCGATGACATTCAGCTGCCGACCGGGCCGCACCGCCTTGATCGCTCTGATCAGGCACTCCTCGGTGCGTTCCACCAGGAGCCGGTTCTCCGCGGAGACGTCGCCGGCGAGGAAGGTCGCGTTGGTGTCTCCGTGGACGCCGTGGATGAATGCGGTCACGTCGATGTTCACGATGTCGCCGTCCTGGACGACCGTGTCGTCGGGGATGCCGTGGCAGATCACCTCGTTCAACGACGTGCAGCAGGACTTCGGGTAGTTCCGGTACCCCAGAGTCGAGGGGTACGCGTGATGATCCAGCAGGTAGTCGTGGCAGATTCGATCAAGCTCGTCCGTGGTGATCCCGGGCCGGACGGCGGCGCCGGCCGCGTGCAGTGCGCCGGCCGCGATCCGCGACGCGATCCGCATCTTCTCGATGGTCTCGGGGCCGGCCACATGCCGCCCGCTGCCCGGCTTGGGACGGGGCCGACCGACGTACTCCGGACGCTGAATCGACGGCGGGACGCTGCGGATCGGCGACACGCGACCCTTGGGGATGGTGGTGCGAAGCATCCCGCCAGACTATCGCCGGTATCCGGCCCGGCCGGCCGGCCGCGAGTTCCGTCACCCGGGAGGCAGTGCGGCCAGGAACTTGCCCAGCAGGGTGTTGGTCTGCGCGGAGTCCTCGCCGACCTCGATGAATGCGGAGAACGCCACGTCGTTGAGGTACCCGACGGTCCAGGCATGGGCGTGGATCTCCCCCGCCGGGTCGGCGAACTCCGCGGTTCCGGTTTTCAGCCGAATGCCCTGGTGAGTGCCGAGAACTCGACCGGTGCCCTCGGTGGCGACCGCACTCATCAGCACCGGTAGCGCGGCGGCCGCCGCCGCGGACAACGGCGACGGCGGGTGGTCCACCTTCGTCGTGGTGCCGCGGATCAAAACCGGCGTCGGCATCGACCCGTGGGCCACAGTCGCCGCCATCAACGCCGCGGCGAAGGGGGTGACCAGGTTCGTCCCCTGGCCGAACCCGTTCTCCGCCCGGCCGACCGCGGAATCTCCGGGTGGCGACTGCCCGGTCAGCGTCACGATCCCGGTCACGTCGAAATCGAGGCCGATCCCGTAGGACGCGGCGGTGGTGGTGAGCGCCTCCGATGGAAGTCCCTCGGCGATGGTGGCGAACGTGGTGTTACACGATTTGGCGAACGCCAGGGTCAGATCCACGGTTCCGAGGTCGAACTTGTGCGAGTTCGAGATCGCTCGGGAGTCCACCGTGACGGTTGCCGGGCACGGCAACTGAGAGGTCGGCGTCAGGCCGGCCAGGTCCACCCCGGCAGTCGCGGTGACGATCTTGAAGATCGAACCCGGCGGGTAGCGCCCGGTCAGGGCGATCGCCCCCTGCCCGTTGGCGGCGGCGTTCTGACCGACGGCCAGGATCTCGCCCGTCGACGGCTGAATCGCGACGATCACGGCTGGTTGAGCGACCGTGGCTGCGGCGGCATCCGCCGCCTGCTGGATCGCCGTGTCCAGCGTCAACATCACCTTCTTCCCCGGCACCGGGGCCTCCTGCGCCAGGGTGCTGAGCTCGGCTCCCGTGGTGTCGACCACCGCGATCCGCCAACCGTCGTGTCCGGTGGTCAGGTCTGCCACCACCGGCTCGATCTGGCTGAGCACCACCTTTGCGAAGTCCTTGGTCGGCGGCAGGTCGCGGACGGCGGAGGGTGTGCTGATCCCCGTCATCGCGGTGAGTGCGGCCGCCACCCGCTGAAAGTCGGGCTCGCGGAGGTTGATCACCGTGTAGCCGGCATCCGACTCGGCGGCGTTGATCCCGGCCGTGATGTCGGCCGCGGTGAGGCTCGGGTCGAAGGTGGCGAGCAACGACGTGAGCTGCGCGGCCGCGGCGGGGACATCGGCGATCGCCGCCTTCTGCGCCACCACGCTGTACACCGTGACCGGGCCGGCAACCTGCACGTCGTTGCGGTCGACGAGTGACCCGTTCGTGCTCTTCGTCAGTCTGACCACCAGGTTCTGCTGGTCGCCCAACTGCGGGTGCACATCGGTGGCCGACCAGTCGAGCCGCCAGCCGCCGTCGCGGAAGACCCAGTCCCAGGTCACGTCATAGGTCCAGATTCCCGCCGTCCCCAGCGTCCAGGCCACGGTGGCGGTGGCGGTGGCGGTGATGTCCGCGGTGCGGGTGACCGGACCGGGCGTGACGGCGAATTTCGACGGGCTCAGATTCAGGTCGGTCTGTTTGAGAAGTTGCGACGCCACCGCGGGTGAGGTGGTCATCGCGGCCGCCGTCGAGAACTGTTCGGCCTGCCAGGCGGCCGCGTAGGCGGCGACTTCGGCTGTCGGATCGGGAACGCGATTCTGGGCGCTGCTGCAGGCCACACTGAGCCCCAGCAGTGCCACGAGCACCGCCATCAGGCGCTTCCGCGGGGGTGGGGGACGCCGGGTCACCGGTCCAGTATCGCCGGGGTGGTCGCAGTTATCGCGATGGCGGCTCCGGGACGCACTCGGGGTGGCGAATGAGTCGGGGGGTTTCGTCACTCGTGGTCACCATTTTCCCGGTCCGGAGGGGCGCCGAGACCCGTGCGGATGGACTACGCCGAACGGGTACCTGTTGTCATCCATCCGGAGCTAATTTTCAGTGGTGGCCAAACGGGCCCCCCGCCCATCCGTTCAGAACTGAGGATTGACATGTGCCTCCGACTTTCGATCGCGATCGCAGTGCTGATGCTGTTGGTGTACGCGATGGGCACTCAGGTCGGCGCGCTCGGCGCACCCTTGTTCACCTTGGGCATCGTCGGCGCGGCGCTCGCCGTCGTGCCCTCCCGTCGGACCTCCTCAGCCGCTGCCGCGACCGCGGCCTTCCTCCGTCCGATGACCGTCCAGGCCGCCTGACCCCGCCCGGTCCGATAGACCCTCTCCTCGACGATATGTGCGACGTGTAGCTTCGGTTCATCCAGCGGTCGTCGTCTGCGGCCGGACCACGACTGGGGGCCCGACATGTGCGGTCTGAGCGGCGAGATGCGCTTCGACTGCCGTCCGCCCGATGTCGAGGCGCTGACCCGGGTGTCCGCGGTGATGGAGCCGCGCGGACCGGACGGACACGGATTGTGGGCCGACGGCCCGGTCGCCCTGGCGCATCGCCGGCTGGCCATCATCGATTTATCCCCGACCGGCACCCAGCCCATGGTGGACAGCGATCTCCGGTTGGTCACCGTGTTCAACGGCTGCATCTACAACTACCAGCAGCTGCGGACCGAATTGCGGCGTGACGGGTACACCTTCTTCTCCCATTCCGACACCGAGGTCATCGCCAAGGCGTACCACCGCTGGGGTCAGCACTGCGTCGACCACTTCCGGGGGATGTTCGCCTTCGCCATTCTGGAGCGGGACACCGGCCGACTCATCTTGGGCCGGGATCGGCTCGGGATCAAGCCGCTGTACCTGTCGCAGACCGCGGACCGGCTCCGGTTCGCGTCGTCCTTGCCCGCCCTGCTCGCCGGCGGCGACATCGACACCTCGATCGACCCGATCGCACTGAATCACTACCTGACCTTCCATGCGGTGGTGCCGGCGCCGATGACGATCCTCACCGGTGTCCGCAAGCTGCCGCCGGCCACTGTCCGCACCGTCGAACCGGACGGCCGGATCAGTGACCTGACCTACTGGTCTCCCGCTCACTCCCGGCTGGACGAATACCGAGGCCTGACCGCGGACGATTGGCAGGACCTGATTCTGCAGTCACTCGAGGTCGCGGTGCAGCGCCGGATGGTGGCCGATGTGCCGGTCGGGGTGCTGCTGTCCGGTGGCATCGACTCCAGCGTGATCGTCGCGTTGCTCGCCGGCGCCGGTCAACACGGCCTGCAGACCTTCAGCATCGGCTTCGAAGGCGTGGGCGACACCCGTGGCGACGAGTTCGAGTTCTCCGATCTGGTGGCCCGCGAGTTCGGCACCGACCATCACCGGTTGATGATGCCGTCGACGGAGGTGCTGGGCGGGCTCGACGGGGCCGTGGACGCGATGAGCGAGCCGATGGTCAGCCACGACTGCATCGCGTTCTATCTGCTGTCCAAGGCGGTCTCCCGACACCTGACCGTCGTCCAATCCGGGCAGGGGGCCGACGAACTATTGGCCGGCTACGACTGGTATCCGCCACTGGCGGGCATCGCACCCGATCGAGCGTTCGAGGTGTACCGGGCACACTTCTTCGACCGCGACCGGCACACCCTGGCCGGGATCCTCCAGCCGCAGTGGATGACCGCGGGCGATCCGAGCCTGGACTTCGCGCAGGCCCACTTCGAGCGGGCCGGCGCCGACGAGGCGCTCGACCGAGCGCTGCGCCTCGACTCGCAGATCATGTTGGTGGACGACCCGGTGAAACGGGTGGACAACATGACGATGGCCTGGGGGCTGGAAGCGCGAACGCCGTTCTTGGACCACGAGTTCGCCGAGCTCGCCGCTGCCTGCCCGCCCGAGCTGAAGCTGGCTCACGGCGGGAAGGGCGTGCTGAAGGAGGCGTCCCGGAAGGTTCTGCCGGCCGCGGTGATCGACCGGAAGAAGGGGCACTTCCCGGTGCCGGCGATCATCAACCTCGAGGGCCCGTACCTCGAACGGGTCCGGGACGCGTTGCACGCACCGGCCGCACGCACCCGCGACCTTTTCCGGCCCGAGTACGTCCAGATGCTGCTCGACGACCCGAATCGGCACCGCACCACCCTGGGATCGAATCAGCTGTGGCAGCTCGGATTGCTCGAGATGTGGTTGCAGCGGCATGAAATCGGCTGACGCGCTGCCGGGCGAGCTGACGCCGGCCATCCTGACCGCGGTCGCCGAGATTGCCGGTGTGATCGGCGCGTGGTGTCCGTCGCTGTCCCCTACGGGCGACCGGATCGCGTACGTCACCGACCGATCCGGGCTCCCCCGGCTCGAAGTCGCCCACCTCGACCGGACCGGACTGCGCGCCGACGAGGCCCCGCGGCTCGTGTCCCCGCCGCACCAGGAGGTCGTGTCGGTCGCCTGGTCCCCGGACGGCCAGTGGCTGGCCTATCTGGTGTCGCCGGGCGGTCTGATCCGCGCCGAACTGCACGTCATCCGCCCCGACGGCACCGATTCCCGCCTACTGGCCGGTGGGGATCGCCAGTCGACGGTTTTCGCGGGCTGCTGGACGGCCCTGCCCCACACGTACGCGTACTCGCTGGCCGACGGTCGTGGACCGGATGCCCATGTGCGGCTGATCGACGTCACGACGGGGTCGTCGCGGTTGGTCGCCGAAGGGGGCTTCCTCGTGGTCACCGCCGTCTCTCCGGACGGCCGTCGATTGATCGCCCGCCGCGGTCCCCGGGGGCGCCGACATCTGGTGCTCGGCGAGATTCCCGGTCCGGACGCGGATCCGGTGGCGCCACCTCCCGCGGTCCGTCGGCTGCTGGCGCGGGACTTTCCCGTCGAGGGAACAGATCTGGCCGAGGACGGCCGGTTCGCCGCCGGCGAGTCGGGCGAATCGGGGGTCTACCTGCGCACGGTCGCCGGTCGGGACCGCTACGCGTTGGGGTTCGTCCCGCTCGCATCGGACGGCACACCGGGTCGACTGCGCGTGCCGGCCGAGCGCGTCGACGCCGATCTGGAGTCCTACAGCATCCTGGGCAGCGGTCCGAGCGCCATGTTGGTCTGGAATGTCGACGGAATCAGCTCGGTGGAGATCCGGGACCTGAGCGATCACACCGGCTACCCGATCGACATCGGTCGCCGAGTGATGCCCGGCTGGTCGGTGCACCCGGCCGGGCAGTCGGCGATCTTCGAACTCAGCGAGCCGGTGCGGCCGCGGAGTCTGTACCACGTCGACCTGGACGACCCGCATCCTCGCGGGCAGCGGCATGAGCCACCGCAACGGGTCGCCGGGCTGCCCCAGCCCAGCCTGGACACCGAGCTGCTCAGCACGCCGGACCACGTCACCTTCACCAGCGCGGACGGAGTCACGGTGCACGGACTGTCCTACCGTCCGGTTGCCGCGTACGGCCCGCAACCGACCATGATCCTGCTGCACGGCGGGCCGGAAAGCCAAGAGCGACCGGCATTCTCGATCCTGATCCAGTCGCTGGTGGCGGCTGGTATGGCGGTCTTCGCGCCCAATGTCCGCGGGTCCACCGGATACGGCCTGGACTTCATGCGGATGGACGACCTCGAGCGTCGGGAGTCCTCATTCCAAGACGTTCCCGCCACCGTGGACTACCTGGTGTCGTCGGGAATGGCCGATCCGGACCGGATCGGGGTCCACGGCTGGTCGTACGGCGGGTATTTGGCGCTGATCGCGGTGACCCGATGGCCCGACCTGTTCACATCGGGTTCCAGCCACGCCGGAATGTCCGATCTGGCAGACCTTCTTCGTCGAGACCGAGACCTGGATGGCCGCGGCGTCGACCACCGAATACGGCGACCCGGCCATCGATACGGCTCTGCTGCAACAGCTCTCGCCGCTCGCTCGGCTTTCAGGGTGCACCGTGCCGATTCTGTTCGTACACGGCGAGCAGGACACGAACGTCCCGGTCAACGAATCCGTTCAGGCGCATCGGGTACTCGTCGAGGCGGGACGGGACGCCGAGATTCTGCTCTTGCCGGGAGAGGGACACACCATCGTGGGACACGACGGACGACTTCGATCGACTGCTGCACTAGTGCGGTGGCACACCCGGTGGATGGCGTGACGCCGACCGGCGGTGGGTCGGTCGAGGCGCCCGGAGGGCAGCCATTGCGCCCAGCGGTACTGGCCGGCTACCCGGCGGGACCCCTCGACGAGGCCGTGGGCCCGGACGGTCGAGTCCGCCCCGGTTACGAAGCGATCATGCGGGCCTTGGACGGCGTCGGGGTGGCCGGCCTGCGAATCGCCGCCGACCACCTCAACGCGAGTCGGATGAGGGAGGGCATCTCGTTCATCGCTGAGATCGACGGCGTACTCCAGGAACAGCCGTTCCCCCTCGACCCCATCCCGCGGGTGTTGTCCGGAGCCGACTGGGCCTCGATCGGCGCCGGCCTCGCTCAGCGGACCCGAGCGCTGAACACGTTCCTCGACGATGTCTACGGCGAAAGACAGATCGTCAAAGACGGTGTCATCGCCGAGTCGGTGATCGACAACTGTCCCGGGTTCCTGCCGGCCGCGAGTGATCTCGCGCCCGGTGGCCGACCGCGGGCCGGCATCCTGGGTTTCGACCTGCTGCATGCACCGTCCGGGCGGTGGGTGGTGCTCGAAGACAACCTGCGGGTGCCGTCCGGCCTGGGGTACGCGGTGGCGAGCCGGCGCACCGCGGCGGCCGCCCTGACGATGTTGCACCCCTGGCCGGGCCTGCGGTCACCGGAATCGGTCGGCGCCGCGCTGCGGGACTGCCTCGCGCAGTCGGCGCCGCCGAACTGTCGTCGCGGTACCCCGCGGATCGCCGTGCTCTCCGACGGACCGGACAATTCCGCCTGGTACGAACACCGACTGCTGGCTGCGGAGATGGGCGTGCCAGTCGTCCACCCCGGTGACCTGGGCGGCGGCGCGGACGGCGTCACCGCGTCGGTCGACGGCCGCACCCTCGGTGTCGACGTGCTGTACCGGCGGCTGGGCGACGATGAGTTGATCGCCGGGCCCTCCCGCTCTCCGGCGGCCGACAGCCTGCTGCTGGCCGCTTCTCGGGCGGGCAGCGTCTCGGTGGTGAACACACCGGGCAACGGCGTCGCCGACGACAAGGCCGTCTACGCGTTCGTCCACACCATGATCAGCTACTACTTCGGCGAGCAGCCGCTGATCGGCGACGTCGGAACCTGGGTGCTGGCCGATCCCGGCCAGTACGAGTCGGTGCGCGACCGGTTGCACGAGTTGGTGGTGAAACCGGTCGACGGGTCGGGCGGGGCCGGGGTGATGATCGGCCCCGACCTGGACGACACCCAGGTTGCGGCGATGCGGGCCCGCGTTGCGGCGGCACCACACCGGTACATCGCACAGGAGGTCATCCGGTTCTCCGCTCACCCCACCCTGACTACCCGCGGGCTCGCTCCGCGGCACGTCGATCTGCGGGTTTTCGCGCTGGCCGGCGCCGATGGTGCCGTCGTCGTGCCCGATGTCGCGTTGAGCCGGGTGGCGCTGGAATCCGATGGACTGCTGGTGAACTCCTCCCGCGGCGGCGGGTCGAAGGACACCTGGTTGCCGGTCTAGAACAGCACCGAGGAGTAGGTGGCCACTCCGCGGAACCCCACCCTGGCATAGGCCGCCCGCGCGGCGAGGTTGAAATCGTTGACGTATAGACACGGGACTCGGCCCATGCCGTCCCGGATCGCCGTCACCACGGCCGCCATGGCGGGCCCGGCGAGCCCGGTACCTCGCCGATGCGGCGCCACCCACACACCCTGGATCAGGGCTGCGGACGCCGAGAGCGACCCCACCTCGGCTTTGAACACCACCTCGTCACCATCGAACTTGACGAAGGCCCGCCCCTGTTGGATCAGTTCGGCGACTCTGGCCCGATAGGACGAGCCGCCGTCCCCCTGCGTGGGATCGACACCGATCTCCTCGGTGAACATCGACACCGCCGCCGGAAAGTAGCTGTCCAGCTCGGCCGGCCGAGCCAGCCGCACCGCGGCGTCGACGGTCACCGCGGGCGGGCCCGGGCAGGTCAGGAACGGCTGCTCGGGGCGCACGACGCGGGCCGAACCCCACCGCCGCTCCAGCCGCTCCCACAGCGGTAACACCAGTTCGCGGCGTCCACAGATGGATGCGCTGTACCGCGGGCGGCGGCCGGCCATCGCCGCGAAGGCCCGCAGAGCCCGCTCGTCACCCGAGAGCGGCACCAGGTTCTGACCGACGAAACAGACACCGCCCCGGCCGCCGTTGACCCCCCAGAACTGACCGCCCAGTCGCGCATTGGCGCGGGTGTGCGCATCGAACCGAGCGGCGACGATGCAGTTGACGTACGGATCGGCGTCAAGGGTGGCCGCGATCACCGGCAGCTGCGCCGGCCCGAGCACCCGGACCGGCAGGCTGGCCATCATGCCGATCGCCACCGCTGGGATCTCCTCCCCGGTCCGGGTTCAGACCAGTTCGACGGAGGGCGACCCTGATGTCGCGCCCTCGAGCTTCATGGTCTCAGCCAATCGCATCGCCTCCATGATCAGGGTTTCCACGATTTCATGCTCGGGCACCGTCTTGACGACCTCACCCTTGACGAAAATCTGCCCCTTGCCGTTGCCGGAGGCAACACCCAAGTCGGCCTCCCGAGCCTCCCCGGGACCGTTGACGACGCATCCCATGACTGCGACTCGGAGCGGCACGTCCATGCCCTCCAGCCCGGCGGTGACCTCCTCTGCCAATTTGTAGACGTCCACCTGGGCGCGGCCGCAGGACGGGCAGGACACGATTTCCAGCCCGCGTTCGCGCAGGTTGAGCGATTCGAGGATCTGCAGGCCCACCTTGACCTCCTCGACCGGCGGAGCCGACAGCGAGACTCGGATCGTGTCCCCGATCCCCCGGCTGAGGAGAGCACCGAACGCCACCGCGGACTTGATCGTGCCCTGGAACGCCGGACCGGCCTCGGTGACCCCCAGATGCAGGGGGTAGTCGCACTGCTGGGCGAGCAACTCGTAGGCGCGCACCATGATCACCGGATCGTTGTGTTTGACCGAGATCTTGATGTCGCGGAAGTCATGCTCCTCGAAGAGCGAGCACTCCCACAGGGCGGACTCGACGAGCGCCTCCGGGGTGGCCTTCCCGTACTTGGCGAGCAGCCGCTTGTCCAACGAGCCGGCGTTCACGCCGATCCGGATCGAGATGCCCGCGTCCCCCGCCGCCTTGGCGATCTCCCCGACCTTGTCGTCGAATGCCTTGATGTTGCCGGGGTTGACCCGGACCGCCGCGCAGCCCGCGTCGATGGCGGCGAACACGTACTTCGGTTGGAAGTGAATGTCCGCGATCACCGGCAGTTGAGACTTCCTCGCGATCGCGGCGAGCGCGTCGGCGTCGTCGTTGGTGGGCACCGCCACCCGCACGATCTGACAACCGGCGGCGGTCAGCTCGGCGATCTGCTGCAACGTGGTGTTGACGTCGGCGGTGAGGGTGGTGGTCATCGACTGCACCGACACCGGGTGGTCGCTGCCGACACCCACCGAGCCGACCATGAGTTGTCGTGTCAGTCGGCGGGGCGCCAGCACCGGGACGACTCGATCGGCGGGCATGGACGGTAGGCCGAGGCTCACCATGGCGACGCACTTCCCATCTTCGTGTGCCGTGGTTCTCCCACAACACGGTCAGCCGAAGAGCCGCACCGGATTCACCACATCTGCGACGAGGGTGAGCACGGTCAGCCCGATGAACAACAATGCCACGACGTAGGCCACCGGCATCAGCTTGGCGACGTCGAACGGTCCGGGGTCGGGTCGACGGGCGATGCGCGACCATCCACGCCTGACCCATTCGATCACCGCGCCGAAGATGTGGCCGCCGTCCAGCGGGAGCAGCGGCAACAAGTTGATCAGGAACAGACTCATGTTGAAGCCGGCGAGCAGTTGCAGGAACAACACGACCTTGTCGGTCACCGTGGTGTCCAGGTTCAAGATCTCGCCGGAGATCCGGCCGGCGCCGACGATGCCCACCGGGGTGTTCACGTCTCGCGGGGTGCCCGCGAAGACCGCGTCCCAGAGGGCGGGTATTCGGGCCGGGATCTGCACCACGGCCTGCGCCGCGCGGCCGATGAACGCGCCAGTGGTGACGAGGGCGGTGACCGGCGACTGCGTCACGTACGGGGTCTGCGGCGCGACGCCGATCACGCCGACCGTCTCTGTACCGACGACCTGGTTGTTCCGGTTGTACACGTTGCGCACGGTCTGGGTGACGGCGATCGCGGACGTGATGCGATTGCCGCCGCGGTCCAGCACGACGCTGACGGTCTTCCCGGCGGACGCCGCGACGAGGGTTCGCAGCTGGGTCCAGTCGTCGATCGGAGTGCCGTCGATCGAGACGAAGGTGTCCCCTGGCAGCACGCCCGCGGCGGCGGCCGGCGCGGCGGGGTCGGTGTCGACGCAGCCGGTTCGATTCTGCGCCTCGACGGCGGAGATGATGCACTGCGAGACCGTCTGCACGGTGGGCACCGGCGTGGGCACGCCGAAGCCGACTAGAACGATCCCGAACAGGACCACTGCCAGCACCAGGTTCATGAACGGCCCGGCGAACATCACGATGATGCGCTTGAACGGGTGCAGCTGGTAGAACTGCCGACCGTCGTCGATCTCCTCGATCACGGTCGCCCGGTCGTTGCGCCGGGTGTCCTCGATCAACTGCCGGAAGACCCCGAAGGGGCCCTGCGCGGTCGTGGTCGGCGCCCGCAGCCGTCCCCGTCGATCCGACCGAGCCGGCGGCACCATGCCGACCATCCGGATGTAGCCGCCCAGGGGCACGAGCTTGAGCCCGTACTCGGTCTCGCCGCGTCGACGGGACCATACGGTACGCCCGAAACCCACCATGTACTGAGTGGTCCGGACGTTGAACAACTTGGCGAAGGACAGGTGACCGAGCTCGTGCCAGGCGATGGAGAAGAGCAGGCCCAGGGCGAACAGGATCACCCCGATCGCGATCAACATGAAGCCAGCTCTTTCGTCGTCGTGGTCCGCGCCCAGGATTC
The DNA here is from genome assembly GCA_963825975.1 of uncultured Actinomycetota bacterium. Taxonomy (GTDB): domain Bacteria; phylum Actinomycetota; class Actinomycetes; order Mycobacteriales; family Nakamurellaceae; genus Nakamurella. Next base: position 55,560 of record CAWGUZ010000017.1, read on the forward strand.
CGCCTCGGCGACATCCGCCAGGCAGGTCGGGTCCGCCCGGAATTCATCGGGGCTGCTGTCCAGGATGCGCCCCAACAGATGTGCAATCGATGAGAATCGAATATTTCCGGCTAAGAACGCGGCCACCAGCTCCTCGTTCGCCGCGTTGTAGACAGCCGGCACACGGCCGCCCTGCTCCCCCGCCCTGCGGGCCAGCTGCAGCGCCGGGAAGGTCGCGTGGTCGACCGGCTCGAACGTCCACGTCGACGAGACGCTGAAGTCACACGCACGAGCCGCACCGGGGACCCGGTCCGGCCAGCTCAGACCCAGCGCGATCGGCAACTTCATGTCGGGTGGACTCGCTTGGGCGATCGTGCTGCCGTCGACGAACGTCACCATGGAGTGGACCACCGACTGCGGATGCACGACCACCTCGATACGCGCATACGGGATGCCGAACAACAGGTGTGCCTCGATCAGCTCCAAACCCTTGTTGACCAACGTGGCCGAGTTCACCGTGACCACCGGCCCCATCGCCCAGGTGGGGTGGGACAACGCCTGCTCTGCGGTCACCGCATCCAGCTCCGCCGCGGAACGTCCCCGAAACGGGCCACCCGATGCGGTGAGGACCAGGGCGGCGACCTCTGCGTGCGCCCCGGCCCGCAGCGCCTGCGCGAGTGCCGAGTGTTCGGAGTCGACCGGCACGATCTGACCCGGCGCCGCCGCTCCGGTGACCAGCGCGCCGCCGGCGATCAGCGACTCCTTGTTCGCCAGCGCGAGTGTCTTCCCGGTGTGCAACGCGGCGAGCGTGGACCCGAGACCCACCGAGCCGGTGATGCCGTTCAGCACCACGTCGGCGTCCATCTCGCTCACCATCCGTTCGGCGGCGGCGGCACCCACCGCGACCCGCGCGGCCGGGAATTCGGCCGACTGCCGGGCCGACAACTCGGGTTGGCTTCCACCGGCCGCCAACCCGACGACCTCGAATCGATCCGGGTTGGCGCGCACGATGTCCAAGGCCTGGGTGCCCACCGAGCCGGTCGAACCGAGGATGAGCAGTCTTCGCATCCGGTCATTGTGCCCCGCGGCACCGACGGTGACTCCGATTCCGACATCCGGCGATCGGTCCGCGACGGTGTCCCGAATGATGTCCTGAATGGTGTCCCGAATGGTGCCGAAGTGGCGCACCCTCGGTGCCCGGTGCCCGCAGGTCGACCCGGAGGTCCACCCGGATGTCGACCTTGATGTCGACCGGGATGTCGACCGGGAGGTCGACCGGGATGTCGACTGTGCCCGGTGGGCCGGCCCAGTGCAGACTAGGGGCAGACTGGGGACCCGCCGGGCGGGCCGCTCGGTTCGGATCCCGAGGTTTCTGTCGTCTGAGGCGAGGAGTGGCTGTGGCGGGCACGTCGATCGAGAACGCGGCGGTGGGCGACGTCCCCGAGTCGATGCACACCCCCCAGGTGGACGGTGAGGTCGAGCCGACCGGTCACGTGGTGCGATACAACCCCGACGCACCGAGCGAGGAGTGGGGTTGGCACGGGTCGTTCCGGGAGTTCGCACCCCGGGGCAGCCGACTGCTGCTGTGGATCGGCGTCGCGATGATGTTCGTGATGTTGATCGGCAACCACCAGTCGCACGTCGAGGATTACTGGCTGATCGCGACCGGGCTGATGCTCGCGCTGTATCTGCTGCGGACCGAGGTGCGACTACGCAAGGAACGTCGGCGCCGACCCTGACCGACAGCGGCCGATCACCGGTCGCGTTCGGAGGCGGCCAATTGGCCGCAGGCGGCGTCGATGTCCTGGCCGCGGGTGTCCCGCACGGTGCAGGCGACACCCTGCGCCTGGACCCGGCGCACGAACTCGTCCTGAACGGGGCGCGGGCTGGCGTCCCACTTGCTGCCCGGAGTGGGGTTCAGCGGGATCACATTGACGTGCACCAGTCGGCCCAGCCGTTCGCGCAGGACGCGACCGAGCAGGTCCGCCCGCCACGGCTGGTCGTTGATGTCCCGGATCAGCGCGTACTCGATGCTCACCCGCCGACCGGTTCGGTCGGCGTACCGACGGGCGCCTTGCAGAACCTCGTCGATCTTCCACCGGCTGTTGACCGGCACCAGGGTGTCGCGCAGTTCGTCGTCCGGGGCGTGCAAGCTGACCGCCAGCCGGACCTGCATCGCCTCCTCGGTCAGCTTGTCGATGGCCGGTAGCAGCCCGACCGTCGACACGGTGACCGACCGAGCCGAGATCCCCAGGCCGTGCGGCGCCGGAGCCGTGATCGCCCGGACCGCCGACAGCACCCGCCGATAGTTGGCGAGCGGTTCGCCCATTCCCATGAACACGATGTTGGACAGTCGCAACGGACTGCCGAAGACGCCGTCACGGGTCTGCCGGGCGGCCAGCCGCACCTGCTCGACGATCTCGGCAGTGGACAGGTTGCGATCCAACCCGCCTTGTCCGGTGGCGCAGAACGGGCAGGCCATCCCGCAGCCGGCCTGCGACGACACGCAGAGGGTCACCCGGTCCGGGTATCGCATCAGCACCGACTCGATCAGGGTTCCGTCGTGCGCGCGCCAGAGCGTCTTGCGGGTGTCGCCGTCGTCGGTGGCCTGCCCCCGTACCAATGTGAGCAACTCGGGCAGAAGTTCGTCAGCGAGCCGCGTACGGTCCCGCTCCGGGAGGTCGGTCATCTCCGCCGGGTCCCGGGTCAGATTGCCGAAGTAGTGCCGAGTCAGCTGGTCGGCCCGGAATGCCGGTTGGCCCAGCTCACTCAGCGCCGCCTTCCGTTCGGCCGTGGAGAGGTCGACCAGGTGGCGGGGCGGCTTTCCGCGTCGGGGTGCGTCGAACACCAGTGGCAGCGGGCGAGCGGACGATTCGGTCATGTTCCGTCCAGTGTCCCACCTCGGCCGACCGCTCCGGCTGGATCGACCCCGCGCGCTCAGGCATTACGGTGAGATCCATGTCGCTCGTTCACTCGGTCAATGTCGCGGTCAGCGGTGGTGTCATCCCCGGTAGCAGCACCTTGAGCGGTATCCGCAAACAGCCCACCGGCGACGCGGTGCAGGTCTGCGCGCCCGGGCCGAAGGGGAGCGGGGGCAGTGGTCTGGTCGGTGACCTGGTGTGCGACCTGCGCCACCACGGCGGCAACGACCAGGCGGTCTACGCCTACGCCCGCGAGGATCTGGACTGGTGGCACCGTGAACTCGGTCGTGAGCTGCCGGACGGGTCGTTCGGCGAGAACCTCACCACGAGCGGGCTGAATGTGAGCCAGGCGATCGTCGGCGAACACTGGTTGATCGGCGGCGCCGTACTCCTCCAGGTCACCGTGCCGCGCATCCCCTGCTCGAAGTTCGCCGCGGTCATCGGTGCGCAGCAGTGGGTGAAGCGGTTCACCCAACGAGCCGCACCGGGTACGTATCTGCGGGTCTTGCGGCCGGGTCGGCTTCGTGCCGGCGACAGCATCGTCGTGGTGGAGCGACCGGAGCATCAGGTCACCGTTGCGACCGCATTCCGTGCGATCACGACCGAACCCGACCTGCTCGACCAACTGGTAGGTCTGCCGAATCTGCCGGACGAGCTGCGCGCAACCGTCGACCAGCGGGTTTCGGTGGCCGGGTAACGTCGGTCGCTTGGTGGAACTGCCCGACCCTCGGGACTGCGCAACCGTCACCCGACTGGACTCGAACGGCCCGTTCTGTGTCGGGCCGGCGCTCTCGCTGCTCGCCGCCGGCGCCGTGCCCGGTCTGGAACAGGTGGACCGAGGCACCGCCCGGGTGACCAGATTCCTGGCGATCGCCCGTTCCGGCCCGGTCCGCGTCGTCATCGAACTCGCCGATGATCACGCCCTGTTGGGCCATGCCCGCACCGACCCGGTGCAGTCCGTCGACATCGTCCGGACGGTGCGGCGGTGGCTCGACCTGGACGCCGACCCGGCCCACATCGCAGCGGTTCTGGGCCCCGACCCGTTGCTGGGACCGCTGGTGACAGCCCGGCCGGGCATCCGGGTCCTGGGTTACCCCGACGGGTTCGAGGGTGCCGTCCTGAGCGTGCTGGGCCAACACGTGTCGGTCACCGCGGCCAGAACCTTCGGCGGGCGGCTGATCGCGGGCTACGGGACGGCGGTGCCGGGTGAACCGTCGCTGCGTTGCTTCCCGACCCCGGCCGCGCTCGCGGCGGCGTCGCCGACGGCGCTACAGGCGGCGGTCGGGGTGACCTCGGGCCGGGCACGCACGGTGCACGCTCTGGCGACGGCCTGCGCCGAAGGGTTGTCGATCACCCCCGACGTCGACCAGGACGTGTTGCGCGCGCGGTTGCTCGCGGTGCCCGGCATCGGCCCGTGGACCGTCGCGCATCTGGCCGTCCGCGCACTCGGCGATCGCGATGCCTACCCGGCGGGCGACCTGGTGCTACGGCGGGCCCTCGGGGTCGAGACTGCTGCGGAGGCGACCGCCGCCGCGGCCGGCTGGTCGCCGTATCGGGCGTACGGGCTGTTCCATCTGTGGTGTGCAGCGCTGGGAATCTGAGCCTTCAGGCGAGACCGAGGGACTTCATCCGCCCGGCGTGACCCTGCTGCAACCGACGGAACAGGGCGGTGATACCCGCCAAGTCGCCGGATCCGGTCACGATCAAAGTGGCCAGCGCGTCACGTTCGGCGATGACGTACTGGGCCTGGGTCAGCGCCTCCCCCAGCAGGCGTCGCCCCCACAGCGCCAACGGACCCGCCAGTCGCGGCTCCGCCTCACAGGCTCGGCGTACCTCGCGGACAGCGAAAGCAGAGTGCCCGGTGTCGCCGAGGACCTCGAACACCAGATCACGGGTCTCCGAGTCGAGCCACTCCGCGATCTCGCGGTAGAAGTCGGCGGCGAGCCCGTCACCCACGTGCGCCTTCACCAGCGACTCGAGCCACGAGTGCGGCGCAGTCGAATCGTGGAACGCCTCCAGCGGCCGAACGAAGGGGCTCATCGCCGCTTCCACGTCGACGTGAAGCTCGGCGAGATGCTGTGCGAGTGACCGGTAATGGCCCATCTCGGCAGCCGCCATCTGGCTGAGTGCCACTCGGCCGGCCAGCGAGGGTGCCATCCGCGCGTCCATGGACATGCGATCGAAAGCGGACAATTCGCCGTAGGCCAGCACACCCAGCAGGTCGATCACAGACGACGGATCCGGCACGAAGGTGCGCCCAGAGTCGGCGGCGGCGCCCTGGGGGGCCGTCGCCGGAACTGTCGTCGGGACTGTCTCCGTCACCCGGACATCGTAAGCCCCGTAGCATGGACAACCGATGACCCTCAATGATCTCGACAATCCTTCCGCCGAGCACCCCGCCGAACACGCGGCCGAGCCGGTCGAGGCCACCGCACACCCGCCCGTCGGCGTGGAGTTCGACCACACCGCCGTGCCGGTCGACGCCGACGCGGACGCGGTGATCGAGCCGCCGCCGATCGAACTGGCCCCGGTCAAGCCGGACGCCCCCACCTTCGCCGAACTCGGTGTCGACCCGCGGATCGTCGCGGCGCTGACCGCCACCGGCATCGAACGCACCTTCGCCATTCAGGAACTCACCCTGCCGATCGCGTTGCAGGGCCACGATCTGATCGGTCAGGCCCGCACCGGAATGGGCAAGACGCTCGGTTTCGGTGTTCCGCTCCTGCAGCGTCTACTCGCAGAGGAGCCCGCCGACGCGGCGCATCCCGCCGAGCGGGCCCCCCGCGGGCTGATCATCGTGCCGACCCGCGAACTGTGTGTGCAGGTCGCTCGCGACCTGACCGCCGCCGCCTCCCAGACGCCGCTCAAGGTGCTGGCCGTCTACGGCGGCCGGGCCTACGAACCCCAGGTCTCCGCGCTGCAGTCCGGCGTCGACGTGGTCGTGGGTACTCCGGGCCGCCTGCTCGACCTGGCGAAGAGCGGCAGTCTGATTCTGGGTGCGGTGCACGTTCTGGTGCTGGACGAGGCAGACGAGATGTTGGACCTCGGATTCCTGCCCGACATCGAGCGAGTGCTGTCCATGGTTCCGGCGACCAAGCAGACCATGCTCTTCTCGGCGACCATGCCGGGCCCGATCATCACCCTCGCCCGGACCTTCCTGAGCCGGCCCACCCACATTCGGGCCGAGGCCGCGGCCGAGGGCGCCACCCACCTCACCACGAAGCAGTTCGCCTATCGGGCGCACGCCATGGACAAGGTCGAGCTGATCGCGCGGACCCTGCAGGCCGCGGACCGAGGTTTGACGATGATCTTCACCCGCACCAAGCGGTCGGCCCAGAAGGTGGCCGACGAGTTGGTGGAACGCGGTTTCGCCGCCGCCGCCGTGCACGGTGACCTGGGCCAAGGCGCCCGCGAGCAGGCGCTGCGCGCGTTCCGCTCCGGCAAGGTGGACGTCCTGGTCGCCACCGACGTGGCCGCTCGCGGCATCGACGTCGAAGGGGTCACCCACGTCATCAACTATCAGAGCCCCGATGACGAGAAGACGTATGTGCACCGGATCGGCCGCACCGGGCGGGCCGGACGGACCGGTATCGCGGTGACGTTGGTCGACTGGGACGAGATGGCGCGCTGGAAGATGATCAGCGACGCGTTGAGCCTGGACATGGCCGATCCGCCGGAGACCTATTCCAGTTCGGCGCACCTCTTCGCCGAACTCGGCATCCCCGAAGGCGTCACCGGACGCCTGATGAAGTCGCAGCGCACCCGAGCCGGCTTGTCGGCTGAGGCGGTGGAAGACCTCGGCGAGACGGGCCGCGGCCCGCGGAAATCGGGCCGGTCGACCCCGGAGGTCGGCGGTCGAGACGGCAAGCGCCGTGGCGCGACCACGTCCGCCGAGACCAGGGCCGCATCGTCGGACACCCCGCCCACGCTGAACGAGGCGGGCAGCGCCGAACCGTCGACGGAGGCCCGGAAGCCCCGCAGGCAGCGTGAACGTCGGCGCACGCGCAGCGGTCAGGAGTCGCCGACCACGGCCGCGGCCGAGTGAACCGAAGGACTCGCCGCCGTCGGGATGCCGCGATCGCCGTTTTGATCGCCGTCACCGTCGTGGTGGTCGGCGGCGGTGATCTATCGGAACAGCGACGCTCGTGCCACGACACTGACGACCGGCCCCGATCTCCCCGTGCCGACGGCCATGGCGGTGTCACCCGCGGCCTTGTCCGAGGTCTGGCGACTCACCCGCGACCCGCAATTCCCGGCCGTCGCATCTCCCTATGGGACCGTGGTCGTCGCCGGGCGTCGTACGGTCACGGGCTACGACGCCGTCACCGGAGTGGCCCGTTGGAGCTATCAGCGATCCAACCTCTCGCTGTGTGCCCTCGGCAGCGGCGACACCACCACCGCGGGCCTGAAGCTGTCCGGCGCGGTGCGAGGCATTGTGACCGGCTACTCCAAGGGCGGGGTCTGCTCCGAGATCACCACTCTCAACCCGATCACGGGTGAACGGCTGTTTCAACGGACGGGTTTCACCGCCGCAGATTCCACGCTCGTGTTCGGTGGACCCTACGGCGGGATGATCAGCGACGATCTCGTCGAACTCTGGCGGTACGACCTGGTCCGCACGATTCAGTACGGGAATCAGCCCGAACCCACCAAGCCGGGAACCAAACACCTCGGCTGCGCCTTCACGGACGCGGCGGTGGCGACCACCCAGTTCGGGACCATCGAGCACTGCTCGCCCGACGGTGGAGACGCTCAACTCGTGCTGAACTACGACGACCCCGGCGCCACCACCGACGCCAAGACGAAGAAGTGGGACGCTCTCAACTTCAGCCCCCGGGCCACGGTCGATCTGCAAACCGAACACGCACGACTGCTCGCGATCAGCGCAGACAAGGCCGCCGTTCTGGTCGCATCGCCGGAGCCGGCCGTGGTGCTCTACAGCTCATCGGGGGCCGAGCTGAGCCGTACCCCGGTACAGGTCAGCGCCGACCAGGTGATCGCCGCCGACCACGCCGGCCGGGTGACGCCGACGGTGATCGCCGACGGCCGACGCTACGTGCTCGTCGGGACCACCCTGATCGCCATCGACACCGACGGGATGACGGTGCTCTGGACGCAGCATCGGGTGCGCGGCCTGCCTGCAGTGGTGGGCGAGGACGTCCTCGTCCCGACCGACGCCGGCATCGTCAGCATCGCGAGCGCCGACGGCGCCACCCGGAACACGCTTCCAGTGGATCGAGCGGGCTTCACCGGACGGGTCGACCTCGGCGTGGTCGGGCACACCGTTGTCGAGTCTCGCGGTGATGTGGTGGTGGGTCTGCGCGACCCCGACGCCCCCACCGGCGACGCGACGGACGAACTGCCCGCGGCACTCACGACGACGGCCCACTGAAGGGCCCGCAACACCGGGCAGACGTCTTCGGCGAGACCTGTAGGGCCGACTCGCGCCAGTCGACCCCCCAGTCGACCCCGCCAGTCGACTCCCCCAGTCGACCCCCCAGTCGACCCCGCCAGTCGACCGTCCCCCAGTCGACTCCGCCAGCGGTTCAGGACCACCAGCTGAGGCTGAAGAGGGCCGACACGGTGATCACCACCACCAGTGCCGCCAGCACCTGGACGCCGGGTGAGCGCCGGCGCGCCAGCGACCGGATCAGCTCCGCCCCGATTCCCACCCCGAGATGCCACAGCGTGCGACCCCAGCCCGGCCCCACAGCGGCCGTGAGCCCGACATCTCCGGTCTTCGCGGCCAGCATCGACAACACCGCGAGGAGCAGGCCCAGCGCCACACAGCCGGCCGCCAACAAGCCGCCGACCGCGATCATGAAGCGTCCACCGGGCGAGGCGGTGCGCCGCGGTCGGGACGGGTACCGCGTGAGGGACGGCGGCGGCACCGACTCACCGAGGGCGTGTTGGGGCCAAGCGGGTTGGGACCGGGTGGGTGGGGACCAGGTGGGTGTGGATGACGCCGCCGGCGGCGGGGTGGTGCGGGCCTCGGCGAACTCCGACCACGATCCCGACCTCGGCCTCGGCCTCGGCTGTCGGTCATACCAGGGCGCCGCTGAGCCCGATGACCGGGACCACGCCGGACGAGGTGTCGATGATGCGCGCCAACTGATCCGCTTCGGTGTTGTCGGCTCCGATCGCGATGGTCTTGTTGGTTCCGTGGTAGTCGGAGGATCCGGTGCGGATCAGGTTCAGGTCGGCGGCGATGGTCGCGAGTTCGGCTCGGGACTCTGCACCGTGGTCCGGGTGGTTCACCTCGAGGCCGTGCAGTCCCCAGTCGACGAGCCGGCGGAAGACGGCAGGGGTGAGAAACCGGGCAGCTGATCTCGACCGTCCGTGGGCGACCACGGAAACCCCACCGGCCGCCGCGATCATCCCGATCGCATCCCGCAGCGGGGTGTCGACCTTGGGTACGTAATACGCGCTGTTGGTGGCGAGGTACCGCTCAAACGCCTCGGTGACGCTGCCGACCACACCGCTCGCCATCAGGGCACGGCCGATGTGCGGTCGGCCCACCGGCGCACCGTCGGCGAAATCGAGCACCTGCTCACGGCTGATCGGGAGCCGATCCGCGACCATGCGGTCGACGATCGCCAACCCGCGGTGCAGGCGCTCAGCGTGCAACCGTTGGTGCTCGGCGACGACCGCCCGGTCCGCGGGGTCGAACAGATAGCCGATCAGGTGCACGCTGATGCGTGTGCCGTCCTCCAGACGGAGCACGGTGGAGAACTCCGCGCCGCGGACCAGTGCCAGCCCGGTGGGCAGCGCCAACGCCGCCGGGGCCCAGCCGGCGGTGGTGTCGTGATCCGTCAGCCCCACCACGTCCAGACCGACCCGGGCGGCTGTGCGAACCAGCTCGGCCGGCGAATCAGTGCCGTCCGAGGCGGAGGAGTGGGTGTGCAGATCGATACGCATCGCCACCATCCTGCCTCAGCCGGCCCGGAGGGGCGCCCCGCCGGCCTGATGCGGACCCGGGTTGACCTCGACGCCGCAGCTGACGGGGCCGCCGGATCCCCGCCACGCGTCAGCCGCGCTGCCCCAGCTCCATCTTCGCCAGTAGCGTGCGGGCCGACTCGGCCGTGGAGGGGTTGCACAGCACGTCGTACCGCTGCGCCACGACCTGGGATGAGGAGGTGTAGTCACGGCGGTTCTTCGTCACCGAGAAGCCCAGCAGGCCCATCGCGACTCCGAACAGGGCGCCGATCGCCACCCCGACCACGATCAACAACAGCGTGCTGCCCTGCACCGTTGAGAACAGGCCCATCAGCATGCCGACGAACAGGCCCATCCAGGCACCCGAGGCGGCCCCGGCCGCGGCCACCTTGTTGCGAGTCAGTCGACCCGTCACCCGCTCGACGAGTTGCAGGTCGGAACCGACGATGGTGACGTCTTCGACGGCGAAGTCGTTCTTCGCCAGGTGCTCGACAGCGGTCTGCGCCTGGGCGTAGGTCGGGTACGCGGCGACCGCGAAGCCGGTCGGCGGGGTGGGAGTGACAAGAGCTCGGGCTTGAGCGCCGTACGCGCTGGACGCGGTCATGATCGCACCTTCCTCCCCGGAGTTCTGCACCGCTTCTGCCACCATGCTTCCACACCGGCCCGGCAGGTCCGCCGGGTGGCCGCCGGTAGACTCGCAGCATCATGCTGCCCACTTCCGACGCCGTCCGCGCTGCCCTGGCCACCGTCAAGGACCCGGAGATCCGTAGGCCGATCACCGAACTCAACATGGTCGAATCGATCGACGTGCACCCGGACGGCCGAGTCGCCCTGGTCATCCTGATCACCATCGCGGGGTGTCCGATGAAGGACACCATCGAACGGGAGGTGACCGCGGCGGTACGCGCCGTTCCGGGTGTCACCGGTGTGGAACTGCGACTGTTCCCGATGACCGACGAACAACGCACCGCGCTGCGCGATCAACTGCGCGGCGGCGCGACCAAGGACATTCCCTTCGCCCGATCCGACTCTCGGACGTCGGTGTACGCGGTCGCGTCCGGGAAGGGCGGGGTGGGCAAGTCCACCGTCACCGTCAACCTGGCGGCCGCGTTGGCCGCGCGCGGACTGCAGGTAGGCGTGCTGGACGCCGATGTGTACGGATTCTCGGTGCCGCGCATGCTCGGCGTCACCCAACGACCGACCCGAATCGGCGAGATGATCCTGCCGCCGATCGCACACGGCGTGAAGGTGATCAGCGTCGGCATGTTCGTCGAGGGCAACGCCGCGGTCGTGTGGCGCGGGCCGATGCTGCATCGCGCGCTGCAACAATTTCTGTCCGACGTGTTCTGGGGCGACCTGGACGTGCTCCTGATGGACCTGCCGCCCGGCACCGGCGATATCGCCATCTCAACCGCGCAGCTGATCCCGGCGACCGAGATCCTGGTGGTGACCACACCGCAGGCCGCCGCCGCGGAGGTTGCCGAACGCGCTGGCGCGATCGCGCTGCAGACCCGGCAGCGACTGGTCGGTGTAGTGGAGAACATGTCCGGGCTCACCTTGCCCGACGGGTCGGTCCTGGACGTCTTCGGCACCGGCGGCGGGCAATTGGTGGCCGACTCGCTGAGCAAATCGACCGGGACCCGGGTACCGCTGCTGGGGCGCGTCCCACTGGAGGTGCGGGTGCGCGAAGCCGGCGACGACGGTCTGCCGATCGTGCTGTCCGATCCGGGAGCACCCGCCGCCGTCGCGTTGAGCCGGGTGGCCGCAGAACTGGCGGGCCGCTCCAAGCCGCTGACCAGGGTGCCGTTGGGCCTGTCGGTGGCGGGCCGCTAGGGCCCCGAGAAACGGTCAGGTGCCGTCGAGGTCGAACGGGGCGAGTTCGCCCGGTTCCAGCGATGCGGTCACCCGACGCACCGGATAGTCCAGATCCAGCATCGGCACCGCGGCGCCCGATGGCGCTGCCGCACCCACCGAGTCCGGCTCGTCGGCGGCCGCGGCGGCGTTCGCCTGCTCCGCGGGAGTGCCGGTGCCGCCCAGACCGAGAAATCCGGTCATCCCACCGGCGAACTGATCACCGAGGATGTTCTTCTGAAGATAGCGACGCGGGTTGATGTCTCGCAGCGACTTGAGGTCCTGAAACTCCTGCATGGACTGCAGATCGGCCACCTGCCGGCGCAGCTCCTCCAGCTCCGGACCGATCTCGCGGGCGAGATCCGACTGAGCGTTCGCGGCCATGCCGCGGACCTTCTGCAGGGTCTCGGTGACCCAGCGAACCGCCACCGGGATCCGTTCGGGACCGAGTACGAAAACGCCGACGGCGAGAATGATCAGGATCTCGCCCCAGCCGAGGCCGAACATCAGGCCGACCTCCCGTGCATCGTGAGAACCCCGTGGCTCGTAGGAACACCGTCATGAAACCGACCAGGTCCGGTCGTGGGTACTCGACCCGGGCTCGGACCTCGACAGATCCGGCCGCGTCGGCTCACCGCTAGCCACCCTACCGGCGAACGGTCCGGCGCCGAGGGCGATCGGTCTACGGCCGGTTGCGATCAGCGTCGGCTCACTCGGCGTCGGCTCACTCGGCGGCGACGGTGAGCGGGACGCTGAACGATCGGCCCGCTCGGGTGGCGACCACGTCGACGGTCTCCCCCGGTCGATGCGCCTGCACCGCGACGACGAGCTCGTCGGCACCGCCGACCGACCGGTCACCGACCTTGACGATGACGTCACCTTCGACCAGACCAGCGGCGGCCGCGGGCGATCCGGCCCGAACGTTCTGCACCTGGGCGCCGAGCGTGGTCCCGACGGTCGCCGAACGGGCGTCGACGCCGATCGTGGAGTGGACGGCGGACCCGGTCCGGATGAGCTGTTCGGCGATGCCGCGCGCGTAGTCGATCGGGATGGCGAAGCCGAGCCCGATGGATCCGGCCGACTGATCGCCCAGCGTGCGGATCGCGGAGTTGATGCCGATCACCGCGCCGGTGGCATCCACCAAGGCACCGCCCGAGTTGCCGGGGTTGATGGCGGCGTCGGTCTGCAGGGCGTCCACAACGGCGTCGGTGTCGCTGCCCTCACCGACCAGCCGCACCGGGCGATGCAGCGCCGAGATGACCCCCGTGGTGACCGTTCCGCTGAGTCCCAGCGGCGAGCCGATCGCGATCACCGCGTCGCCGACGGCGAGCCCGTCGGAGTTCCCCAGCTGAGCGACCACCAGCTGCGCACTGTCGACCTTGATCACCGCGAGGTCGCTACGAATGTCGCGAGCCACGATCTGCGCCGTCGATCGACCGCCGCCGGCGAAAACGACCGACAACTGAGCGGAGGGGGTGGTCGCGGCCAGCGAGATCACATGGTTGTTGGTGAGCACATAGCCGGCCTTGTCGATCACGATGCCGGATCCGGACCCACCGGCATCACCGACCCGGATCTCGATCGACACGACAGAAGGAACGACCCTGGACACGACGTCTGCCACCGAACCGGGCTCGCGGGTGATGGCCGGCTGCGCCGCTGCCAGCGTGAAGGAGGGGTCCTGCAGGGCAGCGGGCGTCCGCGAGACGAGAAGACCTCCGATGCCCGCCCCGATCGCTCCGATCAACAGCGCCGTGACCACCAGCAATACGACCGCACCCGGCCGCAGCCGGCGCTGAAACAGCGCCTCGCGCAAACCCAGCCGAGGGCCCGAAACGCCGGGGCCGGCTGCAGCGGACGGGTGGGAATCGGCGCGAAGCGACAGTCCCGGCGCACCCATCACGACCGGAGCGTCGCCGTTCCGCCACGGATCACTCTCCCCCGGCGCCGCCGGGGTGAGGGTCACCGGCGCGACAGGACCACGCTGGAGCGACTCGGTTGCCGCAACCGGACGACCGAACGCCTCGTTCAACATGTGTGGGAGTGGCGCGGCGGCGACCGGCACACTCAATCCAGGTGCGGGAGAGAACGAACCGGCCAGGCCCGCCGGCCGGCGGAAGGCCCCGCGAGCCGCCTCGTCGACGGGCGGTTTGGCGAGCGGTCGAGGGGTACGCAACGGTCGCGGCGCTTCGACTGGCGGGGAGGCGGCGACGTGATCCACCGGCTCAGGCTATGCCGGCAGCGCTGCTGACCGAGCTAACGAGAGCCGGGGTCTAGGTTGGGCTGCGTGTGGGGCTGCGTGTGGGGCTGAGGTGCGAAAGACGCGGGCCTCACGGTTGATCCGCCGGTCGGCCCCTGGCCGGGATCACCCGCTGATCCAGCGCTGGCGAAGGCGCCGACCGCGATGCCGGCCACCAACGCGCCTGCTCCCAGTCGGAAGCGGCGACCCATGGTCACGTCTCGGGTCAAGTGGCTGACTCGAATCGCGTGACCGGTGGCGATGTCGAAGTCGATCCCCGGCGTCGACGTCGGCGCCGGTACGGCGACCGGAATCGACCGGAGTGCAGCGGCCAGCGAGGTCGGCATCGGCGGCGCGCCCGCCGATCGAAGCGACTCGCGGGCGGATGCCTGCTCGTTGACTTCGGAGGCACACATCGGACACGACGACACGTGCGCCGCGGCGCGCTGGAACGCGGTCAACGAGAGTTCGCCGTCGACGAACGCGACGACGGAATCCAAGTTCAGATGATCTGTGAAGAAACTGGTCACGCCATCCCTCCGGCGACTCCCGTTCTCAGCATCCGCCGAGACTCCAAACCCGTCCGCAATGCCTGCCTGGCGCGATGAATGCGGGATCGGACCGTGCCGAGTTTGACGCCCAGGGTCTGCCCGATCTCCTCGTAGGAGAGTCCCTCCACATCGCAGAGCACCAATGCGGCGCGGAACTCCGGGAGGAGTTCGTCCAGCGCGGCCTGCAGGTCCGGGTCGAGATTGGCCGCGTCCCACGCTGCTTCCGGCGACGGTTCGCGCCCGACGATTCGATCTGTTTCCTCCGGGAGCGACTCCATCCGGATCCGTTGCCGACGCCGCACCATGTCCAGGAACACGTTGGTCGTGATGCGATGGATCCAACCCTCGAAAGAACCGGGCTTGAACGAACCCAACGAGCGGAACACCCTGATGAAAGTCTCCTGGGTGATGTCCTCGGCGTCGTGTTGGTTACCGGCCAGCCGATAGGCCAGTCGGTACACCCGATCACCGTGATCGCGCACGATGTCATCCCAGGCAGGCGCCGTCCAGCTCGCCGCGGCGGCGCCGTCGGACGAACCGACCGCGGGCGGCGTCGGCTGCGCGGCGGCCACCCGGGTCGAAGACCCCGAAACTGAAGGGACGGTCAGCGAACTCACCTCCGTGTCAACGTACTGGGTGAACGCCCACAGGCGCCCGTTTTGTTCCCGCTTCCTGCGGAGATCATCGCGCGCCCAGATGCGAGGAGGCTGTGAAACACGCGTAAAGAAACCGTCAAGGACCGTGCGCCCTGCTACGAGAGGCGACCCGGTTCGGTACCGTTCATCCCCGACAGCGTCGGGTTCGGTACCGTTCATCCCCGACAGCGTCGGGAACTGAGCATTCTCTGAGCAAAGGTGGCCATCGGTGACATCCAGCCGGTCTTACGCGGAGTTCTACCTCCCGGAGAGCGACGCGATCCTGGCAGCGCGAGCTCGCGCCGCCGAGTTGGGTTGTGAACCGGTCGGCTCCGGTGCGGGCGCCCTGCTGCGGTTTCTCGCGGCGGCGATCGGCGCCCGATCCGCGGTGGAGATCGGCACCGGGGCCGGTGTCTCCGGCCTGCAGATCCTGGCCGGCATGCCGACCGGGATCCTCACCTCGATCGACGTCGAGTCCGAGAACCAGCGGGCGGCCAAGACCGCGTTCGCCGAGGCCGGAATTCCACCCGCTCGAGTGCGGCTGATCAACGGCCGCGGACTGGACGTGTTGCCCCGACTCACCGACGGCGCATACGACTTGGTGCACATCGACGCGACCAAGGAGGAGTACCCGCAGTACCTCACCGAGGCGTTGCGGCTGCTCCGACCCGGTGGCGTGGTCGCCGTCGACAACGCGCTCTGGCACGACAAGGTCTCAGATCCGACACAGCGGGACGCCGAGACGGTGGCCATCCGCGAGGTTGGGCGGATGCTGCGGGAGAACGAAGACGTGATGCCGGTTCTGGTGCCGCTCGGCGACGGCATGCTGGCCGCAGTCAAGCTGCGCTGACGGTAGCGATTCGCGGCGGCCTGCGGCGGCGTACAAACTGCGGCGGGTGTCGATCGGCGGGTCAGTCGAGCGAGACGACGTCGTCAGGTGCGGGCTCCGCACCCTGTCGCTCGTCTCGGTCGGCCCACTCCAGTAATCCGTCGAGTTGAAAGACCGCGTCGTCGATCCCGGCGTGTAGATCGCCGAGGGCGGCGAATCGCGCGGGCATCGTGGCGATGGTGAAATCGGCGGGATCGGCGTCGTCCACCTCGTCCCAGCCGATGGGGGCGGACACCCGCCCCTCCGGCGTACCCCGTACCGAGTAGGCCGCCGCGATCGTGTGATCCCGGGCGTTCTGGTTGTAGTCGACGAACACCTTCGTCGGGTCGCGATCCTTGCGCCACCAGGTCGTCGTCACATCAGCCGGCGCGCGGCGTTCCACCTCGCGGGCGAAGGCCAGGGCGGCCCGCCGCACGTCGGGAAAGCCGAAGTCGGCCCGCACCCGGACGTAGACGTGCAATCCCGTTCCACCGGAGATCTTCGGCCATCCGATCGCACCCAGGTCGTCCAGCACTTCGCGAGCGACCCGGGCGACCCGACGGATCCGGTCGTAGTCACAGGTCGGTCCGGGATCGAGGTCGATCCGCCACTCGTCCGGCTTCTCGGGGTCCGCACGGCGAGAGTTCCAGGGATGAAACTCCACCGTCGACATCTGAACCGCCCAGATCACGCTGGCCAGACTGGTCACGCACAGCTCATCGGCCGTCCGTCCGTAGCGCGGAAAGTAGAGTTGGACGGTCTCCACCCAGGGCGGCGCGCCTCGCGGCAACCGCTTTTGATGCACCTTTGGCCCGTCCACGCCATCCGGGAACCGGTGCAGCATGCAGGGTCGCTCGCGCAGCGCCCGTACGATGCCGTCGCCCACACTCAGGTAGTACCTGGCGAGGTCGAGTTTGGTCTCACCTCGCGCGGAGAAGTACACCCGGTCGGGGTTGCTGATCCGCACGGTGTGGCCGTCGACGTCCAATTCGACGGCGGCACCCATGGTGGCCATCGGGCCTGATCAGGCCTGCCCGATGGTGATCCCCTTGCCGACGACCGTGATGCCGGTCTCGGTCACGGTGTAGTTCGCGCGGTCGTACTCGCGGTTCACGCCCACCGTGGCGCCATCGGGAACGACCACGTTCTTGTCCAGGATGGCGTTGATGACACGGGCTTCCCGCCCGATCCGGACACCGGGCATGATCACCGAACCCTCGACGCGGGTGCCACCCTGAATGCGGACGTTGTCGCTCACCACGGACCGGAACACGTCGGCCCCGGAGATGATCGTTCCCGGCCCGACCATCGACTCCCGAGCCGCGCCGTTCTCGATGAACTTGGCGGGCGGTAGCGACGGCGGCTGGGTCATGATCGGCCAGTCGGAGTTGTACAGGTTGAAGATCGGGTGCACCGATACGAGGTCCATATGGGACTCGTGGTACGCGTCCAAAGTACCTACGTCGCGCCAGTAGCCACGATCGCGATCGGTGGTGCCCGGTACCTCGTTGGCGGAGAAGTCGTACACGTAGGCGTCGCCCTTGTCGACGAACGCGGGGATCAGGTTCGTCCCCATGTCGTGGATGCTCTTCTCGTCGGCGGCGTCCGCCTTGAGTGCGTCGATCAACGGCTTGGTGCTGAAGACGTAGTTGCCCATCGACGCGTAGGCGACATTGGGGTCGTCCGGTACCGCGGGCGGGTCGGCGGGCTTCTCCAGGAAGTTTGCGATCTTCTTGCCGTCGGACTCGGTACCGATGACGCCGAACGCGGTGGCCTCCATCCGGGGAACCCGGATCCCCGCAACGGTCAAACCCGCGCCGGAGTCGATGTGCTGCTGGACCATCTGCGAGGGATCCATGCGATAGACGTGGTCGGCACCGAAGACCACGATGTAGTCGGGATTGTCGTCGTACACGAGGTTGAGCGACTGAAAGATGGCGTCCGCGCTGCCGGTGTACCAACGCGGCCCGAGCCGCTGCTGCGCGGGCACCGGGGTGATGTAGTTGCCGAGCAGTTGACTCATCCGCCAGCTCATCGTGATGTGCCGGTCCAATGAATGCGACTTGTACTGCGTCAACACGCAGATGCGCAGGTACCCCGCATTCACCAGATTGGACAGCACGAAGTCGACCAGCCGGAAGTTGCCGCCGAACGGCACAGCTGGTTTAGCGCGATCCGCAGTCAACGGCCACAGCCGCTTTCCTTCGCCGCCTGCAAGTACGATTCCCAGAATCCGGGGCTTCTTCGCCATGAGTGCAGACCCTAGCGCCCGCCGGGCATCTCGGCGACGCGGGGTGCGGCACGGCGCGCCGCGGGCATGCGATGTCCGCCGTGCACAACGGGCGGCTCCGCCCGGCACGCGCGGTAGGCCACACCGTCAAGCACCGTCAGCGCAGCCAGGCGCCGTCGGGCTCGGGGCCGCAGTGCGACCCCGCAACCGTTGCCTTACATTCCCGCTATGCAAATTGCGATCCTGACCCGCGAGTTCCCGCCGGACGTCTATGGCGGCGCCGGCGTCCATGTCGACTACCTCGTCCGTGAGCTGCGCACCCTGATCGACGTCGACGTCCACGCTTGGGGTGCCGATCGGCCCGGCGCGTTCGGGCATGCCGCCGACCCGGTGCTGAAGGACGCCAACGCCGCACTTCAAACCCTGTCCGTCGACCTGTCGATGGCCGCCGCCGTCGAGCACGCGGCGATCCTGCACTCGCACACCTGGTACGCCAACATGGCCGGGCACATCGGCAAGCTGCTGCACGGCGTGCCGCACGTGGTGACGGCACATTCGCTGGAGCCGCACCGCCCGTGGAAGGCCGAACAGCTGGCGGGTGGATACCGGGTCTCATCGTGGGCGGAGAAGACCGCATACGAGGGTGCGGACGCGATCATCGCGGTGTCGGCCAAGATGCGTCGCGACATCCTGGAGGCCTATCCCGCGCTGGACCCCGACCGGGTGCACGTAATCCTGAACGGCATCGACACGCAGATCTACCAACCCGTCGAAGACCGCGACTTCCTGTTGGAGAACGGGGTCGATCTGGACCGGCCGATCGTCGCGTTCGTCGGCCGGATCACCCGTCAGAAGGGTGTGAAGCACCTGATCGGCGCCGCGCATCGGTTCGCGCCCGAGGTGCAGCTGGTGCTCTGCGCGGGGGCACCGGACACGCCGGACATCGCCGCCGAGACGAAGAGCGCCATCGAGGAGTTGCAGGCGGCCCGGGACGGCGTGATCTGGCTGAACGGGATGCTGACCCTCCCCCAGGTCAAGCAGGTGCTCTCCGCGGCGGACGTGTTCTGCTGCCCGTCGGTGTACGAGCCGCTGGGGATCGTCAACCTGGAGGCGATGGCCTGCAATGCGGCGGTCGTCGCCAGCGACGTGGGCGGCATCCCGGAGGTCGTCAAGGACGGTGTCACCGGCCTTCTGGTGCACTACGACGCCGAGCAACCGGACCAGTTCGAAGCCGACATCGCCGACCGGGTCAACGAACTGGTCGCCGATCCTGCACGCGCGGTGGCCATGGCGCAGGCGGGGCGCGATCGCGCGGTGAACGAGTTCTCCTGGCTGACCATCGCCGAGCAGACCGTCGAGTTGTACCGCTCGCTGATCTGAGGGTGTGCACGGTCCGGCGGTAGCCGCCGGCCGGGGATACGCGAGACGACTGCAGGTCCGGTGCCGAGGCACCGGACCTGCAGTCGTGAACCGCACTAGACGGTCGCCGGATGGGAGAACCTCGCGAGGCTTCCGCTAGCTGACGACAGCCTTCAACGCGTCGCCCAGAGCTGAAGCTTCTTCAGCGGAGATTTCCACCACCAGGCGACCACCGCCCTCGAGCGGAACCCGCATGACGATGCCGCGCCCCTCCTTGGTGACTTCGAGAGGTCCATCTCCCGTGCGGGGCTTCATGGCCGCCATCCTGTGACTCCCTCCAACAACACTTCGCGCATCCGTTTGGCGCCCCTGCCCGGCAGGAGACGCCTCATTGTCTCTCATCCGAACCAGTGATGGCGAACGCCGGGCTGCCGGACCGGCGGGGAGCAGCCACGGTGCGGCCGTTACGGTGATGCCATGCCGCCCACCGTGCTGATCACCGGAGCGACCGCCGGGATGGGGTTCTACCTCACCAGCCTGCTGGCCGGGCTGGGTTGGACCGTCCTCGCGCATGGTCGCGACCAGCAGAAATTGGACGAGCTGACCGCAACGGTGGACGGCGACGTTCAACAGGTGCGCGCCGACCTGGCGTCGCTGGCCGAGGTCGACGCGCTGGCCGCGGAGGTGTCGCGGCGTGCTCGACGCCTGGACGTGCTCGTCAACAATGCCGGTGTCGGTTTCGGCGCCCCCGGCGACGGCCGGCAGACGAGCCGAGACGGTCACGAACTCCGGCTGGCGGTCAACTATCTCGCGCCGGTCCTGCTCACCCGACGGCTCACCCCGCTGCTGGTGAGATCGGCTCCGGCCCGGGTGATCAATGTCGGGTCGCTCGGGCAGGCGCCGGTCGACATCGACGACCTGCAGATGACCCGCGACTACGACGGCACCGAGGCCTATCGGCGGTCCAAGCTCGCATTGGCCGCGTTCACCTTCGACGCGGCCGAGCGACTACGCGGCTCTGGAGTCACCGTGAACTGCATCCACCCCGCCACCTTCATGGCGACCACCATGGTGCTCGACGCCGGGATCAGCCCCCGGTCCACCATCGCCGACGGCGGCGACGCGACGCTGCGGCTGATCGTGGATCCGTCGCTGGCGGAGGTGTCCGGCGTGTTCTTCGACGGCCTCAAGCCCTCGAAGGCCCGGGCCGAGGCGTACGACCCGGGTTTCCGTCGCCGACTCGGCGACCTGACCGATCGGCTGCTCGAAACGGAGCGGGCAGACTCGCCCGGCGTAGTCTGATCGGGTGGGACCACTCGGCGAGATCTTCAACCCCGGCATGCGGCATGAGATCGAGGAGCGCCGGTCTAAGGAACTGCGTCGCGAGGAGGAGGGCAGCTCGCGCGACGGCGACCTGCGGATCGACCTCGAGTCGGGCTTCGTGCGGATCACCGCACCGGCGGACAAACCAGCGGCGACACCGACGGCCGACAACGACCACACCAACGGAACGAAGCGTCCGGACCACACCAACGGAACGAAGCGTCCGTCCAAGCGTGAGAGCTGACCGAGCCCGGACTGCGACCCGCGGCTTTCTGTCTGGCCTGGTGACCCTCGGCCTGGTGAACTTCTGGCTGGCTGCCTGTCTGGCCGGCTGACGGTGTGGCCGGCTCCCGTCTAGCCGGGGCGATTGCCCGGCTCGCTCGGTGCGGTCTCGCCGCCTGCTGGATGATTCCACCACCTCCAACAGCGCGGGACGTGATCGAAAACCATTCCAGTCGCCTGCATGAGTGAATAGCAGGTGATCGGGCCGACGAAGGTGAACCCCCGACGCTTCAGCTCGGACGCCATCGCGGTGGATTCTGCGGAGCGGGTCGGGATTTCATCGCTCGCCGCGGGCCGAGGCGTGTCGCTCGGCGCGAAGGACCAGAGCAGGGCGTCGAGTCCACCGGGAACAGCCGCTGCTGCTCGCGCATTACCGATCGCCGCCGAGATCTTGGCTCGGTTGCGGACGATTCCGCTGTCGGCCAGCAGCCGGGCGACCTGCGCCTCGTCGAACTCGGCGACATCGAGGATGTTGAAGTTCGCGAAAGCGGACCGAAAATGCTCGCGCTTGCGCAGAATGGTCAGCCAGCTGAGGCCGGATTGAAACGCCTCGAGCGTGAGGCGCTCATACAGGGCGTCGTCGCCGTGTAATTCGGTGCCCCACTCGTCATCGTGGTAGGCCGCGTACTCGGCGCTGCCGTCGGCCCACGGGCACCGTGGTCGGATCATCCGGTCCGCACACCCGGAGCAACTCGTTCGGACGGTCCCATCCGGGTCAGCGCGATGCCAGCTGCGCCGCGAGCCGGCGCAGCGAATGCCTGATTCCCCAACCGACCGCCGGTCGCACGATCAGCCATCCGAGCCTGCCGAGCAGGCCGAAGGGGAGCTCCCACTCCTCCGCCAAGCGAACCTCTGCGGCGTCCGCACCGAGGGGGCGCACGCTGAAGGTGCCGCTGCCGCGAATGATCGAGCCCTCGTGCGCCACCACCCACCGCACGCCGTCGTGGAGTTCGGTGACCTTCATGACGTCGAGCACGCCGATGCCCAGGAACCCGGTGAAGGCGACCAGCCGAGCACCCACAGCGGGCGACGCGGCGTCGCCCTCGACCGGATAGACGGTGGTGGCGAACATCCAGTCGCCCTGCCCCTCCGCATCGACCAGGGCCGCGAACGCGCGGTCGGCCGACACGGGAACGTTCACGACGGCCGCGACGGAAGCGCGAGCGGGCTGGGACATCAGGCCTCCGTTGGACTGGATGACGTGGACCGGGGACCGGTCGGGGCGTACGGCTCCTGCGCGGTATGCGGGTCGGGTGCGGAGTGCAGGTCGGGTGCGTAGTGCAGGTCGGGTGCGGAGTGCAGGTCGGGTGCGTAGTGCAGGTCGGCCGCAGTGCGCGGGTCGGGCGCGGAGTGCAGATCGGGCGCGGAGTGCAGATCGGGCGCGGAGTGCAGGTCTGGCGCAGAGCGCGGGTCGGCCGCGGCGCGCGGGTCGGGCGCGGCGGGGTCCCCCGAGATCTGATCGGCGGCTGCACCGACGTCGACCAACTGTTGCCGGACGCGATCCAGCTCGTCGGCGAGCCGATCGAGCGCCCAGTCGACGTCGGACATGCGGTAGCCGCGGAGGGCCAGCGCGAAGCGGACCTTGCGAACGTCCGCCCCGGCGATGTCAGTTTCGGGGAGCCGGGCGGGCGACGTTCGAGCGGGCAGTGCCGACATGGGTTCACCGCGGCCGAAAACCAACAACGCGATGCCGAACAGCAGCCCACCGATGAGCGCGGCGATCACGAGGTACGCGAGGACGGTTGTCACATCTCGAATGGTGCCACGGCCACCGCCCCGGCCTCACCCGCGCCGTCGTCACCACTGCCGGTCGGGCTGTCCGCGCCGGTTCCGCCGGGACCGTCCGGCTGGGTATTGGCCCTGATCAGCTCGTCGATCTGATCGGCGTCCAGCAGGTCGGCGGGCGCGATCGTGGTGCGGCTCGCCACGAAGTAGAAGGCGGCGCGCACGGCCGCCAACGGCGATCCGGACAGCTGTGCCCACGCGAGTCGGTAGACGGCCAGCTGCACAGCGGCGGCGGCCTGTTGGGCCCGCTCCGGGATCCGGCCGGTCTTCCAGTCGACCACCGTCCAACCACCGTCCGCGTCGGCGAAGACCGCGTCGATCCGGCCCCGCACCGGAAGTGCGCCGATCGTCATGGAGAACGACACCTCCTGATCGTGTGGTACGCGACCCGCCCATTCCGAGTCCAGGAATGACCTACGCAGCTCCTCGAACGACTGCTCGGGAAGGGCGTCGCGTTCATCGGCCCCAGGCAGCTCGTCGAGGTCGAGCAACGCGTCGCCCTGGTAGTGGTGTTCGAGCCAGGTGTGGAAGAGGGTGCCGCGGCGGGCCGCCGTTGACGGCTGTCGGGGGACCGGTCGACGCAGCTTCGCCGCGAGCCGCTGCGGGTCGTCGGCCAACTCGACGAGGGTGGCCACCGACACGGTCTCCGGCAGGGGCACCAGCATGCTGCGGCCCCGTGCCGTTGCGCGTTCACGGAGCAGCGCGACCACATCCCGATCCCACTCGTACTCGTCGAGATCGGGTTCGCTCGATGTCCCGTGGTCGCCGTCGAGGGCCTGCTCGCCGCCGAAGTGCTGCACCAGCCGCACCAGATGTGCCCCCTCCTCGACCCCGGCCCGTCGCTCACCCAGCGGGTCGACCGGCCACCGGGCAGTCGCAGCACTCCTGGTCAACGGATTCGACGCACCCGGATCGGGCGGATCGGCCCAGTGCACAGGCGGCGCAGCTGCGGCTGCCACGAGTTCCAGGAGGAACTCAGATGGTCCTCGCGGCTTCGTGGTCGTGCGAGACCACCAGTGTCCCGATGCCAGCAGGGTCTGCTCGGCCCGGGTCAGCGCGACGTACATCAGTCGTCGCTCCTCGACGGCCTGAACCCGCTTCCAGTCGGCTTTGTGCGCCGTCACCGCCACCTCGATCGCCTTCTGATCGGCGTCCGCCGGAATGGCCAGTTGCGGCAGATCCAACGCGTCGCCGCGGAGGTCCGGCGGAAGGTAACTGTCGTCGGTCAGCCATGTCGAGCTCCGGACGCCGGGGAACACACCCTCTGCCAGATGCGGGACGGCAACCAACTGCCATTCCAGGCCCTTCGCGGCGTGCACGGTGACCAACTGGACAGCGTCCGCGCGCTGCTCGACCTCGCCCAATTCCAGACCCTCCTCGCGGTCCGCGGCGACGTCGAGGAATGCCAGCAGATCCAGCGCCTGCCGGCCGTGCACCCCGGTGAGTTCGTCGGCGGCCACCGGCACCGATCGGCCGAATCCGCCGTCGACGAAGTCGGCGACCACCGCCGCCAGCTCGTCCAGGTTCGCTCGGCCGGAGCGACCGGCCAGGGCTGCCTCGACGTCCAACCCGATCGTCCGCTCGATCTCGACGAGCAGATCGGTCAGCGGCATCGACAACCTGCCTCGGAGTCGACGGAGTTCTGCGCCGAGGTCGCGGATTCGACGGAAGCCGGCCGACGAGTACTGCGAGGCCGGCCCCGGGTCGGCGAGCGCGTCCAGCAACGACGCCGCCTCCACCTCATCGGTGAGCGCGGCCTGCAACGCGCGATGCACGACGCCGCGGCCGTTCCCCGCTTCTGCGGGCGGCCCGGACACACGTCCGTTCAGCTCCCGGGCTCGGCTCTCCAGGGCGGCCAGGTCGCGCAGGCCGAGATTCCAACGCGGCCCGCCGAGCACGCGAACAGCCGCCGCCCCCGCCGCCGGGTCGACCAGCATCCGCAGCACACTGAGCACCTCGGCGACTTCGGGTTCGGTCAGCAGACCCGCGATGCCGGGGATTTCGACCGGGATGCCCCGGTCCGACAGCCGGTCCGCCAGCCCGCGGATGCTGGACCGGCGTCGGCACAGCACAGCCGTGGTGGGCGGAGCGACCCCTGCGGTGGCGGCGGCCTGCCAATGCTCCGCGATTCGGTCGGCGACCCAGGAGTCCTCGTCGTCGACGGTGCCGAACAGACCCAACTCGACGGCGCCGTGCGGCGCATCCGCGCGCGCCCGCAACTCGTCGACATCGACGCCGTTGCCGCGAACCGGCGCCGACAGGGTGTTGGCCAACCCGAGCACCTGCACCGGGTTGCGAAAGCTGGTCAACAACGGAAGGCGCCGGGCGGGTGTCCCCCGCCGCTGGACGAAGTCCGAACAGAATCGCGGCAGGTTGGACGCCGCCGCCCCCCGCCACCCGTAGATGCTCTGGCAGGGGTCACCGACCGCGGTCACGGCGTGGCCCTGCCGTCCGGAGTCGACGCCGAAGAGGGACCGCAGGAGCACACGCTGGGCGTGGCCGGTGTCCTGGTACTCGTCCAGTAGGACCACCCGATAACGGTCTCGGATCTCGGATCCCACTCTCGGATGCTCGGTGACGAGGGTGGCCGCGAGTTGCATCTGGTCACCGAAGTCGACCACACCCGTCCGCTTCTTGGCGGCGGCGAACGCGGACACCAGCGGGAGGATGCCGTTGCGATTGGTGAGCCGGGCGTGCAGCCCCTCCAAGGCGGACAGAATCGGCTTGGTCTGGCGGGCGCTGGGCCGGGCCTGCTCGATCAGCGCGGCCAACGCCGCGGTGCTGTCGGCGAGTTCGGTCGGGGTCCGCAGATGGTCGGCCAGCGATCCCGACAGCTGCAACAACCGCTCGGTCACCAGATCCGGGGCCAGTTCGGTGTCGAGGTCGGCGTCCCAACGGCGCACCACCGAACTCGCCAGCTGCCAACTGCTGGTCGGCGTCAGTACCCGGGCCGCCGGTTCGACGCCCACCAGCACACCGAACTCGGCCAACAGCCGACCGCCGAAAGCGTGGTAGGTCAACACCTCCGGCTCGCCGTCGAACGGCACCTTGAGCTGCGCCAACCGTTGCCGAATCCGTTGTGAGAGTTGACTCGCCGCCTTCCGGGTGAAGGTGAGGCCGAGCACCTGATGTGGTTCCACCAATTGGTTCGCGACCAGGTACACCACCCGGGCGGCCATCGTCTCCGTCTTGCCGGCACCGGCACCCGCGACGACCAGCAGCGGGGCCAGTGGGGCTTCGATGACCTCGATCTGTTCCGGGGTGGGATCGTGCTGCTGACCCAAAGCCCGAGCCAGCGAGACGGCGGACCAGCGGAGCGGAGTCACAGCACCTGCCTGCCGTCGGGTTGCAGCGGGCAACTGCTGCGCACCGAGCAGATGTCGCAATAGCTGTTCGCCGTGGCCACCTGCTCGGCGTTAACGAGTCGGTCGGCGGCGAATCGGATCGCTCCGATCCACACCGCACGCTGCTCGACGGTGAGGGGGTCCTGCTCCCGGACGGCCGCGCCCTTCTTCAGGTACACCAGCCGGCCGCCACCGGGCGGCGGCAGGTCGGGGTTCTCCGCGACGGCGACCTGGTAGGTGGCGAGCTGCGGATTGTCCTGCACCGCCGCCTTGGATTTCGGCTGGGCGGTGGTTTTGAAATCGACCACGACCACCCGCCCGTCCTCGTCCACACTGAGCCAGTCGAGTCGGCCGCTGACCTGGACCCGGCGAGCCGCCGCCTCCGGCGACAGCTCGGATCGATAGTCGTGGACACCACTCGGGCCGGCAGCGCTCGTTTCCCCCGCCACGGCGGCAGCCCCAACCGTCGACTCGGAGGGGACGACGGGCACCGCGAATTCCGCCGCGGGCACCTCCGCGCCCACCCGCATCTCGGCTCCGAGCAGCGTCCACGGCGGGTGGTGCGCCCGGTACCACTCTTCCGCGGCTGTCACCATCCGCAGGATCAGATTCCGCTGCCGGGTCAGCTGCCAAGGAGTCAGCGAGCCGGACCGGCTCAGCCAATCGTCCAGCTCCTCGATCAGCTCCTCGCGACCGACCTTCAGGGCCACCCCCTGTGCCAGCGCGTGCACCACGATGCCCTCGATCTGATGGTCTGTCGGGGCCGACCGACCGCCGACGCGTTCCAGGACTGCTCGGAGCGAGCAGCGCAGAATGTTCTCCACAGCCGACGGCGACAACGAAACCGGCCCGTCCGGGTCGATCGGCGATTCTCGGGTCGAGCGTGGCTCCAGCCCCCACCAGTGATCCGGATCGGCACCCCGCACTCCGGCGGCGGCAAGCGTTGCCAGATGCCCGGCGGCCCGTTGGCGGATCTCTTCGGTCGCTGTCGTGTCCACCACCACCCGGCGCAGATCGGCGATCAACTCGGCGGCGTTCAAACCTCGCCGGCGACGGCCGTTCTCGGTGATCGGCATTCCGGTCGGCAGATCGGCGGTGCCGGCCAACTCTGCGAGGAATCTCGACGGCTGGGTGTCGGAGTCGGCGACCGCGGTGACGATCAACCTGCGGCGCGCGCGGGTGGCGGCGACGTAAAACAAGCGCCGCTCGTCGGCGACGGCAGCGGGCGCCCCCGAATGCCCGGCGGGCAGCCCTGCGGCGGCATCGAGCAGGTCACGGATCCCGAGGAGGTCACCGCGGGTGCCGATGTTCGGCCAGCTGCCCTCCTGGACCCCGACTACCGCGACGACATCCCATTCCAGGCCCTTCGACGAATGGGCTGACAGGACGCTGACTGCGTCGATCCGGGTGGCACTCGCGGTTGTCGACTCGTCATGAAGTGTGTTGCCGACGACCGCCTCCAGCAGGTCCGCGAGCCCCGCTCCGGGGATGTGGGCGGCCCTGTCCGCGGCCACCTCGAAGAACACGAGTACAGCGTCCAGTGTGGCGTCGGCTCGTTGACCCGCCACCCCACCGCGGTCGGCTGCGGCCACCAGGACGGCTTCCAGTTCGGTCGCCTGCCAGAGCCGCCACAGCACCTCCTCTGCGGGATCTGCCGCGGCGTCGCGCACCAGGTCGATCACGCGACTCACGGCCGAGACCGCCGCGGCGAGGTCGGCGCTCAGTTCCGCAGGCGCGGGTGAGCCGATCAGGACGGCGGCCATCAGATCGACTGACGAGCCCTCCCCGGCCCGACTCAGTCGCAGCGCCCGGCGTAGTCGTCGCAGCCCGAGCGCGTCCAGGCCGCCGATCGGCGAGGTCATCAGTTCGGCCGCCCGCTCGCCGGTGAGCGAGGCGGGGTCGATGGCGGTGGCGATGATCATGAGGAGGGCGGCGACCACCCTGTCCTCGGTCATCGGCTGGACACCGCTCGTGGTGGTGAGCGGAACGCCCACCACCGCGAATGCTCGGCGCAGCGTCGGCAACGCCGCCGCCGGTGAGCGGGCCAGGACGGCCATCTCCGACCACGGCACGCCGCCGATCAGGTGAGCGCGTCGCAGCTGGTCGGCGACGAACATCGCTTCGGTGCCCGCCGTGCGCAGCACCCGAACGTCCAGTGAGCGGGCGAGATCGTCGGCGTCCGGCCCGTCATGCGCCGCCACTGGGCCGGGGCCTCCGATGTTCTCCGCCGCGGCGATGACCAAGGCTCGATGCGCACCCGGCCCGGGCAGCAACGCGGCCACCCGGCGGGTGGCTGCTGTCAGCACGGGATTCATCCGGCGGCCGAGGGTCAACACCGCGGTGTGATCAACCTCCACGTCACGCAGCGCGGTCGGATCTGATCCGCGAAACGCATAGATGGACTGATCGGGATCACCCACCACGATCAGCTCGTCGGCACCTCGGGCGAGGGCATCCACGAGTGCGGCCTGCGCCGGGTCGACATCCTGGTATTCGTCGACGAAGATCCGCCGGACCCTGGCCTGTTCGGTTGCGGCGATCGCATCCTGTCGCAATAGACCCAACGCCACCCCTACCAACTCGGCTTGGTCGAGCGGCTGCCCCTGGCGGGTGGTGCCGGCCTGAAGATCGAGCACCCGCGAGTACTGCCGGGCGAATCGACCCGCTGCCACCCATTCGGGCCGCCGCCTTCGACGACCCAGGTCGAGTAGTTCGGCGGGCCCCAGGCCGCGCTCGATGCCGCGCGCCAGGAAGTCACGCACCGACGCGGCGAACCCGCGCAACGCCAGTGCCGGCTGCAGGAATTCGGGCCATGGACCTCCCCCGTCGTGCAGGTTGCCCGCCAGGAGTTCACGAATGATCTGATCGGACTGGGCCGCCGCGATCAGCTGCGGCGCCGGTTGTCCGTTCCGCGCGGCTTCTGCCCTGACCAGCGAGAATGCGTAGGAATGCAAGGTGCGCACCATCGGCGCCCGGGTGGTCAGACCCAATCGCGGCAGCAGTCGGCCGGCCAATTCGGCAGCGGCCCGTCGCGAATAGGTGAGCACCAGAATCTGCTCGGCGGGAACCCCCCGCCGGGTCACCCGGTCCACCACCGCTTCGACCAGGGTGGCGGTTTTCCCGGTGCCGGGTCCCGCCAGCACCCGCAACCGTCGGTGTCGGTTGTCGATGACCACGAGTTGTTCGGCTGTGGGGGTGAAGCGCGGCGGCGAAGACGAGCGCCGGACCAGCTGATAGTCGCCGCGGCGATCCGTCGTGTCGTCCATGACTGGGATCAGATCACGTGGCGCCGACAGTGCCCCACCATCCCCGCCCCACCATCCCCGTACAGCTGACGGAGTCCGGCCGGCCGCGCCGACAATGACGAGATGAACATGGAGCTGGCCGAACGGATTCTGGACACCGTGGAATCGATCCCCGCCGGCCGGGTCGCGACCTACGGGGATGTCGCCGCCGCGTCCGGCGGCAACTCCGCGCGGTTCGCCGGTTGGGTGCTCGCCCACCTGGCCGAACCTGGCACGCCGTGGCATCGGGTGGTGCCCGCCACCGGACGCCCGGTGGCCGGGCTTGCAGAGCTACAACTGAGATTATTGGCGGCGGAGGGTGTCGGTGCCCACGACGGCCGTGTGCCGCTGCAGCGGTACCGCGTCGATTTGTAGCGGGCCCCGAGCAGCGAGCGGGCTTCGGCGAACAGCGGAAATGTGCCGAGGGGCCGGCCGGCCACCATCGGAATAGACGACCGGGCGGGGCGGCCGGCTGCTGAATCGGAAGCTGAGCGATCCTCCACAAGGCCCCTGAATAGGCCGGTTGTCCACAACGAGGCCGGAGCGGAGCGACCCGGACGGGCGAGGTCGATGACGCTCTTCGGCATGACACGACCCTCCTCCGATTCGAATCCGGCCGAATTGGTGACCGTGCAGGGCCCGACCGGGCTCGTGGCCGCGGTTCCCTTCATCCTGGGCTTCCGGCCCACCGAAAGCATCGTGCTGGCTTGCCTGAGCGGTCCACGGAGTCGGATGGGCCCGGTGCTGCGCATGGATCTGCCGGGCAAGTCTGGCGCCGGACGGGCGGTGGCCCGCTACCTCGCCGCCCAGGCGCTGACCCACGCGTCCGCGGTCACTGTGATCTGCTACACCGACGAATCGCCCGTCATCGATCAGCGGCGATCCGCGTTGCCCTATTCGGGCTTCATCCGGCGATGCCTGATCGAGCTGCAAGCCGTCGGGGTTCCTGTTTTCGAGGCGATGTTGTGCCGCGACAATCGCGTGTGGTCCTACCTGAGTCATGAACCCGACGATGCGGGGTGGCCGCTTCCGGACGGGGGTGATCCGGCGATCGGCCACCTGCACGCCGCCCAGGTGGTGTCCGGCCGGGTCCTTCTCCAGGACCGGGCGGCGCTGGCCGCGACCATCGAGGGTCCGACCGGTCTGCCCGCGACGCGCGCCGAGGCGCGATTGGAAGCAGCTGCGGTCCGATTGGCCCAGCGACTAGAGGGCGTGCGGCGAACCCGGGCCACGCAGATTCGACACGGAATCGCGGCCGAGCGGTTGGCGTCCTGCTGGACGGCACGACTGCGGGGAGACGTGGTCGATCACGACCAGGCCGCCGATCTGGTGGTGACCATGCTGGAGGTCGGCGTACGGGATGCAGTCCTGGCCAGGGCTTTACAACGCTCCGCAGACGACCCAGTCCCACTGTTCACCGAATTAGCCCGACAGTGTCCTGATGACGTCGCCGCGCCCGTGTGTGCGGTGCTGGCCGCAGTGGCCTACCGCGCAGGGCAGGGTGCGCTGGCCCAAGTGGCCGTGGATCGCGCCATCAGGGCCGAGCCGGGCCACCGGCTGGCGCAGATGCTGGGTGAGTTGTTCAACGCCGGCAGCAGACCGGAGGAACTCGACCGACTGATCCTCGCCGAGTGTCTACATCCGCAGTACATCGCACAACTCCCCGACGCCGCAGATCAGTGATCGGACAAGCCCGGCAAGTCGTCGTCGATGACCGCCCCCAGCCGCTCGACGGCGGACAGCACACCCACCATCGACGCCGGAGTGCTGCGTGGATGACCGAGGCTCACCGCCAACCGGAACATCAGCGCTCGGCGCAAAACCTGTCGCCATTCCGCGACCTGCTGGTTCGTCGCGAGCTCGATGCCGGCCCCGCCCCAGGCGATCGCATCCACCACGACCACCGCCGTCGCCCATTCCAGCGGTCGCCAATACGGCGTCATGTCGATGACGGCCGGCAGCGCAGATCCGGCGAAGAGCACATTGCCGGTGAGGTCGCCGTGTACCAGCTGATGGGGCAGCGCAATCGGACGTCGACGGGCGGCGAGCGCGGCGAACGCGTCGGCACCGACGCCCCGGCCCAGACGTTCGTCGGCGGCGTCGAGGTCGCCCCAGGAGATTCGGTCAGCCCACGAGTACAGATCGTGCCGCTCCTGCAGGAACCGCGGCTGAGCCACGTCGCCGAGCGCGGTGTGCAATGCCCGCCCGGCCTCGATCACCTCGCCGAACCGCGGGGAGCTCCGCCCGGCGACGAATCGATGCGCCACCCAGCCGGCGATCACCCATCGGCCGTCCGAGGCCCGCACCGGCCTGGCCAGCCGCACACCGGGCACCCAGATCTGTTCGAAGACCCCGGCCAACCAGGACGCCTCAACGTGGTCCTGCACTTGTTTGAGAACGACGGCGCCGCACCGGAAAGCCGCGCGATGGCCGCCGGACAGCACCTGAGGAACATCTCCCGAGACGCCGAAGGCCGCCCGCACATGTTCCGGCGGTGCTTCGATCACGGCCAGACCCTACCCGGCCGCCCGTCAGTACCGCACGAACGAGGCATCGCCCCCGGCCGCCCAGGCCTGTATCCCGCCGCGCAACTGGACCGTGCCCTCCACCCGGGCCGCACGCAGCGCGGCCAGCGCGTGCGCCGACCGGACACCCGACTTGCAGTACAGCACGACGGGCCCGGTGGCCAGCGCATGCTGAACAACCGACATCGCAACCCCCGAAGAGAACTCCGTCAAGGGGATCGAAACCGCACCCGGCACGGCCCCGAGGGCGAACTCTGCGGGCTCGCGGACATCGATGACCGTCGCGGACCGGCCCGCGGCGAGCAGCGCCGCCAGCTCCTCCACGGTGATCGCGTTGCTGTCGTCGATCGGCAACTCTGGAATACCGCAGAACGCCTCGTAGTCGACCAGGGCGGTGATCGGCGCCGTGGCCGGGTCGGCTCGCACCCGGAGGGTACGGAAGCCCGCGGTCAACGCGTCGTACAGGAGCAGCGTTCCGATCAGCGGTCGGCCGATGCCGCAGATCAGTTTGACCGCCTCCACGGCCATCGCACCGCCGACGACGGCACAGACCGCTCCCAGCACGCCTCCTTCGCCGCAGGAGGGCACGCTGCCCGGTGGCGGTGGTACGGGGTGCAGATCTCGATACTGCGGGCCGTGCGCAGCCCAGAAGACACTGACCTGGCCCTCGAATCGAAACACCGATCCCCAGACATACGGGATCCCCAGCAGAACACAGGCGTCGTTGACCAGATAGCGGGTGGCGAAGTTGTCGGAGCCGTCGACCACCAGGTCGTAGCCGGTCAACACGTCCAGCGCGTTGCCCGCGGTGAGCCGGATGTGGTGGGGTGTCACCCGCACCTGCGGGTTGACGTCGGCAATCGCCGCCGCAGCGGAATCAACCTTGCGGGAGCCCACGTCGGCGGTGCCGTGAATGGTCTGACGCTGCAGGTTCGACAGGTCCACCGCGTCGAAATCGATGATGCCGAGGGTGCCGACGCCGGCCGCGGCAAGGTACATCAGCACCGGGGATCCGAGGCCACCCGCTCCGACCACCGCCACAGCCGCGTTGCGCAATCGGCGTTGGCCCAGGTCCCCGAGGTCGGGCAGGAGCAGATGCCGGGAGTAGCGCTCAACCTCGTCGGGTGTCAGTGGCGGGCCCGGCGAGACGAGGGGGGGAACGGTGTCGTTCACAACTGCGATCACCCCGTCAGTGTGCCCCGGGACGGCGGCCGCACAGCATCATCCGGGCGCGTTCACCGGTGCCGCGGGGGTCGCCGTGGGGTCGGGCCACGGGTTCGCGGCGCAGGTGAGTCCGTTGCCACGGACCGACTGGTTGAGGCTGTACAGCTCGTCGTTGGAAGTGCTCCAGGTCTGCTGCATCATCACCGGGGCCGGGCCACCCTGGCTGGTGCACGCCAGATGACCGAACCCGAGCGCATGTCCGACCTCGTGATTCACGGCATACCGGCGGTATGCGGTGAGGTCGCCCGCATAGCTCAGCGAACCTCGGACCCAGCGCGCGTCGTTGATGGCGACCCGTCCGACCGCCCCGCTGTAGCAGGAGGACTCGAGCTTGACCGTGTACCCGCAGAGCCCTCGGACGGTCATCGAACTGGTCAGGGTGATTCTGAACGCGGGACGCGGGCCGCTCCCGTCGACCCGACGCAGCACCACGCCCTTGACGGGCCCCCAGCTCCGACCGTCGGCGAGCGTCGCGTCCACGAAGTCCGCGAACTGCTCGTCCCCATTGTCGACCGTGACGCCGTCCTCGATCTCGACGGTGTAGCGGACGATCGTGGGCGCGGGTGCCCCGGACCCGACTCCGTCCTGGCCGCTGGCTGGTGCACCGCCGGCCGCAGCCCCATCAGCGCGCGGGCCGTCGGCACCAGGATCGACGCGGGGGACGGGCACGACGCGGTAGGTCCCCGCGCCCTCCACGGCATAGGGCGACCCGCCCGGCAACTCACCGACCGTGCCGGCGTTGTTCGCGGGCGCGCCGGTGTCACTCGACGAGGTGCCCGACGCCGCCGGGGAGGTCTCCGCAGATTCGCCGCCGGGAACAGCTGCGGCGGCGCTCGCGGGGCCGCGCTGCGCGTCGGGAGTCTCAGCGTCGGGCGTCTCGGCGGCGGCACCCGCCGCGCTCGGAGTGGTTGATGGCGGATCGGCAGCAACCGGCGACGCCGGTGCCGACACGCCGTTGTCGGCGGCTGCAGCAGGTTGGCCGGAAGCTGCGCCCCCGGCCGCAGCGACTTCTCCGTCGGCCGGTCCGGGGGCGCGCACGATCGTCACGACGATCGCCACCGTCGCCGCAATCAAGAGGGGCAGGGCGTATGCCCGCCATCCCCACCGAGCGACCAGGGTGGCCGACGATGGATGACCTGCCCGCGGGTGACCCGAGCCCCGCCCGGAGCGGGCCTGCGAACCGCGACCCGACGGTGTGCGCGCACCCGACGCCCGATCAGCGACGGGCCGGCCCGCGCTGCCGGTGGTCGGGCTGATCCGAGTCGACCGGCCGGCAGTGCCGGCCGGGCGGCCGGCAGTGCCGCGACCACCCGCGCCGACGAAGCCGGCGGGAACAGGCCGCCGACCCGGGCTCGGCCGGTCCTGACCGGGCCGCTCCACCTTTGGCCAATCCACACCGGGCCGATCAACACCGGGCCGCTCCACCTTTGGCCAATCCACACCGGGCCGATCAACACCGGGCCGCTCCACCTTTGGCCAATCCACACCGGGCCGATCAACACCGGGCCGATCAACACCGGGCCGGTCCTGAGTGGTCCGGCGAATCGGTCGGTCGGAGTACGAGCGGTCGGAGTACGAGCGGTCAGCGGAGGGTCGGTCGGAGGACGAGCCGTCGGAGAACGGTCGATCAGAGAACGAGCCGTCGGCATTCGGGCGCCCGTAGCTCGACCGACGCGTCGACCAGGCCGAGGGCGACGGCTGCGATGATGACGCAGCGACGGCACGGCCGCCTGCGCCGGGCACAGTGGCGGCGGCTCCGCGCGCACCGGGTACGGCGGGCCGTCTGCCTTCGCGACGAGGACTGCTCACCGGTTCAGGTTGCCATAGCAGGAGAATC
This sequence comes from uncultured Actinomycetota bacterium, assembly GCA_963825975.1. Lineage (GTDB taxonomy): Bacteria > Actinomycetota > Actinomycetes > Mycobacteriales > Nakamurellaceae > Nakamurella. The sequence goes on from CAWGUZ010000017.1 coordinate 90,733, forward strand.
CTGCTCGATCGGCGCGCCGGCAGTTTCACCCGCGACCGCGGGCGTGGGAGTCTGCACAGGCACCGGTACGCCGTCCACCTCGGACCAGAGGGTCGCCATCGCGCGCGCAGTCGGGACCGGCGCCTCCATCTGGGCGACGTGACCCACGCCCGGCAACACCAGAAGCCGAGCGCGGCTGAACGCGTCCACCGTGCGGTGAGCCAATCGCACGTCCACCAACCGGTCCCGGGTACCCCATACCACCAGGACCGGCACCGTGACCCGGGATGCCGCCCTCCAGTACGACGGATAGCGGGGCGACAGATACGACTTCATCAACTCTCTGAGCTGCTGCAGGACTGCGCGCTGTGTCCACGGCAGTTCGGTGCGCCAGTGATATTCGGCCGTCGCTGCGGCGTAGTCGTCGACCGTGACTCCCGACGCGTCGCCGAAACACAGGTCCACCATCCCCCTGACCCGCTGATCAGCAGGGATGTTCAACATCATCGGCTCGATCAGATCGACCAGACCGGGAACCAGTAGAGCGGCGAGCCGGTAGTCAGCGCCTCGGTCCTTGGTGAGCCGGAAATCCGGGACCGCCGGCGAGATCAGGGTGAGCGATCTGATCAGCCGCGGATGAGCGGCGGCCAGGTGCGTCGCGAGAAAGCCGCCCAGCGAGTTGCCGACCAGGTGGACGGGCCCGGACGCGATCTCCCCGATCAGCGCCGCCAACACCCGAATCTGTTCAGCCACCGAGTAGTCCCCGCCGCGCGGCGGGTCCGACCGACCGCAACCGGGCAGGTCCGGCGCGTAACCGGTCGCCTGCTGTGCGAGCAGGCCCGCCAGGGGCGTCCAGTTCGGCGAGGCCCCCGCCAGGCCGTGTATGTACACCGCTTCTGATGTGGCCATCGTGGACGCCGATCGGGTGGTTCTGACGAATACTCGCTGCTCCGCGCCGCCGAGACTCCTCGGCCGGACAGATCTGCCCGGCCAGGGCAGCGCCGAGAGCGGCAGCGCGGCCTCGGTGATCTCCGGACCCAGCGCCGCGTCACTCCACTCCGCGAGTTCGTCTCGCGGCAGCGGTCCCATGGACGGCAGCGCAGTCATCAGTCCATTTTGCCCAACTCCCCGACCGGCGGTGGTCGGCAGGTCGTTTCCGCCGCCGCTCGCCACGAACGCCGACCGGTGTCTGCCCGGATTCGGCGGCCGCGGGCCGGTGACGCGGAGTGGATGCCGATCCGGTTCCAACGGACCGAAAGGGTTATACAGTCGCCTCCCAGAGGATCCTTCGACGACGAACGGGGCAAGCTCAATGGCGGAGGCGGTCGCCGGGCCGACGACTCGGCTGAGCCGGGCCGCCAGGCGAACTCAACTCCTGGCCGCCGCCCGGTCCGCGTTCGTCGATCAGGGCTACCATGCTGCCGCCATGGACGACATAGCCGAACGCGCGGGGGTGTCGAAACCGGTTCTCTACCAACATTTCCCGTCGAAATTAGAGCTCTACACCGCCCTCGTCGCGGAAGCCGCCGACGAGTTGGTGTCGCAGGTGCGCGCGGCGATCGCCTCCACCGACGACAACGACGCACGTGTTCACCGCGCCGTCGAGGCGATCTTCGACTTCGTCGGCGGATCCGACCAGGTGCATCGCCTGGTCTTCGAGTCGGACCTGTCCGGCAAGGCGGAGGTGGCCGGCATCGTGGATGCGATGACGGCTGCCTGCATCGAAGCCATCACCGAACCGATCAGCACCGATACGGGTGTCGACGACGCTCGCGGCCGACTGTTGGCGTCCGGCCTGGTGGGGCTGTCACAAGTGAGTGCGCGCTACTGGCTCGCTCAGCAGGCAGTGGTGCCACAGTCTGAAGCGGTCGAACTCGTCTACACCCTCGCCTGGCGCGGCATATCCAGGTTCCCGCGCACCCAGCACTGACGCACCCGGCAATTCACCGAAATCAGTCGTCGGCGGCCGACGCACCAGGCCGCACCACTGCTCAGTCGGCCAACATGAATCCCACTCGGCGGCCGTCGGCCGGCGCGATCTCGACGTAGGCGACCTTGGCGGCGGGGATCAGCACCCGGCGTCCCTTCTCGTCGACCAGGGTCAGCGTCGACTTCGGATCTTTGAAGGCGGCCACCACCAGAGCCTCGATCTCATCCGGCTGCGCAGCCGAGTTGACCACGAGTTCGCGCGCGGTATCCGTGACACCGATCCTGACGTCCACTCCGACATCCTCCCCTGACCAATCGACACTCGCGGCCCTGCCGGCCCGCTTCCCGCAAGGCTAGCGGAGCCCGGGGAAGCGATCGGCCTTCCGGTTGTGCCGACGGTGAACGGCGAACTCGGCTCAGCACACGCCGTTCGGAAAACCAGTCCGGAACAGCAGTCCGGAACAGGAGTCCGGCACAGAATCGGAAACGAGACGTCAGAACAAGACGTCGTCGCGGACCATGCCCCGCATGGCGTCGTAGTCCAGCACCAGGCACCGGATCCCACGATCCTCGGCGAGTGTTCGGGCCTGCGGCTTGATCTGCTGAGCGGCGAAGACTCCGGTGATCCCGGACAGCATCGGGTCACGCGCGAGCAGATCCAGGTAGCGGGTCAGCTGCTCGACACCGTCGATGTCACCCCGGCGCTTGATCTCCACCGCCACCGCCCGGTTGGTCGCATCCCGGCAGAGCAGATCCACCGGCCCGATAGGCGTCTGGTACTCACGCCGGATCAAGGTGAAACCGACCCCGAGGAGTTGTACCTGCTCGGCGAGCAACTCCTGAAGGTGCGCCTCGACTCCGTCTTTGACCAGACCGGGGTCGACCCCGAGGTCGTGTTTACTGTCGTGGATCACCTCGTCGATGGAGATCACCAGCTGTTCGCCAGCTTTGTTCTCTACCCGCCACCGGGTCGCGCTCTCCTCGATCAGCCGGCAGGGCGGACTCATCCAGTTCAGCGGCTTGTAGGCGCGGTCGTCGGCGTGCACGGATACCGAGCCGTCCGCCTTGATCAACAACAGTCGGGTTGCCGGACCCAGATGAGCCGTGAGTCGTCCCACATAGTCGACCGAACACCGGGCAATGACCAACCGCACCGGGACACCCTACCGGCAGGATGGTGCGGTGACCGAAACACCGAGCGCTGAATCAGCGAGCACAGGAACACCGAGCACAGGCCTGCTGTGCTCGGACGCCGATCTGGGCGCGGGCGACGACCTGCGCGGCAGTGCGGCCGAGTTCGACGCCTTCGTCCTGGTCGAGCACTCGACCAGTTTCGGCGAGACGGCAGCCGACGATGCGATCCAGGCCGCCTATCCGGCCGACGCCGCCGCGGTGCTCGACATCCACGGTCTGCGCTCATTCGCCGTCCGAGCGGTCGGTCGGACGGCGCGCAGCGGCTCGGCCGTGCGGTATCTCGGCCGGACCGGACCGTCGGCCGGTTTGTTCGCCTGTGACGAGCAGCCCTCGGCCTCGCGGTTGACGCTGCTAGCGGCCGGAGATCCGACTGCTGCAGGCGCGTCGATCAACGTACCGTCTGCAGGCAATCGGCCCGGCGCCGGCACCGCTGGTGCCGGCGCGCCGGGTGAGAAGCGCCGGTACAGCCCGTTATTCGCCGTCTGCACGAACGGAGCTCGTGACCGCTGCTGCGCACTCAAGGGGCGCGACCTCGCCGCTGAGCTGCACCACGTTCTGGACGGAGCTCAGCCCGGACCCGGTGTCGGCGGGCCGAATCAGATGGACCCCGACGACGACTCCGCAGTGGTCGAGATCAGCCACCTGGGCGGCCACCGATTCGCCCCGACGATGCTGGTGTTGCCGTGGGGATACGCCTACGGCCGACTCGACGTCGACACTGCGCTCGAAATCTGCTTCGCCGCCCAGGACGGCCTGGTGCATCCGGCTGGTCTGCGGGGCCGCGCCGATCTGCCGCCGGCTGCTCAGGTCGCCGACGCGATCTGGCGGGCCGAGCTCGGACCGTCTCCCGTCGGAGCCGTTGACGTCCGGCAGTGGACGACGGAGGGGGACGTTGCGGTCGTCCATGCCACGGTCGCCGGCCGATCGGAACAACTCCGGCTCCGGCGCGACAACGGGAGGATGCTGGCCGACACGGCCTGCGGCGGAAAACCGATCCAGACCGCCCGCTGGCGACTACTGAAGGCCTGAGCCGTTACTCGGTGACTCGCCGACGGACCACCGCGCCGAGCGACACCAGATCCTCGACGAACCTCGGATAGCCGCGGTCGATGTGCCACGCGTCGTTGACCTCGGTGTCCCCGTCGGCAACCAGGCCGGCGAGCACCAGCCCCGCCCCGGCGCGAATGTCCGTCGCCCACACGGGAGCACTGGACAACCGCTCACACCCGTTCAGCGACGCGTGGTGCCCATCCGTTCGAGCGTCGGCGCCCATCCGAATCAGCTCATCGAGGAACCGGAACCGCGCCTCGAACACATTCTCGGTGACGAAGGAGTGGCCGTCGGCGACGGCCGCCAAGGCCAGCGCGATGGGTTGCAAGTCGGTGGGGAATCCGGGGAACGGCAGCGTGATGAAATCCACGGCCCGCGGCCGTCGTTCCATCCGCACGGTGAATTCGTCCTCACCCGCACTGACCTGAGCACCGGCTCGCACCAGCCGCTCCAGCGGGGCCGACAGGTGAGCCGGATTGACGCCGCGCACGGTGACCTCACCCCGAGTGATGGCGGCGGCGTAGGCCCAGGTGCCACCGACCACCCGATCGCCGACGGTCCGGTGCTCGGTCGGGCTGAGCTGATCCACCCCACTGATGGTGATGGTGCTGGTCCCCGCGCCGGAGATGACCGCACCCATCTGGGTCAGCATCACGGCGAGGTCGACGATCTCGGGTTCCCGCGCCGCGTTGTCGATCACCGTCACTCCGGTGGCCAGACAGGCTGCCATCAGGAGGTTCTCGGTCGCACCCACGCTGGGGAACTCCAGGTCGATGGTCGCGCCGCGCAACTGCGTCGCCTCGCCGACCACATGACCGTGTTCGATGGTCATCGTCGCGCCCAGCGCGCGGAGCCCGTTCTGGTGCATGTCCAGCGGGCGAGACCCGATGGCGTCTCCGCCCGGCAAGGCCACCCGAGCCCGCCGCAGCCGGCCCATCAGCGGCCCCAGCACCGCCACCGAAGCGCGCAGCCGGCTCACTGCGGGAAAGTCGGCCACATGCGAGACCTCGGCGGGTGTGTTGATCGTGACCCGGTCCGCGTCGATGAGAACCGTGCACCCGAGACCCCGCAGCACATCCGCCATCAGCGGCAGATCTTCGATTGCCGGACAGTTCGTCAAGACGGTGGTTCCCTCGGCCAACAGGGCGGCGGCCATCAGTTTGAGAACGCTGTTCTTGGCGCCTGCGACCTGCACGACACCGGCCAGCCGGGCACCACCGCAAACGACGAATTGCTCCACCCGGCGACTCTAACGGCTGCCGGATCACCCGGCTTCGCTCGGCCGGCCGGGGCACAGCCACGGCATGGACACCGCTGCGACATACGCTGTTCCGGTGAGCGTTCACCTGACCAGGATCTACACCCGCACCGGCGACGACGGTACGACCGGCCTGGCCGATTTCTCCCGCACCGCGAAGACCGACCTGCGGGTGGCGGCCTATGCCGACTGCGACGAGACCAACGCGGTGATCGGTGTGGTGCTGACGCTCGGATCACCCTCGTCGCAGATCGCCGATGTGTTACGCCGGATTCAGAACGAACTGTTCGATCTCGGCGCGGATCTGGCCACCCCCGTGAGTGCGCAGCAGAATGTGCCGACCGTTGTGCCGACTGAAACCCGGTCGCCCGAAAGCTCCGCAGCAGATGCGAGTACCACCGCAAGTGCTACGGCCCTGCGGATAGACCAGACCTACATCGATCGGCTGGAGGTCGACTGTGACCGCTTCAACGCGGCGCTGACCCCGCTGACGTCGTTCGTTCTACCCGGCGGGACCCCCGCGGCGGCACTGCTGCATCACGCTCGAACGGTGACCCGGCGGGCTGAACGAACGGCCTGGGCCCTCATCGAATCCGACGCTGCCGGCACCAACCCATTAGCCGCGCGCTATCTGAACCGACTGTCCGACCTGCTGTTCATCCTGTGCCGGGCGGCCAACCCCGCCGGGGACGTGCTGTGGGTTCCGGGCGGCGACCGCTAGCGCCTGCGTTTCAATCGGCCGGTGGAGTGATCGCTGGGCGGCACCGACTCCAACCAGGCCAGCAAGCCCGTTGCCGCATCCGACGACATCGCGAGTTCGAACTGGCGAGTACCCACCCGGCAGCGGTTGATCACCGCACCGTCCGGCAGCAGGTCGCGTTCGGAGCCGGCCGGAGAGCGCCGTACGCCGAGATTCAACTCAGTCCGATGCAGGGTACGGCTCGGCACCGGCAGCATCGAGAACGAGCGATACAGCGACAGGTCGCCCCCGTCGAACTTTCCCAGTCCGAGATACCAACCCGACCCGTCGGACCGCATCTGGTCGCGCCAACACATGTCGATGGCACCCGAGCGAGCCAGTAGGTATCGCCGAGTCGCCATGAATGCGACCAGTAAGACGACGACGATCAGCGCTATCACCACGCTGATCTGTAAGCCGTCCACCCTCTGCAGCCTAGACGGAGTGTCCCGCGGCGAGCAGCTGCGCTCGCGCCCGCAACAGCTCTGCCGATTCCAGACCGTCGGCGTGACGCTCGGCATCTGCGTAATCCGCACGCGCCTGGGCGACGTCGATCTCGCTGGCCAGCTGGGCGTCCTCGGCGAGGATCGACACGCGATCCTTGGTCACGGACAGGAATCCGCCGTGCAGTGCGACCGCGATCTCCTCACCGCCGGAGATCACGATTCGGGCCGAGAAACCCTCTTTGAGCTGGGCGAGCAGTGGGGCGTGGCCCGGCAGGACCCCGATGTCACCTTCGACGGTTCGCACGATCACACTGGTGGCCCGCCCGGACCAGACCTGACGGTCGACCGCGACCAGCTCTACGTTCATTTCAGCCATCTGCGCTCCGCTCGCCCGCCTCGTTCATGCACTCGGGCGAATATTACCCGCGGCCGGTGGTTCCGGCCGCGGGTGTGTGGTCAAGGATGATTCGGACTCCGGGTGTCGCCAACCGCTGGATCAGGACTGCAGCGCCTTCGCCTTCGCCTGCACGTCGTCCAGCCCGCCCACGTTCAGGAACGCCTGCTCCGGGATGTGGTCCCAGTCGCCCTTCGCGATGCCGGCGAACGCCGCGATCGTCTCCTCGATCTCGACGTACGAACCGTCCTGACCGGTGAACTGCTTGGCCACGAAGAAGTTCTGACCCAGGAAGCGCTCCATGCGGCGGGCGCGACCGACGAGCAGCTTGTCCTCTTCGGACAACTCGTCCATGCCGAGGATGGCGATGATGTCCTGCAGTTCCTTGTACTTCTGCAGGATGCGGATGACCTCGCGTGCGACCCGGTAGTGCTCCTCACCGACGTACTGCGGATCCAGGATCCGGGACGTCGACGACAGCGGGTCGACCGCCGGGTAGATGCCCTTCTCGGTGATGGACCGTGCGAGTTCGGTGGTCGCGTCGAGGTGCGCGAACGTCGTCGCCGGCGCCGGGTCCGTGTAGTCGTCGGCGGGTACGTAAATCGCCTGCAACGAGGTGATGGACTTACCTCGGGTGGAGGTGATCCGCTCTTGCAGCTCGCCCATCTCGTCGGCCAGTGTCGGCTGGTAACCCACTGCGGACGGCATCCGGCCGAGCAGGGTGGAGACCTCGGAGCCGGCCTGGGTGAACCGGAAGATGTTGTCGATGAACAACAGCACGTCCTGGTTCTGCACATCGCGGAAGTACTCGGCCATCGTCAGGGCCGACAGCGCCACCCGCATTCTGGTGCCGGGCGGCTCGTCCATCTGACCGAACACCAGGGCGGTGTCGTTGATGACGCCCGACTCGGTCATCTCGGTGAAGAGGTCGTTGCCCTCGCGGGTCCGCTCCCCCACGCCGGCGAACACCGAGGTGCCACCGAAGTTCTTCGCGACTCGGGTGATCATCTCCTGGATGAGCACGGTCTTGCCGACGCCTGCACCACCGAACAGGCCAATCTTGCCGCCCTCGACGTACGGGGTCAGTAGATCGATGACCTTGATACCGGTGATCAGCTGGGTGGTCTTGCCCTCCAACTGGTCGAACGGCGGTGGCTTGCGGTAGATCGGCCAACGCTCGGCGCCGTCTGCCGCGCCGGGTACGTCCAGGCACTCGCCGAGCGCGTTGAACACGTGGCCCTTGACGACATCGCCGACAGGCACCGAGATCGGGCTACCGGAGTCGGTGACCGAGGTGCCGCGGGTCAGCCCGTCGGTCGGTTGCATCGAGATCGCACGGACCACGCCGTCGCCCAGGTGCAGCGCCACCTCGAGGGTGAGCCTGCGCTCGGCACCGAGACCGGTCACCGTCGCATTGAGTGCGTTGAAGAGCTCGGGGATGGTTCCGCGGGCGAACTCGATGTCGACGACCGGGCCGATGACCCGGACTACCCGGCCGGTGGTCACGGGTGCGGAGGTGGCGGTTGTCATCTAAAGGGTCCTCACTCTTCTGTTCCGGACGCGGCGAGCGCGTCGACGCCACCGACGATCTCACTGAGTTCTTGGGTGATGAGCGCCTGCCGGGCTTGGTTCGCTTCCCGGTTGAGCCGCTTGATGATCTCGTTGGCGTTGTCCGTGGCGGACTTGCACGCCTGCCGTCGGGCCGCAGACTCGCTAGCCGCCGAATCCAACAGCGCGGCATAGATCCGGCTGTTCACATACCTGGGCAGCATCTCGTCGAGCAGATCGCTCGCCGCCGGCTCGAACTCGTACGCGGGCAGTGGCCCGGAGGGTTGCCCACTCTCGTCCGACAGCTCGTCCACGTACTCGATCTCCAGCGGCGCCATCCGCGAAGCGTGCGGCACCTGGGAAATCATCGAATTGAACTGGGTGGAGATGACGTGCAACTCGTCCACGCCCGGTTCACCGGTGGCGGCGGTGCCCTCGGAGCCTGCGTTGAAGGCGTCCAGCAGTACACCGGCTGCCCGTTCCGCGTCGGCGAACGTGGGCTTCTCGGAGAACCCCTGCCAATGAGCCGCGACCAACTTCTGGCGGAACGTGTAGTAGCCGTAGCCCTTTCGCCCGATGATGTACATCACCGGGGTCTTCCCCTGCGAGCGCAGCAGAGCGCTCAACTCCTCGGCGGTCTTGATCGCGTTCGAGTTGTACCCGCCGCAGAGGCCGCGGTCGGAGGTGATCAGAAGAATGCCCGCACGCTGCGGGTTCGGCCGCTCGTTGAGCAAAGGGTGGTCCAGCGTCGACGCCGACGCGAGCGCAGACAGCACCGTGGTCATCAAGCTCGAATACGGCTTCGCCGCCCGGACCGCCGCCTGCGCCTTGCCGATTCGCGATGTCGCGATCAACTCCTGCGCCTTGGTGATCTTCTGAGTCTTGCGGACCGAACGCTCTCGGTCTTTCAGTTCCCGAACTTGGGCTGCCACGATGCTCCTCCCCTCACGTCTCGCCGACTTGCCATGTTGTCGGCGCCCATTGCGCCGACCACCTTGGGTGCATCCGTCCCACTCATCACCACGCGTCCGTCCACCCGCCGCCTCACGCTCTCAACCACCGGCCTCGTCGAATGCTCAGTGGGCGGCGCGGGCGGGCTTGCGGACCTGGACCTTCTCCTGTCCGACCTCCTGAGCGTCCATCGGCGCCACCTCAGCCTCGCGACCCAGGATGGTGCCGTCCGAGGTGGTGAACCCGGCGTTGAAGTTCTGCAGCGCCTTCAACAGCGCGTCCTCCGTCTCGGAGGTCAGGTCGTTGGTGTTGGCAATCGTTGCCAGCGGGCCTTCCGGTGAGTGCCGTAGCGACTCGAGGAACTCCTGCTCGTAGCGGCGGACATCCTGCACCGGTACCCGGTCCAGGTGGCCTCTGGTGCCCGCCCAAATCGATACGACCTGCTCCGGTACCGGATACGGCGAGTACTGCGGCTGCTTGAGCAGCTCGACCAGCCGGGCGCCGCGGTCCAGCGCCCGCTTGGACACCGCGTCCAGATCGGAACCGAAGGCGGCGAACGCCTCCAGTTCGCGATAGGCCGAAAGGTCCAGACGCAAGGTGCCGGACACCTTCTTCATGGCCTTCACCTGGGCCGCGCCGCCGACGCGGGAGACCGAGATACCGACGTTGATGGCCGGGCGCACACCTGCGTTGAAGAGCTCGCTCTGCAGGTAGACCTGGCCGTCGGTGATCGAGATGACGTTGGTGGGAATGAACGCCGAAACGTCGCTGGCCTTCGTCTCGATGATCGGCAAGCCGGTCATGGAGCCGTGCCCGAGTTCGTCGGAGAGCTTCGCGCAACGCTCCAGCAGGCGGGAGTGCAAGTAGAAGACGTCGCCGGGGTAGGCCTCGCGGCCCGGCGGGCGCCGCAGCAGCAGCGAGATCGCGCGGTAGGCCTCCGCCTGCTTGGAAAGGTCGTCGAAGATGATCAGAACGTGTTTGCCCTGATACATCCAGTGCTGCCCGATGGCTGACCCGGTGTAGGGAGCAAGCCACTTGAAACCGGCCGAGTCCGAGGCGGGCGCCGCCACGATCGTGGTGTAGTCCATCGCCCCGGCATCCACCAGCGACTGCTTGATGCCGGCGATGGTGGTGCCCTTCTGGCCCACCGCGACGTAGATGCAGCGCACCTGCTTCTCGACGTCGCCGGACTCCCAGTTGGCCTTCTGGTTGATGATGGTGTCGACGCAGACGGCGGTCTTGCCCGTCTTGCGGTCACCGATGATCAGCTGGCGCTGGCCGCGGCCGATCGGTGTCATCGCGTCGATCGCCTTGATGCCGGTCTGCATCGGCTCGTGGACGCCCTTGCGTTCCACCACCGAGGCGGCCTGCAGCTCCAGCGGGCGGCGCGTCTCGGCTTCGATGTCGCCGAGGCCGTCGATCGGCTCGCCGAGCGGGTTGACCACTCGACCCAGGAACTTGTCGCCGACCGGCACCGACAACACCTCGCCGGTGCGAGTCACCTGCTGGCCTTCTTCGAGCGTGTTGGCGTCACCCAGGATGACGGCGCCGATGTCGCGCACATCGAGGTTGAGTGCGACGCCGAGCACACCGCCGGGGAACTGCAGCAACTCGTTGGCCATCGCCGACGGCAGGCCCTCGACCGTGGCGATGCCGTCACCCGTGTTGGCGATCACCCCGACTTCCTGCCGCGAAACCTCGGGTGAGTAGCTGGCGACGTAGCCGTCGATCGCGGAGCGGATCTCGTCAGCGGAGATCGTCAACTCGGTCATCGCGTTCCCGTTCCCTGAATCTGTTGAGAAGAATGATGATTCTTCATGCTGTCTGTGATGCTGGCGAGTCGGCGTCGGCGCGACGAGCGATGGGCCGCAGCGCCTCTCGACGGTGCCGGTTCCGTCAACTCGCGAGTCGCGATCTGATGTCGGCGATTCGACCTGCCACGCTGCCGTCGATGACCTCGTCGCCGACCCGGACCACCAGCCCACCCTGCAGAGCCGGATCGACCTCCACGTGAACCACCACCGGCCGACCGTAAACCCGGGCCAATGCGGCATTCAATCTCTCGTGCTGTTCCACGGTCAGCTGCACGGGGCTCGACACGACGGCGACTACTTTGTCCTTGCGTTGTGCGGCCTCGGCCACCAACTCGTCGACGCCGCGGCCGTATGCGCGGCCGCCCGGATCACGCGCGAGTGCGGTGAGCATCTCCGTGGTGAGCGGGTGTGCCTTCCCGGCGAGCAGCCGATCCACCATCGCCACCCGCGAGTCGACGTCGCCCGCAGCGTCGTCGAGTGCGGAGTTCAGCGCCGGGTTCGAGTCGAGAATTCGCCCGAAGCGGAAGATCTCGTCTTCCACCTCGTCGAGCTCGCCGGCCCGTTCCGCCCGTAGGAAGCCGGCGGTCCGACTGAGGCCCGCCAACGCTGTGGTGAGATCGCGTCCGGTCGACCACTCGGCTTCGACGACCTTGTCGACGACCCGCGCGGTGGGCTCGCCGATCTTGCCGTCGAGCAGGCGGTGCGCCAGTCCGGTCTTGCTCTCGGCGGCGACACTGCTGTCGGACAACGCCCGGCGAACCGAGAGCTCTCGGTTCAGCAGCGATGAAACCGCCCGCAGCTCGTCGCCGAGTTGACGCAGACCACTGTCGTCGAGGCTGGCCGCGACCGCCAGCAGCGATTCGGTGACGGAGGCCAGTGACTGCCGGGAGGCGAGGTGCTGCATCAGCGCTCCAGCTCAGCCAGAAAGCGTTCGACGGTCCGCTGTTGGCGGGCCTCGTCGTCGAGCGACTCACCGACGATCTTGCTGGCCAGCGCCACCGAGGTGCGGCCGAGATCGGCGCGCAGTTCGGTGAGGATCTGCTGACGCTGGGCTTCGAGCTGGGCCCGTCCGGTGGCGGCCACTCGTTCGCTGTCCGCGTGGGCCTGCGCGAGCAGATCGTCACGGATGGCTTGAGCGGCGGTGCGCGCCTCTTCACGGATCTTGGCGGCCTCCTCGCGTGCGGTCGCCAGTTGCCGGTTGTACTTCTCCAGCGCAAGCGCGGCCTCGGCCTGCGCCTGCTCGGCCTTGGCGATGCCACCCTCGATCGCGGCAGTCCGTGCGGCGTAAGCCTTCTCGAACATCGGCCAGGCGAACTTGCCCAGCACGAAAATCAGGATGGCGAACGCGACGGCCGCGATGACGACCTCACCCCAGGGCAGACCGATGGGATTGGTCGCCCCCTCCTCGGCGGCGATGTCATACAACATGAGTTATCCCTCGTCTAGAGAAGCGATGTGGCATGCCGACGACCGCGGGATCAGGTGAGGATGAACGGAACGACGAAGCCCAGCAGGGCCAGCGCCTCGGACACCGCGAACCCGAGGAACGCGTAGGTCCGGGTCAGACCGGCGGATTCAGGCTGCCGAGCGGTCGACTGGATGTAGGACGCCCAGACGATACCGACACCGATGCCGGGTCCGATCGCGGCCAGGCCGTACCCGACCGTGCCGAGGTTGCCGGTGACTTCCGCCAGGTCGGCGGCGATTACTGATGCTGACATTGGAGTTCGTTCTCCCTTTCGGTGGAGCTGCGATGCTGTATTGACCGGCAGTCAGTACAGGACGGGCGGGACCAGCGGTTAGTGCGAATCTGCGAGCGAGCCCTCGAGGTAGATGGCTGCCAACAGCGTGAAGACATAGGCCTGCAACGCACAGACCAGCAGTTCGAAGAAGACCAGAATGATGCTGGCGAGGCCGGGCAGCACCGCGATCGCGTAGTTGATGCCGCCCGACTCGAGCTGGAAGATCAGGCCGGTGGCTGCCACGCCGACCAGCATGTGGCCGGCGAACATGTTGGCGAACAACCGGACGGAGAGCGTGAAGGGCCGCAGGATGATGTTCGAGAGGAACTCGATCGGGATCAGCAGTAGATGCATGTACGGCGGGATGCCCGGGATGAAGGTCTGCAGCTTGAGATAGCCGAATAGGCCGTGCTTCTGGATGCCGACGCCGTTGTAGATGAGCCAGACCAGCAGCGCCAGGAAGACCGGGATCGCGAAGTGCGACGTCACCGGAAGTTGCGCCACCGGGATGAGTTCCCACAGATTCATGACCAGGACGAACACGAACAGCGTCGCGAGGAAGCCCGCCCACTTGCGGCCGGCCTTGCCCAGCACCTCGATGGCCACACCGTTGCGCACGAAGCCGTAAATGGACTCGCCAAGGAACTGAAATTTGCCGGGAATCACCGCAGCGGGCTTGGCGGACGCCACGAAGAACCAGATGATCAAAATCGTGCCGAGTACCAGCAGCACCATGGCCTTCACCGAGGCGATGACAGAGCCGTCACCCAACCGATCGAAGAAGAACGAGTGCTCGACGCTGGGCGGGGCGAAGACGGCGTCGCCCTCGGCCGCGAGTTGTATCGCGTACGGGATCAGGGACACTCGGTCTCCTCTCGGGTGCCGACGGGGGGCGGCATGTCGCGGTCGGCTCTCTGTCGTGCAGCTTTCAGTGCTCTATCAGGCTCAGCGGCGAGCCCGAACCTGGCTACGACCGCGTAGATCCCGAGTGCCATTCCGACGATCAGGCCGATCGGGGTGAAGAGGCGTGTCTCCAGCCACCGATCCAAAACCCAACCCAGCCCGCCCCACACGGCGAAACCGCCGATCAGAGTGGTTGTGACCGCCCACCCCTCGTCCGCTCCGTGGGAGCGCGACGGCGGAATCAGCAGCGACTTCATGGCGCTCAGGACACTATCAGCACCATCGGGGGAATGCCGCACCGACACGGGTCGATCAGTTGCCCGGCTCGTGCCCGTTCACGCCGAGGCGAAGGCCCCCACGTGCGGATATGCCGGGAAAGTCCCCATGACGTGTTCAACTGACGTCGACATAGAACGACTTGTTTGTCCAGACAAAGCGCATGTGAGCGGCAAGCCAGACGAAGAGGCCCAGCCCGACGGCACCCGCCATCCAGCGCGTCTCCAGGAACCCGTCGCGCGGGATCAGCGCCACGACCAGGCCCAAGGCGATCATCTTGGCGACGTAGGCGACCAGCGCGGTCCACATCACGCGGGTCGGGTGCCGGGCTCCCACCCGTGCGATCGCGACCGCAGAAACGGTGAAGAAGGTGCCCACGATCAGCAGACCGAGCAGTGCCCCGGCGACCGCCCGTCCACCGGCGAGCACGGCCGCCGCTGCCGCCAACGGTGCGCCCGCGGCCACCAGCGCGACCCAGCAGAGCCGCAGGTGGCGCAACGACCAGGCGCCCCCGGAACGCGCTTCCCGCTCGGCGCGGGCGGCCAGTTCATAACGCAGCGGCGGCAAGCCGGATCGAGCGCGACTCGCGGCCTCGGCGGGTTGTGCCCGTGCGGACTGGTCCCGATTGGACGGCACGGTCATCTCCTGACGCCGGTCGGGCGGATGGGCGGCTCGCCGCGACCCTCAGCCACTGACGGGTGGTTCACTGCTTTCGCGCAGCCTCCTCAGTCTATGGGCGCGGATCCACGGGTTGGCCGACGCGATGAGTGCCAGCAGCACCGCGATCAGCCACGGCCCCACCACGACTTCCCAGTTGAAGAAGCCCAGGGTCACGGCACCGCCCGCCATCACCAACGCCCAGAGGTAGAACACCAGCACCGCCTGCCGGTGAGTGTGCCCCAGCTGCAGCATTCGGTGATGCAGATGCTTCTTATCGGCCGACATCGGGCTCAGGCCCGCCCGGGTTCGACGCACTACAGCCAGAAAGAAGTCCAGGAGCGGGATGAAGACGACCGCCAGGGCCACGATGAGCGGCGCCAGCAGGGCGATCGAGGATCGGGTGCCCAGCGGGAAACTCGACGGGTCGATCTTCCCCGCCGTGCTCGTCGTCGCGGCGGCCATGGTGACCCCGATGAACATCGAGCCCGAATCCCCCATGAAGATGCGGGCCGGGAAGAAATTGTGGGGCAGGAAGCCCAGACATGCGCCGGCCAGCGCGGCGGCGATCAGCGGCGGCTGGGCCAACCCGTTATTCCCCGACACCGACAGCACGTACAGCGAGAACACGAAGGCCGCCAGCGCCGAGATCAGCGCGACCCCGGCCAGCAGACCGTCCAGCCCGTCGATGAAGTTCATCGAGTTGACCAACAACACGGTCAGGATGACGGTCAGCACGACCTGTTGTTCGCGACCCAGGACGTAGGTGTTTCCCGGTCCCCCACCCGGACCGAGCGGCAACCACAGCAACACCCATTGCACCCCGAACAGCACTAGCAGGCCCGCGGCCAACACCTGACCGGCCAGTTTGGTGACTGCGCTCAGGTCGAACCGGTCGTCCAGCACACCGACGAGGCAGATCACACCACCGGCGACCAAGACCCCGAGGATCTCGGTGTTGTTCTTGAACGCCTCGCTCAGCGCGGGCAGGTTGTAGCCCATCAGGATGGCGGCCGCGACGCCGAGGTAGACCGCGACGCCACCCATCCGGGGCGTCGGGACCGAATGCACGTCCCGCTCACGGATCGCGGTGACCGCGCCGATCCGCCGCGCACCCAATCGGACCGCGCCGGTGATCAGGAAGGTGACGGCAACAGCCGTGCAGAAGACCAGTCCGTACTCGCGAACCGGAATGGCGTAAGTCACCACTGCACCCTAAGCGGCCGGGCCGTTGTGCCCACCGATGGCGGCGCCGACGAGCACCGGGTTCAAGAAAAACAAGATTCGCCAAAAAGATTCGGCCTCGATGGAACGAAGCCCGGTCTTCGTGCATCTAGTTGAAGACCGATGCACCACCAGGAGTCGACATTGGTTCCCACGCCGGGACCACGCCACTGTCGGACTCATCGAGCGGTTCCCACGCCGGGAGCTCCCCCGCTCAAGCGCATCAGGCGGTAGCCGTCCACGCCGGGCGGGCCCCCGCCACCAGAGATGGCCGGATGTCCCGATGCACGGGGTAGCCGGCCATTGGTGCGTCACCGGCCGTAGAACGGCAGCTCAACACCCTCGCAGGTGAGCACCATGGCAGATGGGCAGCATGGCACCATTGCAGCTCAGCCGAGCTCGAACCCCGGTGGCATCCGCGACCGTGGAGTCTCGTCCTCGTCCTCGTCCCCGCGGGCGGTATCGAGTTCGCGGGCGTCGTCGAATTCTCGGTCGCCGTCGAATTCCTGGTGACCGTCCGCCACATCATCGACATCGGACTGGTCATCGGACTGGTCATCGGATTCGAGGTCGGACTCGTCATCGGATTCGAAGTCGGCGGGCAGCCGGGAGAAGCGCATGGGCGGCGGCGCCTCCTCGTCATCGGGTTCGGGGCGCTGAATCTCCGGCAGCACCTCCCGAAGGCGATCGAATGAAATCGCGCCCTCGCGACGCAGAACCGGAAATTCGCCGGTGAGGTCGACGACCGTCGATGCGACACCCACCGGGCTGGCCCCCGCGTCGAGGTAGACGCCGACCCGATCACCGAGCTGGCCACGGGCGAGTTCGGCGTTGGTCGCGGGCGGCATTCCCGTGATGTTCGCGCTGGAGACCGCCATCGGGCCGACGTTGCGCAACAGTTCCAGGGCTATGGGGTGCAGCGGCATCCGCACCATCACCGTGTTGCGGGTGTCGCCGAGGTTCCAGGCCAGCGACGGCGCGTGCTCCACGATGAGTGAGAGCCCGCCGGGCCAGAACGCCTCGATCAGTAACTGGGCCCGCGGCGGGACGGCCATCACCAGGCCGCTGAGAGTCGCCAGGGACCCGATCAGCACCGGCACCGGCATGTCGGGCCCGCGCCCCTTCGCCGCCAGCAGATCGCGGACCGCGGCGGCGTTGAAGGCGTCCGCTCCGATGCCGTAGACCGTGTCGGTGGGCATGACGACCAGACGCCCGCCACGCGCAGCTGTGGTCGCGGCGTCGATGCCGTCGCGACGGGTCACCGGATCGAGGCAGTCGAAGATGCTCACCGGGCGCACTCTCTTCCATCGGGGTCCTGCGGGTTGCGGAGCGTACGGGGCTGCTCACAGCGGCGGCGAACGGGTTCGCACCCGAGGGCCGGGTCAGCTGCGGGCAACCGTTGCCAGGTTAGTGGGAAGAGCCGATGCGACCGCGCAGCGACCGGACACACTCGTCGGCGTCGCCGGCGACGGGAGATCAGTGCAGCAGCGCAACCCGACGCGCGGTGACGAACCGCGGGCGGCCCGTGAGATCGACGTGGTCCTCGACATCGGCCAGAATGCGCCGAGCCCCGAGGAGGGCGGGAACCGCGGTGCCGTGGGTGTCGTCGTGCTCGAACGCCAACACGCCGCCGGGTTTCAGCAGACCAGCGGCCACGCTGATCATCGGCTTCAGGACATCGAGTCCGTCCGCGCCGGCGAAGACCGCGCCCGCCGGGTCGTGTTCGCCGACCTCCGGTTCGACGGAGGTGCCGTCTGGGACGTAGGGCGGATTCGCGGTGACCAGGTCAACCCTTCCGTCCAGGTCGGACAGCAGTCTCTCGTCGAAGATGTCGCCGCCGCGCAACTCCACGGCCGAGTCGCCCGCCGCACGTCGACGGTCGACGTTGCGCCGCGCCCAGCTCAGCGCCGCGGGGTCCTTCTCCACCGCGATCACCCGGGCGTCCGGCCGAGCCAACGAGATCGCGATGGCGATGGCGGCGCTTCCGGTGCACAAATCCACCACGAGCGGTGAGGCCTGTTCGCTGATCGCGTCCAACGCCCATTCCAGCAGGACCTCCGTCTCCGGGCGGGGGATGAAAACGCCGGGACCCACGGCGAGGGTGGCGGCGCCGAGAAAGGCCTGGCCGGTGAGGTGCTGCAACGGGATCCGCTGCGCGCGGCGGGCGATCAGATCCTGATACTCCGCCACCCAGCTGGTTTCGACCAGCGGGGTCAGCCCGAGCCGAGTGCGCTCCACCCCCAACAGGTGCGCCGCCAGCAGTTCCGCGTCTACCTGCGGTGACCCGACGCCTGCCTCGGTCAGTAGCTTCGCCGCCTCCAGCACCGCTACCCGCAGGGACTCCCGGCCCATCAGCCCGCTCCGGCGAGGCGCTCGGCGCGGTCGGCTGATTCCAAAGCGTCCAGCACGGCGTCCAAATCGCCTCCCAGCACGGCGTCGAGGTTGTACGCCTTGTAGCCCACGCGGTGGTCTGCGATCCGATTCTCCGGAAAGTTGTAGGTGCGCACCCGCTCCGAGCGGTCGACGGTGCGAACCTGGGAGCGTCGGGCGTCCGCCGCCGCAGCGTCGGCCTGCTCGCGAGCGGCCACCAGAAGCCGCGACCGCAGAATGCGCATCGCCTGCTCCTTGTTCTGCAGTTGCGACTTCTCGTTCTGACAGGACACCACGATGCCGGTCGGCAGATGGGTGATGCGAACAGCGGAATCGGTGGTGTTCACCGACTGGCCGCCCGGTCCGGATGAACGGAACACGTCGATCCGCAGGTCGTTGGCGTCGACGGTGACGTCGACATCCTCGGCCTCCGGAGCCACGAAGACACCGGCCGCCGAGGTGTGGATGCGCCCCTGGCTCTCGGTGACCGGTACCCGTTGCACCCGATGTACGCCGCCCTCGTATTTCAGCCTGGCCCACACCCCGTCCACCGGCGCCGGATTGCCCCTGGCCTTCACCGCCACGGTGACGTCTTTGTAGCCGCCCAGATCGGAATCGCTGGCGGAGAGCACCTCGGTGCGCCACCCGCGTCGTTCGGCGTAGCGCAGATACATGCGCAACAGGTCGCCGGCGAACAGTGCCGACTCGTCGCCACCCTCCCCCGCCTTCACCTCGACGATCACGTCCTTGGCGTCATCGGGGTCGCGCGGGGCGAGCAGTTCGGCGAGTGCGGACTCCAGGACCACAACCTGCTTGGCGAGGTCCTCCGCCTCGCCGACGAAGGACTCGTCTTCGCCGGCGAACTCCAGCGCGGTCGCAAGATCGCCACGGGCGGCCTGCAGGGCGTTGGCCGCGGCGACGATCGGTCCCAGCTCCGCGTACCGCCGCCCCAACCGCCGGGCGAGTTCCTGATCGGTGTGGATCGCGGGGTCCGACAGCCGCTTCTCCAACTCCGCGTACTCGCGAACGAGTTCGGCGGCCGGCATGACGGGACTCGACACGATCGGGCCTTTCCAAGGCGACGAGGGCCGGGGCGTGATTCGCCACACCGGCGGGCCTGACTACAGCAGAACTACGGGAAAACGACGCAGCGCCCGCCTGGTCACCGGAGGGTGACCTGGCGGGCGCTGCGGTGAAGCTAGCGGGTGCGCTTGCCGTACCGCGCCTCGAAGCGGGCGACCCGGCCCCCGGTGTCCAGAATCTTCTGCTTGCCGGTGTAGAACGGGTGGCAATTCGAGCACACCTCGACGGCGATCGTGCCGTCGTCCTTGGTGGATCGGGTGGTGAACGAGTTGCCGCAACCGCAGGTGACGGCGGTCTCGTGGTACTTGGGGTGAATTCCAGCCTTCATGACAGTTCCTCTATTCCGAAGTGGTCGCCGGGTCGAAGAGGCCTCGAGGTCGCGATGGACCCCGACAGGCGTGTACTTCGTGAACCGGAACCGGATGACAGTCCCTCAGTGTGCCAGATCAGCGCACCGATAGGCGAAACGGCGACGCACACCGCGCTATTCCCGGCCGCTCGCTCCTGTCTGCGAAGCTTCTGCGGATCGCGGAGATCAGTCGAGGGAGACGGCCAAGCCGGACCACTGCGGCCACCCGCGCAGTCGAATAACCAGCGCACTCTGCCAGAGCGAGAGTCGGCCGAATAAGCCGTATTTCCACTTCAGCGCGTCGATCAAAGCCGGGATTTCAGCGGGCTCGAGGACCCGCACGGTGCCGCTGACCGGGACGCCGTGGGCTACTCCGCGAAATGTGCAGGGAACGAGCGTGACCTGCGGGTTGTTGCGGATCCGTTTGAACTTGCCGGAGCGCGGGTTGGTCCACACGTGCAGCTCGTCGCCGATCCGGACCACCCAGACCGGGGTCGGCACACCGACCCCGGTCTTGCGGAACGTCGTGAGAAGTACGGTCCGGGCCCACCCCAGAACCTCGATCGGGTCGGGACTCGTCGAATTCCCCATCCGCCCTGCCCTCCGTGTTCAGTGGTGCCCGGTGGCGCCGCACGCCCTGCAACAGACGCCGCACCCCGCCGGCGAGGTGCGGTCAGTCGCGATCCGCATTCGGCGTGGTAGCCGCGACCTGCATCAGGAACTCGATGTTGCTGCGGGTCTTACGGAGCCGATCGAGCACGAGATCAAGGGCCTGCTGTGAGTCGAGTGCTCCCAACACCCGGCGCAGCTTGATCACCACCGCATGTTCGTCCGGCGACATCAACAGGTCCTCCTTGCGGGTGCTTGACTGATCGATGTCGATGGCGGGGAACACCCGCTTGTCGGCGATCCGACGGTCCAGCTTGAGCTCGGCGTTACCGGTGCCCTTGAACTCCTCGAAGATGACGGTGTCACCGGCCGAACCGGTCTCGACCAACGCAGACGCGAAGATGGTCAGCGAGCCGCCGTTCTCGATGTTGCGGGCCGCACCGAGGAAACGCTTCGGCGGGAACAACGCGGTGGAGTCGACACCACCGGACAGGATGCGTCCGGAGGCCGGCGCGGCCAGGTTGTACGCACGCCCGAGTCGAGTGATGGAGTCGAGCAGTACGACGACGTCCTTGCCCATCTCCACCAACCGCTTCGCGCGCTCGATGGCGAGTTCAGCCAGTTGCGTGTGGTCGGCGGGGGGCCGATCGAACGTGGATGCGATCACCTCGCCCTTGACCGAACGCTGCATGTCGGTGACTTCTTCGGGACGTTCGTCCACCAGCACCACCATCAGGTGGCATTCGGGGTTGTTCGTACTGATCGCGTTCGCGATCGCCTGCAGGACCGAGGTCTTACCGGCCTTCGGGGGCGACACGATCAACGCGCGCTGACCCTTGCCGACCGGCATCACGAGGTCGATCACCCGAGTGGTGAGGATGTGGGCCTCGGTCTCGAGCCGCAGCCGCTCGTTCGGGTAGAGCGGGGTCAGTTTGGTGAACTCGGGTCGGTTCTTCGCCTGTTCCGGGTCGAGCCCGTTGATGGTGTCGAGTCGCACCAGGGCGTTGAACTTCTGTCGCGCGGCTTCGCCGTCGCGGGGAGCGCGGACCGCGCCGGTGACGGCGTCACCGCGACGCAGGCTGTACTTGCGGACCTGTGACAGCGACACGTACACGTCATTGGAGCCGGTCAGATAGCCGGACGTCCGGACGAACGCGTACGAGTCCAAGACGTCCAGGATGCCCGCGACCGGCAGCAGCACGTCGTCGTCGCGCACCTCCACGTCGGTGGGTGTGTCGGCGAATCGGTCCCGGCCCCGCCGGTTCCGGTCGCGGTAACGGCGGCCGCGTCGCGGGCCGTCGCCGTCGAAGTCGTCGCCATCCCGATTCTGGTTGTCCCGAGCCTGGTTGTCGCGGTTCTGGGTGTCCCGGTTCTGGGTGTCCCGGTTCTGGGTGTCCCGGTTCTGGGTGTCCCGGTTCTGGGTGTCCCGGTTCTGGCTGTCCCGGTTCTGACCGTCGCGGTTCTGATTGGAGCTGTTCTGGTTCGAACTGCTCCCGCCACCCTGGTTGGCGTTGGGCTGATTACGGCCGGTAGATCGGTCACCGGAATCCGAACCCTCGGTCACCGCGCCGGTGGCCGCGCCGCCTTCGACCGAACGATCGCGACGGTTGCGTCGGTTGCGACGGCTGCGGTCGCCCCTGGTGAAGTCATCGGTTCCGGTCGACCCGGCGGCATCCCCGCCCGTTCGATCGGCACCGGTGTTGCCATCGGGGCGACTGTCCGGCCGGGTTGCGCCGTCACCGGCGACGGTCGCGCCACCCTCGCCCCCTGCGGACTCCCGAGCTGAGGCGTCATCGTTGCCGCCTCGATCGGCGCTGTGATCGGCAGCGTGATCGGCACCGTGATCGGCACCGTGATCCGCGGGCGAACTCGGGGTCTGCGGGTGATCCGCATGCTGCTGATCTGCATGAACCTGATCGACGCTCGGCCCACGATCGGTGGACTCGGTGGAATGGGTGGCCCCGCCCCCCGCGTCGGGGTGCTGCTCGGCGTTTGTTCCGTTGACCGGGTGGGACCGCGATCCGGACCCACCCTCGGTCCGCTCGCCGGCCTGTCGGGCGGCGATCGCCGCGACCAGATCACCCTTGCGCATGCCCGAGGTGCCCTTGATGCCGAGCTTGCCTGCCATCACTTTGAGGTCCGGCAACACCATGCTCGACAGTCCCTGCGATCGGGCGGAAGCGCCGACCTTAGGGGATTCGAGCAGCTCCGTGGTCTCGCTCACGAAGATCCTTCCTGTCCGCCGGCATCGTTGTACCGACGGGTTGTGCGCCGCGATGTCAGAAATAGCGCAGCTGCCAGTTCACGCCCAGACCCGACGTGATGGGGGTGATCGCCGAGGCCCACGTCCGTGCGCATCAGCCCGACTTTTGGAACCGAGGCGTCTGACGGAACGTGACGAGTGGTGTCCAGAACCAATGTTCCGAACGAGAAAAGTGCGAGCTAGCGGCGGATGAAGCCCACCGAACCGGCGATCAGTGTTCACTGTAATGGCGATCGGTGCGTACTTACAACATCGGGCCCAGAACGCCTGCTCGGGCGTGTTGGTCGGGGCCGTCAGGCGGTCGGGGGCGATGTCGGGGCGGTTGTCGAATCCGGCGGCGGCCGAGTGGTTGCACCCGTCTGATCGACGGCGACCTCCGCGACTGCGAAACCTTCCGCCTGCCATCCGTGCAGGTCCAACGGCCGGTCCAAAATCACCAGCACCGACGCGCCGGCGCCGGAGATGACCGCCGGGATGCCCGCGGCGCGCAGTTCATCGACCAACTGCATCGACTCCGGCATGGCGGACGCACGATACGTCTGGTGCAGCCGATCGACGGTGCCGTCCATCAGATAGGCCGGATCGTCCGTCATCGCATGCAGTAGGACAGCGGTGGCTGCGGAATTCGCCGCTGCGTCGGAATGAGAAATCATCGCCGGCAGCATTTTCCGGGTCAGCTTCGTCGACGACGGAGCGGCCGCGGTGAACACCACCAAACGAATCTTGGGGTGGACCTCATGCCGAATACAGTCCACGGACCCGTCCGGGCGCAACCACGACACGGCGAGGCCGCCGAAGATCGCCGGCGCCACATTGTCGGGATGCCCCTCCATCTCGGTGGCCATCCGCAAGATGTCCCTACGGGTCAGTTGCGCACCGGCCGGGACGAGCTCGCGAGCCAACATCATCCCGGCCACGGTTGCGGCCGCCGACGAGCCTTGGCCGCCCCCGTGCGGGATGCGGTTCTCGCAGGTCAGATTGATGCCATGCGACTTCTCCCCGAGTTCGGCGAAGACTCGCGCCGCCGCCCGGGCCACCAGATGGGTCTCGTCCCTAGGTACCTCGGCGGCGCAGACGCCGCTGACGGAGACCCGCACCGGACCGTCGGTCAATTCCGCCCAGACGTCGTCGTAGCGCGCCATCGCGATGCCGAAACTGTCGTACCCCGGTCCGATGTTCGCCGAGGTGGCCGGTACCCGCACGTGAACCCGGCCGT
Organism: uncultured Actinomycetota bacterium; assembly: GCA_963825975.1. Taxonomy (GTDB): domain Bacteria; phylum Actinomycetota; class Actinomycetes; order Mycobacteriales; family Nakamurellaceae; genus Nakamurella. The sequence goes on from CAWGUZ010000017.1 coordinate 114,727, forward strand.
CGCCGGGCCGATCGACCCGGTCGGCCGGCTCACCCCGGTCGGCCCGCGCCGCCCGGTCCGCGTGCTCGGCTTGAGTCACGAGAGACCCAAGGCGGTGGCCACCGCATCGGCATCAACGGGGATGACGACCGGAAGGTCCATGGACATCATCGCGGTGTCCGGATCCTTCAATCCGTGCCCGGTGACCGTGCAGACCACGGTCGATCCGCGTGGTAGCCGACCGTCCGCCGCCGTCATCAGCAATCCGGCCACCGAGGCGGCCGAAGCAGGCTCGACGAACACCCCCTCAGCGCGCGCCACCAGGCGATACGCCTCGAGGATCTGGTCGTCTGTGACGGCGTCGATCAGCCCGCCCGAGTCGTCGCGGGCGCTGATCGCACCGTCCCAGGATGCGGGCGCGCCGATCCGAATGGCGGTCGCGAGTGTCTCGGGGTTCGTCACCGGGTGACCCAGGACGAGCGGTGCCGCGCCGGCGGCTTGAAAACCGAACATCCGCGGCAACGCGTCGATCAGGCCGTCGGCGTGGTACTCCCGGTAGCCCTTCCAGTAGGCGGTGATGTTGCCCGCGTTGCCGACCGGCAGCAGATGGACGTCCGGAGCCCGCCCCAACACGTCGCAGATCTCGAAACTGGCGGTCTTCTGGCCCTCGATCCGGGCCGGATTCACCGAGTTGACCAGCCCGATCTCGGGATGGTCAATGACAACCTTGCGGGCCAACTCCAGACAGTCGTCGAAGTTTCCCTGAATCTGCAGAATGCGGGCACCGTAGGCGACAGCTTGAGCCAGCTTGCCGACGGCGATCTTCCCCTGCGGAATCAAGACCGCACTGGTCAGCCCCGCCCGGGCGGCGTACGCCGAGGCCGAGGCAGAGGTATTGCCGGTCGAGGCGCAGATCACCGCCTTGGCGCCGCCGGCGGCGGCGTGGGTGACGGCGACCGTCATGCCGCGATCCTTGAACGAACCGGTCGGATTGGCACCCTCGACCTTGAGGTACACGTCCATTCCGGTGCGATCACTCAACCCCGGCGCCGGCAGCAGCGGGGTCCCCCCCTCGAAGAGGGTGATGATCTCCGCCCCAGGCGGAATCGCGATGCGATCCGCGTAGGCCGTGATCAAGCCGGGCCAGCGGGAGTGGGTGCCGAGTGTGTGATCGGTTCGGACAGTCATCTCGGAAGTCTCCCCCAGTTCGAAGTGTGTCGGCCGTCGGTCGTGAACATCATTCGGAGACCACCCGCATCACGGAGTTCACCTTCCGTACCGCTTCCATCTGCCCGAGCCGTTGCACCGTGCCCGCCAGCGCCGCCTCGGAACCGGCATGCGTGACGAGTACCAGGGTGGCGTCGTTGCCGGTGCCCGCCTGCCGCACCGTCGAGATTGAGATGCCCTGTTCTGCGAAGCAGGTTGCCACCTGAGCCAACACGCCGGCGCGATCCTGGACGTCGAGGGAGATGTGGTACTGGCTGCGCACATCTCCCAATGGTTGCAACGGCAGGTCTGCGTACGCGGACTCGCCCGGCCCGCGAGCGCCGGTGAGCCGGTGCCGAGCGACCGTCACGAGGTCGCCCAGAACGGCGGACGCGGTGGGTGCCCCGCCCGCTCCGGGCCCGTAGAACATCAACTGGCCGGCCGCTTCGGCCTCTACGTAGACGGCGTTGTACGCACCGTCGACGCCTGCCAGCGGATGTGTCCGCGGCAGCATCACCGGGTGTACCCGAGCACTCACGGTGTCGCCGTGCTCGGTGGTCACCCGTTCACAGATGGCCAGCAGTTTGACCGTGCACCCGATCTCCCGCGCCGCGGCGATCTCGGCCGCCGAGACGGCGCTGATCCCCTCCCGGTAGACCTGGTCGACGCTGACCCGGCTGTGGAACGCCAGCGACGCGATGATGGCCGCCTTGGCGGCAGCGTCGAAGCCCTCGACGTCGGCAGTCGGATCCGCTTCGGCGTAGCCCAGCCGGGTGGCCTCGGCCAGTGCCTCGTGGTAGCCGGCGCCGGTGCTGTCCATCGCGGACAGGATGAAATTGGTCGTTCCGTTCACGATGCCCATCACCCGGGTGATCCGGTCGCCGGCGAGCGACTCACGGATCGGCCGAATCAACGGAATCGCGCCCGCCACGGCCGCTTCGAAGTAGAGGTTCGCCCCACCCGCTTCGGCCGCTTCGTAGAGCTCCGGTCCGTGCGCGGCCAGCAGCGCCTTGTTCGCGGTGACCACCCCGACGCCGCGACCCAGTGCCGAGAGCAGCAACGTGCGCGCTGGGTCGATGCCGCCCATCAGCTCGACCACGACGTCGACATCGTCGCGTCGGACCAGCGCCTCGACGTCGTCGGTCAACAGGTCGCGCGGTTGGTCGGGATGGCGGTCCGGATGCCGGACGGCGATGCCGACCAACTTCAGCGGCGCGCCCACCCGAGAGGTCAGCTCGTCGGCGTGCTCGGTGAGCAGCCGCACGACCTGAGAACCCACCACTCCGCAGCCGAGGAGCGCGACCCGGATCGGCTGCGCTTCGGTGCTCAACGGCGGGGGGCCTTCTGCGTCGACTTCCACAATGTGAACGCGTAAAACATCAACGCGACCACGACCGCGACCGCGAGCACGCCGATCACCGCCTTCAGCCAGCCGGGCATCGTGGGTTGCACCAGCACGACCACGATCAGCACGGCCGCGAGGACGAGCAGGGTCATCCCGACCGTGACCGACGGTGGCGCCGTCCGCCGCGGCTGGGATCCGGTGTCCGTCATCGGGTCTGCGCCGACATCGGGTGTCCCCTCGGGCTTGTCGGGCGAACTGGTCACCAGGTCTCCAAACGCATCAGGTCGTCATTGGTTTCGCGTCGCAAGATGGCGCGCGCAGCGCCGTCGCGCACCGCGACCACCGCGGGCCGCGGGATTCGGTTGTAATTGCTCGCCATGGCGTAGCAGTAGGCGCCGGTGGCGGCCACTGCGAGTAGGTCGCCGACGGCGATGTCCGCCGGCAGAAAACAGTCGCGCACCACGATGTCGCCGGTCTCGCAGTGCTTGCCCACCACTCGGCTGGTCATCGCCGGTGCGTCCGACGCACGCGACGCCAAAGTCACCGTGTATTCGGCGTCGTACAGCGCGGTGCGGATGTTGTCGCTCATGCCGCCGTCGACCGACACGTACCGCCGGACGTGACCACCGTCGAGCACGACGTCTTTGATGGTGCCGACCTCGTACACCGTAACGGTGCCCGGCCCGGCGATCGCGCGACCCGGCTCCACGGCGATCCGGGGCACGGTCAGGCCCGCGAGTTGACACTCGCGGCTCACGATTTCGCGCAGCGACTTGGCCATCACGTCGGGTGGGGTCGGCGTGTCCTCGGGGGTGTACGCGATGCCCAGACCGCCGCCGAGGTCGAGTGTGGTGATCGAGTCCGCCAACTGCGCGAACTCGGCCACCGCGGCCTTCAGCAGACCCACCACCCGGTGTGCGGCGACCTCGAATCCGGCCGCGTCGAAGATCTGTGATCCGATGTGCGAGTGCAGGCCCACCAGGCGCAGGCCCGGGCAGGCCACGATGCGCCGGATCGCCTCCAACGCGTCACCGCCGGCCAACGAGAAGCCGAACTTCTGATCCTCGTGTGCGGTGGCGATGAATTCGTGCGTGTGCGCCTCCACACCGACGGTCACCCGCACCATCACCGCGATGGGCGCCTGGACTCCGGCGGCAGCACCGTCGGCGCTCTCCACCACCGACCGCGCACCGTCGTCGGCGTGCTCGGCGGCCAGTTCGGCAAGCCGGGCGATCTCGTAGAAGGAGTCGACGACGATCGCCCCCACCCCCGCCTCGACAGCCGTGCGGAGTTCAGCCTCAGATTTGTTGGACCCGTGAAACGCGATGCGTCCGGGTGGGAACTCGGCCCGCAGCGCCACGGCCAGCTCCCCGCCGGAGGCGACGTCCAGGCCGAGGCCCTCCGAGTTCAGCCACCGGGCGATCTCCAGGGAGAGGAAGGCCTTTGCCGCGTAGTGCACGGCGTCGGCCGCGCCGAATGCATCGGCGAAGTCGTGGCAGCGCGACCGGAAGTCCGCTTCGTCGACCACCATCAGCGGCGTCTGGAAGTCGCGGGCCAGGTCACGCACGTCGGCCCCGGCCAGCAGCAAGGCGCCCGCCGGGCCTCGCTCGGCGTGCCGCGGCCACACCAGCGGATGCAGTTCGTTCAGGTCCTGCTCAGGGGACGGATAGTTCGTGGGGTGGCGTTCCGGCATCACATCGGCGTGCCGGGGACCAGCGGGGTGCGCTCTCACATCCGCTCCGGGGCGGTGATGCCCAGGATGCCCAGGCCGTTGGCCAGCACCTGTCGAGTGGCGGCACACAACATCAGTCGCGCATTCGTCGCCGCGTCGGCGGGCTCGTCGCCCATCGGCAGCACCCGGACCCCGTCGTAGAACTTGTGGTACGCCGCCGCCACCTCCTCCAGATAACGAGCGACCCGGTGCGGTTCGCGGAGTTCGGCCGCAGTCGCCAGCAGCGCCGGGAACGCGGCGAGCCGGGCCAGTAGCTCGGACTCCTGCGGGGTGTCGAGCAGGGCGGGGTCGTAATCGTCCGCCACCGCGATACCGAGGTCGGCGGCGTTACGGGCCAACGACGCCAGCCGGGCGTGCGCGTACTGGACGTAGAAGACCGGGTTGTCGCTGGTCTGCCTGGTCCACAGGTCCAGGTCCAGGTCCAGCGTGGTGTCCACCGAGTATCTGATCAGTGCGTATCGGGCGGCGTCCACGCCGAGCGCCTCGATCAGGTCGTCGAGTGTGATCACCGTGCCCGCACGTTTGCTCATCCGGACGGGCTGCCCGCCGGACATCAGATTCACCAGCTGACCGATCAACACCTCGACCACATCGGGGTCGTCGTCGAGCGCCGCCGCGGCTGCCTTCAGCCGCGAGATGTAGCCGTGGTGGTCGGCCCCGAGCATGTAGATGCACAGGTCGAATCCGCGGGACCGTTTGTCGAGGAAGTACGCGATGTCACCGGCGATGTAGGCCGGATTGCCGTCGCTCTTGATGACCACCCGGTCCTTGTCGTCGCCGTAGCTGGTCGAACGCAGCCACCACGCGCCGTCCTTCTCATACAGTCCGCCGCTGGTCTTCAGTCGGCTGACCGCGGCGCCCACCGCGCCCGACGAATGCAGCGAGTCCTCGTGGAAGTAGACGTCGAAGTCGGTTCGGAAGGCGTGCAGTGTGGCCTTGATCTCGGCGAACATCCGCTCCGTCCCGGCATGCGCGAAAACGGCCAGCGCTTCGTCGTCGGGCAGTTCGGAGAGAGCGGGGCTGGTCGCCAGGACGGACTCCGCGATCTCGGCGATATAGGCGCCGCCGTAGCCGTTCTCCGGGGTCGGTCTGCCCCGCGCCGCGGCCAGCAGGGACTCGGCGAACCGGTCGATCTGGGCACCGGCGTCGTTGAAGTAGTACTCGCGGACCACCTCTGCGCCTTGCGCGGACAGGACCCGACCCAAGGCGTCACCGACCGCCGCCCAGCGCGCTCCACCGATGTGAACCGGGCCGGTCGGGTTGGCGGAGACGAATTCGAGATTGATTCGGCGACCGACCAGCGCGTTACCGTCGCCGTAAGACACACCGGCCCGCACGATCTGGCCGACGATCGCGCCCGCGGCGGCGGTCTCCAATGTGATGTTCAGGAACCCGGGGCCCGCGACCTCGACGCCGGCGATGCCCGGCGCACCGGCCAGGCGATCAGCCAACGACTGGGCGATCTGGCGGGGCGGCCGCCCGGCTTGGCCCGCCAGCTTGAGCGCGACAGAGGTGGCGTAGTCACCGTGCGCCCGATTACGGGGCCGCTCCACCTGCACCTCGGGCAGCTGCGCCACGACCAGGCCGTCGCTCTCGACGACGGATTGCAGGGCAGCCTGAATGGTGGCCGACAGCTGAGCGGGATTCACCATCCCATTCTAGGAAGCTCGGGAGCGTCACCGTGACCGCTCGGCCTGACCCGGGCTGTGCGGAGGGGCTTGCGACCGCGGGTAAACCGCAAGTGGAACCGCGGGTGGAACCGATGGTGCCGACGGGAGGAATCGAACCTCCCGCATCGCCCAAGCTCAACTGCCACGCTGCAAGCAGCGCCGTTTGTCGGTGTCACCACCAGCGCATCCAGGGTCGGCTGCACTAGTCAACACCGACGCGGGCGGGTTTCTTCCCCGTTTGACGAAAGCCGAGCCGTTCCGGTCGGTCAAGCAACAGTGTTCGTCTCCCCGCACGCGGAGTTGGCCGACATTCACAGGAGATCCACCTCGTTCAGTGACCGTGACACAACCCGCCGCCTCGTAGGATGGGTCGTCTTGTCGTAGCGAAGTCGGTATCACCGCCGGCACGGCGACAAGCCCCCGCGTGACTTCCACAGGTGATTCCAATAGAACGAGGTTCGACTCTTCATGATGGCCAGCGGCAGCAACGCGAAGAAGCAACGGCGGTCAGCAGCACCGATCATCACCCAACGGGATGGCCTGCCCTGGCTGACGATCGTGGCGGTGGGCGTGATCGTGGCGCTCGCGGGCACCGTGTTCTTCGTGGTTTTCAACGCCCAGCGCGACAAGACGCAGGCCGCGGAGCAGCTACAACCGTTTGTTCCGACGTCGGAGAACCGGGATCCGTCCACCGGCATTCCTGACATCTACGTGGGGGATGCTGCCGCCTACAAGGCTGGTCAACACGTGGACTCCCCGGTTCGTGTCGCCTACGACCGGACCCCGGCCATCGGCGGGCCGCATGACGCCGAATGGGCTGCATGCAACGGCGTCGTCTACTCGGTGGCGGTGCGTACCGAGAACATGGTGCACACGCTGGAACATGGTGCGATCTGGATCACCTACAACCCTGACACCATCGCGTCCGGCGACCTGGACACCCTGAAGACGCTGGTCGAGGGCAAGTCGTACATCACCCTCAGCCCCTACCCGGGCCTGTCCAGCCCGATCTCACTGCAGGCGTGGCGGCACCAGTTGATGCTCGACTCGGCAGCCGACCCGCGCGTTCAGGAATTCATCACCGCACTGCAGCGCAACCAATACGTGGCCCCCGAAATCAACGGCACCTGCGAGCAACCCACGTTCGACATCGAGAAACCCCCTCCTTTCGATGCGACACCGGTTCCGGCCGACGCGGTCAAAATGGACGGTAGCGGCGGTACGGGCACGGCCGTCGCCACGCAGGACACCTCCGAACTGACCACCGAGGCCAGTCCGGAGACCACCGGAGCCACTACCGGTTCCGCAGAGTTCGGCCACAGCCGGCGATCCGAGCAGCGATCCGAGCGCCGTTTCCTCCAGCGACGGGGCGACCGGGTGACCGGTTCGCATCCTGGTCCGGGTGAGGCCGGCGGGCGATCGCCTTCTCGAGCGTCGAGCGCGCTCGATCTCAGCCGCTGGGGACGGAGCGGCACCCGAATCGTGCTCGCCCTGCTCGCTGTGGTGTTGCTCCTCGTCGGTGCCATTGTCGGCCTGGTGGTCGGCGGATCGACTGCGAAACAGACCGCCGGATCAGCTGGGGTCGGGCCGGGTGCCGACTCGATCGACGTCGGGTTCCTCCGCGACATGACCGTTCACCACGAGCAGGGCGTCTTGTTGGCACACATCGCGCAGCAGAACGGCGGCTCGTCGGAGGTCGCCGGGATCGCCTACGACATCGAATACCAGCAGACGTCGCAGATCGGCCAGATGGGCGGGTTTCTGCTGCTCTGGGGCTATCCGCTGATCGGCATGGCCGCGCCGATGTCGTGGATGACGGCGAACACCGGGGAGACCACCGGGATGGCCATGACCGTCAGCCCGGCGGAAGCCGCCGACGGTGTGATCATGCCCGGGATGGCGACCAACGCCGAGGTCGATCGACTCAAGACCGTGACCGGCGCGGCCTCGGACACGCTGTTCCTCCAACTCATGGTGCGGCACCACCAGGGCGGGCTGCCGATGATGGCGTTCGCGGCCGCGCACGCGACCAACCCGGTGGTGCAGAACATGGCGCAGAAGATGGAGGCCGGCCAGGTGGCCGAGATCGCCACCATGACCGACCTGTTGAGCAAAAGGTTCGGAGCGGCGCCCCTGCCCGCACCCGATGTCTCGGACATGCAGATGACCGGCATGAATATGACGGGCACTGGAAAGACGGGAACTGCGATGACGGAGACGGGGATGACAGGGACGGGGATGACGGGCATGTCTGACGGCCCCGATTCCAGCGCGGCCGCCACGGCGCCCACCACCTGACGGCGCGGTCGGGAGGATTGCGCTGAGCCCGGGCCAGATGGCGTGGTGGGGCTCTTCCCTCGGGTAGGCTTACTTCTCGCGCCCCCGTAGCTCAGGGGATAGAGCACTGCCCTCCGGAGGCAGTTGCGCAGGTTCGAATCCTGCCGGGGGCACGGGCGTTTCCGCAGGTCAGAGGCCATCACGCTGGTTGCGTGGTGGCCTCGACTCGTCTCGTGAACACAATTCGCTGACAGTCACCCGAGCCGCCCTCAGCTTTGGGAGGAAAAGGACCACTATCGGGCCTCATCCTCCCAAAGTCGGCGTACGGTCGCCGTAATCAACGGCCACGAACCCTGAGCCGCACCCGCCGACGACGTCGAGCGACTGGATCGGACAAGAAATGCAGCCACAACCTTCAGCAAAGTCGGACAGCGCATCGAGTCCGATCAGGTTGTTCCTGCTGGACGACCACGAGCTGGTGCGGCGCGGGATCGGCGACCTGATCGGCGCCGAATCAGACATGCTGGTCGTGGGTGAAGCGGGCACGGCGGCCGAGGCGCTCGCCCGGATCCCGGCGGCACGTCCCGATGTGGCACTGCTGGACGGCAGGCTCCCCGACGGTTCCGGGATCGACGTCTGCCGGGAGGTCCGATCCGAGAACCCACAGATCAAGTGCGTGATCCTGACGTCGTACGACGATGACGAGGCACTGTTCGCGGCGGTGATGGCGGGGGCCTCCGGTTACATCCTCAAGGAGGTTCGAGGGATCTCACTTCTCGAGTCCATCCGGCAGGTCGCCGCCGGAAACTCTCTGTTGGACCCGAAGATGACGGAACGGCTGTTGACACGTCTGCGGGACGGTGAACCGCGGGACGAGCGATTCGACCTGCTGAGCCCGCGCGAGCAGGAAATCCTCGCATTGATCACCGACGGACTCACGAACAGGCAGATCGGCGAGCGGCTCTTCCTCGCCGAGAAGACGGTGAAGAACTACGTCTCGAACCTGCTCGCAAAACTCGGCATGCAGCGCCGTACCCAAGCGGCGGTCTACGGGTCACAGCACAACAGCACGCCGACCCCCGCTACCCATTTCGATCGACGTTGAGCTGACGCCACCGGATCGCAGCGGAGACGATCTCGCGTTGCGGGTCGCTAAGGCCGCATTCAGAACGCCTTGGCCAACGGGCTCGACTCCATGCCGACAGAGCCTTCGATCCCGGAAATTGAGATCCAAGAACCCTGCCGAAGGCGCGTGTCAGTCGGTGCACTGGCAGGGCAGGCTGCGGTCACTGCCAGTCGTCCGCGGCTGCGGCCGTAGCCGAGGCGGCGCCGGGCCAATTGTCGGGGTTGCGTACGCGACGACCCGCGAGGGGGTCCCGTGAGCCACGTCGCCGAGTGGACCGTGAAGCTCTTCCTGTTCGACGACGACTCCGTCAACGCGCGCGCCGAACTTCACACCGGCACGCACACCCTGGTAGGACTCGGCAATTTCACCTGGAGCCGCGGGCAACCCGCAATGACCGACGTCAGGGCCGAGGTCGCGGTAAGCCGCGCGCTGGTGAGTCTGGCGGAGCGTCTGAAACACGAAGCCGAAGTGAATCTCGCGTCGTCGATGAGCCATGCCGTGCCGGACCGGCGCCGACCCGGCGACCTCAGCACTGCTGACACCTGATCTTCAGTGACAGGCTGCGAACTAGGGCCTTTGGACCCTGCCCACCTCGCGAGTGAAGCAGAACCATGGATCGGGTCATAAGAAGAGTTCGGCTGGGAGGCGTCAGATGGGTCACTCGCACAGCGATCAAGTCTCGGTGTCCGATCGACTGCCGGCGACCGACCGATTGCCGGCGACCGATCGACTGCCGGTGCCCGATCGACTGCCGGTTTCCGATCAAGTCTCGCCAACCCTCGACCGACTGTGCACGGACCTCGGTGTGATGCTGTCTTCGGCCACGGTGCGGATCGAGGCCGCTCGGGCACTCGACGAGCTCGCGCCCTCCATCTGCGACGATGATCTGCTGGCCATGAGCACGCTGCTCGCCGCCCAGCGGTTGCAGGCGGCAATGGCCGCCGAGAAATCCGGCCGGCCAGCCCCGCCGACCCCGGCGGTGCGGCCACGCGCCGATCACCCGGGCCCTTTCCTGCCCCACCCGCGCCGCCCCACGGGTGGGCTGATTCGAGACCCCGCTGAGATGCACAGCATCGAGGTGACTTCGCCGCATCCCGCCCGCGGCCGTCACCACGGAGCCAGCCGCCACCATTCCGCGGGCGACGACCTGGATTGAGTAACATCCCGGATCGGAATGACACCGGTCTGGCAGTCAGCGGTCACCAGGTCGCAGTGCTGTCGTTCGACGCGGCGAGTCGGCAGTTACAGCTCCACCGTCACCCGGCCGAGCCTAACCTCATGAAACGCGGCGAAACCCGCCGCGGCCTCGTGGAGAGCGGCCGTCGGGATCGAGCGCGCGGTGAACGGCTGCACGGCGACGTTCACCGACCCGTTGCGGACACTGCGCCGCCAGGTGCCCACGACCCGCCCGTCGACCACTACACAGGGCTGGAATATGCCGTTGTTGCCGGGTACCACGCGGTTCGCGAAAGCGGGATCCAGCACGTCGGAGCGTTGTTGGTAACCGAGTAGGAACTCGTCGAACCCGGCCAGCAACTGAACGCCCGACCGCGACTCCGCCTCGTCCAGAGTGGGGTCGGTGGGATCTGCCGCGCCTGCGGTCCACAGCACCCGATCAGCCCCGGCACCGGTTTCGCCTACCGCTCCGTTCAATCCGGCGGCGGCGACTCCGCGCCGGGCGTCGGTGATCTTCAGACCCGCCCACCACGCGAAATCGGCGACCCGAATCGGCTGATGGCTGCGGGCGTATCGGCGAGCGAGCTCGACCAGCGACTCGCCAGTGGACAGCAGATGCTGCCCCGGGAGTTCACCGAGGAGCAGGAAAGTCTGCTGTCGGCCGGCCATCGGCCCGACCACGATCAGCCCGTCATGCGCGAGATGCCACAGCAGGTGGTAGCCGCGCTGACCATCCACGCTGATCCCCGCGTCGGTCCACAGCTGCATCACATCCGGCCGGGCCAATCGGCGCCCACCGGTCAACGCCGCGGCCAGCAGGTCTCCGGCGTGTGCGATGGTGGCCGAGTCCAGGTCCAGCTGAGCGCGGCGGGTGCGGCTCGCGGCCAGCGTGCGCTCGGCGGACAGCCGCACCATCCATGCCGCATCCGCCGCCGGTACCCAGTGCAGCGTGCCGCGCATCGGCCACGTCCGCACGATGTCACCCGCGCGGATGGCCTCCTCCACGGCTGACTTCGTGCCGTGCCGGAGTCGGGATCCGATGGCCCACAACGATTGTCCATAATCCTGGGCCTGCAGCGCACCCATCCACCGCACGAGTTCCACCGGATCGGCCGCCTGGTCACCGATCAGCCGCTGCGGGACGAGCCGGTCGGCACCCACCGTCGACCCTCGGCCCTTCACGCAGCGAACGGTAACTCCGCCCGAAACGCCGGCGCCGGCGGCGCGCGAAAACAAGGACCGAGACTGTCGTAGGTTGGCGTCCACCATGGCATCCAGTTCGATTCGATCCCGCTGCGGATCCCGGTGACACCGCACCGAATCCGGTCGGCGTGCAACTCTGCTCCCCGATGACGCCGGCACAGCGCAATGTGCTGATCGTCGCGATCCTGGCGAGCTTCGTCGCCTTCCTCGACGGCAGCGTGGTCACCGTGGCACTCCCGGCCATCGTCGCCGACCTCGGCGGCGGGCTGGCCGTACAGCAGTGGGTGGTGGACGCCTACCTGATCACCCTGGGCTCGCTGATCCTGCTGGCCGGGTCGCTCTCGGATCAGTTCGGCCGGGTGCGGATTCTGCGGATCGGCCTGATCGGTTTCGGTGTGACGTCGCTGGCCTGCGCGCTGGCGCCGAGCGGTGTGCTGCTGATCCTGGCCCGCGGATTCCAGGGTGCCGCCGGTGCACTCCTGGTGCCCAGTTCGCTGGCGATGATCGTGTCCGCGTTCGACGGTCATGCCCGGGGCACCGCGATCGGACGGTGGACGGCGTGGTCCGGCGTTGCAATGCTCGTCGGACCCTTGTTCGGTGGCGTGTTCGTCGATCTGGTGTCGTGGCGGTGGGTGTTCGGCATCAACCTGCTACCGATCGGCGGGGCGGTCTGGTGGTTGGGCAAGCTACCGACGCCGATCGGGGTCGGCGACCGGGTGCGCCTGGACTACCCCGGTGCCACCCTGGGCGTCGTCGGGCTCAGTGCGACTGTGTACGCGCTGATCGAACAGCAGAACTGGGGCTGGACGGATCCCGGTGTCTGGGGGCCCCTGATTCTCGGCGTGTCGTCACTGGTCGGCTTCGTCCTGGTGGAGCAGCGAAGTGCGCATCCGATGATGCCGTTGGCGTTGTTCACCGTGCACAACTTTCGGCTCGGCAACATCGCCACGGTCGGTGTCTACGGCGCCTTGTCGCTCGGGTCGTTCGCCGTCGTGCTGTTCCTACAACAGGTGGCGGGGTACGGCGCGACCGCCGCAGGTCTGACGCTCATCCCGGTCACGCTGATCATGCTGGCACTGTCCGGGTATTTCGGCGGGCTCGCCCGCCGTCTAGGTCCCAGATTGTTCATGGCGGCCGGCCCCGTGGTCGCGGCGGGCGGATTTCTGCTGATGTTGCGGGTGGGTGTGCCCGTGCGATTGTGGACCGAGCTGATGCCGGGAGTGCTGCTGTTCGGCCTCGGCCTAGCCCTGACCGTCGCGCCGCTGACTGCCGCGATCATGAGTGGCATCTCGACCGATCGCGCCGGCATCGGGTCGGCGATCAACAATGCGATCGCCAGGGTCGCCGGCCTGCTCACCATCGCGTTCGCGGGCGCGATCACCGGCGGAGACCTGGATCGCGCCGGTTTCCACCGAGCCCTGGTCGCCACCGCCGGATTGCTCGTCATCGCGGGCGTCATCTCCGGAATCGGCATTCGGAACGACGCGGGTGCCTCCGATGTCAGCGACACCGGCTGAGCCGTTGGTGCGCGGTACTCTCGCGCATGTCCGGGTGGATTCCCGCGGCATTCTCACGACAGTCCCGCCGGAGGCCCGTTCATGCGTTTTCCACAGCGATTGGTTCCGCTGGTTCTGGCCGGGCTGCTGACGATCGCCGGCTGCACCAGCTCCGAGAAGGTTTCCGCCACCACCACCCCGACTCCTTCACCGGCCGACCTCGTCAGCGGCGCAGTCACCGCGATGGCCGGTGTGACCAGCGCTCATTTCGTGATCGCGGTGACCGGCACCCTGCCCGATCTGGAAGTGCAAAGTGCCGAGGGCGACCTGAAAGCCGACGGATCGGCCCAGGGCAAGGCCGCGATCAAACAGTTCGGCCAACTGATCGAGATCGAGTTCATCGTGGTCGACAAGGACCTGTATCTGAAGGGCGCCACCGGCGGCTACACGAAGCTGCCGGCCGCGCTGGCCGGTCAGGTGTACGACCCGACGACGATCCTCAACGCGGACGCCGGGGTGTCCAAGGTGCTGACCAGCGCGACGGGGTCTGTCCGCGGTGACGGCGTCCGGCGGCGACTACATGATCAGCGGCACCGTGCCAAAGGCGGTAGCCGCCAGCCTGACCCCGGGGATCAGCTCCGACGTCGAGGGCACCTTCACGATCCGAAGCGACCACCTCGCTGCCGCGGTCCGTAGCGTTCGCCCTACGGGCTCCGACGGCGAACCGCGGCCGGGGTCGAACTGCACGCTGAGTGACTTCGACAAAGCTGTGACGATCACCGCACCAGCGGTTCGTGACCGGCGGCATCACACCGGCACGCGACCCGCTGCCGGAAGGCCTGAGCCGAAAGGCCCTGAGCCGACCGCGGGGATCCCGGAGCACCCCGACGGCACCGCCACCAGCCTCGACGCGAGACCCGACGACCCGGAGTCTCCCGCCACGTCGCTGTCGGGGCGGCCGCGGCCGCGGTCCTGCTCGGGGCACTGGACGCCTACGTCGTCGTCGGGGTGCTGCATCGACATCGTCCGCGACCTGGAGATCCCGGTGAACCGGCTGGAGCGGGCCACCCCGATCGTCACCGGCTACCTGTTGGGCTACGTCGCGGCGATGCCGCTGCTGGGCCAGTTGTCCGATCGGATCGGGCGACGTCGGGTGCTGCAGCTGTGCCTGCTCGCGTTCGCGGTCGGCTCGACGATCACCGCGTTGGCCGGGACGTTGCCACTACTGGTCGCGGGTCGGGTGTTGCAGGGTGCCGCCGGCGGTGCGCTGCTGCCGGTCACGATGGCGCTGGTCGGCGACCTCTGGGAGGAGCCGGCGGCGCTCGACCGCGCTGGGCTTCGTCGGTGCCGCCCAGGAGGCCGGCAGCGTTCTGGGCACCCTCTACGGGGTGGGTGTCGCCGCACTGTTCGGCTCCTGGTCACTCGTCACCGGCATCGAGCCGCAGAGCTGGCGCTGGATCTTCTGGATCAACCTGCCGCTGACGGCGGTGGCGATGCTGCTGGTGCAGCGCGCGCTGCCGGCCGACCGGCCCCATGGCCGGCGCGACGAAACGGCTCGACCTGGTCGGCGGCGGGCTTGCTGGCCCTGGCGCTGCTCTGCTGGTGGTGGCGCTGTACAACCCGGACCCGGAGCGTGGCGGCGCTGCCGCGTGGGGCTGGCCGGTGCTCGGCGGCCGCCACGGCGTGGCAGCCGGTATTCGTGCTGGTGGGAGCGGCGCAGCACGGTCGCGGCTGCTGGACACCCGGCGGGTCCGGCTGCGACCCGTTCTTCCTGATCCTGCTGGTCAGCCTGCTCGACCGGGGCGGCGCTGCTGGTCACGCTGGTCGACGTCGAACTGTTCGCCCAGACCGTGCTGGGTCGGGATTCGGCGGCCGCCGCGGTGCTGCTGGTGCCGTTCCTGGCCGCACTGCCGGTGGGCGCCGTGCTCGGCGGAACTGCTGAGCCGGCGCGTCGGCGAGCGATGGATCTCAGTCGGTCGGGCTGGGCGATCGCCGCCGGCGGCTACCTGCTGATCGTCGCGGTGGTCGCCGATGTGCTGGCACGTCCACCCTGGGCGTTCGGCGTGCCCGCGCTGCCGACCGACCTGGCCGATCGCCGGCGTCGGTCTGGGCCTGGTGATCGCACCGCTGGCAGCGGCGGTGCTGCGTGTGGTGCCCGCCGCGGAGCACGGGGTCGCGTCCGCGGCCGTGGTCGTGGCCGGACCACCGGGATGCTGATCGGGGTGGCCGCGCTGACCGCCTGGGGGCTGCACCGGTTCCGGGAGCTGACCGCCGCGCTGAACACCCCGATGCCGTTCGGGGTCTCCGACGAGCGAGTACGCCGCCGAGCTCGCCGAGTACGGGATCCGGCTGACCGCGCGCTGGTCACCGAATACACCGAGATCTTCATCATCACCGGGGTGCTGTGCGCCATCGGCGCGTGGTCTCGGCGTTCCTGCCCGCGGGCCAGGCGGACGTCCCCGCAACCGATTCGGTCGGCTCGCCGGCCGGCCGACCGATCACCCGTGGTGCCGGGTAGACGACTCCATGACTGGCCGATCGGGCAGTCCGGTGGCACCCTCGGGGCATGACCACGATTTCGAGCATGCCGAGCCCTGGCCCGGCCAATCCGGTGCCCTCTCCCGACCCGTCGCCCATGCCGGACCCCGGCTCGACCCCGGCCCCCGCCCCGGTGCCGGATGTGCCGCTGGTCCCCGGTGTGGAACCGGTCCCGCCCGCCGAACCGTCGGCCCCGCCTGCCGGCTAGGGACCCGCCCCGTCGGCACTTTCGGCGTGAAAAGGTTCGCTCACCGAACATTTTCACGCCGAAAGCCGGAGTGGCTGCCCCCGGCGACGGGTTCGTCTACTACCCGCCTTCGCCTCAGCGGCCGCGGGAGATGAGTCCCGGCTTCCTGCTGTGGCAGGACACGAGTTCGCAGGCAGGCCCTGAAGCGCCCGGTGCCCTGGAGTCGTTGGGCGTGCTGGAGTCGTTAGGGTGGGCGCGGAGGGGATCGAACCCCCGACCGTCGCGGTGTAAACGCGATGCTCTTCCGCTGAGCTACACGCCCGGATGCGGCTGCCATTGTCACGCCGGCCAGTGCAGCCAAATCCACCGTGCCGATCGGGCGGCCGCCGCTCCCACGCCAGATCGCGAGGCAGGTGTCAGCGGCCGGCGAGCGCCGCGATGGCCGCATGCCAGCGATCCTGATCGCGTACGTCGCCGGGTTCGATGACCTCGGCGAACCGGACGATGCCTGCCGCGTCGACCAGGAAGGTGCCGCGGACCGCCAGGCCGTGACTCGCGATCGAACACGCCGTACTCCTGCGCCACAGCGCCGTGCGGCCAGAAGTCGGACAGCAGCGGAAACAGGTAACCCGCGCGTCGGCGAACGCCCGTAGCGAGAATTTGGTGTCCACCGAGACTGCGATCGGCTGCACACCCCGCTCTCGGAAGGCATTCAGGGAATCGCGGATCTCGTTCAGCTCCGCGGTGCAGGTCACCGAGAAGGCGAACGGGTAGAAGACCAGCAGTACCGCTCCGTGCCGGCGAGCGTCGGCCAGCGAGACCTCCGGGCCGGCCGCGGACGGCAGCGTGAAGTCGGGTGCGCGGGCGCCTACGACGACCGCACCGGACGACGGCCCATTGACCGCAGCCGGCCCCTGCACTGTCGTCATCGGCGTCGTTCTCGGCGTGATCATCGACGCTGTTCGCGGCGAGAGGTCAGCGACGGGAACGAGTCTCGGACTTCGGGCGGGTGAGTCGGGTGGCAGTCCAAGCCGACCCGGCGGCGAAACTCACGGTTGAGGTGAGGCCGGCGATCTGTGCGGCCTCGACCACGTCGGACGGTTCGACGAAGCCGGCTCGGGCGGTCTTGGGGGTGAGCACCCAGATCGAACCGCTGTCCGCGAGCGGGGTGACCGCGTCCACCAACGCATCGGTCAGGTCGCCGTCGCCGTCCCGCCACCAGAGCAGGACAGCGTCGAAGACTTCGTCAGAGGTCTCGTCGAGCAGTTCGTTGTGCGTCAGATCTTCGATCGCATCACGCAGATCGAAGTCCACGTCCTCGTCGTAACCGAACTCGGCGACCACGCTGTCGGCGGTCAAACCCAGCCGAGCTGCAGCAGTGCCCGCCCGCCCTGCAACGTCGCCCACGACTATCCGTCCTCCATCAGTTGTTCCGCGAGTCGGTCGGCGGTCCCGACGGCCCGATAACACAACCTGCTGCAGCCCAGCCTATTAGCACCGCGAGCAAATGCGAACGCGGCCCCGGGAAACGGCGTCGACCGCGGCGAATCGGCGCACGCACCCGGCTCACGACCGCCTCACATCAGCGCGTCACCACGCGTCGCGCGGGTGGGCGGATGCCGACAGCGCGCGGATGGTCGCGATGGGAGAGGATGGTCGGTGGTTGACTGACCGGTCGCCGGATGGTGGGCCGGCCCGATCGACGATCAGCTCGACTATTGGAAGCGGCCGCCCCGGCGGCCCGGTATGTGACGAGGAGTTCCGTTGGCTGCGTCACCGTATGAAGACCTCACACCGGCCCGGCACCGGCTGATCCGCGACGGCATCGCCGCGCAGATCCCGGACACCGATCCTGGCGAGACGGGCGAGTGGTTGGAGTCGTTCGACTCCATGGTCGATGCCGGCGGGCAGCAGCGCGCTCGCTACGTCATGCTGCGGTTGCTCGCGCGAGCGCGGGAGCGGCATGTCGGCCTGCCCGCGCTGACCACGACCGACTACATCAACACGATCGCCACCGAGAACGAGCCGTTCTTCCCCGGCGACGAGGAGATCGAGCGTCGGTACCGGCAGTGGATCCGCTGGAACGCCGCGATCACCGTGCACCGGGCGCAGCGGCCCGGCGTCGGCGTCGGCGGCCACATCTCCACCTACGCGAGCTCGGCCAGCCTGTACGAGGTGGGGCACAACTGGTTCTTCCGCGGCAAGGACCACCCCGGCGGCGGCGACCACATCTTCTACCAGGGCCACGCCTCCCCCGGCATGTACGCCCGCGCCTTCCTGGAGGGTCGGCTCTCCACCGATCAGCTCGACGGCTTCCGGCAGGAGGTGTCGCACCCCGGCGGCGGGATCCCCTCCTACCCGCACCCCCGACTGATGCCGGACTTCTGGGAGTTCCCGACTGTTTCGATGGGCCTCGGCCCGATGAACGCCATCCAGCAGGCTCGGGTCAACCGGTACCTGCACCACCGCGGCATCAAGGACACCTCGGATCAGAACATCTGGGCGTTCCTCGGCGACGGCGAGCTCGACGAGGTCGAGTCGCGCGGCCTGATCCACATCGCCGCGATCGACGGCCTGGACAACCTGAACTTCGTCATCAACTGCAACTTGCAGCGCCTGGACGGCCCGGTCCGCGGCAACGGCAAGATCATTCAGGAGTTGGAGTCGTTCTTCCGAGGCGCCGGCTGGAACGTGATCAAGGTGATCTGGGGTCGCGAGTGGGACACCCTGCTGCACGCCGACCGGGACGGTGCCCTGGTCAACCTGATGAACACCACCGCCGACGGCGACTACCAGACGTACAAGGCCAACGACGGCGCCTACGTCCGGGAACACTTCTTCGGCCGCGACCCCCGCACCAAGGCGTTGGTCGCACCGATGAGCGACGACGACATCTGGAACCTCCGCCGCGGCGGTCACGACTACCGCAAGGTGTACGCCGCGTACAAGGCCGCCACCGAGCACAAGGGCCAGCCCACGGTCATCCTGGCCAAGACGGTGAAGGGCTTCCACCTCGGCCCCTCATTCGAGGGTCGCAACGCCACGCACCAGATGAAGAAGCTCACGCTGGACAACCTCAAGGCGTTCCGGACCGAGTTGCACATCCCGATCGACGATGCGGCGCTGGAAGCAGATCCGTACCAGCCCCCGTACTACCACCCGGGTGAGGGCGATCCGGTCCTGGGTTATCTGAAGGAGCGCCGCGCGAAGCTCGGCGGCTACCTGCCCGAACGTCGTAACAACGCGAAGCCGCTGGTCCTGCCCGGCGACAAGCTGTACGACGTATTGGAGCGCGGCTCCGGCAAGCAGGAGATCGCCACCACCATGGCGTTCGTCCGACTCGTTCGCGATCTGGTCCGCGACCCCGAGATCGGCCACCGCATCGTGCCGATCATCCCCGACGAGGCCCGCACCTTCGGCATGGACTCGTTCTTCCCGACGCTGAAGATCTACAACCCGCACGGGCAGCTGTACACGGCGGTGGACGCCAGTCTGATGCTCGCCTACAAGGAGAGCGAAGTAGGTCAGATCCTGCACGAGGGCATCGACGAGGCCGGCTCGATCGCCACCCTCACCGCGGTGTCGACGTCCTACGCCACCCACGGCGAGCCGCTGATCCCGATCTACATCTTCTACTCAATGTTCGGATTCCAGCGGACCGGCGACGGCCTGTGGGCCATCGGCGACCAGATGGGACGCGGCTTCGTGATGGGCGCGACCGCCGGCCGGACCACGCTCACCGGCGAGGGTCTGCAACACGCCGACGGCCACTCGCACCTGCTCGCGGCGACCCAGCCGCACGTGGTTGCGTACGACCCGGCGTACGGCTACGAGGTCTCGCACATCGTCAAGGACGGCTTGCGCCGGATGTACGGCAGCAGCGAGCAGTTCCCCAAGGGCGAGAACATCTTGTACTACATCACCCTGTACAACGAGCCGTACGCCCAGCCCGCGCAGCCCAAGGACCTCGACGTGGAGGGGTTGCTCAAGGGCATGTACCTGCTCGCACCGGCACCGGACCACGAGGGCAAGGCGCGGGCTCAGCTGCTCGCGTCGGGGGTCGGCCTGCGCTGGGCGCTGGAGGCACAGCAACTACTGGCCGCCGATTGGGGCGTCGCAGCCGACGTGTGGTCCGTGACCAGCTGGTCCGAGCTCCGCCGGGAAGCCGAGATCGTCGAACGGAATCGGTTGCTCGATCCGAACAACCACTCCGAGCCCTACGTCACCCAGCGGCTGCAGAACGCCGCCGGACCGGTCATCGCCACCAGCGACTCCCAACGCGCCGTGCAGAACCTCATTGCGCCGTGGGTGCCGACCGACTACGTGGCGCTGGGTGCCGACGGGTTCGGGTTCTCCGACACTCGCGCCGCCGCTCGTCGACACTTCCTGATCGACGGCCCGTCAATGGTGGTGGCCGCACTGTCGGCTCTGGAGCGACGCGGCGAATACCGGGTCGGAGCGGCTGCGGAGGCTGCGGCGAATTACCGGCTCAGCGACCCGAGTGCGGGTCGCTCGGGTAATGCCGGTGGCGATTCGTGACCACCTGAAT
This sequence comes from uncultured Actinomycetota bacterium, assembly GCA_963825975.1. Classification (GTDB taxonomy): domain Bacteria; phylum Actinomycetota; class Actinomycetes; order Mycobacteriales; family Nakamurellaceae; genus Nakamurella. Next base: position 135,211 of record CAWGUZ010000017.1, read on the forward strand.
CGAGGACCGCTGCGGAATCGTGACGTTGGCGCATGACAACTCTCCGCGAACGTCTAGCCCTCGCAGTATTCGCACAGTTACTATCAGGACGATGATCTTTCGGAGTCGGTTGAGCAGGGCCGAAACTATTCGGTCCTGACCACCCGTCCGATCGACATCCCGTTGGCTTCAAGTCGCTGGAGTCGGCGGTATTTCGGTCTCGAGGTGCCGGGCGCATCTCGAAAGTTGTTTCAGGAGAGCAAGCATGGCGCAGGGCACTGTGAAGTGGTTCAACGCGGAGAAGGGCTACGGCTTCATCTCCCCCGACGACGGTTCGGCTGACGTCTTCGTGCACTACTCGGCCATCGGTGGCAGTGGTTACCGGTCGCTCGAGGAGAGCCAGCGGGTGCAGTTCGAAGTCGAGCAGTCAGCCAAGGGCCCGCAGGCCAGCGGCGTCACCGCGATCTGAGAGCGGAGCTTCGACAGCAAGGCCGGCCCCGCCCCACGGTGCCGGCCTTGTTGATATTCCGAGCCATTTCGGTGGAACTGTCTCGCGCCGCGTGAATACCGAAGTTCCATTCCAATACTTCCGAGTGAATGCACTATTGCCCCCCGAGGATGGCATCCTGAGCGCGTGACGACCGGAGCCGAGCAGAAACCGCCGAGGTCCGATGTCGGCCCGGTCACCGTCGGTGCGTCGATGATCAGCCAGGCGACACTGAAGCGGGTCGAGCGCGCGGGCGGCGGCATGGCCACCCGCGCCGTGGCGATGATGGACGAGCAACTGCCCTGGTTTCGGACCCTGCCCGCCGATCAACGGTCCTGGGTGACCCTGGTGGCCCAGGCGGGTATCGGCGGGTACGTCCCCTGGCTGCGAAGCCGACAGGCGGATCTCCGCCTCACCGACACCGTCTTCGGCACCGCACCACGAGACCTGCTCCGAGCGGTGTCGCTGCGGCGAACGGTCGAGTTGGTCCGAGTCGCGATCAATGTCGCCGAGGAGCACATCCCCCCGCTGGGCCACGGGCCCGCCGAGGTCGCCGCACTCCGCGACAGTCTGCTGCGGTACAGCCGCGAGATCGCATTCGCCGCCGCCGCCGTGTACGCCGCGGCGGCGGAGACCCGCGGCGCGTGGGATGCGCGCGTCGAGGCGGCTGTGGTCGACGGCATCGTTCGCGGTGAGGACCCGGACTCCCTGGCATCCCGAGCCGCGGCTCTCGGCTGGGACCCGACGGGGCAGGTCGTGGTCGTCGCGGGGTCGGCGCGCGGCGCTCCGCACTCCGAAGCGGTGCTGAGTGCCTGGGCGCGGGCGAATCGACTGATCGCCCTCTCCGGCGTGCAGGGTGAGCGGTTGATCGTCGTGTTGAGCGCGCCGCCCGACCCGTCCGGCGACGGTGACGGACTGCAACCCGCCCGGTGGGACCCGCGATCGGCGGCCGGCCTGGAGGCCCTCTTCGGACCGGGTCCGATCGTGTACGGACCGACCGCCCGGGGGCTGACCGGCGCTACCGCATCCGCCACGGAAGCCACCGCCGGCCTCCGGGTGGCCGCGGCGTGGACCTCGGCGCCGCGGCTGATCGGCGCAGACGAGCTGTTGGTGGAACGGATCATCGCCGGGGACGCGACGGCTGCCCGCAGGCTTCGCGATGCGGTGTACGCCCCGCTGGCCGCCGCGGCCACACCCCTGTTGGAGACTCTCGACGGGTACCTCGATCACGGAGCGGCCTTGGAACCGGCCGCCCGCAGCCTGTTCGTACACGCCAACACGCTCCGATATCGCCTGCATCGGGTGGCGGAGCTGACCGGCCTCGACCCGTGGCAGGCCCGAGACGTCGCGGTCCTGCGTACGGCACTGATCGTGGGCAGGCTCAGTGCGACCTGACAGCGGCGGATGCACCCTCGACACCAGTCTGTGACCTTTTTGGTCAGAACATGCGAATGATATAGAGGATCCCTACAAAAGCTTGGCCGTGACTTGGTAGCCGCGCCATCCGGCGAATCGGCGTGTCGGATGGTTGAGTTAACCCCGTGTTAGCCATCGTCGCCCCTGGACAGGGCTCGCAGAAGCCCGGAATGCTCGCTCCCTGGCTCGAACTCCCCCGTTACGCCGCCGGCCTGGCCGCGCTGGGAGAGGCCGCTGACCTCGATCTGGCCCGACTGGGCAGCACCGCCACGGCGGCGGAGATCAAGGACACCGCAGTCACCCAACCGCTGGTGGTCGCGACCGCCCTCCTGGCGGCCGCCGAGCTCGACGTGCCGGCGGGTGCGCTGATCGCCGGCCACTCGGTTGGCGAACTCGCCGCCGCCGGCATCGCCGGCGTGCTCGATCCCACCGACGCCACCGCGCTGGCGTCGATTCGGGGCCGCGCCATGGCCACCGCCTGCGGGCACGCCCCGACAGCAATGGCAGCCGTGGTCGGCGGTGACCCGGACGAGGTGCTCGCCGCGTTGGCCGCGCTCGACCTGGTCGGAGCCAACCGCAACGGCGGCGGCCAGATCGTTGCTGCCGGCACGGTCGAGGCACTCGACCAGTTGCAGGCCAACCCGCCCGCGGGTGCTCGGGTCATCCCCCTCCCGGTGGCCGGGGCCTTCCACACCAAATTCATGGCGACAGCGGAAACCGAACTCCGCGAGCACGTCCCGGACATCGCCGTGACCGATCCACACCATGCGCTGCTCACCAATGCGACCGGCGAGACAGTCTCGAACGGGGCTGAATACCTCGACCTACTGGTGGCGCAGGTCACCCGGCCGGTGCGCTGGGACCTCTGCATGGCCACCTTCGAGCGCCTCGGCGTGACGGGTGTGCTGGAACTGCCCCCGGCCGGCGCCCTGGTCGGTCTGGTCAAGCGCGAACTGAAGGGCACCGCCACCATGGCCCTGCGAACTCCAGACGACCTCGTCGCCGCCGCCGACTTCATGGCCGAGCACTCCGGGGTCGCCACTTCGAACGGATCGGACCCTCGATGACCGCCACCATCAGTCGCGCGCCTGAGGCCGCCGGCACCAAGATCACCGGCATGGGCTACTACCGCCCGGAGCGGGTCGTCAGCAACGACGAGCTGTCCCAGACGATGGACACCAACGACGAGTGGATCCGCTCTCGAGTCGGCATCCAGGAGCGGCGTTGGGCGTCTCCGGCGGAGACCGCCGTCATGATGGGCGTCGAGGCGAGTCGGCAGGCGATGGCGGAGGCCGGGCTGTCTGCGGCCGACATCGACACCGTCATCGTCGCCACCTGCTCGCTGCCCAGCCAGGTGCCGCATGCCGCCACCCAGGTCGCCGCCGAACTCGGAATTCACGCGCCGGGGGCGTTCGATCTCAATGCGGCGTGCGCGGGCTTCTGCTACGGGCTGGCGGCCGCCTCGCACACCGTCCGGGCGGGAGCGGGCAAGAACGTGCTGCTGGTCGGTGTCGACAAGCTCACCGACTGGACCAACCTGACCGACCGATCCACCGCGATCATCTTCGCCGACGCGGCGGGCGCTGTCGTGGTGTCCGCCTCCGACACCGAGGAGATCGGACCGGTCGCCTGGGGCAGCGACGAGACGCAGACCCAGGCGATCAACATCAAAGACCGCAACTCCCACATGTACCAGGACGGGCAGGCGGTCTTCCGCTGGGCGACCACCCAGATCGCCCCGGTCGGAATACGCGCCGTCGCCGCTGCCGGACTGCAGATGTCCGACATCGACGCGATCGTCACCCACCAGGCCAATCTGCGCATCATCGACGCCATCGTGAAGAAGCTGATCGCGGCCGGTGCCCGACCCGACGTCGCCGTCGGGAGGGACATCGTCACCACCGGCAACACCTCGTCTGCATCGGTGCCGGTCGCACTGTGTCGGCTACGCGAGCAGGGTGGGGTCAAATCAGGCGATCTGGTGTTGTCAGTCGGCTTCGGCGCCGGCCTCACCTTCGCCGGCCAGGTGTACCGGGTGCCGTAACGGCCCGGTCAGCGTTACCGCAATGCCCGGCTGACCAATCGGTGGTCAGTCGACTTTCTGCAGAAAGGAAATACCTGTGGCAACCGAGGACACACTCACCGGACTCTCCGAGATCATCGAGGAGGTGGCCGGTGTCCCGGCCGCCGATGTCTCGCCGGAGAAGACCTTCACCGATGACCTGGACATCGATTCGCTGTCGATGGTCGAGATCGCGGTACAGGCCGAGGACCGGTTCGGCGTCAAGATCCCCGATGACGAACTGGCGAACCTGAAGACTGTCGCGGACGCCGTCGCCTACATCGACGCCAACAAGTAACTGTTACTCACTACAAGCAGGCGGTAAGGAGTCGAACCATGAGTGCTGATGACGTCGTCGTCACCGGAATCGGGGCCACCACGCCCATCGGCGGGACGGCTCCAGAAACCTGGCAGGCCATGCTCGCGGGCAAGGTCGGAGTGAAGAACATCGACCAACCATGGGTGGAGAAGTTCGGCCTGCCGGTCAACCTGCACGCGCCGCTGGCCGTCGACCCGCTGGAGGTTCTCCCGCGGGTCGAGGCCAGGCGACTCGACCGCAGTCAGCAGGCGGCACTGATCGCCGCCCGTGAGGCCTGGGCAGACGCCGGCAGCCCCGACGACATCGACCCGCTCCGCCGCGGCACTGTGATCGGTACCGGGATCGGCGGTGCCGTGACCCTGCTCGATCAGGACGACGCACTGGAGACGCAGGGCATCCGCAAGGTCGCCGTGATGACGGTGCCGATGCTGATGCCGAACGGCCCGGCCGCCGCGGTAGGCCTGTGGAACACCTCGCGCGGCGCGGTCCACGCCCCGGTCTCGGCCTGCGCGGCCGGTGCCGAAGGTCTGGCCTGGGCGTACAAGCTGATCAAGGAGGGCGAGATCGACATCGCGCTGGCCGGCGGCGCCGAGGGCTGCATTCACCCGCTGCCGATCGCCGGTTTCTCCCAGATGCGGGCTATGAGCACCAGGAACGACGATCCGGCCACAGCCTCCCGCCCGTTCGACACCGACCGGGACGGCTTCGTCATCGGCGAGGGCGCCGGGATCATGGTGCTGGAACGGCGGTCACACGCCGAGGCTCGAGGCGCCAAGATCTACGGCACCCTCGCGGGCATCGGCATGAGCAACGACGCGTTCCACATCACCGCTCCGGAGCCCGAGGGTGAGGGATCGATGCGCGCCATCAACAAGGCACTGCGGATGGCGCAGTTGAGCCCGGCCGACATCGGGCACGTCAACGCCCACGCGACGTCCACCCCGGTCGGCGACGTCGCCGAGTCCAAGACGATCATCCGTGCCATCGGCAGCCACCCGGTGGTCACCGCCACCAAGTCGATGACCGGCCACATGCTGGGCGCCGCCGGTGCCGTGGAGGCGATCGCCACCGTGCTGGCCGTGCAGAACGACATCGTTCCGGGCACGCAGAGCATTCAACACCTCGACCCGGCGATCGAGGTCGATGTCGCCACCAGCACCCGCAAGGTCACGCTGAACGCAGCCATCAACGACTCCTTCGGATTCGGCGGTCATAACGTGGCCTTGATCTTCACCAAGGCGTGAAAGACGGCACAGTGATCACTGCCCACCCGACAACGACCCACCCGCCCGAGGGGACCGCGACCCCCCAGGCCGCCGTGCCGGCCCCGGCCGATCCAGTGGGCGAGACGGTGTCGACGCCCCATTCCAGCGCAGACACCACTTCTCGCACCGCGAGCACCGCGAGACACCGCGAACACCGCGAGCACCGCGAGCACCGACACCAGCGCGGCCGCAGCCGCTCTCGCCGCCGCAGCAGCCGCGCAGGCCGCGCGTGGACCTCGTCAGCCCGATTTCCGCGAACCGCGGCAACGGCTCGGCAAACTGCTCGACGACGGCACGATGGAAGGGCTCACACCGGACGACACGTCCGGCGTGTGGGTCGCCCGGGGCCGCATCGACGGCGCCAAAGTGGTGGCCTTCTGCACCGACGCGACCCGGATGGGCGGCGCGATGGGCGCCTCGGGATGCCGGCACATCGTCGATGCGATTGACACCGCCGTCCGGGAACGGATCCCGGTGATCGGCGTCTGGCACTCCGGTGGCGCCCGGCTCGCCGAGGGCGTGGAAGCCCTGGACGGCGTCGGCAGCGTGTTCGCCGCCATGGTTCGCGCCTCCGGGCGCATCCCGCAGATCTCGGTCGTCCTCGGGGCCGCCGCCGGCGGCGCCGCTTATGGTCCGGCACTGACCGACATCGTGATCATGTCGCCCGACGGGAGGGTGTTCGTCACCGGGCCGGAGGTGGTCAAGTCCGTCACCGGCGAGGACGTCGACATGGAGGCGCTCGGCGGCCAGTCGGCCCACGGACGCAAGTCCGGTGTCGTACACGTGTTGGCGAAGTCCGAGGACGACGCATTCGTGCGGGCACGGCGCCTGAACGGCATCTTCTCCCGTCCGGGGATCGCCGGGATCGCCGGCATGACCGACGACGTAGACCTCGGGGCGTTGCTGCCGGCGCAGAGCAACCGTGCGTACGACGTCCACCCGCTGATCAACAGCCTGCTGGACGAGCCGATGGAGGAGTTGCAGGCGAAGTGGGCCGCGAACATCGTGGTCGGTCTCGGTCGATTGGCGGGCCGGTCCGTGGGGGTCGTCGCCAACAATCCGTTGCGGCTGGGTGGCTGCCTGGACTCGACCTCGGCGGAGAAGGCTTCACGCTTCGTCCGCATGTGCGACGCCTTCGGCATCCCGCTGCTGGTTCTGGTGGACGTACCCGGCTACCTGCCCGGTGTCGGCCAGGAATGGGACGGCGTGGTCCGTCGCGGCGCCAAGTTGCTGCACGCCTTCGCCGAAGCGGTGGTACCCCGCGTCACGCTGGTCACCCGCAAGGCCTTCGGCGGCGCGTACATCGCGATGAACTCCAAGTCACTCGGGGCCACCGCGGTATTCGCCTGGCCGTCGGCGGAGGTGGCCGTGATGGGCGCCAAGGCCGCGGTGGGCATCCTGCACCGGCGGCAGCTCGCCGCGGCACCAGACGACGAGCGTGAGGCCCTGCACGGCAAGTTGGTCGCCGAGCATGAGGCGATCGCGGGCGGCGTACAACGGGCTGTCGAGCTGGGTGTGGTGGACGAGATCATCACTCCGATCGAAACCCGCCGTCGGGTCGCGGAGGCGTTGGCCTCGGCCCCCGCCGGTCGCGGGGCGCACGGCAACATCCCGCTGTAGTGACGGCAGCCCACTAGCCTGGTCCACCGCACGCCTGATCCACAGACGCCCTGTACCACAGACGCTCTGTACCACCGCCGCCTGAGCCTCCGATCCGCGCTGCGCGAAGGTCAGCCGATCGCATTCCAGATCGTGCGTGCCGCGGCCCGGTGCTCGGCAGACGCGACCGATGCCAGATCGGGCTGGGGAGACCGACCCAACGCCGAGCGGAGGGCGAACACCCGCACTGCGGCCTCGTTCAGTCGGTTCCCGGGAAGACTGCCGTCGGCCACCGCGCCCGCGATGCCGTCCACCGCGGCCGACGGGCTCTTCGGCATCAAGACCACGTCCTGACCCGCGGCGATCGCCCGCCAGGCCGCCTCCCCCGTGCCGTAGGCGTTGAGAATCGGCGCCATCACGAAGGAGTCGCTGATGGACACCCCGGTGTATCCGATCGGGGTACAACCGCCGACCGACGGCCCGCCGGGGCTGCCGCGAAGGAGGTCGGTGAGCACCACCGACGACAGGGATGTCGGTTCGCTGCCGGAATCCACCGCCGGGAACAACGTGTGGCCGGTCATCACCATGCTCGCGCCCGCGTCGACACCGCCCCGGATCGGGACGGACGCCCGCCGGTTCCAGGCCGCGCAGTCTGCCGTGACGGTCGACAGCGTCGTGTGGCTGTCGGCGCTCAGCTCACCGATCCCCGGAAAGTGTTTCAAGGTCGCGGCAACGCCGCCGTCCTGATAACCGGCTACCGCTGCGCCGACCAGTGCCGCGACCCGGTCAGGGTCCGATCCATAGGATCGGTCGCCGATGCTCGAGGTGCCACGCAATGGCAGCAGGTCGGACACCGGCGCGAAATCGAGGTTGATACCGACAGCCAGCATCTCCGTAGCAGCGATTTGCGCCGCCTGTCGGGTCAGCGCCGTCGCTGTGTGAAGATCACCGACGGACCCGAGACTGCCGGCGCCGGGCAACTCGGTGAAGCCGTTGATCAGTCTGGTCACCGTCCCGTACTCCTGATCGGTGGCGATCAGCAGTGGAAACCCGGCCATTTCTGGCGCGAGTTGCGCTCGCAAGGTGCTGGTCACCGCAGCCACCTGACTCGGCCTGCCCTCACTCGTCCCCGCGATGACACCTTTCGTGCCGAGCAGATTCACCCCGGCCAGGTTCAACCGTCCCACCTCGTCGCCGCCGACCGACGTGGCCGAGGAGGCCATCACGACCGATCCGGCGCGCTGTGCGACGGACAGGGTCACCACCAGTTCAGCAGCTCGGCGGATGTCGCCGGCAGTGACCAGCCCCCACGGCACGACGGCTCGAGCACCGAGCTGCGCAGCCGGATCCGATTCAATCGGACTGGACGACGGGACCGGGTCGGTCGGCGCCCCGTCGGCAGTTCCGGTCTGCGCCGCTGTGGTCGACGAGTCGGTTCCGGAGTCGGGCGTCGCGGACGACTCGGGCAACGCAGGTTCGGACACCCCGGATTCGGACACACTGAAGGGCGTTTCAACGGCCGACGCACCGGTGCCGGAGGCGCCCGGTTGGGCGGGATCGGAAGTGGAACATGCGACCAGCAGCCCCACCGTCAGGGCGGTCAGACAGTGGGCCGCCGGTCGCCGAGACCTCATCCAGCTCCGACACTGGGGATTGACACGTCGGGCGGGGTGGTCGTCGTCGTGGTCGGCGGCACCGTCGACGTGGTGGACGTCGTCGTCGTGGCGTCAGCAGTGGTCGTCGACGCGCTCGACGTGGTCGAAGTGGTCGACGAAGCCGTGGTGGTGGGGGTCGTGCCGGCAGTTGTCGACTCGGGCGTGGTCGACTCCGCGCTCGTGGACTCGCTCGAACTGGGCGGCGTCGTCTGGTCGGTGCTTCGGCTGGTGGACGACGACTCTGAAATGTCGGTGGTCGAGGTCGTTTCAACTGTGCTGGTCGACACGGTGCCGGTGGTCGGATTCTCGGTCGGGGTGGCATCGCGCTGACCGAGCAGAATTCCGATCCACACGCCGAGTCCCACGACCACGGCCAGACCCACGCCGAGTATGACGGTCAATCGGGTGGACACCGCCGCGGCGGGACCCTGCTGATACGTCACGCACACCTCCGGCCGACCGGTCAGGCGGGGATGCCTGGCGGAATCAGTCTCTCACCCACGATCGATGAGAGATCCTGCAGCAACAGATCCTGGATCGGGTGACTTCTGCGTCTGGAGATCGTCAGATGGATCCCGCATCGAGACGGCCGATCGGGCTCAACCGACCTGGTGCAACCACGTCACTTCGGAGCCCTCACCGGCACTGCGGAACGGCTCCAACTCGGCGTCCACGTGAGCGCCGAGCGCCTCCCCGATCGCACGTCGAAGGGCGTCTGCCGACTGATGTTCACCGATCAGGGTGCGCAGCCGATCCTCACCGAGGAGCACGTCCCCGTTCGCGGACACCGTGGCACGCCACAGCCCACGGCCCGGCAGGAAGCAGATTCGCTCACCGTCTTGACCAGGGCTGGGATCCTCGGTGATCTCGAAACGCACCATCTTCCAGGTACGCAGCGCTGCGGCGAGCCGAGCGCCGGTCCCCCGCTCACCAGCCCAGGACGCCTCAGCACGCAAGTGGCCGGGCGCGGCGGCTTGCGCCGACCAGGTGAGCGACACCCGCGTTTTCAGGACACCGGAAATAGCCCACTCGACGTGCGGGCAGATCGCCGGCGCCGCCGAATGGACGTAGATGACGCCACCCGTGTGCATATCCACCCTCCGCTCTTCCTCGTCCGTCGTCTTCCCCAACGCGGAATCGGAAATGCGGGAATCAGGGTGCCTGTGACCATTGTGCACCGTGAGCACGCTGATACGCCAGCGGGTCGCGCGGTACGACAGCCGGGTAAGACCCCCACAGTCTTCACCAGCCGAACGCGGCGCTCATCGACGGCGCGTCCGCCGCGGATCGCAACGACGGTGCGCCGGCGGCCTCAGTGAGCAGCCGACTCAGCGAGAAGTGCGTGAGAGCTGCGTCGGTGACGACAGCTGACACCGCAGGCGAGATGACGGTGGTCAGCACCCGGTTGCCGCCCGAGTGGTCGTCCTCGTCGAACGTGACCACGATGGTCAGTGCCCCGCTCCGATAATCGGGGCCGCCCATGATCGCGGGAATCCACTCGTGCAGCCACTCGTCGGCGACCGCCAAGCTGCAGTCGTGCGCGTCGTTGCAGAGGTCGGGGATGAGCATTCCCACCGTCGGCAACGCACCGGCGTCGATGTCGTCGCGCAGTGGGCCGTTGGTTGGAGTGCCCGCCGGGACGTCGAAGCGCGCGCAGTTGGTCCGTGACTCCGGGTCGGCGAAATACGTCCACGGATTGTGCCGGACGGCGTAGGTCCCCACGGATCTGAGTGCGCAGGGGGCGGGCATAGCCTCCGCGTAGGTCTTCGCGGTCTTACCCGCGGCCAGGGCGGCGTCGAACACGCTCGGACCGGTGAGCGGATGGGCTGCCGGGTTGGCGTCGTCGGTGATACCGAAGGTGGAGCCACCCGCGATGGCGAGGTAGTTGGGCAGCGAGGGGTGCTCGACGGCCTCGTACGCGGTCGTCCGGCCATAGGTCTGCGCCAGGGACGCCAAGTACGGCATCTTCCGCAGAGCAGCTGCTTCGGTGTGGTTCTCCTCGATGACGACCAGCACCTTGTTCGCTCCCCCGGTGGTCGCGTCGCTGCCCGCCACCGTCTGGATTGTCGACGATGACCCGGTGATCCCGCTCGGGCTGGACGTGATCGGTGAAGTGGGGGTGCCGGTCAGGCCGGATTCGGACCCACACCCGGCCACGACCAGGGCCGCTAGAGCGACCACCGCGATCCGGGTCGGCCGACAGAACCATGGCGTGCGCATGTCCTCCATGATGACGGCCCGTTCTACGGCCGACGCAGCGGCGTCTCCGTTCGAATGCCGGCCCGACTGCACTCGTCAAAACTCCGGCGAGTCAGCCCAACCGCCCCGCCATCACCCGCGCTGCTTGCTGCAACGGGTCGACATTCGCAGTCGGATCGTTGAGCAGAACCAGATTGATCTGCGCCCAGGTCGACCCGACCCGCACGAAGATGTTGTTCTCCTCCTGGTATGCCTCGTCCCCGATGCCGGACACCTCTGATTGTTGTTTTTTTGTCCCCCGTGCCACCGGGGGCCTGCCCGGCGGATGCGCCGTCCCCCTCGGCAGCGGTCACCGTCTCGGTCGTGGTGACGGTGTGCATCTCGGTGACGGTCGCCGGCGTCGCCGTGGGTGTCGCACACCCTGTCGCTGCGATCACCACCGTCGCGACCGTGGCGGCACAGAGCAACCGCACCCCGGCGGACGGGCCTCGCAGCAACGGCGGTGAGAATGATCCGATGGACGACCCTTATCTGTGGCTGGAGAACATCGACGGCGATCAGTCGCTCGATTGGGTGCGGGAGCGCAACCGCGAAACGACAGCGGCCTACGCGACGGGCCCCGAATTCGACGCACTCGACACCGGTATTCGCACCATCTTGGACACCGACGCCCGGATCCCGACCGTGTCGATGCGAGGCCGCTGGTTCTACAACTTCTGGAAAGACGCCGCTCACCCGCGCGGACTCTGGCGACGCACCACCCTCGATTCCTACCGCACCGACTCGCCCCAGTGGGACGTGCTGATCGACCTCGACGCACTGGCCGCCGCCGAGCAGGAGAACTGGGTCTGGAGTGGCGCCCGCGTCCTCCGTCCGCAACAGGACCGCGTTCTGGTGTCACTGTCGCGGGGTGGCGCCGATGCCACCGTCATCCGCGAGTTCTCCATCGAGCGAAGGGATTTCGTGTCGCCCGCGGCCGGCGGATTCGCGCTGGCCGAGGCGAAGTCGGAGGTGAGTTGGATCGACGATGACACGCTCTATGTCGGAACCGATCTCGGTCCGGACTCCATCACCGAGTCGGGCTATCCGCGGCTGGCGGTGCGGTGGCGCCGAGGTGACGACATCTCAAACGCGACAATTGTTCTCGCCGGAGCCTCGACCGATGTCGCAGTGTCCGCCTGGCAGGACCGGACAGCCGGCTTCGAGCGGGGTTTCATCGCCCGCAGCGTGGACTTCTTTCACACCGAGGTGTTCTTGGTCGGCGCCGACGACCAGCTGACCCGGATCGAGGCCCCGACCGACGCCTCGGTGTCGGTGCACCGGGAGTGGCTCACGATCCAGCTCCGCACCGCATGGGACGTGGCCGGCACGATCCACCCGGCGGGCGCACTGTTGCTGATCCGGTTCGACGACTTCCTCGACGGGGGCAGGGATTTCGCCGTCGTCTTCACACCCGACCCGCACTCGGCGCTGCACGACTACGCCTGGACTCGTGGGCATCTCCTGCTGGTGGTGCTGCGAGACGTCGTCGGACACCTCCTGGTCGCCACACCGGACACCGGCGGTGTCCGGGTGGTCGAACCGGCCGGGGTGCCGACGATGACCAGTGTCGAGCTCGCCGGCACCGACCCGGAGTCCGACTCGGAACTGTTCCTGATCACCGCCGCGGGCCATGTGACAGCGCCCAGCCTGCTGATCGGCGACGCCGCCGAGCCCGAGCCACGACTGCAGTTGTTGAAGGATTCCCCGGCCTTCTTCGACACCGCCGGAATCGAGGTGATTCAGCAGTTCGCCACGTCCGCCGACGGCACCGCCGTGCCGTACTTCGTCGTCGGCCGACCCGACACTCAACCAGGACCGACCCTGCTGTACGGGTACGGCGGCTTCGAGGTCTCACTCACCCCCGCGTACAGCGGCGCGCTGGGGGTGGGGTGGCTGAACCGGGGCGGCACCTACGTGGTGGCGAACATCCGCGGTGGGGGTGAATACGGCCCCGAATGGCACACCTCGGTACTCCGGGCGGGCCGACACAAGGTGCACGAGGACTTCGCCGCGGTCGCGGCGGACCTGGTGCGGCTGGGCGTCACCACCGTCGACCAACTCGGCGCCCAGGGCGGTAGTAACGGCGGGTTACTGATGGGGATCATGGTGACCCGCTACCCGGAGCTGTTCGGTGCCGTGGTGTGTCAGGTACCCCTGCTGGATATGAGGCGTTTCCATCTGCTGCTCGCCGGGGCGTCGTGGGTCGCCGAGTACGGAAACCCGGACGACCCCGCAGAGTGGGAGTTCATCAAGGAGTACTCGCCGTATCAGAACATCGCGCCCTACCAGACCGACTCGAACGCGTCGGGGCGCCACTACCCGGCGCTCCTGCTGACGACGTCCACCCGCGACGACCGGGTGCACCCGGGCCACGCCCGGAAGATGTGCGCGGCACTGACCGCAGCCGGGCATGCGGTGGCGTACTACGAGAACATCGAGGGCGGCCACGGCGGTGCCGCCGACAACGCGCAACTCGCCTTTCGCACCGCCCTCGCCTACCGCTTCCTGCAGCAGAAGTTGATTCCCGTCGTGGACTGAGACAGCGCCAGTTCGCCATTCACCAGCGATCATGCACCCGCCCGCAGTGCCCTTTCAGCTCGGAAGCTCAGCGGCTCTTGCGTCTGCGAGCGGGCTTCGGGGTCCACGCGTCGACCCACGCACTGATCATGCCGTTGGTCTGACGCTTCGACTCTCGGCGGGCGGCGGCCGTCGCCTGACCGCGGGCCGTGTTCGCCGCGCGGTTTGCGGCGCTCAAGTACGCGCTCATGAAGGGGTTCTTCGCCATGGGTTCCTCGTTTCAGTCTGGGGACACCTGGCACCGATGGTAGCGGCGTATCCCACGAACAATTCCGGGTTACCCATACCCCGCCCGGTGCCGACGCGGACATCCACATCCCACATCCACATCCCACATCCACATCCACATCCACATCCACATCCACATCCACATCCAGATATCACTGCGGATCACCGCGTTTCGAGGATCCGCTTCAGTCGACGCAGGTCCTTGCGGTTCGCCCGTCGCATCGCAACGGCCATCAGCGGCGCGGACACCCGGCCGAAACCGCTCGGCTCACCCGAATTCCGCAGCGTCATCCGGGTGCCGCCGTCAGGCAAGTCACTCCACGAGTACTCCGTCTGCATCGGGAACGGCCCGTCGGACGTGCGCATCACGAACCGCTCGGTCGGCACCAGCTCACGCACCTCGTAGGTGTAGGCGATCCGGCGGCCGAGGAAGTGCGCGACGAAGGCCAGTTGCGAGCCGACCCGAACCGGCGGCGCGGTGCGCCACTCGACCGAGCTGATGTTGACGTACCAGTTTCTTGTGTTGCTCGGATTCGACGCATAAGCCGCCACGACGTCCCGCGGCGCTGCAATGTCGATCGAGGTGCTGACGTCTACGGCCACCCCGCCAGGGTAGGCGCCTACGCTGACCGGATGACCCGAGCCCTGGATGCGCAGGTCCCCGATACCGTCACCAACATCGTGCCGGTCATAGTGCCGGACATCGTGCGCGACGTCGCGGAGCTCACCGACTGGCGGCGCCAGGTGGCCGAGCTGTATGCCGGGGTGCGCGCGAGTAGTCCTCCCGAAGTCGGCTGGCAGCGCTGGCGGACCACCCGGGACGCCTTGTTGCGGACCCACCCGCAGTCCCCGCTGCTGCCGGACGACGGACTGCGCAGCAGCGGCCTGAGCTACTGGCCGTACGACAGTAGCCTGAGGTTCGAGCTGATGATCCAGCCGTCGGACCGGGAGGAGCGCTTGTACATTCCGACCGGGGGCGATCAGCACACCGACATGTCGCTCGTCGGGCGCCTCAAGCTGCCGGCTCCACTCTCGGCCACGGTGGCCGTGTGGCGGCTGAACCAATACGGTGGCGGGCTTTTCATTCCACTCCGCGACGGGACCGCGGGCGACGGGTCGTACGGAGGCGGTCGCTACCTGCTGGACACCGCGAAAGGCGCCGACCTCGGCGCCACTTCGGCCGGGCTCGTCGTCGACTTGAACTTCCTGTACCACCCGTCGTGCCGGTACAACCCGGCCTGGGTCTGCCCATTGGCGCCCCCCGGAAACACCGTCGCGGCACCGATCCGGGCCGGGGAGAAGCTGTAGGCAGGATGGACATCCACACCACCGCCGGCAAGATAGCCGACCTCGAACAGCGGTACGACGCAGCGGTGCACGCCGGGTCCGCGCGTGCCGTCGAACGCCAACACGCCAAGGGGAAGAAGACCGCGCGCGAACGCATCGCAGCCCTGCTCGATCCGGAGTCGTTCGTGGAACTAGACGAACTGGCGCGGCACCGGTCGACCAACTTCGGCATGGAGGCGAACCGGCCCCTCGGCGACGGAGTGATCACCGGGCACGGCACCGTCGACGGCCGCCCGGTGTGCCTGTTCAGCCAGGACGTCACCGTCTTCGGCGGCAGCCTCGGCGAGGTTTACGGCGAGAAGATCGTCAAGGTGATGGATCTCGCGATGAAGATGGGTTGCCCCGTGGTCGGGCTGATCGAAGGTGGCGGCGCACGCATCCAGGAAGGCGTGGTGTCGCTGGGCCTGTATGCCGAGATCTTCTATCGGAACGTCCAGGCGTCCGGCGTCATCCCGCAGGTGTCGCTGGTGCTCGGGGCGGCGGCGGGCGGCCACGTCTACTCTCCCGCCCTCACCGACTTCATCGTGATGGTCGACCAGACCTCCCAGATGTTCATCACCGGTCCGGACGTCGTTCGCAGCGTCACCGGCGAGGACGTCACGCTGGAGGAGTTGGGCGGAGCACGGATCCACAACACCGTCAGCGGCAATGCGCACTACCTCGCCGCCGATGAGGACGACGCGATCGACTACGCCGCCGCTCTCCTGTCGTTCCTGCCGAGCAACAATCTCGACACCGCACCGAGCATTCCGGTAACCGCCGCGCTGGGCGTCACCGAGTCCGATCTGGCACTCGACACCCTGATTCCGGACTCGGTCAACCAGCCCTACGACATGCACCGGGTCATCGAAGCCTTGCTCGACGACGGCGATTTCCTCGAAGTGCAAGCGCTTTTCGCGCCGAACATCGTGGTGGGGTTCGGGAGGGTCGAGGGCCACTCCGTGGGCGTGGTGGCGAATCAGCCCCTGCACCTCGCGGGCTGCCTGGACATCGACGCGTCGGAGAAGGCGGCTCGATTCGTCCGTACCTGCGACGCCTTCAACATCCCCGTCCTCACCCTGGTGGACGTCCCCGGCTTCCTGCCCGGCGTGGGTCAGGAACACGCCGGAATCATCCGGCGCGGCGCGAAGCTGATCTATGCCTACGCGGAGGCGACGGTGCCGAAGCTGACGATCGTGACCCGGAAGGCCTTCGGCGGCGCCTACGACGTGATGGGGTCCAAGCATCTGGGCGCCGACGTCAACGTCGCCTGGCCCACCGCGCAGATCGCCGTCATGGGTGCCCAGGGTGCCGCCAATATTCTGTACCGGCGCGAACTCGCCGACGCCGCGGACCCGGCCGCGCTGCGCGCGGAACGGGTCGCGGAGTACGAGGACACTCTGGTCAACCCTTATATCGCTGCCGAGCGTGGCTATGTCGATTCGGTGATCAGGCCGTCCCAGACCCGGTCGTACGTGGTCCGGTCGCTACGCCTGCTGCGCACCAAACGCCAGGTGAGCCCGCCCAAGAAGCACGGGAACATTCCGCTGTGAACGACGCGCCAACGGCCTCCATCATCAGCATCGAACCGGCGGTGGACGAGTTCGAACTAGTCGCCGTGCTGACCGCGATCCTGCTGACGGCCGGACCGGATGCCGGTCGATCGGATGACCACGGCGGTGGCCCGGGCAGAGCCGATGTGTCGGCGTGGGCCGCGTCCGGGCGGCCGAGGAGCGGGTGGGAGGCGGTGACCGGGTGGCGGGCATCGGTGGCCGGGAGTAAGGGAGTGGAATGCAGAAGGTACTGATCGCCAACCGCGGCGAGATCGCCGTGCGGGTGATCCGGGCCTGCCGGGACGCCGGTTTCGCCTCCGTCGCCGTGTACGCCGATCCGGACCGCGACCTGCCGCACGTGCGCCTCGCGGACGAGGCCTATGCCCTGGACGGCGCCACCGCCGCCGACACGTACCTGAGTGTCGACAAACTGCTCGACGTGGCCCGCCGTGCGGCCGCCGACGCGGTGCACCCCGGCTACGGGTTCCTGTCCGAGAACGCCGACTTCGCGCAGGCCGTCATCGACGCGGGCCTCACCTGGGTCGGTCCGAGCCCGGACGCCATCCGCGCACTGGGCGACAAGGTGACCGCCCGACACATCGCAGGGCGTGCGGGCGCGCCGTTGGTGCCGGGCACCACGGACCCCGTCGACGGGCCCGATGAGGTGCTCGCCTTCGCCGCGGAGCACGGCCTGCCGATCGCGATCAAGGCCGCCTTCGGCGGCGGCGGACGCGGGCTGAAGATTGCGTACAACGCCGCGGAGATCCCGGACCTCTACGCCAGCGCTGTGCGGGAGGCGGTGCAGGCGTTCGGACGTGGCGAGTGCTTCGTGGAGCGCTACCTGGAGAGGTCACGCCATGTAGAGGCGCAGGTGCTGGCGGATCAGCACGGCAACGTCGTGGTGGTCGGAACCCGCGACTGCACCCTGCAGCGGCGCAATCAGAAGCTGGTCGAGGAGGCCCCGGCGCCGTTTCTGACCGGCGAACAGCGCCACACCATCGCCCAGAGTGCGAAGTCCATCTGCCGAGAGGCCGGCTACCACGGGGCCGGCACCGTGGAGTACCTGGTGGGGGCGGACGGGTTCGTCAGCTTCTTGGAGGTCAACACCCGGCTCCAAGTCGAACATCCCGTCACCGAGGCGACCACCGGCATCGACCTGGTGCGGGAGCAATTTCGGATCGCCGCCGGCGAGCGGCTGCGATTCGACAAGGATCCGAAGCCACGCGGGCACGCCTTCGAATTCCGGATCAACGGGGAGGACCCCGGTCGGAACTTCCTGCCGGCGCCGGGGGTCATCACCGGATACCGCGAACCCGGCGGACCGGGCGTCCGGGTCGATTCCGGAGTCGAGACCGGCACTGCGGTCGGCGGCGCCTTCGATTCGCTGTTGGCGAAGTTGATCGTCTGGGGTGAGTCACGCGCCGAAGCGCTAGCCCGTGCCCGGCGCGCGCTCGATGAGTTCACCGTTGACGGCATGGCCACCGCCCTGCCCTTCCACCGGGCGGTGGTGCGCGATCCGGCTTTCAATGCGGAACCCTTCAGCGTGTTCACCCGGTGGATTGAAACCGAGTTCGTGAACGACATCCCCCCGTTCGCCGGTACCGCGGCCACCGCCGACGCATCGGCAGAAGTCGCGGCCCGCCGGCGGATCGTGGTCGAGGTCGACGGCAGGCGCCTCACCGTCACGCTGCCTGCGGACTTCGGCGGCGGCACACGCGCCCCCGCCGGCAGCCCGCCGCGCGGACGGAAACGTCATTCGACCGCGAGGCCGGCCGCAGGTACCGGCGCCACGCTCAACTCACCGATGCAGGGCACCATCGTCACCGTCGCGGTGGCCGACGGTGATCCGGTGTCGGCGGGTGACCTGGTCGTCGTGCTGGAGGCGATGAAGATGGAGCAACCGGTGTTCGCCCACCGCAGCGGAACGGTCAGCCGCCTGTCGGCGACGGTGGGGACGACCGTCGCCGCCGGCGCCGACCTCTGCGACATCGACTGAGCGCGAACCGCATCCAACGCGAGCCCCGCTTCAGGCGGGCGGCGGCTCAGTTGTTCCGGTCACGGCGAGACCGGGGAGCTGCCCGGACGCAGGCGTGCCCCATGCCCAGTCCCGAACGACCGGGATGTCGTCGCCATGCTCCCTGGTGTACCGCCGGGCCTCCGCGCGAGCGTCCACCATCTGCTGGCGCAGCATCGCGGCGCGCGAGCGGAGGACGGGCACCCGGTCGATGACGTCGATCACCAGATGAAACCGATCGATGTCGTTCATCATCACCATGTCGAACGGAGTCGAGGTGGTGCCCTCCTCCTTGTAACCCCGCACGTGGATGTTGACATGGTTGGTTCGCCGATAGGTGAGGCGGTGGATCAGCCACGGGTAGCCGTGGTAGGCGAAGATCACCGGCCTGTCCGCGGTGAACAGGGTGTCGAAGTCGCTGTCGGACAAACCGTGTGGATGTTCCGACGAGTTCTCCAACCGCATCAGGTCGACCACGTTGACGAACCGGATCTTCAATTCCGGCAGGTGTTCGTGGAGTATTGCCGTAGCCGCCAACGCCTCGAGGGTGGGCACGTCGCCCGCGCACCCGATCACGACGTCCGGATCACCGTCGTCGTTGGACGCCCAATCCCAGATGCCGAGGCCGCGAGCACAGTGATTGCCCGCCTCATCCGGCGTGAGCCAGTCGTAGCAGGGCTGTTTCCCGGCGACGATGACGTTGACGTAGTTCACCGACGCGAGGCAGTGCTGGGCAGTGGACAGCAAGGTGTTGGTGTCCGGCGGGAAGTACACCCGGATCACTTCGGCCTTCTTGTTGACGACGTGATCCACGAATCCGGGATCCTGATGGGAGAAGCCGTTGTGGTCCTGACGCCAGACGTGCGATGTCAACAGGTAGTTCAGCGAGGAGACCGGTCGCCTCCAGCCGATGCCTCTAGTGACCTTGAGCCACTTGGCATGCTGGTTGAACATCGAGTCGATCAGATGAATGAAGGCCTCGTAACAGGAGAACATGCCGTGCCGCCCGGTGAGCAGATAGCCCTCCAGCAGACCCTGGCAGGTGTGCTCGGAGAGGATCTCCACGACGCGGCCGGAGCGGGCGAGGTGCTCGTCGCTGGGCAGGATCTCGCCTTGCCAGACCTTGTCCGTCGCTTCGAACACCGCGTCCAGTCGGTTCGACGCCGTCTCATCGGGACCGACGACTCGGAAGTTGTCGGGGTTGTCGACCATCACGTCGAGCAGATACCGGCCCAATAACCGGGTGGGTTCGTGCATCGTGGCACCCGGCGCGCTCACCGATACGGCGCGCTCGCGGAAGTCCCTCAGCACCAACGGCTTGCGCAGGAGACCGCCGTTAGCGTGGGGATTGGCACTCATCCTTCGATCACCGATGGGAGCCAGGTCGCTGATCTGATCGACCACTGCGCCGTCATCGTCGAAGAGCTGGTCGGGTCGATAGGACAGCATCCACTCGGCCAGCAGCGTGCGGTGCGCCGGGTTGGTCCGGGTTTCCTTCAGCGGCACCTGATGAGAGCGCCAAGTCCCCTCGTACTGAAGACCGTCGATCATCTTCGGACCCGTCCAGCCCTTCGGCGTGACCATCAGGATCATCGGCCAGGGTTGACGTTCGGTGACACCGTTCTCCCGGGCGTCGCGCTGGATCTCGCGGATGCGACACAGCACCCGGTCCATCGTCGTCGCCATTAACTCGTGCAGCAGGATCGGATCGGAGCCCTCGACAGTGAAGACCTCGTGGCCGTATCCGCGTAACAGGTCAAGCAGTTCCTCGCGGTGGATGCGCGCCGGAATGGTCGGGTTGGCGATCTTGTATCCGTTGAGGTGCAGGATGGGGAGCACCGCTCCGTCGTGGACCGGGTCCAGCAACTTGTTCGCGTGCCAGGACGCGGCGAGCGGTCCGGTCTCGAATTCGCCGTCGCCCACGACCGCGGCGACGATCAGGTCGGGATTGTCGAATGCGGCTCCGTAGGCATGCGAGAGCACGTAGCCGAGCTCGCCGCCCTCGTGGATCGAGCCGGGCGTCTCGGGTGCGACATGACTCGGTATTCCGCCTGGAAAGCTGAACTGCCGAAAGAACTGTCGGAGTCCCTCTGTGTCCCGGCTGATGTGCGGATAGACCTCCGAATAGGTGCCGTCGAGGTAGGCGCCCGCGACGAGTGCCGGGCCACCGTGACCCGGGCCCGCCATGAAGATCGCATTCACGTCCTGCTGCCTAATGATCCGGTTCAGGTGGGCGTAGACGAAGTTCAGGCCCGGAGTGGTCCCCCAGTGGCCGAGTAACCGCGGCTTGCAGTCTTCGGCGACGAGATCTCTGCGGAGTAGCGGATTGTCCAGGAGATAGATCTGCCCCACGGCCAGATAGTTCGCCGCGCGCCACCATGCGTGGATGTCGGCCAATTCGGCTGGCGCGAGGGTCGCCTCCAGCTCAGCCTCCTCGGCGTGGTGGAGAGCGGAATACCGGTGGGGCGATATCACAGTCATGACCCCAGGTTCGTAGGATTCGTGGCCGCCCGGAAGGGACCAAAGTCCTCCTCGGACGCGCCGGGGGACGAGGACCAAAGGCTCTAGCCGTGCCCGGCGTAGACCTCGAAGCTGGTGGCAGCTCAAGAGACTAGGAGTGGCCATGTCCACTACGAACGTTCCCGTAGATGTCCGCACCGCTCCGATCGATACGAGTTCAACCGTCCGGTCGACACCGCCGACCGCACCACCCACGCACGCCTCCCGGGCCGTTGCAGCACTGCGCATCGCCACCGGCTTCGTCTTCCTGTGGGCGTTCCTGGACAAGCTGATCGGCCTGGGGTACTCGACGACATCCGCCAGGTCGTGGCTGAGCGGTGGATCGCCGACGAACGGCTTCCTGGGTCATGTGGTGGTCGGGCCGTTCCAATCGATGTTCCGCAGTTGGGCGGGGGCGGCCTGGGCTGACGTAGCGTTCATGGCGGGTCTCGCCGCGGTGGGCATCGCCGTGATGCTCGGTGTGGCGCTTCGCCTTTCGGCGGTCGCCGGGGCCGTATTGATGCTGATGATGTGGGCTGCCGAATGGCCCCTCGCCCGATTCACCTCAGCCGGTGACGCGGCGGGCTCGACCAACCCACTGGTCGACTACCACATCGTTTACGCACTCGCCCTGATCGTGGTCGCCGCTACTGCGGCCGGCAACACCTGGGGCCTCGGCAGGCGCTGGGCGAATCTGCCTGTTGTCCGGGCGTTCAGCTGGCTCCGCTGATTACAGGGCCGTTGACCACAGCCGCTGATCATGAGTCAGTCGTGGCACCGATAACCGATGCGCTTGCCCTGATCTACACGGTGGTGACGGCGGAGCGCGGACGCCCTGAACGCGCCACACACCATCGGCCCTCACCGCCATCTGCGGCGACGCGCTGCGCGTTTCAGCACCGCCCGGGCCGGTAGTGCTCGGTGAAGCTCACTTCAGCACCGCTGCGGAGCCTCCTGCCGGGGCGCGACGACTGGACCGCAGGGTGGCGGAAACCGCAGGCAGATCTCCTCGCCGGACTCACCGTCGCGGTGGTCGCGTTGCCGCTGGCCCTGGCCTTCGGTGTCGCATCGGGGCTCGGCGCCACCGCCGGTCTGATCACGGCCATCATCGCGGGCGCGGTCGCCGCCGTCTTCGGTGGATCCGACCTTCAGGTTTCCGGCCCGACAGGGGCGATGACGGTCGTCCTGATTCCGATCGTGCACCAGTTCGGCACCCGCGGCGTGTTGATGGTCGGCCTGGAAGCCGGCCTGTTCCTGGTCATCGCCGCCGCTGCCGGGTTGGGTCGGGCGGCCCGTTATCTCCCCGCGCCGGTGATCGAGGGATTCACCGCGGGCATAGCGATCGTCATAGTGCTGCAGCAGATACCGGTGATGCTCGGCAAGACCGGCACCGGCGAGCCGGCGTGGCGTGCCGCGCTCGACGCGGCCGGGCAGTTCATTCGGCGGCCGGATCCATGGCCGTTGCTGATCACCCTGGGTGTAGCCGCACTCATTCTGGTCGGCGCCCGTTGGTGGCCTGCCGTGCCCACCTCCCTGGTCGTCGTCGGACTCGCCACCACCGCGGTCGCGCTCACCGGAGCACCGTTGATAGTGCTCGGCGAAGTGCCTGCCGGTATTCCGGCACCCGATCTGAGTTTCTTCGATCTTCAGCTGATCAGCTCCGTGGCACCGGCTGCGCTCGCGGTGGCAGCCCTCGGCGCACTGGAGTCGCTGTTGTCTGCGACGGTCGCCGACGCCATGACAGTGGGGCGCAGGCACGACCCCAACCGCGAGTTGTTCGGTCAAGGCCTCGCCAATCTCATCGTCCCGCTGTTCGGTGGGGTACCCGCCACGGGCGCCATCGCGCGAACCGCGGTCAATGTCCGGGCGGGTGGTCGCTCGCGATTGTCCGCACTGACCCACTCGGTGGCGCTGCGGGTCGCGCAAGGCCGAGAACGGCTTCGTCGGCGCGCCGACCGGGGGCATGGACCAGCTGGTCTCCATGCTCGGCGAGGCCGGGTCGGTGCTGTTCTGCGACATGCGCTCCCTCGACGTTCGCACCGGACCAGCGCGGCTACTCCCCCGGCGCCCGCCCGGCCGACCTCGCCGCGTACCGGATCGAGCACCTGGTGGCGGACGTGATCTCGCTGCTGGATCACTACGACCTGGAGTCGGCCCACGTCGTCGGCCACGACTGGGGCGCGATCGTCGCCTGGCACCTCGCCGGGCGGCATCCCGACCGCGTCCGGACGCGGGTGCTCTCCGCCGAGGCGGTGCGCAATTCCTGGGACGGCACGCTGCTGGCCCGCGTCCACCTCGTCGCGCCGTCACCGGTGAACCTGGCGGCGCTGCCGCCGGTGCCCTCCGTGACGCCGCCGACCAGCCCGTTCGGCGACGACCGCACCCGTGAGCGGGACGAGGGCGCGTGGCGCGACTGGCCGAACTGGTTCGCCAGTTCGTCGCCCGAGCGACCGTCGACCTGACCCGCGGCCCGTTCGTGCGGGCCAGCCTCCTGGTGGGAGAGTCAACCGCTGCCGCTGACCGGCCTGCCGGAGACCCCGGACGGCCCGGTCGAGGAGGTCGAAGCGACGCCGACCGGGCGGTGCGCGGTGCTGGTGCGCGGCGGTGGACCGGCTGGTCAGCCCGATGCCGTCGCGAGCCTCGAGGCCTCCGGGCCCAATGTGCGCTCAATCGGTTCGACGCCACGCCGTGCATCCCGCTGACGCGGTTACCGGCGTGGCGTGACCAAAATAACAAAGCCCATGCGCGAGCCGCACCCGCCAGCAGGCCGCCGCGCCTGACCAGCCTTGCCTCGAAGAGGCATCTGTGCGTTTCGGCAGACCTTTACGCGGCCGGAACGCGCGGCGCGCTCAGGCGGAGAGGGGCTGAGCAGGTGGGCGCAGGCGGCGGTCCAGCGGGTGTGGCAGTCAGAGGTCAGGTATTCGCCGGCTTCGGCGGGTGGGGTGCAGGCGGCGGTCAGGCGGCGTCCGGACGGGGCGGAGTGGGCGAGCGCGGGGACGCGGTCTCGTGGACCGGCTGCGCGACGACCGGCTCGAGGACGCCTCGGAAACCCCCACAGGCCGAGCAGGTAGGCGCTGGCCTGCGCGGACGTGCAACCGAACGCGGCGATCTCGGCGGTGGCCGCTCTTCGGCGCGCCGGACTCGCCGCCGCCCTCCGGGCGGGCGGTGACTCTGGGCGAGCAGTCCGATGTTGTGCAGCACCCCGGCGAGGAAGAAGCGGCGCTGCTCGCGGCCCGGTCCAGGCTCTCGGCGGACGCCAGGCGCCGGGCCAGTGCGGCTGCGCGCTGCTGTGTGCGGCGAGACGCGTCGAGGTCGAAGCCCGGGGACAACGGGCGGTCATGCGGTAGGCGAGGAGCCCTGGCAAGCGCCGAGCGCCTGGAGGGTGTCGACACCGAGCAGGACGACAGCTTCCTCGAGGCTCTGCACCTGGCTGGGTGGGCGACGAGAACATGCCGGAGTTGACGAGTCTTGAGCACGTCGGCGGCGGTGGTCAGCCGTCTCGTTCGACGATGGCGGCGAGGTCGGCGGCGGCGGAGTCGGGAGAAGTGCGGCGGCGACGAGTTGCACGTAGCACGCGCGGGGGGCTGCGGCAGGGAGTGTGTGCGGTGGTGAGGAACGGGTGATCTCGCCGGCTCGGTGTTGTGCGGTCGCCAGAATTGCCAAACGGCGTCCA
>CAWGUZ010000018.1:0-402859 GCA_963825975.1 uncultured Actinomycetota bacterium
CTGTCAGCCTTATGTGAGACACCCCGGCGATCGGGGTTGGCTTGTAGGGCGTGACTGGAGATGCGTACGTGAGCAGCAACAAGCAGACGCCCGAGCCCAGCGGATCCGGGCCGGTCGACCCGGCCCCGCGTCCGATGCGGCGTAGCTTCACCGCCGATTACAAGGCGCGGTCGTGGCCGAGTACGAGGCGGCCCCGCACGGCGAGAAGTCCGCGGTCCTGCGGCGGGAGGGCTTGTTCCATTCCCACGTCCGGGAATGGGCACAGCCCGCGACACCGGCGCGTGGCCGGATCCGCGAATCGGTCCGGGAACACGTCGGCGGCGGCAGCCGGCGACGCGGGCAGAACCGAGACCGAACGGTTACGCGCCGAGAACCCGCGACTGAACGCGAAACTCGCCCAGACCCAGGCGGCGTTGTCGATCATGGGAAAAGCGCACGAGCTCTTGGCGAGTCCTGGCCGAGAGCTCGGACACGCCGACCGTCGTCGACCGGTGATGAGCGAGACATGCAGGCGTTGACCGACGCCGGGCGCCGGTCCGGACGGCGTGCCGCCTGATCGGGCGGTCCCGGGCCACCCACTACCGCCACGCCCGCGGTCCGGTCCACGGCCCCAGCCAGCGCGGCCACCGGGCCCGCAGGCCCTGACCGGGGCCGAGCGGGCAGCGGTCCTGCAGGTCATCAACTCGGCCGGTTACGCCGAGTTCTCGATCGGGCAGATCTGGGCCCGGGAACTGGACGAGGGCCGCTACTGGTGCTCGAAGTCCAGCATGTACCGGATCGCCGCGAGCCGCGGGGCAGACCCGGGAACGACGCCGGCAGGCCACCCACCCGGCGAGGGTCAAACCGGAACTCGTCGCCGACGGCCCGTCGCAGGTGTGGTCATGGGACATCACCAAACTCCGCGGACCGGCCAAGGGGGTCTGGTACCACCTCTACGTCCTGATCGACATCTACTCCCGCTACAACCTCGGCTGGAACATCGCCGCCGCCGAGGACTCCGTGCTCGCCAGGAATTCATCGACGAGGCCATCGCCCGCAACGGGACGGTCGCCGCACACCGTGCACGCCGACCGGGGCACCTCCATGACGTCGAAACCGGTCTCCGAGCTCCTCGCCGACCTCGGCGTCACCCGCACCCACTCACGACCCCGGGTGTCCAACGACAACCCCTTCTCCGAAGCGCAGTTCAAGACCCTGAAATACCTGCACGACTTCCCCGGACCACTTCGACAGCCTGGTCCAGGCCCGCGAGTTCCTCGACGGATTCTTCACCGAATACAACCACGTGCATCGGCACTCCGGGATCGGCTGGCACACACCCGCGTCCGTGCACTTCGGCACCGCCGGCCGCGGTCGACATCGCCCGCCAGGCCACCCTCGACGCCGCCCGCGCGGCCCACCCCGAACGATTCACCCGACGACCCCGACCACCGAGAATCCCCGACCAAAGCTGGATCAACCAACCCCGACCAGAACTACAGAACACCTGAACTCAGACTGTCTCACTTGACTTGACAGATTCCGACAAGATCGGCCGTGAACTCGGGTGCTCCCCGCCAGCGCGGGGATGAGCCCACGCTCACCCTCGACCGGCCACTAGCGCGGAGTGCTCCCCGCCAGCGCGGGGATGAGCCCGATGACGCCGGAGTCAACTCCCGCAGCGGCGGGTGCTCCCCGCCAGCGCGGGGATGAGCCCTGGGCGACCAGCCCGCCGGCTGCCGCGGTGTGCTCCCCGCCAGCGCGGGGATGAGCCCCATCGCCTCTCGCTCGTCGTCGCTGAGCGTGCGGTGCTCCCCGCCAGCGCGGGGATGAGCCCGGTGCTGGGCGGCCAGGCCGGCGGCGAACTGGGAGCGCCCGGCGTTGTGCGCGCAGACGAACAACACGGTGTGCTGCTTCATTGTGATGTTCCTTGCCCGAGTGGGTGATGCTCAGGACGCCACGACCAGCGTCGACGCGATGATGGGTGCGTCATCGAGAGCGGCGAGGTACCGCTCGGCGTCGAGCGCGGCCGAGCAACCGGTACCGGCGGCGATGATGGCCTGGCGGTAGGTGTGGTCGACGATGTCGCCGCAAGCGAACACCCCTGGCAGGTGAGTTTCGCTGGAGCGGTCCAGGACCTTGATGTTGCCCTGCTCGTCGAGTTCGAGCTGACCGGTGACGAGTTCGCTGCGAGGTGTGTGGCCGATGGCCACGAACACCGCTGTGACCGGAAGTTCCCGCTCAGCATGGGTGGCGGTGTCCCGCAGCGATCCCAGTGACCGAGTCGGTGCCGGCAATGGCGGCGACCTCGGAGTTGAAGACGAAGTCGACCTTGGAGTTCTCCAGCGCTCGATTGGCCATGCTCTTCGACGCCCGCAGGGAGCTTCGGCGATGGACGACGGTGACGGACCGGGCGAAGCGGGTCAGAAACAGCGCTTCTTCCATTGCGGAGTCACCACCTCCGACAACGGCGATGTCCTGGCCCTGGAAGAAGAACCCGTCACAGGTGGCACACCACGAGACGCCCTTGCCCGACAGTCGTTCCTCGTCGGCCAGGCCGAGGCTCCGGTACGCCGACCCGGTGGCGAGGATGACGGCTCGGCCCGGTGAACGCCGCCGCCTGTGGTGACGGTTTTGGTGGTGCTGTCGACTCGACAGCTGTGGCGTCGACCAGTCGGACTTCGGCGCCGAAGCGCTCGGCCTGGGCGCCGCCGGCGGTGACCGACCCGGCCAGCATGAGTGGCCGGAGTCCGGCTCGGGCGGCGTAGATGGCTGCCGTGTACCCGCCGGGACCGGAGCCGATGATGATCAGCTCACGCTGCTCGGTCATCGAGCAGCCGTCTGGTGGCGCAGCAGTTCCTCGATCAGTTTCTCCACCCGGCTGCGGATCTCGTTGCGGATGGGCCGGACCGCCTCGACGCCCTTGCCGGCGGGGTCTTCGAGCACCCAATCCTCGTAGCGTTTGCCGGGGAAGAACGCGCAGATGTCGCCGCAGCCCATGGTGATGACCACGTCGGAGTCCTTGACGGCTTCGTTGGTGAGGACCGTCGGGACCTCGGCGGCGATGTCGATGCCTTCTTCGGCCATGGCCTGAACCGCAGACGGATTCACCTGATCAGCTGGCAGCGACCCGGCCGAGCGGACCTCGATGGCGCCCTTGGAAAGGGCGCTCAGGTAACCAGCGGCCATCTGGGAACGGCCGGCGTTGTGCACGCACACGAACAACACGCTGGGTTTGTCCGACATTGACTAACTCCTCCTGAGAGTGGGACGACGGGACGAATGGGGTGTGACGGCGTCATCGGCACTGTCGGCGGCGTCGGGATAGAGGACGACCACTAGCCCTAGACCCACTCCGGCACCGATGATCTGACAGCCGATGAACAGCGGAACCGACGACGGCGCAATTCCGGCGAACGTGTCGGTGAACATGCGACCGATGGTCACGGCCGGGTTGGCGAACGACGTGGAGCTGGTGAACCAGTAGGCCGCTCCGATGTAGGCCCCCACCGCCGCAGCGGACAGGGCCGCCCGTCCAGTGCGGGCCAGCACGAAGATGAGGGTGATGAGCCCCACAGTGGCCACCACTTCCCCCACCCCGTGACCGAGCGTGATCCGGCCCTTGCCCGAGATCTGCGCAGCCGGAAGATCGAACATCACGTTGGCCAACACAGCGCCGGCCACGGCGCCTGCGATCTGAGCGACCACGTAAGCCGCTGTATCGGGACCGGACAAATTGGTTCCTCGCTGCCGACCCAGCACCCAGTCGGCGGCCGACACCACCGGGTTGAAGTGCGCTCCCGACACCGGGCCGAACATCAAGATCAAAACGGCGAGGCCAAGCACCGTGGCGGTGCTGTTCTCTAGTAGTTGGAGGCCCACGTCGTTCGGCGACAGCTGTTGGGCGGCAATACCGGAGCCGACCACCACGGCCACCAGGAGCGCCGTGCCCACCGCCTCAGCCAGCAGACGTCGGGGCAGCGGCGAAACAGTTCGCTTGACGGTGGCCATGGATCAAGCATACTTGACTCAATACCTATGGAGGTAATCGTGGAGTTGGCACGTCGGGCTCAGATTCATGCGGCGCTGGGCGAGCCGGCCCGGTTGGCCATCGTCGATCACCTGGGCCCGGGTGATGCCTCACCGGGCGAGCTGGGCAAGTTCGTCGGCATGGCCACCAACCTGCTCGCGCACCACCTGGGCGTGCTCGAAGACGCCGGCATCATTCGCCGAGTGCGCTCGGAGGGCGACAAACGCCGTGCCTATGTGCAGCTGCGCCTCGACGACCCCCTCGTCCGAGTGGCCGTCCGGCCACCCGACCTCGGAACCGTTCCCCGAGTCCTGTTCGTCTGCACCCGCAACTCGGCTCGATCGCAGCTGGCACTGGCCTACTGGCTCTACATCAGCAGCGTCTCCGCAGCCTCGGCCGGCACCCATCCCGCGCGGCGGGTGCACCCCAAAGCCGAAGCCGCCGCTCGCCGTCATGGCCTTCACCTCAACACCACGACGGCCCAAGTCGATGAAGTTCAGCGCCCCGGTGACCTGGTGGTGGCCGTCTGCGACAACGCCCACGAAGAACTCGATGCCGCCACCCCCCGCCTGCACTGGGCCATTCCCGACCCGGTGCGCATCGACACCGACGCAGCCTTCGACACCGCCTACGAGGAAATCACCCGCCGGGTGGACGTGCTGGCCAGCACGGTTTCCGACCTCTCCTACTAAAGATCCCCATGACCACCCCGGCCGGGCGGTTGGTGACGGTCTCGCTGAGCATCGCGTGGGCGATCGGGTGGCCGGTCGGGTCGAGGTTGAGTTCAACCTCAAGCCGGAGCCGCGCCCCGAAGTCCGGGGCGATGTCGACGACCGCCGCGGCGACGACGTCGGCCTCCCGGCACAGCCGCGACAGCTCGGTCGGGACCGCATCGGCGGCAGCAACCTCCATGCCGAGGCGAACGCCTGGTGGCGGCGCGGGTGTGCTGAGTGACCGCCGCGTCGGCCGCAACCGACTGCTCAGCGCCACGACCGGCTCCGCATGCCCTCCCGAACTTCCTCGTCCTCGGATATGGTCCCAAACCAGCGACTGAGGATGCACTGGCCCGGATCCTGCCAGTTGATAGCACGGCTCGCCGGGAGCGTTCCCCCGCGGTGTTAACGTGGTCCTCATCTGCGAACCCGACCGCGATTGGGCCCCCGACGCGGTCGTCGACGCCCTCGGCGCATCGGCCACGACGCTCGGGTGGTGTTCCGCGGCCCATCCGCGTGGGACCCCCCACCGACGCGTTCGCCCGTACCGCAAGGGCCCAACCTCTGGTCGGAACTGGACCTACGACACTGAGCTGGCCCACCGGAATCCTCTACAGGACGTCGAGTTTCAATATGCACTCATGCCAGTAGGCCTTGGATTGATTTGCGCGGAATCAGAGACTCAGGCGCGACCTCACCGTGGCTGGTGTCTCCGCGAGTCCGGCGGCCACCAGCTTTCGGTCCGCGCTCACCAGCGAAATGCCCAGCCCCGCGGCCGTCGCGGCCCAGCTCGCGTCGTAGAACGAGAGCAGTGCGTCTCGGCGAGAACCGCCGCGTCGCGAAGCCAGCTCTGGGCCATCACGATCGGCGTGCCCACGATGGCCAGCAGGTCGTCAAGCTGATCGCAGACATCGCTGGCCGTCCACTTCAGCGCTCGCGTCAGCACGTTGCCGACCTCGTAGATCGCCAGATCCAGCACATGCGCGTCCAGGTCGCCGCGGATATGCGCGTCACGAATCGCGCGCGCCTCGGCGAGTTCGCTTTCCCCTTCATCATGGAACCACTTGATCAACACCGACGTGTCGATGAGCAGGCGCGTCACCGACGGTTGTCACGGTCGGATCGGATCAGGTCTGCCGACTCGAAGCTGCCCGCGCCGCGAAAGCGACGCTCGGATCGCTCAATAGCCGCAGCGAGGTCCGCGGGATCTTGACGAGCCAGCTCTCGCCGCGCTGCGGCGGCGAGCAGTGCGCTGCGGCTCATCGACCTGCGTTTGACCTCAGCATCGAGCTGGGCGAGCAGATCGTCGGGCAGGGACACCATGACCTTTGCCATCGGCCCAGTATAGCCGCGAGTACTGCCGACGGTATGGCTGGGGCACCCTCTGACGTGACCTGGAGTGGGTCCAACTAAGCGAGCTACAACATTCTCGGGGCGCCTTCCAACCCGGGGTTAGCGGCTCGGGACAATGGACAGGATTATCGGGCGTGAATCTACGATGCCCATTTCTTCAGTGTCCAATTTTTTCAGTGCCCAATTTTTTCAGTGCCCAATTTCTTCAGTGCCCGACTCCACTCTCGATTTTCGCGAGCCGGGAATGGGTACAGGCAACGGATCTGTCGTGGAGTCGCCACAGGAGTCGCCACAGGAGTCGCCGTTCAGCCATGACTGTCGGTGGCACCTTCTATCATTGAGGGTATGAGCGGAGCCGGTTTCTACACACTCGACGAGGCGATGCGCCTGGTCGAGAATGCGATGGAAGCCGTGTCCGGTCTGGTCGCCGGTGAACGCTGGAAGTTGAACGGCGACGAATTGTTGAACCTGTCTCTCGGTGTGGAGAAACTCGGCCGGAGAACGTGGGCGGCGCAGGTGCAGTTGACCGACGAACTCGATCAGCAGGGCGTGGCGGCCGCCCGGTCGGTGTCCTCGACGGCGGCGCTGCTGCGGGAGACGTTGCGGATCTCGCCCGGTGAGGCGTCGGCGCGGGTGAGTGCGGCCCGGGCGACCCAGCCTCAGGACCTGCCGTCGGGTGGGGAGCGACCCGCCCGGCGTCCGATCCTGGGGGCGCGATCGACTCCGGGGACGTGTCGGTCGATCATGTCCGCACCATCGTGTCGACCTTGCGGCGGTTGCCGGACGCCCTCCCGGCCGAGGTGGTGTCGGAGGCGGAGCGGGTGTTGGTGGACAACGCGCTGATCCAGGATCCGGAGCAGCTGAAGAAACTCGCCCGGCACCTGGAGTGCGTGTTGGACCCGGACGGGACCCCACCCGACGACACCGCGGCCCGGTCCAAGATGGAATTGACAATCGGGTCCCGCAGCGCCACCACCGGTTTGACCGGGATCCACGGATATTTGAACGACCTGGGTGTCGCCGCGCTGCGGGCGGTGATCGACCCGCTCGCCGCACCGAAACCCGCCGTCGACGGTTCGAAGGACCCCCGCCCGGCGGCGACCCGACGGGCCCACGCCCTCGTCGAGGTCCTGGAGTACGTGCTGCGTACCGGCGGGAACGACCGAGAACCCGCTCCCGGAGACCGCGGGGGTCCGGCCGCACATCACCGTCACCCTGGACTGGGACATCCTCAAGGCAGCAGGCGCGTGGTGCGGTCCTGGACGACGGGCACCGGCTGTCCCCGGCGGACACCCGCCGCCTGCTGTGCGACGCCGGCGTCATTCCCGCCGTGTTGGGCGGGGCCGGTGAGGTGCTGGACCTGGGCGAGGTCTCCCGGACGTTCAGCACCGCGATCCGGCAGGGCGATCACCGTGCGGGACCGCGGATGTTCCTTCCCCGGATGCACCAGACCCCCGAATTGGTGTGATGCGCATCATTTGAAATGGTGGGCGCGGGACCTCGGCGAGACCAGTTACGCAAACGGCGCCCTGCTGTGCGCTTTTCACCACACGGAAATCCACCGGGGTGACTGGCGAATACAACCCGGACCCGACGGGGTACCCGAATTCGTCCCGCCGAAATGGTTGGACCGCGAGCAGAAACCCAGACGCAACACTGTGCACCACATCCACCCGCCCGGCGATCACGGATGAATAGAACCGCGGAGAAAACGTTGGCGACCCTGTGCGGCTACGCCGCTACATTTTGCGACCTCGCCCACCACACCGAGCAACGTACGTGCGGGGTCACCAAAAGTGGGCGTTCACTAACCGCACGGAGATCTACGTGAAGGAATTGACCCAGTAGGACCTCACTAGTTCGGTCGATCTCAGGGGATGTATTGCATGCAAGCTTCCGTCGTGCGGCTCACAGACATGAATCCGCTTCCGCAATCGGGGCACGAACGAATGAATCCTAGCTTCCGCCATACGAGGCCTGACCTCCGCAGCCGTAACGGAAATACTTGGTTGCGCTCAGCCGCAATCAGCCCGTGACAAGTGGCGCAATGAGTGCCCGTACTCAGAGCTGAACTTGCTCACAATTGGGCGGTTCGTATGTTCCAGAACCCAGAACCTGAGTTCGAGAATTCGTAGATTGAGGTTCTCGGATACTCGCCAGACTGATCAAGCTCCGTCATAGGTCGGAATCTGTGTCGGCCCCAGGATGCGGCTCAGGAATTCGAGTTACGGTAGGTGCGACGCAATTCCTTCGGCAGCGAGAATGTCAGGGTCTCCCGCGCGGCGGTGAACTCCTCGACGTCTCGCCAGCCCCGCTCCGCCAGCCAGACGAGCACGTCCTGCACGAGCTCTTCGGGAACAGAGGCTCCGGACGTCACGCCGACGGTAGTGACCCCTCGCAGCCATGCCTCATTGATCTCGTGCGCGAAGTCCACGAGATAGGACGTGTCCGCCCCGGCGTCGCGCGCCACCTCAACCAGTCGGACCGAGTTCGAGGAGTTCCGAGAACCCACCACGATCACCAGTTCGCAATCCGGCGCGATCTGCTTGACGACTTCTTGACGGTTTTGAGTGGCGTAACAGATGTCGTCGCTCGGCGGCGAGGTGAGCAACGGGAACCGCTTGCGCAGCAGGTCGACGGTGCCGAGGGTTTCGTCGACGCTGAGCGTGGTCTGGGACAGCCAGATCACCTTGGACGGATCCGCGACCTGGACATTGTCGACGTCAGCGGCGCTGTCCACGATCTGGATCGCTTCCGGAGCCTCACCGTAGGTGCCCTCGACCTCTTCGTGACCGCGGTGCCCGACCAGGACGATGTCGTAACCCTCGCTGGCGAACCGAATCGCCTCTTTGTGGACCTTGGTGACGAGTGGGCAGGTCGCGTCGATGACCTTGAGGCTTCGCTCGGCGGCCTCAGCATGCACCGCAGGCGACACACCGTGCGCGGAGAACACGACCATCGCACCTTCGGGGACCTCGTCGGTCTCGTCGACGAAGATCGCGCCGCGTCGCTCCAGGGTCGCCACCACGTGCTTGTTGTGCACGATCTCCTTGCGTACGTACACCGGAGCCCCGTACTGCTCCAGCGCCTTCTCGACGGTGATCACGGCTCGGTCGACACCGGCGCAGTAACCACGCGGCGCCGCCAGCAGCACGCGTTTCGCGGGCCGGGCAGCGGTGTCGGGGCCGTTTTCGGAGTCAGTCACGACACCATCGTAGGAGCTGAGCATGCTTACTGGGCCTGCCGTGAGCGCTCTAACAGCCGCCCGCCACCACTCGACGACGACGCATGACCGCCCGATCACGGCCACGCTCAGCGCGCCCGACGCGGCGTGGCGACCCCGACGGCGGCACGACGCACTGAGATCAGGCAGGCTGGACTACATGGAATCGTCCCTGCCGTTCGCGCTTCGAGTCGCAGCCGGGTTGCTCGTGGAGACCGTCAACACCATCCGTCGGCTGCCGACTGAGGTCACCACGCTGCCGGTGACCGTGCTCGGGCGCGTTGCGAAGCTCTCCTTTGAGATCAACCAGCAGTTGTCCGAGCTGGCCACCCAGGGCGACCAGCTACTCGGCTCACTGCACGCGCCGACCACCCCTCCCGAGCGCACCGCCTGGTCGACCATCGACGAGGAGGACGAGGTGGCCGCCCGGGACCCGCAGGCAGCCGCAACCTGGGACAACGTCACCGCGGCGAAGCGCGACTCAAACACCGCAGCGACGCGCGACTCCAGCACCGCTGACTACAACCGATTCGACGCCGCCGCATACACCGACCCGATCGATGATGCAGAGGGCACCCCCGACCCGATCGATGATGCCGAGCGCACCCCCGGCCCGATCGATGATGCAGAGCGCACCCCCGGCCCGGTCGATGGACCGGAGGAACCCGCTGCGACGTGGTGGACCACCCCCCGCGACCACGAGGACGACGAACCACCAGCCCGGGACGCTCGGGGCGACGTCAACGAGAACCCGACGGCCCCGACCGTCGAAACCGCCCAGGCTCTCGACACCCTGCCGCCCGGCGATCGGCGCCCCGAGTCCGCTGCCGCGGCGGACGACTCCCCCGACCGCGCGCTCCTCGCCGACATCTCGGACTTGGAGGTCAAGCGCCCCGCCCCGAAAGCCCCCATTCCCGCAACTGAGTCCGCACCCGATTCGACAACCGATTCGACAGCCGATTCGGCAACCGATGATCCGACCCGGCCCCAACCGGCGGACATCTCCCAGTGGACCGTGGCGCAGCTGCGCGGCCGGGTCCGATCGATGTCTGCCGAGCAGGTCCGAGCGGCCTTGGAACACGAGCAGTCCGACCGGGCCCGCCCGGCGTTCCTGACGGTGCTGACCAACCGACTCTCGACGATCGCCCGCGGCGGCGCATGACCGTCCTGATTTCCGTCCACCGACGACCGTCAGTCGACGGCCCGTGACCAACCCCCGCGCACCGCTGCCGGACAAAGCGTCCGACACCAGCCGGGAGAACCCCTGGCCGGTGCGGGCGCTGTCCCGGCGGATGACCGAATACATCGCCAAGGCCCCGGCGGCCTGGATCGAGGGCCAACTGGCACAGGTGAGCCTGCGGCCCGGGGCACCGACCGCGTTTCTCACCCTGCGCGACCCCGCGGCGGACATGTCGCTATCGGTCAGCTGCCCGAAGACCGCACTCGGCGCGCTGGCCCAAACCCTGCGCGAGGGCGACCGGGTCGTCGTCTTCGGCAAGTTCGAGTACTACCCGGCCCGCGGATCGCTGACCTTCCGAGTCTCCGAGTTGTACCCGGTAGGTCTGGGTGAACTCCTGGCCCGGCTGCAGCGGATCCGCGAGCTGCTGACCGCCGAGGGACTCACCGCCCCCAGCCGCAAGAAGAAGCTGCCTTTCCTGCCCAAAGCGGTCGGCCTGATCACCGGTCGGGCCTCCGCCGCCGAATCCGATGTGCTGGTCAACGCCCGCGCCCGCTGGCCCGCGGTGCGGTTCAAGGTGGAGAACGTCGCGGTGCAGGGAGTAAACGCGGTACCGCAGATCATGCAGGCCCTGACGAAGCTCGACAAGGATCCCGACGTCGAGGTCATCGTGCTCGCCCGCGGCGGTGGATCCGTCGAGGATCTGCTCCCCTTCTCGGACGAGACGCTGTGCCGTGCGGTGGTGAATTGCCGCACTCCGGTGGTGTCGGCGATCGGTCACGAGCCGGACCACCCCATCGTCGACGACGTCGCCGACGTGCGCTGTTCGACTCCGACCGACGCGGGGAAACGCGTCGTTCCCGACGCCATCGCCGAGCGGCGGATCGTCGACCAACTGCAGGCGCGGTCGCGGCGCGCGCTGCGGAATTGGGTCACGCACGAGGAGTCCCGGTTGACCGGTCTGCGATCGCGGACCGTCCTCGCCGATCCGCACGCGCCGATCAGCGCCCGGAGTGAGGCGCTGGAGCGGCTCACCGCGCGGTCGCGGGAGCTGATTCGGCGCCGACTCGACAGCGAAGACGTCTCGTTGCGGCACCGTCGCGCTCAACTGAGCGTCCTCGGACCGGCGGCAACCCTGCAGCGCGGTTACGCGGTCGTGCAGGCGGCGGGTGAGATCCTCCGTTCGGTCGGGCAAGCCCCGATCGGCAGCCCGCTCCGGATCCGACTGCTCGACGGGGCGGTCGTGGCAATCAGCGAAGGTGTCGAGTCGGGGTGACCCTGGTGCCCTATAGGGTCGGCTGCGATCAGCACGACGCCGGACGCACCAGGGAGCCTCGATGAGCAGCGCGCCAGGAAACGCCGCCGGCGGTGCACCCTCGGCCGACGAACTGCTGTCGTACGAGCAGGCTCGCGACGAGCTCACCCGGGTGGTCGCCGACCTGGAGTCCGGCGGGCTCGGCCTGGACGAGTCACTGACCCTGTGGGAGCGCGGCGAACACCTCGCCGCCGTCTGCGCGAAGTTCCTCGCCGGCGCCCGCGAACGGGTGGACGAAGCGCTGGCTCGCGCCGAAGGTCAGGACCCTCCGGGCTGAACGTCCTGCTGGGCGGCAGTGGCACCGAGGTCCGCCGTTCGTGGCAGCCCTCCATGGCAGCCGTCCGTGACAGCAGTCCGTGACAGCCGTTCGCAAACAGTTCTGTCAGATGCGAACGATGCATCGTTCGCGGGCAATGGATTCGTTCGCGGGAGCCGACCCCGGCGGCCGAAATTCATCCGCCAACGGGGGATCCGGTCGCGGCGCGTCGATTCCCCACCCGCGCAGCTCAAAGAAACTCAGCCGACCGCGGCGGCCAGCGAGCGGAAATCCTCCGGAGGCGCCGAACCCGTGATCAGCAGGGTCACGTTCTGCCGAGTGGTCACCCACACCGGCTCCCGGCGCTGCCCGACGTAGACCTGCCAGGACGCACCGCCCACCGGAACGGCGTCGCTGCTCTTCAGACCCGGTTCCACCTCGTTGTCGACGAGCTGCGACGGGCTTTCCGCAGACTGGATGAGGGTGATGAATTTCCCGGTCGACGTCAGCCAGCCGCCACGGACCACCGTGCGGGTCCCGCCGGACGCAACAGGTTCGGTCTGGGTGAACGAGTTGCCCCGCCACTCGGCCGGTAGCCCGTTGGGCACCGCCAGCGGCAGCTTGAGCGCGGCCGCCGCGCGTTGGATGCCGCCGATCACGTCGGCTGTGGGGGCCCGACCGTCGTCCTTGGTGGTTCCGAAGGACAACAGCCCCATGGCGCCGAGGATCACGACCAGGCCGATCGAGAGGATGGCCAACGCGCCTGCCATGTCCTTGATGGTGAGGGAGCGACGGTCGACCACCACGTCATGGTGCCACGGCCGGCCGGCGCCGCGGGCGGGGCGGTTCGCGGCCACAGCCGGGCCATGTCCAAAGTGAGACCAAGACCATCCGATGAACGGTCCTCCGAGCACTGACGGACTACTAGCGTTGCCCAGCATGGTTGAGCACAGCGCAGTGATCCAGCACAACGGTTCCCCGGTCGACACGCTGACCGATTCCGGCGACTTCCGCATCGAGCACGACACGATGGGTGATGTCAGGGTCCCGCGTACCGCCAAGTACCAGGCACAGACGCAGCGCGCTGTGGAGAATTTCCCAGTCTCCGGTCGCGGCATCGATGCCGGGCAGATTCGGGCGTTGGCCCTGATCAAGGGTGCGGCCGCGAAGGTGAACGCCGAGCTCGGCGTGATCCCCGGCGACGTGGGGGACGCCATTCAGGCCGCCGCCCGCACGGTCGCCGCAGGCAGTCACGACGGCGAATTCCCGATCGACGTCTTCCAGACCGGTTCCGGCACCAGCTCCAATATGAACACGAACGAGGTTCTCGCCACCCTCGCGACCGAGCTGCGGGGCGCCGACGCGGTCCGAATCCACCCGAACGACCATGTGAACGCCTCGCAGTCCAGCAACGACGTCTTCCCGACCTCGATCCACGTCGCCGCGACCGAGGCCGTCGTCAACGAGCTGATCCCGGCCCTCGCCCACCTGTCGGCGTCGCTGGGGCGCAAGGCCGATCTCTGGGCCACGGTCGTCAAGTCGGGCCGGACCCACTTGATGGACGCCACCCCGGTCACCCTGGGCCAGGAGTTCGGCGGCTACGCCGCGCAGGTCCAGTACGGCATCGAGCGGCTGCAGTCGTCGCTCCCCCGGCTGGCCGAACTCCCGCTCGGCGGCACCGCCGTGGGCACCGGCATCAACACCCCGCCCGGTTTCTCCGCGAAGGTCATCGCCGAACTGGTCGCCGTCACCGGTCTGCCGTTCACGGAGGCCCGCAATCACTTCGAGGCGCAGAGCGCTCGCGACGGGCTCGTCGAGACCTCCGGTCAGCTGCGCACCATCGCCGTCGGGCTGACCAAGATCTGCAACGACATCCGCTGGATGGGCTCCGGGCCTCGCGCCGGACTCGCCGAGATCCACCTGCCGGACCTGCAGCCGGGTTCGTCGATCATGCCCGGCAAGGTCAACCCCGTGCTCCCGGAGGCGACGCTGCAAGTGGCCGCCCAGGTCATCGGCAACGACGCCACCGTCGCCTTCGCAGGATCCCAGGGCAACTTCGAGCTCAACGTGATGTTCCCGGTGATCGCGCGCAACCTGCTGGAGTCCATCCGGCTGATCGCCAACGTTTCGCGCCTGCTCGCCGACCGCTGCATCGACGGCATCGAGGCGGACGTCGAGCGCTGCCTCGCCTACGCCGAGTCGTCGCCGTCCATCGTGACTCCGCTTAATAAGTACATCGGGTACGAGGAGGCTGCCTCCGTCGCGAAGCAGGCGCTTCGTGAGAACAAGACGATCAAGACCGTCGTCCTGGAGCGTGG
This sequence comes from uncultured Actinomycetota bacterium, assembly GCA_963825975.1. Classification (GTDB taxonomy): domain Bacteria; phylum Actinomycetota; class Actinomycetes; order Mycobacteriales; family Nakamurellaceae; genus Nakamurella. The sequence goes on from CAWGUZ010000018.1 coordinate 14,365, forward strand.
ACACGTCGCCGGCGGCAAACTCACCGACGATCAGCTGGACGCCGCCCTGGACGTCCTCTCGATGACCCACCCGTAACGGTTCACCCGGCCCAACTTGCGCAGGCCGGCCCGCGCGTTGAGCCCGACGCGCCCCGGCACCCTCTGCGGCCCGACCACGCGTCGCATGCCGTTGTTCGCGACCAAGATTGTCGTTTGCGACTGAAGCTTCAGTCGCAAACGACAGAGGTGTTCGCGGATGGCGGTTTCCCCGACTCTCAGGTCAGCGGATCCTCGGGGCGCCGGGCTGGTGGCAGGCGGTCGGTGGGCGCATCGCGCGGCCATTGGTCGGTCCGCCACTGCGGGTCCGTCTCGCCCGCACCCGCACCCGCACCACCGGCACCCGCTCCACCCGCGCCCGCACCCGCACCACCGGCACCCGCTCCACCCGCACCCGCACCCGCACCCGCACCCGCACCCGCACCCGCACCCGCACCGGCACCGGCACCCGCACCGGCACCCGCTCCACCCGCGCCCGCTCCGGCACCCGCCCCACCCGCATCGGCGGTGCCACCCGCATCACCTTGCGGCTCGCGGGGCGGGATGGGCGTGCCCTGCCCGGAGTACAGCGCCGGCCCGTCTCCGGTGTGCCCGGAGAGCAAACCGAGCGACTGACTCATGTCGTCTGTTTCGTAGCCAGTCGACGACCGTGGCGCCGGCCGCGGGTCGAATGGCGGACTGGGGTGTGGCGGCTCCAGGCCCGCTTCCGCTTGCGCCAGCTGGTACTCGCGTTCGAGCCGCTCCTGTTCGAGCTGTTGGGCGCGGCGGCGGGACATCGCCACGGCCGTGATGATCAGCCCGACGACGAACAGCAGCCCGAGGGTGACCCACAGCCACCACAGGTCACCGGTGGACGTCGGCGCGGACGCCGGCGGCACGAACACCGCGGATGGGGTCGCGGTGTCGGTGATGAGCGGCGTGGTCGACGCCGCGCTGGTGACGGCGGCGCTGGTCGGCGGTGCCGTGCTCGACGATTCCGCCGTGGACGACGCCGCTGTCGACTCCGCCGGGCTCGATGCCGACGGAACAAGCGCGACGACGGCGAACCGAGCGAGCCCGACCAGGCCGGATTGGGTGCCGATCGCCTGCACGGTGTGCTCGCCGACCACCAGCGCATCGGTGATCGGGAAGGTGATCGCGACCACCCCGCCCGGGCTCGCGACGATGCCGGGGATGCTGATCGGGTCGGAGAACACGGTCACCGCGACATCTTCGCCGGGGGTGAAACCGGTGAACACCACCGCCTGTTGATCGCCGGGTTTCGCCTCCGGCAGCGCGACGGTGTCGGCGGAAATCGTGGTCGGTGCATCCGGAACTGTGGTGTCGGTGGCCCCGAACTGGAGCACGACGACCAGATCGGCCGGCCGGCCGGCGGCTGCGCCCGCGCTGCGCGCCACCACGACGCAGCCGTCGGCGACGCAGTCCACGCTCGACCCGACGACGGAGCCGAGCACCAGGGTGGCTTCGAACGAACCGTCCGCGCCGAGCGCGGTGGTGTTCTTCTTCCCGGCGGGATCGGCGGTCACGGTGGCCCAGCCGCGACCGGTGTTGCCATCCGGCACCGAGCCGCCGACGCAGGACGTCAGCGGTTGATCGGCCGGCGGGTTTGCCGCACACACCGCCAGGTAGACATCGGTCGCCGGATTGAAACCGCTCCCGGTGACGGTCAGGGTTGCGCCGGATGTCGGCAGTCCGGTGGCGTTGTCGACGATGACCGTGCGACCCCCGGCACTGTCGCTGCCCGGATCCGCCGCCACCGCGGCGGCCCCCGCGGACGGCGCAACCGACAGGGCAGTCGCCAGCAGCGCTGCCACCGACAGCAGCGCGGTCGACACCGACCAGGATTTTCGCGCCGCGGCGCCGCCCACCACGATTCGGCCTACGCGCATGAGCCACTCCCCCGGGTCCGTTCAGCGGGCCGTTCGACAGCCCCTGAGGGCGACGTTAGAGCACGGTCGGGCCGCTGCCCCGGCTGGGCACGCGGGTCGCCCGGTCGGATCTCCTCCGACCGGGCAGACCCGGCCCAGACCCCGGGCAGGCCTCAGCCCAGCTCGGGAAACTCCAGCATCTCGGTGACCAGCGCGGCGATCGGTGACCGCTCGGACCGGGTCAGCGTGATGTGCGCGAACAGGGGGTGACCCTTGAGCGCTTCCACGACAGCGGCGATCCCGTCGTGACGACCGACTCGGAGATTGTCCCGCTGGGCGACGTCGTGGGTGAGCACCACCCGCGAGTTGGCGCCCATCCGGGACAGCACCGTCAGCAGCACATTGCGCTCCAACGACTGCGCCTCGTCGACGATGACGAACGAGTCGTGCAGCGATCGGCCGCGGATGTGGGTCAGCGGAAGTACCTCGAGCATGCCGCGCGAGATGACCTCCTCGACCACCGCGGGCGAGACCACCGCACTCAGGGTGTCGAAGACGGCTTGCGCCCACGGACCCATCTTCTCGCCCTCGCTACCCGGCAGGTAGCCGAGTTCCTGCCCGCCGACGGCGTACAGCGGGCGGAACACGACGACCTTGCGGTGCGCACGCCGTTCCATCACCAGTTCCAGCCCGGCGCAGAGCGCGAGCGCCGACTTCCCGGTGCCGGCCCGACCGCCGAGCGACACGATGCCGATCTCGTCGTCCATCAGCAGGTCCAGCGCCAGCCGTTGTTCCGCGGACCGACCGCGCAGACCGAACGCCTCGCGCTCACCGCGCACCAAGCGCACCTGCTTGCCGGCGGTCACCCGGCCGAGGGCCGATCCCGACGGCGCGACCAGCTTCAACCCGGTGTGGCAGGGCAGATCCCGCGCTTCGTCGACGTCGACCAGGCTGTGCGCGAACAGCGCGTCCACCGTCGCGCTCGGCACCTCGACCTCCGCCATTCCGGTCCAGCCGGACGGCACCACGTCGATGGCCCGATACTCGTCGGCGCGCAGCCCCACCGCGGACGCCTTGACCCGCAGCGGCATGTCCTTGCTCACCAGGGTCACCGCCCGACCCTCCGCGGCCAGGTTGAGCGCGCAGGCCAGGATCCGGGAGTCGTTGGTGTCGGTGCGGAAACCGGCGGGCAGCAGCGCGGGATCGGTGTGATTGAGCTCCACCCGAAGCGTGCCGCCGGCCTTGCCCACCGGCACCGGGATGTCCAGCCGCCCGTGCGCGATCCGCAGATCGTCCAGCAGACGTAGCGCCTCGCGGGCGAAGTAGCCGAGTTCGGGGTGGTGGCGCTTGCCCTCCAGCTCGCTGATCACGACCAGCGGCAGGATGACTTCATGCTCGGCGAAGCGGAGCAGCGCGCCGGGGTCACTGAGCAGCACAGAGGTGTCGATGACGAAGGTCTGCACGGCGGAGCGGGCGTCGTCGGGTGCGGGATCGGGAATCGCGTGCGGCAGATCGGGAACGGCGGAAGCAGACGATGAAGCTGGGGACTCGGGCGCGGCGGCATTGCGTTGTTCGGCCATCAGGTGCTCCCCGGGGCGTGGCATCACACGCCCACTGTGTCGGCGAAGTGGCCGGTTGGTCCCCTCACGATCACTGACCTGCGTTCAGCCAGTGGTCCTGGAGACCGGATGCCGGCCCCCTTCGCACGGTGGTGCACTTGTATGCACTCGCACGAATCGAGACCTCCCGAGCGAGCCGCTTCCCCACGGCTCACACAACAAGACGCTACAAGCCCGCGCCCTGATACAGCCCGGGACACGACGATTTTCCCTCGTTTCGGGACAACATCACACGGCGGGTCGGTCGTCGGGCGCCCGTGGCAGCCGCACTCGAACAGCGAGACCGCCTTCGACCGCGGGGCCGGCGGCGACCGCTCCGCCGTGGGCGTGGGCGATGGCGGCGACGATGGACAACCCCAGGCCTGAACCACCGTTCGCCCGGCTGCGGGACGGGTCGGCGCGGAAGAACCGCTCGAAGAGGTGGGGCAGTGCCGCAGGGTCCACACCGGGCCCGTCGTCGCTGACCGTCGCCACCACGTACCGCGGATCGGCGTCCGCCGTGACCCCGATCCGCACCGTGGTGCCGGCCGGTGTGTGCTCCCGGACGTTGCCCAACAGGTTCGCGAACAGCTGGTGTAACCGGTGCCGATCACCCGCGATCCCCGGCGACCAGCCGGGCCGTCCTCCTCCCGAAGGACCCGCGGTATCACCCACCAGCAGCCAGGTCCGACTGCCGTCGATCGCGCGGGCGTCCTCGACCGCCCCACGCAGCAGATCGCTCAGATCCACTCGCTCGATGGTGAGCGTGCCGGGGGTGTCCGCCTGCACCAGGGTCAGCAGGTCGTCGACGAGCGAGCCCATCCGGCGCGCCTCGAATCCCATCCGTTCCATCGCCCGATTCACCGCACTCGGCTCGGGGAGCGCTCCCGCCGCATGCAATTCGGTGTATCCACGGACGGCGGCAACAGGTGTCCGCAGCTCGTGCGACGCGTCACCGACGAACTGGCGCAATCGCGCCTCGGACGCCTGCAGCTCCGACAACAGCACGTCGACGCGGTCGAGCATGCCGTTGAGCGCGAGCCCCAGCCGATCGATCTCCTTGCCGGACTCGTAGGGCGGCACCCGCTGGCCGAGGTCACCCGCGGAGATCGAATCGGCCACCGCGGCCATCTTCTCCAACGGCTGCAACTCGCGACGGATCAACAGCGAGGCCGCCCCGCCGACGATCAGCAGCAGGCCGAGGGTGATCAGCAGCTCGTAGAGACCGAAGTCGGTCAGCACGTCGTCGATGTCGGCCAGGTTCGTCCACACCACGACGGCGCCGACCACCTGGCCATTCGAGGCGTAGAGGGGCGAGCTGAGGATGCGATAGCTGCCCGAACCGGTGATCGCCCCCACCGTGACGGGTTCGGCGGGCAACTGCGGCGGGATGTCCGGACCGGGATCGTTCCCGGCCGGCTCCAGCACCGTGACCTTGACCCCCTGCTCGTTGATCAGGGTCCATCCCACGCCGCTCTTGAGCGACGAACTGGCCCGCATCTGCCGCAGATAGTCGACGGAGATCTTCGGCAGCGACGCGGTGATCGCGATCAGCGACTGGTCGCGCGAGTGGATCAAACCCGCCCGGACCACTCGCGGCAGCACCAGGTCGAGGACGGTCAGTGCCACCAGCGTGGCCAGCACGACCAGCCCGATCAACCGGACCCGCAGCGAGAATCGCGATCTTCGCATCGGCTGCGACAACGGGTCCAACCGGTCCGCGGTCACCGCCCGGTCACCGCGGACTGTCGATCAGACACGGTCCGTTCGCACAGTCCGATCACCCGGTTCGATCCTTCAACGTCGGTTGCCGCGGAGGACGTACCCGAAGCCGCGGTGGGTGTGCAGCAACGGTTCGAGGCCTTCGAGGTCCACCTTGCGGCGCAGGTAGGAGATGTAGGTCGCAACGACGGAGTCGTCTCCGTAGAAGTCGGTCCCCCAGACGGCGTTCAGCAGCTGGGATCTGGATAGCACGACGTTGGCGTTGATCATCAGGTGACGTAGCAGCTTGTATTCGGTGGGTGCGAGTTCGACGGCCCGACCCGCCCGGTGCACCTCGAACGTCTCCTCGTTCAGTTCGAGGTCGGCCACTCGCAGCATGGCGTCGACCGGCTCGAGCGCCCGTACCCGTCGGAGTACCGCGGCCACCCGCGCGGCCAATTCCTCCAGGCCGAATGGTTTGGTCACGTAGTCGTCGCCGCCGGCGGTGAGGCCTGCGACCCGGTCTGCGGGGGTGTCGCGTGCGGACAGGAACACCACGCCGGCGTCGGAGCCGGCGTCGCGCAATCTGCGCATCACCTCGATTCCGTCGAAGTCCGGCAGCATGACGTCCAGAATCAGCAGGTCGGGATCCTCGGCGAGAGCGAGTCGAACCGCCTCTCGACCCGTGGCCGCCGTTCGCACCTCGTATCCGAGGAACCGCATCGACGTCGCCACCACGTCCTGTAACGACGGTTCGTCGTCCACTACCAGCAATCGGGCCTTGCCCGCCATCCCGGCTCGTCGTTTCGGTGACCGCCACCCGGCCGCGCCGCCACGGCCGTGGACACACCACAGCGCGTCGATCGACGTCCGCACCGGCCGATCGCTCGCCACACCACATCAGATGATTCAGGTAGACGCATCGACGAAAGATGGGAAATGCCCGGGACGCGGCACTCCGCGCCGGGAAGGGCGGTACGGCCGATGTCCGTTCTGCCGCACGCCCCCGGCATGGCCGCTCAGTCTGCGAGCTCCGATTGCACGGCCGCCGGGGTGAGCGGTTCGTCGAGCAGCCGCTGGAATCGCTGCAACGCCGACTGCCCGCCGGGCGCGCCTCGAGCCAGGGCCGCAACAACCGTTCTCCCTCCACATAGGTCGAGGTGTAGGCCCGCCACAGTGGGTCGGACAGGAAGCGGAGCATCTGTCGGGCCCGTTCTTCGCTGACCAACGACCATCGTTGCAGGTAGGCGAGAACGTCGTCGGGGTCGGCACCGCGGTCGTGCAGCAGGATCGCGGCGTTCTGCCGCACCGAGTTCAACGGGCGGGCGGCGACCTCGATCGCCTCGACCAGGTCCGGGTCGAAGCGTGGTCCGATGCCGTCCAGTACCTCGGCGGCCCAGCGCCCCCAGCCCGGGCCCGACGGCGGCGGACAACGCCAGGTCGCCGAGACCCTCGGCCATCAGGCACTGGGGGGTGTTCACCAGGAAGATGCGAGTGCTCCAGCTGGCCGTCGCCCTGAATCAGCAGGGCCTCCTTGCGGCAGTGCTCGGTGTGGTGCCCCGGGTAGCACTCGTGTGCCGTGAGCACCGGCAGCTGGCTGATCCGGTGGCCGACGCCGGCGTTGACCGCGACCCGGGACCGAAGTCCGCCGAGGTAGTAGTTGAAGCCGCTCCAGGCGGCGTCGGCGGCGATTTCGAAATCGATGTGCTCGCCGGCCGGCAGCCCGACCGGGCCGCGATCTGCGCCGCAGCGCGGTGGCCAGGGTGCGAACCGCCGGCTTCGACGAGCTCCGGCGGGCAGAGGTCCGCATCGCGGAACGCCGACCAGCGGTCCGCCAGCGGTCCGCTGCCACCCAGCAGCTCGGAGATCCGGTCGTGCGCCGCGGCGAACGAGTCGGTCGGGCCGCTCGGCGATCTCGACCTGGAAGTAGCTGTGCACCTCCCCGACGAAGGAGATCTGTTCGCCGGCCAGCCGCCGCCCGCCGACAGCGAGCGCGTCCAGATGGGCCCGCAGGAACTGCGCCCTGCCCCGGCCGAACTCGTCGTCGGTGACCGCGGCGGACAGCTCGGCGGCTGTGCGACTCAACACCGCAGGGTCCGGCGGTGGCTCCGCTCGCGACCTCCGCCCGAAGTTCGGCGGGACCGAAGTAGGCGTCGACATAACCGTCCACGACGCGGTCGAACCGCAGGCCGAGCTTGAGATATTCGGAGACCAGGTCCACCGCCCGCACTCTACGGACGCGGCCCGACAGTGATCGTTCGCGGCGCGGTGAGCAAGCGGAAACCGCAGATCAGGACCCGAAGCGTCGATGCCGAGCGGCGTAGTCCCGCAGCGCCCGGAGGAAGTCCACCCGCCGGAAGTCGGGCCAGTAGGCGTCGCAGAACCAGAACTCGGTGTGCACGCTCTGCCACATCAGGAAGCCGCCGAGGCGTTGTTCCCCGGAGGTTCGAATCACCAGGTCGGGATCGCGCTGACCCGAGGTGTACAGGTGTTCGCCGATCGCGTCGACATCCAGACCCTCGATCACCTCTTCGAGGGTCTGACCCTGTGCCACTCGGAATCGCAGCAGCGACTTCACCGCGTCGGTGATCTCCTGGCGACCGCCGTAGCCGACCGCGATGTTGACCTCGGCCGCCGTCCGATCCGCGGTGCGCAACTCGGCGGCACTCAGCCGGGTCTGCATCTCCGGCGGCAGCCGGTCCAAGGCGCCGACGATTCGCAGTTTCCACTGTTGGCCGGGGGCGGCGAGTTCGTCGACGACGTCGGTGATGATCTCCAGCAGTGGTTCCAGCTCTTCGGCCGGCCGGAGCAGGTTGTCGGTGGAGAGCAGCCACAGCGTCACCAGGTGGATGTCGGACTCCAGGCACCAGGTGAGCATGTTGGAGATGTGGGCCGCGCCCGCCCGATGGCCCTCGTTCGGGTCGGTGTAGCCCTTCTCGCGGGCCCATCGCCGGTTGCCGTCGAGCATGACTCCGACGTGGTGCGGAAGGTCGGTGCCGATCAGACTGCGGGCCAGTCGGTTCTCATAGACCCGATACAGCAGGGCAGGCCACCTCACCCGCGGAACCTTACGCGTCGGTCGGTGAGCACACCCGGGGGGCGGCAGAAGTGTCACTTAGCCGTCTGCGCGTGACCGTTCAGCGATGGACGAAATCCCGGGCTCGCCCGATTCGACCGACGCCGTTGTCGGTGCCGGCGAGTAGCCTGGATTGGTGACGATCTTGGCCCCGGCGCTGACGACTAGACCCCGCGCCCGAGGATGGATTCACTTCTACTCCGCGATCGCAGCCGTCGTGATCGGCGTCACGCTGACCACGCTCGCAGCCTCGCTGGTCAACGCTCGCGCCGCCTGGGCGTGTGCGGTCTACTCCGTCACCATCGTCGCCCTCTTCAGCGTCAGCGCCACGTACCACCGGCACACTTGGATCTCGCCACGGGCCCGGGTGTGGATGAAGCGGCTCGACCACTCGATGATTTTTCTCTTCATCGCCGGCACCTACACCCCGTTCGCACTGCTGGCGCTGCCGTCGGCGTCGGCGAACTGGGTGCTGGCCGTGGTCTGGGGCGGCGCCGTCGCCGGAATCGTGCTGAAGCTGGGCTGGCCGAATTCGCCGCGTTGGCTGGGGGTGCCGATCTACATCGGACTCGGCTGGGTGGCGGTCTTCATCATCCCCGAGTTGCTGTCCGCCGCCGGTGTGGCGCCGGTGGTCTTGATGTGCGTAGGTGGGTTGCTCTACACCGCCGGCGCGATCATGTACGCGATCCGCAAACCCAATCCGTGGCCGGGCGTGTTCGGCTACCACGAGGTGTTTCATGCAGCGGTCTCCCTCGCCGCCGCGTGTCACTGCGTGGCCATCTGGCTGGTGCTCTTCACTACCTGATCCGGTTACCACCTGATCCGGTCGGGTGATCGCTCCGCCAGCCGGAGAGCATCACACCGACCCGCCAGTCAGTCGGTCTCGTCGGCACTCTCGCCGAAACCGGGGCCCTGGCTGCGTACTCGATTGACCTGCTCCATGGCGTCCCGCAGGTCGCCGAGCCAGGTCTGCGCATGTTCGCCGACCAGCCGAACCGCCCAGGCCAGGGCGTCCGACCGGGATCGGGCCACCCCCGCCTCGATCAAGGTGTCGAGCACCTGACGCTCGGGTTGCAGCAGCCGAGTCATCACCGGAACCGAGACCTGGGTGAAAATCTGCTCCGTGCCGCCGAGGCTTGCACCCCAGGTCACATGCCGCTGGTAGCGATGTTCGGCTTGGCGCGCGATGTCGATGCGGGCCTCCCGGGTGTCCTCGCGGAACCGGGCGATGCGTCCGGCCTCGGCTGCCGCGTGGGCGGCTGCGTCCGGCTGGTCTTCGGTCAGCGCGGGAAGTTCGCCGATCAGGGTGATCTCCTCCCGATCCACCGTCACCGTCGGTGCCCCGGTGAACCACCCTTCGGGAAGCCGACCGGCGAACCAACCCGGAGCGTCGGTGGCGTCCGGGACATCCTGTTGCGGACGTCCGGGGCCGCGACCGCGTCCGCCGGGACCGCCCGGACCGCGACGACCACCGCTGAAGCCGGGACCGAAGCCGGGACCGCCTCGGCCACCGTGTTCGCCGTGTTCGCCCCGTTCACCGCGTTCACCGCGTTCACCGCGCCCACCGTGCTCGCCACGGCCGCCACCGGGACCGCCTGGCCCACCATGGCCGGATTCGGGGATTCCGAATGATGGTTTCATATCTCACTCCTCTTGCTCGGTTTGCATTAATTACATGATTACATCGCAAACCGTTCTGTGCAAGGGCCGGTGCCGACCCGGGTCGGTGTCAGGTCGGTAGCCAGCCGGCCGTCGTCAAGCGGTCAGGCAGTATCTCGGGTCAGCACCTCGATGAGCTCAGTGGCCGTGGTGACCGGTCGATCGCAGACGAAGCCGCGGCACACGTAGGCGGCGGCAGCGCCGCCGACCGGAGTGCGGTACGCCAACAACTCCGACCCCCGGTCGTCGACACCGTCGCCGACCGCGAAAACCGCTCCAGCAGGAGCCCACTGTCGAGCGGCTGCGAGCAGCGCGGCGCGCCCCGGTTCCGGGCCGACGACCACGACTTGGACCGGACCGGACAGCACGCTCTCCGCGGTTGCGAGCCACCGTCCGGCCGACCGCGGGTGCGCGCTCAGCAACGGGAGAACGCCGCCGATCAATTGTTCGGCGATCGCCCGATGGTCGGGGTGAGCGGTCAGCGCGGCATTCGTCAGCAACGCATCGGCCAGCGCGGACCCGCCGGCCGGCGTTGCGCCGTCGGTGATCTCACGGGGTCGGACGACGAGCGCCTCGGCGTCGTCGGCGGTGTCGAAGAAACCACCCTCGCCGTCACCGAAGTGGGTCACCACCAGTTCCACCAGCTCGCCCGCCAGGTCGAGGTACCGCTGATCGAAGGTTGCCTGGCCGAGCGCCAGCAACCCGTCCGCCAGATCGGCGTGGTCACTGAGCACCGCGGTTGCCGAAGCCGGCCTGCCGCCCCGCGAGCTCCGCAACCAGCGCCCGTCGGCGGTGCGATGTCGCTCGATCAGGTAGTCCGCAGCGGTGCGAGCCGACTCGATCCACCGCGGCTCCGTGCACACCAGACCGGCGCGCACCAGAGCGGAGACGGCCAACCCGTTCCAGCTCAGAATGATCTTGTCGTCCCGTCCGGGCTGCGGACGCTCGGCCCGCAGCGACCTCAGCAGTGCGCGCAGCCGGGTCCAGCGGGGCCAGTCGTCCGGGTCGGTCCGCAACTGCAGCACCGACGAACCGTGCTCGAAGGTCCCGACCGGGGTCACCTCGCACAGCTCGGCGACCCAACGGCCGTCGTCCGGGCCGAGTGCGTCGATCAGCTGCTGCGGGGTCCAGACGTAGGTGGCGCCCTCGACGCCGCCCGTGTCGGCATCCAGCGAGGACGCGAACGCCCCCGCGTCCGTGCGCAGATCGGCGAGCAGAAACTCCGCCGTCTCGCGGCAGACCCGGCGGGACACCGTCGAACCCGTGCGCCGCGCGTGCTCGGCGTACACCTGCAGGAGCAGAGCGTTGTCGTACAACATCTTCTCGAAATGCGGCACGACCCAGTCGGCGTCGACCGAGTAGCGGGCGAATCCACCGGCGAGCTGGTCGTACATCCCACCTCGAGCCATCGCCTCGAGAGTGTGGGTGACCGCTGCCGCCGATTCCGGATCACCGGTCCGCGCGTGCCACCGCAGCAGGAACTCGCAGGCCATCGCGGGCGGGAACTTCGGCGCTCGCCCGAACCCGCCGCGATGCCGGTCCCACGCCGCGAGCAGACCCGCGGCCGCGGCGTCGAGTGATTCCGACCATGCCGCCGGGGGCAGCGCCGTGGTCCCGCGGACCCCGGCAGCTTCTGCCAGCGTGGCCGAGGTGGTGTCGGCGGAGTTCAGGATCGCCGTGCGGTTGTCGCGCCAGGCGTCGGCGATCGCGCCGAGGAGTTGACCGAACCCGGGCAACCCGCTCCGCGGCTGCGGCGGGTAGTAGGTGCCGGCATAAAACGGTCGCCCGTCCGGTGTCAGGAAGACCGTCATCGGCCAGCCGCCCTGGCCGGTCATCGCCTGGGTCGCCGTCATGTAGACGGCGTCTATGTCGGGTCGCTCCTCGCGGTCGACCTTGACCGACACGAACGCGGCATTCAGCTGCGCGGCCAGGGCCTGGTCCTCGAACGACTCGTGCGCCATCACGTGGCACCAGTGGCAGGCGGCGTATCCCACCGACAGCAGAATCGGCACGTCTCGTCGCACGGCCTCGGCGAACGCCTGCGGGCCCCACTCCCACCAATCGACCGGGTTCTCCGCATGCTGCAGGAGATAGGGGCTGGTGGCGTCGGCGAGGCGGTTGGGCACCTCCCGATCCTGCCCGTCGCCGGGCCGGGCGGGTCGGACGGCCCCCTTCCCGCGGGTGACTGCCTCACACGGGAGGGTGGTGAACCGAGCGGCCGCAACCGCGGTGGGAGCTGCTTGACACCGCTGGCTATGCCTATTAGCTTTATGGCTAGTTGCAGTAGCTCTAGGCCAGGGAGGCGTGGTGTCGAAGTCCGTTGATTCGATTGAGGGTGAATGGCTGGAACGGCCGGACGGGCGGATCGCCTATGACTCGGTCGGCGCGGGTGTCTTGGTGGTCTGCGTTCCCGGCATGGGCGAGCTGCGAAGCGTGTACCGACACACCACGCCGACGCTGGTGGCCGCCGGTTACCGAGTGGTCACCATGGACTTGCGCGGGCACGGTGACAGCGATGCCACCTTCGCGCGCTACGACGACGTCGCGGCCGGTGACGATGTCATCGCGCTGATCGAGAAGCTCGGCGGCCCGGCGGTGGTGATCGGGAACTCGATGGGTGCCGGCGCTGCGGCCTGGGCCGCCGCCGAGCGCCCCGAGTTGGTCAGCGGTGTGGTCCTGGTTGGCGCTTTCGTGCGTGATCCGTCGATGAACGCGCTGCTGGCGCTTGCCTTCCGTGCGGCGATGGCCGGTCCGTGGGCGCCCCGGGTCTGGGCCTCCTACCTGCCCAAGCTCTACCCGGGCCGACTCCCTGCAGACTTCGACGCGCACCGAGACGCCATCGTGGCGAGCATGCGTCGACCCGGCCACGCCCGGGCGTTCAGCCGGACGACCCGCACCAGTCACGCCCCGGTCGAGGCACGGCTGGGCGCGGTGACGGCACCGACGCTGGTGGTCATGGGCGATCGCGATCCGGATTTCGGCGATCCAGCCGCCGAGGGTCGCTGGATCGCGGACCGGCTGAGCGGCGAGCTGCTACTGGTGGCGGGCGCGGGGCACTACCCCCACGTGGAGGCCCCGGATGTGGTCAACCCGGCCGTGGTCGCGTTCATCGAGCGAGCGATCGCGCTGACCTGACACCGAGTTGTCTCGAGCCGCGGTGGCCGCACCGCCGCCGCGCGCAGCGATCAGTCGGCCGCGTCGAGCCGGGCGAGCACGTGCGCGGCGGCGGAGTCCAGCGCCGTCACCTGCCCCGGCGACAACCCGTCGAACACCAGGCGTCGGACGACGTCGACATGCGACGGCGCCGCCGCCTGGATGGCGGATCTGCCGTCGTCGGTGAGTGCGACGAACGCGCCGCGCCGGTCGGTGCTGCACTCCTCCCGCGACACCAGGCCGCGGCGCTGCATCCGCAGCAGGTGATGGGACAACCGACTCTGCTCCCAACGCAGGTCGTCGGCGATTTCGAACACCCGGCGCCGCCCGTCGGCTGTCTCGGTCAACAGCACCAGGACGTCGTAGTCGGCCAGTGACAGACCTGAGGCCTGCTGCAACTCGCGGTTGAGTCGCGCGTCGAGCCTCGAGGTCATGTGCCGCAACCCCCGCCAGGCTCGTTGTTCATCATCGCTGAGCCACCCGGCCGATGGCGTCGTCGGGCTCGGCGCCCCGTCCATGACGTCGTCCACGCGTCAGACGCCGCGCAACAGCGCGTCGAACGAGGGGCTGCCGCCGAACGGACCGTCCACGGCGCGGGCCGGCACCGTGGACGGCCTCCCACCGATCAGCGCGGCGAGTTCGCCGGCGGCCCGGTCGATCCGCTCGGCGAGTCCGCGGGCGACCCCGTCACCGCCGGCCCAGTCTTCGGCGGCGGCGAAGACAGCGGTCGGGACCACGGCGGCGCGCAAGTAGGCGAAGAGCGGTCGCATCGCGTGTTCGAGCGCCAGCGAGTGCCGCGCAGTGCCGGCGGTCGCGCCGATCAGTACGGGCTTCCCCTCGAGCGCGTCCCGATCCAGGACGTCGGCGAAGGTCTTGAACAGTCCGCTGTAGGACGCGGCGAAGATGGGCGTGACGGCGATCAGGCCGTCGGCGCCGACCACGCTTTCGATGGACCGCAGCAGGGCGGGGTTGGCGAAGCCGGTGACCACGTTGTCGGCGAGGTCGCGTGCGTGCTCCCGCAATTCGATCAGCTCGACGACTATTTCGACTCCCCCGGCCCGAGACGCGGCGACCGTGGCGGCCGTCAACCGGTCCGCGAGGAGCCGGGTCGAGGACGGGACCGACAGACCGGCACTGACGACGGCCAGCGTGCGGGTGTTCATATTGCGGGTGTTCATCGTGCGGGCACCGCGTCGCGGACGGTGCCGGTGTCGTCGCCGGCCGAAAACGCCACCGAGCGATGGGCGTCGGCCGCCTGCGCCTGCGCCACCAACGAGGCGTGCGTGGGCGCGTCGGGAACGCGCGCGGGCTTGAGAGCGGCGAATTCGCGGCGCAGCACCGGCACGACCTCCTCGCCGAGGATGTCCAGTTGTTCGAGGACCGTCTTCAGCGGCAACCCGGCGTGGTCCAGCAGGAACAGCTGCCGCTGGTAGTCGCCGACGTAGTCCCGGAAGCCCAGAGTGCGCTCGATGACCTGCTGCGGACTGCCGACCGTCAGCGGCGTCTGCGCGCTGAAGTCCTCCAGCGACGGGCCGTGCCCGTAGACCGGGGCCTTGTCGAAGTACGGGCGGAACTCGTTGACGGCATCCTGACTGTTCTTACGCATGAACACCTGCCCACCGAGGCCGACGATCGCCTGATCGGCTCCGCCGTGTCCGTACTGCTCGAAGCGACTTCGGTAGAACTCGACCATCTGCTGTGTGTGGCGCTTCGGCCAGAAGATGTGGTTGTGGAAGAATCCGTCGCCGTAGTAGGCCGCCTGCTCGGCGATCTGCGGGGACCGGATCGACCCGTGCCACACGAAGGGTGCGACACCGTCCAGCGGACGCGGTGTGGCGGTGAAGCCCTGCAGGGGCGTGCGGAAGGAGCCCTTCCAGTCGACGACGTCCTCGGTCCAGAGCCGTCGCAGCAGCGCGTAGTTCTCGACTGCGAGTTCGATGCCGTCGCGGATGTCCTTGCCGAACCACGGGTACACCGGTCCGGTGTTTCCCCGGCCCAGCATCAGGTCGATCCGGCCGTCCGACAGGTGCTGCAGCATCGCGTAATCCTCCGCGATCTTCACCGGGTCGTTGGTGGTGATCAGCGTGGTCGCCGTCGACAACTGCAGGGTGGAGGTCCGCGCCGCGACGTACCCGAGGGTGGTGGTGGGCGACGAGGAGAAGAACGGCGGGTTGTGATGCTCGCCCAGCGCGAAGACGTCGAGTCCGACCTCCTCGACCTTGGCGGCGATGGTCACGACGGCCTTGATCCGTTCCGCCTCGCTCGGGGTGCGGCCCGTCGTCGGGTCCGTCGTGATGTCGCTGACCGAGAAGACACCGAACTGCATGGGAACCATTCCCTCCGAAGTGAATGACGTGTCATGTACGTCTGTGAAAGGTACATGACACGTCATTTATTCCGGCCGCACTGTCGCCGGGGTCACCGAGGTCACCGGGGTCGCCGGGGTCACTGGGGCCGGTCCACCCCGTCCGCATCCGGGCCCTGCTCGCCGTCGGCCTGCTGCGCATCCTCGGGCTCGGTGTCGCCGACCGGGTTCGGATCGGCGTGCGCCGCCGCACCGCGGGCTCGCCGCCCATTGTCGGAAGGGTCGGTGAAGGCGTTGGGCACTTTCCGGAGCTGCTTGTTCATCGACTTGATCAACACGAAGAGCGCGATGCCCATCAGCACGATGATCAGCAACGCGACGGGGGCGGCCTTGCCCCACTCCGGGCCGCGGCCGGTGGTCGGGTCGACGGGGGTGTCGGCGAGGATCCGGATGAGCACGCCTGTCACCGGGGTCAACGGGCGCTCTCGTCCGTAGGAGACCCGGGCCGGAGGCCGGCGAACAGGTCCGTCTCCGGGAGCGAGGTCGGAATGCGGGCGTCGGCGAGTTCGTACTCCTCGGTCGGCCAGATCTCCCGTTCCAGCTCGTGCGGCACCGCGAACCAGTGTGCGTCCGGATCGATCTGCGTGGCGTGAGCCCGCAGCGCGTCGTCGCGGTGCTGGAAGTAATCGGCGACCTGGATGTGCGTGGTGGCCCGCTCATAGGAGTCAGGGCGAGGCGTGTCGGAGAACCTCTGGATCCACTCCGAGAACGGTGATTCCGCTCCGGTGGCCAGCACGGCTTCGTGAATCGCCATCATCCGGCGGAACGAGAAACCGACGTTGTAGTACAGCTTCGAGACGGTCCAGGGCTCACCCGCGTCGGGGAATCGCTCCGGGTCGGCCGCCGCCTGATAGGCACCGAGTGAGACCACGTGACACCGGATGTGGTCGGGGTGCGGGTAACCGCCGTTCTCGTCGTAGGTGGTCATCACCTGAGGCCGGAACCGCCGCACGATACGAACCAGCGCCTCGATCTCCTCTTCGGGCGAGTGCGCAGCGAATGACTCCTCGGGCAGCACCCACTCGGCGGGGTCACCCTCGTGATAGCCCGAATCCTCGTAGCCCAGCCATTCGTGGGCCACGCCGAGCACGTCGGCCGCGGCCGCCATCTCATGGCGGCGCAGCTCCGCGATCTCGCCCGCGTTCAAATCGAGCTTCTGATAGGACGGGTTCAGCAGGTCACCGCGTTCACCACCGGTGCAGGAGACGACCAGCACGCCCACCCCGTCGGCTGCGTACCGAGCGGTGGTCGCGGCGCCCTTGCTCGACTCGTCGTCCGGATGGGCATGGACCGCCATCAGCCTCAGCTCGGCCTCGGCGGCGCGAACATTACGATCGCTCACGATCGGACACTTCCTCTTCCATCGACGGGCACAGGCGCCGCAGGCGCCCCGAACAAGCACAGGCGCCGCAGGCGCCCCGAACAAGCACAGGCGCCGCAGGCGCCCCGAACAAGCACAGGCGCCGCAGGCGCCCCGAAAACCGCAGGGCCGAGGAGGCCCGCGGCTCCGCGCTCGGCCCCGCTAACTCCCCCCAGCATTCTGCCCGCTGTGCGCGGCGGATTCGACACATCGAACGACGCTCATCAGCTGCCGCCGAAAGGCCGGGTTTGCGGCCGCCGCACTACCCTTCACCTGCGAGAACCGCTTGGGATGTCACCTGCGTGCTACCCTGGGGCCAGCGAACCGGCTTCCACGTGTGTCGTCGGGTGCTTCTCCGCGCGGACATATGCCCCCCGCGGCGCGGCACCCACCGGAGGCCGGCAATTGTGTTTATGCCGCTAGTTTCGACCGTTTGAATCTTCACCACTGTGATGCTTTCCCCGCCGCATGTACACCGTCGCGACACCGGTCCCTTCGGCCGTGACTCGCCAGTACCGCGGCCCGGCCAGTCCGACCAGTGTTCCATCTTCCACCGGCTGTACCCGTCTCCCGTCGCGGGCTCGCCCGCACCGGGTGGCTCGTCGCGTAGTAAGGAGTTCCCGATGACTGAAGTGTGGCTCACCCAGGAAGCCCACGACCGGCTGCAGTCTGAGCTCGACGCCTTGATCGCCGAGCGGCCGGTCATCGCCGCCGAGATCAACGAGCGTCGCGAAGAGGGCGACCTCAAGGAGAACGGCGGCTACCACGCCGCCCGCGATGAGCAGGCCAAACAGGAGGCTCGTATCCGCCAGCTCCAGGAGCTGATGCGCAGCGCTCAGGTCGGTGTGGCACCCAAGGACGACGGCATCGTCGAGCCGGGCATGGTCGTCACTGTCGCCTACGACGGCAACGAGGACGACACCGAGACCTTCCTGGTCGGCTCCCGCGAAGAGGGTGCCCACGGCGACCTGCAGGTCTACTCCCCGCAGTCGCCGCTCGGTGCGGCAATCCTCGGCGGCAGCGCCGGCGAAACCTGCGAGTACCTGCTGCCGAACGGATCCATGCAGAAGGTCGTCATCGTGAAGGCGACCCCGTACCACACCTGACACAGCATCACGTCGGACCCCGCATCACGTCGGACCCCGCATCACATCGGACACCGCATCACGTCCGACACCGCATCACGTCCGACACCGCATCACGTCTGACACCGCATCACGTCCGACCTTTTGACACCCGTCGCTGACGTCTCCCCGGTTCGACCGGGGAGACGCACCGGGAGATGTCAATCGACCGCGCGCACGGTGAACCCCGCCGTCCGCAGATCGGCGACCAGCTGGTCGGCATGATCCCTACCGCGACATTCCAGCCGCAGGTCGACGAGTACGTCGCCGAGGCTGAGGGTCGAACCGAGTCGCGAATGCGAGACGTCCACGACGTTCGCACCGGCGTCCCCGACGAAGGACAGCAGGGCGGCGAGCGATCCCGGCCGATCCTGCATGTCGACCTGCAACGTGCGAAATCTACCGGCGGCGACCAGCCCGTGTTGCGTGACATGCAGCAGCAGGAGCGGATCGATGTTTCCCCCCGACAGCACCGCCACCACCGGCGGCGTGAACCGCTCCGGAGCGGCCATGATCGCGGCGACGGCGGCCGCACCGGCGGGTTCGACGACGAGCTTGGCCCGCTCCAGGCACAGGAGCATCGCCTGACTCAGCTGGTTCTCCGTGACCGTCACCACATCGTCGACCAGGTCCCGCACGTGGGCGAATGTCAGGTCGGCCGGTTCGCCCACCGCGATGCCGTCGGCGAGTGTGGACATCTGCCGCAGTCGGACCGGGTGGCCGTCGGCCAGTGAGGCGGGCCAGGCGGCGGCCTGCGCGGCCTGCACCCCCACCACCCGGATACCCGGCCGCAGGCCCTTCACCGCCGCCGCGACACCGCTGATCAGGCCGCCGCCGCCCATGGCGACGACCACGGTGGCCGTGTCGGGCAGGTCGGCCAGGATCTCCAGGCCCACAGTGCCCTGCCCGCACAGCACGTCGGGATGGTCGAAGGGGTGCACGAGGGTCGCACCGGTGTCCGCCGCGAACTCGCGTGCCGCCGACAAGGCGTCATCGAGGGTATCGCCGACCAGATGCACCGTCGCTCCGTACGCCTTGGTGGCAGCCAGCTTGGCGATGGACGCACCCACCGGCATGTACACGGTGGACGCGCAGCCGATCAACGACGCGGCCAGCGCCACCCCCTGGGCGTGATTCCCGGCCGACGCCGCGACCACCCCGGGTGCCCGCTCCTCGTCCGACAGCCGCGAGATGCGCGTGTACGCGCCGCGGATCTTGAACGAGCCGGTCCGTTGCAGGTTCTCGCACTTGAGCAGCACCGGACCGCCCACCAGAGCGGCCAACGGCCTGGACGACTCCAGCGGAGTGTGCCGCACCACCGGTTTCAGCAACTCGGCGGCGGCACGAATCTGCGGCACGGTGATCAGCTCCATCACCTGATCCTGCCCTGAAAGCCTGCTCCGGCAGTGCCCGGCCGGGCGGCGCCGGCGGCGGGCGTGGTGACTGGGTCGGCGACCCGCGGCCGGACGGCTCAGTTCAGCGCGTCGGAGAGATCGATCAGCAGGTCGTCGACGTCCTCGATGCCCACCGACAGCCGGATGAGATCGTCCGGCACCTCCAGGGCCGACCCGGCGACGCTCATGTGGGTCATCAGGCCGGGGTGCTCGATCAGCGATTCCACACCGCCGAGCGACTCCGCGAGCAGGAACACCCGGGTCCGCGAGCAGGCTTTGATCGCCTCCTCTTTGCCGCCGGCCATCCGGAACGACACCATGCCGCCGAACCGGCGCATCTGGCTCGCTGCCAGTTCGTGCCCGGGGTGGGTGTCCAAACCGGGGTAGAACACCTGACTGACCCGCGGGTGGTCGGCGAGCAGCGCGGCGACCTTCTCCGCGTTGTCGCAGTGCTTCTCCATCCGGATGGACAGTGTCTTGAGCCCGCGCAGGGTGAGCCAGGCGTCGAACGGAGCGGCGCCGGTGCCCATCGACTTCGAGTGCAGCGCGACCTTGGCGGCCAGCTCGCCGTCGTTGAGCAGCAACGCTCCGCCGATGACGTCGCTGTGGCCGCCGATGTACTTGGTGGTCGAATGGGTGATCACATCGGCACCGAGGCAGAGCGGGTTCTGCAGGTAGGGCGTGGCGAACGTGTTGTCCACGACCAGGGTGGCCCCGGCGGTGTGGGCGATGTCCGCCAGCGCCGGAATGTCGAAGATGTTGAGCAGCGGGTTGGTCGGGGTCTCGGCCATGATCATCTTGGTGTTCGGTCGGACGGCTGCGCGTACCGCGTCGATGTCGCTCAGCGGCAACGCGGTGTGCTCGATTCCCCACGGCCCGAGGATGGCGTTGACCAGGCGATAGGTCCCACCGTACGCGTCGGTCGGCAGGATCAGGTGGTCGCCGGGACGCAGCGCCGCCCGGAGGAGGGTGTCCTCGGCGGCCATTCCGGAGTTGAAGGCGAAGCCGTACTGCGAGCCCTCCAGGGACGCGAGCGCGGTTTCCAATGCGGTGCGGGTCGGATTTCCGGCCCGCGAATAGTCGTAGCCCGCCCGGCTCGATCCGACCTCGTCGGTGGCGAACGTCGACGTCTGGTAGATCGGCACGATCACCGCGCCCGTAGTCAGGTCAGGATCCTGCCCGGCGTGAATGGCGCGGGTGGTGAACCCGCCGCCCGATTCGGTCCGCAGCGCGGAGTCGCGATGCGGGTGCGGCGGACGGGAGTCGGAGTTGCCAGGTGAAGTCACCAGGACAGGCTAACGAAACCGGCCTGGCGACGAGCACACCGCGTTCAGCGGGCGATGAAGGCCAGCAGGTCGGCTCGGGTGAGCACGCCGACCGGTTTGCCGTCGTCGATGACCATCACAGCGTCCGCGGACTCCAGCGCGTGACGGGCGGTGGCCAGCTCCTCGCCGGCTCCGACCAGCGGGAACGGGGCCGACATGTGCGCCTTGACCGGGTCCGACATCGCGGCCTTCCCGGTGAACAGGGCGTTCAACAGCTCGCGTTCGCTCACCGACCCGGCGATCTCTCCGGTCATCACCGGCGGCTCGGCGTTCACCACCGGCATCTGGGAGACCCCGTACTCGTGCAGGATCTCCACCGCGTCCCGTACCGACTCGTTCGGGTGGGTGTGCACCAGGGCGGGCAGGACGCCGGACTTGTTGCGCAGCACGTCACCGGCGGTGGCGCTGGTCTCGCGGGTGAGGAACCCGTATGACGACATCCAGCTGTCGTTGAAGATCTTCGACAGGTAGCCCCGGCCACCGTCGGGGAGCAGCACCACGAGGACGTCGTCCTCGGTCAGGTCACGGGCGACCACCAGCGCAGCCGCGACGGCCATCCCGCAGGAGCCGCCGACCAGCAGGCCCTCCTCACGCGCCAACCGCCGCGTGATGTCGAAGGAGTCGGCGTCCGAGACGGCCACGATCCGGTCGGTCACCGACGGGTCGTAGGCACTGGGCCAGAAATCCTCCCCGACGCCCTCGACCAGATAGGGACGGCCGGACCCGCCGGAGTACACCGAGCCCTCGGGGTCGGCGCCGATCACCTGCACCCGGCCGGCCGACTTCTCCTTCAAGAACCTCCCGGTCCCGGAGATGGTGCCGCCGGTGCCGACGCCGGTGACGAAGTGGGTGACCCGGCCGTCGGTGTCGTCCCAGATCTCCGGCCCGGTCGACGCGTAATGCGAGGCGGGGTTGGCCGGATTCGAGTACTGGTCAGGCTTCCACGCACCGGGGATCTCCCGGGTCAGCCGGTCCGAGACGCTGTAGTAGGAGTGCGGGTCCTCCGGGGCGACCGCCGTCGGGCAGACCACCACCTCGGCGCCGTACGCGCGGAGCACATTGCGCTTGTCCTCGCTGACCTTGTCCGGGCAGACGAAGACACATTTGTACCCACGCTGTTGCGCGACCAGCGCGAGACCGACGCCGGTGTTGCCGCTGGTGGGTTCGACAATGGTGCCGCCCGGCTGCAGCGCACCCGAGGCCTCGGCCGCTTCGATCATCTTCAACGCGATGCGGTCCTTGACCGACCCGCCCGGGTTGACGTACTCGACCTTGGCCAGGATCAGCGGCTTCAAGCCGGCCGTCACCGAGTTCAACTTGACCAACGGGGTGTTGCCGACCAGTTCGACGACGGAGGAGGCGAAACGCACAGCGGAATCCCTTCAGAACACAACCAGAAAGCACGACCGGAACACAGCGGACACGGACGGACGCCTCGTTCAGCACGCCGACAGCCGCGGTATGGCGACCGCATCGTCACCGTCCAGGCTAACGGCTACGGCGCACGTCATCCGGCCGCTCCGGACGCCGTCTAATTCGGGTATATCAGGAGTAGAGAATGTTGCCGTTCGATGTATGCAGGTAATTGTTCGAGTCGGTCTCCAGCACGGTGTGTCCGCCTCGGGTACGTGCAGGTCGATGGGCGCGGGGACACGCCGCGCGGGTCGCAGGGGAGATGGTTCGGGTGGCGACACCGGGGCCGGCGGTGGGCGGCGGCGGGTCCGCGGCGTCACCGTCGTGGATGGCGGGGCGACTTGTTCGCGGGCTGTTGGGCCGCGTGGGCTTGGGCACGGCCGCGACGGTGGGGGTGTTGGTCGGGACCGGGTCGGCGGCCCGCGCGGGTCTGCTGCATCAAGCTCGTCTGGCGGCGGAGCGGATCGGGCTGGCCGCACTGCCGCCGCCGCTACAAGACGGGCGATACCTGCCCGACGGGACCCATCTCGCGCTCGGCCGACGCCGCCGGGCGACGGCGTCCGGGCACCCGCCCGCGCGCACAGCAAGCGGCAGGGCTGCGGTGCGCGCCCTGCCGACCTCCTCGCCGTTGCGGCTCGCAATGCTGGGCGACTCGACCAGCGCCGGATTCGGCGCGGCGGACGCGGACAGCCTCCCCGGCGTGATGTTGGCCCGCGCGGTCGCCGCCGAGCTCGACCGACCGGTTCTGCTCGGCACCTATGCGGTGGTCGGCACCGGTGCAGCGGATTTGGCCCGGCAGTGGGCCCTGGCCGCGCTCACCTCCCCCGACGTGGTGGTCATCGTGGTCGGGGCGAACGATGTGCGCGATCGCATTTCGCCGGCCGCCTCGGTGGACGCGCTGGTCGCGGTGGTGCGCGCGATCCGGGCCGGCGGGGTGGCGGTGGTGGTGGCGACCTGTCCGGATTTGGGCGTGGTGACGCCGATCCCGGCGCCACTGCGGCAGCTCGCCGGTCATTGGTCGCGAACTCTGGCAGCCCGCCAGGAACGGGCAGTGGTGGCGGCGGGCGGTGTGGCGGTGCCGATCGGCCGCCTGGTCAGCCCCGGCTTCGCCGGGCACCCTGAACTGTTCGCCCCTGACCTGTTCCATCCGTCTGGCGCGGGTTACGCGCGAGCGGTCGCCGTCCTGCTACCTGCGGTGTTCACCGCGCTCGGTATCCCGCGGCGGGTGCCGCCGCCGACGTCCGGTTTCGAATCAATGCCGGCGGACGCCCAACACGCCGGCTAACTCCTCGATCAGCACGTCCAGCTCCGCCCGCTTCACACCGGCCCGGGCGGCGTCTCGGAGGAGCACTTCGAGCTGATCGGCCAGCGCATGCACGCCGACGTCCGGAACCGGCGGAACAGGGTGGCCCGGAAGTTCGGTGGTGAAGCCCCGAAGGGCGAGCTGATCGAGGGCGGCGCGGGTGGCCTCCACCCGCCCCGAGACCGCCCATGACGAGACCGGCCGGTTCCGCAGCCGCCGAAGGAAATCGGGGTACAGCGGTTCCGGCCGGTCTTCGTTCATCGCGGGGAACTGCGGGGGTCTGTCGACCCGCGCGTGGTTTCAGTCCTGCCGCATGTAGGACAGCAGCCGCAGGATCTCCAAATAGAGCCAGACCAGGCCGACCATCAGACCGAAGGCGTAGTACCAGGAGGTGTCGGCCGGAGCGCCGGCCTTGATGGCCTTCTCGATCTGGTCGAAGTCGAGCAGGAAGCTCAGCGCCGCCACCACGATGATCACCAGCGAAATGACGATGCTCATGGTGCCGCCGTCGCGCAGGTGCATGTTGAACCCGAACATGCCGGCGACCATGTTCACCACGATCAGGGCGAGGATGCCGATCATGGCGCCGAGGATCATCTTGGTGAACTTGGGCGTGACCCGGATGGCACCGGTCTTGTAGACGACCAGCATCCCCACGAAGACGCCCATGGTGGCGGCCAACGCCTGGAACCCGATGCCCTGGTACTGCGGGAACTGCTCGAACATGCCGGTGATCGCGCCGAGGAAGACACCTTCGGCGGCGGCGTAGGCGAGAACCAGCGCCGGGTTGCTCGACCGCTTGAAGATGATCACCATCGCGAGAACCAGACCGACCAGCATGGCCGGTACGACGAGCCCGTAGATCCCCGCGACGATCCCAGAGGTCTGCAGGAAGATCGTTCCCAGCGCGGCCAGCACACCGACGATCAGGACGGTGGCGGTCTTCGCGATGACGTCGTCGAGGGTCAGGTAGCGGCCGGCGGTGACCGGGGCTTTGACGAACGACGGCTGGTTGTACATGTCGTGCAGCGTGGCGGCGGTCGGTGCGGCGCCCCGTTGGGTTTCGACGACCTCGCCGATGTTGCGGAAGGCCGGGTTGCTGCTGGACCGGCCGCGGTTGTTGTTCCGTGTGCTCACTGAAGACTCCTGAACGGGAAGAGGGTGCGGTGGTGCCCGGGTGAAGCGTTTCCTGCGTTGGTGCTCACGGTACTAGCCGGGTCGCCCGGGTAAAGCGGCGCAAAAGGAAATCCGTGCGGCTGCGATGGATTTCCTCGCATCTCGTGAACGCCCGAGCCGCCGACGGAGTTCCCCGACCGCCTGCCGCGCGCACTGGATGCGGACGGTGTTCCGACGATCGCGGAACGTCCTGGGCCCGACCGAGAGCCTCGGGAAGCACAGCTGCGACTCGTAAGCTCCAACGATCAGACCGCCGGCACCTCCTGCCCCCCGCGAAGGACACCACGTGTTTCGGAGTACTCCCCCGCACTCGACGGCCGCGGTACGCCGACCCCGGGCTACGACCGCGACGAGGGTCGTCATCGGCCTTTTCGCCGCCATTCTCGGCGGCGCCGGCCTCGCCGCCTGCGGCTCCGGCGCAGATGGTTCGTCGAGTGTCGGCGGCGCGATCAGCACGAGCGCGATCAGCGCACCGAGCTTGTCGGCCTCGCATGCGACCGACCTCGCATCCAGCGCAGCGTCGTCGGTTGCCGAGACATCCGAGAGCACGACACCGGGATCGGCCGACGCCGTGTCTCCCGCGGCGACCACCGACGCACCGGCGCCCGCGGCCTCGTCACAAGCCGCACCCGATTCGAATGCCGGCAGCGAGACGGAGAACGTCGCACCGCCGGAGACGACCACGTTCACCGGCAACCCGAACGGTGCGACCCTGACCGCTCCGGGGACTCAGCTGCGCTATGGACAACCCGCGGTGCTGCCCATCTCCTATGCCGGCTCCGACGGCGTCTTCACCTTCAGCGAATTGACGGTGACCAAGGGCTCCACCGCAGACTGGACCACCCTGGGCGTCGACGCGTCGGAGGTTGAGGGTCAGGTGCCCTGGTTCTTGAATCTCACCGTGAAACAGGAGTCCGGCGGGGATTTCACTTACCTGTCGGTGGAGAACGACCTGTGGGGTTATGGCGCCGACGACGCCGGGATCGCCCCGACCACCATCTTCAACACCGCGAACTCGGTCTGCGCCAGCACCGGCCCAGACGGCGAATTCGCCGTCGGCGACACCTACCATGCCTGCGCCGTGTTGGCCGTGGACAAGGCCCAGAGCATCCAGCGGATCCAGTTCGAAGGCGATTACGACTTCGAGAGTCCGTATTTCGACAAGCCGGTGGTGTGGAAGGGCTGATCTCGTGCGCGAAGTCGCGGAAGGCGGATTCTTTTCAGCTGCCTACGTGACGGCGTAAGCCGCAGCGGATCGCCCGGATTTTCGCGCAGAACTCCTATCCATCCTTGATCGTCGGCGGGTCGATGTGGTGCACAGTGTTGCGTCTGGGTTTCTGCTCGCAGTCCAACCATTTCGGTGGCACGAATTCGGGTACCCCGTCGGCGCCGGGCTGTATTCGCCAGTCACCCCGGTGAATCTCCGTGTGGTGAAAAGAACACAACAGGGTGCCATTCTGGTAACTGGTCTCGCCGAGGTCCCGAGCCCACCATTTCAAATGATGCGCATCACACCAATTCGGGGGTCTGGTACAGCCCGGGAAGGAACATCCCGCGGTCCCGCACGGTGATCGCCCTGCGGATCGCGGTGCTGAACGTGCGGGAGACTTCGGCCGAGGTCGAGGACCTCGCCGGCGCCGCCCAACACCGCCGGGATGACGCCGGCGTCGCACAGCAGGCGGCGGGTGTCCGCGGGGGACAGCCGGTGCCCGTCGTCCAGGACCGCGCCGCGTGCCTGTTGCTTGAGGATGTCCCAGTCCAGGGTGACGGTGATGTGCGGCCGGACACCCGCGGTCTCCGGGAGCGGGTTCTCGGCGTTCCCGCCGGTGCGGAGCACGTACTCCAACACCTCGACGAGGGCGTGGGCGCGTCGGGTCGTGGCCGGGCGGGGGTCCTTCGAGCCGTCGACGGCGGGTTTCGGCGCGGCGAGCGGGTCGATCACCGCCCGGAGTGCGGCGACACCCAGGTCGTTCAGATATCCGTGGATGCCGGTCAGACCGGTGGTGGCGCTGCGGGAACCGATTGTCAGTTCCATTTTGGATCGGGCTGCGGTGTCGTCGGGTGGGGTGCCGTCGGGGTCCAACACGCACTCCAGATGCCGGGCGAGCTTCTTGAGCTGCTCCGGGTCCTGGATCAGCGCGTTGTCCACCAACACCCGCTCGGCCTCCGACACCACCTCGGCCGGTAGGGCGTCCGGCAACCGCCGCAGGGTCGACACGATGGTGCGGACGTGATCGACGGACACGTCCCCGGAGTCGATCGCGCCACCCAGGATCGGCCGCCGGGCGGGTCGCTCCCCACCCGACGGCAGGTCCTGCGGTTGGGTCGCGCGGGCGGCATTCACCCGCGCGGACGCCTCACCGGGGGAGATCCGCAGCGTCTCCCGGAGCAGCGCCGCCGTCGAGGACACCGACCGGGCCGTCGCGACACATTGCTGGTCCAGTTCGTCGGTCAACTGCACTTGCGCCGCCCACGTTTTCCGGGCGAGTTTCTCCACACCGAGAGAAAGTTCCAACAATTCGTCGCCGTTCAACTTCCAACGTTCCCCGCAAATCAGACCGCCGACGGCTTCCATCGCATTCTCGACCAGGCGCATCGCCTCGTCGAGTGTGTAGAAACCCGGCTCCGCTCATACCCACAATGATACGAACCACCACCGACACTGACCCTGCAGCGACCACGAAGGTCCGTCTGCCTGCGCACATCCCCGGCTCTTCACTCGAGAATGATGTCGGGCTGTTCGGATTCGGACCCGATTCCACTCTCGACTGCGAGGAGCCTTCAGCCTCTAGTTCGCCATCTCAACGTATTGCGGTGCCCCTGGTCGGACTCGAACCGACACTGAAACGATTTTAAGTCGTCCTCCTCTGCCGATTGGGATACAGGGGCCGCACGGCATCGCCCGATCAGCGTAGAGGGTGTCGTCACCCGACGGTGGTCGGCCGTGGCTTTGGGGTCACTGGAGCCTCCCGCGAATCGACGGACGGCCGCTCAGCTCGCGAGCGAGAGGGCGATGCCGTCCAGGATGTCGTGTTCGGACACGGTGATCTCGGACAGCGGGACGCGCCGATCCACCAGGCGGATCAGCGTGTCCAGGATGAGTGCACCGCCACCGATGACATCGACGCGGCCGGGGTGCATGTAGCCGAGGGCGGCCCGGTGCGCCGTGGTCGCGCCGAGGAAGAAGCCGGTGGCGCCGGCCACCTGCTCGTTGCTGACCGTGGAGAGGTGAATCCGGCTGGGGTCGTAGCTGGTCAACCCCAGCGCCGCCGCGGCGATCGTGGTGGCCGTGCCGGACACTGCGACCATCGACCGCACCCGCTCGATCGGCAGCTGGGCAAGTGCCTCCTGCAACTGTCGGCGGGCCAGGCCACGCGCCGTGGCCACGTCGTCCGGAGTGGGCGGGTCCCGGTGTAGCACCCGTTCGGTGATCCGAACACAGCCGAGGTCGATGCTGACCGCGCCGGCCAACTGGACGGTGCCCCCGGCGGTGTCTGTCATACCGGTCGCGCCCGTCCCCGTAGCGCCCATCCCCGTAGCGCCCATCCCCGTCGAGCCCGTTCCCGTCGAGCCCGTCCCTGTCGACACGGTGCCGACGACGAGCTCCGTCGATCCGCCGCCGATGTCGACCACCAGGAACGGCCCGTTGGCGGGATTGAGATCACCGACCGCGCCGCGGAAGGACAGCTCGGCCTCTTCGCGGCCGGTGATGACCTCCGGGGGCTGACCCAGCGTCGATTGCACCATGTCCACGAAGTCCTGACGGTTGATCGCGTCGCGGGTGGCTGAGGTGGCCACCATCCGGACACGGTCCGCACCAGACGACCGCAGGATCGCCGTGTAGTCGACCAGCGCGGACCAGGTTCGGTCGAGCGCGCCGGGCTGCAGGCGGCCCGTCCGGTCGACGCCCTCCCCCAGCCGGACCACTCGCATCTCGCGGTGGACGTCGACCAAGGTCGCTCCGCGCGGGCCGTCGCCGACATCGGCTACCAGCAATCGGATCGAGTTAGTGCCGCAGTCGATCGCAGCCACCCTGGTCATTCGGGCACGGGCGCTTGCACGGGCACGGGTACGCAGGGCTCTCCACGGCTGTACTGCGGCAGCAACCGGATCGCCTCGTCGCCCAGCGGATTCACGCCGGGTCCGACGGCCAGCGCATGCGCGACGAGCACGTGCAGACACTTGACCCGGCTGGGCATGCCGCCGGCCGAGACGTCGATGCCGAGGTCGTGCAGCGCATTCCGTTCCGCCAGATAGCTCTGATGGGCGGCCAGGTACGCGGCGGCCAAGGTCTCGTCCGCGCCGAGGCGGCTGGTCATCTCGGCCATCACTCCCTCGGCCTCCATCCGGCCGACGGTGGAGTTCAGCACCGAGCAACACAGGTAGTACAAGGTCGGGAAGGGGGTGCCATCCGGCAGGATCGGGTCGGTTTGCACGACCGCCGGCACCCGGTGGGCGCACCGGTAGGCGACGGCTCTGAGTCCGCGCGGCGGTCGCCCGAGCTGCTGGGTCAGCGCCGCCATGTCGGCGGAACTGGGCGGCTGCAGATGCTGCTGCGCCCTCGACGGCGAGTCTGCCGCGGCACCCGTCGGGGTGCCTGCCGTTGATTGTTCGATCACGGGTTGGCAGCGGAGCCGGCGGGACCGGGGTCCACGGCTACCGCGGGCGGCGCCGCCAGGGTGTTCCACAGCGTGGCGTACCAGGGGCCGCCCACCGAGGCGGCCGCGCCGAAGCCGTCGGGGGCTGCTGCTGCGGCCCGGTTCGGCACCTGCACGACGTACACGGTGTCGCCGGGGCGGACGTACTGCAGGCGCGACTTGGCCTCCGCGGCGATGCGCTGAGGATCGTCCAGGGCGGCCAGATCCTGTTGTAGTTCGGCGATCTTCTGCTCGTTCGCACGCTGCAGCGACACCGCTGCCGCGAGTTCACTGCGTTGGGTGAGGTAGTTCCGCAACGGATAGGCCAGCGACACCGCGACCACGCAGAGCACCAAACCGAGCACGGCGATCTGGCGGGCCACCTTGGACGAGCCGGTGGGCGTGGCCTCGCCACCGGTCGTTGTCGACGGCGCGGCGGAGGTGCGCATCCGTCGACCCGGACCGGTGGTCGGCGGGCCGCCACGCGGCAGCCGCCGCCCACGATCCAGGCCGGTTCGCTCGGAACGGGGGCTGCGTCGTGGACGGCGGCTGCTCGGTGATGTCATGCGCTGGTGGATCTACTCTCGCTGCTTGTCGGTCCCGACCCGGTACGGGTCGAGATCAGCCCGCCGGCCGGAAACGGGGGAAGGCCGCCTCGCCCAGGTACAGCGCGGCATCACCGAGGTTCTCCTCGATGCGCAGCAGCTGGTTGTACTTCGCGACGCGCTCCGAGCGGGCCGGTGCGCCGGTCTTGATCTGGCCCGACGAGGTGGCCACCGCCAAGTCGGCGATGGTGGTGTCCTCGGTTTCTCCGCTCCGGTGGCTCATCATGCAGCGGTAGCCGTTGTTCTGCGCCATGGTGACCGCGTCGAGGGTCTCCGACAGGGTGCCGATCTGGTTGACCTTCACCAGCAGCGCGTTCGCCGCGCGCTGCGCGATGCCGCGCTCCAGCCGCTCCGGGTTGGTGACGAACAGGTCGTCGCCGACGATCTGGATCTTGTCGCCGAGTTGGGCGGTCATCTCGATCCAGCCCTCCCAGTCGTCCTCGGACAGCGGGTCCTCAATGGAGACGATCGGGTAGTCCGCGCACAGCGCCGCGTAGAAGGCGATCATCTCGGCGCTGGTGTTCTGCTTGCCCTCGAACTTGTACGAGCCGGCGTTGTGGAACTCGGTGGCGGCGACGTCCAGCGCGACTGCGATGTCCTTGCCGGGGGTGAACCCGGCCTGGGTGATCGCCTCGAGGATCTGGTCGAGGGCAGCCCGGCTGGATTCCAACGACGGCGCGAAGCCGCCCTCGTCGCCCAGACCGGTGCCGAAGCCCTTCTGCTTCAGAACGGACTTCAGGGTGTGATAGACCTCGGCGCCCCAGCGCAGCGACTCCTTGAAGGTGTCGGCGCCGATCGGCGCGATCATGAACTCCTGGCAGTCGACGCCGGAGTCGGCGTGCGCGCCACCGTTGATGATGTTCATCATCGGCACCGGGAGGACGTGCGCGTTCGGGCCGCCGACGTAGCGGAAGAGCTCCAGGTTGGCCGAGTCCGCGGCAGCCTTGGCCACCGCGAGGGACACGCCCAGCAGCGCGTTGGCGCCGAGGCGGGACTTGTCCGAGGTGCCGTCCAGGTCGATCAGCTTCTGATCGATGGCCCGCTGCTCGACCGCGTCCATCCCGATCAGTTCGGGGCCGATCTCGTCGATGACACCGTTCACGGCGTTCTGGACGCCCTTGCCGAAGTAACGCTTCTTGTCTCCGTCGCGCAGTTCGACCGCTTCGTGCTCACCGGTCGACGCACCCGACGGCACCGCCGCTCGGGCGAGCGTCCCGTCTTCCAGCTCTACCTCGACTTCGACCGTGGGGTTGCCACGTGAATCGAGGATTTCGCGTGCTTCGATCAATTCGATGGCCGCCACGGCGATCCCTTCGTAAGTCGGATGATGTCCGAGCACAGCTTTCCACGGTCCGGGAGGCTCGGCTCGGGCAGCCTTGCCCGGTGCGTCGTCGCGGCGATCACCACCCGCACGGCCGACATCGGATCAGGTCCCCGAGTCAGCCTAGACAGCGCAGGCCGCGATCCCGTCCTGACGCGCGGGAGATCGGGCCTTCGATCGAGCGGGCGGCAGAGGTAGTGGTCTTGACTCAATACCCGAGCTCAAATCGCCAGCTCAGTACCCCAACGTGCGCAACCGGGGTAGCACCTCGGCGCCGTACAGGCGCAGGAAGGACGCCTGTTCGGGCCCCGGGGCGTGAAACACCAGATGGCGGAAACCCAGGTCGAGATACCGCCGGATTTTGTCGACGTGCTCGTCGGGGTCATTGGAGACGATCCACCGCGATTGGGCGCGTTCGACCGGAAGGGCGTCGGAGAGCCGCTGCATCTCGATCGGATCCTCGACGCCGGTCTTCTCCTCCGGCGAGAGCGCCAGCGCCGACCAGTGCCGGGTGTCCTGCCGAGCCGTCTCCAGGTCGCGGTCGAACGACACCTTCATCTCGATCAGCAGGTCCAGGTCGTCCCGGCTGCGGCCGGCTTTCTCGGCGCCCTCGGTGAGTGCGGGCAGCAGGGTGTCCCGGTACAGCGCGTCCGGTTTGCCGGAGGTGGTGATGAAGCCGTCCGCCACCCGGCCGGCCATCCGGGTCGCCGCCGGCCCGGATGCACCGATGTACAGCGGCACCGGCGTGTCCGGTCGGTCGTAGATCGTGGCCTTTTCGGTGGAGTAATAAGTGCCCTCGAAGTCGACTCGCTCCGCCGCCCAGAGCTGCTTGATCAGCGTGATCGCTTCTTTGAGTCGGGCGAAGCGCTCCTTGTTGTCAGGCCAGTCCAGGCCCAGCGGCACCTCGTTGAGCGACTCCCCCGACCCGACTCCCAGGATCACCCTGCCGGGGAAGAGCATGCCCAGGGTGGCGAACGCCTGCGCGATCACCGCGGGGTGGTAGCGGAAGGTCGGGGTGAGGACCGAGGTGCCGATCACCACCCGTTCGGTGCGGGCGCCGAGCGCGCCGAGCCACGGCAGCGCGGCCGGGGCGTGCCCGCCGTCGTGTCGCCACGGTTGGAGGTGGTCGGATACGAACACCGAGTCGAACCCGACCTCCTCGGCGAGCACGCCGTAGCCGAGCAGTTCGGTGGGCCCGAACTGCTCGGCCGACGCCTTGTATCCCAGTCGAATCGCCATCGTCACTCCAGCCTCGAGATCCTCGGCTGCAACCCTACGTTCGACTGCTCACGAAACCGGGGTCAACGGATGTGCCCGGCCGCCGCCCGGGGCGCAGCCGACACCCAGCACCCCGGGGACGCTCAAGTCTTGGCGGCCTTGCGCACATTCACCGCGGGCAGCACCTTGTCGCCGTAGGCGGACAGGGTCTCGCTTTTCGCGTCGTGCTGTAGATACAGCGCAAACTGGTCGACACCCAGGTTGCGCAATTCCTCAAGCCGCTCGATCTGCGCGGCGACGGGCCCCAACAGGCAGAACCGGTCGATGACAGCGTCCGGCACGAAGTCGACGTGGGTGTTCCCGGCCTTGCCGTGGGTGTTGTAGTCGTAGGCCTGCCGGCCCGTGATGTAGTCGGACAGGGCGGGCGGGATCGCCGCACCGCCCGCGCCGTAGCGGGCGACGATGTCGGCGACGTGGTTGCCGACCATCCCGCCGAACCAGCGGCACTGATCCCGGGCGTGATCCAGTGCGGCGGCACTGCCGTCGGTGACGTACGCGGGCGCGGCCACACAGATTTGCACACTGTCCGGATCCCGCCCCGCCGCCGTCGCCGCCGCGCGCACCGCGGCGATCGACCACGCCGTGATGTCGGGGTCGGCGAGTTGCATGATGAAGCCGTCGCCGATCTCACCGGCCAACGCGAGTGCCCGCGGGCCGTAGGCGGCGACCCACACCGGCAGCCTGGACCCGCTGCTCCACGGGAACTGCAGAAGGTTGCCGTTGTACTCGACCTGCTCGCTGTTGGCCAGGCCGCGAATGACGCCGATCGCCTCCCGCAGCGTGGCCAGCGTGGCGGGCCGACCGTTGGTCACCCGGACCGCGGAGTCGCCGCGTCCGATGCCGCAGATGGTGCGGTTGCCGTACATCTCGTTGAGGGTGGCGAACAGCGAGGCGGTGACCGTCCAGTCCCGGGTGGCGGGGTTGGTGACCATCGGTCCGACGGTGACCTTGCGGGTGTTCGCCAAAATCTGGGAGTAGATGACGTACGGCTCCTGCCACAGCAGGTGCGAGTCGAACGTCCAGACATGGGTGAACCCGAGGAGTTCCGCCTGGCGCGCCAACTCCACCACCCGGGCGGCGGGCGGGTCGTTCTGCAGTACGACGCCGAAGTCCATGACCTAGAGCAGGTTCTGCGAGAGGGAGCGCTTGACGAACCGGCCGTGGCCTTTGCCGCCCACGTAGCCGGTCTCGTCCTTGATCACGGCGCCACGGGAGAGCACCACGTCCACGTGCCCGTCGATCTCCCAGCCCTCCCAGGCCGAGTAGTCCATGTTCATGTGATGGGTCTTGCCGACGCCGATGCTGGTGTGGCCGTTCGGGTCGTAGACGACCACGTCGGCGTCAGCGCCGGGCGCGATCACGCCCTTCCTGCCGTAGAGGCCGAACATCCGAGCCGGGGTGGTGCAGCAGACGTCGACCCAGCGCTCCAGGCTGATCCGACCGTCCTTCACCCCCTGGAACAACAGGTCCATCCGGTGCTCGACGGAGCCGATTCCGTTCGGGATCTTGGCGAAGTTGCCGATCCCCATCTCCTTCTGGTCCTTCATGCAAAACGGGCAGTGGTCGGTGGACACCGACGTCACGTCGCCGGTGCGGATGAACTTCCAGAGTTCGTCCTGGTGCCCCTCGCTGCGCGCCCGCAGCGGTGTGGAGCAGACCCACTTCGCACCCTCGAAGCCGGGCGCGCCGAGGTTCTCCTCCAACGACAGGTACAGGTACTGCGGGCATGTCTCGCCGAAGACGTTCTGCCCGGTGTTGCGCGCCTCGGCGATCCGGGCCAGCGCCTGCTTCGCCGAGACGTGCACGACATACAATGGGGCGCCGGTGATGTCGGCCAACATGATCGCCCGGTGGGTGGCCTCCTGCTCGGTCTGCCAGGGCCGGGTGACGCCGTGGTAATACGGAGCGGTCTCGCCGCGGGCCAACGCCTGTTGCACGAGAACGTCGATCGCCGAGCCGTTCTCGGCGTGCATCATGATCAGGCTGCCGTTCCCGGCGGCCTTCTGCATGGCCTGCAGGATCTGCCCGTCGGAACTGAGGAACACGCCCGGGTAGGCCATGAAGAGCTTGAAGCTGGTGATGCCCTCGTCGATCAGCTCGTCCATCGCGGCCAGTGAGGCGTCGTTGACGTCGCCGATGATCTGGTGGAATGCGTAGTCGATGGCGCAGTTGCCGGCCGCCTTCTCGTGCCAGAGCGCGACCTGGTCCTGGACCCGCTGCCCGTGCGCCTGCACCACGAAGTCGACGATGGTCGTGGTGCCGCCCCAGGCCGCGGCCCGGGTGCCGGTCTCGAAGGTGTCCGACGCCCGTGTTCCGCCGAACGGCATCTCCATGTGGGTGTGCGCATCGATCCCGCCCGGGATGACGTACTTCCCGGCCGCGTCGATCACTCGGTCGGCCCGGTCGTCCAGATCCGCGAGCACGGTGGACCGGGGATCGAGTACGGCGGCGATGGTCTCCCCGTCGATGAAGACGTCGGCGCAACTGGATCCCGTCGCGCCGACGACGGTGCCGTTCCGGATCAGGGTGGTCCTCGCCGATGCGGTCATCACACACTCACCTTCACTACTGGGGTGGATTCGGGCGCGTTCGTTCCGCTCGACGGACGGTGTGCCCCGGATGCGGCACAACCCGGTCAGGGCGCCGCAGACAGGGCGCGGTGGTCAGGGCGCCGTGGTCTTGGTGTAAGACTCCGGTCGGCGATCCCGGTAGAACTGCCAGTCGTTGCGGGCGCGGGTGATCTCGTCCAGGTCCAAGTCGCGGATGACGATCTCTTCCTGATCCTGCGAGGCGATCTCACCGACGTAGGTGCCGCGCGGGCCCACGAAGTACGACGAACCGTAGAACTCCACCGCGTCGTCGCCGAACTCCTCGGACTCCTTGCCGATGCGGTTGTTGGCGGCGATGAAGTACTGGTTCGCGGCGGCGGCGGCTGGCTGCTCGATCTCCCAGAGTCGGTTCGACAGGCCGGGTTTCGTCGCCGACGGGTTGAACACGATCTGCGCGTTATTCAGGCCCAACTCGCGCCAGCCCTCGGGGAAATGCCGGTCGTAGCAGATGTACACGCCGACTCGACCGACCGCGGTGTGGAACACCGGATAGCCGCTGTTGCCGGGGCGGAAGTAGAACTTCTCCCAGAACTGCGGCAGGTTCGGAATGTGGTGCTTGCGATAGGAGCCCAGGAGCGCACCGTCCGCGTCGATCACGGCGGCGGTGTTGTAGTACTCGCCGTCGTTGGCCACCTCGTAGATCGGCAGCACGATGACCAGCGACAACTCCTCGGCCAACGCCTGGAACCGTTCCACGGTCGGGCCGGGAATCGGTTCGACGTACGAGTAGTACTTCTGATCCGGGACGATGCCGAAATAGGGCCCGTAGAACAGCTCCTGGAAACCGATGATCTGGGCGCCGTCGGCGGTGGCCCGGCGGGCCAACGCCTCGTGCTTGTCGATCATCGACGCCTTGTCGCCGGTCCAGGCCACCTGAGTGATTGCCGCGCGAACCATGGTCACCGCGTCTCCTTCTCGTCCGAGTGCTGGGCCGATCGGCGCGGGCTCGAAACGAACCGTGCACTTGCACGCACCATGCTCGGCTCACATTTCCACTCTGTCACTTCAGGTGCCACAGATGTTGCAGATGAGGGCCCGCGGCTCTCGCCGCGGACCCTCATCGGTGGAAGCCCGGTGGACTGGGCCGAATTCTCTACTGACGCACGATCAGCGAGTCGTCAGGATGCCGCTACGAACGCGGAATCGTCGACCTGCACGATCTGACCGACGTCCTTGATTCCCAAGAACGAAGCGACCGCCCACGTCGAGGCGTACAGCTTGCCGTTCTTCATGAGCAGCCCACTGGGCATCGTGACCTGCGCATAGGTCCGGCTGTCATCCGGTGCGATCTTGACGATTTGCCCGACGGCGCTCGGGTCGAAGCCGGGGGGCGGCGGACCCTCCCCCTCGGGTGCACCCTCCAGCACCTCGGACGCGTACACATTGCCGGCGGCGTCGACGGCGACGCCGGTCGGCCCGCTCAGGCCGGTGATCTCGCGGATGACCTCTCCGGTGGTGGCGTTCAGGACGTAGACCCGGCCCTCGCCGGGAACCAGTGAGGTGGCCGCCGAGACGTACAGGTCGTTGTGGTAGCCGTACGCCATGCCTGTCGGCACGGCATCACAGCCGAAGGTTCCCGGGTCATTCTCCGGCACACCTGCGCAGGCGCCCGTGGTCACCGTCGGCAGCGCCGCGAAGGTGCGGAGCTGGCCCTGGGTGTTCTTGTGCAGAATGGCGTTGGCGCCGGCTTCCGCGATCAACGCGTTGCCGTCATCGTCGACGATCACGAAGTACGGGTTGACCAGCGCGTCGAGGGTCTCGCCGATCGGTCCGAACTGGAGCTGCCCGTCGGGGTTGTGCGCGAGTTCGTAGTCGAACAGGTCGATCAGCAAGGCGGGCTTTCCACCCGGCCGAGCGGCGACGAGCGCCGACTGGGCACCTGGCGCCGGGCGTTGCCACGGTTGGGGTGTGGCCGAGTCCGGCTCACCCTCACCCACAGCGATGTAGAGCTTGCCGCCGCCGTAATCGACACCCTGGACGAGGCCGGACGGCAGGCCGGTGACCGCGGGAACCGTGGCACCGGTCGCGGTGTTGATCTGGGTGATCTGGCCGATGTCCGACTCCGCGACGAAGAACTTCGCACCGTTCCAGTTCGAGGTGAGCTGGCGCGGCCCGTTCAGACCACTGGCGATGACGGTGATCCCGCTCGATCCGCCGTCCGACCCGCCGCCGTATTGATCGTCGGCCTGTGCGGACAGTGCCGGTGCGGCGAAGGTGACCGCCATCGCTGCGGCGCACAGCCCGCCGCCGAACTTCTGTTTCCCACGCATGAGTCTCCCGATCTCTTAGCGCTCGACGTTCGACCCACCGGCGCGGTGGGTATGCGAGGAAGCTAATGCTTTTGGGCGCTTTGCGCTAGATCGGATGAGATGTCAGTCACAGACGGTGACAAGTTCAGTGGAGAAAACGATCTACGTGCATCAATCGGGTGGACGAGATGCCGTTCGTGCCGTGTCGACCGCATCCGACACCACAGCCGCCACTTGATCGGCCTCGATCAGGAAGCCGTCGTGGCCGTACTCGGAATGCATGGACACCACGGGTCTGGCGTTGCGCGCAACGGCCATCTCGAAACCGAGATGCGGTGGGAAGAGCCGGTCGGAGTCCACCACCGTGATGGTGAGTTCAGCGGTGATCCGGTCCAGCGCCGCTCGCAGGCCGCCACGACCCCGGCCGACGTCGTGCGAGTTCATCGCCTCGGTGAGTCGCAGGTAGGAGTTCGGATCGAACCGCCGGCCCAGCTTCGTGCCGTGGTACTCGAGGTAGGACTGCACCGCATAGCGGCCGTCGGCCCCGGCGTCCTCGCCCGGTTGGTCGGCACGCCCGAAACGGGTGTTCAGCTCGTACTCGCTGCGGTACGTCGCGTGCGCAATCTGCCGGGCGATCGCCATCCCGACCAGCGGCCAGTCGCCGGCGTAGTAGTCGCCGCCGCGGAAGTTCGGGTCGGCCCGGATCGCCGCCAGCTGAGGCGTGGTCCACGCGATCTGGTCGGCGGACGAATATGCGCAGGTGGCGAGGGCGACCGCGGCGCGGACCCGGTCGGGGTGCCCCACCGCCCATTCCATCACCCGCATTCCGCCCATCGAGCCACCGATGACGGCGAGGAAGGTCCGGATGCCCAGGGCGTCCGCCAGCATCGCCTCGACGGCCACTTGGTCGCGGATGGTGATTCTGGGAAACCGCGAACCCAGTTCGCGCCCGTCGGCGGCGGGTGTGGAGGGTCCGGTCGTGCCTTGACAGCCGCCGAGCACGTTCGGTGCGATTACGAACAACTCGCGAGTGTCGAGGACGGCCCCCTCGCCGATCAGCCCGTTCCACCAGCCGGGCGTCGGCTGGCCGGGGCCCGACTCGCCGACCACGTGCGCGTCTCCGGTCAAGGCGTGCAACACCAGCACCGCGTTGTCGCAGGCCGGGTTCAGGGTGCCCCAGGTTTCGTAGGCGACCCTGACGTCGTGGATGACTGCGCCGTTTTCGACGGTCACGTCACCGATGTCGTGGAACTGCCGAGCAGCCGGCGCATTGCCGGGTCGCCAGATGTCAGGGCGCCACACGTCTGGACGGACGGTGTCCGGACGTGGGGCACCGGGGCGATGCAGCGGTGTCGGCGGTGTCGGCGGTGTCGGCGGTGTCGGGGTCACCACCCCGTTGGGCCGCGGACCGACAGTGCGCTCCACGGCCGGATCCGGCCCGCGCTCCACGGCCGGATCCGGCGCGCGCTCCACGGCCGGATCCGGCCCGCGCTCACCGTTGCGATCGGCGCCCCGGTCCACGCTGCGATCGAATACCCGGTCGGCCATGACTCGATCGGTGCCACCCGCCTCGGCCCGGACGCCGGCGGAATTGGCCTCCGGGCTGTCGGCGTGCACCATGTCGATCAGCATGCCACGGTCCGACCACGGTTCACGGTGGTTCAGACTCCCGCGGCGGACGGCGCAGCCGATGACTGAACAGTCGCATCATCCGTCGAGGACCCGGAGTTGGATTCGACCTCGTTGGCCGCCCCGGCCGCGACGAAGCCCTTCTCCAGATCGGCCAGAATGTCGTCGATGTGCTCCAGGCCGACCGCCAACCGGATCAGACCGGGGGTGACGCCGGTGCTGAGCTGCTCCTGTGGGCTGAGCTGGGAGTGCGTGGTCGAGGCCGGGTGGATGACCAGCGACCGCACGTCGCCGATGTTCGCCAGGTTGGTGAACAGAACCAACCCGTCGGCGAACGCCTCACCTGCGGCGGCACCCCCGGACACCTCGAAGGCCACGATGGCCCCACCGCCGTTCGGCGCGTACTGCAGCTGCCGCTGGTGCCACGGGCTGCTCTCCAACGTGGGGTACGAAACGCTCGTCACCTCGGGCCGGCCGGCCAGGAATTCGGCGACCGCGGTCGCGTTGGAGACATGGCGCTCCATCCGCAGCGACAGTGTCTCGATGCCCTGATTCAGCAGGAACGCGTTGAACGGCGTCGTCGCGGGCCCGAGGTCGCGGAGCAGTTGCAGCCTCGCCTTGAAGATGAAGGCGACATTGACACCGAAGAGGCCGTTGGGTCCCAGGTCGGTGCCCCAGGTCAGGTTGTTGTAGCTCGGGTCCGGCTGATTGAAGTTGGGGAAGCGCTCCGGATCGGCGGTCCAGTCGAACTTCCCGGAGTCGACGATCACACCGCCGATGGCGACGCCGTGTCCGCCCAGGTACTTGGTGGTGGAGTGCACGACGATGTCCGCGCCGTGCTCGAACGGCCTGATCAGATACGGCGTCGCCACGGTGTTGTCCACGATGAGCGGGACCCCGTTCCGGTGCGCCACCTCGGACACCCCGGCGAAGTCGAGGACGTCCAGCTGGGGGTTGGAGATCGATTCGGCGTAAAACGCCTTGGTGTTCGGTTCGACCGCGCGCTGCCAGGAGTCCGCGTCGTCGGGATCCTCGACGAAGGACACCGTGACGCCCAGCTTCGGCAACGTGTAATGAAGCAGGTTGTAGGTGCCGCCGTACAGGCGCGGGGAGGCGACGATGTGATCGCCCGCATGCGCGACGGTGAGCAGCGCGATCGTCTCGGCCGCCTGGCCCGATGCCACCAGCAGGGCGCCGACCCCGCCCTCCAGCGCATTGATCTTCTGCTCCACCGCGTCGTGGGTGGGGTTGTGGATGCGGGTGTAGATGTTGCCGAGCTCTTGCAGAGCGAACAACCGGGCACCGTGCGCCGACGAGTCGAATGCGTAGGAGGTGGTCTGGAAAATCGGCAACGCGCGCGCCTTGGTGCCGGGATCAGGCGCCTGACCCGCGTGGATCTGCTGGGTCTCGAACTTCCAAGCGTCGTTCATGGTGTTCCTCCGGGCGTGCCGGCGCGAGTCCCTCTGCGGTCGTGTGCAACCGGGCGACGGCGCCGAGTCGACGGACCACGGACCGAGGGCCTCGGCGCGGCGGGAATGGTGGGGGGTGAGAAGCGGTGGCGCATCACGGCGCCGGGTCTAGGCCGACCCGCGCGGGTCCGCACCCGCGCCGCGACGGCAGCAGGTCGGAAAGGCTTGCGGATCAGCCGATGATCAGCGGCTACAACACATGGTTCGACACACAGCGGCGCTCCATTCCTCGGCGTCCACTGGCCCGTTTCGCAACGGACCGCGCTTGTGGCTCGCACCTCGCGAGCCACCGGGTCAATCACCCGGGGCACCCCACCGCGTGTGGAGGGTTGCCGTCCAGCGAGCCGGGGCTGCGTGCTGGAACTCATGACCTTCCGCGACTATAACGGATTCGACCTGCGGGCCCGGTTGTCATCAGGGCACCCACCCCGGCTCAGCGGCTCGCGCTGCACCGCTGTAGCACGTCGGCGATCGCGTGCCGTGGCCGGCAGCATCCGGCTGGTGCTGGGCGCCTCACACGGCCATCCATCCCATTCGCGACCGAAACCTCTGTTTGCGACCATCGCAACAGTCGCGTCCGCACGAATCGTTCGCGTCCGCAGGATTAGTCCGCAGGATTAGTCCGCGGGCGCAGCAGTCGGCTGCGGGAGGACGCGCGGGTGGGCGCGACGGGCCGAGACAGGGCGACGGGCCGAGACAGGTCAGTACGGATGGTTCTTGGCCGCGCGTCGACCGTGCTGGCCCAGGTGGAAGGCGAGGACGTCGAGCAGTTGCCGGGTCTGCGCGCCGTCGCGGACGGTCAGGTAGTCCACCACCAACCCGTCCATCGTGGAATGGAGCAACAACGCCAGCCGGGCAACCGGCAGCTCCCAACTGATCGCGTGCACCTTCTCGATCTCAGTCAGCCACCCTTCGGTGATCCGGAGATAGGTGGGGTGCAGCGACATCCCCATCGCCGACGTCAGGCTCGCGTCGCCGGCCTGCGCCACCATCAGCACGTACAACGCGTGGTGTTCGTCGATCCGCGCTTCGATCAGGTCCCACACCGCACGCAGGGCGATCTGCAAGGACTCGGTCAAGGACCGGCGGCGTTGCAGGGTGGCCTCGGCGTTGCCCGCGTGGGCGTCGAGCACCGATTGAACGATCGCGACGAACACGTCGGCCTGAGAGCCGAAGTAGAGCGCGAACTCGTCGGTGCTCACATCCGCCGCCGCGCAGATCGCAGCCGGTTCCGCGCCCTGGACACCCGAGCTGATCAGCAGCGAGATCGTGGCTTGCTGGATCCGCTCCAGCGGAGGAAGCCTGCTGCCAACGACGTCGTCAATCGTATGAGACTGCACCTGCGGCCCGATGCCTTTCTCGGCGTCAGAGCACCCGGGCTGTTTGCGATGCTCGCGGGTACGACTGGCGTGTGCGTGTGACCGACTCGCGGCGACGATCCCGAGAGGCGGTGGAGGTGATCGTCGCTCTGCCCAGCGCCGGCAGCTCGGCCGAGGGCCGCGTGCACTCATCACTTTACTCGCCCCGGGGCGTCTTCGGATGCACCGGGCCTGGGGTTTTGATCGGTGGCGGTTCATCCGGTGCAGGCCCTCGATGGATCCGAAGGTGCAGGTCCAGCGAGGGCACACGGGCTAGAACATGCTGCGTCGGAGCGCCCGTATCCCGACGGTGAGCCCGAGGACGCAGACGCCGACCGCAGCCGCCACCGCGCCCGTGACAGCGGATGTGAACTGGCCGCTGAACAGCGCGCGTTCACCGGCGACCAGGTAACTCAGCGGATTGAAGAGCGCGGCCACTCGCATCCATTGCGGCCCGGAGTCGAGCGGCAACATCATGCCGGACAAGATGAGCAGCGGGAACAACAGCGACTGCTGCACCGTCCAGAACATCCACTCCTTCGTGCGACTGGCGATGGCCAATGCATAGGACAGCGCGCCGAGACCTACGCCGAACACACCCAACAGCGCCAGGCCGATCAAGGCCGGGCCCGGGTGGAGCTGGAACCCGAAGGGAATGGCGACCAGACAGACCAGCGTGGCCTGCACCACCAGCGGAGCCAACTCCTTGAGCGCCCGACCCACCAGCAGCGACGACCTGGTGAGCGGGGTGACCAGGGTGCGCTCGAAGGATCCGGTCTGCATCTCGTACAACAGGTTGGACCCGGTCATCGAGGTGCCGAACAGGCTGATCATCACCAGCACACCGGGCAGGAACCACTGCAGGGTGCTGGTGCCCAACGCCGCGGCCCCGACGGAACCGGCCAACAGCGGTCCGAACAGCGCCAGGAACACCAGCGGCTGGAGTAGGGAGAAGACCAGCGAGAACGGGTCCCGGAGGACCAGCAGGAGCTCACGGACGAAGACCGCCCGCACATCCGCCAAGGCCCTCATCAGCGGTCCGCTCCGGTCGGCACCGGCTCGGACCCCGCCGGCGAGGCGCTTCGCTGCGGCACGGCCCCCTCCTCCCGCAGCGACCGCCCGGTCAGCCGCAGGAAGACGTCGTCAAGGGTGGGTTCTCGCAGTTCGGCCAGATCGGGAACGCAGCCGGCCAGCGCCAACTCGGCGATCAACGCCGGGAACGCCGCCCGCCCCTGGTCGGTGTGCAGAGTCCACTGGACGCCGCCCGGCTGGCGGGATGCGGCGATGTCCCGACCGTGCCGGCGGACGATCTCGCCCGCAGCACTCGCCTGCGCCTCGGGCACCCGAACGGTCAGCAGGTCTCCGACGACCGTCGATTTCAAGGCCGCGGCCGTGTCGTCGGCGATGATCCGGCCGTGGTCGATCACTATCACCCGCTCGGCGAAGCTGTCCGCCTCTTCGAGGTAATGGGTGGTCAGCACGATGGTGGTACCCGCGTCCCGCAGCCGCAGCACGTGATCCCACAGGTTCGCCCGGTTCTGCGGATCCATACCCGTGGACGGCTCGTCGAGGAACAGCAACACCGGGCGGTGCATGAGGCCCATCGCGACGTCGAGTCGCCGACGCTGCCCACCGGACAGCGACGACACCTTGCGCTTCGCCAAATCTGCGAGTTCCAGGCTGTGCAGCAGCTCGTCGGCGCGGTCGGCGGCCTCCCGCTTGGGCATCGCGTAGAAACGGCCCTGCATCACCAGCTCGTCCCGGACTCGCCAGCTCCGGCCGGCCCCGTTGCCCTGCCCGATGTAGCCGATTCGGCGGCGCACGCCCGGCGCGTCGGTGGCGACGTCGCATCCCGCCACGACAGCGGAGCCGCTGGTCGGCGGGATGAGGGTGGTCAGCATCCGCAGCGTCGTCGACTTGCCCGCTCCGTTGGGCCCGAGGAGGGCGACCAGCTCCCCGGCGGCGACATCCAGATCGATGCCGCGCACCGCGTGCACGACTTCTTTCTTCACTACGAAGTCTCGGGTGAGCTGCCTGGCCTGGATCATCACCTCACCATGGTGACCCGCCACTCCACCGGTGTGCACGCGTCGAACGCGGGCACGCCGGTGGGGGCGCAACCTGGTGAATACCGGGAAAGCTCACTTCGACACCGCCCGGCTACCTCACCACTCCAGGCCGCTGCCGGTCTGGTATTCGATGACCCGGGTCTCGAAGAAGTTCTTCTCCTTCTTGAGGTCCATCATCTCGCTCATCCAGGGGAACGGGTTCTCGGTGTCGGCGAAGAGCGGGGCGAGGCCGATCTGGACACAGCGGCGGTTGGT
The DNA here is from genome assembly GCA_963825975.1 of uncultured Actinomycetota bacterium. GTDB lineage: Bacteria > Actinomycetota > Actinomycetes > Mycobacteriales > Nakamurellaceae > Nakamurella. The sequence goes on from CAWGUZ010000018.1 coordinate 58,395, forward strand.
GATGAAGTGCATGTACTGCTCACACTGCGCCGCGGACAGGCCGAGCATCCCGGAGGACAGGGTCTCCCTGCCGTAGGCGATCTCCAGCTCACACGCCTTGGCCAACATGCCGGAGATCTCGGCCGCGAACTCAGCGGACCACAGCTCCGGGTTCTCCACCTTGATCTGGTTGATCACGTCGATTCCGAAGTTCAGATGGATCGACTCGTCGCGCAGGATGTACTGGTATTGCTCGGCGATGCCCACCATCTTGTTACGCCGGCCGAGCGACAGGATCTGCGCGAAACCGGTGTAGAACCACATGCCTTCGAAGATCACGTAGAAGGCGACCAGGTCGCGGAGGAACGCCCGGTCGGTCTCGATCGTGCCGGTCTTGAAGTCCGGGTCTTCCAAGTTGTGGGTGTACTGCAGCGCCCAGGCGTCCTTCTCCGTGATCGACGGGACCTCGCGGTACATGTTGAACAGCTCGCCCTCGTCCAGGCCCAGCGATTCGCAGATGTACTGGAAGGTGTGCGTGTGCACGGCCTCCTCGAAGGCCTGCCGCAGCAGGTACTGCCGACACTCCGGATTGGTCAGCTGCCGGTAGACGGCGAGCACGATGTTGTTCGCCACCAACGACTCGGCGGTGGCGAAGAAGCCCAGGTTGCGCTTGAGCATCTGCCGCTCGGCCGGGGTGAGCCCGTTCGGCGACTTCCACAATGCGATGTCGGCCTGCATGGAGACCTCGGTCGGCATCCAGTGGTTGTTGCATCCGGCGAGGTACTTCTCCCACGCCCAGTGGTACTTCAACGGCAGCAGTTGGTTGACGTCGGCGCGGGCGTTGATCATCGCCTTCTCGCTGACGCTGACCCGGCCACCGCGGGTGTCGATCGACCCCAAACCGGTGGCCGGCGCCTCGGCACCCCGACCGGCGTCCGAAGGCGCCGCCGTGCGGGCAGCCACCGGCTGCGCCGATACCGAGGGGGCGGTCGGGGCCACCGGTGCAATGGGTGCCACCGGCGCCAGCGGGGCGAAAGTCGCTGCGAAGTCAGACATCTGAGTGTTCCTCTCGTACCTGGGATGTCATTGGTGCCACGGACGGCGCGGCTTGGGGAACCGAGACCAGCCGGTTCACTGGCAGGCTTCGCAGTCGGGGTTGTCGATCGAGCAGGCGAGCACGTCGCTGCCTGCCAACTGGTCGGCGCTGAACGGGTTGAGCTCCATCGACTGCGCCGGAGCACCGGTGGCGGCGACAGACGTCGCCGGCGCGGCGATGTTGCCGGTCTGCGGGGCCACCGCCGCCGGTGCGGCCGGAATCGCGGGCACTGCCGCCGGGGCGGCGGGCTTCGCGGCGGCCGCGGACGCGGACGTGGCCTGAACGGCATTGAGCTTGCCGTCGGTGCCGCGCAGGGTCGACTTCTCCACGTGGGTCTTGGATGTGGACCGCAAGTAGTAGGTCGTCTTGCAGCCGGTCCGCCACGCCAGCCGGTAGATCTCATCCAGCTTGCGTCCGTTGGGCTGCGCGACGTACAGGTTCAGCGACTGCGCCTGGTCGATCCACTTCTGCCGCCGTGAGGCCGCCTTGATAAGCCAGGATCCGTCGATCTCGAACGCGGTCGCGAACAGTTCCTTGATGTCGTCCGGGATGCGGTCGATCGGCCAGAGTGAGCCGTCGAAGTATTTGAGGTCGGCGATCATCACCTCGTCCCAGAGGTCACGCTCCTTGAGCACGCGCACCAGGTGCTCGTTGACAACGGTGAAGTCGCCGCTCATGTTGGACTTGACGAACAAATTGCGGTACGTGGGCTCGATCGACTGCGCCACTCCGATGATGTTGGAGATGGTGGCGGTGGGTGCGATGGCCATCACGTTGGAGTTCCGCATGCCCTGGCTGACGACCTTGGCGCGGAGCGTCTCCCAGTCCAGCCGCTGGGTGTCGTCCTGGTCGAGGTCGCCGTTGCGGTGTTCGCGCAGGATCTCCACCGAGTCGATCGGCAGGATGCCGCGCGACCACAGTGACCCGTCGAACGAGGCGTAGCGGCCGCGCTCCTTGGCCAGGTCGGAGCTGGCCTCGATGGCGAAGTACGACAACTGCTCCATCGAGGAGTCGGCGAACTCCACCGCGGCGTCGGACGCGTACGGCAGGCCGAGGTGATACAGGCTGTCGGCGAAGCCCATCAGACCCAGGCCGACTGGACGGTGCTGCAGGTTCGACCGACGCGCCGGCGGGATCGTGTACATGTTGATGTCGATCACGTTGTCGAGCATTCGCACCGCGGTGCGGACCGTGGAGCGCAGCCGTTCGACGTCCAGCCCGTCGGCGGTGACGTGCGCCGCCAGGTTGACCGACCCCAGGTTGCAGACCGCGACCTCGTCCTTCGAGGTGTTCAGGGTGATCTCGGTGCACAGGTTGGACGAGTGCACCACCCCGACGTGACCCTGCGGGGACCGCAGGTTGCACGGGTCCTTGAAGGTGATCCACGGGTGGCCGGTCTCGAACAGCATGGTCAGCATCCGCCGCCACAGGTCTACCGCCTTCACCCGGCGGAACACCTGGATCTCGCCGCGGTCGACGGCCGCCTCGTACTCGGCGTACTTACGGCTGAACTCCAGACCGTAGGCGTCGTGCAGGCCGGGAACCTCGTCCGGGGAGAAGAGCGTCCAGACGCCGTCGGCCTCGACGCGGCGGAGGAATTCGTCCGGAACCCAGTTCGCGGTGTTCATGTCGTGGGTGCGGCGCCGCTCGTCACCGGTGTTCTTGCGCAGGTCGAGGAACTCCTCGACGTCGATGTGCCAGGTCTCCAGGTAGGCGCAGACGGCGCCCTTGCGCTTGCCGCCCTGGTTGACCGCGACCGCGGTGTCGTTGGCGATCTTCAGGAAAGGCACCACACCGGAGGACAAGCCGTTGGTGCCCTTGATGTGAGCGCCGATGCCACGAACCGGGGTCCAGTCGTTCCCGAGGCCACCGGAGAACTTCGCCAGCAGCGCGTTGTTCTTGATCGACTGGAAGATGCCGTCCAGGTCGTCGTCGACGGTGGTCAGGAAACAGCTGGACAGCTGCGGCCGAGTGGTCCCCGCGTTGAACAGCGTCGGCGTCGAGCACATGAAGTCGAAGCTGGAGATCAGTCGATAGAACTCGATCGCCCGCTCTTCGCGGTGCACCTCACGAATCGCCAGACCCATGGCCACCCGCATGAAGAATGCCTGCGGCAGCTCGTACCGGGTCTCGCGATGATGCAGGAAGTACCGGTCGTACAGGGTCTGCAGCCCCAGGAAGGTGAACTGGCCGTCCCGATCGGCCTCGATCGCAGCGCCGAGCCGCTCCAGGTCGAAGTCCGCGAGCACCGGGTCGAGCTGGCCCAACTGAACACCGTGCGCCACGTACTGGGTGAAATACGTCGGGTACACCGCCGCCATCTCTGACGCCGAGGTCTGCCGCGGTTCACCGGCCAGGTAACTCAGTGCCTCGGTGCGCAGGGTGTCGGCCAGCAGCCGGGAGGCGACGAACGAGTAGTTCGGTTCGGTCTCGACCAGGGCCCGGGCGGCCATGATCGGGGCCAGGCCCAACTCCTTGGTGCTGATGCCGTCGTACAGGTTGCCGGTGGTGCCCGCGTACACGGCGTCCGCGTTGACGTCGACCAGGCCGGTGGTGGCCTCGTCGATGATGGCCCGCATGCGGACCGTGTCCAACAGACTCGACGAACCGTCCGGTGCGATCACGCTATACACCTGCGAAGTGCGGCGATCAACCGCACCGGTGGCCGCCGAGCGCTCATCGCGGGAGCGTCGGTGTTCTTCGCGGTACAGGATGTAGGCGCGGGCCACCTTGGCGTGGCCGCCGCGCATCAACGCCAACTCGACCTGATCCTGCACGTCTTCCAGATCGACGTGCCGCTCGATGCCGTGCCGGCGGGCCAGCGTGCCGGCCACCTGCTCGGTCAGATCGGCAACCAGCGCCCGCAGTCGCGAGGATGTGCCGGCGGTGTCGCCCTCGACGGCGATGAACGCCTTGGTGATGGCGACCGCGATCCGGCCCGCGTCGAACGATGCGGTGGAGCCGTTCCGGCGGATCACCGTCATCCCGGCGCCGGTCCGGTTCTGGTCGCCGCCTCGCCCGGACTCCACCGAACCTCCGCGCTCGCCGGCGCTGGTCGCGGCGCTCGCCGGGAACTGATCCCGGTCGACACCGTTCACGTCGGTGGTGCTCACATTGGGGGCCATTCGCTCTCCTATCGAGCTCGTGCTGGATGCGCTGTGCGGGCCGCGCCGGGTCGGTCCAACCGGACTGCCGAGGGTCGGAAGCTCAGGCCCCGAACAGTACATCTAGGGGTTCCATAATTGCCAGACACCAGATGTTGTGTCGGCGTGTCTTCGATGGGCATGTCACAGGTCTATCACCGAGCACCGACAGTGACTGTTCAGCGGCTGTCCCGGTGTTGTCCCCGGGTGGTGCACAACGCTCGTCGCGGGTCGCGGTCGAGTCGGCCGATCGCTCCCCAAGCTGTGCACAAAAGCACCCACATCGGACAGTGTTCGGCGGCACGGTGAGTCACCGTTCGACACCCGAACACAGCGGAAATTCGGCGATTCCGTCACCACTCCCCGTCGCGACACCGCGCAGTGCCGACTAACCTGGGTCGACCAACGGCCGCACCGGTCCCCGCCCCACGACACCGTCGTCGCCCTGTGTCCCCGAGGAGATCCCCATGTCGAGCCTGCCCCGCCGGCTGCCCGAGCCGCGTACCTCCGACCCGCGAGACGCCCCGCGCCTGCACTGGGGCGTACTCGGGCCGGGCGGAATCGCGCGGGGCTTCGTGCACGCGGTGCAGACTCACACCGATCAGCGATTCGTCGCCGTCGGATCGCGAAGCCACGAGCGAGCGGCGGCCTTCGCGCGCGACTTCGGCATCCCGAAGGCCCACAGCGACTACCGCCGGCTGGTCGAGGACCCGGACGTCGACGTGGTGTACGTCGCGAGTCCGCACTCCGAGCACCGCGATCACGCGTTGCTGGCCATCGCCGCCGGCAAGCACGTGCTGGTGGAGAAGGCGTTCACGCAGAATGCGCGCCAAGCCGCCGATGTGTTCGCCGCCGCGGCGGCCGCCGGCGTTGCGGTGATGGAGGCGATGTGGACTCGATTCCTGCCGTCGTCTGATGTGATCCGGCAACTCCTCGCCGACGGCGCGCTCGGCGACCTGCTGACGGTCACCGCCGACCACGGCCAGTACTTCGACTTCGACCCGGAGTTCCGGCTCTTCAATCCGGACCTGGCCGGCGGTGCCCTATTGGACTTGGGCGTCTATCCGATCTCCTTCGCGTCCTTCGTACAGGGCGCGCCGACGACGATGGCGGCGATCGGGACGCTGGCGACAACCGGTGTGGACGGGCAGGTGTCCGCCGTGCTCCGCAACAGCACCGGGGTGCACGCCCTGATCAACACCACCCTGTTCGCCAAATCGCCGACCACCGCGAGTATCACCGGCAGTCGGGCCCGAATCGAACTCGCAGGAGACTTCTACAACCCGCAGCCGGTCGTCGTGATCGACCGGTCGGGTGAGCGGCGAGAGTGGGACGACAACCGGATCCGCGGGCACGAGGCGCTCGCCTATCAGGCGGCCGAGTTCGCGCGGGTGGTCCGCGCGGGCCGGCGCGAATCCCCCTTGATGCCCCACACCGAGACGCTGTCCGTGATGCAGACGATGGACGAGATCCGACGCCAGGTGGGCGCTCGGCTACCGGGCGACTGACGCGTCTCGTCGTTCAGCTGCGCGTGCGGGCGGCAGCAGGTCCTGAATCAGCCGGGGCCGCGATCCGCCATCTGCGCCGCATGGCGGCGAGCCACGGCCCGCACCTCGACCTCTGGATCCACGCCGGCTGCGCCCGCTTCGAATGCCAACCGGAAGATCTGCTCGGCGTACGAATCACCGGTGGGCAGCGGGACGGACGTACCGTGCTTCGCCGCCCGGGCACCCAGCTTGCCGGCCAACGCCACCGACGGAGCCGCGAGCGCCACCCCCGCCAGCACGTCGCCGCGACCGGCCTCCGCGCGCTTGAGTTCGTCCCACCGGAGCTGTTGATCGTCCGCCGTGAGGGCACCGTTCGACTCGTAGGCGAAGACGTGGGGGTGTCGACGTACCAGCTTCTCGACCAACCCGTCCGCCACGTCGTCGATGTCGAAACCCGCGGGCGATTCGCCCGCGATTCGGGCGTGAAACAACACCTGCAGCAGGACGTCGCCCAGTTCTTCGCGGATGGACTCGGTGCTGCGGTCCTCGATAGCCTGCACGAGTTCGTAGCACTCCTCGAGGAGGTAACGAACCAACGATTCGTGGGTTTGGGCGGCATCCCAGGGGCAGCCGCCAGGCGACCGCAACCGGTCCATCACATCCACCGCCGCCGCGAGCGCCGCGCCCGGCTGCCGTGCTCGAACCGAGTCGGCGGGCCCCGTGCACGCTGTCGGCCTCGCCGCCCCCGCGGGCCCAGTCGGTCCTTGAGGCACAGTCGGCCCTTCAGGCACGGCCGGCCCGGCAGGCACAGTCGGCCCAGCAGGCACAGTCGGCCCCGCAGGCACAGACGGCGAGGTCATCGGTCCACTATGCAGCAGCCCCGAGAGCCAGCCGGTCCCACCACCCCCGAAACCCGCCGGGCTACTGGTCGTTGGCGGCGAGGGGACTGTCACTCTCGGAGACGACGCCCGCCAGGAAGCGACGCAGCAGTGAGCTGGACGTATGCATGGTGTACGGGAAGTACACGACCTCGACTCCCACGGTCGCGAAGTCCGCCTCGAGCTTGCGGCCCTTGGCAGTTCCTCGCCAGTCGTCGCCCTTGAAGATCACGTCGAACTTCACGGTCTGCCAGGTCTCGAGCTTGTCCGGTACGACCTCGGCGACGGCCTCGTCCACGTAGGAGATGCTGCGGACGATCTCCAGCCGTTCCGCGAGCGGAACGACGGGCAGCTTGCCCTTGGTGAGCTGTGACATCTCATCCGAGACGACGCCCGCGATCAGGTAGTCGCACTGCGTCCGTGCGTGCTTGAGAATGTTGAGGTGCCCGATATGGAAGAGGTCGTACACGCCAGGGGCGTAGCCGATGCGTGATGTCATTACAGTCCTCGGTGGTTCGGGTGAAGGATTCAGCGAAAACGCGCTTCAATCTGGTCAAGCGTGCGCATCCAGATTATCTGGTTCACACCAATGGCGTACAGACTGTGACGGAATGGCCTTGTGATCTGGTCCACAGGACCGAAGTAACCCGAATGCCGCAGCCGTTCTGACGTATCGTAGCTCGCGAGAGAAGAGTGCGCCATCCTGTTCGTCCGATTTCATAGGATTGTCCCGGCGCCTCGGACGGAGCTCCGCACGACGCGAGAGCGGCTTCTGCCGCCGAGCGATCGGTCGTCTCACGGTCACTAGTGGCCGTCCAGTGTTCCGTGATCGTCACCCCGGCTAAGGAAAGACTTGCGCATGAAACTCTCAGTGATCGGCTGCGGCTACCTCGGCGCGGTGCACGCCGCCTGCATGGCCAAGCTCGGCCACGAGGTGATCGGCATCGACGTCGACACCTCCAAGATCGAGGCGTTGGCGCAGAGCCGGGCACCGTTCTTCGAGCCGGGCCTGCCCGAACTGTTGACCGAGGCGATGGCAACGGGGCGGCTCCGGTTCAGCTCCGACATCGCCGATGCGCAGGGCAGTGAAGTCCACTTCGTCTGTGTCGGCACGCCCCAGAAGAAGGGCGAGAACGGCGCCGACCTCACCTACGTCAACGCCGCCGTGACGGCACTGTTGCCGTACCTGTCGGACGGGGATCTGGTCGTCGGCAAGTCGACCGTGCCGGTCGGCACGGCCCGCCGGCTCGCCGATGTGATCGCCGCCGGCACCGCTGCCGCCGCATTGGCCTGGAACCCGGAATTCCTGCGCGAGGGTTTCGCGGTCAAGGACACCCTCAACCCCGACCGCCTGGTGTACGGCGTGCGCAGCGGGTCCGAGGACGACCCGGCGACCGCGACGCTGGACCGCGTCTACGCCACCCCGCTCGCCGCGGACACGCCGCGACTGGTCGCCGACTACGCGACCGCCGAGCTGGTCAAGGTCGCCGCCAACTCCTTCCTCGCCACCAAGATCTCGTTCATCAACGCGATGGCCGAGCTGTGCGAGGTGACCGGCGCCGACGTCACCAAGCTGGCCGATGCGATCGGTCACGACGCCCGCATCGGGCGCCGTTTCCTGAACGCCGGCCTGGGCTTCGGCGGCGGTTGCCTCCCCAAGGACATCCGCGCATTCATGGCACGGGCGGGTGAACTGGGTGCCGACGAGGCGCTGACCTTCCTGCGCGAGGTCGACAACATCAACATCCGCCGCCGCAGGCGCATGGTGGAACTGACCCGGGAGATCTGCGGTGGTTCCCTCGACGGCGCTCGCGTGGCAGTCCTGGGTGCCGCCTTCAAGCCCGACAGCGACGACGTCCGCGATTCGCCCGCGCTCGATGTGGCGGCCATCATCGGCCAGCGCGGCGCCGCGGTAGTGGTCACCGACCCGGAGGCGATTCCCACCGCACGCCGAACCCACCCCGAGCTGACGTACGTGGCGACGGCTGATGAGGCGGTCGAAGGTGCGGATGTCGTCCTGCTGCTCACCGAGTGGCGGGAGTACCGCGACCTCGATCCGAACTCGTTCGGTGGTTCCATGCAGCACCGCCGGATTCTGGACGGGCGAAATGTGCTGGACCCGGCGGCCTGGCGGGCTGCGGGATGGACCTACCGGGCCCTCGGCCGGCCGTGAGCCCTGCCCGTCACGCGGCGGTCACCGACTTTCGCGTCCTCGTCGTCTGTACCGCCAACATGTGCCGCTCACCGATCGCGGAGCGTCTCTTCCGGACCACCCTCGAACAGCGGTGGGGTCAGGCTGCGGCCTCCTGGCGCATCGAGTCGGCCGGGGTGATGGCGCGCAACAATCGTCCGATCGAATCGACGGCATTCACCGTCCTCGGCGAACGCGGGCTCGATGCGTCCGACTTCGCCACCCGTCGGCTGACCGCCGAGATGGCTGCGGACGCGGATCTGATCCTCGCCGCGACCCGTGAACACCGAGGCCAGATCGCCCAGCTGAATCCCAGCGTCCTGGGACGGCTCTTCACCGTCAACCAGTTCGCCTATCTGCTGTCGAAGGCCGAACCGGTGCCCAGCACCGATCCGGTCGCAGCCGGTGCCGAACTGATTCGGGCGGCAGTACTCGGCCGGAGTCAGTTGCCCGGTCGGACGGTGGAAGACGACATCGCCGATCCGATCGGTCAGCCGATCGAATTCTTCCGCGGCTGCGCCGACGGGCTACAAGCCTCGATCGACGCCATCGTCGCCCCACTCCCCCGCGAACCGAAGCTCGACTGATCCTCTGCACCGGATTCGGCCCGGGCACAACGGGCAGGAACCAGTCCTCACGGGGCTGTCACGCAAGGCGTGACAGCCCCGTTTGCTGTGTCCGGGCGTCGTGCTGTGGTCGCATCTTGCTGTGGTCGCGTCTTGCTGTGGTCGCGTCGTGCTGTGGCCGCGTCGTGCTGTGGCCGCGTCGTGCTGTGGTCGCGTCGTGCTGTAGCCGCGTCGTGCTGTGGCCGCGTCTGTGCTCGTGGTCGCGTCGTGCTGTAGCCGCGTCTCGCTAAGCCGGGTCTTGCTGTGTCCGCGCCGATGTCCGGGTCACTGCGGTCGAGGGCTGAGCCGCGGCCCAGCGCAGTTAGCCCACCGAATCGTTCTTCGCCCGGGTTGCAGCATCGGCAAAAAGCGATTCGGTGGGCAAAGAACGATTCGGTGGGCAAAGAACGATTTCGCTCGGCGAAGTCAGCGGTTCTGGGCCCGGAACCGCGAGGGCGGGGCCGGGCTGGATCTCAAGCGCAAAGCCCGCCCGGAGCGGGCGGGACCGAGCCGCACCGGACAGGGCGGGACGGCTGTCCCCATCACCGCACGGTTAGCCCACCGAATCGTTCTTCGCCCGGGTTGCAGCATCGGCAAAGAACGATTCGGTCGGCAAAGAAGCGTCAGAGACGGCGGCGGGGGCGGGGGCTCATGGTGAAGACGGTACCGAGCACGTGCGCTTCGACTGCGGCGAGGGACTGCAGCGCGCTGACGACTTTCGCGCGGGATGCCTTCCCGTTGCGGACCGTGAGCAGGACACCGTCGGCCCAGGTGGACGCCACGGCTGCATCAGTCACCGGGAGCAGCGGCGGGGTATCGACCAAGATGAGATCGAACCTGTTGCGCAGGCTGTCGATGAGTTCGACAACCTGTGTGCTGCCCAGCATCTCGGAGGGATTCGGTGAGGCGCCACCACTGGGCATCACCATCAGTCCACTGCTCCCCCAGGGACGCATCACCTCGATCGCGGACGCCTGCTTGGCGAGCACAGTGCTCAAGCCGGCAGTGCGATCGAGGCCGAAGTATTCGGCCAGTCGGGGACGGCGCATGTCGGCCTCGACCAGCAGGACCCGTCGACCTGATTCCGCCGCGACGATCGCCAAGTTTGCCGCAGTCGTCGACTTGCCCTCGCCGGCGACCGCGGACGTGACCACTACCACCTGCATCGGCTTGTCGGCCTGGGCCAATTGCACACTGGTGCGGAGCTGTCGGAACGCCTCGGCCCGCGGCGACGTCGCCTGGCTGCCGACCAACAAGGGGGCGGAGCGCGCCGAACTGTCGGCCGGCACGGCACCGAGGACCGGAAGTCCGGAGACCTCGGCCAGCTCAGCCCTGGACCGGATGCTGGAGTCTTGAAGCTGTCGGAACACCGCGACGGCCAGACCGAGGCCGAGACCGAGCAGGATGCCGAGACCCAAGTTCAGCGTCGGTCGGGGCGACACCGGGGTGGGATTGAGCGTCGGGCCCGACAGGACGTTGAGGACGACGGGCGAGGTCTGGGTGGCGGTACGGGTGTCCAGCCGGCCGACGAACGAGCCGAACTCGGTGGCTACCGCTGTCGCGATCGCCAGTGAACGCTGCGGGACCTCATTCGTCGCCGTCACCGTCAACAACACGGTGTTCAGATCGGTGGACGAGTCGATGCCGGCCTGCACCTGCGCAACCGAGAGGTCGACACCCGACTTCGCGATGACCTGCCGTGCGAAGTCCTGGGTCTTCAGCAGCTGCATGTAGGAGTTGATCCGCCGCTGGGCGTACAGCTGCGCCTGTGACGGGGTGCCTGTGCTCTCGGTGGGGGTGGCCACGAAGAAGGTCACGGTGCTCACGTAGGCGGGCGTCGCGCGGGCTGTCATCAGGACTCCGCCGGCGGTACCCGCCAGCACGAGGACGACCACGATCCACCACGATTTTCGAATCGCCTTGAGGTACGTGGGCAAATCCATGGAATTCCGTCCCGCCGCGCCGGACCTGACAAGGGTCTCCAACGGCTGTTCTGTGAGCTGAGGTTGTTCTGAGCGAGCTGGGAAGTGGCCGGGCGGTGCAGGCCGGGTGATCAGCCGCGATCAGCGGCGGGATCCGACGGCCCGGTTGGGACCGCTCGCCGAGCCGGCATCTTTGCCGTCCGCCGCCGAGGCGTCCGCGTCGAAGTACCCGTACCCGTAGTCGCCGACGTCGTCCCCACCGCGGGGCGGGCGGCGGGTGAGCACGGAACCCAGGACGTACGCGTCGACAGTGGCGAGCCACTCCTGCGCGGCGGTCACGTCGGCCTTCACGGTCCGGCCGTATCTGACCACCAGCACGACGCCGTCAGCCCAGGTTGCGGCCACCACCGGGTCGGTGAAGGGCACCGCCGGCGGCACGTCGACGATCACGATGTCGTACGTCTGCCGAGCCTCCGCGATCATGGCGCTCATGGCCTCACCACCGAGCAGCTCGGACGGATTGCTCGGCACCGGGCCACTTGTCAGCACACTCAGCGCATCGGAGCCCCACCGCTGAACGGCGCGATCCAACGGCACCCGCCCCGCCAGCACACCGGTCAGGCCGTCACCGCCGGAGAGACCGAGGTACTTCGCCAGCTTGGGTCGGCGCAGATCAGCCTCGACCAACAACACTCGACGACCACTTTCGGCGTACACGACGGCCAAGTTCGCCGCGACACTGGTCCGCCCTTCGCCGGCGACGGCGGACGCGACGACGATGACCTTCGCCGGATCGTCGACGCCGACGAACTGGATGTTGGTACGGAGTTGCCGGAATGCCTCGGCATGCAGGGAGCGCATCGACTTCTCGCCCTGCAACACCGGCGCCGTGTGCAGCGACCGATCAGCGGCTGTACTGCCGAGCACCGGGAGCCCGGTGAGTCCGGTCAGCTCGTCGAGTGTGCGGACGGTGTGATCCAACCGTCGGCGGACGATGGCCGCGGCGACGCCGAGCGCGAAGCCGACCAGCAGGCCGAGACTCAGATTGAGTGTCGGCTTCGGTGAGATCGGATTGGGATTCAGCGTCGGGCCGGAGACCACGTTGACCTGTACCGGCGCGACACCGTCCTTGTCCCGGATGTCGAGGGCGGCGACGAACGGCGGGAACTCGGTGGCGACGGCGGACGCGATCGCCAACGAGCGATCGGAGTCGCTGTCGGTGACGGTCGCGCTGAGCACGACCGAGTTCAGTTCGGTCGACGAGCTGATCGCTGATTGGATCTGGCTGATCGAACGATCGACGCCGGATTTGTCGATCACCCGCTGGGCGAACTTCTCGGTGTCCATCACGGCGAGGTAGGTGTTGATCCGCGCTTGAACGTATTGGTCGGCCCCGAGTGGGGAGCCGGCGGCCTCAGAGGGCGTGGAGATGAAGAAGGTGACCTGGCTCTGATACAGCGGGGTGGCCCGTTCGGTCAGATAAACACCCGCGCCGCCGCCGAGCAGCAGGAGCAGGAGTACCAACCACCACGATCTTCTGACCGCATGTAGATAAGCCCGGAAATCCATGTACGCCCCGTCTGAGAATGAGAATGCTGAAGACTGGCGCACGCCCCCGGGCGACAGATCGGCAGCACTCAGTCTAAGTGACCGAGGTACCCCGCTGCGGGTCATTCGGCCGGATCACACCGGCCACCGACTGTTCGACGCGCCCCACCCCGGGACGGCGACCGCCCCGAGCGGCCTGCGAGAGGCGTGCTCGGGGCGGCGCGATCCAGACGGTGTGATCCAGACGGTGTGATCCAGACGGTGTGATCCAGACGGTGTGATCCAGACGGTGCGATCCAGACGGTGCGATCCAGACGGTGCGGTCCGGGCGGGTGGGATCCGGGCGGTGAGTTGAAGACGGTGCCGGGCGTCACTCGTAGCGGATGCCGCCCGTCGAGCTGACCGTGCACGGCACGTCGTTGTCGTCCCACAAGTTCTGCGTCAGCGCGTTCGCGAAGGCGAAGCCGCTGTAGGCGCGGATCTGATAGGTGGAGCCGCCGCTGTACTTGTACTGATCCCGACCGAAGCGGTTCCCCGACACGGTGCCGAAGTTGCCGCCCATCTTGCTTCCCTTCGCGAAGTAGACGCAGACCTTGGTGCCGTCGAACCAGTTGTAGCTGATGTCGCTGTTGTTGATCGGCGCGAGGTTCGGCTGGATCAGCACACCCTGCACCAGCTTGTTGCTCGGGTAGTTCTGGTCACCGGCGGTCTTTGAGAAGTAGCCCTGAATGTTGTTGCCGCGGATGACGACGTTCGAGCCGCCCTGGACCTGGATGCCGTCGTTGTGGCTCGGGCCGTTCGAGTGGTTGGGGTCCTTGGCGTACCAGCTCAAGTCGTGCACGTAGCAGCTTTCGATCTTGACGTTGACCGGGGCCGCCCTGTCGGTGGCGTTGTAGACACCGAAGCCGTCGACGGTGTTGTACACGTGGCAGCGACGCGCCGTGTACTCCTTGCCGATGACACCGTCCAACCACAGGGTGGCCTTGTCCGGGGTGAGCAGGCAGTCCTCGATGAGGGCGTTGCGGACATTGGTGTGGTTGCAGTCGATGAGCCCGGTGTTGGAGGCGGGTGAGTTGGTGCCGCGAACCCGGCAGTTGCGGACGACGACATTGGCGGCGCGAATCAGCACGCGTCCGTAAATGTCCAGGTTCTCGATGACGGTGCCGGCGACCGTGACGACGACGTCGCCGGTGCGCTTGGTCAAGGTGGTTCCGGGCTTGACCCCGGTGTTGGACGCGTCGGGTTTGACGTAGCCACCGTTGAAGTCATCGGTGATCGGCTCGATCAGCTCGACCGTGCCACCGTTGTCCAGCCGGATCACCGTGATGCCGTCAGCGGCGCCGGCGACGCGGGGCAGGGCGATTCCGGCGGCTGCGACCAGCGGAACCGCGGCCAGGGAACGCAGGGCGGTGCGACGGGAGAGCAGGTTCGAACGCTTCTGGGTGGCGAGGATGGTCATGGGATGCTCCGGGGTGTCGGGTTCGGCGGGCTGGCGGTCGTTTCAGGCGGTCGAACTGGCATATCGACGTGCCGTGGTGCTGGTGCGCAAGATGTGGCCGTGAGGGCTGGCGCCGCCGATTCGCGTCTCCGAGGAGCTTTCGCTGTTCCGCTGACCAGGCTCAATGACTTTCTGTGACACCAATCTAACTCTGCGTATCCACGCTGACAACGAGGTCCTGATCACACACAGCTATTGCTGTCTCACTGTCCGTTACAGCCTGTGAGGACACGTCGCTCCCGTTCACCACTCGTGGCGACGCCGCTGCCACCCACTTCGAAACGGGCGGCCGACCCGCGCACCCGACCAGAACGCCAGGCCGCCGGTGGCCAACGACAAAAGCCGGGTTGACCACCGCGTGGTGCGGTGGTCAACCCGGCTTCTGGGTCTGTCTGAAGACGCTCGAAAACGGCTGCGACTGGTTCAGCTCAACACTCGCTCAGCACTGACACATCAGCACTGACACCTGAGCACTAGGGAACGATCGTGGTCGCCGAGAAGTCGTCGACGGACACGACGACCGGGGCGGTGCTGGACCCGGAGAGGTAGCCGATCAAACCGAGTCCACCGGCCGCCTGCAGGACGGCACTGTTGTCCTGGGTGGTGGCGGACCAGGTCGCGGGTTCAGCATCGACTGCCTTCCAGACCTTGAAGTTCAGCGTCGAAGTCCCGGTCGCGGCGCCGACGATCTGCAGGCGTAGGCGCATCGGTTCGGCTGCTCCAAGCTTCCAGGAGACGACCTGTGTGCTCAGCACAGTCTCGATCCCAGCCACTATTCGGGTGATGGTCAGTGTCACGGCTCCGTTACTGAGAACGCGCACCTTCGCCCGATACTCCGACGAGCCGACCCGCCGAGCCACCAGGAAGAAGTACGCGCCGCCACCGTCAGCGATCCGGTCGAGGGCGACCGTGGTCGCGATTTCGACGTCGGAGGCAGTTGCCGTGGCGAGCATCTGCTGCCGGGTCAACCCCACGCCCAGATTGATCAGCCCGGCGGAACCGTTCGTCGAGTAGTCCGCCGCACTGCCGGTTCCGTTCCAATTGCCGCCGACCTCCGCGGTCCCCCAGCCGTTGGCGGTGGTGCGCCCGAAGCCGTCGGCCGCGACCTGCACGGCGGCCAGGGAAACGGTGACGGTTCGGGTGGTCTCGGTCACTGCCCCTCGATCATCGGTGACGCTCAGGGTCACGACGTAGCCACCCGAGGCCGCATATGCGTGGATGGGGGTGACGCCGGTGCCCGTCGTACCGTCCCCGAAGGACCAGTTGTAGGCCACGATGCGTCCGTCCACGTCGGCTGAGGCGGATGCGTCGAATGCGGCGAGCAGGGCTGAGCCGGACGAGGTGAATGAGGCGGTGGGAGCGACATTCACGCCGGCAACAGTGACTGCCGTGGTCACGGCAGCAGAGCCGCCGTCACTGTCGGTCACCGTCAGGCGAACCTGATAGGTGCCGCCGACCGCGAAGGTGTGTGACGCAGTCGGTGAAGACGACACCGATTGACCGGTTGCATCGCCGAAATCCCAGGCGTAGCCGACGATCGAGCCGTCGGAATCGGTCGACGACGAGGCGTCGAGCGAGATCAACAGGTCCAGAGCCGCGCTGCTGAACGCCGGCGTGGGCAACGCGTTGATCCGGGTCACCGTGACGGTCTGGGTGCCGGTGCCGGTCAATCCATTGCTCGCACTGACGGTCAAGGTGACCTGATACGAGCCGTTGCTCGCGTAGTCGTGCTGGACGACCGCGCCCGTACCGGTGCTGCCGTCGCCGAAGTTCCAGGCGTATCCGGTGATCGAGCCGGTGCCGACGGTGGATCCGGTCGCGTCGAGGTTGGCGGTCCGGTTTGTCGTCGCCACGGTGAAGCGGGCCACCGGCGCGGTGCTTGTACCGCCGCGGGCTACGGCGTTCTGGTTCGCGATCTGCCCGCTGCTCAGCGCGGTGGGGTAGATCGCCACATCTGCGATGTCGCCGGCGAAGTAGTGGCTCGTGGGCGCGGTCGACATGCCGGTGAGCTTGTCGCCACCGATCCGCCAGTAACCGGCCTGGTACCACGGATAGACCGAATCGCTGCGACTGCCGACGGCGACACCGTCCACATAGAGCGTCATGGTGTTCGAGCTCATGGTCGCGGTCACCTGGTGCCAGGCCCCGTCGTTGTACGACTGCGAACTGATCACCGATTTGTGCACGCCGGGATAGACGTCGAACGCCACCTTTCCGGCATTGGTCAGGTACACAGCTCGGTCGTTCGTACCGGACAAGCCGGTTGCTGCGGTGCCGAACCCGAGGATCTCGCCACCGTTCTTGGTGGTCGTGCGGAACCAGGCCTGCGCGGAGAACACCCGCGGGCCGTACATGTTGTAGCGCGTCGACACCGTGCTCCCGGATGTGCCGTCGAAACGGCTGGCCGAATCCGAGCCGAGACGTCCGGTCACGCGGCGGGTCACCGTGCCGCCGACGGTGCCGTCGTATCCGCTGATTCGGTCGAACGACGTGGCGCCGGCAGCCTCGTCCAACTGCCACAGCGATTGTGCGCCGTCACTGGCGACCTGCTCGGCGTAGGAGTTGGCAGCGCCGTCGGCGGATGCGGTGTAGACGGCGCTGGCGCTAGCGGTGTAGTTGCCCGCCGGGTCGTAGGCGAAGACCCGATACGAGTACGACTTGCCGGCGGCGACCGCGGTGTCGGTGAAGGTCAGCCACGGCTTGTTCCAGAACGTGGAATCGGCGTTCACAACATAGACCGGGGTGGTCAGGTTGCCGTTGCGATACACCTTGTAGGTGAGGGTCCGATCATCGCGGTCCCAGGTGGTCTGCCAGGCGAGTCGCACCGAGTTGGCGCTGTAGGACGTCAATGACGGCTGCAGCTGGCTGTTCGCCGCCGGGCCGACCTTGTTCGGGGCCGCGGTACGGAGTGCGAACCGGACGAGACCTTGCTGTTTGATCGAGTTGACCGTCGGGAACTCGCCGCCGATGACGATGAACTTGGAGTTTCCGGTGACGCTCCACGCAGCTTGGCCCTGACCGGACGCGGTGCCCTGTTCGAGCGACGGGTACCAGGACAGTGGCGACGGAGTCGCGTAGCCGGCCCAGTTGAAGTAGCTGCTGATACCGACCGAGTTCTGATGAATGGTTCCGGTCGCGGTGGTGGTGAACGCCTGGGTGCGCCACCAGGCCCGGGGGGTGACCTCGGGGAATCCGCCGATGTTGTCGCAGCTGTGCGCGTGACCGACCACGAAATAGGCGCCGGCCTGCGGGAAGCCGCTGTAGCTGTCGCCGTGGCAGTCTTCGATCCAGTTGATCGAGCCCGAATTGGCCTCCGCGGAGAACGCACCCTCGAGGTTCCCCTGACCGTTGGCGTAGACGTATCCGGTGCCGTAGACGTTGGTTCCGTCGGTGGTCAGGCTGGTGATGCCCGCCGATGTACCGCCGACCCGAACGACCGAGGTCGCGGCCCAGGGCATCACCGCGCCGGTCGTCGGGTTGACCGCCTGCAGACCGGCGGCCGTACTGCCGTTGAAGTTGGTGAATTTACCGCCGACGATCAGTTTGGAGCCGTCCGGAATCATCAGGAAGGCGTCGATCTCGTTGTTCGCGGTCGGCGCCCAGTTCAACAGCGCACCGGTCGCGGTGCTGAATGCCGCCAGCCGGGTGCGTTGCACGCCGTTGGCGGTTCCGAAGGAGCCGCCGACGTACAGCGTGGTGTTGGTTGCGTACAGCGCGCTGACCCCCGCATCGACGGCCGGCGCGAAGGTTTGGACGACCAACCCGGTCGTCGTGTCGTAGGCCACGATGTGCTCGCGCGCCAGCCCGTTGGCAAAGGTGAAGTTGCCGCCGACGTAGAGCCGCTTGCCATCGGGTGAGGCCGCGACCACCAGTGCCGAGCCGTTCAGCTTCGGCACGAAGGCGGCGTTCAGCAATCCGGTGGTGATGTTGTAGGAAAGCAGGTTCTTGCGTTCTACCGTGGCCACCCCCGGAGCCGCGCCGGCGGGGCGAGCGGTGCCGAAAGTTCCACCGGCGTAGACGTTGTCGCCGATGACAACCTGCGACCAGACGACTCCGTCGATCTGCACGGTGGGCAACGGGTCCGCGCTGACGGCGGTCTGCGTCACGGGGGCGGCAACGGCGACTGCGGCGGCCGCTGCGGCAGTCGACGTCACGCTGGAAACGGACCAACTCGCGACGACGACTGACGCGGCGGCCGCGACCGCGGTCATCCGGGTGCGCAGTCGAGATGAAGAAGGAGCAGAGCGGGGCATGTGAAAACCTCTCCAGGCCAGAACGAGCCACCACACGAGGTGACTCATCAAGGATGTCGTCTGGAGCAGTCGAGCGTTACGCCAAGTAGTGCATTCACACACGATCGGGTTACGGCAACGGCGTCAATTACGCCAACTTGTCCCCATCTTCACCGCGCAAGCGGGCGATCGTCACCCACGGTCATTTGTGCGCACCACTGCGACGCCAAAGAGGCCGACCCATCGCAGTGATGGATCGGCCTCATGGTGAAGATGTGTCACGTCATCCGACACCGGACATGTGACACCGGGGAGCGGGAGCGCTCCGGAGTGGATCAGGCGTAGCGGATGCCGCCGGTCGAGGCCACCTTGAAGGCGGTGCCGGTGGCGTCCCACACGTTGCTGGTCAGACCGCTCAGCGTGACACCCTTCTGAATCCGGATCTGGTACTGCGAGGTACGTCCATACCTGTACTGGTTCTTGCCGAAGCGGTTGTTCGAGCAGGTGCCGATGTTCATCGAGCGCTGATTGCCGATGCAGAAGTACATGCTGGCCTTGCCGCCGTCGATCCAGTTGTACGAGATGTTCGACCTCGTGATGGCTGCAAGGTTCGGCTGCATGAGGATGCCCTGGCCGATGTTGCGGGCGGCGTAATTCTGATCACCGGCGGAGGTCGACATGAAGACCTGAATGTTGTTGCCGATGATGTTGACATTGCTGCCACCCTGCACCTGGATGCAGTCGTTGTGGGTGGGGCCGTTCCCGTGGTTGGGATCTTTGGCGAAGTACGACAAATCGTGGATGTAGTTGCTCTCGATGCGCACGTTCGTGGCGGCCTTGCGGTCGGTGGCGTTGTACACACCGAACCCGTCGACCACGTTGTAGACGTTGTTCCACTTGGCCGTGTATTCCTTGCCGATGACGCCGTCCAGCCACACGGTCGCCTTGTCGGGCGCCAACGTGCAACGCTCGATCAGCGCGTTGCGCACGTTCTTGTGGTTGCAGTCCACCAGACCGGTGTTGCTCCTCGGCGAGTTGGTGCCACGGATGCGGCAATTACGAACCACCACGTTGCGGGCCCGAATGAGGACGCGGCCGTAGATGTCCAGGTTGCTGATCACGGTGCCGTCCTTGGTGACCACGATGTCGCCGGAACGCTTCGTGAGACGAGTTCCGGAGGGCACACCCGTGTTGGAGGCGGTCGGCTTGTAGTAGCCGGCGGCCTCGGCGACACCGCCGAGGGCGGGGATGGTGATGGCGGCGATCGCCGGCACCGCGGCCACGGCGAGACGCAGTGCGTTCCGGCGGCTCCACAGGGCGGGGGCGGGTCTGTCCTGCACGTAGCTCTCGACAACAGTGGTGTTCACAAGGATCTCTTTCTATTCGTGGAGTCTCGAGACGGGCCGGCCGAAGCACGTTCTGCCGGCCGCTGGTTACTTCATGAATGGACTCGAGGAGACTTCAGCTCTGACGGTTTCGGGCGCGCGTCACCTACTCGCGCAGTTCAGGTGGGTGCCGGTCGCGAGAAGATCGACCGGCTGTGCGACAAAATCTGCGGTTTCCTACGTTTCCCAGGAAGTGCCGAGACGATCAACCGCAGGGTGAACGCCTCGACTGGAACGAGTTGGCGGAGGGCCGTCGCCCAGTCCTGTCACTCACTCCGTGACCGGCCAACCGTCCGACTGGCTTTGTTCCAGTTCGTCTGCGTTGATCGGTATGGGCCCAAGTCTAGCGTTACCAAATCGTTGCATAGGCTGAATGCGACTCGGACGGGTGGCAGAAAACCCGTGACAACCCTGTGTGAACGGTGTAGGACCCGTCTGCATCAGCCCGAAATCCGGACATTTCGGTCGCCAACGCTCACGATCGGTGATGAGGACAGCCCCGAATGGGTCACCTGCGTAATTGCCTGTGGGTTATGTAACGGAAAGGACTCGCTCCGCCGCCCCGTGCGACGTTAGAGGCGGAACCACTCTTTCGGACTAGCCAACGTTGCGGCGAACAGTCAAGCCAGGGGTAACTTCGCGCGAAACGCACACATTTTCCGCAGGTGTCACGCCGGGTCGGTATGCAGCAGCGGGCGGGTGACGTGCAACATACGCCCCGTCTGGCGCGATCGGGCCGCGCTACGTACCGAGCGTGGGTGCGGGCATCACCGAGATCCGTTTCGGTCTGCTTCGATCCGATTGACGAGACCTGCGTGAACTGCGGAAACGGGCACTGTGAACCGCCCTGACAAGTCGACTAGGTGGACGCGCTGTGACGTCGACCGGAGGTGATCCGTCGCAGCGGGGCACGGCGCTGTACCGGCGGCCGCCATACAAGGGGGGCCGGTCGGCGGCGGGTGTCGCTGTGTGCGTAGGCGCTGCCCAGCACGAAGAGCGCCAGTGCGGCACTGCTGGGCCAGGTCAGCCAGTCGTAGATCATGCAGTTCGCCAGAATCACCAGGGTGGCGCCGCGCCAGTGCCAATCGCGCGCTACCAGTGGCCGAGCGGTGAAGACCAGCAACGCGATCATGCCGACCAGGCCGGCTTGTCCCAGCTGCGCCACGAACTGGTTGTCGACGTACTCGAAGCCGTCGGTCTGCAGCAGACCGGCCCGGTACAGGGCGGGAATTGCGCCGAAGCCGTTACCGATCATCGTGTGGGTGAAGTCCTGGCGGGAGAGCAGCTGGACGAAGGCGTCCAGCGCCGCGGCACGGTGGCTGTAGGAGCCGCTGTTGACCAGTTTGTCGACAGCCGAGAAGTTCAGCTGGTTCGTCAGGAGGCCGACGATCACACCGACGGCGCCGACGATGCCCGCCCACATCAACCGGGCCGACGTCAGCTTCCGGCCGGGGTAGAACAGGAGCAGGATCGCGGCCAGGATGAGCGCGTTGCGACTGCCGGACATGACCGCCGCCGCGACCAGGATCACCGCGAGCGGCCACTTGATGAAGCTCCGCGGCTCGACGACCCGCAGCAGCAGGGCGAGCGCGATCATCGCCAGCAGGCCCAGCGGCAGCGGATTACCCATCGTCGCCCGCGCCCGGGTGAGACCGGCGATCACGTTGTAGCTCGGGGTTTCGATGCCCTCGAAGGCAGCAAACGCCCACAGCTTGTTCGGATAAAGGAACGGTTCCGGGATGGCGATCAGCGCCTCGGCCACGGCCAGCGCCACGATCGCGATCGACACATTCCGCCGGCCGGTGTGGTCCAACCGCCCCGAGAGCAAAAAGGCCGACAATGCCGGCGCCAGCATCAGAGTTAACTTCAGGAAGCCGGAACCGGAGCCGGCCTGCGCGGTGGACACCACGTTCACGCCGATGAAGAGCGCCAGCAAGATCAGTGTGCGGCGTGAGAATCGGGATCGACTCGCCGAGTACCCCACGGCCGCCACCACCACGAGCACGCCGATGATCAGGTACAGGTCGGATTTGCTGACGCCCTCGATCTTGTTGATCGGGACGGACACGACCAGGGCGAGGATGGCGGTGAGGCTCAGCTGGGTCCGGTAGGTGCGGCGCAGCCACAGTGTGGAGCTGACCCCGATCACGGCCATTGCAATGAGCCCGTTGCGGAACTGGGAGCCCCAGCGGAGTGGCGCGAACAGTCCCAGCTCGTCGGCGGTGAAGAAGGCGAGGATCAGCAGCGCGTACCCGACGAGCAGCGCGCCGAACCAGCTGCCCTCCTTGCGGCGAGGTGCGCTCGGCGCCTCCGGGGAACGGACCGGAACGACGTCGGTGACTACCACAGTTTCTTCCTCAACACTTGGGACCGCCGGTGACCGATTCTCCGCGCCACATCTTCAGACTTCATCTCGTGGCCTTGCCGGGCGATACCGGCCCCGCCCCTCCCGGACGACCGCCGTCGGGAGGCGCGGTGGGAACTCTTTTCGACGATATTCCTGGTAGACGTAACCGTAGGCGCCGCTGACCATGCCGACGCCGCGGGCCGCGGTCCGCAGCCCCTTTCGCCCGGTGTTCGGCGGATCTGCTGACGAAACCGGCCAGATAACGGGCGGCACCGCCGATGGTGCGGATCACCCCGGACGCGGTCAACTGCAGCCGCAGTCGCAGCCGCTCGGGAAGTGATGCAGTCGAGTACAGCGCCACCCGGCTCCGCGGATGACCGCCATGTCCAGCAGCAGATTATCGGTCGCCGCCACAGTCACCTCGGTGCCGGTGGACAACCGGCGGCGGCGGAAGAAGTCACCCGCCTGAACCCACGGCTCCGGCTCGGCGTCGAATTCGGAGATCACCGGGAGTTTCCGGTGAATCGGCCGATGTTGTCGCAGCTGTGCGCGTGGCCGACCACGAAATAGGCGCCGGCCTGCGGGAATCCGCTGTAGCTGTCGCCGTGGCAGTCTTCGATCCAGTTGATCGAGCCCGAATTGGCCTCCGCGGAGAACGCACCCTCGAGGTTCCCCTGACCGTTGGCGTAGACGTATCCGGTGCCGTAGACGTTGGTTCCGTCGGTGGTCAGGCTGGTGATGCCCGCCGAGGTGCCGCCGACCCGAACGACCGAGGTCGCGGCCCAGGGCATCACCGCGCCGGTCGTCGGGTTGACCGCCTGCAGACCGGCGGCCGTACTGCCGTTGAAGTTGGTGAATTTACCGCCGACGATCAGTTTTGAGCCGTCCGGAATCATCAGGAGGGCGTCGATCTCGTTGTTCGCGGTCGGCGCCCAGTTCAGCAGCGCGCCGGTCGCGGTGCTGAATGCCGCCAGCCGGGTGCGTTGCACGCCGTTGGAGGTTCCGAAGGATCCGCCGACGTAGAAGCCACCCCCGGAGCCGCTCCGGACTCACACGAACTCCCGGTATGGCGCGGTCGGGCCGCGCTACGACACCGAACGAGGGTGCGGGCATGACGAGAGCCGCTTCGGTCCGTTTGACGCGACCTGCGTGAACTGCGGAAACGGGCACTGTGATCCACCCTCGACACAGTCGACTAGGTGGACGCGTTCTGATGTCGACCGGAGGTGATCCGTCGCAGCGGGGCACGGCGCTGTACCGGCGGCCGCCAGACCAGCGGAGCCGGTCGGCGGCGGGTGTCGCTGTGTGCGTAGGCGCTGCCCAGCACGAAGAGCGCCAGCGCGGCACTGCTGGGCCAGCTCAGCCAGTCGTAGATCATGCAGTTCGCCAGAATCACCAGGGTGGCGCCGCGCCAGTGCCAATCGCGCGCCACCAGCGGCCGAGCGGTGAAGACCAGCAACGCGATCATGCCGACCAGGCCGGCTTGTCCCAGCTGCGCCACGAACTGGTTGTCGACGACCTCGAAACCGTCGGTCTGCAGCAGACCGGCCCGGAACAGGGCGGGAATCCCGCCGAAGCCGTTACCGATCATCGTGTGGGTGAAGTCCTGCCGGGACAGCAGCTGGACGAAGGCGTCCAGCGCAGCGGCACGGTGGCTGTAAGAGCCGCTGTTGACCAGTGTGTCGACAGCCGAGAAGTTCAGCTGGTTCGTCAGGAGGCCGACGATCACACCGACGGCGCCGACGATGCCCGCCCACATCAACCGGGCCGAAGTCAGCTTCCGGCCGGGGTAGAACAGGAACAGGATCGCGGCCAGGATGAGCGAGTTGCGACTGCCGGCCATGAACACCGCCGCGACCAGGATCAGTGCGAGCGGCCACTTGATGAAGGCCCGCGGCTCGACGACCCGCAGCAGCAGCGCGAGTCCGATCATCGCGAGCAGGCCCAGCGGCAGCGGATGCCCCATCGTCGCCTGCGCCCGGGTGAGACCGGCGATCACATTGTTGCTCGGGGTTTCGATGCCCTCGACAGCGGCAAACGCCCAGAGCTTATGCGGATACCGGAAGGGTTCCGGGATGGCGATCAGCGCCTCGGCGACGGCCAGCGCCACGATCGCGATCGACACATTCCGCCGGCCGATGTGGTCCAACCGCCCCGTGAGCAAAAAGGCCGACAATGCCGGCACCAGCATCAGGGTGAACTTGAGGAACCCGGAACCCGACCCCGACAATGCGGTGGAGATCGCGTTCACACCCATGAAGACGGTGAGCAATATCAGTGTGCGGCGGGAGAATCGGGATCGACTCGCCGAGTACCCCACGGCCGCCACCACCACGAGCACGCCGATGATCAGGTACAGGTCGGATTTGCTGACGCCCTCGATCTTGTTGATCGGGACGGACACGACCAGGGCGAGGATGGCGGTCAGGCTCAGCTGGGTCCGGTAGGTGCGGCGCAGCCACAGTGTGGAGCTGACCCCGATCACGGCCATTGCAATGAGCCCGTTGCGGAACTGGGAGCCCCAGCGGAGTGGCGCGAACAGTCCCAGCTCGTCGGCGGTGAAGAAGGCGAGGATCAGCAGCGCGTACCCGACGAGCAGCGCGCCGAACCAGCTGCCCTCCTTGCGGCGAGGTGCGCTCGGCGCCTCCGGGGAACGGCCCGGAACGACATCGGTGACTACCACGATTTTCTTCCTCAACACTCGGGACCGTCGGTCACGGAACCCCCGCGCCACACCTCGTCGAATTCAATTCACTCACCTCTGCACCCGGCCGTTCCTGCCCGGGCCCAACCGGACGGTCGACTTCACGCGCGATGTGAGCTCTTCCGACGATATTCCTGGTAGACGTAACCGTAGGCGCCGCTGACCATGCCGACGCCGCGGGCCGCGGTTCGCAACCCCTTCGCCCGGTGTTCGGCGGATCTGCTGACGAAACCGGCCAGATAACGGGCGGCACCGCCGATGGTGCGGATCACCCCGGACGCGGTCAACTGCAGCCGCAGTTGCAGCCGCGCGGGTAGTGATGCACTCAAGTACAGCGCCACCCGGCTCCAGCCGTTGCCGCTGCGCAGGGCTCGCAGCAACACCCAGCGGCGGGTGATGCGGGACGCCGGTACCTGATCGACCACGACCGCCTCGTCACACCAGACCATCCGACCGCCGCGCGCGGCGATGGCCCGGGTGAACAAAGTGTCCGACCCGCCGGAGATGCCGAACTTCTCGTCGAAGCGCAGGCCCCAGTCTCGGATGACCGTCATGTCCAGCAGCAGATTATTCGTCGCCGCCACAGTCACCTCGGTGCCGGTTGACAACCGGCGGCGGCGGAAGAAGTCACCCGCCTGAACCCAGGGCTCCGGCTCGGCGTCGAATTCGGAGATCACCGGGCCGACCACCGCAGTCGGCGTGGTCTGCCGATAGGTGTCGATCAGCAGGCCCAGCCAGCCGTCCACCGGGTGCTCGTCGTCGTCGATGAAGACCAGCAACTTCTCGTCGACGCTCTCCGAGAGCGCCCGGTTGCGAGCGGCCGCGATGCCGGGGCGCGGCTCGTGGACGTACCGGACGCCCTGATCGGCGAACCGGCCGACCAGCTCGGCCGCGCTGCCCGCCGGGTCGTTGTCGATCACCAGGATGCCGGTGGACACCGGAGCCGCGACTGCCTCACGCACCAGTTCGGGAATCAGCGTGAGCAGCGGCTCGGGTCGCTGATAGGTGAGTACCGCGATCACGGCTTCGTGCGTCATGAGGAAATCCCGTCTACAACGTGCTGGTCGTCGTTCACACCGGCGGTGCCGGTGTTGGAATGCTCAATACCGGGGGTGCCGGTTTCCGAGTGATCAGTACCGGCTGCGGCGTCGACGGCCGCGGTGATCAGCCGGGCGAAGGGCGCTGCGTGCGCCCCCACGCTGAAGTGTGTTTCCGCGCGCGAGCGCAGCGCGGCGGCGTATCGAGCGCGTTCGCTCGGATCGGCCAGCCGGCGCAGGGTGTCGACCAGAGCCGCGACGTCGCCCGGCGGGACGAGCAGTTCGGGTTCGCCCAACGCCCAGCGGATCGGGGCGATGTCGGACGCCACCACCACCCGGCCCTGCATCATCGCGTCCATCAACTTGGCGGGCAGCTGCGCTCGGGCCCAGGTGACGTCCAAGCTGGGCAGCACGATGATGTCGGCGGTCGCGACGAGCCGCTCCCCCTCTTCGATCGAGGTGCGGCCGTACCACTCCTCCCACGGTTTCGCGTCGACGGGTGCGGGTGCGGTGACGCCGAGCCGGAAACCCGCTCGAACTCAACTGCGCCACCGCGGCGCGCAGAATATTCAGGCCCTTGTGCGCACCCGGCGACCCGACGAACCGGATCACCGGCTCGGTGCCGGTGCTCGGCGGCGGGGTGGGGCCCACCGGCCGCACGTGGGGAATGACGGTGCCCCCGTACATCGACTGCAAGACCGGGTTGCTGACGATCACCGGCACCGTGCGGGCAAGTCTGCCCAGCCGGAGCAGGTCACGGTACCGCGCCCGGTAGGACCGCTTGAGGAGCAGCCGCGGAAGTCGCTCCCGCAGCGGGCTCCACACGGTGCGAACCTCGATATCGGGGTCGTCGATGTCCAGAACCAACGGACGCGGTGTTCGCTCGACCGCTGTTGAGGCGGCCCCGAAGCTGGTGGGCAGCGGCTTGACGGCCAGCACCACATCGGCCCACTGGACGTGCGCATCCAGCGCATCGACCCGCGCGGGCAGATTGGTCCCCGGCGCCGGAAGCACACAGTCGGCGGCGAACGGGGAGTCCAGCAGCGGCGTCCAGATCGACTCGCCCTTGACGCCGACGATGCGGGTCGCCCAACCCAGCTCGCGGCACAGCAGCCAGAGGCAATAGGTGCGGCCGAGGGAGTTGTTCTCGAAGTTCGGGGTCACCAGCAGGACCCGTCGGGTCGCCGTCACCCGGACACCGCGGCGGCCGGCACCCGACCGGGCTTGCCGGTCGCCAGCATCTTGATCGCTCCGAACGACGTCTTGTGCACGACCACCAGCACGAAGAACAGCGCGCTCAGGTACCCGGCCGCAGACACCGCCAGTGAGGTGACGATCGGCAGGTCGATCAGACCCAGCAACAGGTACGCGGCGGCAGCCCATGCGGTGGCGTGCACCGCGGGGCCGATCGCGACCAACTGCTGGCGCAGGCTCAGCCCGGCGAGTCGCCGCTGAATCCACCACAGGACGGGGCTCAGCAGCAGACCGGCCACCGCGTAGCCGACGGCCACTCCGAGCAGCCCGAACTGCAGACCGATGACGATCCCGGCCACCTGCACCGCGG
Organism: uncultured Actinomycetota bacterium; assembly: GCA_963825975.1. GTDB lineage: Bacteria > Actinomycetota > Actinomycetes > Mycobacteriales > Nakamurellaceae > Nakamurella. Next base: position 86,011 of record CAWGUZ010000018.1, read on the forward strand.
TGGAGAGGAGTTCGAACCGCAGGTTCATCGAGGCGTTGCCGGTCGCCTTCATCAGAGCGGGGGTGATGTAGAAGACGGTTTCCCGGGCACCGGCGAGGGCGAGCACGCTGAGCAGCGGCGCTGTGGGCGCCCATTGCTCGCCGAGCACGATGTGCACCAGACCCGCCGCGGCGCAGGCCAGGAACCCCATCGTCGGGACGGTCACCAGCGCGACCATTTCAGTCGTCCGTTTCAGGTGATAGCCGAGCAGATCGCGCCGATCGGCCACCCGGGACAGCACCGGGAACATGATCCGGTTGACCGTCTGGCCGATCATCTGGATCGGGATGGACAGCACCCGGTAGGCCATGCTGTAGAACGACAACGCGACTACGCCGAGGAATCGGCCGACCAAGATGTTGTCCATGTTGCGGGACAGGTAGGCCACGCAGTTGGTCGCGAACACGCGGAGCCCGAAGGGCAGCACCTCGCGGAGGGTCCCGAAGGCGAGGTTCGGCACCGGTCCGGAGTTGGACGTCCAGAGCACCGCGGCGATGATCGCGTCGGTGACCAGCACCTGGAACAGGACCGCACGATAGTCGGCGCCCAGCATCGCAGCCGTGATGCCCGCGGCCGTGCCGACGAACGCCCCGCCGAGATCGGCGACCGCGATCGGTCGGAACTGCAGACCGCGGGACAGCATGGCGCGGGGGGTGATCGACAACGCCTTGAGGACCAGCCCCGCCCCGAGCACCCGCAGCACATCGGTGAGCTCGGGTGAATCGAAGAAGCCGGCCAGTGAGCCGGCGAAGAACCAGGTCAGCACACCGACCAGGACGGCGGTGGTGATGTTGGCGGTGGCCACCGCGCCGGGGGCCATCTTCTCGAATGTCTTGCGCTGCACCAGCGCGGGCGCCAGACCCTGATCCAGGATGAGCGTGGTCAGCGTGATGTAGATGGTGGCGGCACTGATCACGCCGTAGGAGCTGGGGCCCAGGATCCGGGCCAGCACCAACGCGCCCACCATCTGGAAGCCTTGGCGACCGACGACGGCGGCGAGGGTCCAACGCACCGAACTCGCCGCCTTCTTGCCACCGAAGTGACTGTCGGCCTGTCCACCGGGTCCAGCGGGTCCGGCGGATCCAGCCGGCGAGGCCGTTTCCACCGCAGGCCGGTTCTGATCGCCCGTCATGGGGCCGACACCGGCTGAGCGGTGGCGGCGGTCAGCAGTTCCGCGGCCAATCGATCGCGGTAGCCGGCTGGGGCGTGCCGATCCGCGGCGAGACCGGCGTCGGTGGCCGCCGCGGTCGCGAAGAACTCCCAATCGGTGAGCACCCGCTCGATGGCGATGACCCAACCGTCGATGTCCGCGGGCGGCACACTCTGCGCGGACCGGTATCCGTCGACCGCTTCCAGCAAGCCACTGGACGCGCTGGCGATGACCGGACGCGATGCGAGGACCGCCTCCACTGCCGTGTTCCCGAACGGTTCGTCGCCCTGCGACGGGACCAGCACGATGTCGGCGGCGGCCACAGCAGCCCAGATGTCGGCCTGGAAACCGGTGAACGTCACGTGTTCGGTCAGGTCGGCGGTGGCGGTCTGAGTGCGGAGTTCCGCCTCGAACCACTCGTAGCCGGGGAAGACTGCGCCCACCAGGTTCAGCCGCACATCGTGACCCCGTTCGCGGAGGATCCGGAGCGCCTCGATCGCCACCTGGGGGCCCTTACGGGGGGACAACCGGCCGATGTAGAGCAGCGTCGTCGGCGGCGCCAGCGGGGTCCGAGCCGGCACGACCGCAGCCGGTCCCGGCACTCCGTTGTAGACGACCACCGAGCGGCGGCCCAGCGCGGCGAAGGATTCGCCGAGGACGCCGAGACTGAATCGACTGTTCACCACCAGCTTGTGCGCGGCCAACAGCGGCGCTGCCAACCCCTTGCGGATCAAGGGCGACGCAGATCGCTCCGCTTCGTGCACGTGTCCCACCACGGTCTGCCGCAACACCCGACCGAGCAGGAACCACAGCGGCACGGTGATGGTCGAGACGTACAAGACCTCCGGTTGTAACGACCGGATCAGTCGCACCCCCGGCGGGATGCTCCGCAGTACCTCCAGGCCCAACTTGATCAGTCCCACCGGCGACAGCGCACTCTTGCGCAGCACCGGCGACGGGCACAACCGAACCTCGCCGCCGCGGGCTTCGATTTCGGGCACCAGCGGACCGGCGGCCGGCAATGTGACGACGACCCGCCGGCCGCGTTCCGCGAGAGCGGTGACGGTCTCGAGCATCACCCGGTCGGAGCCGTAGAGGTCGGCGCTGGGATGAGCGATCAGGACGGTTGGCATGGCGGGTTACGTGTGCTTTTCTCTTGACGCCGACCGTGAACGATCGGCGGGTCAGACCGGTCGGAACGACCCTGGGCAGGGCCGGCCGACCGATGCCAACGACGGCATGGGGGCGGTCGGAAGGCAAGCCCGGGAAGGGCGACGACCACCGGGCAACCGTCCGCGGACGGTGTCAGGTTCGTGCTGTTGGCGCGGTACTCGCAGTCGGATCACCGATCGTTCGCAGGCGAGTCTGCGGCCCGTCCAGCGACTATTTTGCCGGCTCGTTCGACAACTTATTTGGCGTTGCCTGTGAAGTACACGATCGGCGCATCGGTGGAATAACTCACCGAGATGCTGGCCGGATCCTTATAATCCGGCGGCAACGCGAACACGTACACACCGGAGGTCGCCGCGCCCGCTGCGAGCTCACCGCTGAACGGCTTCGAGGGGTCGCCGGCCATCGGAGATCCGGGGGTGTCGAGGGCGTCTCCGAGCGTCACATTGACGGCTGCCAACGAAATCGCCGTGTTCGAGGCGTTCTTGATCGAGATGGTCACGGCCAGACCCGGTCCGGAGACCTCACCCGGGCCCTGGGCCACCGTCTGAATCTGCTGGATGGACACCAGGTTGACGGTCACCCCGCCGCCGAACTGCGCCGTCTGGGTCAGTTCGACCGGCGGGTTGCTGGGCAACACCTTGGACGGGACGGTCTGGTTGATGTTGCCGCTGCCGGGCTTCGGCGTAATCGTCGTGGTTCTGGTCGGTTCCGTGGTGGTGGTGACCGGAGCAACCGATGCGGTGGTCTCGGCCGGCCCGGCCGCGGAGCTGGACGCCACGGGGGCCGAGGCAGTCGCCGACGCGGTTGCGCTCCCGGACGAAATCTCCGCGGTCTCCCCGATCATCGAACTGTCGGTGACCCCCGACGACGAACTGGTGTCGGCGACCGGATCGTTCGAGCCGCACGCGGCGGTGGACAGCAGGACGATCACCGCCGCGGCGCTCACCAGGCCTCGGGTGCGGAATCCGATGCTCATCACGCGTGTGCTCCCCTGGTTGTCGACTGTCGATCCAATGCGCCCATGTCTCGGAACCACTTGACCGCCGCGAGCAGCATGAACGCCGCGTTGCAGGCGAACAGAACCGTGTACACAGCGAAGAACACCTGCGGGGCGCCGAGCAGCAGGAAGATGGCGCACATCAGGCCGTAGTCGGTGGGGATGACCAGCAGCGAACGGATGGTGCTGGGGCCCTGGCGCGCAATCTCGACACCCGTCTTCGCCGCCTGGCGCGCACGCAACAGGTCGTTCAGGATCATGCCGAAGAACATCACATTGGCGACCAGGACGAACCCGACCGGGATCAGCAGCCAGCCGACCGTGCCGAGGTCGAAGAAGCGGTAGCCCGCGATCAGAACGGCGAGATGCAGACTGGAGATCTTGGCGGCGTCGACCATGTGATCGAGCCATTCGCCGGCAGAGCTGCCGCCGCCGCGCAATCGGGCCAGCTGCCCGTCGGCGGCGTCGAACGCGTAGCCGAGGACGAGTGCCACGCACACGATCACGCCCGACCAGAATGTCGGTGCGACCAACGCGATCACCGCGATTCCGGTGAAGGTGAACAGTGCGCTGACCCCGGTGATCATGTTCGGGGTCATCCCGAGCAGGTAGCCGAGAGCGGCGAAGCGGCGGCCCAGCGGCCGATTCACGAATCGGGAGTAGGCGGGGGCGCCGGGCGTGAATTTCTGTGCGCTGGTCAACCGGTGCAGAACCGTGGCGTAGCTCTCGGTGTGGGAGTCGCCGGACTGCGGCGCTCCCGACGACGGTCGAGACACCTGGCGGGTGTGGGACATTCTTCTCACTCCAGATCTTCGGCGGGCAGGCTGCGAGATCGCACTTACCGCTGGGCCGCTCCGGCGAGGCGAGCCGATGCCGAGCGCCGGGAACGGCTCTCGTTCGACTTGACCAGCCCTCGACACAAACGCTCATAGGAATCGGCGACTTCGTCCCAGTCGTAGCGGGACGCACGCTCGTTCGCCGCCAGGCCGCGGCGGCGGGTTTCGGCCGGATTCGCCTCGGCCTGCTCGAAGTGCTCGCGTACTTGATCCGCGTCACCGAAGTACCACCCGGAGTCGCCCAGCACCTCGCGGTTGAACACCACGTCGAATGCGGTGGTGGCGGCGCCGGCGCCCAGTGCCCGCAGCAGGGACGGGTTGGTGCCGCCGACCGAGTGGCCGTGGACGTAGGTGTGCGCGTTGGCGTACAGCTGATCCAGCAGATCCTGGTCCCAGACACCGCCGAGGAAACGGACTCGGTCGTCGGCCAGCGCGTGCAGGCTCTTGGTGTACTCGTCGGCGTAGGGCGCCGATCCGACCACGACCAGGGGCAGCTGCGCCTTACTGGCTCGGTAGCCCTCCAGGATCAGGTGCACATGGTTCTCGGGTTCGAACCGGGCGACCACCAGGTGATAGCCGCGGCTGCTCAAGCTGAACTCGCCGAGCCGATCGGAGGCCGCACCGACGACCGGGGCGCCGTAAGCGATCAGTTCGGTGTCCGCGTCGAACTTGCCCCGGTAGTAGTCCGCGATGCCACGCGCATCCGCGATCAGCGCATCCGACCACCACACGGAGAGTCGTTCGGCGATCTGGTAGTAGCGGCGACCGATCTTGCCCCACTTCGCGCGCTGCCATTCCAGGCCGTCGACGTGAGTGGCGAACGGGATGCCGGCGGCCCGCAGCACGGGCAGGAACGGCGCATTGGCCGAGTTGAACACGATCGCGGCGTCGGTGCGGTGCCGGAAGAGGTGAGCGGCGGAGAGCGCGGTGTGGCTCAAAGTCTCCAGCGAGCGCTTGCGCATGGCCGGCAGGTGCACGAGTTCCATGCCCCGGTACTCGGCCGGCGGGGTGGCCGTGCCGGCGTCGGCGGGTGTGCGGCAGTAGACGACGACCCGGTGACCCTTCTCGACCAGTCGGTAGCCGACCTCCTCGACGCAGGTCTCGAACCCGCCATAGCGGGCGGGTACACCTCGGGTGCCGACGAGCGCGATGCTCATCGGGGTGTCGAAACTGTGCGAGGTCATATCGGGTCGAGCTCCTTCAGTCAGCCGCGCACTCAGCGATCGGATTGTTGCCGAGTATGGGGACCGGCGTGGCGAGCGATCCCGTTCGCTTCGCGTGGTGGCCTGGTCTGGCCTGGCGAGCGGGATCTTCGCCGGGCCCAGTTGAATTCTACCAGCGGTTAGTCCGAACGGGGCGTAATTAGAGATTTGTGGCAGTTTCATCGCTCATCCTGGCTGTAGATGCAGAGGTATCGGCCGCAGCACTGCGCAGAACGGGTGAAGAATCTCTCCTGTGATCTAATCGTGACCTTAGTATGCGCCGGAAGGGGACACCACCGCTCGGGCGGTCTTGAACAAGATCACCAGATCCCCGGTGATCGACCAGTTCTCCACATAGGACAGGTCGAGGCGTACGGTCTCCTCCCAGGACAGGTCACTGCGGCCGGAAACCTGCCACAGGCCCGTCATTCCGGGTTTGACCAGTAGGCGCCGGTGCACTTCGTCCTGGTACAGCGCCACCTCGGAAGCGAGCGGCGGACGGGGTCCGACCAGGCTCATCTCGCCGACGAGGACATTGAACAGCTGGGGAACCTCGTCCAGGCTGAACCGGCGAATGAATTTGCCGACCTTGGTGATGCGCGGGTCGTCCTTGATCTTGAAGAGGACCTCATTGCCGGCATCGGTCTGCTGAGCGGCGCGGAGTTCCTCCAACATCGACTCCGCGTCGACGCGCATCGAACGGAACTTGGTCATCCGGAACCGAGTGCCGTCCACCCCTACGCGCTCCTGGCGGAAGAAGACCGGGCCCGGGCTGCTCACCTTGATCGCGATCGCCAGACCGAGCATCAACGGCGAGAATGCGAACAACAGTAAGGCCGCGCCGACCAGGTCGAAGGCTGTCTTCACCACGCGCGTGGGCCCGCTGTAGGTGGGACGCTCGACGTGGATCAGCGGCAGACCGGCGACGGGGTGGGTGTGAACCCGGGGACCGGCGATATCGGTGAGAGCCGGCGCGAGGATGAGTTCGGCGTTGGTCTTCTCCAACTCCCAGCTGAGTTCCCGCACGGCCACGGGCCCGAACGCGGCGGTCGCGGTGACCGCGACAGCGTCGGCGTTCATCATCCGAACCGCGCCGAGGACCTGGGTGAGCGAACCCACCACGGGCACCCCCAGGATGTTCTCCTGCGAGAGCGCCGCCATCCCGGCGACCGCCGAGGCTGAGGTGCCACCGGACACACAGGCTCCGATGACGCGGTAGCCCGCCCGCGGCGAGCGGCGAAGTTCCGCGATCAGGTCGCGCACGGTGTCGGCGTTGCCGACGGCGAGCACGTTGGTCACGCAGTCACCACGGTCCCGCTGCACCTGGAGCCAACGGCGCCACAGGAAGCGATCCGCGATCAAACCGATCAAACCGGCCGGCATGGCGACCAGTAAGTACCCGCGCGGCAGGGCCAATTCGAACAGGTACGAGATCATCACGACCACGGCGAACACCACGAATGTCGCGTTCAGCACCCGCTTGTACTCATCGGACCCGAAGCCGACGACCTTGAAGTCCCGCGAGTCGAAAACGGCCAGCATCAACGCCCACAGCACCACCACAGCCGCGGTGGTGGACAGGAAGGCAGGTGAGAGCGGGGCGGCGAACTTGCTGTTACCGCTGATCGCCGACTGGACGATGTGTGCGCCGGCCGCGGCCCAGATGATGACGAACAAATCGGTCACCGCGAGGTATCGGCCGTACCGCTGCCGCCAGTCGAGGGGTTCGACCATCGATGCCGCGGCGGCCGTCGAGGCGACCACACCCCGGCTGCCGGACTTGCGGTAGGTAACCGCTGAACGGCGGTCGGCGATGCTCACCGGTACTCCTTCATCAAGAATTGTTCGACAGCCGGCAGGGCGACTCGTGCACGCTGGACGGCTGCGGTCAACGCCCGGCGCTCGTGCCGTCGGCGATGACGTATGAGGGCTGACCGACGGGCGCCGGCGTACTCGGCCGGAGCTCGAGGATGGACGCGCCGGCAACCTGGCGACCACGACTGCGCCCGACGGCGAACACCGCCCAGAACGCGGCGACCACCGCCACCGACAGCCAGAGCACGGTCAGCAGGTTCAGGCCGAGCACCATCGGTGCGGTGAAGAAGTCGGCCATCTGAGTGGACGAGGCCGCGGCTTCCGAAGCTGCGGGGTGGCCGGCCGTCGAAACGGTGCCGGCAACAGCGGTGGAGACAGGCGCCGGATCGGCGGCGACCCCCACCGCGGTGGGCAGGGCCACCAGCGCGACCGCGGCTGCGGATACACCCGCCAGAGCTTTCATCATCAGCAATCAGTCCAAGCGTTATGTTTCGAATTGGTTACACCGTTTGGGTGATAGCGCGGCTGGCGACTACGCTCCGCTACCTCCAGTAGGGCAACGATATAACAACGAGCCACCAACGGGGATAAGATTCGAGCACAAACTCAAAATTGTGACCGGACCAACCTGAGAACATCGCCCTAACGGCCTAACAGTCCTTGCGCATCGAGGGCCCGTTCGAGTGGTGGAAGAAGCGCCCAATCGCGACATCTGAGACCTTCCACCCGTCCGAATTGTGACGTACGACCCACCGCACCCACAGTCCACCGTCTCCACCGAGCTCATGCACCCACCGAGCCGGCGTGCGCCCGTACCTCCGGGCCCAGCGGACAAAAGCGCTTAAAGCGAGAACTGCGGGTGGTCGAGACCTCCAATGCGCCGCGTGCTCAGGAATACCATCGTCAGCGCGCCGAGGTTCGTTACGGCTGGTGAGTCCGATCTGCCGGTTATGCCCGATCGGCGTAATCGCAGCCACGACCGGCAGTGCGTCGGAGCGCTTCCCTGATCGTCTGTCGGCGATCCACCCGCGCCGGTTCAGAGCGGTTCACCGGTCTTCAGCGCAATCCGTGCGGTCGGGGCGGTCTGGGCGCGATCCGGAAGCGCACACGAGACGGTTCGACGGGTCAGGCCACCTCGGTAACGGCCGGCTCGGTAAGGGCCAGCTCGGTAACGGCCGCGCCTACCGGGCCCACCCGGACCGCTCGCCCGCCTCGCTTAGAGCTGGGCTGTTGCGGCTACCACCTGGACGAGTTCGGGATCCCAACTGCCGAACCGCGGATTCACCTCGACTGTGGGCAGCGCACCCGTTGCGGGTTGCCCGAGCAGGATCGCGCCCAGCGCGTTGATCTGACTCGAGTTCATCTGACTCACGGTCGACGCGTCCAGGGTCTCGGTCGTGCTGGTCCGACTGACGATGCGGACCAACAGCGTCTGGTTGGACGAGGCGAGCAACACGATCTCACCCGGCGCGGCGCTGAACAGGCCCGAGTAGATCAGGGCCGAGTCGGGACCGATAGCCGACGCACTGACCGTGCCGCCCTCCCCCGACGCCGTCGCCGTCGCCAGTGCAGCGGCCATCGACGACGGGTCGGCGAGGAAACCGGCCCGCTCGGCGCGCGCGGCTGACAGGTCACCGGCCGCTACGTACTCCAGCGAAACGCTGGGGATTCGGACCTGCTGCCCCGCAGCCGCGGCGGCCTGCACCACCTGATAGAAGGACGCGGTGTCCACCACCCGCTCACGGAGGGTGTCGGCAGTGGCTGCGAGGTCGGTCGCGGCGGCGGCCTCGTCGGCGTACCCCGCGAGAATGGTGTCGATCTCGGAGTTGGAGGGGGTGAGTGCGTTGCCGGTCGCCGCGAGCAGTTCGTGCCAGATTTCGTGGGTCAACAACGTGCGATCCGTCGCGACGGATACCGCCAGCTGCCCCATCCGGGCGACGCCGGCATCGCCGGTGCCCGCGGGTGTCGCCGAGAGTGCCGCACGTTGCGACTCGATCGCGGCGCTGGGGATCGGGGTGCCGCCGACGAGCGCCGCCGCGCCGATCTGAGAGCCACACCCGGTCAACAGCAGGGCGGCGGCGACCGGTGCCGCCGTCCAGCGCGAGAACCGCCGCATCGAACGGGAGACGCCCGCCGGAACTTCGGCCGGAGAGATACGCGGCCGGGCGCGCGGGATGCTGAACACGTCTAGAGCTTGCCACAGCTCGCCGGCCCATCCGCGAGCCACAGCCCACGAGGCCGGACGACGAGCACGGTCACAGTGCCGGGGGTCGAAATGCCGCCGTAACGACGGCGCGGGAGACTGCTCGTCGTGACTGTCGATAACGAAGTGCCGCCGAGCCCTGTCGTGACGGGCTCCCCGTCCGCAACGACGGGTGTCGAATCCGATGACGTGACTCGCTCCGCAGTGCCATCCGCCCCCAACGGATTTCCCGCGGCCGACGTGGAGAGTGCGGATGCCGATCTACGGGCCGACGTCCGGCGGGTGGGTGCGCTGCTCGGGCAGACGCTGGTCCGGCAGCACGGCCAACAGTTGCTCGACCTGGTCGAGCAGGTGCGGGCGCTCAGCAAAACCTCGAAGGATCCCGCCGACGAGCGGCGCGCTACCGCCCGCGCCGAACTGCGACGGGTGCTGGCCGACCTACCGCTCGCCCAGACCACCAAACTGGTCCGCGCCTTCGCCTCGTATTTCCACCTGGCCAATGCGGCCGAGCAGGTGCATCGCGTGCGTCGGCTGCGGGATCGTCCGTCGACCGAAGGTTGGCTGGCGCGCGCAGTGCGTGACATCGCCGACACCGCGGGCCCCGGGGTGCTGGAACAGGCCATCCACGATCTCGCCGTGCAGCCGGTGTTCACCGCGCACCCGACGGAAGCCTCGCGCCGATCGGTGTTGACCAAGCTGCGACTGCTCTGCGACATCTTGAGCGAGTCGACCGCGCCGGAGTCCAATGGACGCGCCGCACAGGATCGGGCGCTGGCCGAGTTGGTGGACCTGATCTGGCAGACCGACGAGCTGCGCCAGGTCCAGCCCACCCCTGTCGACGAGGCGCGCAACGCTCTCTACTACTTGACCGACATCATCGAGGAGACGATTCCGGATCTGACGACCTCGCTGGCGGAACTGCTCGCCGAACACGGCGCGAAGCTGTCCCCGGCGGCGGCGCCGTTGACCTTCGGTAGTTGGATCGGCGGCGACCGGGACGGCAATCCCAACGTCACCCCGGAGACGACCCGGGAGATCCTGCGGCTGCAGAATCAGAGCGCGATCGGCGTCCTGATCAGACAGATGGACGACTTGATCCATGCGTTGTCCATCTCGAGCAGCATCGTGGGCCACACCCCCGAGTTGCAGGCGTCCATCGACGCCGACTTGCGCATCCTGACCAAGCTGCCGCCGCGAGTGCTGGAATTGAACGCTCAGGAGCCGTACCGACTCAAGCTGACCTGCATGCGGGCCAAGCTGATCAACACCCGGTCTCGGGTGGAGCACGGCACCGCGTTCGAAGACGGTCGCTACTACCCCTCGATCGTGCCGTTGCTGGCCGAATTCGAGCTGATCGGGACATCTCTGGAGGCCAACGGGGGCAGTCTTGTCGCCTACGGCAAGCTGGCTCGGGTCCGCCGGACCGTGGCGATGTTCGGCCTGCACCTCGCGACGATGGACATCCGCGAGCATGCCGACGCGCATCACCATGCAGTGGGCCAGCTCGTCGATCGACTCGGGGAGCACAGCTGGCGCTACGACGACCTGCCGCGAGACGCGCGGATGCAGCTGTTGTCCACCGAATTGGGCGCCCGGCGACCGCTGGCCAGCACTCCCCCGCCGCTGGACGCGGCGGGCGCGAAGACCTACCAGGTCTTCAAGGAGATCGAGCGCGCCCTGGACACCTACGGCGACGAGGTGATCCAGACCTACATCATCTCGATGACCCGCGGCGCCGATGACGTGCTGGCCGCGGCCGTCCTCGGGCGGGAGGCCGGCTTGATCGATCTGCACGGCACCGCCGGCGGCCGGCAGCCGTACGCCCGGATCGGCTTCGCGCCGCTCTTGGAGACGGTCGAAGAGCTGCGCAAGTCGGGCGAGGTGCTCGACGAGCTGCTGTCAGACCCGAGTTACCGGTTGATCGTTCGTCTGCGGGGGGACGAGCAGGAGGTGATGCTCGGCTACTCCGACTCCAACAAGGAGGCCGGGGTGACCACCTCCCAGTGGGAGATCCACAAGACACAGCGCACGCTGCGTGATGTGGCCGCCCGGCACGGCGTCCGGCTGCGGCTGTTCCACGGCCGCGGTGGGTCGGTCGGCCGCGGTGGCGGGCCCACCTACGACGCGATCATGGCGCAGCCGCACGGCACGCTCACCGGTGCGATCAAGTTCACCGAGCAGGGCGAGGTGATCAGCGACAAGTACCTGCTACCGGACCTCGCCAGGGAGAACTTGGAGCTGACCGTGGCCGCAACACTCACCGCGTCGACGTTGCACATGGCGCCGCGGGTGTCGGATGCACAGACCGCTCGGTGGGACGAGGTGATGACCACGATGTCCGACGGCGCATTCGCGGCGTATCGGACGTTGTTCGACCACCCCGACCTCCCGTCGTACTTCATCGCGTCCACGCCGGTCGAGCAGCTCGGGTCGCTCAACATCGGTTCCCGACCGTCGAAACGGCCGTCCAGCGGAGGCGGTCTGGGCGCGCTCCGCGCCATCCCGTGGGTGTTCGGCTGGACGCAGTCCCGGCAGATCGTGCCCGGTTGGTTCGGCGTGGGGTCGGGGATCCGGGCGGTCCGCGAGTCCGGTGATTTCGCCGCTCTGCGCGAGATGCACCAGGAATGGCACTTCTTCCGCACCTTCATCTCGAATGTGGAGATGACCCTGGCGAAGACCGACCTGGAGATCGCCGCGAACTACGTGGACACCCTGGTACCGGGCGAGCTCCGCTCGCTGTTCGAGTTGATCAAGGTCGAACACGAGCTCACGGTGCGCGAGGTGCTGGCGATCACCGCGGAGGAGGCCCTGCTCGACGCCCAGCCGGGTCTGCAGCGCACGCTCACGGTGCGCGACCCGTACCTGGATCCCATTTCGTTCATCCAGGTGGACCTGCTGGCACGACTGCGGGCTGCGGAGGAGAACGACGAGGAGATCGATCCCGAACTGCGCCGGGCCCTGTTGTTGACCATCAACGGTGTCGCCGCGGGCCTCAAGAACACCGGTTAACCTGCCGGAGTGCGCAATCGGTGGAATTCGGTGCTGCAGTCGGCCTGGCTACCGTTCGCCTTGGTGATCGGCATCTTCACCGCCGACTGGCTGCTCTTCGCCTACCACAACGGGGTCATCGGGTCCGGGTTGCTCGACGAACCGGCGCACCTGGCGACTGCGGTGCTGCTATTGCTGGCAGTGGTGGGCTACCGCACTCTGCGGGCGAATCCGTGGTTCGCGGGTGCCGCTGTGCTGATGTCGTCCGGGATCGACCTGGATCACGCTCCGATGTATCTGGGGCTGACCGGCATGTCGGTCAACGGTCGGCCGTTCACCCACTCGATCGCCACCGTTCTGGTGCTGGGTGCCCTCTGCGCCGGCTGGTGGATCGCTGCGCGACGCACCGCGCGAACGTCGGCGGCCGTTGGGACACGGGACCATGTGGGCCGCGATCTCGCCGGGGGGATGACCGTGGGCGTGCTGCTGCACTTCGTCCGGGATGTCGCCACCGGCCCCGGCCTGCCGCTGGTCTGGCCGCTGTCGACGCAGTCGATCCTGTTACCGTTCGAGCTGTACGCCGGGGTCGTCGTCGCCGCTGCGGTGGCGGCCTCCTGGCGGGCTCTGCATCGAGCGCACGCCGACCGACTCGACCCGGAGGTGCGGGTCCGGGTTCACCCGCGGGTCTGACGCCGACCCGCTGATCCGCGGACGGCCGGTGTACCGGCGGCAGCCGGATTCAGCGGGCGCGGGGATGAGTCAGGTCGGCGAGCGCCTTGTGTGCCCAGGCCAGGATTGCGTTGTCTCGCAGCGGCGCGGCGCCGATCCGGTCGGACTCGGCGGGCGAGCGCACCGTGAGGGTCTGTGAGTTCTTCGAGTACCTCGACGCCGGATAGAGCCGATTGACCCGCATCATCGCGGATTCGGCGAGCTCCACCGGGGAGAATCGCACTCCCTGCGGACCCATCGCGATCTCGGTGATGCCGACCGCTCGGGCCGCCCGACGCAGGTCCGCAACGGCGAGCAGCGCCTCGACGGCGGCCGGCAGCGGCCCGAACCGGTCGACGAGTTCAGCGCGTACCGCGGACACGTCTTCCGGCGTCGCCGCGTCGGCGATCTTGCGGTAGGCGTCGAGTCGCAGCAGCTCCGACGGGATGTACTCGTGCGGCAGATTCGCATCGACCGGCAGCTCGACCCGCACTTCCGCGGTCTCGGCCTCGTCGTCGGCGGCCGCTTCGCCGACCGCGCCGGCCTGCTTCTTGAAGGCGTTGACCGCCTCCGACACCAGGCGCACGTAGAGGTCGAATCCCACCCCGGCGATGTGCCCGGACTGCTCCGCCCCCAGGATGCTGCCCGCGCCGCGGATTTCGAGGTCCTTCATCGCCACCGCCATCCCGGAGCCGAGATCGGAATTCTGCGCGATGGTGGCCAGCCGATCGTGGGCGGTCTCCGTCATGGCCTTCTCCTGCGGATACAGGAAGTAGGCGTATCCACGTTCCCGACCCCGGCCGACCCGGCCGCGCAACTGGTGCATCTGGGATAGGCCGAGCACCTCCGCGTGATCGACGATCAACGTGTTGGCGTTCGAGATGTCCAGCCCGGTCTCGACGATCGTGGTGCACACCAGCACGTCGAAATCGCGGGCCCAGAACCCGTCGATGACCTTCTCCAGCGCGTGTTCGCCCATCTGACCGTGCCCGACCGCGACACCGGCCTCCGGCACCAGTTCCCGGATGCTCGCCGCGACCCGCTCGATGTCGGACACCCGGTTGTGCACCAGGAACACCTGGCCGTCGCGCAGGAGCTCGCGCCGAATCGCGGCGGCGACGAGTTTCGTGTCGTACGGACCGACGTAGGTCAGGATCGGGTGCCGATCCTCGGGCGGGGTGGCGATGGTCGACATCTCGCGGATGCCGGCCAAGCTCATCTCCAGGGTGCGCGGAATCGGGGTCGCCGACATCGTCAGCATGTCGACGTGCGCGCGGAGGCCGGTGATGAACTCCTTGTGTTCGACGCCGAACCGTTGCTCCTCGTCGACGATCACCAGCCCGAGGTCCTTGTACTGCACCGACGGCTGCAGCAGCCGGTGGGTGCCGATCACGATGTCGACGCTGCCGTCGGCGAGGCCCTTCACGGTCTTCTTGGACTCGTCGGGTGAGCTGAAGCGGGACAAACCTCGGACGGTGATCGGGAAGGCCGCCATCCGTTCACTGAATGTGGACAGGTGTTGCTGGGCGAGCAGGGTGGTCGGCACCAGCACCACCACCTGTTTGCCGTCCTGGACGGCCTTGAACGCGGCGCGCACCGCGATCTCGGTCTTGCCGTAGCCGACGTCACCGGAGATCACCCGGTCCATCGGGATCGGGCGTTCCATGTCGGCCTTGACCTCGTCGATCGCGGACAGCTGATCGGGTGTCTCGGTGAACGGGAACGCATCCTCGAGTTCGCGCTGCCACGGGGTGTCCGGTGCGAATCGATGGCCGGGCGCGGACGCGCGGGCGGCATAGATCTGCACCAGCTTCGCGGCGATCTCGCGCACCGCCTTACGTGCGTTGCTCTTGGTCTTCGCCCAGTCGCCGCCGCCGAGTTTGTTCAGCGCGGGGACCTCGCCGCCGACATAGCGGGACAGCTGATCCAGCGCGTCGGTCGGCACGAAGAGCCGGTCGCCGGGGTGCCCCCGCTTGCTCGGCGCGTACTCGACCACCAGATACTCGCGCACCGCACCGCCGGTGGTGCGCTGGACCAGTTCGAGGAACCTGCCGATGCCGTGTTGCGAATGCACGACGGAATCGCCCGGCTTCAGTGCCAACGGATCGACGGCGTTGCGTCGTCGGGTGGGCATCCTGGTCGCCTGGCCCGCGGTGGCGCCGCGGGTTCCGGTGAGGTCCGACTCGGTCAGCACGGCCACGTCGGAGTGCACCAGCACGAAGCCGGATTCGAGACGCCCCCGAGTGACCGTCACCAGGCCGGCGGCGGGCGGCGCGGTGAGACCGTCCGCGGCGAGCACCACCCCCAGCTCGGCCTCGGAGAGTCGCTCCGCGGCGCGTTCCGCTGTTCCCGCACCCGCCACCACCAGGACGGTGGTGCCGCGCCGACCCGCCCGCTCGCGGGCGTGTTCGATCGCGGGCCCCAGTTCGCCGCGGTACTGCGGCGCGGGAGTGACCTGCGGGCCGATCGGCAGCTCACCCTCTCCGAACGGGGCGACCCTCCACAGTGGGAGGTCGTTGTCTCGAACGCTGTCGAAAGCGGTGTCCAAGTCGCGGTAGGCACCGTCGCCGAGCTCGATCGGGGCCTTGCCGCCGGTCGCCGCTGCGGCCCAGGATGCGGCCAGGAATTCCTGCCCGGTGCGCACGAGGTCGGCGGCGCGGGACCGAATCTTCTCCGGATCCGCCAACACCACATGAGTGCCCGCGGGGAACAGCTGCGGCAGCAAGACCAACGAGCCGCGGACCAGCGCCGGGATGAGCGCCTCCATCCCCTCGACGGCGATGCCGGCGGCGAGCTTCTCGAGCATCTCGGCCAGGGTCGGGTCGCCGGTGGCGGCTGCCGACAACTGCGCGGCCGCCGCTCGGACCTCGGCGGTCAGCAGGATCTCGCGGCACGGCGGCGCGGTGAGCTCCTCGACCAAGTCGATCGAGCGCTGGTCGGTCACCGCGAAAGTTCGGATCTCGGAGACCTCGTCGCCCCAGAACTCGATCCGATAGGGATGCTCCGCGGTCGGCGGGAAGACGTCCAGGATGCCGCCGCGGACGGCGAGCTCGCCGCGTTTGGTCACCAGGTCGACCCGGCTGTACGCGATCATGGTGAGCTGCTCGATCAGCTCGGTGAGTTCGATCTCGTCACCCACGGCAAGCCGGACGGGCGTCAACTCACCCAGGTCGGGGGCCATCGGCTGGATCATCGAGCGGACCGTCGTGACGACCACCCGAGGCCGGCCGGCCGGGAACTCCTCCGGATGGGCCAATCGGCGAAGCACCGCCAACCTGCGCCCGACGGTGTCCGCCCGCGGGCTGAGCCGTTCGTGCGGCAGCGTCTCCCAGGACGGAAACAGCTCGACCTGGTCGGGACCGATCAGGTCACCCACGGCGGCGGTCAGCGCTTCGGCCTCACGGCCCGTCGCGGTCACCATCAACACGGGAACACCGGCGCCGCCCTGCGGACTTCGGCATGGTGAGGCAGCCGGCGACGAACGGACGAATGGACGGCGGCCCGGTGATCTGATGGGTGGGCGTCCCCGCCTTACCGATCAACTCGGCGAACAGCGGATCCGCGGCGATCAGCGGCAGCAGGTCGGCCAGCGGAGGTCCCGCGGTGGGTCGGGTGTCCGCAGCCGCGGTCGGCGTGGCCGCTCGGCCGGCGGAACGGGTGGTGCCAGATGGGCGATCGGCGGGTGCCGCCGCGCGTCGAACCTCGCGCGGGGCGGTCGTCTTCGCGGCGATCAGTGGCCCATTTCGCCGGCGGTCGCCTGAATCCGGGCCAGCCGCTGCGCGGAGGGCCAGCGAACCTTGGTGGCCCAGCCGAACTTCTCGAAGAAGTAGATGGCGCGGGCCGAGATGTCCAGTTGCCCGCGGAGCACGCCGTGCCGGGCGCACGTCGGGTCGGCGTGATGCAGGTTGTGCCAGGACTCGCCGAAGCTCAGGATGGCCAGCGGCCAGAAGTTCGCCGACTTGTCGCGGGTGGTGAACGGCCGCTCGCCGATCATGTGGCAGATCGAGTTGACCGACCAGGTCACGTGGTGCAGCAGCGCCACCCGCACGAGTCCGGCCCAGAAGAAGGCGCTCAGGGCGCCCGTGAGGGACCAGGTGACGAGGCCACCGATGACGGCAGGCGCCACCAGCGAAATCACGGTCCAGACCCAGAAGAGTCGGTTGACCCGATCGATGTCCTTGTCCGCGATCAGATCGGGCGCGAACCGCTGCTGATTGGTCAGATCGCGATCGAAGAGCCAGCCCATGTGCGAGTGCCAGAAGCCCTTGGCGAGGGCTCCCACGGAGTTACCGAACAACCACGGCGAGTGCGGATCGCCCTCACGGTCGGAGAAGGCGTGATGCCGACGGTGGTCGGCGACCCAGGTGATGACCGGACCTTGAACCGCCATCTGACCGGCGGCCGCCAACGCGATTCGCAGTGCCCGGTTCGCTTTGAAGGCGCCGTGCGTGAAGTGCCGATGGAAGCCGACCGTGACGCCCATCCCGGAGATCACGTAGAAGACCGCGGCGATGATGATGTCGGTCCAGCTGAGCCCCCACCCCCAGGCGAACGGCACCGCGATCACCACGGCGAGGAGCGGCAACAACACGAAGCTGTACACCGCGAGCTGGGCCGCGACCGGCCGATAACCCGCGACGACGGGCTTCGGCTCAACCGGGGCCCCTCCTGTTTTCTGCGCTCCTGTCGGGTACGAGCGTGCCGACGGCGACCCGGTCGGGGCGTGCAGCGTGGAGGCGAGGTGCGGAGGCGTCACGGGTGACCTCTCGATGATCAACGGAAGGGGCGGGTGCAGGCGGGACGGAACCACCCCTACACGGCTGCGCTCCACGCTACAGGGATACCGACGAGTAGGTGAGGAGATAGTTAGGCAGTCCTAACCTGCGGTCGGCGCAGCCGCCGATCTCGGGTGCCCGGGTCGAGCGCCTCAGGAGAGCGCTGGATTCGCAGCGAAGAGGGCAGCGAAGCAGACTGTCCAGGTCGGCCCGCCGACCTGTCGAGGTCGCCGCGCCGGCGTGGAATGATGGTCCCGGTCCAGCGTCAATCCGCCGTGGTGTAATCGGCAACACCTCTGATTTTGGTTCAGAAGTTTCAGGTTCGAGTCCTGGCGGCGGAGCGCGAGCGCACACGATGCGCCGTGGCGGTGTGCCTGCGGCCGCCAGCGTGACCTGAAGGGAACCGAATGCCCGTGCGCGTGACGGCGGTGGTGGTCCTCGCGGCAGGCGCGGGCACCAGAATGAAATCGGCGCTGCCGAAGGTCCTGCATCCGATCGCCGGTCAACCGTTGGTCTGGCATGCGCTGACCGCGGCCGCCACCCTGACCCCCGATCATCTGATCGCGGTGATCGGGCACGGCCGGGAGGCCGTGGGTTCGTTCCTGTCCCAGGCCCTGCCCGCCGTCCGAACCGCTGTGCAGGATCAGCAGCTGGGCACCGGGCACGCGGTGGCCTGCGCACTCGACGTGCTCGGCGCCCTGTCGGGCACCGTCGTGGTCAGCTACGGCGACGTCCCGCTGTTGCGCGGCGAGACACTCGCGGCGCTGGCCGCCGAGCACGAATCGGCCGGCAATGCGGTCACCGTGCTCACCGCGCTGGTGCCGGACCCGAGCGGGTACGGGCGCATCGTGCGCGGTGGGGACGGCGAGCTCGCCGGCATCGTCGAGCACCGAGACGCGACCCCCGAACAGCTGAAGATCACCGAGATCAACTCCGGTGTGTACGCGTTCGACGCGGCCGTGCTCGCCGACGGGCTGGCCCGCCTGACGACCACGAACACCCAGGGCGAGCGCTATCTGACCGACGTGGTGGGTATCGCCCGCGGCGACGGTCGACGAGTCGGGGCGCTGGTCACCGATGACGCGTCGGAGACCGAGGGGGTCAACGATCGCGTGCAGTTGGCCGCGATGGCGCGACAGCTGAACGCCCGGCTGGTTCGGTCCGCGCAGCTGGCCGGCGTGACGGTGCACGACCCGGGCACCACCTGGCTGCACGCCGACGTCACGCTGGAACCGGATGTCGAGATCCACCGGAACACCTCCATCGAGGCCGGGTCCGTCGTCCGGTCGGGTGCCGTCATCGGGCCGGACACGACCCTGGTCGCCTGCACGGTGGGGCCCGGCGCGGCGGTGCTCCGCAGCCACGCCCACGGTGCCACCATCGGCGCCGGGGCGTCGGTCGGCCCGTTCTCCTTCCTGCGGCCGGGGGCGATCCTGGACGACCGCGCGAAGGTCGGGGCGTACGTCGAGGTCAAGATGTCGACGATCGGGGCCGACGCCAAGGTGCCACACCTGTCCTACATCGGCGACACGACGATCGGGGCCAGGGTCAACGTGGGCGCCGGTTCGATCACCGCGAACTACGACGGCGTGGACAAGTTCGACACCGTGATCGGCGATGGTGCGTTCATCGGAACCAACACCACCTTGGTGGCCCCGGTGCGCATCGGCGCGGGAGCCTTCACCGCGGCCGGCTCCACGGTGACGCAGGACGTGCCGGCGGGCGATCTCGCGATCGGCCGCGGACGCCAGGCGGGTGTCGCCGGTTGGGTGACCCGCCGCAAACCGGGCAGCGTGATGGACGCCGCCGCCCGGGCCGCCGCCGCGCCCACCGCGTCCGACGACTCCCCTGACCAGTCCACACCACCTTCGGGGAAGGCGACACCCGCGTGAATCACCTGAGCATCACGACCCGCAAGAGTCTGATGTTGTTCTCCGGTCGCGGCTTCCCCGACCTCGCCGAGGAGATCGCCAAGCACCTCGAGGTCGACGTCACCCCGCAGACCATCTACGACTTCGCCAACGAGGAGATCTTCGTCCGCTCGGAGGAGTCGGTGCGCGGCTCGGATGTCTTCGTCATCCAGTCCTGTGGCAGTCCGCTGAACAAGAGCATCATGGAGACCCTGCTGATGATCGACGCCCTGAAACGGGCATCGGCCAAGCGGATCACCGTGGTGTTGCCGTACTACCCCTATGCCCGCCAGGACAAGAAGCACCGTGGACGGGAACCCATTTCGGCCCGCTTGGTCGCCGACCTGCTGAAGACGGCCGGCGCCGCCCGGTTGATGGCCGTAGATCTGCACACGGATCAGATTCAGGGCTTCTTCGACGGCCCGGTCGACCATCTGATGGCCCTGCCGCTGCTCAGTGACTACATCGCGGAGAAGTACCGCGGCGAAGACCTCGCGGTCGTCTCCCCCGATTCCGGGCGCGTCCGCACCGCGGAGAAGTGGGCGCAGCGGTTGGGTGGCCGCCCGGTGGCGTTCATCCACAAGACCCGCGATCCGAATCGGCCGAACCAGGTGGTCGCCGGGCGGGTGGTGGGCGAGGTGGCCGACCGGACCTGCGTCCTGGTAGACGACATGATCGACACCGGCGGCACCATCGCCAAGGCGGCCACCCGGTTGTTCGAGGCGGGCGCCAAGGACGTGATCATCGCGGCCACCCACGGCGTGTTGTCGCCCCCGGCGGCCGAGAAGCTGGGTTCCTGCGGGGCGAGCGAGGTGGTGCTGACCAACACGCTGCCGATTCCGGTGGAGCACTCGTTCCCGACCTTGACCGTCTTGTCGATCGCACCGCTGGTCGCGCGGGCGATTCACGAGGTGTTCGAAGACGGCTCCGTCACCTCGCTGTTCGACCAGTGACCCGCGACCGGCGACCGGTTCTCGGCAGATGAGGCCGTTGCACGACACCGCACACCGCACCTTCGCCTCCGACAACTACGCCGGTGTCCACCCGGAGGCGCTGCAGGCGATGGCGATCGCCAACGGCGGTCATCAAAGGGCCTACGGCGAAGACGCCTATACCGCGCATCTGCAGCAGGTGATGGCGGAGCATTTCGGGCCGTGCGAGACCTTCCCCGTGTTCAACGGCACCGGCGCCAACGTGCTGTCGCTGCAGTCCATGCTGCCGCGGTGGGGCGCGGTGATCTGCGCCGAGTCCGCGCACATCAACACCGACGAGAACGGTGCACCCGAGCGAGTCGGCGGTCTCAAGCTGCTGACCGTGCCGACGCCGGACGGCAAACTGACCCCGGAGCTCATCGATCGGCAGGCGGGCGGCCGCGGCGACGAACACCGGGCACAACCGCTCGCGGTGTCGATCACCCAGTCGACCGAGTACGGCACTGTGTACACCGCCGCCGAGATCAGGGCGATCTGCGATCACGCCCACGCCTTGGGATTGCGGGTCCATCTGGACGGTGCGCGGGTGGCGAACGCCGCCGCCGCGTTGGAACTGCCCCTTCGCGAGTTCACCACCGACGTCGGGGTCGACGTGGTCTCCTTCGGCGGCACCAAGAACGGGCTGATCGGGGCCGAGGCGGTGGTCGTGCTCAACCCGGACGCGTGCGTCGGGTTGCTGTACCTGCGCAAGCTGAACATGCAGCTCGCCTCCAAGATGCGGTTCTGCTCGGCGCAGTTGATCGCGCTGCTGGAGGGCGATCTGTGGCTGCGCTCGGCTCGTCAGGCCAACGCGATGGCACAGCGCTTGACCGCCGCGGTGGCCGCGCTGCCGGGCGTGCAGATCACGCGTGCCACCGACGCGAATGCGGTCTTCGCTGTACTGGACCCGGTCGTCGCCGACCGGGTCCGCGCGCGTTTCCGGTTTTACGACTGGGATCCCGCCCGGCACGAAGTCCGCTGGATGTGCTCCTGGGACACCACCGCCGCCGACGTGGACATTTTCGTCGCGCTACTCACGTCCGAACTCGACCGTCCGGTGGATCCGGGCTGATCGGGTCCGCCCATCGGGCGAAATCAGCCCGGACTCGTCACGTGCGGACCATCACCTCGATGGAGTAGACATCGGCGCGATACACATGGGTGCCGCATTCGACCGGCACCTCGTGGTCGTCGAAAGCCAGGCTCTCCATCGTCATGAGCGGGGTACCCCGCCGCACCTGCAGCAACTCGGCGTCCGCCGCAGTCGCGGCTTTGGCCCCGATCCGCTGGCGGGCCGCTGCGGGTCCGCACCCGCGGTCACGTAGGACCGAATAGAGCCCGTCCGAGGAGAGCTCCGCGTGGGTGAGCACGCCGATCGCGGCGGGCAGCCAATTCTCCATCACCGCGACGGGTGTCGGACCGGCCAGCCGCAGGCGCCGCAGGTGCCACAGCGGCTCCGTGGGCGGCCGACCCAGCAGGGCGGCGGCACGCGGGTCGAGCCGATGCTCCAGGGTCAGGACGCGGGTACCCGGCGCCCGACCGTTCCGTTGCAGGTCCTCCCACAGGCTGGTCAACTCCGGGCGTCGATGCCGAACCGACGGGCTGACCTCGGTGCCGAATCCGCGGCGGCGCAGCAGCAGCCCGGCGTCGACCAGTTGGTTGATCGCTCGCGCCACCGTCGGCCGGGACAGCGACAGGCGCCGCGCCAGGTGTTCCTCGTTCTCGATCCGATCGCCCGGCTGCAGGCCACCCTGCTCGATCGAGGACCGCAGCTGATCGGTGAGCTGCTGGTACAGCGGGACGTCGCTGGATCGATCGACCGCTAGCGGGGTGCCCACTCCCCGAGGATGACACACCCGACCCGTCGATTCACCGGCCCCGGTCTCGAGCGACTGGCATCCGTGGACCGCCGTCACCCGGAGAGCGGCGCCGGCTGTGGACTCCGCCGGGTAGAGTTACGGGGTTGCCTCGGCGAGGGCCGCACGAATTCAGCAGGCGATGACCTTCATCCGTCACCGCGTCTGGATCCGGGCGAGCCGTAATCGACGCGGTGGGTTCGCTCCCCCGTGCCCTACGCCGTGGTCAGCAGCGCAAGCCCACCGCAGTTCCGCAGAGCATGAGGAGTTTCGAGCGTGTCCGAGGTACGCATCCCCGCTGAGTCCCGCACCGAATTCGGCAAGGGCGCCGCTCGCCGCACCCGCCGCGCCGGTTTGATCCCCGCCGTGTTGTACGGCCACGGCACCGACCCCCGCCACCTGAGCCTGCCCTCGCGCGAGTTCAGCCGGGCCCTGAAGCAGGGCGCGAACACCGTCATGACGCTGAGCATGGCCGACGGCGACGAACTCGCGCTGCCGAAGGCGGTAGTCCGGCACCCGCTGCGCGACTACATCGAGCACGTCGACCTCATCCTCGTCCGCAGCGGCGAGAAGGTCACCGTCGACGTCCCGATCGCGGTCACCGGCGAAGCGGGCCCCGGCACCATGGTCATCACCGACCAGACGTCGCTGTCCGTCGAGGTCGAGGCCATGCACATCCCCGACTCGATCGAGCTGTCCATCGAGGGTCTCGAAGCGGGCACCCAGATTCTGGCCCGCGATGTCACGCTTCCCGCCGGCGCGACCCTGGCCGCCGACGGCGAACAGCTGATCCTCGCGATCTCCGCCGCCCCGAGTGCAGAGGCACTGGAGGCCGAAGGGTCCGGCGTCGAGCCCACCCCGGCAGCGGCGCCCGTCCCCGAGGACGACGAGAGCTGAGCTTGCCGCCGATGACGCCGGGGGCGGGCCGCACTCGCCCCCGGCCCATCTGTGCCCCTCACGGGTGGCGACACCCGGCGACCCCGGACCTACTGGTGCCGGTCCAGGTCGGCTGCGATGGCTGACGATCAGGCCCTGGTCATCGGTCTCGGTAACCCCGGGCCCGGCTACGCGGGCAACCGCCACAACGCGGGCGCGATGGTCGCCGATGTGCTCGCGGGCCGCGGCGGTGCCCGATTCGGCTCACACAAAGCGGGTGCCGAAATCTGCACCACGCGCATCGGGGACCTTCGGGTGACCATCGCCAAACCGAAGTCCTACATGAACCTGTCCGGCACTGCTGTTGCCGGTCTCGTCCGGTTCTTCAAGTTCGACATCGCCTCCGTGGTGGTGGTGCACGACGAACTGGATCTCCCCTTCGGCACCATTCGACTCAAGGTCGGCGGCGGTGAGGGCGGCCACAACGGGCTCAAGTCGATCAGCAGCAGCCTCGGCACGAAGGACTACGCGCGGGTCCGGTTCGGAGTGGGCCGCCCGCCGGGCCGCCAGGATCCCGCCGACTACGTGTTGAAGGACTTCTCCGGTACCGAACGCAAAGACGTGGGGGTCGAACTCGAACGCGCGGCCGACGCCGTCGAGGATCTCCTGCGACTGGGCCTGGTCGACGCCCAGAATCGGTGGCACTGAACCTTCCCGCAGCCAGAATTTCAGGGTGATCCTCTCGCGCCGGCCGAGAAGTGTCACCCCGGCGGCTCACCCCGCGGCGGGGCGGCGTCCACGAGGCCGAGCAAACCGGCGGCGGCCGCTCGCTTGAGTTTCCCCGACGGGGTCTTCGGAATGCTGCCGACCGGGAGCACCAACACCCGCGCCGGGCGGGCGCCGATGGCGGCGGTCACGGCCGCCCGAACCTCCTTCTCGATTGCGGTTGCCGCGGCCCAGTCCGCTGCCTGCCGCGATTCGACGGCGACGACGAAGGATTCGCGTCCACTGTTCGTCATCCAGCGCACCGCGATCGCGTTGCCGGCCCGAACGCCCTCGACACCGGCGGCCACCCGTTCGATGTCGGTCGGGTAGATGTTGCGGCCGCCCATGATGATGACGTCCTTCACCCGACCGCAGACCACCACCGCCCCCTCGACCAGATAGCCCAGGTCGCCGGTGTCGAGCCAGCCGTCCGGTCCCTGCGTCGGCACCTCGCCGTCAACGGTGAGGTAGCGATCGGTGACGGCAGGCCCGCGAATGAAGAACGTACCGACCACCCGGTCGCCGACCCGGCCGGCGTCGTTCCGGACCTGAATCTCGATGTCGTCCAGCGGACGGCCCAGCCGCGGGAAGCGGCGACTCGGGCTGCCCGGAACCGCTGGAATCGCGCGATGCTCGTGCTCCAACGCGGCCGCGTCCAGCTCATCGACGACGAACTGCTCCCCCGGCTGCTGAATCGACACTCCGAGGGTCGTTTCGGCCATCCCGTAGGCGGGCACCATCGCCGTCGGGGGCAGCCCGAAGCGGGCCCCGGCCGCGATGAAACCCGACACGGCGTCGACGTCGATCGGCTCCGCGCCGTTCAGCGCGAACCGCAGTGTGGACAGATCGAGTTCCGCCGCTCGGGTCAGCACCCTGCCGGCGACCGCATACGCGAAATTGGGCGCCGCCGTGTGGGTTCCGCGATACCGGGAGATCAGCTCGAACCACAACAGCGGGGACCGCAGGAAGTCGGCGGGCGTCACCGACACCACCTCCACTCCGAAGACCATCGGCAACGTGAGGAACCCGACCATGCCCATGTCATGGAACAGCGGCAGCCACGACACCATGACGGACGTCCCCGGTTCGATCTGCGCCCGCCTCCGCATCGCGTTCAGGTTGTTCCAGGCGTTCGCATGCGAGATGCGGACCGCCTTCGGGGTGGCCGTCGAGCCGGAGGTCAGCTGAAGCAGCAGGGTGGCCGTTTCATCGACGTCCACCGGCTCGTCGAGACTGGGCCCGTCCGCGACGAGCGCGGCGCAGTCGAACACCGAGATGCCCGCCTGCCTCAACTGCCCGGCGAAACCGGCGAACTGCTCACCGACCAGCACCCGGCGCGCGCCGATCAGACGCAGCACGACGGCTGTCTCGACCGCGTAGTCCGCCAGATCGGTGCGCGGAGTGGGTTGGTGCAGCATCGTGACCGACCCACCGGCCAACCACACCGCCTGCACGCCGGGTGCGACCTCGATCGGAGCCGCCGCGAGCACGGCGACACTGTCACCGGGCCGAAGTCCGTCGGCGACGAGCCGGGCCGCCCCGCGCAGAGCCGCCCCGTGCAACTCCGCCCACGAGGTGCGCAGCGGAGTGGCAGGCTCGCCCGTCACCAGCCCTGCCGCGCCCCGCGCCGACGCCGTCAGCGCCGTGATGAATTCGGTCATGCTGGCAGTATGTGTCCATGACCGACCCCGGCGCAGCCGCCGCGTGGTCCCTACGGGGACCGGCCGACGACCCTTACACCAGCCTGCCGGGCGGCGAGCCGGTGATCACGATCGTCGGATCCATCAACATGGACCTGGTGGTCACCGCAGTAACCCTTCCCCAACCCGGACAGACGTTGTTGGGCAAGGACTTCCGCACGATTTGCGGCGGTAAGGGAGCCAACCAGGCGATCGCCGCCGGCCGGGCCGGCGGCACCGTCCGGATCATCGGCGCCATCGGAGACGACCCGTTCGGCCCGGAGCTGCTGGCGAACCTGGCCGCCGCGGGGGTGCGCATCGACGCCGTCCGGAAAACGACCGGGCCCAGCGGGATAGCCGTGATCACCGTCGACGAGGCCGCCGAGAACAGCATCGTGGTGGTCCCCGGTGCCAATGGGCGGGTTCTCGACCTGACCGCGGCCGAACAGGAGCTCATCGGCGAGTCGACGATGGTGGTGTGTCAGTTGGAGATACCGCCGGCAACCGTGGTGCAGGCCGCCGAGATCACCGCCGCGGCCGGACACTCATTCCTGCTGAATCCGTCGCCGTTGGCCCCACTACCGGCCGGTCTGCTGAGCAACACGGACGTCCTGGTGCTGAATGAAGGCGAGGCCGCAGCCATCGGCGCGGGCGCGGTCGGCCGGGTACCGCACGTCATCACCACCCTGGGTGCGGCGGGTGCCCGCTACCGCGGCTCCGACGGGACCGAACTCACGGTTCCCGCGCCGGTGGTGGATGCGGTGGACACCACCGGCGCCGGCGACGCGTTCACCGGTGCGTTCGCGGTCGCCCGCGTCGACGGACTTCCGATGCTGCAGGCGCTGCAGTTCGCCTGTGCAGCGGGCGCGCTGGCCGCGTCCGTCGTCGGGGCGAGCTCCTCCGCGCCGGAGCGGGCCGCGATCGAGCAGCTGGTCCGCCGAACCTACTGATCAGGACTCACTGCCCCGCCGAGCGGCTGAGCTCAGCTCGCCTCCATCTGCTCGGCCAGCGCCATCCACTCCAGCTCCACTGTCTCCTTGTCGGCGAGCACCGCGGTCAGTAGCCCGTTCAACTCCGCTGCCCGGCCGTAGTCGGTACCGACGTCGGCCAGCGATTGGTGCAGATCGCGCTCGCGACGATCCAGGGACTCGAGCCTCTTCTCCAACCGCTGCAGGTCTTTGCGCAGCTGGCGGATGTCGACCGCGACGCCGACGCTCGTCGCCGACGACCGGCCGCCCGCCGCGGCCTTGGATTGACCACCGACAGGCGCCGCAGCCGCCACGGGCTGCCGCCGGGCGACGGCCCGCCGCTCCAGATACTCCGGAACGCCGCCGACCATCTGAGTGATCTTGCCGTCGCCCAGCAGGGCGACCACGTCGTCGCAGATGCGCTCGATCAGATACCGATCGTGCGACACGACGATCAACGTTCCCGGCCAGGAGTCCAACAGATCCTCCAGGGACTGCAGGGTGTCGGTGTCCAGGTCGTTGGTCGGTTCGTCCAGAACCAGCACATTGGGTTCGGACATGAGGATTCGGAGCAACTGCAGCCGACGCCGTTCACCGCCGGACAGTTCGTCCACGAACGTCCACTGTTGCAATGTGCCGAACCCGAACCGCTCGCAGAGCTGCCCGGCCGTGACGTCCTTGCCGCCGATGTCCACCACCCTGGCCACCTCGGTGACCGCCTCCAACAGCCGCAACCGACCCGGTAGCTCCGTGACATCCTGCGACAGGTAGCCGAGGTTGACGGTCTTCCCCCGTTTCACCTTGCCCGCCAGCAACGGGTGTTCGCCGAGGAGCACCTTCAACAGCGTGGACTTGCCGGACCCGTTGACTCCGACGATGCCCAGCCGATCCCCCGCGCCGATCCGCCAGGTCACGTCGTCCAGCAGAACCCGATCCGCACCAGGTCGCGCCCCAGCCCCAGCGGCAGCCGCTGCGACATTCGG
Source organism: uncultured Actinomycetota bacterium (assembly GCA_963825975.1). Lineage (GTDB taxonomy): Bacteria > Actinomycetota > Actinomycetes > Mycobacteriales > Nakamurellaceae > Nakamurella. Next base: position 113,905 of record CAWGUZ010000018.1, read on the forward strand.
CGCGGGTACCGACGCTGCGACATCGGGCGCGGGTACCGACGCTGCGACACTGGGCGCGGGTACCGACGCGGCGACACTGGGCGCGGGTACCGACGCTGTCACCCCCTCGGCATCCAGCACGTCCCGACCGAGCCGGCGGCGGGCGAAGGCGTGCAGTGCGACGGTGTCCCGCGGATCCGGCACGTCGGCGATCAGCGCCTCTGCCGCCTCGATTCGATACCGCGGCTTGGACGTCCGGGCCGGGGCGCCGCGTCGCAACCAGGCCAGTTCCTTGCGGGCCAGGTTCTTCCGACGCTCCTCCGCCGCCGACGCCAACCGCAGCCGCTCGGCGCGGGCGAAGACCCAGTCGCTGTATCCGCCCTCGCGGATGAAGACTTCGGCGTCCGCGACCTCCCAGGTCAGGGTGGCCACCGCGTCGAGGAACCAGCGATCGTGGGTGACCACCACCAACGCTCCGCGCCGGGCGATCAGGTGATCGGCCAGCCAGGCCACCCCCTCGATGTCCAGGTGGTTCGTCGGTTCGTCCAGGATCAGCAGGTCGGCATCGGTGACCAATGCCGCCGCCAGCGACACTCGCCGCCGCTCGCCGCCGGACAGGTTGTCGACCAGGGTCTCCAGGCCGATCCCCGCCAGCCCGAGCCCGTCGAGGACGCCGCGCACCGAGGAGTCGGACGCCCAGTGGTGATCCGCGTCGTCAGACCCGCCGAATGAACCCAGCGCGACGTCGCGAACGGTCCGGCCCGGTTCGAGTTCTGTGTGCTGCGCGACCACCGCGACTCGGACGCCGCGACCGATCGCCACCCGGCCCGCTTCCGGCGGTCGGGTACCGGCCAACACCGACAACAGGGTCGACTTCCCCGATCCGTTGAGCCCCAACACCCCGATCCGGTCACCGGATTGCACGCCGAGCGAGATGCCGGACAGCAGATCACGGTGACCCACCACGACACCGACTGCTTCCAGGTTGACGAGATTAGCCATGATCGAGTCCCTCCGGTCCGAGCACTCTGGCCCCGGGGACGGGGCCGTGCACCACCCGTACCGACCGGCACACACCCAAGCCCGCGACCCGGGCCGCCAGGTCCGCGGCGTGCTCGGCGTTCCGACACAGCATCACCACGGTCGGCCCGGACCCGGAGACCAGGCAGTTCAACGCGCCCTCCGCCCGACCGGCGTACAGCACTCGCCGCAGACTCGGCAGCAGCGAAATCGCGGCCGGTTGCAAATCGTTGACCAGCCGACCCGCTAGCACAGCCGGATCCGGCTGGGCGAGCGCGCCGAGCACGTCTTCCACCCCTTGCGCACCCGACCCGCCGTTGTCACGGCGCAGCCGATCGAACTCGGCGAACACCGCGGGGGTGGCGAGCCCACCGTCGGCGATGGCCAAAACCCAATGCCACTGATGACGGGCCAGTACCGGCGCGATCTGCTCACCGCGCCCCGTGCCCACCGCGGTCCCGCCACTCAGCCCGAACGGGACGTCGCTGCCCAACCGCGCGGCGAGCATCGTCAGTTCGGTGCGGGACAGGTCGAGCCGCCACAGCGCGGCGCAGCCGACCAGGGCGCCCGCCGCATCCGCGCTGCCGCCGGCCATGCCGCCGGCGACCGGGATCTGCTTGGCGATCTCGATCCGGACGTCGGGACGGATCCCGGCGTAGTCGGCCAGCATGACGGCGGCGCGACCGGCCAGATTGTCCCGACCGGCGGGTACGTCGTCAGCGCCCGAGGTGATCACCGTGAGGTCGTCGGCCGGTGTCAGACGCAGCTCATCGAACAGGCTCACCGCGTGGAACACGGTGACCAACTCGTGGAAGCCGTCGGGGCGAACGTCGCCCACGGCCAGGTAGAGGTTGATCTTCGCCGGGACCCGTACTCGGACGACCGCGCTCGGCAGGGCGGTGATCACGCGGGAGACTCAGCGTGCGGCGCCGGCGAGGCCGCCTCGGCGACCGCGGCGACCGCGACGTATTCGGCGAGGTTCAACGTCTCCCCGCGCCGGGCCGGGTCGATACCCGCCTCCCGGAGCAGCAGCTCGGCCGCCGCGGGCGATCCGGCGAAACCGGCGAGCGCGGTTCGCAACATCTTCCGGCGTTGTGCGAACGCGTGGTCGACGAGGGTGAACACCGTCTCCCGCCGCACACTGGTGGGCACCGGGCGTCGGTCCAGCGACACCAACGCGGAGTCCACATTCGGCTCCGGCCAGAACACCCGACGACCGACAGCGCCGACCCGGCGCACCGTGCCGTACCAGGCGGCCTTCACCGACGGCACCCCATAGGTGCGTGAACCGGGCGGCGCCGCAAGCCGGTCGGCGACCTCCGCCTGCACCATGACCAGCACCCGACGGATGCCGTCGAACTCGGCCAACACATGGAGCAGCACCGGCACCGACACGTTGTAGGGCAAGTTGGCGACCACCGCGGTCGGGAGGACCCGACCGCCATCCGGCGCCGCGATCACGCCCGATTCAACCCTGTGCGGCGTCGGCTCGCCCCAATCGGCGGCCCGCAGCCCGAGTGCGTCCGCGTTGATCACGCGCAGCCGATTCGCCCGGGTCGGGGCCAACTCGGCCACTGTGCGCGGCAGCAGGTCGGCCATCCTCCGGTCGATCTCGACCGCGGTCACCCGGTCGACCTGATCCAGTAGACCGAGAGTCAGCGAGCCCAGACCCGGCCCGACCTCCAGCACGTGGTCGTCGGTGTGCAACTCGGCCGTGGCGATGATGCGTCGCACCGTGTTCGCGTCGTGAACGAAGTTCTGGCCGAGTGTCTTGGTCGGTCGAAGGTCCAGCTCCAGCGCCAGCTGACGAATGCGGACGGCCCCGAGCAGCGAACTCCGCTCGGTGCTGCCGGGGATGGTCACTCAGACATCCTGGCAGACCGGGAGCACGCCGCAGCCCGCCCGGATGGTGGCCGATGACGGCCCCGCACCGAGGTGCCGAACGCTGCCGAGGGGTGCGCGACTATCTCGACCGATCAGTGTGCGGCGTCTCGGCACGCCCACGGCTCAAGCCCGCGGGCCTGGTAGAGCAGCTTGGCGCGCATGATCTGTTCCTCCGGGCTGGCGTCGATCGGGTTTCCGGTGCCACCCACCGAGGCCCAGGTCGGCAGATCGAACTGGAACAGGCCGTAGGTGGGCAGTCCGCGGGACGGGTAGGCGTTGATCGCCCGCGGATTGTGGGTCGACTCGCAGAAGGCCAGGCCGTCCCAGTTGACCCCGAACTCGGTGTCGTTGAAGAACACCTGAATGCCGACCCGGGTCAGCGTCGTCTTGGTGCCGATCGTCACCTGGGCGGCGACGGGCTGGGCGGTCACCCGACGGCCCGTCTCCACCCTGCTGGACTGCACGCCGTTGACCGCGGTGACCTGATAGGTCACTGCGGTGTTGCCGGGGGCCCCGGGGGCGGTGACGACCGTGGTTCCGCGGGCCAGATTCGCATCTTCGACCGTGACATCGGCAGGCTGTGCGATGGGCACATTCTGGACGGAGTTGGTCACGACGGTCCGGGTGATCGCCACCTGGGCGCCGTCGGTCAACTGGGTCTCGCGGGCCGGTGTCACGGTGTCGCGGGCACCCAGGGACAGGTGCTTCTCCGCGAGTAGATCGCCCACGGTCTCGGCCGCCGACACCGACGTGACCGCCGCCGACGATCCGTCGGAGACGGACACCTTATGCAAGGTGGCAGCAGTCAGCGTGAGGCCGTCCAGCGGGATCTCGCGGTCACGATTAGCAGACAACGCCAGCCCGCGGGAGTCCTGGCCGATCTCGGTGAGTGCGTCCTGGACGGTCCGGGCGGTGGTCCAGACTTCGCGCATGGTGCCGTCGAGGTCGATCTGAAGTTTGCGGCCCCGGTTGACGATGATCGAGGTCCCCGGGCTCAGTGCCTGGTCCTCGGCGGGCACGATCACGTCGTGGACGGTGACGGCGAGACCCGCGGATTCCAGCGCACCGCCGACCGAGGATGCCATCGTGGTGATCTGGCGGGTCCGCCCGTCGACGGTCACCTCCACCGAGGTCGACAGCGCGAGCACGGTGGCGCTGGTGGCGACGGCGAGCGCCGTCGAGCCGATCAGCACGGCCATCAGTGGCCTGGACGGGCGCCGTGGCGTGCTGCCGAGCACCCGCCGGACCAGCCCGCGGACGCCGGGCTGCGGCTCCTCGGAGGTGATGTCCGAGGCCGCATCAACGGCGGGGGTCGGCTGTTCGTGCAGGGTGGGATCGTCGTGCAGGGTGGGATCGTCGTGCAGGGTCACAAGGCTCCACTGGTCGACGTGTTCCGAGCAGGGGGCAGTACGGCGAGAGCCGATCGATGCAGCGTTCGAGCACGGCGTCAGAGCACGGAGTTAGAGCACGACGACGAGCCGGGGTCAGACGCCCCGGAGGATGACCATCAGCAGTGGTGGTGTCGCATTAGATGGCTACTCGAATTCAGCACCGTCGAGACTTCCCCATCTCGGCGGTCAATATCCCGATTCTACCGGCCCGTAACGACAAGACAACGATTCGGCGACTTTATGACCAATCGCACGCTTCGAACACGCTCCGCACACGCAGCGACGATCCCAGCGACATCTGGTGCCCCACCGAGCCGCGCGCTCTGGCCGAACCGCGCCCTCCCCGACCGCCGAATAGGGGATGCAGGCTGGGGCTGAACGCCGATCGGCCCCCACCCGCAGGGGTGAGGGCCGATCGAGTCAGTTCATTGCAGTCATTGCAGTCGAGGCCGGATTCTGCTCAGCGGTGCGCACTGCTCAGCCGAGCGGATCCAACCCCGGCGTCAGCCGCGGTGGCCGCAGGCCCAAGGCTGCAGGCCGCGCGACGCGTAGACGCGCTCCGCAACGGCGATCTGCTGCTCGCGGGTGGCGAGATCGGCCCGCGGGGCGTAGTCGCCGCCGCCGCTACCCAACCAGGTACGGACGTCGAACTGCAGGCCGCCGTAGTAACCGTTGCCGGTGTTGATCGACCAGTTGTTGGTGGACTCGCAGTTGGCGATGCCATCCCAGTTGACCCCGGAAGAGGAGGCCGGTGCGCTCGCCCCGGTGTTCCCGGAGGAGGAGCTACTGGCGGTCACCTTGGTGCCGACCTTCTTCACGCCGGCGACGCCTGCGTTGGTGACAGTCCGGCTGACCTCGGTGCGTCCGGTCTCCACACCGTTGGTCAGGGTGATGTCGTACGTGACCTGCGCGGAGCCGGCCTTGCCCTGGCTCTGCACCTCACTGGTGCCCTTGGCCATCGACGAGTCGTTGATGATCTGGTCGGCGGGCGCCGGCACCGCGACGGTCTCGGTGGTGCGGTTCACGGCGATCCGGGAGACCGAAACCTGCAGTCCGTCGGTGACGGGGGTGTTCAGCGCCGGGGTGACCACGTCGGTGGCACCGACGGACACGCCGAGGCTCGCCAGCAGGCCGGCCACATCGGTGGCATCGGTCAGCACCGGAGCGGCCGGGTACGCGCCGTTGGTGATCGTGATCGTCGGCAGCTTCTTGACGGTGACGGTCATGCCGTCGGTCAGTGCGGTGCCGGCGGCGGGGCTGACCCGATCGCTCGCACCCAGCGAGATGTTCTGCGCGGTGAGCAGGGCACCGACGGTCGCCACCGAGGTGACGACGGTGGCGCCGGTACCGCGATTGTCGATGGTGACGGTGCGCAGGGTGTTCGCAACCAGGCTCAAGCCGTCGATCGGGATTTCACGGCCGCGGTCGGCGGACAGCTCGTAGTCACCCGGGTTGCGGCCGAGCTGAGTCAGCGCCTCCTCGATGGTGGCTGCGGTGGTCCAGACGGCTGCGGGCTGTCCGTCGAGAGTCAGATTCAGCAGTCGACCGCGGTTGATGACGATGTGCGAACCGTCGGAGATGGAGGCGTCGACCGCGGGGGCGACGGTGTCGTGATCGCCGACGGTGATGTCGGCGGACGCCAGAGCGCCGCTGACCGAGCCGGACAGGGTGGAGATCACCCGATCCTGGCCGTCGAGGCTGATGGTCACGTCCTTATCGAGCGACACGATGGTGCCACCGACGGTTGCGGCAACGATCACCACTGCGCCCGCCGCGGCGAACCACGGCTTGCGGGTGACGGCCTGGAAGATGCCCCTACCGAAGAATCCGGTGCGGGTACTGGCGGTGTCGTCGTTCTGGTGACCGGGCTGCGTTACGTCGTCGCTAGAAATAGGAGATCCATCCTGTTCTTCGGCGCTCCGGGCAGGACTCGTGGGTGCGACTCGACTCGTAGGCGGGCAGCGCTCAGCGCTGCCGGATACCGTGAATCTCGTGAAGTGGGCCTCAGCCCCGCACCCGGGGGTTATGAACCATCCCGGCTGTTATCACAAGACGGTAACGAACCCGATACGGAACGGGCAAGGGAATTAGCTGAGACCGCCGTCACGACCCGGAAACAAACCCACTCAAACGGATCCCGCACCACTTCCTCACCCCACTTGACCTGGTGTTTCATTCCGCCGAGCGCAGGCCGTAGACCCGCCGGGTGTTAGCTGTCACAGCGGTAGCCAACTGCCCGATGTCCGTTTTGCGTAGTTCTGCCACTGCGCGCAGCGTGTACGGCAAGGCGTATGGCTCGTTCTTCCGCCCGCGGTGCGGATGCGGCGCGAGGAACGGCGCATCGGTCTCCACCAGCAGCAAATCCTCCGGAATCAGGGCCACCGCCGCGTGCAGGTCGCGGGCGTTGCGGAACGACACCGGTCCGGCGAAGGACATGAGGTAGCCCCGGTCGGCGCAGATTCGGGCCATCGCGGCGTCACCGGAGAAGCAGTGGAAGATGACCGACTCCGGCGGACCGACCCGCTCCAGGATGGCCAGGACGTCCTCATGCGCGCCGCGGTCGTGAATCATCACCGGCTTCCCCAACTGCTTGGCGAGCGCGATGTGCCACTCGAAGGCGGCGGCCTGCAGGTCGCGGGGCGCGGCGTCCCAGTAGTAGTCGAGGCCGGTCTCACCGATCGCCACCACCCGCGGTTGAGCTGCCAATGCGGCGAGCTCGGTCGCGGTCGCATCGTCCAACACGTCGGCCCGCGTCGGATGCAGCCCGATCGCGGCCCACACATCGTCGGTATCGGCCGCGGCCGCCGCGGCGGCCGCCGCCCAGCGGGCGGACGCCAGGTCGTCGGCGACGGTCACCGCGCCCACCACGCCCACCGCACGCGCGCGGTCCAGCGCCGCGATCACGTCCTCCCGGGTGCGACAGCCCGCGGCGTCCAGGTGCGTGTGCGCGTCGATCACCGCGACCGGCAGCGGCGACGGGGGTGGCACCGGTTTCCAGCCGGCCGGCTCCACCCAGTCCGTCGGTTGCGGTTGCGGCGGCTCGCTCACGCCGACGCGCGCCTCACGTGATCAGGTGTCACGTGATCAGGCGTCACGTGATCAGGCCTCACGTGATCAGGCCTCACGTGATCAGGCCTCACGTGATCAGGCCTCACGTGATCAGCTGTCACGTGATCGGGGACCAGTCGGGGCCGGTCTCACCCAGCTTGGGGTCGATCTTCGGGAACAGCGGGGTCGGCTTGGCGAGCGGCACGCCCGGCTCGATGTCGCGGCGAACCCAGCGCGCCTGCTGGTTGACATAGTCACCGGTCAACACCGGATAGGAGGAGCCGGCGAATCCACGCTCCCCTTCGACCTCGTCGCCGAGGTCGTCGACCTCTACCACCTCGGGTTGGGCCGCCCAGATGCCGTCGCCGCCCAACGCCCGGTGCACCCGGTCCGACGAGTGCGGCAAGAACGGGGTGAGCAGCGTCTTCGCGTCGTCGACCACCTGGAGCGCGGTGTGCAGCACAGTCGCCTGCCGTTCGGGATCGCCGCCGAGCTTCCACGGTTCGGTGTCGGACAGATACTTGTTCGCCGAGGACACGACACGCATGGCCTCGCCGATTGCGGCCTTGAACCGACTCCGGTTCAGGTATTCGCCGATCACCGTGAAGGCGTTCGCAGATCCGGCGAGCAGGTCGACCTCGGCTTCGGTTCGGGTGCCGGGGGTCGGGATGGCGCCGAAGTTGCGCTGCGCCATCGAGACCGACCTGTTGACCAGGTTGCCCCACTCATTGGCGAGTTCGAAGTTGGTCCGCCGGACGAACTCGTCCCAGGTGAAGTCCGTGTCCTGGTTCTCGGGCCCGGCGACCGCGATGAAGTAGCGCAGGGCGTCCGGTCCGAAGTCCCGCAGGAAGTCGCCGACGTAGATCACGTTCCGCCGCGACGTCGAGAACTTCGACCCGGTCATCGTCAGGTACTCGCTGGACACCACCTCGGTCGGCAGCTGCAGTTCCCCGAACCGGCCCGCGGCACCACCCGCGGTCCCGCGGCCGTCGTAGGCCAGCAGCTCGGCCGGCCAGATCTGCGAATGGAAGGTGATGTTGTCCTTCCCCATGAAGTAGTACTGCTCGGCCGCCGGGTCGGACCACCACTGTTGCCACTGGTCGGCGCTGGTGCCGTAGCGGCGCGCCCACTCGATGGACGCCGACAGGTACCCGATGACCGCGTCGAACCAGACGTACAACTTCTTGTCCGGGCGGTCGCGCCAACCGTCCAGCGGCACCGGGATGCCCCAGTCGATGTCGCGGGTCATCGCCCGCGGACGCAGGTCGTCCAGCAGGTTCATCGAGAACTTGAGCACGTTCGGGCGCCAGTCGGAGCGAGTGCCGAGCCAGTCGCCGAGAGCACCCGCCAGCGCCGGCAGGTCTAGGAAGAAGTGCTCGGACTCGACGAACTTCGGCGTCTCCCCGTTGATCCGAGAATGCGGGTTGATCAGGTCGATCGCGTCGAGCTGGTTGCCGCAGTTGTCGCACTGGTCGCCACGGGCGCCGGCGTAGCCGCAGATCGGGCAGGTTCCTTCGATGTAACGGTCGGGCAGGGTGCGCCCGGTGGACGGAGAGATCGCCGACATGGTCGTCTGTGGCACCAGGTACCCGTTGCGGTGCACGGTGCGGAACATCTCCTGCACCACCGCGTAGTGGTTGCTGGTGGTAGTCCGGGTGAACAGGTCGTACGAGAGCCCGAGGCCCTGCAGGTCGTTGACGATGACCCGGTTGTACCGGTCGGCGAGCTCCTTCGCGGACACCCCCTCCTGATCGGCCTGGACCAGGATCGGGGTGCCGTGCTCGTCGGTGCCGGACACCATCAGCACGTCGTTCCCGACCATCCGCTGATACCGGGCGAAGATGTCCGACGGCACCCCGAAGCCGGAGACGTGGCCGATGTGGCGGGGGCCGTTCGCGTAGGGCCAGGCGACCGCAGTCAGGATGGAGCTCATAGCTGCTCAGGCTAGTGGGAGCGACCCGTTTCCCCGATTCGCGCAGCTGGGTGGCTCGACCACCGTCGTTCAGGCCCGCCGCCGGCCCGATTTCGGCGTGATTGTGTTCGGTGAGCGAACACAACCACGCCGAAACCTGCCCTAGGAGCTGACTTCGGTGCGGTCACCCGACCACAGCGTGTGGAAGGTGCCTTCGCGGTCCACCCGCTGATAGGTGTGGGCGCCGAAGAAGTCGCGCTGGCCCTGGATCAGAGCCGCGGGGAGGCGCTCGGAGCGCAGACCGTCGTAGTAGGCCAGCGAGGACGCGAAACCCGGGATCGGGATGCCGGACTGAGCGGCGCCCGCGACGACTCGACGCCAGGAGTCCTGTCCGCCGGCCACCGCCTCGGTGAAGTAGGGCGCGAACAGCAGCGACTCCAGCTCGGGGTTCTCCTGGTAGGCCTCGGTGATCCGGTTCAGGAAACGCGCCCGGATGATGCAACCGCCGCGCCAGATCCGGGCCACCGCGCCGCGGTCGATGGCCCAGCCGAACTCCGCGGCACCGGCCACGATCTCGTCGAAGCCCTGGGCGTAGGCGACGATTTTCGACGCGTACAGCGCGAGCCGCACATCTTCGACGAACTGCTTCTTGTCCCCTACCTCCCAGGTGGAATTGGGTGCCGGCAGCACGCCGTGAGCGGCGGCGCGCTGGCTGCGCGCCGACGACAGGCCGCGGGCGAACACCGCCTCCGCGATGCCGGTGACCGGCACCCCGAGGGTCAACGCGGTCTGCACGGTCCAGGTACCGGTGCCCTTCATGCCCGCCGAGTCCACGACGATGTCGACGAACGGCTTGCCCGTCTCGGCGTCGACCTGCTTGAGCACCTCGGCGGTGATCTCGATCAGGAACGAGTCCAGATCGCCGGTGTTCCACTCGGCGAACACGTCGGCGATCTCGGCCGGCTCCATGCCGGCGCCCCGGCGGAGCAGGTCGTAGGCCTCGGCGATCAACTGCATGTCGGCGTACTCGATGCCGTTGTGCACCATCTTGACGAAGTGCCCGGCGCCGTCGGTGCCGATGTGCGTGCAGCACGGGTCGCCGTCGACGTGCGCGGAGATCTTCTCCAGAATGGGACCGAGTGACTCGTAGGACTGCGCAGAGCCACCCGGCATGATGGACGGCCCCTTCAGTGCGCCTTCCTCGCCGCCGGAGATGCCACTGCCGACGAAGTGGATGCCCTTCGCCCGCATCGCCTCCTCGCGGCGACGGGTGTCCTCGAACAGCGCGTTTCCGCCGTCGACCAGGATGTCGTCGGGTTCGAGCAGTTCGGCGAGCTCATCGATCACGGCGTCGGTCGGTCCACCGGCCTTGACCATGATGATGATTTTGCGGGGCTTGGCCAGCGAGGCGACGAAGTCGGCGGCCGACTCACTCGGCACGAACGCCCCGTCGGAGCCGTGGTCGGCGATCAACCCCTCGGTCTTGGAGTACGACCGGTTGTGCACCGCCGTCACGAAACCCTTCGACGCGAAGTTTCGCGCCAGGTTGGACCCCATCACCGCCAATCCGGTGACCCCGATCTCCGCCGTGCCGACCGTCTTCTCTGCCATCTGTGTCCGTTCTTCCTGTCCGAGGGAGTTACATGAGGGTCTGAAGGTGAGTGCTGCAGGAGTGTCGGCGGGGGCCGCCGGAGGTGCGCCTGCGAAGCGACCTGCTAGCCCGCCAGGGTGGCTTTGACGGCGGCGGAGATGCGCCGACCGTCGGCTCGTCCGGCGGCCTTGATCTGGACCAGTTTGATGACCTGTCCCATCTGCTTCATGCCGGGGGGTGCGCCGACGGTCTCCGCCACCTCGACCACGGCGATGGTGACCATGGCGCGAAGTTCGTCGTCGGAGAGTTGGCTGGGCAGGTATTCGGCGATGATCGCCGATTCGGCCCGCTCCTTCGCCGCCAGCTCGGGCCGGCCGCCTGATGCGAACGCCTCGGCCGACTCGGTGCGCTTCTTCACCTCGCGGGCGAGCACCGCCATCGTCTCGGTGTCGGTCAGTTCACGGGCGGTGGCTCCCGCGACCTCTTCGGTGGTGATCGCGGCGAGCACCATCCGCAGGGTTCCCCGCCGCAGCTCGTCCCTGGCTTTCATCGCGATGGTCAGATCGGCCCGCAGCCGGGGCTTCAGCACGCCTCCGGGGGCGACCGACCCGTCCGGAGTCGGATGGTCGGCCGCGTCTGCCGGATTCGCCGCACCTGCTGGATTCACGGGAATCACCGTAAACCTCTCAGGGTGCGGCCCGCCGGGCGGTCGCGACCCCGTAGACGGCTCGCCGATTCAGGTCGTACTTGGCAGCCACCCGATCCACCGCGTCGCGTCGACTGGTGCCGGTCTGGACCAGCTCCTCGACTTCGGCGCGGATCAGCTCGTCATCGGGGGTGGCGACCGGTGCTCCCGAGCTGCCGGCGACGACGACGGATATCTCGCCGCGTAGCCCGTCCGCCGCCCAGGCCGCGAGGTCGCCGAGGGTGCCGCGGCGCACCTCTTCGTGAGTCTTGGTCAGCTCCCGACAGACCGCCGCCGCCCGGTCGGCGCCGAAGGCCTCGGCCATCGCCGACAGCGACTCGCCGATCCGATGGACCGATTCGAAGAACACCATCGTCCGGGCCTCAGCTCGCAGCGCGCCGAACGCCCTGGCCCGTTCGCCCGTCTTACGCGGGGGGAATCCTTCGAAGGTGAACCTGTCGCTGGGCAGCCCGGACAGGGCGAGAGCGGTGATCACCGCACTGGGGCCGGGGACGCTGGTGACCGGGAGCCCGGCGGCGGCCACTGCGGCCACCAGTCGGTAGCCGGGGTCCGACACCGACGGCATCCCCGCGTCGGTCACCAGCACCACGAGGTCACCGGCCGAGATCCGCTCCACCAGGCCGGGGATGCGGGCCTGTTCCACCGCCTCGTAGAAGGAGACGATCCGGCCGCGAACGGTGACCCCTAGTTCCGCTACCAACCGCAGCAGGCGCCGGGTGTCCTCAGCGGCGATGACGTCCGCGTCGGTGAGGATCGCCGCGAGCCCCGCCGACGCGTCGCTGACGCGACCCAGCGGGGTGCCCGCCAACACCAGCGCGCCGGTGCGGGCGCGATCCGCCGGGTGCTGCGGATCGGCGGGCCCCGGTTCCGGCATGCGGCCCACTGTCATGGGCTCACCCTACGATCGTTCGCATGACGACCCTGGCCGCTGCGCAGACCGGCGTCGGATCGGCCGACGAGATGCACGGTATGCAGTACGAAGGTTCGCGGACCGACGCTACCGAACCGGACCCGGCGCGAACCGTGGTGGCCATCGGCGAATTGCCCCCGCTGACGCCACCGGTGGCGCCGGCGACGGCGGCCGGGCCTCGGCTGCCCGGAGACGCCGCGCTCGGTTGGCTGGTCACCCTGGTGATCACCGGCATCGGCGCTGTGGTCCGGTTCTGGCAGCTCGGTTATCGGACCGACGGCGGCACCCCGATCTTCGACGAGAAGTACTACGCGCTGAACTCGTGGGAAGTGCTGAACGACGGCGGCTACGAGGCCAACCCCGGCTACGGAGTCGTCGTGCACCCGCCGCTGGGGAAGCAGATCATCGCCATCGGCGAGTGGATCTTCGGCTACAACGCCACCGGGTGGCGATTCATGACGGCCCTCGCAGGCGTGATCTGCATCGCGATCATCATCCGCGTCGTGCGCCGGATGACCTCCTCCACCTTCATCGGCGGGCTGGCCGGAATTCTGCTGATCGCCGACGGGGTGTCGCACGTGCAGTCCCGGACCGGCCTGTTGGACATGATCCAGGCCTTTTTCGTGCTGGCCGGTTTCGCCTGCGTCGTCGCCGACCGGGATCAGGTCCGAATTCGGCTGCGCGAGAGTCTGCTCGGCGACCCTGCACTCAGCGGTCATTGGGCGGGTCCCGCTCTCGGTGCTCGGTGGTGGCGATTCAGCGCGGGCGTGATGTTCGGCTGCGCCGCCTCGATCAAGTGGTCCGGGGTTTACTGGGTGGCCGCGTTCGCGATCACGATCGTGGTGTGGGACATCACTGCGCGCCGCGCCGTCGGCGTGACCACGGCCATCAAGGCGGTTCTGCGCCGCGATCTACTGCCGTCGGTGTGGGCACTCGGCATCGTCCCGATAGTGGTCTACATCAGTAGTTGGTGGGCGTGGTTCGCCTCGGAGACGGCGTGGGCGCGGCATCTGCGGGGCGACGTCTTCGGCTCCTTCCTGGCGTGGCAGCAGCAGATGCTCAAGTTCCACTCCAACCTGGTGACGCCGGTCGTGGTCGCCAATCGGCACCCGTGGGAATCGAAGCCGTGGTCATGGCCGATGGGCACCAGACCGGTGTTGTACTACGTCCAGGGCGGGTCCACCGCGACCGGCTGCGACGGCGCAAGCGACTGCGTGAAGCGGATCTTCCTGATCGGCACCCCGGCGATGTGGTGGCTCGCGCTCCCCGTCCTGCTGTGGTCGTTGTGGCGGATCTTCGGTCGGCAGGACTGGCGCTACGCGGCGGTGGTGATCGGGTACGCCGCGGGCTACCTGCCGTGGTTCTTCAACCTCGAGCGCCAGATGTACTTCTTCTACATGACCCCGGTGGCGCCGTTCCTGGTGATCGCCATCGCGCTGATCCTCGGTGACGTGCTACCGGGCCGCGTCGCGGGCGTCGAGCGCCGACTGCTGGCCCTCGCCGTGGTGTGCGGTTACGTCGGGTTCGTGGTAGCCGACTTCGCGTTCATCTGGCCCATCCTCAACGGAGACCCGATCACCAACGCCCAGCTCGTGGCCCGGATCTGGCTGCCCACCTGGGGGTGAGCCGCACCCGTAGGTGCCCCGGCGCCCCGGTCGCAGCCCGGGTATAGGGTCGATCCCGCGTGAATTTGACGGACTGCCGCTGGAATCGCCTCCCGGCGACTCCGTCCACCGTTTGAGGTTCAGCATCGAGGAGGACACACGTTCATGGCCCCGTACTCGCTTCCCGACCTGCCGTACGACTATTCCGCACTGGAGCCGTTCATCTCCGGCAAGATCATGGAGTTGCACCACGATAAGCACCACGCCGCATACGTCAAGGGCGCGAACGACACCCTGGATCAGCTCGCCGAGGCGCGCGAGAAGAAGTCGTTCGGCGGGGTCAACGGGCTTGAGAAGAGCCTCGCATTCCACCTCGGCGGCCACCTGAATCACAGCATCTTCTGGCCGAACCTGGCGCCGGGCGCGGGCGGCGAACCCGACGGCGAACTCGGGGCGGCCATCGACGAGTTCTTCGGATCATTCGACGGCTTCAAGGCGCACTTCACCGCGAACGCCAACGCGATTCAGGGCTCCGGCTGGTCGATCCTGGCCTGGGACACCCTCGGCCGGCGCTTGAATGTGCTGCAGCTGTTCGATCAGCAGGGCAACATCCCGTTCGCTCAGGTTCCGATCGTGCTGTTGGACATGTGGGAGCACGCCTTCTACCTGCAGTACCAGAACGTCAAGGCGGACTACGTCACCGCCTGGTGGAACGTGGTCAACTGGGCCGACGCCACCGAGCGTTTCGAGCGGGCCCGCACCACCACGAACGGCCTCATCATCCCCGGCTGATCCATCGGCTTCGAGCAGCCCGGCTGCGCCGCGATCGCGGTGCAGCCGGGCTTTTCCGTGTCGGCGGCACGAGGTTCAGGCGTGCTCGGGTTACTTCGCGAGCAGCCGCTCGGGTTAATTTGCGAGCAGCCGCTCGGGCTAATTTGCGAGCAGCCGCTCGGGTTACTTTGCGAGCAGCCGCTCGATGCGCTGCACCTTCGCGGTGAGTTCGCCGGTGTGCCCCGGCCGAATATCAGCCTTGAGCACCAGCGAGACCCGCGGGCCGAAGCGGCCGACCGCGGTGCAACAGTCCCGGATCACCGCCATGCACTCCTCCCAGTCACCCTCGATCGTGGTGAACATGGAGTCGGTGGAATTGGGCAGTCCGGAGGCGCGCACGATGCGCACGGCCTCCGCCACCGCTTCCGATACGGACTCACCGGTGCCCGACGGGGCCACCGAGAACGCGAACAACATCACGGTCTCCTCAAAAGTATGGGACTGCGGACCAGCCGCACGTCAGACCCGATCTGCGGGCGGTTCAGCCGGCCGAACGGGGTTGGACGGAACCAGCTTCGGGTCGCGGGCCGCGTCGTAGATGTCCGGTTCGATGTACATCACCCGGGCGATCGGCATGGCCTCGCGCACGCGCACCTCGACCTCGTTGATCGCCTCGGCCACCTCGGCCGCGCTGTCCGACGTGTGCACGGCCACCTTCATCGCGATCAGCAGTTCGTCCGGCCCCAGGTACAGGGTCTGCAGATGAATGACCCGGTCGATGGAGTCGCCGGCCTCGGCCGCCTCGACGATCGCGCTGACCTCGCGGGGCAGGACACCCTCGCCGAGCAGCAGTGACTTCGTCTCCACCGCCAGCACACAGGCCACCAGCACCAGCAGGACACCGATGGCGATCGTCCCGGCGCCGTCCCACACACCGTTGTCGGTCGCCACCGCGACGGAGACACCGACCAGGGCCAGCGCCAGACCTGTCAGCGCCGCGAAGTCCTCCAGCAGGATGACCGGCAGTTCGGGTGCCTTCGCGCGGCGGATGAACTGCACCCAGGTGCTGTCGCCGCGCACTTCGTTCGCCTCCTTGATCGCGGTGCGGAACGAGAAGCCCTCCGCCACGATGGCGCCGATCAGGACCGCGATGGGCAGCCACGGCACATTGATCGCCTCCGGGTGCTGGACCTTGTGGATGCCCTCGTACAACGAGAACAGACCACCCAGCGAGAACAGGATGATGGCGACCAGGAACGCGTAGACGTACCGTTCGCGGCCGTAGCCGAACGGGTGCTCCGTCGTCGCGGCCCGCTCCGAGCGCTTCTTGCCCACCAGCAACAGCACCTGGTTGCCGGAGTCGGCCAGCGAGTGAATGGACTCGCCGAGCATCGACGACGAGCCGGAGAACAGAAAAGCCACGAACTTAAGGACCGCGATCGTCAGGTTCGCGGCCAACGCGGCGAGAATGGCCTTCGATCCGCCCGAGGTACTCATTTCCAACGTGTCCTTTCGACGTGCGCACCAACTCCGCCGGTGCGCCGTGTTCGCGCGGGTCGGCAGTCGTTGGATTCTCCCCCACCCGAGGAGGCGCACACGTCAGGCCGCGCTGTCCGGGCCGGCGTGCCGACACCGGTGGGGCGTCCTCGGCAGGCTGCTGACACAATGAATGCGCTCATCGGCCGTCCACCGATTCAGCGGGCGACCGGTTCGGTTTCGGGAGTCCGCGGAGGATGCGGCCCCCTCGCACCTGGACTGCGATCGAGAAGCTGCGGACTCAGGACACCTGGACGTAACAGATGAACGGACGTGTGACATGAACACGCAACAGGCCAGGCCTACGGTCCCGAATATGGCGGACCTGTTCGAGAAGTACCCGTTCGGCAAGGCCTGGGATGAGATGTTCGCCGCCGAGGGCGAGACCCGCGCTGCGTACCAGACGGTGCACACCGCGTTGCGTCGCCTGGACGCCGCAGACCTGAAGTCGCGCGCTGAGATCCTCGGACGCAGCTTTCTCGACCAGGGCATCACCTTCGCGCTGGGCGGCGTCGAACGCCCGTTCCCGCTCGATCTGATCCCCCGCATCATCACGGCGGCCGAGTGGCAGGTCGTGGAGCAGGGCGTGGCGCAACGCGTCCGCGGGTTGGAGCTGTTCCTGGCCGACGCGTACGGCCCCGGCCGGGTCTTCACCGACGGCGTGGTGCCGAAGCGGTTGCTCACCACCAGTCCGCACTTCGCTCGCCAGGTCGCCGGCATCTCCGGTCAGGACGGCGCTCGCATCGTGCTGTCCGGGGTCGACCTGATCCGGGACGAGGCCGGGACCTTCCGGGTGCTGGAGGACAATGTCCGGGTGCCGTCCGGCGTCTCGTACGTACTGGAGAACCGGCAGGCGGTCGCGGAGCTGATGAGCGAGGCGATCGGCGGTCAGCTGGTGCGACCGGTCAGCGACTTCCCCGCCAAGCTGCACGACGCGCTGCGCGCCGTGGCGCCCTGGAACGTCACCGACCCGACCGTGGTGGTACTGACACCCGGGGTCTACAACTCCGCCTATTTCGAACACACGCTGCTAGCCCGCGAGATGGGCGTCGAGCTGGTCGAGGGTCGCGACCTGATCTGCCGCAACAACCAGGTCTTCGTCCGCACCACGGCGAGCGAGATGCCGGTGCACGTCATCTATCGGCGCATCGACGACGACTTCCTCGATCCGGTGCAGTTCCGACCGGACTCCATGCTCGGCCTGCCGGGCCTGGTCAACGCCTCTCGGGCGGGCAATGTCACCATCGCGAACGCCATCGGCAACGGCGTCGCGGACGACAAGCTCGTCTACACCTACGTGCCGGACATGATCCGGTACTACCTGGGTGAGGAACCGATCCTGCCGAACGTCGACACGTACCGGATGGAAGAACGCGACCACCGTGAGTACGCCCTGGATCACCTGGCCGAACTGGTGGTCAAACCGGTGGACGGCTCCGGCGGCAAGGGCATCGTGATCGGTTCGAAGGCAGACCCGAAGACGCTCAAGACGGCACGCGAGGCGATTCTGGAGAATCCGCGCGGCTGGATCGCCCAGCGTGAGGTGGCGCTGTCGACGGTGCCCACCCTGATCGGCGACAAGATGCGGCCCCGCCACGTGGACCTGCGTCCCTTCGCAGTCAACAACCGCGACTCGGTGTGGGTGCTCCCCGGCGGGTTGACCCGGGTGGCGTTGCCCGAGGGCGAGTTGGTCGTCAACTCCTCCCAGGGCGGCGGTTCCAAGGACACCTGGGTGTTGGAGAGCAGCGCCGACGGGCCACCGCCGCCGAAAATCGTCGCGCAGGCCAGCACCAAGTACCAGGCCGAGCCGATGCTGATGCCGCCGACCCAGACGCAGTCGTTCCGTACCCAGCAGGGCCAGCAGCAACAGTTCCAATCGGAAGCGGGTTCGTCATGTTGAGTCGGATCGCCGAGGCGATGTACTGGATGGGCCGTCACGTCGAACGGGCCGACAACACCGCCCGCATCGTGGACACCTACCTGCACCTGCTGCCGACCGGCACCTGGAAGCAGGAGAACCAGATCGTCCGCGAGCTGGTCGAGTCGATGGGGTTGGCCGAGGAGACGCCGAACGACCCGGACCTGCTGATCCGCGCGCTGGTCTTCGACGGCGAGAAGCCGTCGAGCGTGGCCGGGGCGCTGATCGCCGCCCGCGACAATGCCCGCGGGGTGCGTGACGTCGTGCCGATGGAGGTGTGGGAATGCCTCAACGTCACCTGGCACGGTCTGCGCACCCGTGCGACCAGCGCTGCCGGCCCGCACACGTTCCTGCGCTGGGTTGCCGAGCGCAGTGCGATGGCCAACGGCTTGATCGACCAGATGATGAGCCACGACGAGGGCTGGCACTTCCTCAACGTCGGGCGGTCGCTGGAACGGGCCGACATGACCATCCGGCTGCTCGCGTCGGCCACCTTGACGACGGCTACTCCATGGCGGGCGCTGGTCACCGCCACCGGCGGATTCGAGCCGTACGTCCGGTACCACGGCGAGAACATGGGCCGGCAGACGTCCATCGAGTTCGTGCTGCTGGATCGGCCGTTCCCGCGGTCCATCTTCCGGGCGATGAGCGAGGCCGAGACGTCGCTGGCCGCACTGGAACTGGCGGGTTCGAACTCTTATCAGGATCCGCGGCGGGACCCGTCCTCCGCGCGGCGACTGATCGGCCGGGCCCGAACGGGGCTGGAGTACCGCTCGGGTAAGGAAGTCGAAGAGGAACTGCCCGCGGTGTTGACCACACTCCAGCGGGCCGTCGACAACGCCCACATCGCAGTGACGAAGTCCTTCTTCCGACAGGGCGACCCGGTCGCCTGGGCGCATCAGTCCGCACTGGGGGTATCCGCATGAGCACCGCCGACTTCAGCGGTACCGGCGACATCTGGCGACTGGCGATCACCCACCGCACCGTGGTGACCTACCCCGACCTGGTCACCACGAGCTACAACGAGGTCCGGATGCAGCCGGCCGACGAGCCCGGCCAAGCCGTGTTGTCCTCGTACATCGAGATCGACCCGTTCGAGGGCATGCAGTACTACACCGACTACTTCGGCAATCGGGTGGCGGCCTTCGACGTGCATCGGCCGCATCGGGAGCTGACGGTCACCTCGGCCACCACCGTCGAGACCTTCACGCGCGACCTCGAAACTGCGGTCGGGCTCGACTGGGACGGCATCGCCGGTTCCGGCTGCGAGGATTACTTCGAGGAGTACTTGGCCCCCACCCCGTTGACCGCGCTGGACGACGAGCTGGTCACCGTCGCCGCACACCTGAAGAACGGCGGCACGCCGGCCGAGACGGGTCGTGCCGTCTGCGACTGGGTACACCGCACCCTCACCTACGAGCAGGGCAGCACGAGCATCCACACCTCGGCGATCGACGCCTACCGAGACCGCCGCGGGGTGTGCCAAGACCTGTCGCATCTGGCGATCGGGCTGCTGCGCTGCCTGGGCATCCCGACCCGGTACGTCTCCGGCTACCTGCACCCGGACGCGGACGCGACGGTGGGCGCGACGGTGGTCGGGGAATCACATGCCTGGATCGAGTTCTGGGACGGCCGGTGGAACGCCTTCGACCCGACCAACGCGCAGCCGACTGCGCTGGGGCACGTGGTCGCCGGCCGGGGCCGCGACTACTCGGACACACCGCCGATCCGCGGGGTCTACGCCGGGCCCGATGCCATCGACAACCAGGTGACAGTCCAGATCACCCGCCTGCGCTGATCGCGGGCCGCTCGGGCGCTGCTGATGCGCGGGTTCGGCGGCTGCCGCGTGGTGGACCCCGCGCGTCAGGTCATGGGTCGGTAATGTCGGGTGGTGAGACCTCTGTTCCAGGTGTTGACCGAAGGATCGAGATGACCCCCACCACGACGACGCCGTCGACGGATCCGGTATCGGAGCGACCGTCGTCGTTCGGACGCATGTTCGCCGATCGCGTCGCCGCCTCCGGCCCACGGGAAGCCTTCCGGTACCCCGAGAACGGCGGTTGGACCTCGCTGACCTGGTCGGAAACCCGTGATCGGGTCTATCGGATCGCCGCCGGGCTGATCGACGTGGGGATCACCGCGGAAGATCGGGTCGCGATCGCGGCCAACACCAGGATCGAGTGGGTGTTGTGCGATTTAGCGGTGATGTGCGCGGCCGCCGCCACCACCACGATCTATCCCACCACCGCCGCCGACGACTTCGTCTACATCGCCGTCGACTCCGGATCCCGGGTGCTGATCGCCGAGGACCGCGAACAGGCCGACAAGCTGCTGAGTGTGCGGGACAGCGTGCCGGACCTGATCGCGGTGGTCTTGATGGACGGCGACGGAGACGGTGCGTTCGTCCTCTCCCTTGCAGACCTGGAGCAGCGCGGCGCGACCCGCCTGCAGTCCGAGCCGTCGCTCGTCGACGACGTGATCTCCCGAGTGGGCCCGGAGGACCTGGCCACTCTCATCTACACGTCCGGCACCACCGGCCGCCCCAAAGGCGTCCGTCTGGTGCACGACAGCTGGACCTACACGGCGCGCGCGGCCGAATTGGCGGACATCCTCTTCCTCGACGACCTGCAGTACCTATGGCTGCCGTTGAGTCACGTCTTCGGCAAGGTGCTGCTGGGCGTGCAACTCAAGATCGGTTTCGCGACGGCGGTAGACGGCAATCTGGACCGGATCGTGGAGAACCTCGGCGTGGTGCGGCCGACCTTCATGGGTGGTGCACCGCGGATCTTCGAAAAGGTCCGGGCGAAGGTGACGGCCACAGCCGAGTCTGAGGGCGGTCCCAAGGCGAAGATCTTCGCCTGGGCCATCGGAGTCGGGATTCGATACGAGCAGCAGCGGGAATCACGCGGATCGGTGAACCCGCTGTTGGCAGCGCAGCACGCCGTCGCCGACCGGTTGGTCTTCGCAAAGATCAAACACCGGCTGGGTGGTCGCATCCGCTTCTTCGTGTCCGGCTCGGCGGCCCTGTCGATGCCGGTGGCCGAATGGTTCCGCGCGGTGGGGATGCAGATCCTGCAGGGATACGGGCTGACCGAGACGAGCGCGGCCAGTTTCGTGAACCTGCCGCGACACAACGTGCTCGGCACGGTCGGTCCACCGCTCCCCGGCACCGAGGTGAAGATTGCCGCTGACGGGGAGATCCTGGTCCGCGGACCGGGCGTGATGCGTGGTTACCACAACCTGCCCGGCGCGGCGGAGGAGATCATCGACGCCGACGGCTGGCTCGCCACCGGGGACATCGGTGAGCTCAGCGAGGACGGTTACCTCCGCGTCACCGATAGAAAGAAAGACCTGATCAAGACCTCTGGTGGTAAGTACGTCGCCCCGCAGAAGATCGAGATCCTGTTCAAGGCCATCTCGCCGCATGCGAGTCACATCCTGGTCCACGGTGAGGGACGCAAATACGTCTCGGCCCTGATCACCCTCGATCCCGATGCGATCGGCGACTGGGCGAAGGCCGCCGGTCTCGACGAGCCCTACGAGCAGTTGGCACGCGAGCCCAAGCTCCACGACTTGATTCAGCAACAGGTCAACGAATTGAACGCGAAGCTCGAGCGGTGGGAGACGATCAAGAGGTTCGAGATCCTGACCCGCGATCTGACCGTGGCGGAGGGCGAGCTGACCCCGTCCATGAAGGTTCGACGTCGCACCGTCGAGCAGGAGTACCGCGAGGTCCTCGACCAGATGTACTCGGACTGATTCAGGCTGATTCAAGCGAGACCATCAGCCAATACGCTCGGTCCGCTCCGGGGCACCACCTGGTGGCGGTTGTTCCCACTCGGGCTTATGCAGCGCGGCATGGCTTTCTTCGGCGTGGCAGCCCTGCTCGCGCTCGGTTGGACGGCCCTGCGGGCCGGCTCGGCCCGGGCCGGACACTCAGTCGCAGCGGCACCGAGCACGAACGCCGGCATCCGTCGCCGGAGGTCCAACTCAGTCATCGGTGTCCAACTTCAGCGCCCATCTCCCGACGAATGTGGTTTCAGCGCGGGGCCATCCGGATCGCTCCGTCGAGTCTGATCGTCTCGCCGTTCAACATCTGGTTCTGCACGATGTGTTCCACCAGGTGGGCGTACTCGTCCGGTCTACCCAGCCGGGACGGGTGCGGAACCTGCCCGCCGAGTGAGGCACGAGCCTCCGCGGCCAGTGACGCCAGCAGTGGCGTGTCGAAGGTGCCGGGGGCGATGGTCATCACCCGGATCAGCAGCGACGCCAGGTCCCTGGCCAGTGGCAACGTCATCCCCACGATCCCCGCCTTGGACGCGGCGTAGGCGACCTGCCCGATCTGCCCGTCGAAGGCGGCGACGGAGGCGGTGTTGACGATGACACCCCGCTCGCCGTCGACGACCGTGTTGCCCGCGATCGCCGCGGCGGCGAGTCGAATCACGTTGAAGGTGCCGATCAGATTGACCCGGATCGCCCGATCGAAATCGGCGAGCGGATGCGGACCCTGCCGACTCACCGTGCGGATCGCCGGGGCCACCCCGGCGCAGTTCACCACGATCCGTAGCGTGCCGTCCAGGTTCGCGGCGGCCACCACCGCTTCGAGCGCAGACTCGTCGCATACGTCGGCGGCGGCGAATGCGGCGCCTTCCGGGAGTCCGGGTGGGGCGCTCCCGTCCCGGCCGGGCAGGTCCACCACCGTCACCGTCGCTCCCGCCGAGAGCAGCCGACTCGCGGTTGCCGCACCCAACCCGGAACCGCCACCGGTCACCAACGCCGCGGCGCCTGCAATCTTCATTCCGCCACGTTAGGCCGCCACGCCGACGAGATGGCCGGCGCCGTGGCCGGGCGCCGGCGACTGCACAGGACCCGCCTGACGGGCGGGCTCCTGTCGACGAGGCTGAGCGCGGCAGGCCGTCCCGCGCCTAGACTCGCGGCTTGTTCGCCCCGGCACTCGGAGGAGGTGGCACCGATGTCTCAATCGGCCGTGCCCGCGTCGACAGTGAACGCGCTGCTCGATCGCACACCCACGACGCTCCTTATCAACGGCGACTGGGTCGGGTCGGCAGCGACATTCGAGGTGGAGAACCCGGCTACCGAGGAGCCGCTGACCGAGGTCGCCGACGCCACCGTCGACCAGGCGGCGAGCGCGCTGGACGCAGCGGTCGCCGCGCAGGAGCCGTGGGCCGCGACCGATCCACGCGAACGCGGCGAGATTCTGCGCCGGGCATTCGAGTTGGTCGTCGCACGGGCGGACGACTTCGCGTTGTTGATGACCTTGGAGATGGGCAAGCCACTGACCGAAGCTCGCGCCGAGGTCTCCTACGGCGCCGAGTTCCTGCGCTGGTTCTCCGAGGAGGCGGTGCGGATCAGCGGGCGCTACGCAGTCGCCCCCGCCGGCGGCACGCGACTGCTCACGATGAAGCAGCCCGTCGGGCCGGTCTACGCGATCACTCCTTGGAACTTCCCGCTGGCGATGGCGACTCGGAAACTGGGCCCGGCGCTGGCGGCGGGCTGCACGGTGGTCGTCAAACCGGCCGGGCTGACCCCGCTGACGACCCTGGCGTTCGCGGCGGTGCTGGGCGAGGCCGGCCTGCCACCCGGGGTGGTGAACGTGATCACCACGACTCAGACCGGGCCGGTGTCGGAGCGCATCATCGGCGACCGGCGTTTGCGGAAGTTGACCTTCACCGGGTCGACCTCGGTCGGACGGCAACTGATCCGACAATCTGCCGACCAGGTGCTCCGGACCAGCATGGAGTTGGGGGGCAACGCGCCGTTTCTGGTGTTCGACGACGCCGACCTGGACCGGGCCGTGGACGGCGCCATGCTGGCCAAGTTGCGCAACATCGGCGAGGCCTGCACCGCGGCCAACAGATTCCTCGTGCACGAATCGGTGGCAGTGGAGTTCGGTCGGCGCCTGGCCGCCCGGATGGCCGCAATGAAGGTCGGTCCGGGCATCGAGGACGGCGTCGAGTTGGGTCCGCTGATCCAACAGAAGGCCGTGGACGAGGTCTCCGCGCTGGTGGGCGATGCGGTGGACGCCGGGGCCACCGTGCTCACCGGTGGCCGTCCGCTGAGCCGGCGGGGTTACTTCTACGCCCCCACCGTGCTCGCCGATGTTCCTCCGACGGCGAAGGTCTTCCGCCGGGAGATCTTCGGTCCGGTCGCGCCGATCACCACCTTCGCAACGGACGACGAGGCCCTGACGCTGGCCAATGACACCGAGTTCGGACTCGTGGCGTACGCCTACACCGAGCAGCTCAGCCGGGCCCTGTGGGTGGCGGAAGGACTGCAGACGGGCATGGTCGGGATCAACCAGGGTGTCGTGTCCAACCCGGCCGCCCCGTTCGGCGGTGTGAAGCATTCCGGACTGGGACGGGAAGGCGGCTTCGAGGGCATCGAGGAGTATCTGGAGACCAAGTACGTCGGCATCGCCCGCTGATACCGCGGCTCGACCCGCGACCGGGTTGTCACCTCGCCCCCGGTCGCCAACCCTGTGTGCGATCCCATTAGCCCAAGGTGGTGGTCCACCTGTGCTCCCGGCGGGTAAACTCACTGTGGGTTCACCTCGGCACGGTCACTGATCGGTCACTGATCGGTCACTGAACTGTCACTGATCGGTCATCGGCTGGTTGCAGCGCCGCATTCGTGCGTTGGTGTGTCGCGTACGGCCGGTCGAGCAAAGGCCGGGCGGAGCCCTCCGGCAATCGGTTCGCCGGGCGGTGAGCTGAACAGCGGTATCTGTACAACAGGGAAGGGCCCGCATGCGTTACATCCGGCAGATTCACTTGGAGTATCCGGCCACTTCCAACCAGCACATTTCGCAGATCCGGTTTTCCACCACCCCGACCGGATCGATGTCGACCGAAACCCGAGCCAGCGTCGTTCGGAACATCGAGAATCGCTGGCAGAGCTACTTCTGGTACAACGACCGCAGTGGCGACGAGGGCCGTGTGATCACCGGCACCAGCGACTGGGGCACCAAGTGCATCGCCACCGCTCAGGACGCGGCCGCCTCCAACCTGCTCAGCCTGCCCCGGTTCTGACATCCCGGAAGCGTCCGCAGCGCACGAGATGTTCGCGGGATGTCACTCCGATGAGGCTGTCCGCACCCGACTGAGGAGACCTCGTCTGCCCCTGGTGCACTGAGGCGTTCGCCACGGACTCGTCAGGGACCTGATTCAGGTGATATCTTCCGGATACCAGGGTGCGTCAAACAGAGCAGCGCTCCGCCACCTGGGCGAATCATGTCCCCGTCTGACACGGCGGGCATGCGGTGCCACGTGCACCATTTGCGGTTCTCGCCGTGTCGGCGAACCGATGATCGCCAGATATGCCGCCGATGAGCGGCACCCGCAAAACGACCAGCAGGCAGTGTCGCCGCCCCGGCCGTCAACAGCGCTTGGAGAAAGGGGACCACCGTGACAATTTCCGACAGCAGGACAATTTCCGACAGCAGGACGATTTCCGACAGCAGGACGATTTCCGACAGCAGGACGATTTCCGACAGCAGGACGATTCCTGACAGTAGGTCCATGACTGATAGGTCCAGCTCGGACCGCAGGCCGACCACCTACGGCATGCTCGGAACGTACCCGCCCACCCAGTGTGGGTTGGCGACCTTCAGCAGCGCGCTGATGGACTCCTTGCGCTCCCCCACCGATCTGCCCCGCATCGTCAGCATCGTCGACACCCCCGAGTCGGTGCCGGCAGCCGAGGTGAGCCACCAGTGGATCCGCAGCAATCCGGCCGGAGCCGCCGGAGCTGCGAAGGCATTGAACCGCTACGACGTGGCGATCATTCAGCACGAGTACGGAATCTTCCCCGGGCGTGACGGCGCGGATGTGCTGGAAGCGATGCGTCACCTGCGAGTGCCGGCCGTCACGGTGCTGCACACCGTCCTCGTAACACCCAGTGCGCACCAGCGCGCCATCTTGGAGGAGATCGTTCGGCGCAGCGCCGCAGTGGTCACCATGACCCAGACCGGGCGCGATCGTCTGGTCGCCCACTACACCGTCGACGCCGCCAAAATCAAGGTCATTCCGCACGGCGCCGTCGACAACCGCGTTCCGGGTGAGACCAGATCCACCTCAGCCGAGCATCGTCCGACGATCGTCACCTGGGGTTTGATCGGTCCGGGCAAGGGCATCGAATGGGCGATCGAGGCGATGAGTCGACTCACCGACCTGTCGCCGCGACCCCTCTACCGCATCGTCGGCCAGACGCATCCGCGCGTGCTGGAACGTTTCGGCGAGGATTACCGGGACAGTCTGATCGCTCGCGCCGAGGCGCTCGGCGTGGCGGACTGCATCTCCTTCGATGCGCGCTACCAGACGAAGTCCGAGTTGAATCGCCTGGTTCAACAGGCGGACCTCGTCCTACTCCCGTACGACTCACGGGACCAGGTCACCTCCGGGGTGCTCATCGAAGCAGTCACGGCCGGCAAGCCTGTGGTCTCCACCGGGTTCCCGCACGCCGGGGAGTTGCTGGCGAGCGGAGCCGGTCTGCTGGTCGAGCGCCAGGACCCGGCGGGGATGGCCGACGCGCTGCGGCGGGTGCTGACCGAACCCGGCCTGGCCGACGCGATGGCGGCCGAGGCGAACCGCATCGCACCCAGCCTCCTGTGGCCCGCGGTCGCCGACGGATACCGCCGACTGGCGGCCGAGGCACTGCGACCCAGCAGGCTCGCGGTCTCCGCGTGAACGCGGCCACCGGGGTCGGCTGGACGCCGGGGCTCGACTCC
Organism: uncultured Actinomycetota bacterium; assembly: GCA_963825975.1. Taxonomy (GTDB): domain Bacteria; phylum Actinomycetota; class Actinomycetes; order Mycobacteriales; family Nakamurellaceae; genus Nakamurella. The sequence continues at coordinate 140,921 of CAWGUZ010000018.1, forward strand.
GCGGCACCACCGGTCCGATTCGATCACCTCGAGCGACTCACCGACCACATCGGGTTGTTCGAGCACGCGGAGTTCATCCGTCCGCGGGTGGAACACGGCTACTGCGTCGACGACGTGGCACGTGGCCTGCTGGTAACGACCCGGCAGCCCGGCGCGGCACCCCGCCACCTGGTCCGGACCTACCTGGACTTCGTACTGGCGGCCCAGGAACCGGACGGCACATTTCACAACCGCCGTGGAACTCAGGGCGAATGGCAGGACGACGCGACCGTCGAGGACTGCTGGGGTCGGGCGTTGTGGGGGCTCGGGTCGCTGATCGGGCGGGCGCCGCAGCTGGTCGATCAGCTGAGCTTGCGCCGAGCGCGTCGGTCCTTCGAACGCGGCGCGGCGCTACGGTCGCCCGATTCGCGGTCCATGGTGTTCGCCGGACTGGGTGCGGCCGAGGTGCTCCGGTCAGACCCGCGCGCCGCTGAGGCAACCGCGGCGGCCGCCCTGTTGGCGGCCGCGGTAGTCGCGATCGGATCGCCGGGTGGCGACGACGACTGGGTCTGGCCAGAGGATCGGCTGCGCTACGCCAATGCCGCGCTCCCCGAGGTGTTGATCCTGGCGGGCCACCTGCTCGGCGACGACCGGGCGCTGGACGACGGACTCCGAATGCTCCGTTGGCTGGTGGCGGTCGAGTCCAGTCAGGGGCATGTGTCGGTGACTCCGGTCGAGGGCTGGGCTTCGGGTGAACCGCGACCCGGCTTCGACCAGCAGCCGATCGAGGTCGCCGCCCTCGCCGACGCCTGCGCCACCGCCTACGACGTCACCGAGGACCCCTGGTGGCGCGACCAGGTCCATCGCTGCGTGGCGTGGTTCCTGGGCGCCAACGACGCCCGGGTGTCACTGATCGACCCGGTCAGCGGCGGCGGCTGCGACGGGCTGTTGGTCTACGGACGCAACGAGAATCAAGGTGCCGAGTCCACGCTCGCCCTGATCTCCACCCTGCAGCAGGCCCATCGGCTGACGATCGCAGTGGCCGCCTGACCCGCTGGGGTAGCCTCCCAGGGCCATGACCGACGACTCGCTCCACGCCCGTCCCGTCGCTGTTCGACGTGCCCCGGTGGTGCTCCGAGCGGATCCGCGTCGAGTGATCACCAAGCTCTTCCTCCCCGGTCAGGAGCTGCTCGCCAGCGGCATCTCCCGCGCCGAGACCGTCGTTCGTCGGGTGCTGGACATGTCCGAGGACGCGGTCGAGAGTTGCCTGGCCGCGGTGGTCGAACTGTTCGGCGACCGACACCCCGACCTGACGGCCGTCTTCGAACAGCACTATGCGCTGGTCGCGAGCGAACTCGCGCACCCGCCAACGGTCTCCGCGGCGCGGGGCCGATTGATCGGGGCGTACTGCACCCAGGAGTACAGCGTGGAGGCGGCGGCGCTGCTGAACCCGTCGATGGTCGCGCACCCGGACCAGACCGGACTGGCGCCCGGTGAACTGCGGTTCGTGATGAGTGTCCGCGGCGTCGGTGAGGGCCACCTGTCCAGCATCGAGTTCCGCACCGGGATCATCGGCCCGGCGGGCATCGCCGTCGACGAGCCGGGCCGTTGCTCGGTCACCGGGGTGGCGGAGCCCGCGCTGCTCTCCCGTGACTTCTTCCGGGAGGCGCTGGCCACCCGCGCCGACGCGGCGGAAGCCGAACCCATCCTGGTTCTCCTGCGCGCCCACTTCTCCGCGACCAGGCTGCACGACGTGCTGGAGACGGCCGACCGCAGCGCCGACCGACACGCCCTGTACGAGCAGATGCGGCAGATGGCCGCCGGGCACTACGAGGTGACATTCGGCAGCACGACCTCGCTGAGCCAGCGAGTGCTGTATCCGACCAGCGCGGACGAGCGCCGCGGGATGGAAGACGCTCGCTTCACCACCTTCGTGGACGATGACGGCGCGGTCCGCTACCTCGGCGTCTACACCGCGTTCGACGGCGAGCGCGTCGCGCCTCGGCTGATCAGAACCGACCGCTTCGACAGCTTCGAGATCTGTCCGCTGACCGGGCCCGCGGCGCAGGACAAGGGGATGGCGTTGTTCCCCCGTCGCATCGACGGCCGCTATGTGGCGCTGTCCCGCTGGGACCGGGAGAGCATCGGGATCGCCACCTCGACCGACGGGCGGAACTGGGGCGCCGCGACCACGGTGGAGCGGCCCAGCCGCGCCTGGGACCTGATCCAACTGGGAAACTGCGGTTCGCCCCTGGAGACGGCGGCGGGCTGGCTGGTGCTGACCCACGGCGTCGGCCCGGTCCGCACCTACGGCATCGGCGCGATCCTGCTCGACCTGGCCGACCCCGCCCGGCTGATCGGCGCGCTGCCGGAACCGCTGTTGACACCGTCCGGCGACGAGCGCGAGGGCTACGTGCCCAATGTCGTCTACACCTGCGGGGGCCTCATCCATGGGGAGACCCTGGTCATCCCCTACGGCTGTAGTGACTCGTCGATTCGGTTCGCTTTCGTGTCCCTTCCCGAGTTGCTCGGTCGGCTGCAGTCCACCGGAACCACAGAAGACACGCCCCCGGCCGAGTAGCCGAGGACGTGCCTTCTGTGTCGCATTCTCAGCACGGCGCACGCAGTGCGCCGGCTGATGTCGGGTCAGCCGTCGACGCCGACACCGTTCGGCAGCACCCGGCGCCGCGCGATCACCGAGAGGCCGCCGCCGAGCAGCAGCAGCACGACAGCCAGCGTCAGCGGCGTGCCGAGGTCTGCGCCGGTCGTCGCCAGCCCCGGCCCGTTGTCGATGACGAGCTCCTGGGTCGTGATGGTGGTGTTGCCGGCCAGGTCGGTGATGGCGACTGTGACGGTGTATCTCCCATCCGGCAGGGACCCGGTCGTGATCGCCCATACCCCGGCGACCTGCACGGTCGTGGTGTACTCGACGCCGTTCACGGTCACCACCACGGTCGAGCCGACCGGCGCGTCCGTCACCCCGCTGATGGTCGCTGTGGAGCCGTGGACCGTCACGCTGGCGCCGCCGTTGATCGTCGACGTGGGCGGTGTGGTGTCCACCGTGACCGAACCGGTGAGGGTCCGCTGGTTACCCGCCGGGTCGACGAAGGTCACGGTGTAGGGGTACTCACCGTCCGGCAGGGCGGGTGAGACGGTGACGGTCCAGGAGCCGCCGGATCCGACGACGCCGGTGAGCGTCTTCCCGTTGATCACCACCGAGACCGTCGATCCGACCGGAGCGTCGGTGGTGCCGCTGATGGTCGGCGTCCGGTTGGTCGACGGGGCCCCGGTGCCACCGCCGGCCAGGGTGCCGACCGGCGGCGTGGTGTCGACCGTCAGCGCAACGGTGGCGTTGCTACTGGCGTTCCCAGCCCGATCGGTGACCGAGGCGGTGACGGTGTGGGAACCGTCGGTCAGCCGAGCGGCGGTGAAGCGCCAGGTGCCGTCCCCGGCGACGGTCGTCGTTCCCGTCTGCCCACCGACCGTGACGGTGACGGTGCTGCCGGGTTCGGCATCCGTGGTGCCGGTGAAGGTCGGGGTGGCGTTCTTGGTCAAAACCGTCGCAGGGCCGTTGATCGCGATCGAGGGGGCCTCGATGTCGATGGTCAGCAACTGGGTTGCCTGGGACTGGTTCCCGGCCTCGTCGGCGATGGTGGCGATGACCTCGTACTGACCCGGTGACAACGTCTCCGCGGTGACGCTCCAGGTGCCGCCGGCACCTACCGTGGCGGTGAGGGTCTGCAGACCGATCTCGACCGTCACGGTGCTGCCGGCGGGCAGGTCGGTGGTTCCGGTGATGGTCGGGGTGATGCTGTTGGTCGCTGCGCCGGCACCACCGTTGATCGCCACGGTGGGCGCGACGGTGTCGACGGTCAGCTCCTGCGTTGCGGTGCCGGTGTTGCCGGCCGCATCGGTGATCTGCACCGTCACCGTGTAGCGGCCGTCGACCAGTGCCGTCGGATCAACGGACCAGGTGCCGTCCGCCGCGACCGTGGTGGTCAGCGTTTGACCCCCGACGGAGACTGTGACGGTCGTTCCCTCGACTGCGTCCGTGCTGCCCGAGATGGTGGGCGTGGAGTTGTTGACCACGGTGGCGGGGCCGCTGTCGAAGGTGATCTGCGGCGCCGTCGTGTCCACGGTGAGCGACTGCGTGGCGGTTGCCACGTTGCCGGCCGCATCGGACACGGTCGCCGTGACGTCATACGCCCCGTCGGCGATGGCGGTCGGGATGACCATCCACGTTCCGTCGGCGTCGACGACGCCGCCGAGAGTCTGCCCGGCGACACTCACACTCACCGTCGAGCCGGGCGCCGCGTCCGTGGTCCCGGAGATCGCGGCCGCGTTGTCGTTGGTGAGCACTGTGGGGCCGCCGTCGATCGTCAGCGTCGGGGCGGTCGCGTCCACGGTCAGGGTCTGGGAGACGGAGGCGCTGTTGCCTGCGAGGTCGGTCACTGTTGCGGTGACCGGGTACTCGCCGTCGACCAGCGCGCTCGGCGTGACGGACCAGCCGCCGCCTTCCTGCACCGTCGCGGTGAGGGTTTGACCGCCGACGGTGACGGTCACCGTGGTGCCGGGCTCACTGTCGGTCTCGCCGGTGATCGCGGGAGTCGGGTTGTTGGTGAGTACCGTCTCGCCACCGTTGATCTCGAGTCCCGGGGCCGTGGTGTCCACCGTGCGGGTCTGATTCGCGGTCGCCGTCGTAGTCCCTCTGGTCACCGAGGCGTTGATCGGGTACTCCCCCTCGGGCAGCGCGGTCGGCGTCACGCTCCAGGTGGCACCCGCCGTCACCGTGCCGGTCAGGGTCTGGCCGTTGACCGTCACCGTGACCGTGCTGCCGGCGGGGGCATCGGTGGTACCGGTGATCGGCGAGCTGCCGACGTTCGTGTGCACGGTGGCGCCGCCGTCGATGGTCACGGCCAGGCTGCCGGCGAAGCCGCCGTCGCCGATCACGGCGTCGAATGCGGCGATCGTCTCCGCGGCACCGGTGGAATCGGTCTCCAGGGTGACCACGGGATCAGCCGCCGGATCGAAGCTGTTGTGTGTCGCGCAGCAGTTGACCATCCCACTGGTCATCCCCAGTTCGACACCCCGCGCCTGCACGGTGAACGGCGGGCTCACGGACCGACCGGTGATGGTGATCGGAACGAAGTTGTAGTAACCGGCCATGCCGGCGCCGGACAGGGCGAGGATGCCGCCCCCGGCGTTGAAGAAGGTCTTGATGTCGTCGGCGCGGGCGTTGATGTTCGCCGAATCCGCCGGAGTGATGTCGGCGACGAAGCTCGACGAGCCGACCACGATCGCGCTGTACAGCGCGTTGCCGAGGCCGTCCACCAGCGGGACCGCATTGAAGGTCGTCGCGTCGCGGGGGCTGACCGGCGTCACCGGGGTGACCCCCGCCTTGGTCAAGGCGTTGGTGGTGAGGGTTCCGCTGTCGATCGACAGCACCGGAAGGCTGGATCCCTTCCGCACGGAATCAACCAGAATTTTGAGGAAATCGCACGAGATGGTCGACCCGCCGTTCTGGCAGTGCCAGTCCGCATCGTGACCGGTGGCGATGAAGTTCGCACCCACGCCGTCCGCCCTCGCGGCGGGTGCCGTCGCTATCGCGCCGACCAGGGCGAGTGGTACCACCGCAAGCGCTGAGAAGAGGCGACGTAAGCCGGACGTTCGCCGGCGAGGGGGACGCGATGTTCGCATGATGAGCCTTCATCTAGAGAGCAACAAAAATGCTCACCGCGCGTAGTCTGACGGAGAGCTCATGCAGCGTAACACCTGGTAACTAGCTCTTTCGGGTGAGTAATTGTCGAAGCGATAGGTTCCCCTTGCCCGATCGCTCGAATAGGTGATTGTTGAAATCCCCTGACTGTGGGCTCCGGCTCAATTCCTCGCGATACGCATACCAACCCTGGCCCGCGCCCCATTGCGGCGGACTTCGTATCCGGCCACTACCCGGCGTGACCACAAACCGCCCATTCGGTCGTAAGCCTCGATACCGAGGTGATGATCACGGCCCCCGTTGTATCCGCTCTATGTCGCAGATGGCTCTATGTCGCAGATGTACGAAGAACGACTCAGGTTGCCCCGTCGAGGATGAAGATCCACCGCGCCGGGTACGTAGCTGAAAATGACCACCCCGACCGGGCTGCCGGACGCCCTGCAGCGGCTGCGCGACGCCGTCGTCTCGGCACCGCTGGGCCTGGCGACCGCCGGCCGCGAAGCCGCGGCCCGAACCGCCCGCGCCGTCGTCGACCAGGTCGATGACTACCTCCTGCCCCGCCTGCGCGACCTGGACGCCCCGCTGCTGACTGTCGTCGGCGGCTCCACTGGTGCTGGAAAGTCCACGCTGGTCAACAGCGTGCTCGGCGCCCGGGTCACCACGCCGGGCGTGCTCCGGCCGACGACCCGGTCGCCGGTGCTGGTCTGCTCGGCCGCCGACGTGGGGTGGTTCTCCGGCAACCGGGTGCTCCCGGGACTGGCCCGCACCACGGGCGAGGGCGACGTCATCAGCGGCATCACGCTCGTCCCCACCGATGCCCTCCCGCCCGGCCTGGCCCTGGTCGACGCCCCCGACGTCGACTCGGTCGTCGAGGCCAACCGCGTGCTCTCCGGGCAACTGCTGGGGGCCGCCGACCTCTGGGTCTTCGTGACGACGGCCGCCCGCTACGCCGACGCCGTCCCCTGGGACCTGCTGCGGACGGCTCGGGAGCGCGGCACCGCCCTCGCCCTCGTCCTGGACCGAGTGCCGCCCGAGGCGGTCGGCGAGGTGGCCGAGGACCTCGCCGCGATGCTGCGGCGCGGCGGGTTGGGCGCTGCGCGCCTTTTCGTCGTCGAGGAAAGACCGCTGGTCGACGGGTTCCTGCCCGCGGAGCAGGTGGCGCCGCTGCGGAAATGGTTGCACGCGCTCGCCGCCGACCAGGAGCAGCGGGCCGTCGTCGTCCGGCAGACGCTCGACGGCGCGCTGGAGAGCCTCAGCGGCCGGGTCGACATCGTCGCCGCCGGCGTCGAGGAGCAGGCGATCTCCGCCGAGGCGCTGCGGGCCGCGGCGGACGCCGCCTACGCCGGCGCCCGCGCCGCGATCTACGAGGGCGTGGGCAACGGCAGCCTGCTGCGCGGGGAGGTGCTCGTCCGCTGGCAGGAGCTCGTGGGCACCGGGCAGTGGATGCGCAGCCTGCAGGGCCAGGTCGCACGGCTGCGCGACCGGGTGACCGCGGCGTTCACCGGCCGGCCCAACCCGGCCGGGGACCTGCAGGGCGCACTGGAGTCCGGCGTTGAGCAGCTACTGCGTGTCGAGGCCGACCGGGCGGCGGAGAACACCGTCACCGCCTGGCGCTCGCTGCCCGGCGGCATCGCGCTGATCGGCGGTCGGGAGACCGAACTGGACCGTGTCACCCCGGCCTTCACCGAGATGGCCGCCGAGGAGGTGCGGGACTGGCAGGGCTTCGTGCTCGAGCTGGTCCGTAAGGAGGGCGCGGCAAAGCGGTCGCAGGCCCGGCTGCTGTCCTGGGGCGTCAACGGCGTCGGCGCGGCGCTGATGATCGCCGTCTTCGCATCCACCGCGGGGCTCTCCGGCGCCGAGGTCGTAATCGCCGGCGGCACCACCGCCGTCAGCCAACGGCTCCTGGAGGCGTTCTTCGGCGACAACGCCGTCCGGGAGCTCGCGGTGAGGGCCCGAGCCGACCTCGACGCCCGCGCCGACCGGGTGCTGCGCATGGAGCAGGACCGGTTCATGGAGCTGCTGGCGGATGTCGCGCCCACTCCGGACGCCGCCGCCGAGCTGCGCGCCGCGGTCGCCGGGCTGGCCACCGCCCGCGGAGCCGGCGCATGAGGCTGGGCAGCGGGTGGCGCACCGAGATCTCCCTGAGCGATCGGCTGGCCGCACTTCGTGAAGCGGTGGAGGTCGCCGAGAACCGGCTCGAGGTGCCCGAGGTGTCCCGTGCCCGCACCCTGCTGGCCAAGGCCGGTGCCCGCGAGGCGCTCGGCGACGCGACCGTCGTGGCGCTCGCCGGTGCGACCGGCAGTGGCAAGTCCACGCTGTTCAACGCGCTGAGCGGCAGCGAGGTGAGCACCCCGGGCGTCCGCCGGCCGACCACCGGAGTCGCGCACGCCAGCGTGTGGGGTGAGCACGGCGCCGACCGGCTGCTGGACTGGCTGCAGGTGCCGCGCCGGCACCGGGTCCAGCCGGCTGAGCCCGCGCTGGACGGGTTGGTGCTGCTCGACCTACCCGACCACGACAGCATCCGGCTGGAGAACCGGCTGGAGGTCGACCGACTGGTCGAGCTGGTCGACGTACTGGTCTGGGTGCTCGACCCGCAGAAGTACGCCGACGCCGCGGTGCACTCGCGGTACCTGGCGCCGCTGGCCGGGCACGCGGGGGTGCTGGTCGTCGTCTTCAACCAGGTCGACCGGCTGGCGGACGCCTCTGTCCGGGCGTGCCTCGCCGACCTGCGCGGGCTGCTCGACCGGGAGGGGCTGGCCGCGACGCCCATCGCGCCCACCGCGGCTCGCACCGGGGCCGGGATGCCCGAGCTGCGCGCCGAGCTCGCCTCCCGGGTGGTCGCCCGGCGGGCGGCCACCGACCGGCTGGCCGCCGACGCCCGATCCGCCGCAGCCGCACTGGCCGAGCACTGCGCGCCGGACGCCGGCGAGGACCGCATCCGCGACCGCGACGAGCGCGAGGGCCTGGCGGCCGCGCTCGCGAACGCGGCCGGGGTGCCCGCCGTCGTCAGCGCGGTCGAGCGCTCGTCCCGTCGCCGCGGGAACCAGCACACCGGCTGGCCGATGCTCCGCTGGACCTCGAAGTTCCGGGACGACCCGTTGAGCCGGCTGCACCTGGGGGACGATGCGGCCCGCAGCTCGCTGCCCAAGGCCGGCACGGTGCAGACCGCCGGCATGGACGCTGCGCTCCGCCGGGCCCGGGACGCTGCCGGGCAGGGGCTGCCCCAGGCCTGGCGGGACGAGCTGCGCCGCACCTCGGAGCTGTCGGAGGAGCGGCTGGCCGACCGGCTGGACCGGGCAGTCGCCGGCACCGACCTCGGACCGGACCGCACGCCGATCTGGCAGCGGGCGGTCGGCGGCCTGCAGTGGCTCCTCGCGCTGGTGGCGCTGGCCGGGGCGCTGTGGCTGCTCGGGCTCGTCGGGCTGGGCCTGCTGCAGCTGGCGGACGTCGTCCCGCCGCCCCGGGTGGAGGGCATCCCGGTGCCCACGCTGCTGCTGGTCGGCGGGCTGCTCGCCGGCCTGTTGCTGGCGCTGGTGAGCAGACCGCTGGTGCGCGCCGGGGCGCGCAGACGGGCCCGGCAGGTGCGTCGGCGGCTGACCGACCGGGTGGCCGAGGTCGCCGACACCGAGGTGCTCACGCCGCTGACCCAGGCCCGCGCCGACCACGACCGGTTCTGCGCCGCCGTCACCCGGGCCGGCGCCTGACCCGTCCCGGCGGCGGCGACGAGCGAGGGCGAGGGCTAAGCGCTGAGGATCTTCCCCGGGTTGAATACGTTCAGCGGGTCCAGCGCGTACTTGATCGCGCGCTGCATCGCCAACGATCCGGGGTCGAGTTCGCGCTGCAACCCGGCCCGCTTGACCAGCCCCACGCCGTGTTCCGCGGTCACCGTCCCGCCGTGTCGGAGGGCCGCATCCAGGATGTCCTCGAATGCCAGCTGAGCTCGGACCCGGGCGGCGTCGTCCCCCGCCGGACTGAGGATGTTCGGGTGCAGATTGCCGTCGCCGGCGTGCGCGATGGTGCCGATCCGCACGTCGTGTCGGGCCGCGATCGCCTCGATGTCGGCCAGCATCGCGGGCACCTTCGACCGGGGTACACAGACGTCCTCGGTCAGCACCGGGCTGAGTCGCTCGAGCGCCGGATAGGCCAGTCGACGGGCGTCGAAGAGCGCTTCCGCCTCGATCGGATCCGTGGACTGGGTCGCCCAGAGCGCCCCGGCCCGGTCGAACGCCGCGACGAGCGCGGCGGCCTCGACATCGCCGGCGGCGCCGGGCAGGTCAACCCTCGCCAACAGCAGCGCCGCGGCATCGGGCTCCAAGCCCACGTGCTTCCAGTCCTCCACCGCCTGCAGGCACGTCCGATCGAGTAACTCCAGTGCCGATGGGGTGAGCCCGGCCCGGGTGACCTCGGCGACGCCGCGGCCGGCGTCGACCAGGTTCCCGAATGCGCCGAGCACCGTCCGCGGCGGTTCGGTCAGGGCGGGCCGCAGCTTCAGGGTGATCTCGGTGATCACCCCGAGGGTGCCCTCGGAACCGACCAGCAGGCTCACCAGGTCGTATCCGGCGACACCCTTCGTGGTGCGTCTTCCCATCCGCACCGCGCTGCCGTAGCCGGCGGGCCCCCCGACCACCGCGCGCAGGCCGAGGACGTAATCCCCGGTGACGCCGTACTTCAGGCAACACAACCCACCTGCGTTCGTGGCGACGTTGCCGCCGATCGTCGACCAGGCCGCACTCGCCGGATCGGGCGGGTACCAGAGGCCGTGCTCGGCGACCGCCGCCTTCAGATCGTTGTTCACCACTCCCGGCTGGACGACGCAGGTCAGGTTCTCCGGGTCGATGTCGACGATGCTCGCCAGCTGGGCGAGGTCGATCAGCAGGCAGCCGTCCACGGCGTTGGCGCCCCCGGACAGCCCGCTGCCGGCACCGCGTGCCACGACCGGTACCCGCAGTTCCGCGCAGATCCGCACCGCGGCTTGGACGTCCTCCTCGTTGCCCGGCCGGAGCAACGCCGACGCCCGACCCACCGACGCCCAGACCGCCTGATCAGCGGAGCGGCTGGTGATGACCTCGGGATCGGTCGCGAGCCGGTCGGCCGGTATCACCCGATGAAGGGCTTCGATCAGGCTCTGCCGGGCCACGGCAGCGGAGTCTGAGTCACTGGCCGGTGCGGCGGGCATGGCGCGATGCTACGGCCGTACACCGATGCTTCGGCGACTCAGCCCACCGAGTCGTTCTCAGCCCGGGTTGCAGAGTGGGCCAACCGCGATTCGGTCGGCGAACCGAACCCGGCGCAGGCGAGGCAAACCCATCTTTACCTGCCGATTAGTCAGTCGCGAACTTACTGGGCGGTAAGGTGGCGGTGGTAGCTTTCCGGAAGGACTGCGGTGTCCTACGGCCGGGGACGGGAGAGCGACATGACCGACCCGGCCATCGACACCCGTGCGCTGACCAAGCACTTCGGCCCTGTTCACGCCCTTCAGGATCTGGACCTGGAGATCCATGCCGGCGAGATCTTCGGCTTCCTCGGCCCGAACGGAGCGGGCAAGTCCACCACCATTCGCACCCTGCTGGACCAGCTCCGACCCACCTCGGGTAGCGCTCGCATCCTGGGGATGGACACCCACGAGCGTTCCCTGGAGATTCGCCGACTGGTGGGGTACGTGCCCGGTGAACTGGCGCTGTATCCGAGGATGACCGGGTCGCAGCTCCTCGACTATTTCAGTCGCCTGCGGGGCGGCGTCGACGAGCTGTATCGAGCCGAGTTGGCGGCGAGATTCGCCGCCGACCTGACGAAGAAGGTGGGCACCTACTCGACCGGCAACCGGCAGAAGATCGGCCTCATCCAGGCGTTCATGCACCGGCCGCGATTACTCATCCTGGACGAGCCGATCGCCGGGTTGGATCCGCTGATGCAGCAAGAGTTCCACGCGCTGCTGCGCGAGGTGCAGGGTGACGGAGCGACGGTGTTCCTGTCGTCGCACACGCTCTCCGAGGTCGAGCGGGTCGCCGATCGAGTCGGCATCATCCGCGGTGGGCGGCTCGTCGCGGTGGAACGCATCGACGACCTCAAGTCCAAGGCGATCCGCCGGCTCTCGCTGGAATTCGCCCGACCGATCCCGAGCGATCTGTTCGTCGGCGTACCGGAGGTCCGACACGTCGACATCCGCGGGCAGCATGCCGAAGTGTCCTTCGACGGTTCGATCAACGCCATCCTGCGGGCCGCGATGACGCGGGAGCTCGTGGATCTGCACACCCGCGACGCCGACTTGGAGGAGATCTTCCTGGCCTACTACCGAGACAGCCCGGTGGCACCGATGCCGGTTTCCGCGGAGCGGTCCGATGGCCGCTGACCTGCTCACCCGGGACCTCGACGAGCGGCGACGGACAGCAGCCGGTCTCGCCGGTGGTCTGGTCGTCCTCGCCGCCGCCGCGCTGGCAATCAGCGTTCAGCTGGAGGATTCCATCGCGGCGCTGACCAACGGTTTCCCTGCGGCGTTGACGGCGTTCATCCCGGCCGGAGTGCCCGGCGGGTATGTCGTCGGTGAGGTGTTCAATCTGATCGCTCCGGTGGCGCTGGTCGGCTACGCGGTCGTCACCGGGGCCGCCGCGGTCGCGGGTGAGGAGACCGCCGGCACCATGTCGATGCTGATCGCGCAGCCCGTCAGTCGGCGAGCGGTCGTGGGCTGGAAAGCGGCCGGCCTGGGGGCGACCTTGATGCTCGTCATCGGTGTCTTCGGGGCGGCGGTCGCGGTGACCTCCGCGGTGTCCGGGATCGGGCTTGACCGCCGCCAATGTCGCAGCCACCTGCCTGCACCTGTTCCTGCTGGCCGGCTTTTTCGGCCTGCTGGCCCTTGCGCTGGGCGCGACCACTGGACACGTGTCACTCGCGGCCGGTGCCGCGGGCGCCACCGCGCTGGTGTCATACGTTGCCAACGCCATGCTGCCGCTGGCCGGAATGGCCGGCTGGGCTCGCCTGAGTCCGTGGCACTACTACGCGGCCAACATTCCGCTCTCGAACGGGGTAGACCCGGCGAACCTCGCGGTGCTGATCGTCATGTCCGGGCTCGCGTTGGGTGCGGCCGTCATCGGATTCAGCCGCCGGGACCTTCGGGGATGACGCCGTGACCGCACCCACCCGGCATCGGCCACCGCGACACTCCGCCGCAGACCAGTCCACTCGCTTCTGGGCGGTCGCGGCAGTCGGGCTTCGGGATCGTCTCGTCCCCGCCGTCCTCGTCGCCGGACTGATGGTCGCGATGGGAGCATTCTGCGGGGCGTTGTGGCCGCCGCTGGCCGAGACGTTCCGCAATCTGCCCGCCTCCTTCGGCCGGCTGCTGGAAGCGGTGCTGCCGGGTTCGGACATCACGACCCCGAGTGGCTGGATCGCAGCCGAGATGCTGTCGGTGGTGGCGCCGGCCGGGATCATCGCCATCGCAACCCTGTCGGCCGCACGCGGTATCGCGGGCGAGGAGGACGCCAAAACGCTGGGGCTGCTCCTGTCCGCGCCCGTCACCCGTTCCACCTTCGCACTGGCCAAGATGACCGCGATGATCGCCCATGTACTGGTCGTGATGACCGGGATAGCCATCGGTTTGACCGTCGGCAGTCTCGTCGGCGACCTCGGCTTGAGTGCGGCAGGCATCGTCGGCGCGGCGCTGCACGCCGGGTTCCTCGGCCTGCTCTTCGGCGCGATCGCCGGATTGGTGGCCGCAGTCACCGGTCGCGCCAAATCCGCCTCGCTCGCGACCGCCGCCCTCGGCGTGCTGTCGTTCCTGATCTACACCTTCGCCCCGCTCCTCGACGGTCTCACGTCGCTCGCCCGGGTGAGCCCGTGGTTCTACTTCACGACGGCCCAGCCGCTGCGTAGTGGCGCGAGTCCCGGTCACCTGCTGGTCCTGGCCGCCGCCGCGGCGGTCGTGCTCACTGCGACACTCTTCTGTTATCGCCGCCGGGATCTGCGCGGCTGAACAGTCAAGATTCTTTTTCCCCCATCCGGCGCCAGCGGATCGACCGTCGGCACCGGCATCGAGAAACCGGGCGGCAGGCTGCCGTGCCGCTCCCTATATGCCGTGAGGAACGCGACGACGGCGGTGGGCAGGGTGGGATAGACCCGGCCCGCACCGATGACCTCGATCAAGCCGGCGGCGTCGAGATCGTGTCGCAGGTCCTGCTTCACCCGGGCCAGGGCCACGGTGACACCGCGCCCGGTCAGCTCCGTGCACAGCTGATGCAGCGCATCAGCTGCAGTCAGATCGATCTCCACGTTCGCCTCCGCATTGAGCACGAACCACTCCGTGGGTTCGGCGGCATCGTCCACGGCGGCGATCGCCCGCCGCCGAAAGTCTTCGGCGTTGGCGAAACACAGCGGAGCGTCGTAGCGGTACATCACCAGGCCGGGTATCTGCCGTGCGGACTCGAAGTCGTCGACGTCATGCATACCCGCCAGCCCCGGCACGAAGCCGAGGATCCCGTCGTGCGGGCGGGCCACCCGGCGCACCAGGTCGACGACGGACAGGCCGACTGCCACCAGGACCCCGTACAACACGCCGAGCAGGACCACCGCGGCGGTGGTGCTGACGGCCAGGATGAACTCGCTCCGCCGGAACCGGGCAATCCGGCGCAGCTCGGACATCTCGATCAATCGGCCGGCGGCGAAGATGACCAGCGCACCGAGGGCAGCAGCCGGAAATTCGGCCAGCAGCGGCCCCGCCACCAGCAGCACCGTCACCACGCAGGCCAGCGTCACCAGCGAGTAGAGCTGCGACCGGCTACCCATCGCGTCCCCGAGGGCCGTGCGACTGCCACTGGAACTGACCGGGAAGCCTTGCAGCAGACCCGCTGCGACGTTCGCGCCGGCGAGCGCACTGAACTCCGCATTCGCATCGAGCGGCTGGTCCTGGCGGGCGCCGAATGCTCGTCCGGTCAACACGTTGTCCGTGTAACCGACGATCGCGATGCCGAACGCGGGTAGCAGCAGAGCGTAGAGATCGCCCCACCCGACGTCGGGGATGGTCGGCAGCGGCAATCCCGTGGGAACCTCACCGACCACCACGATTCCGACATCGGTGAGGGAGAACAAGCCCACCACCACGGCGCCGACGATCACCACGATCAGCGGTCCCGGCACCCGCGGCAACCGCCACCGGAGCAGGTACAGCAGGGCCAGCAGACCGGCCGCCAGCGCCAGCGTGGGCCAATGCACCGATCCGAGTCGGCCGGCGAACGACAGCGCCTCGGGCAGCACCCCGGTCCCGTCGACAGGCACTCCGGTGACCTTCTCGAGCTGACTGACGATCATGCTCACTGCGACTCCGGCCATGTATCCGACCAGCACCGGGCGGGAGAGCAGGTCCGCCAGGAAGCCGAGCCGAGCGAGCCGACCGATCAGGCAGATCAACCCGACCAGCACCGCGAGCGCCGCCGCCAGCGAGGCGTACCTTCGCGGATCGTGGGCGACCAGCGGGGCCAGCACCACGGCCGTCATCAGCGCCGTGGTGGACTCGGGGCCGACGGAGAGTTGGCGGGAGCTGCCGAGGACGGCATAGATCGCCAGCGGCGCCAAGATGGCCCACAGACCGCTGACCGGGGGCAGCCCGGCCACCCCGGAATATGCCATCACCTGCGGTACCAGATAAGCGGCGACGGTCAGCCCGGCGAGGAGGTCACCCCGCAGCCAGGACCGCTGATAGTGCCGAAACTGCGCGAGGCCGGGCAGCATCCGGTCGATTACCGAGCTGCGCCTGGGGGTCACCCGTCTACGTTAGAGCTACGTCAGAGTCCGGTCGGCAAGCCGGCAGCAGGCGCCGGGACCTGCAGCGGGAACGAACGCCGTGCACACACGACGGCGATCGCAGCGATCACGGCCAACGCCGCGCCCAGGTACGGCAGGATTCCCAGCCGGCCGCCGTTGACCAGGATGTTCCCCAGCAGCGAGCCGCCGCCGATGCCGATCTGGAATGCGACCACGTACACCGCCGACCCGGCGTCCTGTGCCTTCGGGGTGGCCCGCAGCACCGCGGCCTGCAGGGCCACCGGAAGCGCCGCGAAGGAGATTCCCCAGACCAGGACCGCCGCGACGGTGATCCACAATCCATGCCCGACTGCGAGTGTCACCAGGGACAGACCGATGGCCAGCATCGGGAGAGCCGCCGTCGGCGCGGGGCGGCGGTCCACGACGCGACCGACCAACAGGTTGCCGATCAAACCGGCGATGCCGTACGCGAGCAGCAGCAGACTCAGACCGAGCCCGACCAGACCCCCGGACGCGCGCACCAGCGGTGCGACGTAGGTGTATGCCACGAAGTGTGCGATCGCCAGCGTCACGGTCACCCCGCACACCGTCATCAGCTGTCGGTTTCGGGTGACCGCCAGGGCGTCTCGCAGCCGCGAGCGGAGCACGGTGGGACCGTCGACCGCTACGGGCGGCAGCGCGGGCAGCAGTTTCACCAAGGCCGCACAGCTGAGCGCACCGGCGACGGCCAACACCGCGAACGCGGTGCGCCAGCCGGCCCACTGCCCGAGGGCGGTGCCGAGCGGCATGCCGAGGACCAGTGCGAGAGTGCTTCCCACGAATACCAGTGACGCGGCCCGGCCCGCCTGCCCGGCCGGCACCAAGCGTGCTGCGGCCGGTGTCAGAGTCGACCAGAAGACCCCGTGCGCGAGTGCGCACACCAGGCGACTGATGGTGAGCAGAGCGAAATTCGGGGCCAGGGCCGCGGCCATCTGGGAGACCGCGAACACCGCGAGCAGACCCGCGAGCAGCCGGTGGCGGGCAATGCCCATGGTCAGGGCGGTGAACGGAATCGTGGTGATCGCGGCCAGTCCGGCGTAGGTGGCCAGCAGCAGTCCGACGTTACCCTCGCTGGTGGACAGGCCGGTGGCGATCTCCGGCAGCAGGCCGACCGGCAGCGTCTCGGCCGTCACGAATACGAAGGACGAGGTGGCGAGCGCGGCGATGGCGGCCCGGTGGGTGCCGGGTTTTCCGGCAGTTTTCACGGTCCCGTGAGTTCCGTGCGCGGCGGTGTCGGCAAGTGTCGCGGAGGTCATGGTTCGATATTAAACTCTATATCCGAGTAAAAGATAGAGGGCGCGGGTGTGATGTGGCGAGCCGGGTGACGTCGAGGGCCGACGAACTGCTGTCGCTCGTCCATCAGCAACCCGGAATCACCCGCGCCGACGCCGCCAAGGTGCTCGGACTGGGCACAGGTGCGATCACCGAACTGGTCGGTCGACTCGTGGATCGCGAACTTCTGAGCGAGGAATCGGCACCGCCGAGTGGGAGCCGGGGGCGCCCGACCACTGTCCTGGGCGCGCACCCACACGGCCCCGTCGTCGTCGCCGTCTCCATCGGGTTCGAGACCTGGCGGGTCCAGGTCGTCGAGATCGGCGGAGCCGTGCTGGCCAACCGAGGCGGCGATCACCAGGGGCGCGGCGGGGCGGCGACGCTGGCCGCCGTCGCGGCCGACGTCGACCGTGTCGTCCGGCGATTCCCCCACCGGGTCCGCGGAATCGGCGTCTCCGCACCGGGCACCGTCGTCGGCACGATTCTTCGGCAGGCGAGCTACCTCGAATGGAACGACCTCGATCTACGCCCGATCTGGGCGGACGCGCCGGTGTTCGTGGCCGGCAACGACGCCACCCTGGCTGCGGCGGCCGAGTACCACCGCGGGGCGGCGGTCGGCGCAGCGGTCTCGGTGCATCTGCGTCTGACCGCCGGCGTCGGCGGGGCGGTCGTCGACCACGGCGTCACCTCCGTCGGCGCATCAGGCGCCGCGGGCGAATTCGGGCACATGCCCTTCGGCGATCCGACGCTGCGGTGCCCGTGTGGCGCCCGTGGCTGCTGGGGCGCCGCCGTGGACGGCGCCGCACTCGCCCGCGCGCTGGGGCGGCCCGCACCCAGCCGACCGGATCGGTACTTCACGGAGGTGGTCGCCGCCGCGCGGGCCGGGGGCACCGCCGAGATGGGTGCGCTCGAGCAGGTAGCCGTCGCGCTCGGTCGCGGTGTCGCCGGCCTGGTCAACGGGCTCGATCCCGAAGTCGTCACCATCGGCGGCCTGGGAGTTCCGTTACTGGAGCTCGCCCAAGCCCCGGTCTTGCAGGCCTACACCGACGGGCTGATGAGCTTCCGGCGCGCCGACCCACCGCCGATCCTGGTCGCGACCCTCGGCGACCAAGCCCCGTTGATCGGTGCGGCCGAGCAGGCCTGGACGACCCTGTGGAACTCCTTGGTGAGCCCTTGATCCACGAGCATCGAAAGTCCGAATCGGGGCTGAGGGTGCCTACGCAGCGGGTACTGATGCACCGAATCTCCGGAAAGGCCGGCCGGATGGCGGCACCCGCTGTCGAGGGGCAGCATGAGTGGAGCGGCAGCATGAGTCGAGGGCAGCAGCGCAGTGACTGACCGCCGGGGCGTCGTCCCCCTGCGAGCCCGGCGAACGCATCAGCACACGGCAGCGAACACAGCTGCACGGAGACAGGAGATCAGCGCCGGATGACGATTCAGCAGCAGGTTGACCGACTACTGGCCCAGATGACGCCCGCCGAGAAGGCGGGCCAGCTGACTCAGTACTTCTACTTCCTGCTGCCCGAGGGCGCACCGGTCGGGGATTTCGACGCCGAGGGGCAGCGGCGGATGGTGGAGTCGAGGTTGGCGCGGGGGGAAGTCGGCTCGCTGTTGTTCGTGACCGATCCGGCTCAGATCAACCGCCTGCAACGGCTCGCGGTCGAAGGCCACCGCCTCGGCATACCGCTGATCTTCGGCTATGACGTGATCCATGGGCTGCGCACCATCTTCCCGGTCCCGATCGCGATGGCCGCGTCCTGGGACCCGGCGACCATCGAGCGCGGCCAAGCCGTCGCCGCCCGCGAGGCTCGCGCCGCCGGTATCCACTGGACTTTCGCGCCGATGGTCGACATCGCCCGTGATCCGCGCTGGGGTCGCATCATCGAGGGCGCAGGCGAGGACCCGTATCTCGGTTGCAAAGTGGCCGTGGCGCAGGTTCGGGGCTTTCAAGGCCCCGAGCTGGGCACCGCCGAACGGGTCATCGCGGGTCCGAAGCATCTCGCCGGGTACGGCGCCGCCATCGGGGGGCGCGACTACGACGAGGTCAACCTGTCCGACTCCGAGTTGTGGAATGTGTACTTCCCCGCGTTCCAAGCGGCCGTCGAGGCCGGCGCGGGCAATGTGATGACCGCGTACATGGACCTCAACGGCATCCCGGCCTCGGGAAACACGTGGCTGCTGACCGAGGTGCTGCGACACACGTGGGGTTTCGAGGGCTTCGTGGTCAGCGACGCGAACGCCGTGCGCAGTCTGATGACCCACGGTTTCGCCGCGGACCTGGCCGATGCGGGCGCTCGCGGTGTCAACGCCGGGGTCGACATGGAGATGGTCATCCAAGACGCCGCGTACGCCCATCTCCCGGCGGCGCTGAGCTCCGGGGCGACGACCACGGAGACACTGGACACCAGTGTGCGGCGCATCTTGGAGGCGAAGATTCGCCTCGGTCTGCTGGACGATCCGTTCGTCGATGAAGACCGGGCGCGGGCGGTGCTGGCCGACCCGGCTCACCGCGAGGTCGCCCGGGTCGCCGCCGAGCGGTCGGCGGTGTTGCTGCGCAACGACGCGGGTCTCCTCCCGTTGGACAGCGGGACGCTCGCCTCGATCGCCGTGATCGGCCCGCTGGCCGACTCGCGGCGGGACACTCTGGGGCCGTGGGTCTTCGACTTCGACCTGGACGAGACGGTCACGGTTTTCGCCGGCATCCGCGACCGCGCCGGCACCGGCGTCCGGGTCGACTACGCGCCGGGCGTGCCGGTGATACAACGCGAATTCCCGTCCATCTTCGATATGCACGGCAACAACATCCCCAGTGACCCGGCGGGATTCGAGCCGGACGTTGAGTTCCAGCGGGCGGTCGACCTCGCCCGAACGGCAGAGGTCGCCGTCGTGGTGGTGGGCGAATGGCAGAACCTGGTCGGCGAGAACGCCTCCAGGTCCACACTCGACCTACCGGGGCGCCAGCTGGAGTTACTTCAGGCCGTTGCGGCGACCGGCACCCCGGTGGTGTTGCTGGTGATGAACGGCCGCCCGCTGGACCTCCGGTGGGCGACCGCGAACATTTCAGCGATTCTGGACATCTGGTATCCCGGAACGCAGGGCGGCGCCGCCGTGGCGAACCTGATCTTCGGCGACGTCTCCCCAGCCGGCAAGTTGCCGTTCACCTGGCCGCGGACCGGCGGTCAGGTGCCGATGATCTACTCTCACACCCGCTCCCATGAACCGGAGAACCAAGGGCGGCGTTACTGGGATGAGGCCAGTACGCCGCTGTTCCCGTTCGGACACGGGCTGAGCTACGCCCGGTTCGATTACGAGAATCTGCTCATCGATCAGCCTTCTACCACCGTGGACGGGACCGTCACAGTGTCGGTCGACGTCACCAACTCCGGAGATCGTGTCGCGGACGAGGTGGTCCAGCTGTACCTACACCAGCGCCACGGCACGGCATCCCGTCCGGTTCGCGAGTTGAAAGGCTTCGAGCGGGTCGAACTGGCCGCGGGCGAAACGCGAACCGTGTCGTTCCGGGTCGGCCCGAACGAGCGACGATATTGGAACGCCGCCGTCCGGGGATGGGTGCTCGACCCCTCCACCTTCGATGTGTGGGTCGGCGGCGACTCCACCGCAGAGCTCGCCACCACCCTGGAGATCACCCCGTAGCTCACTGTGTCCGCACGGGGGGGGTGACGCCGGCCACCCCCGCTCGACAGTCCGGTGACGATGCCTTACCGTTGAGGCATACCCCCGGGGGTATCTTGACGAGGAGGAACCGTGATGGATCTGGACAGCACGCAGTTGACCGATGCACTTTCGCGGTTGAAGCGCGCGCAGGGTCAGATCGGCGGGATCATCAAGATGATCGAGGAAGGCCGCGACTGCGCAGCAGTGGTGACTCAACTCTCCGCGGTGTCCCGCGCGGTGGATCGGGCCGGTTTCTCCATCATCGCAACCGGGATGCGGGAGTGCCTGGTCGCCGAACGCGACGGCACGGAACGCCCACTGTCGGACGCCGAGCTGGAGAAGCTGTTCCTCTCCCTGGCTTGAGAACCACGGGCTGAGAACCACAGGCCTGAAAAATGTTGGCCCGAGAACCGTGGGCCCGAAAAGCACAGCAGCACAACGACTGCCACCCCCAACCGACGCAGACCACTGCGCAGCGCGCAGTCGATCCGCCATGCACCGAAGGAGTTTCACCATGGACGCCACCACCGCACACAGCTTGGGTGAGCAGATTCAGTTCGTCGACGTCCGCGAGGACGACGAATGGGCCGCCGGCCGCATCGACGGAGCGGTGCACATTCCGCTCTCCCAGCTGCCCGGTCGGGTGGACCAGCTGGACGATTCTCGAACGCTGGTCACGGTGTGCCGCGCAGGTGGTCGCAGCGCGCGTGCGCACGACTTCCTCGCCGCAGCCGGGAAGAAGGTCGACGACCTCGAAGGCGGCATGCAGGCCTGGGCCGCCGCCAAGCTGCCGGTGTCCACCCCCAACGGCAAACCTGGTCGCGTCATCTGAGCCTCGGGACCGACCCGCACGCCTGCCTGCCTGCTTGCCCGCCCGGCTGCCCGGCTGCCAGGCTGCCAGGCTCGGCTTACCATTCGGAACTTCGCACTCGCCACCCTCGCCCGTATATACCCCTACCCGGTAGGGAATTGGAGCCATCTCATGTTCGACATCGTGACCATTGAAACGACCAGTCTGGGCGACCGGAGCTACCTCGCCACCGATGGACGAGTGGCCGTCGTGGTCGACCCGCAACGCGACATCGACCGAGTGCAGGACTTGATCTCCCGACTGGGAGTGCGCCTGACGCACGTTCTGGAGACTCACGTCCACAACGACTACGTCAGCGGCGGTCTCGTGCTGTCGCAGGTCACCGGCGCGGCGTACGTCGTGCCCGCCCACAGCGACGTGGACTTCGACCACGTCAGCGTTGCCGACGGCGACATCCTGACCACCGGCGACATCCAGATCGGCGCGCTGCACACCCCGGGCCACACTCACCACCACACCAGCTACAGCCTCGCCGACACGACGGGCGCGATCCAGGCCGTCTTCACCGGCGGCTCGATGCTCTACGGCTCCACGGGCCGCACGGACCTGGTCGGCCCCGATGACACCGACGCACTGACCCACGCTCAGTACCATTCGGTCCGGCGACTGGCGCGCGAACTGCCGGCCGACACCGCGGTGTTCCCGAGCCACGGCTTCGGCAGCTTCTGCGCGGCCACCCCGACCAGTGGTGACGCCTCCACGGTCGGCGAGCAGGAGTCGGTGAACCCGGCGCTGACGATGGCCGAACAGGACTACGTCGACACGCTGCTGGCCGGCCTCGACGCCTTCCCCGCCTACTACGCGCACATGGGTCCGGCGAACCGCAAGGGTGCCGGCCCGGTGGACTTGTCCATGCCCGCCCTCGTCGACTCCGCGGAGCTGCGCACCCGGATCGACAACGGCGAGTGGGTGGTGGACCTGCGCGAGCGCACCGCGTTCGCGGCCGGACATCTGGCGGGCTCACTCGGCTTCGAGCTGTCGAACAACTTCATCACCTACTTGGGCTGGCTTTACCGCTACGGCACTGCGCTGACCTTGATCGGCGAGACCGAGGAGCAGGTTCTCGATGCCCGCCGCGAATTGGTGCGGATCGGCATCGACGAGGTGGCCGGCGCCGCGGTCGGCGACATCGACGACCTCGCCGACGGTTCGGCACTGCGGTCGTACCAGCTGTCGGACTTCGCCGGTCTGGCCGCCGCCATGAACAAGGGGTCCGTCCAGGTCATGGATGCCCGTCGCAACGACGAGCGGGCCAAGGGGCACGTCCGCGGGTCGCAACACATCCCGTTGCACGAACTCCAGCAGCGGCTCTCCGAAGTCCCCACCGGCGAACTGTGGATCTATTGCGGTTCCGGCTACCGCGCCTCCATCGCCGCGTCGATGCTCGATCAGCCCGGCCGGAACCTGGTGCTGGTCAACGACTCCTACGACAACGCCGCCGTCGCCGGACTCGAAACCCGCGCCGCTGCCTGACTGGCCGGTTTTCTCCTCGAACCGGCACCGACCCGTCCCACTACCCTGCAAGGATTCTGATGCCCGGCTTCATTTCTGACACCCGTCCCGGTCACGTCGACGCCACCACGGTCGCCGGCTGGCTCGACGACCCGGACTCGGTCACCGTGATCGACGTGCGCAGCCCGGCCGAGTTCGGCACCGCACACATCGCCGGTTCCTACAACGTCCCGCTGGATCTGCTCGGCGAACACGCCGCCGAGTTCGCCGCTCGCCTCGACCGCCACGTCGTGCTGGTCTGCCAGTCCGGGACCCGCGCAGCACAGGCCGAGCAACGCCTGGCCGGTGTCGGCGCCCAAAACCTGTCCATCCTGACCGGCGGGGTGCCGAGCTACGCCGCCGCCGGCGGCGACGTGGTCTACGGGCGCTCCCGGTGGGCCATGGAACGCCAGGTCCGACTGGCGGCCGGATCCATCGTCGCCGCCAGCATCGGCGCGAGCATCCGCTTCCCCGCCGCCCGCTACCTGGCGGGCGCAGTCGGTGCCGGGCTCACCTACGCCGCCGTCAGCGACACCTGCGCGATGGGCAAGGTGTTGGCCCGGCTCCCCTACAACCGCGACCCGCAGCACCGCACAGCCGATCAGGTGCTCGCCGCGCCTACCCCCACGGCGGACCGCCGCGTGACGACCCGCCGCCGGGCGGCGATCATCGCCCCGGACCGCACCCACTCGAACTTCCGAAAAGCGGTGGCCCGATGACCGTGGTGGCGGTGCTGGGGCTGGTGATCGGGCTGCTGCTGGGGCTGCTCGGTGGCGGGGGCTCCATCCTCGCCGTCCCCGCCCTGGTCTACGGCGCCGGCCTTCCGCTCGCCGCCGCGGTGACGACATCCCTTCTCGTGGTTGGTTTGTCCTCTGCGACTGCGGTGCTGCCGAGGCTGCGGCAGGTGCAGTGGCGGCTCGCCGCGGTCATCGGCGGCGCCGGTGCGGTGGCCGCATTCGCCGGTGCCGCGGTCAACCGACTGCTCAGCCCCCGGCTGGTGCTGGTCGGCTTCGCGGTGCTGATGATCGCCGCCGGCGTCCGCATGCTCACCGACAACCACGATGAGCAGGGTGGCGCGTGCGCGTTGCCCACCGGCGGGGTGAACTGGCGGCGCTGCCTGCCGCGCAGCGTCCCGGTCGGGTTGGCCGTCGGCTTCCTCACCGGCCTGTTCGGCGTCGGCGGTGGCTTCCTGATCATCCCGGCACTCGTCCTCACCCTCGGCCTGCCGATGACGACCGCGGTGCCCACCTCACTGGCCATCGTGGTGATCAACTCGGTGTTCGGGTTCATCGCCCACGCCGGCGACGCCACGGTCGACTACCGGCTCGCCGCCCTCTTCGCGGGTACCGCAATCGCCGGTTCGCTCGCGGCGGCGCGGATCGCGAAAAGGCTGCCCGCCGCGCGGCTCCGCCGCTGGTTCGCCTACCTGGTCTTCGCCACCGCCGTGTTCGTCATCGCCCAGGCGGTGTTCAACCCCGCAACGGTCTGAAGACCCCCTCGCTGCAGCACCGGACCCCGGGAGAAGCCACATGACCACCCTCCTCGCGATCCCCCACGTCCGGCCCACAGCCCGGCCGTCCTCCTGGAGTCGCTCCGACACCCACCGACTGAGTCGGCTGCTCGCTGTAGTCGCCGCCCTGCACGTCGTCGGTTGGGGTGGGCTGGCGCTGATCGCGCCGGCGCATCACACAGCGGGCAACGGCGCACTGTTCGGGTTCGGCCTCGGGCTGACCGCCTACATGTTCGGGGTGCGACACGCCTTCGACGCCGACCACCTCGCCGTCATCGACGGAACCACCCGCAAGCTCGCCGGCGACGGGCAACGGCCCCTGTCGGTCGGGTTGTGGTTCTCCCTGGGCCACAGCAGCGTCGTCGTCGTGATGGCCGCGGCCGTGGCGCTCGGAGCCCGCTTCACCAGCAGCCTGGTCGATGAGGGTTCCAGCGCTCATCAACTGCTGAGCACCGTGGGCACCGGCACCGCCGGGCTGTTCCTGTGGACCATCGGGCTGGTGAATCTGGTCGCCCTGACTGGAATGCTGCGGGCTCGGCGCGCCATCGGCCGCGGCGAGACGGACCCGGCCACCCAGCGCGCACTCCACCCGGCCGGGGTGCTGGCCCGCTTGATCGGTGGGGTGCTGCAGCGCATCACCAGCCCGCGGCAGGCCTACCCCGTGGGAGTTCTGATGGGACTGGGCTTCGACACCGCCACCGAGGTCGCACTGCTTATCCTGGCCGCTACTGCGGCCGTGACGCTGCCCTGGTACGCGCTGATGCTCCTACCCGTGCTCTTCGCCGCCGGTATGACCCTCTTCGACACGCTCGACGGCGCTCTGATGAACGTCGCCTACCACTGGGCCGCACACCATCCGACGCGCACGATCACCTACAACGCCGCGGTCACCGCGGTGTCGGTGCTGGTCACCCTGGGCGTCGGCAGTCTGCAACTGTTGAAGCTGGGGCACGACGACTTCCTCATCGACACCGCCTTCACCGCCTGGACCAGCCGGCTCTCGCCGGCGGCGGTCAGCACCGCCGTGCTCGCCGTCGTCGCGACAGCTTGGATCGGCGCGATCATCAGCTCCCGCCGAGCCCCCACCGACCAGGCACCACACCGGCGCAGTGACCTGACGGCGAGGCGCCTGGTCAGCGCGGGGCGCGCCGGCGAGAGTCCGGTCAGCCCGCAGCAACAGCGTCCAGCACCCGGCGCAGCCGCGCGCCCGCGTCCGCCGCGACGGACTCCAACTCGGCCCGGCCCGTCGTGGTCACGAGCATCGCCGGATTGACCGCTGACACCACCGTGTTTCCCTCTCCGTCGACCCGGACCACCACATTGCACGGCAGCAGCAGACCGAGGTCCGGTTCGATTTGCAGGCCCTCGCGAGCCAACGGCGCATTGCACGCGCCCAGGATCACCTGCGGCGGAACCTCCACGTCCAGTTTCGCCTTGAACGTGGCGGCGATGTCGATCTCGGCCAGGACGCCGAAACCCTCCGCGGACAACTCCGACCGCACCCGATCGACGGCCGCCTCGAACGAACCCCCGAACCGCACGCTCATACCGAAATCAGCCACCGTCTCCCCCTCGCCGTCAGACCCGTCGTGCGAAGTCTCCACCACGAATGAGGGGACCGCCCGTTTGTCGGCAGGAGCTTCTGGGCGGCCACCACGACCCTGATCACGAGTGCCTCCTGGGCCGCCGGCGTTGAGACCCGGTGTCGACGAACTCGGCGCCGACATACCGGGACTTTCGACCCTTGTCGGCGCGCCGACGACTTCGACACGATGAGTGGTGCAACCGCGAAACAGCCCTCGACGCATTGAGGATCGCGGGATCACCCGGGTCGACATGGGCGATGCCGCCCAGCGTGAACTGAACGGAGCTCGGCCAATGACATCGGTGCTCGTGGCGTACGCCACCAAGATGGGCGGGACCCGAGACATCGCGATCGCGATCGGGGAGCGGTTGACGACCGCCGGATCGCAGGTCACCGTGTGCGACGCGGGCGAGGTGCGGACCCTCGACGGATACGACGCCGTCGTGATCGGCAGCGCGATCTACGCCGGGCGGTGGCGGTCCGAGGCGGTCTCGTTGCTCGCGAAGCAGGCCAATCGCGGCACGTCGATTCCGGTGTGGCTATTTCAGAGCGGTCCATGCGGTAAGACAGCTGCCGACCCGGTGCCGGTGCCGAAAAGGGTGCAACGCCTGGTCGACCGGCTGGGAACCCCTGCGCCCACCACATTCGGCGGCCGGCTCGAGCCTGCAACTGCTCGCGGCTTCATTGCCAGGAGAATGGCGACGGGACCGATGGCGGGTGATTTCCGGGACTTCGACCGCATCCGGAGCTGGGCCGACGACATCGCCATGCAACTCCCGAAATCCACAGCGATGCCGGCCGGCCTGTCCCCCCGGCCCCACGATCTCTGACCCACCGCGGGTCGTCATCGTCGCCGTCACTTGTACGGGTCGGTGATCTCGCGGAGGAGGTCGAGCGTTTTCCTGAGTTCGACCATGCGTCGTGTGCCGACGTACTCGGTCCATTCGGCTTCGACCTCCGCTATTGCGGCGGCGCCGACGAGCACTGCTTCGGCGCCTCGGTCGGCGACGCGGACGAGGCGAGCTCGGGCGTCGACGGGGTCCGGGGTGCGCTCGACATAGCCCGCCCGTTCGAGTTGGTCGACGAGGAAACCGGCCGTCTGCTTGGTGATCTGAGCGGCCTGGGCAAGCTCGGTCAACCGAGTCCCGTCGGGTCCGATGCGTTGAAACACCCGAGCCTGTGCAGGCGTGAAGTCCTCGAAACCCGCCGCCGCCAGGGCTGCGAACACCCGATTCTCCAACGCGCGGTACGGGATGAACAGCGACAGTCCCAAGTTGAGTTGCTCGACCGGCGCATTCTGGACCACGGGGACTCCTTGACACTCGTCAGTCACTCTGCCTAATCTAGTCAGATTACCGTACTAATGGTTGAGGAATCCGAGGCGACTCCGTGCCCGCACGGCCGGACAGGGTTGACACCGAGGTCGACCCGGCTGACTGACCTAAGGAGGGTCGGTTCAATGGATCGCGAAGCGAGCTGGCGAATCATCCAGGCGCAGCGGCTCAGTCTGGCCGACCTGCTCGAAGGACTGTCCGATCGGCAGTGGGAGACCCCGTCTTTGTGCGTCGGGTGGCGCGTGCGCGATGTCGCCGCGCACATCGCGCTGGCACCACAGGTCCCCGGTATCCCCTCCATGGTCGCCGACGCGGTGCGCGCCCGCGGCAGCTTCAACCGGCTCAACCACGACACCGCGGTCCGTCATGCCGACCGCCCGGTCAGCCAGATCGTTGCCGAACTCAGGGAACACGCCGGCTCACGCCGACTTCCGGTTGTGACGAATTACCAGAACATCCTCTTCGACACCCTGGTCCACGGGCAGGACATCGCACTCCCACTCGGGATCAGTCGCCACGTGCCCACCGACGCCGCCCGGGCCGGTGCCAGCCGGGTTTGGACCATGGGTTGGCCGTTCTGGGCCCGGCGCAAGCTACGCGGGTTCCGCCTGACCGCCGACGACGTCACCTGGACTGTCGGCGACGGCGCCCCGGTTCGCGGCCCCGTCGACGCGTTGCTGCTACTGCTCACCGGACGCCTGGCCGCACTACCCCGTCTGACCGGCGACGCGATACCGGAACTGACCGCACGACTGACAGCGCGTCGCTGACGGCAGGTCGCGAATTTCACGAATCAGCAGGCGACCATTCGGTGAGCATTCGTCAGACGGTTTGGCATTTGCGTCGACGACCCCGGTTGAATACGCCGACTGTGCAATTTCTGCGACGTCGGGACTTTCGACTCTGCCCTCACACCGACTCCTGCACCACATTGAATTCGAAGGTCGGTCGACTTTCAGCAACGCGCGCTCTCCTTGAGGGAATTCCAAAATGAAGCCAGGTCGTGGTATCGCGCTGGTCGTCGGATGCTTGATGCTCCTGCCGGGGATCGGGTTGGTGCTCGGTGGCGGCGGCCTCACAGGAGCGTTCGCCTTCGGGCGCGACGACGCCGGCTACCTCAACACTCCACTCACGCGGGTGCAGAGTGGGTCCGCAGCCGTCACCGCCAAGGCCTTCGCCCTGTCCACCGACCTGCAAGGCTCGGCCTGGCTCACCGGCGCCCTCGACGCGGACATCCGACTGCGCGTCACACCCGTCGGCAGCGACGACGCGGTCTTCGTCGGTGTGGGTCCAGCCGCCGACGTCGACGCGTACCTGGCCGGCGTCGCCCACGACGAAGTCACCGGCGTCACCAGCGGCGCCGCCACCTACCGCAGCATTCCCGGCACCGGGGGGGTGGCCGCACCGACCGCGCAGAGCTTCTGGACGATCGCCGCCACCGGTGTCGGCACCCAAGAACTCGATTGGCACGCCACCGTCGGCAGCTGGGCGGCGGTCATCATGAACGCCGACGGCTCCGCAGGCATCTCCACCACCGCGCTGGTCGACGTCCGGGCCGGGTTCCTCCTGCCGCTCGGGCTGACCCTGCTCGGATTGGGGCTGCTGGTGACGGCGGGGGCCATCGTGCTGATCGTGCTCGGAGCCGCCGGTCGCCGCGCGCGTCGGGTCGACGACCAGCACTGGGCAGATCATCAGGTCGACCTGTCGGGCGTCACCGGCAGCACGGCTACCGTCGAGCGACCGGTGGCGTTGCGCGCCCGTCTGGACCCGGCGTTGTCGCGGTGGCAGTGGCTGCTGAAATGGTTCCTCGCCATCCCGCACTACCTGATCCTGGTGTTCCTGTGGCCTGCGTTCCTCGTGGTGACCGTGATCGCCGGCTTCGCGATTCTGTTCACCGGTGTGTACCCGCGGACACTCTTCGAGTTCAACGCCGGCGTTCTCCGCTGGTCATGGCGGGTGTCCTACTACGCCTTCAACGGCGGCATGGGCACCGATCAGTACCCGCCCTTCACCTTCGGAACCGCTCCCGGCTACCCAGCGTCGTTGGAGATCGCCTACACAGCAAGGCTTTCCCGTGGACTGGTGCTGGTCAAGTGGTGGCTGTTGGCCATCCCGCACTACCTCATCGTCGGACTGATGGTCGGCAACTGGTTCGGCTGGTCGTCGGGTTGGGCCTCCCCCGGCGGTGACCGGTTCGCCCTGGGTCCGATCGGCGGGGCCGGCATCCTCGGTCTCCTCGTCGTGATCGCCGGTGTCATCCTGCTGGTCACCGGTCGATACCCGCTGCCGATGTTCAACCTCATCCTCGGCCTGAACCGATGGATCTACCGGGTCATCGCGTACGCCGCACTGATGACCGACCGGTACCCCCCGTTTCAGCTCGACCAGGGCGGATCCGAACCCATCGTCCCGCCGCACTCCCCCACTGCGGGACCCGGCGGACCGCGGGTACCGGAACCCGCCGGCAGCACCCTCGGTTAGCGCTCGGATCGGGGGGATCCAGCTCCCATGTGAGCCGGATCCCCCACGATTTCGACTCTGGCTGTCCCGGAAACGGCAACAGTCCTAGGCGAACGTCGGACTGTGCTCGAACCTTGGGTCATGAGTGAATACGACGTCATCGTCATCGGCGGCGGAGCCGCCGGACTGTCTGCAGCATTGGTGCTCTCACGAGCCCGCCGACGAGTGTCGGTGGTGGACGCCGGCGCGCCCCGCAACGGCCCCGCCGCCCACATGCACGGATTCCTGTCCCGAGACGGGATGCCTCCCGCCGAACTGTTGGAGGTCGGTCGCCGCGAGGTGACCGGTTACGGGGCGGAGATTCTGGACGGCACCGTGACCGACCTGCTGCCGGCCGATCCAGACGGGTTCTGGGCCCTGCTCGCCGGGGGGCGACGGATCTCGGCGCGACGACTGTTGGTCACCACCGGCTTGCGCGACGAGCTGCCCGAGATCCCCGGGCTCCGCGACCGGTGGGCCCGCGATGTCCTGCACTGTCCGTACTGCCACGGCCATGAGGTCCGCGACCGGCCGCTCGGCGTCATCGGCGGGACCCCGGGGTCGGTCCGATACGCCCAGATCGTCCGCCAATGGACCCGCGACCTGGTGTACTTCACCCCACCCGGCGTGCTGACCGTTCCCGAGCGGTCCGAGCTGCTCGCCCGAGCAATAGAAGTGGTCGAGGGGACGATCGACCGCCTCGTCATCGACGACGTCGATCACCTGCAGGCCGTCCAATTGCGGGACGGGCGCGTGGTCGCCCGGGATGCACTGTTCGTCCCGCCTCGCTTCGTACCCAACAGCTCACTGCTCGTGGGTCTCGGCTGCGCCGTGGACCCCTCCGGGTGGGTGACCGTCGACGGCACGGGGCGCACCACCGTGCCGGGCGTCTGGGCTGCCGGCAACGTCACCGACCCCAGGGCGCAGGTCATCACCGCCGCGGGCGCGGGATCCGCCGCCGCCATCGCGCTCAATGCCGACCTTGTCGACGACGACGTGCGCGGTGCGGTTCGCGATCTCAGGCACGGCTTCGCACCGCCACCACACTCGACGACCACTCAGCTGGAGACGACATGACCGACGCACCGACCAACGACACACCTCGCGCTCCGCGCGGCGTATCGGGGCCGCCGACAAAGCACCAGCTGGCATTGATGATCTGGCTCGCCGTCTTCCCGACGCTCACCCTGCTCAACCTGGCGCTCGGCGATTGGCTACGCACGTTGACGCCGGTACTGCGCACGTTCGTGCTCGCGACCATCGCCGTGCCCGTGGTCATCTACGCCCTGATGCCGCAGCTGCACCGACTCCGCAGGCGGCTACTGACCCGCACCGGCACCAGCTGAGGTTCCTGGACGCGCAACACCGTGGACCGCGCGCGGTGACGGGTAGTCACCGCGCGCGATCCCGGGTGAACGCAGCCTCGGGTCGGCTTGGCGTCCGACTCAGGACAGGTCGAAGCGGTCGAGCTCCATCACCTTCGTCCAGGCGCGGACGAAGTCGGTCACGAACTTGTTCTGCGCGTCCTGGCCGGCGTAGACCTCGGCGAGGGCGCGCAGCTGAGAGTTGGAGCCGAAAATGAGGTCGACTGCGGTGGCAGTCCATTTCACCTCGCCGGTGGCGACGTCCGATATGTCGTAGACGTTCTCGTCGGACTCCGAAGCCTTCCACCGGGTGCCCGGCGAGAGCAGGTTGGCGAAGAAATCGTTGGTGAGCACGCCCGGCCGGTCGGTCAGGACGCCGTGCGCGGCGCCGCCGACGTTGTTCCCGAGCGCCCGAAGCCCGCCTACGAGAACGGTCATCTCAGGCGCGGTCAGGTTCAACATGTAGGCGCGGTCCACGAGCAGCGTCTCCGGCTGCAGCTTCTCACCCCCGCGCAGGTAATTGCGGAAGCCGTCGGCGCGCGGCTGGAGCGCCGTGAACGCCTCCACGTCGGTCTGCTCAGCGGCGGCGTCCGTGCGTCCCGGGTGGAACGGCACCGTCACATCGACACCGCCGTCGCGGGCTGCCTTCTCGACTGCCGCCGAGCCGCCGAGCACGATCAGGTCGGCGAGCGAGATCTTCGCACCGCCGGCGTCGTTGAATTCGCCCTGAATGCGACCCAGAGTCTCCAGCACAGTTGCGAGCTGCGCCGGCTGGTTGACCTCCCAGCTGCGCTGCGGCTCCAACCGGATCCGGGCGCCGTTGGCGCCACCCCGCTTGTCGGTGAACCGGAAACTGGCGGCGGAGGCCCAGGCGGTCGAGACCAGCTGTGCTGTCGTCAGTCCCGAATCCAGAATCCGGCTTTTCAGGGCGGCCACGTCGGCGTCGCTCACGAGCTCGTGGTCGACAGCCGGCACCGGGTCCTGCCACAGTTGCGGTTCGGCGACCCACGGTCCGAGGAATCGACTGACCGGGCCCATGTCTCGGTGCAGCAGTTTGTACCAGGCCTTCGCGAAGGCCAGCGCGAACTCGTCGGGGTTCTCCAGGAAACGCCGAGAAATCTTCTCGTAGACGGGATCGAAGCGCAGCGACAAGTCGGTGGTGAGCATGGTCGGCTTGTGCTTGACCGCCGCGTCGTAGGCGTCGGGGATGATCGCCTCGGCGTCCTTGGCGACCCACTGCTTGGCGCCGCCCGGACTCATGGCGAGTTCCCACTCGTGGCCGAAAAGGATCTCGAAGAAACGGTTGCTCCACTGCGTCGGCTTGTCGGTCCAGGTGACCTCGATCCCGCTGGTGATCGTGTCGGCGCCCTTCCCGGTGCCGCTGGTGCTCAACCAGCCCAGGCCCTGCGACTCCAGCGGAGCACCCTCGGGTTCCGGCCCGACGTGATTGTCGGCCGGGGCGGCGCCGTGGGTCTTGCCGAAGGTGTGGCCGCCCGCGATGAGCGCGACGGTCTCCTCGTCGTTCATCGCCATCCGGGCGAAGGTCTCGCGGATGAAGTGGGCCGCGGCGAGGAAGTCCCCGCTGCCGCGCGGCCCTTCGGGGTTGACGTAGATGAGTCCCATCTCGGTCGCGCCGACGTCCTCGGCCATGGTGCTGTCGGAGACGTACCGCTCGTCGCCGAGCCAGGCGTCCTCCGGACCCCAGAAGATCTCCTCCGGCTCCCACACGTCCTGGCGGCCGAAACCGAAGCCGAAAGTCGCGAAACCCATCGACTCAAGCGCGACGTTGCCGGCGAGCACCAGCAGGTCGGCCCATGAGATTTGTTGGCCGTACTTCTGTTTCACCGGCCACAGCAGTCGGCGGGCCTTGTCGAGGTTGGCGTTGTCGGGCCAACTGTTCAGCGGAGCGAACCGCTGTCCGCCGTCGCCGGCCCCGCCGCGACCGTCGCCGATCCGGTAGGTACCGGCGGCGTGCCAGCTCAACCGGATCATCAGGCCGCCGTAGTGACCGAAGTCGGCCGGCCACCAGTCCTGCGAGGTGGTGAGCACCTCAGTGATGTCGCGTTTCAACGCCTCGACGTCGAGCTTGGCGAATTCCGCTGCGTAGCTGAAGTTCTCGCCCAGCGGGTTGCTCTTGGACGAGTGGGAGTGCAGCACCGAGAGGTCGAGCTGGTTCGGCCACCAGTCGCGATTGGTGTGCGGGCGCCCGCCGGTCTTGGGCTTGGGCGAGTCGATCGCCGGGTTCTCGCTCTCGCTGCCGTGCGCGGTCACGGAGTCGTGCGCGACCGGGCAGCCGGCCGCGGCCATCTCGTCCACACCTTGCGCACTGGCCGAGAAGTCGTTCTGGGTCTCGCTCATCTGGTTCCTTCCGAATCGACGGACAGTGGTGCACTGCTATTGGTCGCGCAGTCGGGACAGGTTCCCCAATAGACGACTTCGGCCTCGTCCACCACGAATCCGCGGTCGTCCGAGGCGGTGATGCAGGGCGCGTGGCCGACTGCGCAGTCGACGTCGGCGATCACGCCGCAGGATCGGCACACCAGGTGGTGGTGGTTGTCCGCCACTCGGGACTCGTACCGGGCGGTTGCTCCGGTCGGCTGGATACGACGGACCAGACCCGCCGCGGTGAGCGCCTGCAGCACGTCGTACACGGTCTGGTGTGACACCGCGGGGAGTTCGGCGCGTACCAACGTGATCATCGTGTCGGTGTCGACGTGCGGGTGGTTGCGCAGCGCAGCGAGAACGGCCAACCGCGGCCGGGTCACCCGCAACGAGGCTCCGCGCAGCTGAGCCTCGAAGTCCGATGTCACAGACTGAACATAGCCCACGTTTCTTGAATCATTCAAGTTTGAGCCGGGATCTCAGCCGGCTATTCCGGGTCAAGGTGTTCGGTGTCCCTGCCGGGCGGCTTACCCGCCAGCTGTAAGTTTCGAGTGTGGATACGCTCCAGCAAGCTGTACACGAGATCGCCATTCGAACCGACTTCTCCGGCGCGGTCAGAGTAGACGACCGCACCGGCCCGCGGCTGAGCACCGCGTACGGCCTGGCGCACCGAGCCCACCGCCTACCGAACAGCGTCGACACCCGATTCGCCATCGCCAGCGGGACGAAAGCTCTGACCGCGCTGACCGTTGCCGGACTGATCGAGGAGGGGCGACTGCAGATGCAGACCACGGCGCGATCAGTGCTCGGCGACGACCTCCCGCTGATCGACGATGCGGTCACCGTCAAACAGTTGCTGGCGCACCGGTCCGGTATTGGTGACTACCTGGGTGAGGGTGACCTGCATGAGATCACCGACTACGTCATGCAGGTGCCGGTGCACCGGCTGGCGACGACCGAGCAGTACCTGCCCGTGCTCGCCGGCCACCCGCAACAATTCGCTCCGGGAGAACGGTTCGCGTACTGCAACGGCGGCTACGTGGTGTTGGCGATCATCGCCGAGCGCTGCGGCGGGCAGCCGTTCCCGGAGCTCCTGCAGCGACTGGTGTGTGGGCCGGCGGGAATGAACGACACCGCGTTTCTACGATCCGATGAACTGCCAGCTGGTACCGCGCTCGGCTACCTCACCGGAACCGAGCCCCGCACCAACGTTCTGCATCTCCCGGTCGTCGGCAGCGGCGACGGCGGCATCTACTCGACCGTCGAGGACGTCCACTCCTTCTGGCGGGCGCTGTTCGGCGGCCGCATCGTCCCCCCGGAGCGGGTGTCCAGCATGACCCGGCCGCGCAGCGAGGTGCCGGCAAACTCGGCGCGCTACGGGTTGGGCTTCTGGTTGCGGCCCACCGGGGAAAGTGTGTTTCTTGAGGGATATGACGCCGGAGTGTCGTTCCGATCGGTGCACAATCCTGTTTCCGGAATCACCCACACGGTCGTGTCCAACTCCTCGAATGGCGCGTGGCCGGTCACGGAGTTGGTGGGCGAACTGCTCCAGACCTGATGCCCCGCAGCCAACCCAGCCTCACCGGTCGAGGACAGTGCCGTACGGAAATGGCGGCTCTGCAGCCATGGCGACGGCTATCTGCAGCACATGCGACGGGTCACCTCGTGATAGGACTCGAGGACGGCCTCAGGTCGAGCATCGGGTTGCCGATGCCGCAGTCTCCCCAGTCCAGGATGCGGTAGCGGCCGGGATGGAAGTCGCCGTGCACGAGGGAGTCCGGTATCCCGCAGGCGTTCAGTGCCGCGAAGTGCCCGGGCAGGTCCTCGACGAGGGAGTCGAGGTTTCGGCGCGTGCCCTCAATCCAGTTCGTGCCGGTTGCGGTCGACGACTGCGTGGATGCGTGGGAGCACCGCGGCGGGGCGTTTGACGAGAACCCCCGACATTTCGAGTTCGGGTACCCGAGGTGCCCAGGCCACCTGCAAGCCGACCAGCATGCGAACCATGGCACGAAGTTCTTCGCCACGGGCGTCGTACTGATCCCGACCGCGGACGTCCCCCAACAGCACCCGGTTGGGTGCGGGGCCCGCTCGGCATCTCCCAGAATCCGAAGCACCCGTACGCCAACACCCATCACGCGGCGACCCACCTCCACGACGTCCTCGACATCGCGCCACCACTCGCCCGCCACCGTGAACGGTGTAGCCGCGCCGAGTAGCGTTCCGTCCGCCGTGAAGAGCACCAGCGTGACTTCGCGCGGCCTGACATAAGTGCCAACAGTAAACTCGCTCATCGCAATCGGCAGTGGACACGACGTTCGAATCCTCCGGTGTTTCTGGCGTCCGCGGGGCGGCGTGATGGAGCGAGCCGCACAATTCGACGACGTCGCGGCAGCGGAATAGAAAGCACTTTTGCGCAGCTCTATTCATCGGAGATCCCGAGCGGGTGGATGTGGTGCACGGTGTTCCGTCTGGGTTTCTGCTCGCAGTCCAGCCATTTAGGCGGTACGAACTCCGGGACCCCGTCGGCGCCCGGTTGTATTCGCCACTCACCCCGGTGAATCTCCGTGTGGTGGAAAGAACACAACAGGGTGCCATTCTGATAACTGGTCTCGCCGAGGTCCCGAGCCCACCATTTCAAATGATGCGCATCACACCAATTCGGGGGTCTGGTGCAGCCGGGGAATGAACATCCGCGGTCCCGCAGGGTGATCGCCCGGCGGATCGCAGTGCTGAACGTACGGGAACTTCGGCCGAGGTCCAGCACCTCACCGGCGCCGCCCAACACTGCCGGGATGACGCCGGCGTCGCACAACAGGCGGCGGGTGTCCGCCGGGGAGAGCCGGTGCCCGTCCTCGAGGACCGCGCCGCGGGCCTGTGCCTTGAGGATGTCCCAGTCCAGGGTGACGGTGACGTGCGGTCGGACCCCGGCGGTCTCCGGTAGTGGGTTGTCGGTGTTCCCGCCGGTGCGGAGTACGTACTCCAGGACTTCGACGAGGGCGTGGGCTCGTCGGGTCGCGGCCGGGCGGGGGTCCTTCGAACCGTCGACCGCGGGTTTCGGCGCGGCGAGCGGGTCGATCACCGCCCGCAAAGCGGCCACACCCAAATCGTTCAAATATCCGTGAATGCCGGTCAGACCGGTGGTGGCGCTGCGGGAACCGATTGTCAGTTCCATTTTGGACCGGGCGGCGGTGTCGTCGGGTGGGGTCCCGTCCGGGTCCAACACGCACTCCAGGTGCCGGGCCAGTTTCTTCAGCTGGTCCGGGTCCTGGATCAGCGCGTTCTCCACCAACACCCGCTCCGCCTCCGACGCCACCTCAGCCGGAAGGGCGTCCGGCAACCGCCGCAACGTCGACACGATGGTGCGGACATGATCGACCGACACGGTCCCGTCATTGATCGCTGCGCCCAGGATCGGCCGCTTCGCGGGTCGCTCCCCACCCGACGGCAAGTCCTGGGGTTGGGTCGCTCGGGCCGCACTCACCCGCGCGGACGCCTCACCGGGGGAGATCCGCAAGGTCTCCCGGAGCAGCGCCGCCGTCGAGGACACCGACCGGGCGGTGGCGACGCCCTGCTGATCGAGTTCGTCGGTCAACTGCACCTGCGCCGCCCACGTCTTCCGGGCCAACTTCTCCACACCGAGAGAAAGGTTCAACAATTCATCGCCGTTCAACTTCCAGCGTTCACCGGCGACCAGGCCCGACACGGCTTCCATCGCATTCTCGACCAGGCGCAACGCCTCGTCGAGTGTGTAGAAACCGGGCCCGCTCATACCCTCAATGATAGAAGACGCCACCGACAATGACCCCGGCAGCGACAACACGCAAGATCCGTCTGCCTCGTCGATTGTGAAGAGCCTGCAAATTCTCGAATGTCGTCACTGACCAATTACTCGCAATCAATCTGCGGGTGGGCTCAGACCAATTGGAAACCCTGTTCGGAGCCACGGCGTCAAGAATGCGGCCGAAACTGACAGCCGGAAGGCCACCACGAATTATTCCCACGGAGGCTGAAACGACGGCCTCGCGAGTAGGTCGACAACGGCCCTGACCTTTGACACATGGTGGAGCTGCGGGGAATCGAACCCCGGACCTCTTCGATGCGAACGAAGCGCGCTACCAACTGCGCTACAGCCCCGCGCACGGGTGCTCTGACGAACACCCGCAAGCGTAGGAAAGGTTACCAGCCCGAGCCGGGTGCTTCGGCCGCTCAACTCCTGACCCGGAGGTGACGGGCTGCGACACCGACGTCCCGCGAACCTCAGGCTGCGGTGAACGCCTCCCCGCGCAGGATCGGCACCACCGCCGAGGCGCCGATTTCCGCGGCGACCGCGATCTCGGCGCCGAAGCCGTCGGCTGTGAGCTCGCGGCCGGACGCACACGCTTGCAGGGCCAGCGCCAGTCTGCCTTTGACATCTCGGTAGGTCGCGACGGCCGCGTCGGCTTCCGGCGACGAAGTACGGATGCCCAACGCCTGCAGTTCGGCGATGACGGCGCCTGCGCCCCACATGTCCTCAACGGCGGGTCGGAGCAGATCGCCCGGCCAACGCTCACCGGAGGCGATCACCGCCACCGGCTGACCCTGCCCGTGTTGAACGATGAACCTGGCAACCGCGCCCGCGTTGCGCAGACAGGCTCCGATCACCACGGCACCCCGGTCGGCCATGTTGCGCGCGATCGCGGATCCGTTCGGCGAGGGCAGCACGAGACGCCGGGATTTGTCGAGCGGGCCGTTTATGGCGGCGGCCGCCCGCACTGACAGCGGGGAGAGGCTCACCCCGCTGGATCCGGCTTCGCGGCGGCCCACCGCCAGCACGGCCCCTCGCGAGGCGGCGAAGGCGGCGGCGGAGGCGTCGCGTAGTCGATACGGGAACACCTCGATGCCGTGGTCGACCGCGATCGACAGGGTCGTGGTGAAGGACAGCACGTCGACCACGACGACGATCCCGGCACCGGTGCCGGTCGCGCCCGCTCCCTCACTGCCCCAGTCGAACCGGATGGTCGCGTCCGCCTGCTGATAGACCCCGGTGACCAGACTTGTCATCGACTTCCGGACCTCACTGTCCTACGGCGCGGCGGTACTCCATCGGCTCGTACTGCTCCAAATCGTCGAAGCCAGGGTCGTCGTCGTCAAGGTCTACGACCTGTCGGCTCGTCCGATGGTGTACCGGGCCGGGACCACCAGGTTGTGATCTCGGCGCTCGCTGAGCATACGGAGCAGCGCCGTATTCGTCCGCCTGGACCCGCTCGGGGCGAATTTGACGCGCCCGTTCGAGCTTGGCCAGCCGCCGTTCGCGGATGTCGTTCTCGATCTTCACCTGCCGACGCAGGTAGGTGAGGAACAGAGCGAGCAGAACCCCGGACACCACGGCGCCGATCCACAACGACGACGCGATGACCACGGCGGCGACGGCGAACCCGATCGTCAGCAGTGCGAGTACCAGCACCGCGCGACGTCGGCGGGCGTATTTGTAGGCGCGGGCCCGCTCTGCGGCCTCCGGATCGAACGTCCCGCGACCGGAGCGGCGAGGGATCGGCCGCACATCGGCCGAGGTCTCCTCCGGAACCGGCGGCGTTCGGGTCGACTCCCGCCACGCCCGGTACTGCTCGCGGAGCGCCGCATCGTCGAGCGCCGCCTCATCCGGCGCACCGTCCGCACCCGTGGCGTCCAGTGCCGCACCGGGAGCCGCGCCGTACGGGGCGTCGTCGTCGTATTCGCCGGACTGCGTGTGCTCAGTGTTCTCCGTGTACTGCGTGTACTGCGTGTTGTCCGTGTACTGCGTGTTCTCCGCGTACTCGGAACCCGGTGCCGCCGGGACGGTGTCCAGCACGACGGTGTCGTCGTCGGCGATCCTCCGGTCGGCGGACTGCTCGTTACCGGTGTGCCAGCTAGTCATCTGACCCTCGCTCTGGACGGTGGTGGAAACGTGGGCGGGGTGCCGATCGTCGACCCGGTTGGCCTTCAGCGCCTCGGCGCGCCGCGCCCGCATACTGCGGGCGGCAGGCGATCTGCGAAGCACCCGAAAACCGCTGCCCTCGACAGACGGTCGAACGTGGCGCCTGCGGCGGGACGACGCGGGCACCAGAATGATCAGCCAGGCGACGGCCAGCGCTACCACCAGAAGCGACTGCGGGACCGTCATGCCAACCCTCCTGGCACTGCTGCACAGTGCGCACCGTGTTCGTTAGCGGGCCGGCCGGGTGATCGGCGGTCGCCGACCTCGAGGTCCGGTGAAGATGGACACGCACCCGAACAACTCGGGTGGCCCGCCACCTGTCCCGTTGGGTCACGCTATCCACCGTCGTCGTGCCGCAGTGGCAGGACACGCGGAGCAGCCGCTGGTGATCACGACGCGGGTTCGATCGGGCGAGTCGAGTACCTGCCGGCGGCCGCCGAGCACGACCCGACCGCGATCAGGTTTGGGCCGGCCCGGTGTGCGTCCACCGATCCAACAACTGTGCGGCGCCGCCGGGCGCCTCGTCCGCGGTGAGCGCCCACAACTGATGGTCCCGCCAGGCGCCGTCGATGTCGAGGTATCGCCGGAGCAGACCCTCCTGGCGAAAGCCCAAGTGGCCGAGCACGCGCTGACTGGCGACGTTGTCCGGTGACACGGTGGCCTCCAGCCGGTGGAGCTGCGCCGGTCCGAAGGCGTGCCCCACCGCGAGTGCCGAGGCCACCGTGGCGACCCCGTGTCCGGTGAACTCGGAGCCGACCCAGTAGCCGATCCAGCCACCGTGCAGCGGAAACCGCTGAATGGCGCCGATCGTCAACTGGCCGACGAACATGCTGTCGACCGTGATGGCGAACGGCAGCGCCGTGCCGCGGCGCCCGGCCTGCCGCAGCATCGTCCGATGCTGCAACCACGCCGAACGGGAATGCCGCTGCCCCCAGTCGAGGGACGACGTCGGATCCCGGGGTCGGATCAGCGCCTCGTCCTGCAGCCGCATCCGCCGCCAGTTGCCGCCGTCGGAGTTGCGCAACGGCCGCAGGCCCACCACCCCGGCACCGGTCCGGATCACGCCCAACCTGGCCGGCCAACCGGGCGCCGCCGGGTCCAGCCAGCCCACCGGGCTCAGGCCCGCTGAGCGAGGAAGGAGATCTCCACCTCGGCGCCGATCGGAATGTCGGTGACGCCTTCGTCGATCAGCACCAGGCAGTTCGCCTCGGCCAGCGACGCCAACAGGTGGGTACTGCTGCCGCCGAGGACGTGCACCAGGTAGTCGTCTTCGTCGTCGCGCATCAGTTGACCGCGCAGGAACGACTGCCGCCCGTGCGGCGAGGTGATCGGCTCCAGGGTCCGCGCGGTGACAGTGCGGCGGTAGGGATTGCGCCGCCCGAGCATCACCCGCAGCGCGGGGCGGACGATGATCTCGAACACCACCAGCGCACTCACCGGGTTCGCGGGCAGCAGGAACGTGGGCACTCGATCGGGACCGAGCAGCCCGAAGCCCTGCGCCGAGCCCGGTTGCATCGCCACCCGCGTCAAGTCCAGTTCGCCCAGGTCGGCCAGCGCCTCCGCGACCAGTTCCGAGGTCGACCCGCCTGCCGCGCCGGCGATCACGACGGCTTCGCTGACCAGCAGCCGCGCCTCCACGAGTTCTCGTAGCCGCCGCATGTCACGGGGCCCGATACCGATTCGATTGACATCGGCGCCCGCGTCGCGGGCCGCCGCGGCCAACGCGAACGAGTTCACGTCGTAAACCTGGCCGGGGCCCGGGGTACGGGCCACGTCGACCAGTTCCTCGCCCACCGAGATGATGGACAGCCGCGGCCGGGGGTGGACGAGCACCTTGTCTCGCCCGACTGCCGCCAACAGGCCCACCTGGGCGGCGCCGATGAATGCTCCCGAGCGGACCGCGACGTCACCGGGTTGCACGTCTTCGCCGATGCGGCGGACGTACGACCCGGACGGCAGCGGCGCGGTGAAGGAGACCCGTGCCGAGTGCGCGTTGGTCTCGTATCGCGGGATCACGGTGTCGGCGATGATCGGAAGCGGGGCGCCGGTCGCCACGTACACCGCTTGATTCGGCTGCAGGCGGTGCGCGGTCCGCGCCCCGGCTCCGATCTCACCGACCACCGGCAACTGGACCGGGTTCGCCTCGGACGCGTTCATCACGTCGACATACCGAACCGCGTAGCCGTCCACCGCAGCCTGGTCGAAGGCGGGCAGCGCACCGGTGGCCACCACCTCCTCGGCGCAGAGCAGACCCTGCGCCTCGGAGATCGCCGTTCGTACCGGAGACGGCGTGACGGCCGATCGCAGGATCAACGTCAACTGCTCGTTCACCGAGCGCATCAAGACTCCTCCACTCGCGCACCGGCCGGCAGCGAGACCCCCGTCACGATCCCGACTCGACCGATGCAGTCGACCCGATCGAGCAGAGGTGCTGCGGGCAGAGTTGCTGGATGGACAGCAGTCGAGACACTGGTCATGATTGCTCAACCTATAGCGCCGAACGGTGCCCCAGCGGCACATGCGGCCCCGCCGGGTCGCCATTTCTGCGGCCATCCGGGCGGATCGATCGAAAATCGATAGCGGAGAGTGGCGGTCGGGTCGGTCGATCCGGGTCGACGCGGGCGAAGGGATGCAACCAGGTGGATGCCGACGATTCCGCCGTGATCCTGGCGAAGCGCCGGTTGCGAACCGAACTGCTCGCACGACGACGCGCCCAGTCCCCGTCAGCCCGCGCCGGCGCGCGCGAGGCCAACACCGACCACCTCCTGCGGCACCTGCGCGGGGTGGCCGCAGTGTGCTGTTTTCAACCGCTGCCGACCGAACCGCTCGCCGACCGCCTGCTCGCCGAGCTATCCGACACGGGGACCCGGGTGTTGATTCCCGTCGTCGTCGGGCCCCGACCGTTGGATTGGCTGGATTTCTCGGCGGCGAGGCGGGCCGGGGTGTCGATCGACGCCGATCCATGGGGTCGGGGGGCGACCAGCGGCGCCACCCTGGGTTCCGCCGCCGTATCGGACGTCGCGGTGCTGCTGGTCCCGGCGCTCGCGGTAGACCGTCAAGGATTCCGGCTCGGCCGTGGCGGCGGCCACTACGACCGCACCCTCGCCCTGCTGCGCGAGCTGAATCCGCAGCGTCGCGAACTGATCGGAGTCCTGTTCGACGACGAGACCGTGCCGACAGTTCCACACGACGGCCTCGATGAGCCGGTCACGCTGGTGGTGACACCGGCGGCCGGTGTGGTCTCGATCGGCTGACACTCGCCGGCGTCGAGGTCGATCAGTCGGTGTCGAGCCAGCCGAGGTCGAGCCAGTCGGTGTCGATCAGTCGGTGTCGATCGGTCGGGGTCGGTTCAT
The DNA here is from genome assembly GCA_963825975.1 of uncultured Actinomycetota bacterium. Taxonomy (GTDB): domain Bacteria; phylum Actinomycetota; class Actinomycetes; order Mycobacteriales; family Nakamurellaceae; genus Nakamurella. The sequence goes on from CAWGUZ010000018.1 coordinate 183,694, forward strand.
GTTTGCGCCGGGGCCGTCCGGCGTGGATCATCGATCTAGCACTCCCGCCGATCGAGTGCCGGCTTGATCGGCTGGTGGTAGCGCCGCCGGGCACCCAGATCGTCCGGCGGAGTACTCAGCGACGCCGTCCCTCAGGTGGCGGTGACCTCGCCGGGAATCGCATCAAGCGGAGGAATGTCGTGCCCACCTATCAATACGCGTGCACCGAGTGCGGCCATGAATTCGAGGCCGTCCAGTCGTTCACCGACTCGTCTCTCGCCGAGTGTCCCGTGTGCGCGGGGCGGTTGCGCAAGGTCTTCGGCGCCGTCGGGGTCGTCTTCAAAGGTTCCGGTTTCTACCGCACCGACTCGCGATCAACCTCGAACGGCACCAAGAAGACCGGCGACGGGGGCAGCCGCGACAAAACGGGGAGCGAGAAGGCCGGCAGCGAGAAGACCGGCAGCGAGAAGGGCAGCAGGGAGAAGAGCACCGAGAAGTCGTCCGCGGCTGCGAGCAGTTCTTCGAACGGCGGTTCAGGCAACAGCACTACCGGCAACAGCGGTACCGGCAACAGCAGTTCCAGCAACAGCAGTAACTCTTGAGCTCGGCGGGCTCGTCTGGTTCCGGATCCTCCGGTTCATCGGCGGGCAGCAGCGCGAGCAGCGCCGGATCAAAAGCCGGTAGCTCCAGCAGCAGCTGAGTGAGCGGGTCAACGCACAAACGCAGCAACGCGATCGGGATCGGAATAAGCCGACCTGCGGTGCCGTCGTGGCCGGGTCCTCCGGGGTGCCGCGTGATGCGCCAGGTCGCTGGTTGTGCACACCGGAGCGGGCCGGTCGCAGTTGTCCACACTCGATTGCGCTTGTCCATTGGCACACCTCCCGAATCCCTAAAGTCGTCACAGACGGACGGGGGGTCGGATGCGCACAGCGGTGGCAAGGACCTTCGGGAGTCGTCCCAGCACGGCCGCGGAGGCGGCCGCCACCCGCAGCCGATCGGTGCGAGGTCTACAGCCTCGCCGCCCCTGGGACGGCTGGACGGGGCGGGCAGGCGGTCGCCGCCGACGCGCGCTCCGCCGCCTGACGTCCATGGTGTTGATCCTGCTCGCAGGTCTGGCCGCCGTAGCCCCACAGTCGACGGCCGCCGGTACCGAGGTCCTCACTGTCGTCGCAGATCTACCAGCGGGAACGGTACTGCGAGCAGCGGATGTCAGCGTGGTGCGGAGCACGGCCCCTCCGGACGGCGCGCTGACGGCAGTCACAGAGGTAGTCGGTCGGCCGTTGGCCGGCGCGGTGCGTCGCGGCGAGGTGCTGACCGATTCGCGGGTGGTCGGCGCCGACGGGCCCGACCCGGGGCCGGGACGGGTGGCGATCGCCGTGCGACCGGCGGACCCGGCAATCGTGCAGCTGCTGCAGCCGGGGCTCGCGGTGGCGGTGATGGTCCTGAGTGAGACCGGGACGGCGCTGACCCTGACCGACGACGGGGTCGTACTGGCTGTGCTCGAATCGGCCGACCGATCTCCCGACAGTCGGCCGGTGCTGCTGTCGGTCCCGGCTGCGGACGCAGATCGGGTGACTGTCGGCACATTGTCCGGTGATATCGCGCTGCTCCTGCGCTAGCCGTCGTCGCGCCGGTACTGTCCGGTCTGGTCTGGGAAGCCGCGACGATGCGCCGTGTCGGCTCGCAACCGGTCTACCGCTGGTCGTCAAGCCGAGGTCGCCGGACGCAGCGACACCCACCGACCAGCACGACCCATCCTCTGTTGACGGAGTAATTCACCATGCCGAAAATTTTCATCGGATTCCGCGATTTCATCTTTCGCGGCAACGTCATTGAACTGGCCATCGCGGTCGTCATCGGCAGCGCGTTCACCGCAGTCGTCGCCAGCTTCACCGATGCGATCATCAAACCGATTCTGGCCCGGATCGGCGGCATCGACGCCACCGGGCTGGGCTTCGCGCTGGGCGCGAAGGGCGACCCGACGACGTTCGTCGACTTCGGCAAGGTCATCACTGCGATCGTCACCTTCGTGATCACCGCCGCGGTGGTCTACTTCCTGTTCGTGGTGCCGATGTTGCGAATCTCCGAACTGCGCAAGAAGGACTTGAAGCCGGTGGCAGCGGCCCCGACCGACAACGAACTGCTGCTGCAAATTCGGGATCTGCTGCGGATGCAGGTGCCCGCCGAGCAACCGGTGACGCCTCCCGGCGAGCCGACGACCGTCCTCGATGCCGAGTTGTTCGCCGCCGCCACACAGGATCCGACCGCACCGAAGTCGACCGCACTGAAATCGACCGCACTGAAATCGACGCTGCCGACGCAGGGCGGCAACGATTCCGGCAAGTCGTCCTGACCCGGCTGAACCCGGTCCAATGCTCGGGCCGAGAGCACCGGGGCCGAGGGGACGACCGGGCTACCCGGCAGCAGTACCACCAGCCCAAGAGCTGGAAGCAGCACTAGAAGCAGTTTCAGGCGCGACCGTGCCGATCAGCCCTAATGATGCGGCGGACGGTTCTCCAGGTACCACCGCTCATCCGGCGTGGCCGATCCGGACGCCTCCAGTTCCGGCAGGTCGTCGCGGGTACTGAGCGGCTCAGTGCCGAAGATTCGGTCCAACTCCGCGCGACTTGGTCGGCGCCGGTCCGCGGTGGCCACGCCGTTGTCGCCGGTTGTGCTCGGCGCAGGATCGCGCGGTGCCCGGGTGGTCGAATCGGTAGGCGCATCGGCAGGCACCCGGGCGGGCCGACTCGGCAGCGACGCGGAATCACCCATCGGCTCGGATTCACCCGTCTGGCCGGATTCACGCGTCGGCTCGGGCTTACTCATCGGCGCGGGGCGACCCTTGTCCGGGTTGCTCAGACCTCGTCCATGCTGGAGAGCTCACCGATCAGGTAGGCCGCCAGTGGAGCCAATGTGGCGAGGCCGTCCCTGATCGCCGGCCGACTGCCGGGAATGTTGGCGACCAGAGTGAACCCGGCGACGCCGACCAGCCCGCGTGAGGTGACCGCCTCCCAGATGCCCGCGGTCATGCCGGACCAGCGCAGCGCCTGGCTCACTCCCAGCAGCTGTCGATCGAGTATTTCCGCGGTGACATCCGGCACGACGTCCCGGGGTGACACACCCGTGCCGCCGACGGTGATGACGAGGTCGACGCCACCGATCACCGCGGTGTTGAGCGCGTTGCGGATCACCGGTTCGTCGGCGGGCACGGTGACGGAACCGTCGACCACGAACCCCGCCTCGAGCAGGAGTTCGGTGACCAGGGCGCTGCGGCCGTCGTCGACGGATTCGTGCATGTGTTGGTCGGCGACCAGGACGATCAGCGCGCGACCGGAGTGGTTGTTGACGGGCACCCTCGGGCCTTTCCCTCGGCCGGCGGCGACGAGTCGCGAACGCCGGTTGGAGCGCCGAGCCTACGCAGCGACGCGAACCGGAGCCTAGTCGGCGCGGTTGGGGTGTACCGCGCCGCCAGTCGGACTAGTCGGCGCGGTTGGGGTGTACCGCGCCGCCAGTCGGACCAGTCGGCGCGGTTGGGGTGTACCGCGCCGCCAGTCGGACCAGTCGGCGCGGTTGGGGTGTACCGCGCCGCCAGTCGGACCAGTCGGCGCGGTTGGGGTGTACCGCGCCGCCAGTCGGACCAGTCGGACCAGTCGGCGCGGTCCAGTGTCGGCGGCGACCGAATTGCGGGTCAACGTCATTCCCGCCGCAGGAACTCCACCGCGGTCGCCCGGAAGAGCGCGGCAGGCACGGTGGAGACGTGATCGCGGCCGGGGACGCCGACGAAGGTCGCCTGCGGCAGCTCCATCGCCCATTGCTGGGCGAGGTCGTGGAGCGGGTCGGCAGTCCCCACCACCAACAGCGTGGGCAGGACCGGGTCTGGGGCGCGCCGCGAAAGCTCCGGGTCGTCGTGCAGGCCCCGCGCAAGCGCCGCCAAACCGAGTACGTCGTTACTGGGAAGTGCGGCGATGGTGCGGGCGATCCGCGCCGACTCGGCACCGGACGGCACCGGTCCACCGCGGGCGGCACGGTCGATCTCGTTCAGATCGATGCCCTGCAATTGTGGCTGACCGGCGCTCCCGCCCAGAACGAGCCGACGGACGGGCTGTGTGTCGGTTGCGACCAACTCCAACAGCAACCTCGCGCCCAGTGAGTACCCGACGGCGTCGATCTCGCCCAGGTCCAGGCCGGTGTCCGCGAGCACGGCGAGCACGTCACCGACCATCAGGGACAGTCGGTACCGGTCCGGATCCCGCGGATGCGCACTGCCGCCGTGCCCCCGCAGGTCCAGACTGACCAGCTGTCGGGCCAGCGGCCGCAACGACCTGATCCAGCCGGCTCGCCGCCAGTTCGTGTCGGCGTCTGAGCCCAACCCGTGCACCAGTAGAACGGGCGGTCCGGCGGGGGGCGCGACCGCCCGGTAGGTCTGCACCCTGAGTGTGGTGCCGTCCGGACGAGTGACCACGGTGACCTGCGGTTCGTCGGTGCCGGCGGGCGTCGCTGGGTTGGTGTTCACAGCAGGGGATCATCCTGCACCACGGCCGGAGCACTCCAGTAAGGTCTCCCTGTGACTTCTCGTCGAAACACAGCCCGAGACCTTGCACAGGTCGCCATCTTCGCAGGTTTGATCGCCGCCCTCGGCCTCCCCGGTGGGATCCATGTCGGCGCCAGCCCGGTGATGATCACATTCCAAACACTCGGCGTCATGCTCGCCGGCGCGATCCTGGGGGCCCGGAAGGGATTCCTGGCCGTCCTGCTCTTCGATGCACTCGTGGCAGCCGGACTACCGCTGTTGTCCGGCGGTCGCGGCGGGATCGCCTGGTTCACCACCGCGGGGAGCGCCGGCTACGCCTGGGGCTTCCTCCTCGGGGCGGCGTTCATCGGCTGGGGCACCGCCAGGATCCTGCCCCGGTACCCGCTTTGGCAGGCGTTCCTGGTGACCGCGGTCGGCGGGATGCTGGTGATCTACGCCGTCGGCGTCCCGGTGACCGCCCTCAACACGAAGCTGACGCTGGCGGGGGCATTCCTCGACTCGCTCAAGTTCTGGCCGGGCGACATGCTCAAGGTGATCGTCACCGTGCTCGTCGCGCAGCAGGTGCATCGCGCGTACCCGGGCCTGATGGCCCGGCGAGCCCGGACCGCAGCAGTGGAATCGAAGACCTCCGACACGGACACTGCCGGAGCTCAGCGCACCGGGGGCTCCTCGGCCGACCAGAGTGAACGTGTCTGAACCGGACCACACCCCGCCGCCACCGGATTTCCCGGACGCCGCGTATGCGGTTCCGAGCAGCGGTGACGCCGGCGCATTGGAGTCGACAGCGGAGCTGCCGTCCCCGGAGGCCCTGACTACCGAGCCGCCCGAACACTCGGGCAAGTCCGATCCGGCCGTCCAGCCCGACAGCTCGGTGGAATCCGACCGCGCCGCCGAGACTGACACTGCTCACACTGCCGACACCCACACTGCTGACCCTGCCGATCACGAGGACCCCGGACTCACCGGGTGGTTGGGTGGCGACCCCGACGACGTAGCCCTCCTGATCGGCGGCACCGAGATCAGCTATGCGACGTTGACGGCGCAGATCGAGGAGGCGGTCCTCGAACTCAGTGAAGACGAGCTGGCCGGCACCGATCCGCTGTTGGCGCACGACGGAGATCTGCTGACCGCCCTGGTCACCTGCTATGCGGGCATCGCCAGCGGGCGTCCGGTGCTCTTCTGTGACCCGGAGCAGCCGGTCCCGCGGATCGGGCGGCTGCCCGACGAGGCGCAGCTGCTGGTCACGACCTCCGGGTCGACCGGTAAGCCCCGGGTGGTGGCGCGAACCTGGCGATCTTGGCGCGCGTCCTTGGCGCCCTTCACCGAACTCACCGAGATCACCGCGGACGATGTGGTCGGCCTGACCGGGCCGCTCCACACGAGCATGCATCTGTTCGCCGCTCTGCACACGCTGTGGCGCGGCGCCACGCTGACCGACACCGCAGCCGGTGCCACCGTCGTGCACTGCGTCCCCTCGACGCTGGACTCGATGGTCCGCGCGGGCACAGCTGTCCGGCTCGCGGTGATCGCCGGTGCCGCCATGACCACGGGTCTGGCAGATCGCGCTCGCACCCTGGGCGTGGAGATCGTCGAGTACTACGGCGCCGCGGAACTCTCGTTCGTCGCGGCCCGCCGATACCGCCGACCGATGGGGGCCTTCCCCGGAGTGGAAGTCTCAATCCGGGACGGCGAGGTCTGGGCCCGATCCCCCTATCTCGCGCTGGGGTACGCGGGCGAAGCGGGCGCGTTGCGGTTCGATGAGGACGGCTTCGCTTCGGTCGGCGACTTCGGATCGTTCGCCGGCGAGTCACTGGTGATCCGCGGGCGCAGCGACGCCGCCGTGACCACCGGCGGAACCACGGTCCTCGCGGAGGACATCGAAGCGGTGCTGACCGCCGCCCCCGGCGTCCGGGCGGCGGCCGTGGTCGGCATCCCACACGAACGCCTCGGTGAGGTGGTCGTCGCGGTCCTCGAGTGCGAGGACGGCGCTCGCGGCGCGGACATTCGGATCTTCGCCCGCTCCCGCCTACAGCCTGCGGCGCTGCCGCGGCGGTGGTTCATCGCAGAGCTCCCCCGCACCACCAACGGCAAGGTCCACCGCGGCATCGTGCGATCCCGACTGATCGACGGGTCGTTGGACCAGCAGCCGCTACCGTAACGGTCGTGACAGTCCCCCGGCCGATGATCGTGGCGGCCCGGCGGACCCCCGTCGGGACGGCCGGCCACGCCTTCGCCTCCCTCACCGTGGACGAGTTGGCCGCTCCCGTTCTGGCCGCTCTGCGGGCGGACCTGGCGCCGGTCACGGATGGTCCGGTCGACGACGTGGTGCTCGGCAACTGCCTGGGACCAGGCGGGGACGTGGCTCGCGTCGCCGCCCTGCGGGCGGGTTTGGGAGTGGCCGTCCCCGGCGTCACCGTTGACCGGCAGTGCGGCTCCGGCCTGGACGCCGTCTTGCAGGGGGCTTCTCGGATCGCGGCGGGCGAGGCCGATGTGATTCTCGCCGGTGGGGTCGAGTCGGCGTCGACCGCGCCTTGGCGGCAGTGGCCGCCGACCAGCTCCGGCGGCACGCCGGTCCGCTACCGTCGAGCCCCGTTCAGTCCCCCGCCGTTCCCCGACCCGGAGATGGGTCCGGCGGCAGACGCCGTCGCCGTCCACTTGGGGATCAGTCGCGAACGGCAGGACGGGTGGGCTGCTCGATCCTTCCAGCGCACCCTCGACGCGCGGGCGGCTGGCGCCTTCGATGCGGAGATGGTGCCGGTCGGCGATGCTCGCGAGGACGAACGACCCCGCCCGGGTATGACTGTGCAGCGACTTGCCCGGTTGCGACCCGCATTCGCCGCCGATGGCACTGCGACCGCGGGCAATTCCTGCGGCGTCTCCGACGGCGCGGCGGCGGTCGCGCTGGTGTCTGCCGAGGCGGCTGTCGGCCGCCGCGGCCTGCGGGTGCTGGGCGGGTCCGTTCGCGGGTGCGACCCGGCGCTCCCGGGGCTCGGGCCCACCGCGGCGGTTCCGCCGTTGCTCGCCCGGCACGGGTTGACGGTCGACGACGTCGGCGCGGTGGAGATCACCGAGGCGTTCGCCGCGCAGGTGCTCGCCGCGGTGATCACGTTGGGTCTGGATGAATCCCGGGTCTGCGCCGATGGCGGCGCGATCGCCATCGGCCATCCCTGGGGTGCGTCGGGCGCGTTGCTGGTGGTCCGCTTGTTCGCCCGGATGCTGCGACCGAATGGCCCCGAGTTCGGCTTGGCGGCCTGCGCCATCGGTGGCGGACAGGGTATCGCCGTGCTGTTTCAGCGGGTCGACGCCGATTCCGGGGTCGGCGACGGCGCAACGGACCCGCGGTGACGGTACCCGCAGGCGGCCACGTGATCCGATTCGAAGGGGTGTCCCATCGGTTCGGCGATCGCCAGGTGTTGATCGACGTCGACCTGACCCTGTCCGAAGCCCGGGTGGGCATCGTGGGCGCGAACGGTTCGGGAAAGTCCACGCTGGCGCGAATGATCAACGGCCTGATCGAGCCGACCAGCGGTCGGGTGACCGTCGACGGACTTTCGGTGGCCAAGGAGGGTCGGCGGGTGCGGGAGCTGGTGGGGTTCATCTTCACCGACCCCGACACCCAGATCGTGATGCCGACAGTTCGTGAGGACATCGCCTTCACCCTGCGACGCACCGCCCTGTCCAAGCAGCAGGTGGCGATACGCGTGCAATCGACCATCGAGCGTTTCGGGTTGGCCGATCACGCCGACCATCCTGCGCATCTGCTGTCGGGCGGGCAGAAGCAGCTGTTGGCGCTCGCCTCGGTGTTGGTCGGCGAACCGGCCATCCTGGTCGCCGACGAACCGACCACCCTGCTCGACGCCCGCAACGCCGCGATGATCGGCGGCCGGTTGAGCAGCCTGGACCAGCAGGTGGTCGTGGTCACCCACCAACTCGATCTGGTGGCGGAATTCGACCGCGTGCTGGTGATCGATGAAGGTCGGGTGGTCGGCGACGACATACCGGCCGTCGCACTCGCCGGCTATCGCCGGCTGTTGCTCGCGTGACCGCCGCATCGAGAGCCGTCCGATGATCGGGCTCTACTCACCGGGCACCTCAGTGCTGCACCGGATGCCGGCCGGATTGAAGCTGCTGCTGCTGGCCGTCGCGGTCGGCACGACCTTCCTACTGCGCAGGCCCTGGCAGATCGGAATCGCCCTGGTGGTGGTGGCGCTGCTCTACGCCGTGAGTCGGATTCCGGTGGCGAGTGCTCTGGCGCAGCTCCGACCGCTGGCCTGGGTGTTGCCGTTCGTGGCCGGCTTTCAACTGCTCTTCGCCGACTGGCAGCAGGCCGTCTACGCCGCCGGTGCGCTGCTGATCAATGTCGCGCTGGCCGCGCTCGTCACGTTGACCACCAGAGTTTCGACCATCCTGGATCTCTGTCGCGCCGGTCTGCGTCCGCTGCGCCGGTTCGGGGTCGAACCCGACCGTGTCGGATTGCTGCTGGCGCTGACCATCAGGTGCGTGCCGCTGGTGGCGGGCATCGTCACCGACGTGGTGCAGGCCCGAAAGGCTCGCGGCGTCACCGGTCTGCGCAACTCGGCGTTGGCATTGGCCGCGCCGGCCGTGGTGCGAGCGTTGCGCACCGCGGACGCGCTGGGCGACGCGCTGCGCGCCCGCGGGGTCGACGACTGAGTGATCACCGCCGGACCGGGTGAACGTGGTGCACGGCGTTGCGTCTGGGTTTCTGCTCAAAATCCAACCATTTCGGTGGCACGAATTCCGGTACCCCGTCGGGCCCGGGTTGTATTCGCCAATCCCCTCGGTGGATTTCCGTGTGGTGAAAAGCACACAACAGGGTGCCATTCTGATAACTGGTCTCGCCGAGGTCCCGCGCCCACCATTTCAAATGATGCGCATCACACCAATTCGGGGGTCTGGTGCAGCCGGGGAATGAACATCCGCGGTCCCGCAGGGTGATCGCCCTGCGGATCGCGGTGCTGAACGTGCGGGAACTTCGGCCGAGGTCCAGGACCTCGCCGGCCCCGCCCAACACGGCGGGGATGACGGCGGCGTCGCACAGCAGGCGGCGGGTGTCCGCGAGGGAGAGCCGGTGCCCGCCGTCGAGCACCGCGGCGCCCGCCTGTTGCTTGAGGATGTCCCAGTCCATGGTGACGGTGATGTGCGGCCGGACACCCGCCGCCTCCGGGAGGGGGTTCTCGGTGTTCCCGCCGGTGCGGAGCACGTAGTCCAGCACCTCGACCAGGGCGTGCGCTCGTCGGGTCGCGGCCGGGCGGGGGTCCTTGGAGCCGTCGACGGCGGGTTTCGGTGCGGCGAGCGGGTCGATCACCGCCCGGAGTGCGGCGACACCCAGGTCGTTCAAATATCCGTGGATGCCGGTCAGACCGGTGGTGGTGCTGCGGGACCCGATTGTCAGTTCCATCTTCGACCGTGCTGCGGGGTCGTCGGGTGGGGTGCCGTCCGGGTCCAACACGCACTCCAGGTGCCGGGCGAGTTTCTTCAACTGCTCCGGATCCTGGATCAACGCGTGCTCCACCAACACCCGCTCCGCCTCCGACACCACATCAACAGGTAGCGCGTCCGGTAGCCGTCGCAACGTCGACACGATGGTGCGGACGTGATCGACCGACACATCCCCGTCGTCGATCGCCGCGCCGAGGATCGGACGCTGCGCGGGTCGCTCCCCACCCGACGGCAGATCCTGAGGCTGGGTCGCCCTGGCCGCACTCACCCGCGCGGACGCCTCACCGGGTGAGATCCGCAACGTCTCCCGCAGCAGCGCCGCCGTCGAGGACACCGACCGGGCGGCCGCGACGCCCTGCTGGTCCAGTTCGTCGGTCAACTGCACCTGTGCCGCCCACGTTCTCCGGCTGAGTTTCTCCACACCGAGGGACAGTTTCAACAATTCGTCGCCGTTCAACTTCCACCGTTCCCCGGCGACCAGACCGGACACGGCTTCCATCGCATTCTCGACCAGGCGCATCGCCTCGTCGAGTGTGTAGAAACCGGCTCCGCTCATACCCACAATGATACGAAGCACCACCGACAATGACCTTCGAGAGGGACGCCCCACCCGGCTGTTCGACGTCTCGGGGGAGGTCAGTGTTTCGGATTTCTTGATGGCGACAGTTTATTCGCGGTCGGGCAGCCGAGAATACGCGCTCACACATGATTTCGATGGAGTCGAATTCAAACGGGATCGAGCGGTTTCACCGGGTCGAGCTCGACGCGCACTCCGAGCAGCCGGACCGGCCGGGTCAGCTCGAATCGCCCCAGTACCTCGTTCGCGACCGCCGCGACCACCTCCGGATCGGTGCTCGGCGCCGGAAGTTTCCTGATCTTGGTCCGGGTGTAAAAGGTCGAGGTGCGTACCTTCACCGCCACCCGATGCACAGTTCGCCCATCCGCCGCCACCTCCCGGGTCAGCTCCGTCGCCATCCGACGCACCTGACGTTCGATCTCGACCGCATCGGTCAGGTCGACTGGAAACGTGCTCTCGCGGCTCTTGGACCGGGCCACCCACGGCTCGTCCACGATCCGGGAGTCGCCACCGCCGTGCCCGAGGGTGCTCAACCACCGTCCGGTCGACGGACCGAACGACGCGACCAGGGTCTCCACCGACGCGGCCGCCAAATCCGCGACGGTGTGGATGTCGAGCTCGGCGAGCCGTGTGGCCGTCCGGCCGCCCACCCCCCACAACGCCTCGGGCGCCCGCGGGTACATGACGGATTCCCAGTCGGCGGTGGTCAGTCGGCCCACCCCGTCGGGTTTGCCGAAGCCGGTCGCGAGCTTGGCCTGCTGCTTGTTGTCACCGATTCCCACAGAACAGGACAGCCCGGTGTTCGCCCGCACTCGGGATCTGATGTCCACCGCCAGCGCGTGCGGATCGGCGAGCGTAGCGCCCAGACAGGCTTCGTCCCAGCCCCACACCTCCACCGGGTGGCCGAAGGAACGCAGGGTGGCCATCACCGCGATCGAGGCCGCCTCATACGTGGGCGGGTCGGTCGGTAGGAACACCGCGGTAGGGCACTTGCGCGCTGCGAGTGGCAGCGGCATGCCTGAATGCACGCCGAACGCGCGGGCCTCGTACGACGCGGTGGACACCACCTGGCGACCTCGGGTCGGGTCGCCGTCGCCGCCCACGATCACCGGCAGTCCGCGCAACTCCGGGCGCCGCAGCACCTCGACCGCGGCGAGGAACTGATCCAGATCGACGTGGAGAATCCACCATCGCGCGGACAACCCGCCCGGCTCCGGAGTTGCGGTACTTGACGTACTATGAGTCCAGTGTGCGAGGTACTCATCGACGTCCAGTGTGCGAGCAGCGGGGCCCCCCGGTGTGGCCGCCCTGGTCCAGCGCCGCATCACCGCGACCCGAGTCGCCGTCACGAGCACCCCCGATAGCAGCAGCACCGCCGCCTCGACCACCGTTCCCGCGCCCGGGGGCGACCCACGCGAGCGCGTCGAGTGCCAGCTTGTTGATCTCCAGCCCGACGGCCAGGACCGCGATGGTGCAGACGGTGCCTATGACTACGAAGGTGATCGACTGGCCGGCGAGCCTCGACGGAGATGCGGGCCAGCGGTCCGGTCGAGGTCATGCAAGGGAGCTTGCGGGGCCCGCCTGTGCCGTCGACCGGCCTCAGCTGTGTGTTTGCTGAGCGGATCCATCCGGCGACGGGTTTGCACCCGGCCCGGTCTGCGTCGGCCCGGTCTGCGTCGGCCCGGTCTGCGTCGGCCTGGTCTGCGTTGGCATGGACGCTGTCCCGCAGCCACTGGGTCAATCCGGTCGCGAGCGCCTCGTACGTTCGACTGAAACGTTCATCGGCGAGGTACATGTCGGCCAGCCGACGCTGCTGGTCGTGGTCACAGTCGTAGAACACGTTCAAGGCGGCCAGGTGCTCCTCGGCCGCGGCGTTCGCGGCAGCGCCGCCCGGCTGCGCCCCGCTGGTGAATACGTCCACCAGCCGCGCGTTCAGCGCATCGGTGTCGGACTTGATCCGCACCCAGTCGGCCTTGGTGAACTTGCGGGTGCGCTCTCGGGATTGTCGCCACTGCTCGGTGTCGCCCCAGCGGCGCTCGGCCTCCCATTCGTAGGCCGGGTCGTACGTGTCGCCGAAGATTTCGAGCTTGTCCTCGGCGGTGAGTTCGCTGCCGTTCATGTCGGCGTCCATCTCCTTCTCGATCGCGACCACCATCGCGTGGACCCGCTCCAGCCGTTCGGTGAGCAGTCGATGCTGCCGCTTCAGGTGCTCCACCGGATCGGTGGACCCGTCCAGCAGGGTGGCGATGGCATCCAGCGCGAAGCCCAAGTCTCGGTAGTAGAGGATGCGGGTCAGCCGATCGAGGTCGCCGGCCGAATACTGGCGATATCCCGCTCCGCTGCGACTGCTGGGCCGCAGGAGCCCGATCTCGCCGTAGTGATGAAGAGTCCGTACCGTGACGCCCGCGAGCCGCGCGACCTCGCCGACGTTGTACCGCTGTGTCGCCCCGGGATCCACCCGCACCTCCGACCGAACCGCTCTCGTCATTCGATACTCCACCGAACTCAGTCGAGCTTCCAGCCTCCCTCGGCGTGAGGGTCAAGACATTCGGACGAATTTTCTACCTGGACCGATGGTGCGGCGGCGCGAGGTCGGCAGCGCGAGTCGATGGCGGATGTCGCTAACGGCGCAGTCGCGGCCGGCACCGAGCTGTCGATGACCGATCTGCCACCTGCGCGAATGGCTCAGCCGGTGACCGGCCCGGCGGCGGCGACCGGCGGCAGGGCCTGCAAGCCGGCGAGTTCGGCGGCATCCAGGGCGGTCATCCAGGCGATCACGTCCGCATAGGTCGTGCAGATCGTGTCCGGCAGACCGCAGGTCTCGGTCATGAATTGACGGGCGGCGGGATTGAAGGAGTCGCCGTTCCACTCGTTGAAGTGATTCGCGATCAGTATGGGCGCTCGGTTGCCGGCGAAGGTCTGGTCGTACATGAAGCGGTAGGTGTCCAGGACGAGAGCTCCCAGTTCAGCCGCCGTTTCCGGACGCTCCTTCGCCTTGTTGAACTTGTACCAGAAGTTGTAATCCATCGCCTTCACCAGGGGTGGGAAGCCCGCGGCGGCGAAGCCCGGTGCGTAGACGGTCGGAATCGGAAACTGCCAGATGCCGTCGGCCTGTGTGGGCCAGCCGATGCCGGTGTACTGATTCTCCCCCGACGAGTCGTAGGTCATCTGATGCGCCTGCCAAGCGGGGGTCAGTTGGTCGAATCTGCCCGCCAGGCACGGTGTACGTCCACCGGTGACCGCAGTGGCCGGAACCCGCAGGTCCGGCCCGGCGGCGAGCCCGTTCGCCGTCTTCCAATCGCCGAACCAGGTGAAGAACTGGTCGAGTTCACGGTTCCAGTCGGCTGTCGACCAGTTCGCACCGAGGGCACAGAAGTGACCGTTGTAGTGCGTGCCGATCTGGTGCCCGGCGGCATAGAAGTCATTCAGGTCGAGCACTCGTCGGGTCACCTCGGCGAGGTCGCCGCCGAAGCCGATGGACGAGGTGCCCGGTTTCGCGCCGGCGGCGGCGTAGGCCGTGTTGTGATCGTCGGTCAGCAGGTAGGTGCCACTGAGGAAACCGACGAACCGACTGTCGGTGGGCGCGGCGGCCGCTTCGAAATCGACGAGCTTGTCGTGATTTCCCGCCCCGTCGAACGAGAAGATGATGAACTGGGGCGGCTTCGCGCCTGTGGTGAGCGCGGGCGCGGAGACATTGCTCGGCTTGGGCGTGATCCACCGCTCGCTCCCCGACCGCGAGTCCAGAGCGACGGCGTCGGCTCCCCGGGCGGCGGCAGGGGAATCCGGTGGCAGCGCTGCCGTGGTCGCGGTCGAACTCTGCGAGATCAGCACCCCCGTCACCACGGTGAGGGCGACAGTTCCCAGCAGCGCGAACATCCGCCGTCGATCCACGAACTCACGTCCTCCTCGACCCGTTGCCTCACTGCGCTGAGCGGCCGATGGAGTCACGACGCCGCCGAGCCAGTCCAGGCTGGCAGGTGCGGCCGCCCGAGCACGGCCGACGCGCCGACACGAGTCCGAACCGGGTTTACGGCTGGTAGGCGACCGACGGTCGGGCCTGCAGGCCCGCGAGGACCGTCGGGTCCTGCAATTCCATCCAGGCGATCACGTCCTGATAGGTCGCGCAGTACGTGTCGGGCTTCACGCAGGTCTCCCGCATGAACTGGATGGTCGCCGGGTTGAAGGAGTTGCCGTTCCAGTTGTTGAAGTGATTGGCGATCAGTACCGGGGCGCGGTTGCCGTTGAAGGCCTGGTTGTACATGTAACGGTAGGTGTCCAGCACGATGGGTGTCAGTCCGGAGGCCGAGGAGGGGTCCTCCTTACCGCCGTTGAACTTGACCCAGAAGTTGTAGTCCATCGCCGTGACCTTGCCGCCGAGCCCGGCCGAGTACACCTGTGGCATGTAGAACTCCCACGTGCCGTCCTTGACATCCGGCCAGAAGATCCCGTCCCGCGGAGCGGGCTGCGAGGAGTCGTAGGTCATCGCGTGGGTCTTCCAAGCGGGGTTGACCTGGCTGTAGGTGTGGTTCAGGCAGGGCGTCCGACCCCCCTTCACCTCGTCTATCGGGACCTGCAGGTCCGGCGCGTCGGGCAGATTGTCGATCTTCTTCCAGTTGGCCAAGAAGTCGAAGAACTGATCGAGTTCGCTGTTCCACTGGGCTGTCGACCAGTTGCCGCCGAGCTCGCAGAAGTGGCCGTTGTAGTGCGTGCCGATCTCGTTGCCGGCGGCATAGGCGTCGTTGAGCCCCTGCACCCGGCCGATCACCTCGGCTGCGTCACCGCCGAAACCGACCTGCGACGACCCGCGACGCGCACCCGGTGCCTGGTAGGCGTCGGCGTGGCTGTCGTCGATCAGGTAGACACCGGACAGGAAAGCCGTGAACCGAGCGTTGCCGTCCGCCGCGGCGGCCAGGAACTCGCGCATCTTGACCGCGCTGCCCGCACCGTCGAACGAGAAGAGGACGAACTGCGGCGGCTTCTCGCCGGGTGCCAACTTCTTCATCGGCACATTCGTCGCGGGTCGACCGGGCGATCCGCCCGTCGGCGAGCTCGACTCCGACGCCGGCGAACCCGCACCCGAGCCGCTGTCCGGCGTCGTGACGCCGGACGGAGCACTCGATGAAACGGTGGACGGGTCTTCGGTGCGCGAACCGGTAGTAGGTGCTGAGGTGGTGCCGCTCTGCCCACCCGAAGAGTCCGAGGGCGGAACGGTGACCGTCACGGTGACCGTGGATCCGTCTGACGCGGAATCCTTCGCGCCGTTCCGAGCCACCAACACACCGACCACCGCGACCAAGACGATCACTACGGCCAAAACAGACCACTTGACCTGCTTCGAGTTCACGCCACCCCTCTCCGGCACGAACTCGCGCCGATGCCAGTCGGTTCCATTTTGCGCGCCACGGCCGAGATCTTCTGCATCAGCTGCGCGTGAACGTTATGTGAGAACCGTGTCAACACGCCTGCTCGCCGCTGTTGGGGGCGATCCCGCGGACGGGCACGCCCGATCGAGCAAGTAGATTCCACAGCAGCGTTGGCGAGTACCGGCGCTGCCCGAACGCCGAACGATCGGGCGGCGATTGACGCAGTGCGCTCCCCCGACATCCCGTCGTCGCGTTTGCCCCGTTCTCAGAGAGGCGCATTGCCATGACCGAAGCAACCGTGTCCGCACCCGATGCCGCACCGACGTCCGCCTCCTTCCGGTACGGCGACCAAGCACTCGACCTCCAGGTCGTGCCCGCCACCGAAGGCGCCTCCGGCGTCGAGATCTCCAAGTTGTTGACCAGCACCGGGTTGATCACCCTCGACCCCGGCTTCACCAACACCGGATCGACGACGTCGGCGGTCACCTACATCGACGGCGACGTGGGCATCCTGCGCTACCGCGGCTACCCGATCGAGCAACTCGCCGAGCACTCCACCTTCTTGGAGACCAGCTATCTGCTGATCAACGGAGAGCTGCCCACCGCCGACCAACTGTCGTCGTTCACGTCGCGCATCTCGCGGCACACGATGCTGCATGAGGACCTCAGGCGGTTCTTCGACGGCTTCCCGCGGGATGCGCACCCGATGCCGGTGTTGTCGTCGGCGGTGTCGGCACTGTCCACCTTCTATCAAGATTCGCTGGACCCGTTCAACCCCAGGCAGGTCGACCTGTCCGCGATCCGACTGTTGGCGAAGATGCCCACCATCGCGGCCTACGCGTACAAGAAGTCCGTGGGCCAGCCCCTGCTCTACCCGGACAACAGCCGCGGTCTGGTCGAGAACTTCCTCCGGCTCTGTTTCGGCTTCCCGGCCGAGAACTACGAAGCCGACCCGGTGATGGTCAAGGCCCTGGACCAGTTGCTGATCCTGCACGCCGACCACGAGCAGAACTGCTCCACCTCGACGGTCCGACTGGTCGGCTCATCGAACGCCAACCTCTTCGCGTCCATCTCGGCCGGTATCAACGCGCTGTTCGGGCCGTTGCACGGCGGCGCGAATCAGGCGGTGCTCGGCATGTTGGCGGCTATTCAGGACGACGGCGGCGACATCAAGCAGTTCGTCAAACGAGTGAAGGACAAGGAGCCCGGCGTGAAGCTGATGGGCTTCGGTCACCGGGTGTACAAGAACTACGACCCGCGGGCGGCGTTGGTGAAGTCGACCGCAGACGAGGTGCTGAGCAAGCTCGGGGGTAATGATCAGCTGTTGGACCTCGCCAAGCAGCTGGAGGAGATCGCGTTGAGCGATGAGTACTTCGTGTCGCGCAAGCTCTATCCCAATGTCGACTTCTACACCGGGCTGATCTACAAGGCGATGGGCTTCCCCGACCGCATGTTCACCGTGCTGTTCGCCTTGGGTCGACTGCCGGGCTGGATCGCCCAGTGGCAGGAGATGATCAAGGATCCGGCCACCAAGATCGGACGGCCCCGCCAGGTCTACACCGGTTACACCGAGCGGGCCTACGTTCCGGTGGTCGACCGCTGACCTCGCTCCGGATGCCGCCGTCGCCTGTTGCGCTCGCCCTCGGTGCTCGCCGCCCGATGTCGCCGGCCGAGCCCGCAGGTGAACCCGCAGGTGAACCCGCATGACCGACCCCGCGATCCTGTGGTTCCGACGGGACCTGCGGGTCGATGATCACCCGGCCCTGCTCGCCGCGGCCGCCGACGGCCGGCCCGTGCTCGGTCTGTTCGTCTTGGACCCGCTCTTGCTGGGCGGGTCCGGCGCGCCGCGGGTGCGCTTTCTGCACTCGTGCCTGCGGGCTTTGAACGAGTCGCTCGGTGGCCGGCTGCTCGTGGTGTCCGGGGACCCTGCCGTGGTGGTGCCTGCCGTCGTCGCGGCCGCCGGAGCCGCGGAGGTGCATATCAGCGCGGACTTCATGCCGTACGGCCGACGCCGGGACCGGGACGTCGAAGCGGCGCTCGGCGACGTGCCGCTCGTCCGCACCGGATCGCCGTACGCCGTGTCGCCCGGGCGGGTACTGAAATCCGACGGGCAACCGTATGCGGTCTTCACCCCGTTCTTCCGCGCCTGGTCGGACCACGGCTACCGCCGCCCGGCCGGTTCGGCTGCCGGCGTCCGCTGGTATGACGGGAGCAACCTCGACGTCGGGACGCGGGTCGATCCCACCGGGCTTTCGACTGACGTGCCAACCGCCGATCTGCCCGCTGATCAGCCCGAGAGTCCGAGAGCGGACGCTGCCGAACCCCGGCTACCGACCGGCGGTGAGGCAGCGGCCCGCGCGCGCTGGGTCGAGTTTCGCGACGCAGCGCTGGCCCACTACAAGACCGACCGCGACCGACCGGATCACGACGGAACCAGCAGGTTGTCGCCCTACCTCAAGTACGGCTGCATCCATCCGCGGACGATGCTCGCGGATCTGGGCTCGCGCGGCGCGCCGGGCCCGGCGACATTTCGTCAGGAACTGGCGTGGCGTGACTTCTACGCAGATCTGGTGTTCCATCGGCCGCGAACGGCCTGGTGGTCGGTGGACCCGGCGGTGGACAAGCTGGACTGGGACACCGGCGACGCCGCAGACGATCACTTCACCGCCTGGCGGCAGGGCCGCACCGGGTACCCCTATATCGACGCCGCCATGCGCCAGTTGCTGGCCGAGGGATGGATGCACAACCGCGCCCGTATGGGGGTGGCGTCCTTCCTGATCAAGGACCTGCACCTGCCGTGGCAGCGGGGCGCCCGCCATTTCATGGATCACCTGGTGGACGGGGATCTCGCGTCCAACAATCACGGATGGCAGTGGGCTGCGGGTGCGGGGCCGCAGGCCGCACCGTTCTACCGGGTTTTTCAGCCGGTCACCCAGGGGCAGCGGCACGACCCGAACGGCGACTACGTCCGCCGATACGTCCCGGAACTACGCGGGGTGCCGGGCAAGGCCGTGCACACCCCGTGGGAGCTGCCGGACGGGGTGCCGGCCGGGTATCCCGAACGGGTCGTCGACCACGCGACCGAGCGGGAGGAAGCCCTGCGGCGGTGGCGCAATCGGGATCCGGGCTGAAGATCCGGGCTCACGATCCGGGCCCATGATCCGGGCTGAAGGTTCGGGCTGAAAGGGCCCGGTACGCGGAGCCGATCAGCCCGGATCGGGCCGTCAGCCGACGGGTCGGAGGCCCCAGCTCGCCTCGAACGACTCGTCGGGTTGCAGCCAGCGCAGCGCCTCGCCGGTGTTGAAGGCGTTGGCCGGGCAGGTCATCGGCTCCACCGCGACGGTCAACTCGCGCCCCGGGTAGTCCCGCGGGGTGAAGACCTGAATGTAGGAGTACACCTGGTCGGCCCACAGCACGAGGCCGGTGTTGTCCGGCGCGGACAGGGTCACCTGGTGGTACTCGCCGGTCGGGTGTAGGTCGGTGTAGGCGGTGTCCAAATCGACCGCGTCCAGTCGCACCGGCTCGCGCAGGTCCACATCGGTGCCGTCCACCGTCGCCCGACCGGTCGGGATCTTGTGCGCGTCCACGGGCAGGAAGGTGTCCGCGTCCAGGGTGATCTTGAGGTCCTTGATCGCGTGGTCCCCCACCCGCAGGTAGGGGTGCGAGCCGATCCCGAAGGGTGCCGCATCGGATCCGACGTTGGCGATCCGATGCGTCACGTGCAGGCCGTCCGCGGTCAGTCGATAGGTGACGAAGGTGTCGAGGGTGAACGGGTAGCCGTGTTGCGGGTAGATCGCGGCCCCGAGTGTGACGGCCACCTCGTCGATCTCGACCAGCTCGTACGACGTGTTCCGCAGGAGCCCGTGGATGGCCGTGTTGTTCGCCCGATCGGTGATGTCCAGGGCCAGCTGCTTACCCCGATGCGTCCACCGGCCGTCCTCGATCCGGTTCGGCCAGGGGGCGAGCGTGATGCCGCAGCCGTACGGGCTGGTCTTGTCGTCGTCCCAGACCTCGGTGAAGTGTCGGCCGTCGACCGAGAACTCGCGGAGCACCGCGGCGACCGACCCGACCACCGCCCGCGCGGTACCGAGCCGGATCTCGTACTGCAGACCGGTGGGCAGCCGACGGGCGGCACCATCGAACTGAGCGGCATCGAACCGAGTGGTGTCGGGCTCACCGGGGTCGGGCGCAGTGGTGTCGGGCGCGGTGGGGTCGAACGATGGGGTGTCGGGCACGGTGGACAACAGTAGTCAGGACCGCTCACCGACACTCGGCGAGGACGCCCGGTACCGCACCAGCGCCGGTTTGAGCAGCGTCACCGCGAGCACGGTCACGATGACACCGACACCACCGCCGATGACCGCCGCTCGCGGTGACGTCCAGTCCGCCACCACGCCGTGCACCAGGTCGGCCAGCCGCGGCCCGCCGGCGACGATCACCAGGAACACGCCCTGTAGGCGCCCCCGCATCTCATCGGTGGCCGACAGTTGCAGGATGGTGCTGCGGTAGACGGAGCTGACCATGTCGGCCATGCCGCCCACGGCGAGGAAGAAGACGGCGAACGGCAGCGCTGTGCTGAAGCCGAACCCGATCACGGCGAATCCCCAGCACATGATGGCGACGACGACACCGGCGCCCTGCCGGTCCACTCGGGCGATCCAGCCGCCGGTCAGCCCGGCGATCGCCGCACCCAGGCCCATCCCCAGACTGAGCAGGCCCAGGGCGAGACCACCCTCGGGTGGCCCACCGAAGGTCTGCTGAGCCAACTGCGGAAACAGGGCGCGCGGGTATCCGAAGACCATCGCGAGTAGATCCACCACGAATGTCAGCAGCAGCACGTCGCGTCCACGCAGGTAGCGCAGGCCGTCGGCGACGGTGGCCCGGCGCGCCCCCGGCGGACCGGAGCGGGGGATCGCCGGCAACCGGAAGACGGCGTAGATCACCGCGGCCAGCAGCAGGGCGTCGACGAAGTACAGCCAGCTGAGACCGGAAATCGGCAGCAGCACGCCGGCCAGCAGTGGTCCCAGTAGGACGCCGACACTGAACACGGTCATGTTCAACGCGTTCGCTCCCGGCACCAGCGCCGCGGGCACCAGCCTGGGGATCACCGCTCCGCGGGCGGGGCTGTTCACCGCGAAGAGACCCTGCTGGACGGCGAGCAACGCGAAGACCAGGGCGACCGAGCCGCCGCTGAGCGCGTTCAGCCAGAGACCCACACTGGTGGCGGCGATCCCGCACGACGAGACCAGCATGATCTTCCGGCGGTCGTAGGTGTCCACGATCGCTCCGCCCAACAGGCCGAACACCACCAGGGGTATCAGCGCCACGAACGACGCAGCGCCGACCATCGCGGACGATTGGGTCAGGCTGAAGATCTGTTGCTGCACCGCGACCACGGTGAGCTGCGACCCGACCACGGTGACCGCCTGACCGGTGAAGAGCCGACGGTAGGCCGGGATACGCAGCGACCGCAGGTCCGGTGCCACCCTGCGCCACCCGCGGCGGTTTCACGGTGCCAGACGCTCGACGACCCAGCCCCCGTCGCCGTCATCGGTACGGCGATACCGCAACCGGTCGTGCATCCGGTCGGACCGGCCCTGCCAGAACTCCACCGTGTCCGGCACGATCCGCCAGCCACCCCACCCCGGCGGCAGCGGAATGGCGTCGACCCCGGCGGCGGTCTCGACGCCACCGAATCGGACCTCGACCTCGCGCTGCAGTCGGTCGAGGTGCGCTCGGGGTGGCGGGTCGGGAACCGGGCCGCCCGCCGGGTAGGTGGCGATCACAGACGACTGCGGACTGGCCCACGCACCGAGCTGAGAGCCCCGCGGCCGCTGCACCCAATACGCCTCCGCCGTGGCGCGGTCGACCTGAAGCACCCTGCCCTGGACGTGAACCTGGCGCTGCAGGGCGATCCACGGGAAGGTCGCGGCGGCCTGCGGGTTGCGCAGCAGATCGGCCGACTTGGCGGAGCCGTAGTTGGTGTAGAACACGACCCCGGCCGGGTCGACGGCCTTGGCGAGCACGGTGCGGGAACTGGGCACACCCATCGGGGACGCGGTCGCCAGCACCATGGCGTTCGGTTCGGCGACACCCGCGTCTACGGCCTGGCGCAGCCACCGCCGGAACTGAGTGAGCCAGTCGGCGGCCAGGTCCTCCTCGTTCAGGCCGGCACCCGCATAACTGATCCTCATCGATGCGAGATCGTTGCGTTCGCGCTCGGTCTGAGCACCCGGATCGGCCACGCTCATCCCCCTCCCTCCGGGTCGGCGCGGGCACCCACCAACGCTGTGATCACCTGTTCCGTCGGGCACGGTACGCCGTCGCCGACCGGTGACGTCGAACCGACGTGATGAGAACCACTCGGTGGGGCCTGGCGTCGGGCAGCCGGAGAGTGGAGGGTGGTCAGCAACCACGCGCCGACGCGTTCGACTTCGCCACCCGTGCGGAACAGTCGAGCCCGGCGTTGACCGCAGGTTCCTGTCCCATCTCGGCGCGGAGGTGCCCATGACGACTGCCACCACCATCGAACCCGCATTCACACCTGGTCTGGAGGGCGTGGTCGCGTTCCACACCGCGATCGCGGAGCCCGACAAGCAGGGCAGCTCATTGCGGTATCGCGGCGTCGACATCGAGGGCCTGGTCGGTCGCGTCGGTTTCGAAGAC
The DNA here is from genome assembly GCA_963825975.1 of uncultured Actinomycetota bacterium. Lineage (GTDB taxonomy): Bacteria > Actinomycetota > Actinomycetes > Mycobacteriales > Nakamurellaceae > Nakamurella. The sequence goes on from CAWGUZ010000018.1 coordinate 206,270, forward strand.
GTCTGGGCGCTGCTGGTCGACAACGCCTTCGGCGCCAAGCTGCCCGTCGACATCTCCTTCCCGATCATCCGGACCGGCGACGTGCGGGTGGACGCCCAATCGTCGCTGCCGGCCCTGGCCGCCACCCGCGGCTTCGGTCCACTGCTGGACATCTCCGACGAGGCCGCCCGCGACCACCTGGCGCAGACCACCGCTGCCACCCTGTCGTACGTGGCGCGATCCGCCCGCGGCGACCTGCCCGAGGTGCCGGAGACGCTGCTCAACGGCGCCACGAACGTGGTCGAGCGGTTCCTCACCGCCTGGCTCGGTGAACCGACCCCGGAGCAGGTGAAGGCGATCGACGCCTACTGGGTGTCCGCCGCCGAACACGGCATGAACGCCTCGACCTTCACCGCCCGGGTGGTCGCCTCCACCGGCGCGGACGTGCCGGCCAGCATGGCCGGGGCGATCGGCTCCATGTCGGGTCCCCTTCACGGCGGCGCCCCGGCTCGGGTACTGCCGATGATCCAAGAGGTGGAGCGCACCGGCGACGCCGCCGCAGTGGTCCGCGGGGTGCTGGATCGCAAGGAACGTCTGATGGGCTTCGGACACCGCGTGTACCGGGCCGAGGATCCCCGCGCCCGCGTGCTGCGGCGCACCTGTCGAGAACTGGACGCCCCCCGCTACGAGGCCGCCGCCGCGTTGGAACAGGCGGCACGCGCCGAGCTGACCGAGCGTCGTCCCGATCGCACGATCGAGACGAACGTGGAGTTCTGGGCGGCGGTCATCCTGGACTTCGCCGGGGTGCCGGCGCCGATGATGCCCGCGATGTTCACCTGCGCGCGCACCGCGGGCTGGAGCGCGCACATTCTGGAGCAGAAGCGACTCGGCAAGCTGGTCCGGCCCGCCGCCGTCTACGACGGACCGGGCACCCGATCGGCGGACGCCGTCGACGGGTTCGCGCTGCTCGCGCTCAACTGACTCGACCTCAACAGCTTCGAGTCACGCGCGCCGGGCCGGATCCGGGTCGGTTTCGCCGGTGCGCTGCCGACTCGACGGGATCGGGCGCATCGGGCGGTGTGACAGGGTGGGCGGGTGACTCTGGCCGATCTACTGCCCACCCCCGGTAGGGGTCTGGCCGACGAACACCAGCGGAGTCCGGACGAGCTGTTCGCCGACTTCGAGAGCTGGGCGACTCAGCGCGGCCTACCGCTGTACTCGCACCAAGAGGAAGCGCTGCTGGAGATCGTCGCCGGCTCCAATGTGATCGTCGCCACCCCGACCGGCTCCGGTAAGACGCTGATCGCCACCGCCGCGCTGTTCGTCGGCTTGGGCACCGGCCGCCGCTCCTTCTACACGGCCCCGATCAAAGCGCTGGTCTCCGAACGGTTCTTCGAGCTGGTCGCGGTTTTCGGAGCGCCCAACGTCGGCATGGTGACCGGAGACAGCGCCGTCAATCCCGAGGCGCCGATCATCTGCTGCACCGCGGAGATCCTGGCCTCGATGGCTCTCCGGTTCGGTCCGGAAACCGACGCCGGCGTCGTCGTGATGGATGAGTTCCACTACTACGGCGACCCGCAACGCGGCATCGCGTGGCAGATCCCCATTCTGGAACTGAGTCGGGCTCAGTTCGTGTTGATGTCGGCCACCCTCGGTGAGGTGTCCTTCTTCGCCGAAGATCTCACTCGCCGGACCGGCGCGACGACCGCGACCATCACCGGTGTCGAGCGGCCCGTTCCGCTGCATTACAGCTACGAGAAGGTGCCGCTTCAGGAGCTCATCGAGGAGCTGCTGCGCACCGGCCGCGGACCCGTCTACGTCGTCCACTTCACCCAGGCGGCCGCGCTGGAGCGGGCCCAGTCGCTGACCTCCATCACCGTCGCGACCCGGGCCGAACGCGATCAGATCGCCGCATTGATCGGCGACTTCCGATTCTCCGCCGGCTTCGGCAAGACCCTCTCCCGGCTGGTCCGGCACGGCATCGGCGTCCACCACGCCGGAATGTTGCCCAAGTACCGCCGCCTGGTGGAGAAGCTCGCCCAGTCCGGGCTGCTCAAGGTCATCTGCGGCACCGACACCTTGGGCGTCGGCATCAACGTCCCGATCCGGACGGTGCTGTTGACGGCGCTGACGAAATTCGACGGCACCCGGATGCGCACGCTCAACGCCCGCGAGTTCCACCAGATTGCCGGTCGGGCCGGTCGGGCCGGTTTCGACACCGCGGGGGATGTGGTGGTGCTCGCCCCCGAGCACGAAATCGAGAACGAACGGCGCGTCCGCAAGGCGGGCGACGATCCGCTCAAGCTGAAACGCGTCGTCCGCACGAAGCCGGCCGAGGGATTCGTGAACTGGTCGCAACGCACCTACGAACGGCTGGTGGCGGCCGACCCGGAGCCCCTGCAATCTCACTTCACGGTCAGCAACTCGATGGTGCTGTCGGTCGTCTCCCGCCCCGGTGACGCGTTCAGCTCCATGCGACGCCTGATCGAGGACTCGCACGAGCCCCGTGCGCGGCAGCTCAAACACGCCAAACGTGCGTTGGAGATCGCCCGCGGACTACTCGCCGCCGGGGTCGTGGAGCGCATCGATCCACCTGAACCGAACGGGCGCCGTTGGCGGGTCACCACCGACCTGCAGCTGGACTTCGCGCTGAACCAGCCGCTGTCGCCGCTGGCCTTGGCCGCCATCGAGATCCTCGACGTCGAGTCGCCCGGCTACCCGCTGGACGTGGTGTCGCTGATCGAGGCGACGTTGGACGACCCGGGCACCGTCCTGTCGGCTCAGCGGTTCAAGGCGCGCGGCGAGGCGGTGGCCCAGTTGAAGGCCGACGGTGTGGAGTACGAAGACCGGATGGCGCTCCTGGAAGAGGTCGACTACCCGAAGCCGCTCGCCGATGTGCTGGAGGCCGCGTACAACCTGTACCGGCAGGGTCATCCGTGGATCGCCGACTACTCGCCGAGCCCGAAGTCCGTCGTCCGGGACATGTACGAACGGGCGATGAACTTCGGCGAGTACGTGGCGTTCTACGGGCTGACCCGGTCGGAGGGGGTACTGCTGCGGTACCTCTCCGACGCCTTCCAGGCGATGCGGCGGACCGTCCCGGTCGAGGCGAGGGTGCCGGAACTGACCGATTTGATCGGCTGGCTCGGCGAACTGGTCCGCGGTGTGGATTCGTCCCTGCTGGACGAGTGGGACGCACTGTCGCATCCGGAGGATGCCGTCACCGGCACGGACGGCGGGGTGCGCCCGCCCACCGCTCACCGTGGGGTCACCGGCAACGTGCGGGCATTCGGCATCATGATCCGCAATGCACTGTTCCAACGGGTCTCGCTGGCTTCGCTCGAGCGCTACGACCTGTTGGGCGCCTTCGAGGACGGCTGGGACGCCTCTCGCTGGGAACAGGCGATGGACGGCTACTGGCAGGAGTACGACGAGTTGGGAGCGGGCGCCGACGCGCGCAGCGCGGCGATGATCGACATCACGCCGGGTCCGGTGGCGTGGCAGGTCCGCCAGGTTCTGGAGGATCCGGCCGGCGACCGCGACTGGGGCATCACTGCGGAAGTGGACGTCGCCGCCTCCGACGAGGCGGGCGAACCAGTGCTGCGCCTCCTCGCCGTCGGCCCCATGACCGGCTGACCCGGCCGACTGCCCCGCGCCCGGGCGGATTTCCTGCGAGCGGAATGCCGACCGCGATGCGATCGCGGGTCGGCGCCGGGCTTCGGCGGTGGGAGAATCAACGAGGGAAATCGAGCGCCACGGCCCGCTGACCGGGGCGCTCGGCAGCCCGCCCGTCGCCGCAGTCAGCCGCGGCCAGCCAGACGGGTGCCGCGAAACTATCGCATCGAGGAGTTCTCATCACCATGGCACTTTCCGCCACGGCACAATCCGCCACGGCCCAACCCGCCACCGGCATCGTTCTGCCCGCCGACCTCCTGCCCGCCGACGGCCGGTTCGGCTGCGGACCGTCCAAGGTCCGGCCCGAGGCACTGGCGGCGCTGGCCGCGTCCGGCGGCTCGCTGATGGGCACCTCGCATCGCCAGGCTCCGGTGAAGGGCCTGGTCGGCCGGGTCCGCGCCGGCCTCGGTGACCTGTTCAGCCTTCCGGACGGGTACCAGGTGGTTCTCGGCAACGGCGGCAGCACCGCGTTCTGGGATGTCGCCGCGGCCGGTCTGATTCGGCGGCGGTCGCAGCATCTGACATTCGGCGAGTTCTCCGCGAAGTTCGCCCAGGTCGCGGCCGGCGCCCCGTTCCTGGAGCAGCCGTCGGTGATCAAGACCGAGCCGGGCGATGCGCCCGAGGCCCGGTTCGAAGCGGACGTCGACGTCTACGGATGGGCCCACAACGAGACATCGACCGGTGTCGCGGTGCCGGTGCGACGCCCGGTCGGGGCGACCGACGATCAGCTGGTCTTGATCGACGCGACCTCCGGCGCCGGGGCACTGCCGGTCGACGTCAGCGAAGCCGACGTCTACTACTTCGCCCCGCAGAAGGTGTTCGGCTCCGACGGTGGCCTGTGGTTCGCCCTGATGTCCCCCGTGCGCTGGCCCGGGCCGCCGAGATCGACGCCACCGACCGGTGGATACCGGAGTCGCTGTCGCTGACCACCGCGATCGACAACTCCGGCAAGGACCAGACCTACAACACCCCCGCGGTGGCCACCCTGTTCCTGTTGGCCGAACAACTCGACTGGCTCAACGGCAACGGGGGCCTCTCGTTCGCGGTCGGCCGCAGCGCGGAGTCCGCGGCGATTCTGTACAGCTGGGCGGAGGCGTCGTCGTTCGCCACGCCGTTCGTCGCCCGTCCCGAGCTGCGCTCGCCGGTGGTCGGAACCGTCGACTTCGACCCCTCCGTCGACGCCGCCGCGGTGGCGAAGGTCCTCCGGGCCAACGGGGTCGTGGACACCGAGCCGTACCGCAAGCTGGGCCGCAACCAGTTGCGCGTCGGCATGTTCCCCGCGGTCGACCCGGCCGATGTGCAGGCCCTGACGGCGTGCATCGACTACGTGGTCGCCGCCCTCTGACCCAGCCGGCTGCGGGGTGAGGACTGCGGGGTAGGGCTGCGGGGTGAGGGCTGCCGGGTGAGGCTGCGGGGTGCGGCCGCTCTGCGCTGCCACCTCAGCCCGGCCGCCCGGCCCGCTCGCAGCGCCAGGTCGAACCCGGCGGCACCTGCGCGGCGCGCCTGGGCGGCCCGCGTCCGACGGCCGGCTAGCGTGCAGTGGAGAACACTGTTCGGGAGGACTGCATGCGCGCGCTCAACCTGGTCGGCCAGGCCGAAGACGGCCGGAACCTACTCTGTGAAGAACCGACCTCGGGCGAACGCTTCACGCTCCCCGCCGGGCCCGAACTGCGAGCCGCGCTGCGTCAGGCGACATTCGAGGAGAATCGGGGCGCCGCGCCCTCCTGGTCGCACCCGCGCCCCGCAGGGCGGGCCGACGCTCGGGAGGCTCAGCTGGAACCGTCGCTGCGCCCGCGCGAGATTCAGAGCCGGATTCGTGCCGGCGCCACCCTGGAGCAGGTTGCCGACGAGGCAGGCTGCGACCCGGCGCGGATCGAACGCTTCGCCTTTCCCGTCCTGATGGAACGGTCGATGATCGCCGACCGGGCCCGGCAGGCGCGGCCACTGATCGACGGCAATCCCGCCGTGGCGTCGGTGGAGAAGTTGGTGTTGACGACACTCAAGGCTCGCGGCCACGCGTCAACCGTCCAGTGGGACGCCTGGCGCGGTGATTCCGGCGCCTGGGAATTGGTGCTGACCTGGGTCACCGGTCGCAGCGAGAACACCGCCCGCTGGACGTTCGCCCCGAGCGCCGCCGGCGGCAGCCTGACCGCGCTGGACGATGCCGCGGTCTCAGTGGTGGACCCGGCTCCGCGACCGCTGCGCACTGTGCCGGAGGCGTTCACCGAGTATGTACCGGCCCCGCCGGTGAACCCGTTGGTCATCCAGCCGAGTGCGGGCACGACCGGCGTCGCGCAGCCCGCACCGGTGCGCCAGAGCACCGAAACGGACAGTGGCGCCGAGGCCGGCGGCTCATCGCATGGCGGCCCCGCGGACACCACCAGCCAGAGCGCCCCGCAGGCTCATACCGCGCCTTCTGGCATCCGCATCCGCGCCGGTTGTCCCGGCGACGACGCGCACCGCCGCCGAGCACGTCAGAGTCGAACGGACGCAGCCGAACCGGGTGGCCGCAGCGCTCGCACACCACGCAGCCGCCTCGCCCGGGACACCCGTACCCGCCGGCGATTCGCAGCGCCCCGCGGGCAGCCCCGAACGGGGCGAGGCCGACGCCGCGCGCACCGGCCGGGCGGCCATGCCCTCGTGGGAGGACGTCCTGTTGGGTGCGCGGTCGGTGGGCCGCTGACCGCGACGCGCTGCTGGGGCGGGCTTCCGCCGCTAGCGCGGTTCAGCTGGACGAGGCGGTCAGATGCGGGGGAAGAACAGCACCGCAATCCAGGCGGTGACGGTGCCGACCGCCCCGCCGAGACCGACCCAGCGCAGAACCGGTAACTGACGGGACATCCACAAGGCGGGCGCCAAACCCGCCGCTACGACGACATTCGCCAAGACTGCCAGCATCGGGAGATCAGCCAGACCCCGGCTGATCACGTAGACCGCACTGCCGATCAGGAGCGCGGCGAACCCCGCCAGTCCCAGCCCGGGACCCCACGGGGTGGGTTCGCCGCCGCGTCGCCACTCCTCGACCCACGCCCAATCTGCCCGCTCGCGGCCCGGAACGGTCGCGGGCTCGGCCCAGACTTCGACCGGCAGCAGCGTCGCGTCGTCGGGCTCGGTGACAGGGTCACGTCCGGTGACAGGGTCGTATCCAGTGACAGGGTCGTATCCGGTGACAGGGTTCCGGTGACAGGGTCGTATCCAGTGACAGGGTCGCGTCCGGAGAAGTGGCCGTCTCCGGTGACAGGGTCGGGCTCGCTGAGGTGCTCGGAGTCGGTTGCGGCCCTGGCGGCACCGCCGGCCTGGCGATGCCGCCCGGGCGCGACGGGTGCCGGCGGCGAACCCGGGAGTGCGGCGTCGTCGGTCACAGGTTCGAGTCTGCCGCACGGCGGGCTTCTGGCACCTCGGACCCGCCCGGCGAACCCGGGTCGGCGAGGAACGCGAAGGCCACCGCCGCCGCGGTGGCGACATTCAACGAGTCCACCCCCGCGGCCATCGGGATGCGCACCTGGAGGTCACTGGCCGCCAATGCCTCGGCGGTCAGGCCCGGCCCCTCCGCGCCGAGTAGGAGTGCCGAGCCGCCGGCCTCGTCGCTCCAGTAGGCGCACCGGCTGCGCGGACCTTCGGGGGGTCAGCGCGACGACGGTGAATCCCGCCCGGCGCAGATCGTCGAGCGTCGCGGGCACCGACCGGTCTACGCGCGCGAACGGCACCCGCAGTACGTTCCCCATCGACACCCGAACACTGCGGCGATACAACGGGTCGCCACAGCCGGCGAGTAACAGGACTGCGTCGACACCGAACGCCGCCGCGTTGCGGAACAGCCCGCCGAGGTTCTCCGCGTCGCCGACCGACTCGAGCACAGCGACCGTCCGCGCCGTCCGCAGCAGGTCGTTCAACGGCGGGAAGGCGACCCGATCGGCGACGGCGAGCACCCCGCGGTTCAGGTGGAAGCCGACCACGGACGCCATCAACTCAGGGTGCACCCGGTAGTACGGAGCCGGAGTGTCCGCCAATGCCGCAGCGAGCGCCTCGTATTTCGCCGCCACGCCGAGCAGAGCACGAAGTGGGTAGGCGGACGCCAGCAGTCGTTCGACGACGACGGTGCCCTCGGCGATGACCAGCCCCCGACCTCCCGGCCGATCCGGCCTGCGGTCTGCCGTCGTCAGATCGCGGAAGTCGTTCAGACGCGGGTCCGCCGGGTCGTTCACATCGATCACGGCAGCCATCGACTGGCACGCTACCCGAGCCGATCCGGTCCCTCGCCTTCAACCCGAACGAGTGGCGAACAAGCGACTGAACTGGACCGGAGGACACGACCCGGCAGGATTCGCTGTTGACCTCGAAGAATGTGCGGGAGTACCCCTAATGAATGTTCGGCTTCCGAATTCGTGAATATCGTAAGTATTTTCACGCATGGACCCATCCTTTGCCTGCGCCGTCCCGAAGTCCACACGTTCCATTCCCGGCATGTCCGGGTGTCTCTCGTTGACTTCGCACAGGTCACCGAGTTCGGCGGGTGCGACCGCCGGCCGAGAGCCGCTCTCATCATGCTGTTCCACAGCAGAGAAAAGGGATTCACGATGGGCGAATCAAAGATTTTCGAGGGGAAGCCGGTGCTGCAGTTTCGCACCAACACCGACCGTCGAGCTTTCCTGAAGTGGGCGGGCCTCGTCGGGGTCGGCACCGGCTTCGCCGTCGGCGGCTTCCTGCCGACGATGGCCGAGGCTGCGGAGATCAAGTCCGCTGCCACCAGCTCGAAGCGCGCCAAGGCGGGCACCGATCTGGACATCCTCAACTACGCGCTGACGTTGGAGTACCTGGAGGCCGACTTCTACGCCATGGGGCTGCAGAAGGGTCTCCTCAGCGGTCGCGACCTCGAGCTGATCACCCCGATCGGTGACCACGAGAAGCAGCACGTCGATGCGGTCACCAGCACGATCAAGGCACTCGGTGGCACTCCGGTCGACAAGCCGAAGATCACCTACCCCGCGGGCGTGTTCGACAGCAAGGAGAGCTTCTTCAAGAACGCCTCCATGTTCGAAGAGCTCGGTGTCACCGCCTACCACGGGCAGGTGCCGCTGATTCAGAGCGTCGACATCCTGGCCGCCGCCGCCTCCATCGCCGGGGTCGAGTCGCGCCACGCCGCCATTCTGGCGACATTGATCGCGGGCAACCCGTTCCCGAACCCGATCGAGAAGAGCGCGTCCATGGACGAGATTCTCGCCGCCGTCACGCCGCTGATCAGCTAGCAGAAGGATCACACAATGACTTCACAATCGGCTCGCAGCCAGTTCGTGCGGGGAGAGATGGGGCAGGTCTCCGCCTCTCGCGCACTCTTCGCCCTCAACAACCGGTGGGCACTCGCCGCCTACGGTGACTTCGGCAGTGACGTGGACGTGCTCAACTACGCCCTGACACTGGAGTACCTGGAAGCCGCCTTCTACCAGCAGGGCAACGCCGCCGGCCTGCTCAGCGGCACCGAGAAGGTCTACCTGGCACAGATTCAGGCCGACGAGGAGTACCACGTCACCGCCATCACCCAGACGATCCAGAAGCTGGGCGGCACGCCGGTAGCCGCGCCGGGCGTGTCCTTCGGGGCAGCCTTCGCCAGTCGCGACTCCTACCTCAACACCAGCGTCACATTCGAGAACGTCGGCGTCGGCGCCTATCTCGGTGCGGCGGGCTTCATCAAGGACAAGTCGGTACTACAGGCCGCTGCCGGTATCTTCGGCGTCGAGGCACGGCACGCCGCAGTGGTCGGCAACCTGCTGGGTCTGCCCGCCGAGGGTGGCGTCTACAAGAGCGCCTTCGAATCCCCGATGACTCAGGCGGACGTGCTCACCGCGGTCACCCCGTTCCTGATGAACCAGATGGGTACCGTCCCCACCGGTTCGGTCGACACCGGCGGCGGCAGCGCCGCAGCCAAGGACCAGACCGGGCTGTTCGCACTCGGGGGTGCCGCCCTGTTGGGCGCCGCCGGTGCAGCGGTGTACGCCGGGCGTCATCGCGCCTCGGAGGAGAACTCCGAGGTCTGATCGTCCCGACCATTCGTGGTCGGCGTTGGCGGGAATTCGTGACCTGCGAGACCCGCCGACGCCGACCGCGTCGTCCGCGTGCCCACTTTCGATGTCGACGGGACTGCCCTGATGATCGCCAGCCGTCCAGCCGCCCGCGCCGGGCGCCGCACCCTCACCACCATCGCCGCCGCCGGCTTCGCCGTGATCGGCGTCGTCCTGATCACGGTGGCCTCGTGCACAGCGCAAGCCGGGCCACCCCAACCGGCCGCCGCGGCCGCTGGGGACCTCGTTCCCTCGGCGTCGGTCGTCGACAGCCCCACCTCGGCGACACCGCTCCCCGCGACCTCGACCGCGACTACCGATGCGCTTCCGGCGCCCTCGGAGCCGACGACCCCTGAGTCGACCGCGCCCGCGGCGCCCACGACCTCTGCGCAGCCGGCCCCCGCACCGCCCACGCGAGGCCCGATTCTGGGTGCGGCCAGGCCCGTCTCGGTGAGTATTCCGGCGATCGGCGTCACCTCGACGCTGCTGGACCTCGGACTGAACGCAGACGGCACCGTCGAAGTCCCGCCGCTGTCCGAGCCCGTTTCCAAGGCGGGCTGGTACAACCAGTCACCGACGCCGGGCACCTTGGGTCCGGCGATCATCCTCGGCCACATCGACTCCAAGAAGTACGGACCGGGCGTCTTCTACAACCTCGGCACGCTGCAGCCCGGCGACCTGGTCGACGTCACCCGAGAAGACGGAACGGTGGCTGTTTTTCAGATCGACGGGGTCCGGTCCTATGCGAAGGCGGACTTCCCGACCCTGCAGGTCTACGGCAACCTCGATCATGCGGGTTTGCGGCTGATCACCTGTGGCGGGGTCTTCGACACCGCCGAAGGAAGCTACGAGAGCAACATCATCGCGTTCGCGTCGCTGGTGTCGTCCCGCCAGGCCTGATCCCCGATCACCCGAGTCGCGTGGCCTGTCTGCGGCCACCGGGCCACGCGGTCGGCCCACGTCAGGACGCTCGGTTGCCGCGCGAGCCGTCGTCCGCCCGCACGCACGCACGCACGCACGCACGCACTAGGCTGGCCCCGGTGACCGGCGGACCACGATCTCCCCTCGATCCGGACGCCGCGCGCGGCTCAGCCGGTGACGACAGGCGGGCCCTGACCACCACGCCGCCGCCGTTGCCCGCCCTGCCGACGGGTGTCGCGTACATCGTCGTTCCGGGCACGATCGTCTGGTTCACCGCCTTCGCGGTGCTGCTGTTCTTCACCGATCGACTGCAGGAGCACAACGCCATGATCTGGCTCTGGACCTGCCTCGCGGGCGGCCTGCTCGGCTTCGTCGGACTGGGCATTCATCACTGGCAACGGCAGGCCGCCCGACGCGGCCGGCGCGGCGCACAGCGCAGCGCGCTGAACTGAAAAGTGCTCTCAGCCTGCGGTCGCGGGATCCCACACCGCGGCCGCCGCCTTGAGAAACTGGGTGGCCGTGGCGAACTCGGCGAGCACCTCGGCCACCGGCCGCTCCCCGTCGATCAGCCCGGCGGCCTGACCCGCCCACACCGGCGTGTAGCGGAAATCGCCCGCCTGGCGGGCGGCGCTCAACTGATCGGCCGCGGCGACTGCAGCCGGGCTGCCCGCACCGAGCTCGGCCTCTCTGCCCTGCCATCGATCGCTGAACTGGTTGCGCAGCGCGCGACCGCCGAATTCGGCAGGCCACGGCGTGTGCTGCGCGATGTCGAAGAAACGCCCGTACACGGTGTCGCCGAGCTGGGCTCGCACGATCGCGTCCTGTGCCTCCGGCGGACAGTCCGACTCGGGACAGCAGGTGAACGCGGTCCCGACCCAGGCCCCGGCGGCGCCGGCGGCGAGTACCGCCGCCAAGCCGCGTCCGGTGGCGATCCCACCCGCGGCCAGCACGGGCACGTCCACCTCGTTGAGCACCGCTTGCAACAGCGGCAGGGTGGCCACTTCGTTCCGGCCGTGACCGCCACCCTCAGCCCCGCGGACGACGATGACGTCCACGCCCATGTCCTCCAGGTCGAACGCCTCCAGCAGGTTCCCCGCCTGCGACGCGACGGCGATCCCCGAGTCGTGGAGCGGGGCGACCCACCGTTCGACCTCGCCGAAGCTGACCGACACCACATCGGGTCGGGCCGGGATCACCTGCGCCATCGGTTCGTCCGAGGATTCGAGCGCCCAGCCCAGCAGCCCGACGCCGTAGGGCTTGCCGGCTTCGGCCGCCACCCGGAGCTGCTCGGCCAGCCAGGTCGGACCGGCGAGCGGCGACACGCCGATCATGCCGAGCGCGCCACCCGCCGAGACGGCGGCAGCCAACCGGCCACCGGCGACACCGGCCATCGGCGCGCTCACCAGGGGCAGCGAGAGGTCGAATTGTTCGGTCAGCCACGTGCGCACCGGATACTCCTTCGTCGGCTCGAGTCATCGGGGAGGATTGTGCTCACTATTGAGCACAATCCTCCCCGTTGTGCGTACGTTCATCCGCTCAGGCCATCTTCAACCATCGGAATCGGGTCGCCGGCGATCAACTGCGACAGAGTGTGTCGCGCCTGCCAGTTGCCTGCCAACTGGGCCAGCAACCGACCCCAGCCCGTCGGACTTCCGTCCACCCACGACGCGTCGCCCGCCATCCACCAGGACACCCGCCGAGTCGTGCCGTCTTCCAGCTCGACGGTCAACTCCGGGTCGAGGATCACGTCCCCGAGCGCGGCCGTCCCGGTGAGCCCGAGATAGTCCAGGGCCACCTGCAGACGAGCGTCCGCCACCGCCACACTCGGCGCGGCCGACGCCGGCGGTTGGGCGCCCGGTGATGTTGCAGAGTGCGGCAGCGGACGCGCCGGCGCGCGCTCGGATGCCAGCGCCAGGTCGAAGAACGCGGCCACCGCATCGGGATCGGGTGCACCCGGCACCGCACGATCCGGCGGCACAGTTTGAGCGAGCCAGGGCCGATCGAGCACGACCGCCCGGTCGGCGTCCACCACCGCGCCGGACAGCACTCGCACGCCGGCCGGTAGATCCCCGAACGACGAGTCGCGAAGGGCCTCGACGATGGCGGCGGTGTATCCGGTGACCGCAGCAGGGGGCACCCGGCGCCGAGCGTCGGTGAAACGGCGCAACAGCTCCATCGGATCATCCGCCAGGACTGCGCCGAACGACTCGCGGACTCCGATCGCCACTGCGAACTCGGTCGGAAGGTCGATCCGCAGCGGATCGAACAGGCCGGCCAAGTCCGCCGCGCCGGGGAGCCGCCACTCGTCCGGGGACCGCCCGTCGAGCAACGCGTAGCGCCCCAACCACCACGAGCTGTAACTCCGGACGCCGCCCACCGGGCGCAGCGCGGCGACCGCGGCCCGGTCGGCTCGGATCAGCTCCAGCGCCTGTGGCCAACGATCGTCCGCGACCAGATCGAGATCGGCGACGGCGGTGAATTCGGCCGGTGGTGCACCCTCGCCGATGACCTCCGCCCAGTACGCGGCCTCGTCCGCGAGGTCGTGGTCCGGGCCGGACGGATCCGGGTCGGTCACGATGCGGAAGCCGGTCAGCACCCCCGCCCGTTGGAGCACCTCGTCGTCGTAGTTGTCGGTCCAGTAGCTCCCGACCTCCGTCAGGTCGGCGTCGTCGTCCAACACGGCGGCCAGCGGAGCATCGGGCAGCAGGAGTTCACCGGCGGGCCATGGCTCCTCATCGGCGGTGGTCAGCAATAGGGACGCGCGCAGCGACGCCGGCATCTCGGCCCCCGCAGCCAGCAGGTTCAGCACCGCACTGCCGAAGGCGCGAACCCGGTCTTCGTCGACCTCTCCCGATTCGAGCTCGTCTCGCAGGGCCGCCGCGTGACCTGTCACCGACGCGGTCGCCAGGATTCCGGCCGGGTCGGCGGGCTGGGCGCCCAGTCGAATCAGGGCCGACCGCGCACCCGGCACCGCCACCGCATCCGGATGCAGCACCGCCAGGCCGGGCACGGCGGCTGCCATCGCGGGCAGCAGCGCGGTGGTCGCCGCGTCATCCGAACCACCGACAACCAGGCAGCGTCGGGCACCGAACACCGTCCGACCACCGATCAACGGCATCGGCAGATCGGCGAGTTCCTCGCCGGCCATGCCTGCGGAGGCTCCGGTACCGAGCTGGGCATACACCCGACCCCAGAAGTCGGGCGGCCGTTGCAGCGCCCCGAACGCGGTGGACAGCGCGGCGTAGCCGATCGAGGCCACCCCCAGCGCGCGGAGCCCGTCCCGCTCGACCGCGCTCGCGGGCACCGGCAGCAGCCCCGGAACGGCCTCCGCGGCGAGTTGGATCAGTTCGGCTGACGCGGCGGGCAGCACCACCGCCTGGTCCGGACGCACGGCCATGCCGGACGCACTCACCAGTAACGGTGTGCGCAGCACCGCACCGAGAATCCCCTGGCGGAGACGATTGTCGAGCGCACTGCGGCCGAAACCGCGCGCCGGCAGCAGGCGCAGCCGCTGATCGGGTTCGGTGTCGGCCATCAACTCGACGTACGCCTCGATCGCGGCCGCCAGCAACTCGTCGGTCAACGGACCCGGCGCGAGATGCCGTCGGGTGTCGTCGACCGGAAAGGAACCGATGAGCCGGGCGGGTAGGTCCAGCTCCTCGTCGGTCGGCGTCGGGCTGTAGAGCACATCCGGGCCAAGTGGCCGATCGACGGGGTATGCCCAGGTCAAGCGCCATTGCGTGTGTCGGCGCTGCTCCACCGGCAGGCCCGCCCGGTGGGCTTCGGACAGGACGCCGTCGCGGCGAAGCAGCCGCCAGTTGGTGTCGACGTCACCGTCATGGATGAGGAGCAGGCCGTCGCGTGGCACCTCACGGGTCAGCGAACGGTCCGGCAGGTCGATCCGCTCCAGGGCCGGCAGCGCCAGCAGCAGATGGTCGCCGACCTCCCTCAGGACGTGGTCCAGGTCCACCCCGGGCCGCAGCGGCAACCGGACCTCCGTGCTGAATCCGGCCGGCGGGGTCGCGTCGATCGGGAACGGCAGGCGCAGCACCGGCGGGCCGCCGGCGCGATCCGCCAGGGCGTCGTTCAGCGGGTCGCAGTGCAACGCGGCGATCGCGGCGGCCGTCTCGACGGCCGAGAACGCAACCGACCCGGTCGTCGAGACCACAGCCGGCTCGTCCGTCAGCGCCAGGACGGCGGTGAAACCGACCCCGAATCGGCCGACACCGGTCGGCATCGCCGACGAAGTACCGTCGACCTCCACCAGCGGGCGGCCCTGCCGTTTGGCCGACGCCCGGAGCGAAGCGAGAGACGCGACACCGGCGGCCGACAGCGGCGCACCGGTGTTGGCCACTCGCAGTTCACCGGCCTCGATGCTGATCCGCAGGTGGCCCGGCACGCCGGCTTCCACGGCCGCGTCCGCGGCGTTGGCGGCGAGCTCGACAAGCACCCGCCCGGCGTAGCCGACCATGGCCAACGACTCCTCGGCGTTGGCATCCTCCCGAAACCGGTTCGGCGATCGACGCCACGTCTCGAGGACGGCGGCCCGGAGGTCCGCGGTACCGAACGGATCGGCCACAACACGAGCCGCAGCCGGTGTCGGTGTCGGAGTCGCAGCCGGAGTCGCAGTCGGGGCCGCGGTCGGGGCCGCGGTCGGGTCAGGCGTCGACGTCAACCGGTGTTCCGACACCGGGCGGTTCGCGGTCTGGTTCGGGTGCTGAGTCATTGTCTGGCGCAGAATCTAGCTCCGGCGCCGAATCCTGGTCCGCCTCGGGCGCCGATTCCTGGTCCGGCTCAGGTGCTGATTCCTGGTCCGGCCCGTCGACCGGCCACTCCTCCGATGCAGCGGACTCGCCGGCAGCCGCCGCCGGTGGCAACTCCTGCTCGCTCGCGGATTCGACGACTGTCGCCTGCGGGTGCACCGGCTGATATTCCAGATCTTCGGGCTGATCGGGCACGAATTCGACCGGTCCGGGGACCCACGGCCGGGGATGCACGTCCAGCACGGTGTCATCGATGTGCGACTCGCGGAACCCGGTGGGGACCGGCTCCACGACCACCTCGGAATGGGCACCGCAGCCGTATTCAACATCGACGACATGCCCGTCCGCGGGCGACATCCCGTTTCCGCAGACGCCGAACCGCACCGCGAGGGAACCCGCCAAGGGCAGGAAGAACGCGCACATGACACAGGTGCCGGGGGCGGCCTTCGCCATGTCGCTGGTCGGACCGAAGTCGCCCTCGAACCAGCGCTCGGCGGTGTCGAGGCGGCCGGGCCGGCTCATCACTCGACTGCGACCGATACCGAGCTCGTGCGCCACCTCGTCGACCGCCGGATCATCGGACTGCACATACGCCGGCACCACCCGCGGATCGTCCGCAGGCACCGGGAGTAGATCGCCGGGCCCGAGGTCGCCCGGCCTGATCCGCTCGTTCCACGGCAGCCAACGCGGCGGCAGCAACGCATCCGGACCCGGCAGCAACACCACCTCGCTGATGGTCGGCTGCTCCGGGTCGACGACAGCCACCGTCACACACCACGCCCACCCGGCATACGCGGCGTCGGTCATCGCGAACCGAACCGCGACCGCGACGTCGTCTTCCAGGTCGGCCGACAACTGAGCACCCACCAGTGCCGGCGATCCCGCGTCGAGCACAGCGGCGGACCTGGCGAGTTCCACGGTGTCCGCGGCCAATTGAGCAGGCCGGCGGTCGAATCCGGCGTCCGGCTCTCGACTCATGTCGGCGCTGGTGATCAGAGTTCCGGAATCCACGCTGTTCATGATGCCCCACCCGCGACAGTGTTTCCGCTGCCCGCGGATCCGACCCGAGGAATAACGTCGAGCGCCGAGTCGGGTACGGGTGTACGACCGGTCTCCGGCGGCCGTTCCCATTCCGCCGAGTTCTCCGGCGCACCCACCAGTGCAGGGCGCTGCGCGGTGGGTCCGGCCGGGAGTGTGCGGCAGGATGGAGGCTGTGACTGATGCCGACGAGCTAGGCCCCGCGAAGGCCTACCGCGGCGCCGGAAACGGCCCGGACCCCACCCTCTCCCGCACCCTCGACGACGAGCGCGGTCACGACCAGGTCGAAGGCGTCCGGCGCGACGGACTGCGCATGGTCGACGCGACGGACGAGTCGGACTTCCCGACTGAGGTCCTGCCTCGACGCCGCCCGCCGTTGGCCGAACAGATCACCACCGCGCTGCCGCGCCCGGCCCACTTTCGAGCGCAGGGATTCCCGCCCAGCGGCGAACCCGCCACCGGTCGCGCTCCCCGGCAGCCGATCCGGCCGCGGTATGCGGGCCCCGCGCCCGAGCGGCTTCCGCCGCGGACTGCCAACGCCCAGCCCCAAGCCGCCGGCCAACCGTCGACTCCGCGTCCCGGCTCGCCGGAGCCGGCAGTGCGACGCACCCACCTGCCGCCCTATCAGGAACCGTGGGCGGCCGGGGCGCCCCGGCACCCCGCACCCCGGCACCCCGCACCCCGGCACCCCGCACCCCGGCACTGGGCCCTTCCAGGAGACGACTCCGGTCCCGACCACGCCGGGCGGACGTGTCCCGCGCAAGATCACCGTCACCCGGGTGGCCGCGCTGCGCACCCGAGAGTTGACCCTGCGGGGCGTCGAGATGTTCCATCGGGCCACCACCGCCGACGGCGCCGACCTCTCGGGCCTCGCCCACCTCACGTACGCCCAGATGGCGAACTACGCCTGCGACGCGGCGCTGGCCGTCGCGTTGGCGAACACCCTGTTCCTGGTCAAACCGGAGGAGGGCCCCGGGCGGGTTCTGCTCTATCTACTGATCACCGTCGCGCCGTTCGCGTTCGTGGCACCGTTCATCGGTCCGTTCCTGGACCGGCTGCAGAACGGCCGTCGGCTGGCGCTCGCCCTGTCGATGGCCGGCCGCGGTCTACTGGCAATCCCGATGATCTTCACGTTCACCGGGGCGGACGCGAACTGGGTGCTGTACCCGTGCGCCCTCGGCTCCCTGGTGCTGAGCAAGTCGTTCGGAGTGTTGAAGGCCTCCCTGACCCCCCGGGTGCTGCCGACCGAGATCACCTTGGTCGCGACGAACTCCCGGTTGACCGTGTTCGGGCTCATCGCGGGGGGCACCGCAGGGGTGATCGCGGCGGGCCTGACCTGGCTCTCCGGTTCTCCCGGCGCCCTGATCTTCACCGCCCTGCTCGGATTCGGCGGCGCCTATCTGTGCCTGCGCATACCGGCGTGGGTGGAGTCCACGGTCGGGGAGGTGGCGGTTCATCTGACACCGTCGGCGTCCCGGAACGCTCCGGCGGAGCTGACCCTGCCGATCAAGGTCACCCTGTGGGCCAACAGCTCGATACGCATCGAGACCGGATTCCTGGCCATGTTCATCGCCTTCGTCGTGATGAAGGAGTACGCGAACGAGACCGGCTTCTACAAGCTGGTGCTTCTCGGGATGGTCGGCGCCGCGGCCGGCCTGGGCGGATTCGTCGGTAACGGACTCGGCGCGAAACTGCCGCTGCGATCGCCCGAGAAGATCTCGCTGATCGGTCTCGGAACGGTTATCGCCGGCACTGTGACCGCCGCCGCCATTCCGGGGCTGGCATTGGCCACCGTGGTCGGGTTCGTCGGATCGACCGCATCCAGCCTGGCGAAGGTCTGCCTCGACTCGGTGATCCAGCGCGACCTGCCCGAGGTCAGTCGAGCGTCCGCGTTCGGCCGATCGGAGACCGCGCTGCAGCTGAGTTGGGTGCTCGGCGGCGTGGTGGGGCTGCTGATCGGCGGACTGCTCGATGTCTCTCACGTGGCGGTGTATCTCATCGGATTCGGCACGGTGAGCATCCTGCTGTCACTCGGCTTCGCCCAGACCTGGTTGGCGTCGCAGCGCCGTACCCTGCTGCCCCGGCTGGGTCGACGCGACCGCCGCACTTCGGCCGCGCACCCCCTCGGCCACCCGCGAACCGATCAGCCGTGACCCGCGCCAGGTCCCGAACCGCCCGCAACCTTAGGGAGCCACCGAACGTGATCAAGCACGCAACCGCTCAACAGCGCGTCAAGTCCGCCGGAATCGGGCTGATCGCAGTGCTCGCGATGGTGGGGCTGACCGGTTGTCAGGCCCCGGCGCCGACGATCACCTGGTACGGCAACGAGACCGCCGTCTCCGCTGGGCCGCGCCTGTATTGCACGCTGACCCCCCAGCCCCAGCCCGACTGCCGGGAGACCGAGGGGCCGATCGCGACGCTCGAGCTGCACGCCGACGATTTGTTGCAGGTCAACATCCCGCCGGAGGTGGCCGACCAGCCGTGGTTGCTGGTGTACAGCTACGTCGACGACAGCTCGTCCTACCGCACCCCCGTGATGAGCGACCGCAAGACCCTGAGCTACGTGGTCCACCCGGTCGCCGGGCGTCAGTTGCAGCAGGTGGACCTGCAGGTGCTCACCCTGATCGCGAGCGCCGACGGCAAGCCCCAGTACTCCCCGCTGCAAGCCTGGGTGCTCCAGGTGAAGCCGGCCTGACCCGCAACATTCGGCCACCGCGACCGGCTGGACCTCCAGCCGCCGCACCCGGCCACAGCACACAGCAGCCGCGGACCGAAGTCGGCCGCGGCTGCTGGGTGCGAGGAGAAACGCAGTGGCTAGCTGCCGAGATCCAGCTCCGACGCGACCGCCCGCAAGACGTCTCCGATGCGCTTGCCCGTCGCGCGGTCGGGATACCGACCACGACTGAGTTCGGGCAGGATCTTCGCGTCGATCAGCTTGATCACGTCCTCGAGGAGCCCGTGCAGTTCGTCGGTCGACCGCCGGTTCTTCTCCGCCACATTCACCGCGACCGACGGCGGCGCTTCGACCAGCCACAGCTGCATGGCCTGCGGACCGCGACGCCCTTCGGCGACGCTGAATTCCACCCGCTGACCCGCTTTCAGCGCCTGCACCCCGGCGGGTAATGCGGACGCCCTGACATGGACGTCGTCTCCGGTCTCCTGGGACACGAAGCCGAAGCCCTTGTCCGCGTCATACCACTTCACACGACCGCTTGGCACGGTACTCACCTTGTTCTCATTCGGAATTGAGCGGGCACACCCGCCGAGGGTCAACTGCTCCAAACCCACGACCGTCCAGAGTAACGGTCGAACAAATGCCGGACATGCCATTCGGCTCGGTTTCGGCGTGATCATGTCCGGTAGGCGAACACAATCACGCCGAAACCCGGGTACTGGAGCGCGGGGTCACATCCGGGGAGGGCACACGAGCCGCCGCGCCGGGTTCGGCAGCGGATATCGTCAGCTGGTGACCACTTCGAACCCCGCTTCGAGCGCCGCTTCGCGCTCCGGCTCGAACTCAGCTTCGAACTCAGCTTCGAACTCAGCGATCCCGGGTACCCACCGACGCTGGGCGTCACGACCGAGTGCGGCGCCGCTGGCGAAGGTCGGCATGGTGGCATTCGCGATCGGGGGCCTGGCGATCCTGGCCGATCTGGCCCTCTTCGCGTCCGGGCAACGGAACCTCCCGGTCTGGCTCAACATCCTGTGCATGCTGGCCCCGCTGGGGTTGGGCCTCGGTTTGATCGGCGTCCTCCGTGAGGCGCGCTCATCCAGCCGGTCGGTGCACACGTCGCCGACCGTGAATTCTCCGGACACGAACCCGCGCGAATCGAACCCCGACACCGCCGGAGCGAGCTGAGCTCTCCCGAGACGAGCTGCAAGGCGCCCGATTCGGCCCGGCTGCGGTCGGCGCGGCGCACACCGCGCGGCGCCTGGGGGCCGTTCGTGCAGTGCCCGGAGGCCGTTCGTGCAGTACCCGCGGGCCGTTCGTGCACCGCCTTGGGCCTTCAGTGCACCGTGGCCAGCAGGTAGGAGTCCAGCCACGCGGGGAACGCGGTCAGGTCGGTGAGGACGACATCGGCTCCCGCCGCGGCGAGATCCGCCGCGCTGATCGAACCGGTGGGTACCGCGACCGCCAGCGCGTCGGCCTCGCGGGCTGCCACGACGTCGCCGGTGTGATCGCCGACGTAGACCTCGGCTGAGTATTCGCGCAGCGCGACGGCCTTGCCGCCCGCCCAGAGTCGACCGACGACGGCGTCGACCCGCATCTGGATCGCCTCCAGGTGGGCCACCGCGCTCGGGGCGTACTTGCCGGTCACCACCACCGCGCTACCCCCGCGGTCACGTACGGCCTCAACCGCGGCCATCGCGCCCGGCAGGGTGACGGTACGCGGCAGCACGGTCTCGACGTACAGCTCGCGATAGCGGGCCACGAGGGAGGCGATGGTGACCGGATCCAGCTCGTAGCGCGCGAACTCGTGCTCCAGCGGCGGACCGAGCCGGTTGCTGAAGGCAACCCCGTCCAGCGGGATCCCCGTCTCCTCGGCCAGTACGTCGAATACCGCGACCATCCCCTCCCGAGGGTCGATCAGCGTCATGTCGAGGTCGAAGCCGATAGTGAAGCTCACCCCCGAAATCTATCCGCTGCCGGCGGGTGCGTTCGCCCCACGGTTGCAGTTGGCGCCAGTCGGTGACCGCTTCGTTACGGAGCGCCCGCCACCCACGACTCAGTACGCGGGGCCGGCGCTGAACGGGTCCGCGGTGCGGCCGATCAGATCGGCGACGGAGTTGAGGATCATCCTGGGTCGGTAGGGGAACATCTCGACACTGGCGGGTGTGGAGATTCCGGTCAGCACCAGGATGGTCTGCAATCCCGCCTCCATGCCCGCCACGACGTCGGTGTCCATCCGATCACCGATCATCACCGTGTTCTCCGAGTGGGCGCCGATGGCCCGCAGCGCAGACCGCATCATCAGCGGGTTGGGCTTGCCGACGAAGTAGGGCCGACGCCCGGTGGCGGTCTCGATCATCGCGGCGATGGCGCCGACCGACGGCACCAGGCCGTTCGGGCTCGGGCCGGTCGCGTCCGGGTGCGTCGCGACGAACCTCGCCCCGGCGACGATGAACCGGATGGCCGCGGTGATCTGTTCGAACGAGTAGTTGCGCGTCTCCCCCAGGACGACGTAGTCCGGGTTCCGGTCGGTGAGGATGTACCCGACCTCGTGCAGCGCGGTGGTCAGGCCGGACTCGCCGATCACGTAGGCCGACCCGGACGGCCGCTGGCTGTGCAGGAACTGCGCGGTGGCCAGGGCCGACGTCCAGATCCGATCTTCGGGGATGTCCACACCCCCGACCAGCAGGCGGGCCCGCAGATCGCGCCGGGTGAACAGTGGATTGTTGGTCACCACGACGAAGTTGATATCGGCCGCGGTCAACTCGGCCAGGAACTCGCCCGCGCCGGGAATCGCGTGCTCCTCCCGGACCAGGACGCCGTCCATGTCCATCAGGTAGGACCACTTCGCCCGCGGTCCGTTCGTCCCCGTCTCCAGTTCTGTTACAAGTCCTGTTACGAGTCCAGTCACGGATCCATGATGTCCTACCCGGCCCGTCCACGACGGCGCCGCCGACGCAATCCGCCGCCGGGTACTACCGTGCTCACGGTGACGATGAGATTCGGAATTTTCATTCCGCAGGGCTGGCGACTCGACCTGGTCGGGATCGACCCGGCCGACCAGTGGCACACCATGAAGCGGCTCGCCCAGCAGGCCGATGCAGGACCCTGGGAGTCGATCTGGGTCTACGACCATTTCCACACCGTCCCGGAGCCGACCGACGAGGCGACCCACGAGGCGTGGACCCTGATGGCCGCCCTCGGTGCGGTCACCGAGCGGGTGCGGCTCGGCCAGATGTGCACCTGCATGGCCTACCGCAACCCGATGTATCTGGCTAAGGTGGCCGCCACCTGCGACATCATCTCCGGTGGTCGGGTCGAGATGGGCATCGGCGGCGGCTGGTACGAGCACGAGTGGCGCGCGTACGGATACGGCTTCCCCGGCGCCGGTGAACGGCTGCAACGTCTCGACGAGGGCGTCCAGATCATGCGGCAGGCCTGGCGCGAGGGCAGCGCCACCTTCGACGGCAAGCACTATCAGGTCGACGGAGCGCGCTGCCATCCGAAGCCCCTGCAGACCGGTGGCATCCCGCTCTGGATTGCCGGCGGGGGCGAGAAGGTCACTCTGAAGATCGCCGCCAAGTACGCCCAGTACACGAACTTCGACGGCACCCTCGACACCTTCACACACAAGTCCGCGTTGCTCGCCGACCACTGCCGCACTGTCGGCACCGAGTTCGACGCCATCGTCAGGTCCGCGAACTACAACGTCGTGATCGGTCGCACCGAGGCCGAAGTCGAAGACCGACTCACGCAGCTCGCCGAGCGGCTGGCACCGGTGCTGCCCGCCGCCAAGGTCGAATCGACGGTCGCCGGATTCCGCGGAATGCCGGCCGTCGGGACGCCCGAGCAGATCGTGGAGAATCTGACCACGCTGAAGAACGCGGGGATGACATACGCCATCGCCTACTTCGCCGAGGCGGCCTACGACACGTCCGGCATCGAGCTGTTCGCCGACGAGGTGATCCCGGCGCTCATCGACTGAAATGGATCAGCGGACGAGTGGTGGATGGCGCCGGTCGTCGTGGACAACGGCAGTCCGCCGCCCTGCCACTGTCGGGCGATGATCTCGGCGGCGATCGACACCGCGGTCTCCCGGGGCGTGCGCGCGCCGAGGTCGAGCCCGATCGGGGACGCCAGCCCGGCCAGCTGGTCGGGTGTCAGGCCGGCCGCCCGCAATCCGTCCAGCCGTTGTTCATGCGTCCGCCGCGACCCCATCGCACCGACGTAGGCCACCGGCAGCGTCAAGGCGAGTTCCAACAGCGGGACGTCGAACTTCGGATCGTGAGTGAGCACGCACAGGACGGTTCGTTCGTCGATCGCCCCCCGCGCCACCTCGGCCGCGAGATAGCGGTGTGGCCAGTCCACCACCACCTCGGCGACGTCGGGGAACCGTCGGTCGGTGGCGAAGACGGCGCGCGCGTCGCACACCGTGACCCGGTAGCCGATGAAACCGCCCAGGGTCGCGACCGCCGCCGCGAAGTCGATCGCGCCGAACACGATCATCCGCGGCGGCGGTGCGAAGGCGGCCACGAACACGTCCAGACCGGTCCCCCTCCGTTCGCCGGACGGGCCGTAGGTCAGCACTCCGGACGCCCCGTGCGCCAGCATGCCGCGGGCGTCGTCGGTGACGGCGTCGTCCCATCGGGCGGTACCCAGACCTCCACGGCCGGGGTGCCGATCGAGTCCTCCAGTCGCGCTGTGCCCCGGATCGGCACCGGCCTTCTCGATGATCAGATGACGACCTGCAGCCGGGCCGGTCAGCACCGTCGCGAGCGCGACGGGTGTGGCCACCGCCAGGGCATCGGCCAACGCGCCGAGTTCGGCGAACGTCTCCCGGTCGCATCGTTCGACGAAGACGTCCAGGACGCCGCCGCAGGTCAGACCGACACCACCGGCGATGTCGTCGGACACGTCGAATCGCTGCATCGCGGGCGGGCCACCGGCCAGCACGGCCAGTCCCAGGTCGTACACGGCGCCCTCGACGCAACCACCGGAGACGGAGCCGACGACCGAACCGTCCGGGCCGATCACCATCGACGCCCCGGGCGGGCGGGGAGCGGAGCGGAATGTCGACACCACAGTCGCGAGCGCCGCCGCCTCGCCCTGCCGCCACCACGTCAGCAGGGCGGGCAGCACTTCACGCATCGCGGGCGAGATCCATCAATTCACCGAGGGTGGCGAGTGCGTGTCCGGCCACCAGGTGATCACAGAAGGGCTGCACGGCCAGCAGGCCACCGGCCGCGGGTCCAGAACCGTCGTGATCAGGCCGCTCCTGCTCTGGCGCGTCGGGGTCGACCCAGATGAACGAACGCGCCATCCGCTGCAGCCGACGGGCCTGCTCACCGAGCAACGCTGCGCTGCCGCGGGCGCAACCGTCGGAGATCACGATGACCACGGCGTCCCTGGCGAGGCCGCGCTGCCCGTGCTGGTCGAGGAATCCGCGCAGTGCGTGGCCGAGATCCGTGTCGTTGTTCCATTGCGGAACGACCGAGGCGGCGGCCACCAGTGCCGACTGCGGGTCCCGGACGGCCAATGCCGGCGACAGGCGATGCACCGAGTCACCGAGACTGAAAACCTCACAGCCGCCGCGGAGCCTGCCCTTGGCGGCGTGCGCGAAGCGCAGCAACCGGTCGGCGTGCGGCGCCATCGACTTCGAGACGTCCAGCAACAACACGACGCGACGTGCTCGGATGGACGCCGGGCGACGATGCAGCGGGCCGACGCCGCCGCCGCGGAGCACCGCCCGCAACCCCCGGCCGCCCTCGCCGGTCGGCATCCGACCCGCGCCCACCGGTCGGGTGGAATGCCGCGGCGAGGGGACGGGGTCGAGCAGCTGCAACAGCGCCGCCAGTTCGGCCCGTTGCGCGTCGGAGATCCGACTCAGATCGGAATGCCGGACGACAGGGGGCTGACCATCGGGTCCGGATGACTGCCCTGCACCGCTGCGGTCACGGGCGACCCGGTCGCCGTCATCACGGTCACCGGCCTGGTCAGGGGCCTGGTCACCGGCATCGAGGCTGGGCTTGAGCCTGGGATCGACACGGGGCGCAAAGCCGGGACCGTCGTTGCCCTGGTGCGCCACACCGCGCCGTCGAAACCCGAGTTCGGTGAGCACCGGCCGGGCCGTGCCGCGATGGGCTTCGCCGCGATGTGGTTCGCCGCGAGGGGATGGTGTCCCGCGGCGTGGCGATCCGCCCAGTGGCGATCCTCGCAGTGGAGGACAGTCGAGTGGCGGCGGCACCGCGTGCCGAAAGAACCAGTTGAACGTGTCGTCGTAGACGTCGAAATCGCCGGGCTCGCAGCACAGCGCCGACCGTCCGGCCCAGAAGAGTTGAACCTGGTCGACGGAGTCGAGCATCGCGACCGCACGCAGGAAGCGCATCGAACGGTCGATGGTGACCGGAAGACCGGCGATCCGAAGAGCGAAGGTGAAGTCGGTCAGTTCACCGACGAGCTCAGCGCCGACCGGGTCGTAAGCATGGTCACTCACTTCGTGTCACCGCCTCTCGACCCATCCGGCTGCCTCGCCGTTTCGAGTCGGTCGCCGTCGGGTCCGCGTCGGTCCACACCATTGCCACGCTAGCGCGGTTTGTCACTCGGCGACCGGCGTGGACTGATCGCGAACATGTCGGCGTCGGCGGGCAGGGCTTCAATGGACTCCTCAAGGGAGCGCTGGTGGTCCGTGGCGAGGGACATCAGGGTCGGGGCGTCCCGGGCTGCGAAGGCGTCGAGCATCCGTCGATGTTCGGCGTGCAGGCGAGCGCGGTCGGAGGCCGAGATGTGACTCATGGGCTGATAGGGCTCGGTCACATTCCAGGCCGCCATCAGCATGTGCAGCAGCCGATGCATGCGACAAGGTTCCAACAACGCGAAGTGGAACCGGCGACTCTCTCGGTGATAGGCCAGGAAGTCGTCGTCCGCCAGTGCGGTGTCCAACGCATCCAGTGCCTGCTGGGCGGCGACGTCGTCGGCTTCGTCGGCCAGTGCGACGGCGCCGGCCAGCGCGGCGCCCTCCAGCACCCCGCGGACGATGTACAGCTCGCGCAGTTCCGCCCAGGTCAGCTTGGCCACCGCGTAGCCGGCGTTCCGACGATGATCGACCAACTGCTCGGCGAACAACGACTTCAGTGCCTCCCGGACGGGTATGTGGCTCACCCCGAAGTGCTGCGCCACCTCCGCGAGCGGGATGGACGTGCCGGGCGGGACCTCCCCGGAGAGGATCACCCGACGCAGCTCGTCGAGGATCGCCTCCTGCGTCGATCCGGCATCCAGGGTCCGCAGGCTCTGAAAGAACCCGGACCGACGCCGGTAGTCGGCGGAGGTGCGACCTGCTGCTGTCATGGCGCCCCTCCCCTCCGCGTCGCGACCCCGACCGGCGGTCTGCTGCTCGGTCGCGACGCTAATGGCGAAATGTTGCCCCGCGATGACCGATCGGGGTGCCGGCGATCTACGGCGGACCGAGGGCGGACCGAGGGCGGCCCGAGGGCGGACACCGACGATCAGTTGACTGCGAAGGACGCCAGCAGACCGCTGTACTGCTTGCGCGGGGGCGGGGCGAATTCATTCCGAGGACTGGTCATCAGCTGCATGGTCACCAGCCCCTCGACCTGTTTGACCGCGGCTGCGACACCGTCGACCACCGGCACCCCGATCCGCGCGGTGAGCTCTCGGCAGAGGTCGGCCATTCCGGCGCAACCCAGCACGACGACATCGGCGCCGTCCTCGGCGACGGCGAGTTCGCACTCCGCAACGATCCGGCCGAACGCGTCGCCGGTCGGATCGTCGAGCTCCAGGACCGGCACCTCGCACGCGCGCACGTTCACACAGTGCCGACCGAACCCGTAGTGCTCGGCGAGGTCGCGGGCGCGGCCGGCCGTCCTACCCAGCGTGGTCACCACACTGAAGCTTCGACCCAGGAAGGACGCCGCGTGCATCGCCGCTTCGGCGATGCCGACGACCGGACCGCGGGCCACTTCACGGGCCGCATCGAGGCCGGGGTCGCCGAAGCAGGCCAGCACGTAGCCGTCCACCCCGTCCACCTCGCCGCGCCGGATCTCGTCGAGAAGGCCCGGTACCGCCAACGCCTCGTCGTAATGGCTCTCGATCGACGCCGGCCCCATCTGCGGGCTCACTGCTTGGATCCGAGTCCCCGCGGCCGCGACCGCGTCGGCGCACCTGCCGATCTGGCGGGTCATCGCCTCGGTGGTGTTCGGGTTGATGACCTTGATCAGCACGGTCGGACTCCTGGCAACGGATTGGGAACTTCTTTTCCCGGCTGCCGACCGGCAGACCGGACACCCCTGCGCCCGAGGCCGGCGGCTTCGAGCGCAGGGGGTGACGATCACAACTGAGACGATCAGCCCGGCCTCTCAGACCGCGGCGGGCAGATCCTCGACGGACACCGAATTCTTGACCACCGCGGTGCCCACGAAATGGGTGGCGAACCCGATCGCGGCGCAGATGAACCAGCTGTACGCACCGACCGAAGCGGGCAGCACGAAGACGATGAGCACGCCCACGATGGCACCCAGCGCGGTCGCGCCGATCGCGACCGGGTTGTAACCCCTGGTGTAGTGGTACCGACCCTGCGGATCGAGGGTGTACAGGTCGTCCACCACCACCCGCTGCTTCTTGATCAGGTAGTAATCGGCGATCAGTACACCGTAGAGCGGGCCGATGAAGCAGCCCAGGATGTCCAGTGTGTAGTGGATCGTGGTCGGGTTGTTGTAAAGGTTCCACGGCGTGATCAGCACCGAACCGACGGCGGCGATCATCCCGCCCATCCGCCAGGAGATCTTCTGCGGGCTGACGTTGGAGAAGTCGAACGCAGGCGAGATGAAGTTGGCGACGATGTTGATGCCGACGGTTGCGATCATGAACGTCAGCGCGCCGATCAGGGCGGCGGTGATCGAATCGATCCGCGCCACCGTCTCCACCGGGTCGGAGATCAGCTCACCGAAGACCGGCCGGGTGGCCGCCGCCGTGACGACGACCAGCAGCGAGAAGACGATGAAATTGACCGGAAGACCGAGGAAATTGCCCTTCTTGATGGCTTTGAATGATTCGCCGTAGCGGGCGAAATCGCCGTAATTCAACATCGGGCCGGAGAAGTAGGACACCACGAGCGCAATGGAGGAGAGGATCACCGGAATCGAAGCCCAGCCGGTCAAGGTCAATCCGCCGTCGGCGAGGTTGAAATCGATGTTCGACCAGCCGGCCTTGACCACCAGATAGACGGCGAGCATCAGCATGACGACATACACAGCCGGCCCGCAGAAGTCGATGAATTTGCGAATCGACTCCATGCCCCGCCAGAACACGAACGCCTGCGCGACCCACATGATCATGAACGCGGCCCAGCCCAGCGCGGATAAGCCGGCGAACCCGTACAGCGACTTGTCCGCGGCGGGCGCCCAGGACGGCCAGATCTTGACCGCGAGCAGGACCAGCGAGTGGGAGGCGAGGTAGGTCTGGATGCCGTACCAGGCCACCGCGATCAGCCCGCGGATGATGGCGGGCACATTCGCGCCGAGCACGCCGAACGGAATCCGGGAGGCCACCGGGTACGGGGTGCCGGTGCGGTGGCTCGGCTTGGCCACCAGATTGCAGAGGAAGTAGACGATGCTGATGCCGACCAGTAGTGCGATCAACACCTGCCACGCGGCCAGACCGAGCGCGAACAGACTGCCCGCGGTGACATAACCGCCGACGCTGTGCACATCCGACATCCAGAAGGCGAAGAACGAGTAGGACTTCCAGTTCTGGGTGCGCAATGGAGCAAGGTCTTCATTGGTCAGCCGCGGCGAGTAACCGGGCTTGATCAGTGCTCCGCCGGGTGCCGCTCCTTCGGCCGGCGGAAGAAGATAGGGCTCTGCGGGATGAACCGCGTCCTTCAGCGTTTCAGTCATTCAAGGCTCCCTCGTCATCTCATCAAAATCAGCGATCGCGTTCCGCCCGCCCGGCCCTGACGAGCCCTAGTCGGTGCTTCAGCGGGAATAGACGAGACAGTAGGAGCGCCAAATTTCCCCTCCGTGTCGCGGAACATATATTTCGGACAACTGCGGCAGACCCGCCGCCACAGCTGCGTCATCACACCCGCGTCATCACACCCGCGTCACCACACCCGAGTCACCAGGCCCGCCCCACCAAACCTGCACGGCCGACGTGGCGAACAACTCCAGTGAGACCACCCGAACGCCCCGATCGCCCCGGCTACGCTGAACGGATGACGTCTGTCTCGCTCGGCTTGCCTCGGGTGGGATCAGCACGGCCGTCTCCGGTCGACGACCACGGCGCATCGACCGCCGATCGGCCCGACCTGCCCGGCCTGATCGACCGGTTCGGCCGCACCGCCACGGACCTGCGGGTGTCGCTGACCGATCGCTGCAACCTGCGGTGTACGTACTGCATGCCGGCCGAGGGCCTGGACTGGATGCCCACCGAGCAGGTGTTGACCGACGACGAATTGGTCCGCCTGATCAGCATCGCCACCGAGCAGCTGGGCGTTGACGAGGTTCGGTTCACCGGCGGCGAGCCGCTGCTGCGCAGGGGACTCGTCGACATCATCGGACGCGTTGCGGCCCTCCCCCGCCGCCCCCGGCAGTCGGTGACCACGAACGGGCTGGGACTCACCAGGCAGGCCACGGCATTGAAGGCCGCCGGGTTGAACCGGATCAACGTCTCCCTGGACACCCTGGATCCGGCCACCTTCACTCGACTGACCCGCCGGCCACGGCACGCCGACGTACTCGAGTCGCTCGCCGCAGCCGTGGCCGCGGGGCTGGACCCGGTGAAGGTCAACACCGTGTTGATGCGCGGCGTGAACGACGCGGAGGCGCCCGCATTACTGGACTTCTGCCTCACGGCGGGTTATCAACTGCGGTTCATCGAACAGATGCCGCTGGATGCGCAGCACGCGTGGGATCGCACCACGATGATCAGCGCCGCTGAGATCCTCGAGCGTCTATCGGCGGAGTTCACCCTCACCCCCCATCCGGCGCCGCGGGCGGGGGCGCCCGCCGAGCTCTTCGACGTCGCCGCACCGGACGGGCGGACCGGCGTCGTGGGCATCATCGCCTCGGTGACCCGGCCGTTCTGCGGCGACTGCGACCGCACCCGGCTGACCGCGGACGGCCAGATCCGCAACTGCCTGTTCAGCCAGTCCGAGACGGACCTGCGGAGTCTGCTACGCGGCGACGCCGACGATTCCGCGATCGCCGACGCCTGGCGCGGGGCGATGTGGGTGAAACTGCCCGGCCACGGCATCAACGATCCTTCGTTCCTGCAGCCGGAACGGCCGATGTCGGCGATCGGTGGCTGACACCGTGACCGTCACTGTTCGGTACTTCGCCGCGGCCGCCGCGGCGGCCGGCCTGGAGGCCGAGTCACTGGTGTTGCTGCCCGGGGCCACCGTCGACGACCTCATCAGGCACTGCGCCGACCTGCACGGTCCGACCCTGCGGACGGTGTTGCAGCGGTGCAGCTATCTGTTGGATGAGATCGCGGTCCGCGACCGGCTGGTCGTGCTCCGATCCGGACAGTCGGTGGACGTGCTACCTCCGTTCGCGGGTGGCTGAGCGAACTCTCCTGCGCCGACCACCTGAACGAACGACTCGGCCCGGTGACACATCGTGTCGGGCCCCCGCTATCAGTGAAAACGACACGGATGGACTAGGGTCGCGGGCATGTAGGTCGGCTGTTTCGACCCGGAACAGCACCGTCCCCTGGAGGTTCCTGTGACCCAGCCACCGTCTGATCCCACCAACAGCGAACGCCCTGCGGACCCCGGCCCGTTCGTGCCACCCGCCTCGCCTGCCGCGGATGCCGAACCCTTCGTGCCGCCCGCGTCGGCAGCCGAAGGCTACCCGCCGCCGGCCGGTTTTCCACCGCCCGGATATCCGCCGCCCGCCCCGTCCGGACCCAGCGGAGACTTCCCACCACCGGGCCAGTTTCCGCAGCCCGACCAGGGCGGCTACCCACCGCCGCAACAGGGCGACTACCCGCCACCGCAGCAGGGCGGCTACCCACCCCAGCAAGGCGGCTACCCACCCCAGCAGGGCGACTACCCGCCACCACAGCAGGGCGACTACCCGCCACCACAGCAGGGCGGCTACCCGCCACCGCAGCAGGGCGGCTTCCCGCCCCAGCAGGGCGGCTTCCCGCCCCAGCAAGGCGGGTACCCACCCCAGCAGGGCGGCTTCCCGCCCCAGCAAGGCGGCTTCCCGCCCCAGCAGGGTGGTTACGCACCCCAGCAAGGCGGATTTCCCCCGCAGGGCGGCGGATCGCCCAACCGGCCGGCGGGTGGGGCCTCGATCGACCTGTCGAAGGTCGGCGTCGGTGACTGGGTGGTGATCGGACTGGGTGTGCTGTTGCTGCTGTTCAGCTTCTTCGGATGGCTGTCGGTGTCGTACTCATTCCTGGGCACATCCACCGGATACAGCATCGGCGGCTGGAACCGATTCTGGTTCCTGGCACCCCTGTTGATCCTCGCGGTGACGGCGGTCTATGCGCTGCAACTGCTCACCGGCATGCTGCGCAAAGAAGTCCAGCCGCTGTGGTTGCTCTACGGCGCGCTCGCTGCGCTGGTGTTCTACGTGATCTCGCTGATCGACATCATCGTGCAGACGGCGGGGGTCGACTACGGCAGTGCCGACACCGGGTCGTCCAGCAGTGTGGGCCCGGGCTTCGGAATCTGGGCGTCGATCATTCTGGCGCTGGCGTTCGTGTACTTCCTAGCGCTGTCTGTGCAGAAATCCGGCTCGAAGCTACCCTTCGCGATTCCCGGACCCAAGCTCTGAGCGGACGCCACCGCACGACACAGCGACCGCCGCCCGGGATATTCCGGGGCGGCGGTCGTCGTATGTCGGGCCGTCAATTCATCGCGGTCGCCTCATCGCGGTCGCCTCATCGCGGTCGCCTCATCGCGGTCGCCTCATCACGGTCGCCATTTCACGGTCGCCCACTGCGCTGGCCGCTGCGTCAGGCGCTGTTGACCCACTCGTCGGTACCGTCCGCGAAGACCTGCCGCTTCCACACCGGGAGCCGCAGCTTGACCTCGTCCACCAGATCCGAACAGACCTCGAAGGCCAGTTGTCGGTGCGCACTGGCGACCGCCGCGACGATCGCCAGATCGCCGATCGCGAGTCTCCCGATCCGGTGGGTGACCGCGACCGCGAGCACACCGTCGCGCGCGGCCAGTTCGGCGGCCACCTCGGCGATCACCGCGACGGCCGACGGATGAGACTGATATTCCAGTTCGGTGACGCTCGCTCCGTGGTCGTGATCGCGTACCGCCCCCGCGAACGTGACGATGGCACCCGCTGCCGCGATGCTCACGGCCGCGACGTGCGCCGCCACGTCCAACGGTTCCGCGGTCACGGCGGCCAGGCGCACCCGATCGGCGGCGGTGGTGGCGGTGCTTGTGGTGGCGGTGGTTGTGGTGGCGGTTGTGGTTGTGGTGGCGGCGCCGGGCTGATCATCGCTCACGATGTCGGACCCCGGCCCGCCTGTGAGTGGTCGCCGCCGGCCAACTGATCGAGGGCGTGATCGATGATGCGATCGAGCACTGCCAAACCGTCGCGGACGCCTCCCGGTGAGCCCGGCAGGTTCACCACCAGGGTGCGACCCGCGACCCCCGCCACCGCACGCGACAACATCGACGTCGGAACGGTGTTCACGCTGACACGCCGGATCTCATCGGCGATGCCGGGGATCTGATAGTCCAGGGCGGCTGCGGTGACACCCGCCGTTCGATCGGTCGGTGAGATGCCGGTGCCGCCCGAGGTGAGCACCAACTGCGGGTGTGTCGCGAGTGCTTCATCCAACGCCGCGGCCACCGGCGCCCCGTCGGCGACGACCACCGGGTCGCCCACTGTGAAGCCGCGACCGCGCAACCAGTCTGCGATGAGCGGGCCGGTGCGATCCGCGTAGACCCCGGACGCCGCGCGGGTCGAGGCGATGATCACTACCGCTCGTGGGGCGCCTGTGAGCTCGGTCATCCAGTCACCTCGGGTCTGCTCCACTCACCGGTCTTGCCACCCTCCTTGCGGTCGACCCGAACATCGGTCAACGTCGCGGCCGGATCGACGGCCTTGATCATGTCGTGCAGTGCGAGACCCGCCACCGCGACCGCGGTCAGCGCCTCCATCTCGACGCCGGTGCGGTCTGCGGTCTTTACCGTGGCGGTGATCTCGACGACGCCGGACGGCAGCACGGTGAGCTCGACGGTGACCCCGGAGATCGCAATGGGATGACACAGCGGGATCAGCTCCGAGGTGCGCTTGGCCGCCATCAGCCCGGCTATCCGGGCGACTGCCAACGCGTCGCCCTTGGGCAGCCCGTCGGTGATCAGCAGGTCGGCGACCGCCGCGGTGGTGACCACCCGACCCGACGCGACCGCCCGACGTGCCGACGGTTGCTTGTCGGTCACGTCGACCATCCGCGCGGCGCCGTGTTGGTCGACGTGCGTCAGTCCCGGTGCCCGACCGGATTCGGCGGTGTTCACGATCTCCCAGCGTCTGCGCCGGCGGGGGTGAGGCTGAGTTTGGCCCTGGCGGCGGCGTCGATGATCGCCTGCGCCACGGCGGGCGCGACCGTCGGGTCGAAGACGCTGGGCACGATGAACGAGGCGTTCAACTGACCCGGGTGGACCACGTCGGCGATCGCGGTGGCCGCGGCGAGCAGCATCTCGTCCGTGATCCGATGCACGCCCGCGTCGAGCAACCCGCGGAACACACCAGGGAACGCCAGGACGTTGTTGATCTGATTCGGGAAATCCGATCGCCCGGTCGCCACCACCGCCGCGTGCCGCTGAGCCTCGATCGGATCAACCTCCGGGTCTGGATTCGCCAGCGCGAAGACCACCGCCCGCTCGTTCATGGTCTCGATGTCGGCGCCGGTCAACAGGTTCGGCGCCGACACCCCGATGAACACATCGGCCCCCACCAAAGCCTCGCGCAGGGTGCCCGTCATGTTGGTCGCGTTCGTATGCGATGCAACCCCCGCCAAGTTCGGATCCATCCCGTCCCGGCCGCGGTACACCACTCCCTTGATGTCGACCGCGACGATGTCTGCCGGCTGCTGCATCAACAACAATCGGATGATCGCGCTGCCGGCCGCACCCACTCCGGACACGACCACCTTGCAGTCGCGGACGTCCTTTCCCACTACCCGCAACGCATTTCGCAACGCCGCCACGACGCAGATCGCCGTGCCGTGCTGATCGTCGTGGAACACCGGGATGTCCAACCGGGCCCGCAACCGCGACTCGATCTCGAAGCACCGCGGGGCGGCGATGTCCTCCAGATTGATCCCCCCGTACACCGGGGCGATCAACTCCACCGTCCGCACGATCTCATCCACATCTGTGGTGTCCAGGCAGACCGGCCAGGCGTCAACCCCGGCGAACCGTTTGAACAGCGCCGCCTTACCCTCCATCACCGGCAACGCCGCCGCCGGTCCGATGTTCCCCAAGCCGAGGACCGCGGTGCCGTCCGTGACCACTGCGACGGTGTTGCGTTTGATGGTCAGCCGGCGGGCGTCCTCGGGATTCGCGGCGATCGCCAGACACACCCGGGCCACGCCGGGGGTGTACGCGCGGGACAGATCGTCCCGGTTTCGCAACGGGACCTTCGACGTCACCTCGATCTTCCCGCCCAGGTGCACCAGGAAGGTCCGATCCGACACCTTACGAACCTCGACCCCCGGCAGCCCGTTGACCGCCGCGGTGATGTCGTCTGCGTGGTCTGCGGACAACGCGTTGCAGGACAGGTCGACCACCATCAGCCCCGCCGACGACTCGACCACGTCGAAAGCGGTGATCACCCCACCCGCCCGACCCACTTCGGTGGTGAGGTCTCCGGCCGCCGACGCCGACGGCGGCGCCGCGATCCGCATCGTGATCGAATATCCCGGACCCGGCACTGGCATGACGATTACTCCTCACTGACGGTGGGTCGCGTTCAGGCTAGCCCCGTGCGGTCGGACGCTGTCCGGTCGGACGCATCGGGGCGGAAACCGACGCGGACGCGGATCGCCGGCGCGGGTTGGTGTTTCCTTTGCGACAGCGGTTGACAGACAGCGTCTTTCGGGTTCGTCGCGTCGTCGTCGGGCAGCTCACGCCCCGCCGGACACCTCGTCGATCCGCACCGGCCGGTGCTCGGTCAGCGACAGCTGGGCGGCCTCAGCCAGGAAGGTGACCGCGAGCGCGTCGTCCACCGTGCACGGCGACGGGCGGCTGCCCGCCACCACCTCGGTGAACGCGGTCAGCTCGCGGCGAAACGCCTCGGTCAGCCGGTCCATGAAGAACGTCCACGGCGACCCACTGGGCCAGCCGGCGCCGGGTTCCATGTTGCGCAACGGCGTCTGCTCCGACCACCCGGCGGCCACGCTGTCGTCCGTACCGTGCAGTTCCAACCGGACGTCGTAGCCGCGGGCGTTGTACCGGGTGTTGGAGACGATCCCGGTGGCACCGTCGTCGAAGGTCAGCAGCGTGGTCGCGGTGGCGACATCGCCGAACTCCTCGAACATCGAATCGCCGTGCGCGGTGCCGGTCGCGTAGACCTCCACCACCTCTCGCCCGGTAATCCACCGAACGGTGTCGAAGTCGTGCACCGAGCAGTCCCGGAAGATGCCGCCGGACACGGCGATGTACGCCCGCGGCGCCGGAGCCGGGTCGAGGGTCGTGGACCGGACGGTGTGCAACCAGCCCAGCTCACCGGCCACGACGGCCTCCTTGGCCGCGGCGAACGCCGGGTCGAACCGGCGGGGATAACCGATCTGCACCGGGACGTCGTGGTCGTTGACGAACTTCGCGATGTCGATCGCCTCGGCGACGACACCGGAGAGCGGCTTCTCGCAGAACACCGGGATACCCGCCTCGACACCGGCCCTGATCAGCTCCGTGTGCACATTGGTGGCGGCGGCGATCACGATGCCGTCCACGCCCGAGGCGATCATCGCCGCCGGCGAGTCGGCGCGCTCCGCACCGAACCGCTCCACGGCGGCATCGATGGCGGCGGGCACCGCGTCGGTAACCACCAGCCGGTCGACCGCGGGCAGTGCCGACAGAGTGGCGGCGTGAACCGAGCCGATCCGCCCAAGTCCGATCAGGCCGAGACGCATGTGAACCTCCGGTGTGCAGTGGCATGTCGAGGTGGGCGTGGCATGTCAAGTGGGCGTGTCTCGCCGAGTCTGCGCCCAGGGCGACGATCTCACCCGACTGCCCTCCAGGAGGCAGCCATGGAAACCACCGCTTCCACCCACCGACCCGTGCTGTGCAGGCTGGGCCGGCACCACGACATCCCCGTCAACGACGAGAACCCGGAGAACCGGCGGGCGTATCACCTCGAGTGCACCCGCTGCCTCCGCGCGAAAGACCTCGTCGAATAGGAACGGGGCGGAAAGTGGCTCGGCAAGCGCGCCATCTTCTGAGATCGACTCTCCGCCGGTGGGGTGAAGATCTCGGGGAGCATTGTGCCCGATAGTGGTCCTTTCCCTACCCGAATCCCAACCCAAATCCCACTGGTGCTCGGCGGGCCGGCCCAGTGTGGACAGGTGCCGGTCTGATTCGCGTCGATCGCGCACAGTCTGGTCATGAACGAGGCACGGCTGCTCGCCCGACAGGCGGGGTTGATCACCCGAAGTCAGGCGCTCGGTATCGGCATGGCCCGCACCACGATCACCCGCCGGCTCACCACCAAACACTGGCATTCCGTGTATCCGGGCGTGTATCGACACGTGGCTGCGACGGTGGACGACCTGCTGATGGTGCACGCCGCGGTGCTCTGGCTGGGTCCGGAGGCGGTCGTCTCCGGCAGCTGGGCGGCCTGGTTGCATCAGCTGCGCTCGGAACCCACCGGACCGGTCTCGATGACGGTGCCGCGCTCCGCCTCGCAGCGCCGCCATCTGCACCTGCTGCTGCGGCGCCGTGATCTCGACCCCGGCGATGTGGTCTCCGTCCGCGGTCTGCGAGTGACCAGCCGGCCGTTGACGGCGCTGGAGAACACGGTGTTGTGCGACGGCCGGGACGTCTTCGACCGGGCGCTACAGCGGTTCGTGTCGGTGCCGCAACTGGACGACAGCCTGAGTCGGCTGCGGGGTGCGACCGGGGCCGTGGCTGCGCGTGCCGCACTGGCAACCGCCCGGGACGGCACGGTCTCGCCGCCCGAACGCAAGCTGGCCGCCGCCTTGCGGCGCGCCGGCCTCACCCAGCTGCGCGCGGGTGTGCGAGTGAAGGTGGGTGACCGGCTGTGCTGGCTCGACTTCGGCGCTGTGGCCCTCCGGCTGGCGGTCGAGGTGGACGGGGTGCGGGTGCACAGCGACCCGACGGTCTTCGCTGCCGATCGGGAGCGGCAGAACGCGCTGATCCTGGCCGGCTGGACGGTGCTGCGCTTCACGCCCCAGCAGATCGATGGGGACCTGCCCGGAGTGCTGGCTCAAATCTCCCGGGCGATCGAAACATTGGGAGGATAAGGCCCACTATCGGTCTTTTTCCTCCCAGAGGATTCTCCCGAGCCAATCCCTCCCAGCCATCCCTCGAATCATTCCCCTGAACTATCCGCCCGAACCCGGGCAGCCGCACCGGACCAGTCGACGTCAGCACCGGCCGCGGCCGGACCCACCGCGATCCGCAGCACACCCGGGTGGTCGGCCAGGAAGTTCCGGGCACCCACGTCACCGTCGGCGACTGCCGTGATCGCCGCCCAGTGATCACGGCCCAATAGAACCGGATGACCGGGCACGCCGTCGAAATGGGCCTGCACCAGGGCGGTCGACACAGCGGCTCTCGGGACCGCGGCGAGCACCCGCTCAATCATGGGCACCGAGACGCCCGGAACATCGACCGGCATCACCACGACCGCGGCCACCTCGGGCGAGGTCGCCGCGGCGCGCAGGCCGACGCGCAGGCTCGACGCCATCCCGGACGCCCACTCCGGGTTCTCCACCACCAACACCTCGCCCGACAACACCTCGCCGGACAGCACCTCGCCGGACAGCACGACTCGCACCTGTTCGGCGGCGGCCCCGACCACGACGATCAGAGGCGAACAACCGGCGTCCCGGAGCCGACGCAGGGTCGACACCACCCAGGGCTCCCCGCCGGAGGTCGCCAACGCCTTCGGGAGCCCGTAGCGGCGACCAGCGCCGGCGGCGAGCACCAGTCCGGCGACGCCCGACAGCCCGCCGATCGACGCGGTACCGGAGCCGTTACTGCGGGACGTCGGTGGTCAGCGCGGACCGGTTGATCACGGTCCGCGGATGCTTGTACGGCAACTGGTGGCCGGCCAGCGGGAATTGAATGTCCCCGAACGGCGACAGCGCACCCTGTCGGTCGGCGGTCAACTCGGTGACGGGGTGGTCGTCCTCCCCCGACTCGGGCCAGGTGGGATCGACACCCTTACCGCGCTTGTGCGCCACGCTCGTCCTCCTTCTCCGCCGGTCGGATCGGTTCGACCGGCCGGGCTGCCGGAATCAGCCCGGCGTGCGGTCATTGTCGCGCACCGGCGTCGGACTTGTCGAAGATGGATCGGTATTCGCCGGTAATCTCAGCGGGATGTCCACGACGCAGGATTGGTTGCGGAGCCTGGACGACGACGCGCTGGTGTCGCTGCTGACGGCTCGACCAGATCTCGCAGTGCCGGCACCCCAGGATTTCGCCACCCTCGCGCGCCGGATCAACACCGCCCCGTCGGTGTGGCGGGCGCTGGAGCAGGTCGACATCTTCGGGGTCGAGGTGCTGACCGCACTGGTCCTGCTGCACGCCGACAAGCAAGCGGTGGCCGTCGACGAGCTCGCCGCCTTCCTCGGACCGGACGTGAGCACCGATCAGCTCGCCACCGCGCTGCACGGCCTGACCGCGCTGGCGCTCGTGCGCGGCGATGCCGGCTTGCGCATCCCGTACCCGGTGATCGAGGCGCTCGGCCCGCATCCCGCCGGGCTCGGTGCGGAAACCGGCCTGTTCCCCGCCGAGGTGGAGGCGATGCTGGCGGACTGCTCCGAACGCGGACGGGCGATCCTCGACGCACTCTCCCCCGGCCCCCCGGTCGGCGTCGCCGCGCCGACCGGCCCGATCGCGAAGGTGATCAAGGAGCTGGTCGGAGCCGGGTTGCTGGTGCGCAAGGACGCAACCCTGGTGGAGCTGCCCCGCGAGGTGGGGCTGGCGCTGCGCGGGAACCAGCCCCTCGGGCAGCTGCATCCAGACCCGCAACTGCCGGCCGCCCACCATCACGGGCCGGCCACGGTGGATGCCACCGGCGCCGGTCAAGCACTACAGGTGCTGCGGCAGCTCACGCTGGCCATCGACGCGCTGACGGCCACCCCGGTGGCGGCGCTGAAGGCGGGCGGCCTCGGCGTTCGCGAGACGCGTCGGCTGGTCAAGGAGCTCGACCTCGATGAGCTGACCCTCAGCCTGCTCCTCGAACT
Source organism: uncultured Actinomycetota bacterium (assembly GCA_963825975.1). Taxonomy (GTDB): domain Bacteria; phylum Actinomycetota; class Actinomycetes; order Mycobacteriales; family Nakamurellaceae; genus Nakamurella. Next base: position 245,797 of record CAWGUZ010000018.1, read on the forward strand.
CCTCGCTGCCGCCAACCTGATCACCGCGGCCGACGGGGAAGGACGTCGCGCGGGATTCTGGACCCCGACCCTCAACGCCGACAGTTGGCTCGCGCAGAGCGACGAAGCCCGCTGGGCGTTCATCGCCGCCCAATGGCTGGATCTTCGCCGCGACCCCACTCGAGTGGGACAACCGGACGCCAACGGCAAGCCGCTCAATCTGTTGACCCCGGAGCTGAGCTGGCTACGCGGTCCGGCGGATCGCCGCTGGGTGCTTCAGGTGCCCGCCGAACTGCGCCCCGGCAACGGGTGGACCGCCGACGAGGTGACCGCGGTGTTGGCGCTGCGCAGCCCGCTGCGCGGCGATGACCGACGTGATCGCGTCGTCGCCGCGGTGCTCCGCGAGGCCACGGCGCTGGGAATCATCGCGTTCGACGCGTTGACCAGTGCGGGCCGGGCCGTACTCGCCGGATCCGACGACGCCGCCGCCCAGCTCGCCGCCGCCCTTCCCGACCCGGTGCGGACCGTCCTGGTGCAAGCCGACCTGACCGTGGTCGCACCGGGCAGGCTCGTCCCGGAACTCGCCGAGGAACTCGCCGTCGCCGCGGACGTCGAATCGGCCGGGTCGGCAACGGTCTATCGGGTGACCCCGGCGAGCATCCGCCGTGCCCTGGACCGCGGGCGGTCGGCCGCCGAGCTGCACCGGTTGTTCGCGGACCACTCGGCGACCTCGATTCCGCAGGCGCTCAGCTACCTCATCGACGACATGTCCCGCCGACACGGCGTGCTCCGCGCCGGCATGACCACCTCCTACCTGCGGTGTGACGATCCGCTGATCATCGACCAGGCCATCGCACTCGCCGCGGCGGCGGGCATTCTGCTGCGCCGGTTGGCCCCGACCGTGGCGATCACCGCCACCGAGACCGACGAGCTGTTGACGGAGCTTCGCAAGGCGGGATTGGTGCCGGTCGCCGAGGACGAGTTCGGGGCGATCGTGACCCTGCAGGCGGCGCCGCGCCGGGTGCGACCCGGCCTGGTCACTCATCAGCGGTGGCGGGAGCCGGCCGCCCCCAGCGCCCAACAACTCGCGGTCGTCGTGCAGCGGATGCGCAGCGCCGGCGGCACCGGAGACCTGACTCCGCTGTCACCGAATGAGACGGTGGCCGCGCTGCGGAAGGCCGCCGGCCAGCGGACTGTCGTCTGGATCGAATACGTCAACGCCGAGGGATCGTCCACCCGGCGGCTGGTGGAACCGCTGGCGCTGTCCGGGGGGACCGTCGCCGCCTTCGACCGATTGTCCAATCAGCTCAAGACCTTCACGCTGCACCGAATCACTTCGGTGCAGCCGCACCACGACGCCCCTTTCGGCTGACCACCAACCCGGCCCTGCGGGCCGTGAGGACCCGGCTCGGGTCCTTCAGGAGGCGACAGATCGATCAGGAATGGAGAAGCGCCGACCGCTCCACGCCCCTAACGTGAGCCTCACCAACGTCACGACCCGGCCGACCCTGCCGCGAAGACCTCGATTCCAGGCCTCCGGTGCGGGCGCGGGCAACCATCGAAGGGCCGATCAGGGCCCGACACCAGCGGGAGCGATCATGACCGAATCGTCGACTCAGGGCATCAAGACTGTGCTGCATCCGGTCTCCGACCTGGCTGCGGCCAAAGCCGTGTACACCGCGCTACTCGGCCTCGAACCACAGAGCGATGCGCCCTACTACGTCGGGTACGACGTCGAGGGCCAGCACATCGGGCTGGTGCCGACCGGTGGGTCGGAGGGCATGACGTCGCCGGTGGCCTACTGGCATGTCGCCGACATCGAGGCGAAGCTCGCCGAGGTGACCGCGGCTGGCGCCGCGGTCAAGGAGGCTGCTCACGATGTCGGCGGCGGTCGCCTGGTGGCCACCTTCACCGACCCCGACGGCAACGTCCTCGGACTGATCCAGGACCGCTGAGTTGTCGACGGAGTCGAGGTCGCACACCCCACATCCCGCTGACAGCAGGGATGCCATCCGGGTGCACGGGGCGAGGGTGAACAACCTCAAGGACGTCAGCATCGAGATCCCGAAGCGGCGCCTGACGGTGTTCACCGGAGTCTCGGGATCGGGGAAGAGTTCGCTGGTCTTCGGCACGATCGCCGCGGAGTCGCAGCGGCTGATCAACGAGACCTACAGCGCGTTCGTACAGGGCTTCATGCCGACGCAGGCCCGCCCCGACGTCGACGTCCTGGAGGGACTGACGACCGCGATCATCGTCGATCAGGAGCGGATGGGAGCCAACGTCCGGTCCACCGTCGGCACCGCCACCGACGCGAACGCGATGCTCCGGATCCTGTTCAGCCGACTCGGGCAGCCGCACATCGGCTCGCCGCAAGCGTTCTCGTTCAACGTCGCCTCCATCAGCGGCGCGGGTGCGGTCACGCTCGAGCGCGGCGGACAGACCGTCAAGGAGCGGCGCAGCTTCAGCATCACCGGCGGCATGTGTCCGCGCTGCGAAGGGCGCGGCTCGGTCAACGACATCGATCTGACTGCGCTCTACGACGACAGCAAGTCGCTCAACGAGGGTGCCCTCACCATTCCCGGCTACAGCATGGACGGTTGGTTCGGCCGGATTTTCAGCGGCTGCGGATTCTTCGACCCGGACAAGCCGATCCGGAAGTTCACCAAGAGAGAACTGCACGACCTGCTCCACAAGGAGCCGACGAAGATCAAGGTCGACAACATCAACCTGACCTACGAGGGGTTGATCCCGAAGATCCAGAAGTCGATGCTGAGCAAGGATGTGGACGCGCTGCAGCCGCACATCCGCGCCTTCGTGGAGCGGGCGGTGACCTTCAGTGTCTGCCCGGACTGCGCCGGCACACGTCTCACCGAGGCGGCCCGCTCGTCCAAGATCGACGGGATCAACATCGCGGACGCCTGCCTGATGCAGATCAGCGACCTGGCCGGCTGGGTGCGCGGGCTCGCCGAGCCGTCGGTCGCGCCGCTGCTCGAAGCACTACAGCAGATTCTGGACTCGTTCGTGGAGATCGGGCTGGGCTACCTGTCGCTCGACCGGTCGGCGGGGACCCTGTCGGGCGGTGAGGCCCAGCGCACCAAGATGATCCGTCACCTCGGGTCCTCGCTCACCGACGTCAGCTATGTCTTCGACGAGCCCACCACCGGCCTGCACCCGCACGACATCCAGCGGATGAACGACCTGCTGCTGCGACTGCGGGACAAGGGCAACACCGTGTTGGTCGTGGAGCACGAGCCGGAGACGATCGCGATCGCCGATCACGTGGTCGACCTCGGGCCCGGTGCGGGTGCCGGCGGTGGCACCGTCTGCTTCGAGGGCAGTGTCGAACAGCTGCGCACCAGCGGCACCATCACCGGCCGTCATTTCGACGACCGCAGCGCCGTGAAGCCTGTGGTGCGCAAGCCCACCGGCAGTCTGAAGATCCGCGGGGCCGCCGCGCACAATCTGCGCGAGGTCGACGTCGACATCCCGCTCGGCGTGCTCGTCGTCATCACCGGGGTCGCCGGGTCCGGCAAGAGCTCACTCGTCCACGGCTCGATCCCCGCCGACTCGGGTGTCGTGTCGATCGACCAGAGCCCCATCCGCGGATCGCGGCGGAGCAACCCGGCCACCTATACCGGGCTGCTCGACCCGATCCGTAAGGCGTTCGCGAAAGCCAACGGAGTGCCGGCCGCACTGTTCAGCGCCAATTCGGACGGGGCCTGCCCGACTTGCAACGGCGCCGGCGTCATTTACAGCGATCTGGCGATCATGGCCGGTGTCGCGACCACGTGCGAGGGGTGCGAGGGCAAGCGGTTCCAGGCCGCGGTGCTGGACTACCACCTCGGCGGACTGGACATCAGCGAGGTGCTGGCCATGTCGGTCGGTGCGGCCGCGGAGTTCTTCGAGACTGGCGACGCTCGAACGCCCGCCGCACACGCCGTCCTGAAACGACTCGCCGATGTCGGCCTCGGCTACCTCACCCTCGGACAGCCGCTGACGACGCTGTCCGGCGGCGAACGCCAACGGCTCAGACTGGCCACCAACCTGGCCGAGAAGACCGGCGCCTCCGGGGTCTACGTGCTCGACGAGCCGACCACCGGCCTCCACCTCGCCGACGTCGAACAGTTGCTCGGTCTGCTCGACCGGCTCGTCGACGCCGGCAAGTCGGTGATCGTGGTCGAGCACCACCAGGCGGTGATGGCACACGCCGACTGGATCATCGATCTGGGACCCGGCGCGGGCCGCGACGGCGGCCGGATCGTCTTCGAGGGCACCCCCGCCGCTATCGTCGCCGACCGCTCCACCCTCACCGGCCAACACCTCGCCGCTTACGTCGACGGCTGACTCGGCGCGTGGGGTCAGCGGTGGCTCGTTGCTCGGCGTTGCGTCATGCGGAGCCGCCAGGCCAAGGCCGCCCCGGCCGTCATCGCGGTCAGTGATACTGCGAAGGCGGCGGCCGGCCCGGCCTCCTGGGCGAGCCGGCCACCCACCGCCGAGCCGATCGCGTATCCGACGATGGTGCCGGAGGCGATCAGCGTCAGCGTCACGCCGGTACGCCGCGCGCCGACCTGCTGCTCGGCCATCGAATATGTCGTGATCAAGGTGGGTCCCACGGCCGCGCCGAGGATCAGCAGCGCGACCGCCGCCGCCGGTGGCGACGTCGACCCGCCGGCGGCGAGAAGCACCAGCGGGATCACCGCCGCCGCCATCCAGCTCGCGAACAGCGGCAGTCGGTCGGACAGTGTGAACGAGGCGGGCAACGCCGTCGACGCCAGTCCGGCCACCGCCGAACCGACCGCCATCACCGAGTAGAGCAATCCAGCAGAGGACAGCTGCCCGGCTGCGGCGGCCACTGCGGTCACGCCGGTCTGCATCCCGCCGAAGAACACACCGATGGCCGCCGCCAGCAGGATCAGCCGAGCCACGACCGGGTGCTGCCACACCTTCGCGGTGTGTCCGGCGGCTGGGGCACCGCGCAACGGCATTTCCGTCAGGTTCGCGTGCGCGTGGGTTGCGCCACTGCGAGTCGACGTGCGATGGAGACCCACCCAGCTGCCGAAGACGGCGGTCAGGGCCGCTGCCGCCAGTACCGCGACGGTGGGCGAGATCACCGCCAGCAGGCTGACCACCGCCGGACCGAGTACATAGGACACCTCGTCCGCGGCACCCTCCCACGACATCGCCGCAGCCAGGCGTCGGTCGCCCCCGGTCACCGTCACCCATCGGGCTCGTAGCAGCGGACCGATCGGCGGCGTGGACACACCGACTGCGGCGGCAGTCGCGAGGACCACCGGGCGATCGGCCGTGGTCACGACTTCGACCACGAGCGCCACCGTGAGCAGGGCGTTGACGACGCTGGCGACGACGATCACGGTCCGCTGCCCGCTGTGGTCGGCGCGCGCCCCGAGAAGGGGTCCGCCGAGTGCCGATCCGATGGCCAGCGCGGCGGCGGTGAGCCCGGCGAAGGCCAGGCTGCCGGTGAGCGTGGTGACCAGCAACACGGTGCCGAGCTGGGTCATGGACAGCGGCAGTCGCGCCAGGAAGCCGACAGGGAGGAAGGTGGCGCCCACCAGCCGGGGCAGTTCGCGATAAGAGGAGATCAGGGTGTGCACAGCGAGCCTTTCTCGGCGCCGTCCCACCCCCGGCGCGAAACCCTGAAATCGAGTCCATCGTAGTCGGCGCCGCCGCCGGTCCTCGCCGTATCCACGCGGCGGGCGCCCACTGTGTACAACTCGGCGACCGACCAGCCCGGTGCCGGCAGACTGGAGGACTGTTGTGCACGCTCCGGAGGGAACCCCTTGACTGACGGCCCACTGATCGTCCAATCGGACAAGACGGTCCTATTGGAGATCGCCCACCCGGACGCCCGGGCGGCTCGCGCGCAGCTCGCTCCGTTCGCCGAACTCGAGCGTTCTCCCGAACACATTCACACCTACCGGATCACCCCGCTCGCTCTGTGGAACGCCCGCGCCGCCGGGCACGACGCCGAGCAGGTCGTCGACGCCCTCGTGCGCTGGTCCCGATTCCCGGTTCCCCAGGCTCTGCTGGTCGATGTGGTCGACGTGATGGGGCGCTACGGCCGTTTGGTGTTGCGAACGGTGCCCGGTCAGGGCCTCGTGCTGGTGGCCCGCGATCGCCTCGTGCTGGAGGAGATCCTGCGCAATAAGAAGGTCAGCCCGATGGTGGGGCAGCGGATCGATTCCGACACCGTGCTGGTGCATCCGTCCGAACGCGGCAACATCAAGCAGATCCTGCTGAAGTTGGGGTGGCCGGCCGAGGACGAGGCCGGGTACGTCGATGGAGAGGCGCACGACATCCAGCTCAACCAGGACGGCTGGGTGCTGCGGGATTACCAGGCGTCCGCCGTCGAGGGCTTCTGGGCCGGCGGGTCCGGGGTGGTCGTGCTGCCCTGCGGAGCGGGCAAAACCCTGGTCGGCGCTGCTGCGATGGCGAAGGCCGCCGCCACCACGCTGATCCTGGTCACCAATACCGTGGCCGGCCGGCAGTGGAAGCGCGAGCTGATCGCCCGGACCTCGCTGACCGAAGAGGAGATCGGCGAGTATTCCGGCGAGCGCAAGGAGATCCGCCCGGTCACCATCGCCACGTACCAGGTGATGACCCGCAAGTCCGGCGGCGAATACCGGCACTTGGACCTGTTCGACTCCCGAGACTGGGGGCTGATCATCTACGACGAGGTGCATCTACTCCCGGCCCCGGTGTTCCGGATGACGGCGGATCTGCAGTCTCGCCGCCGGCTGGGCCTGACCGCGACACTGGTCCGGGAGGACGGGCGCGAGGGCGACGTGTTCTCGCTGATCGGACCGAAGCGCTACGACGCCCCCTGGAAGGACATCGAAGATCAAGGCTGGATCGCACCCGCCGAGTGCATCGAAGTCCGGGTCACCCTGACCGACAACGAGCGGCTGCAGTACGCCATCGCCGAGCCGGAGGAGAAGTACCGGATCTCCTCCACCGCCCGCACCAAGATGCCGGTGGTCCAAGCGATCCTGGCTAAGCACATCGGCGAGCCCACTCTGGTCATCGGGGCCTACCTGGACCAGCTGGAGCAGCTCGGCGAGGAGCTCGACGCGCCGATAATCCAGGGCTCGACCCGCAACACCGAGCGGGAACGGCTGTTCGACGCGTTCCGCAACGGCGAGATCTCGGTGCTGGTGGTCTCCAAGGTGGCCAACTTCTCCATCGACCTACCGGAGGCCACCGTCGCCATTCAGGTGTCGGGCACCTTCGGCTCCCGTCAGGAGGAGGCACAACGCCTCGGCCGACTACTGCGCCCCAAGATCGACCGCCGGCAGGCGCATTTCTACTCGGTAGTGTCTCGGGACACCATCGACACCGACTACGCCGCTCACCGGCAGCGTTTTCTGGCCGAACAGGGCTATGCGTACCGCATTGTGGACGCCGACGACCTGCTTGGTCCGGCCCTGCCGACCACCACCGCCGCACCCGAAGTGACTGAGATTGCCGACGTCACCCCTTTGCACATCCAGCCAGAGCAACCAGAGCATCCAGAGGACACGCCGTGACGACAAACGGATTCTCCACCCACCCCGGCGGCTTCGACCCGGGCGAACTCGGCAGGCTCAACGATCTCAGTGGTCTGGACCACTCCGACGACGACGACTTCGATTTCGAAGAGGAGGACCTCGAACCGCACGAGGAGGTGCTCGACGAATGGTCGGAGCTGGGCTGGTTCGACGTCCTGCCGTCGGGCCTGATGATGATCACCTCAGCGTTCGAAGACCTGGTCATCCCACGGATCGACTTCGACGAGTTCGCCGCTGAGGCCGCCCGGGTCGGCGGTGTGCAACTCCTCGACGGCGACCCGATGTGGCCGGTGCTCTCCGTCGAGCAGGCGGCGGAAGACGGAATCACCGAGCCTGACGAGTACGCCTCCTATCTGGAGGGGATCCTCCAGCAACGCGACGAGTGGACCGCGCTGGTCGGGCGCGAGCCCAAGCTCGCGGTGCGCAGCCTGAACGAACTGCTCGAGCTGTTGATCGGTTGGGGCCTCGTGCGCGCGGAGAACGGTCTGCTCGAACTGGCGGACGAGGTGCCCGACCCGTTGGAGCTGCTTCCCCTGGACGAGGAGGCGATCACCAGGGTGATCTTGGACCGGATGAGCCCGGACCTGGACGCAGTGCAGGACGTGCTGCACGACTTCCTGCACCACTCGGGCAATGACGAGCTGTCCACCACGCTGCAGAAACTCGCCAACGAGGCCGAAACCTCCGTCGACATCGTTCGGCTCACCCTGGCGATGATGACGTCGGATCCGGAGTCCGGCTTGACCGCCGACCGATTCGGGCCGCTGACCCCGGACGCGTTGGAGGCACTCAAGGAGCACCAGAAGTTCACTCTGCGGGTCGATCGGTCGGCACCCGGCTTCGCGGCCCATGACCACTGACCGGACGTCCGCGACCGCGGTCGGGCGAACCCGGCAGCGCTAGTGGGCGCCGCCCGCGGTCGGCTGCTCAGCTGCGGCGTCTGCCTTGCGCTGCTCGCGGCGGCATGCACGACACCCGACGCGGGTCCCACCACCACCGGCACCCTCACCGGGACGTCGACCGTGATCGGTTCGATCAATCCGGCGCCCACCGAACCGGAGACGTCCACGCCGGTGCCGATCACCCAGGAGGGCATGCTCCTCGGGCCCGGCGTCGACGACCTGCACATCACCCTGGGCCTGCTCACCGGCCCCGCCGCCGATCGGGGCTTCAGCGTCGGCCTGCAGCTCTGGCGACAGACGACGAACGCGGCCGGTGGGGTCTGCGGCCGTTCCATCTCGATCGAAAGCGGAGGCACCGTCGCCGCCGACCCCACCCGCTCCTCGGCGAGGGCCGACGACCCGGCGCAGATCTACCGAACGCTCGGCACCGACGTGCTGGGGTTCGTCACGATGATCTCGTCTGCGGCGCAGGCGACGGAAATCGGCGAACTGCTCAGCACGGATCGCATACCCGCACTCGCCGTCGAGGGCACGTCCACGGACCTGGCCCGGCTCAGCCCGGTGGTGATCGGTCCGACCATGGGCATCCTGGCGATCAACGCCCTCGACGCGCTGGTCCGCCAGCGGACGGTGTCGGCAGGCGACCGAATCGGCGTGGTGTCAGACGGGTCGGCCCGAGCGGCGGATGCGCTGACCGGTCTGAGCTGGTACGCCGCGCGCAACGACCTGGTCCTCGACGTTCAGGATGCGGCCGGCCGGGACTCCGCCACATTGGCTCAGCTGCGGGTGGTCTTCAGCTTGGCCTCCGCGGCGGTGACGACCGAGCTCGCCGATGTGCTCCCGGTGACGACTCGCCTGGTCACCACCGTGGACGGCTACGACCCGACGCGGCTCAGCCCGATCACCGCGTCCCATGTGAATGTCGCCGTGAGCACTCCGGCGACCGGCTCGGACAATGCCGAGGCGGCCGCGCTGACCGCCACAGCGGCGGCGAGCGGCGCCGCTGTCGGGGCTCGGAGCCTGGAGGGGTATGCGGCGGGCGCGGCGTGGGAGCGTCTGCTCACGGCCGCCTGCGATGCGAACAGCCTGAGCCGCGACGGCGTGTTCGCCGCGCTCCGAACTGTCGGTGCCGCATCGGATCGGAGTGTCCTCGGACCGAGCGACCCCGCCCTGCCGGCCGTCGACAGGCTGCCTGCGACCCGCTGGTCGACGCTGGCGGCAGCGGACCTCACAGTGGCGGGCGCACTGCGCGACGTCAGCGGCCTGATCAGCGCCGACGGCATCGACGGCTACGCCCCCTGAAACGACTTCCGGCGTGAAAGTGTCCGCTGAGCGAACACTTTCACGCCGAAATCAACTACAGGTGGGGACTGACTTAGAAGTCCATGTCCCCGCCGGGGCCCTGCGGTGCGGCCGAGGCCTTCTCCGGCTTGTCGGCCACGACTGCCTCGGTGGTGAGGAACAGTGCCGCGATCGAGGCCGCGTTCTGCAGCGCCGAACGGGTAACCTTGGCCGGGTCGATGATGCCGGCCTTGATCAGGTCCTTGTACTCGCCGGTGGCGGCGTCCAGGCCCCAACCGGATTCGAGGTTGCGGACCTTCTCGGCCACGACTCCGCCTTCGAGACCGGCGTTGATCGCGATCTGCTTCAAGGGCGCCTCGACGGCGACCCGAACGATGTTCGCGCCGGTGGCCTCGTCACCGGTCAGGGTCAGGGTGGCGAGCGCCTTGGTGGCAGCCTGCAGCAGGCCGACCCCACCGCCGGCGACGATGCCCTCTTCGACGGCGGCCTTCGCGTTGCGAACGGCGTCCTCGATGCGGTGCTTGCGCTCCTTGAGCTCGACCTCGGTGGCGGCACCGGCCTTGATGACCGCAACGCCGCCGGCCAGCTTGGCCAACCGCTCCTGCAGCTTCTCGCGGTCGTAATCGGAGTCCGACTTCTCGATCTCGGCGCGGATCTGCTTGACCCGGCCGGCGATCGCCTCGGCGTCACCGGATCCGTCGACGATGGTGGTCTCGTCCTTGGTGACGACGACCTTGCGGGCGGAGCCCAGCAGTGCGATCTCCGCGGTCTCCAGCTTCAGACCGAGGTCCTCGGTGATGACCTGGCCACCGGTCAGGATCGCGATGTCCTGCAGCATGGCCTTGCGGCGGTCGCCGAAGCCCGGCGCCTTGACGGCGACGGACTTGAAGGTGCCACGGATCTTGTTGACCACCAGGGTCGCGAGGGCCTCGCCCTCGACGTCCTCGGCGATGATCAGCAGCGGCTTGCCGGACTGGATGACCTTCTCCAGCAGCGGCAGCAGGTCCTTCACGTTGGTGATCTTCGAACCGAACAGCAGGATGTAAGGCTCGTCCAGGACGGCCTCCTGACGCTCCTGATCGGTGGCGAAGTACAGCGAGATGTAGCCCTTGTCGAAGCGCATGCCCTCGGTGAGCTCCAGCTCGAGGCCGAAGGTGTTGCTCTCCTCGACGGTGATGACGCCTTCCTTGCCGACCTTGTCCATCGCCTCGGCGATCAGATCGCCGATCGAGGAGTCCGCGGCGGAGATCGAGGCGGTGGCCGCGATCTGCTCCTTGGTCTCCACCGGCTTGGCGTCGGCGAGCAGCTGCGCGGAGATGGCCTCGACGGCCTTCTCGATGCCGCGCTTGAGGCCGAGCGGGTTCGCGCCGGCTGCGACGTTGCGCAGACCCTCGCGGACCAGCGCCTGTGCCAGCACGGTCGCCGTCGTGGTGCCGTCACCGGCCACGTCGTCGGTCTTCTTGGCTACCTCTTTGACGAGCTCGGCCCCGATCTTCTCCATCGGGTCCTCAAGCTCGATCTCCTTGGCGATCGACACACCATCGTTGGTGATGGTCGGTGCGCCCCACTTCTTCTCCAGCACGACGTTGCGGCCGCGCGGGCCGAGGGTCACCTTCACCGCGTCGGCGAGGATGTTCATCCCCCGCTCGAGCCCGCGACGGGCTTCCTCGTTGAAAGCAATCAGCTTTGCCATGAGGTGTGAATCCTCCAGGTTTGGGTTTCCGCCACCAGACCCGATCGGTCGGGGCGGGAAAGTGCAGTGTTTTCCGCGAAGCCGGTGCGATGCCCGCGACGGACGATCGGGGGCGCAGCTGTACTGCGCTTCCGACCTCATCGAGCCGACTTGGCACTCGAATGTCCCGAGTGCCAGCTTCAGGTTTAGCACTCGGGGTCGTCGAGTGCAAGCAGCGGGTCATGTCTCGGACGGCGGACTCAGCAGCCGACCAACGCCTCCAGGGCCACCCGCGCCAACTCCTCGGGGTCCCGCGGTCGGTGTTCGGGATCGGGGTGCAGACCAGCGGTGATCACCGCGTCGATCTCCTCGGGCAGACCGGTGAGCGCGGCCAGCGACGGCGCCACCCCGCGCAGGTGGCCGCCGATCACCTCGGTCAGCCGACCGGCGAAGGGTGGTCGGCCGGCGAGTAACGCGAACAGCACACAGGTCAGCGAGTAGACGTCACTGAGCGGACCGATGGACGTGCCGCGCAGATGCTCCGGCGAGGCGTAGTTGGGTGTGCCCAGGAAGGTTTCCGCCCGGCACACCACACCAGGGTCGAGCAGTCCGTAATCCATCAGATAGACGTGATCGACGCCCGCACCGTCGTCGTGCAGCAGCACATTCGCCGGCTTGACGTCCAGATGCAGCAGACCCCGCCGATGCAGCGCCGTGAGGGCACTGCAGAGTTGAGCGAAGATGGCGGACACCCGACTCGGCCGCAGCGGCCCGCGTTCCAACGCGGCCTGCGCGTCGGTGCCGGTGATCAACTCCATCGCCACGAACAGCCGACCACTGAGCTCGCCGACCTCGAAAATCGGGATCACGTTGGGGTGCTCCACCACACAGACCTGGCGGGCGAAACGTTCCCGCAGCGACGAGTCCGCAGCGGCCCACTCGGCCATCACCTTGACCGCCACGGTCGCCCCGGTGCGACTGTCGATCGCCCGGTACACCGTGCTCATCCCGCCGCGGCCGATCTGTTCATCGAGCCGGTAGGGCCCGAGACCGGTGCCGCTCAGGCAGTCCCCCATCTGCGGCACCCTAGCCGGCCGAGCACCGCTTTTCGGCGAAGCGCGCCGGCGGCACGTCGAATCGTGCCCACATCGCGGCCGCTGCCGGCCGACAAGGGGGCGACCGCGACCCACCGCCGATTAGAGTTTCCAGGATGACGGCCGACCGCGAGGTTCCGCTCGAACTCCGGGTTCTGACCGGCCCGAATCTGTACTTCGCCCGCCCCGCGATCAAGGTCACGCTGGACGCGTCGGCGGCGTTCGCGGCGGACGCGGCGCAGATGTTGGGATGGCAGCAGGTGTTGGCCCGCGGCAACGTCGCCGTCGGGTTGCCGGGGTCCGAGGTGCGCGCGCACGCGACTGCGGACTTGGCGGCGTCGCTCGTTCGGCGGATCGGGTCGGGCCTGCGCCGTCGGCTCGCCGCGGTCGGTCGACCGGGAGACGACGGAACGGTGATCGTCGCTTTCCCGTTCCGGCATCGCGCGCTGGCGGAGGAGTTCGGCCGACAGGTCGGCGTCGCCTTCGCCGCCGTCACCCACGGCGAGGCGGATCCCGCCGCCGCGGTCGCCACCGCGCGCAAGCGGTTGGCAGCAATCAGTCCGGGCCCGATCGTCCGCCCGCTGCGTCCGCTCATCCCGGTGATAGCGGTGACCGGCACCAACGGCAAGACCACCACCACCCGACTCATCTCGCATCTGATCTCGACCGGCGGCCGGACCCCGGGTTGGTCCTCCACCGACGGCATCGTGATCGACGGCGTGACCGTGGAGACCGGGGACTGGTCCGGCCCCGGCGGGGCGGCCCGGGTGCTGGCGGACGAACGGGTGCAGGTGGCGGTGACCGAGACCGCCCGCGGCGGCATCCTGCTCCGCGGGATCGGGGTGTCGCACAACGACGTCTCCGTGGTGACCAACATCAGCGCCGACCACCTGGGCACCCTCGGCGTGCACACCGTGGAACAACTGGCGGAGGTGAAGTCCGTCGTACCGCGGATCACCAGGGCCGCCGGCTGGGCGGTGTTGAACGCCGACGACGACCTGGTGTTCGCGATGCGATCGGTCACCCGGGCCCGGCTCTGGCTCTACTCGACCGATCCGACCAACGACCGACTCGCCGCCGCGCTCGACTCCGGGGGCCGCGCGATCACCGTCATCGACGGGGACGTCGTGGTCCTGGAACGGGGCCTCGATCCGACCCGACTGGTCGCCGTGGCCGACGTCCCGTTGACGCTCGGCGGCGCCTCGCTGGTCAACGTGTCCAATGTGCTGGCGGCGTCCGCCGCCGCGCTGGGAGTCGGGGTCGACCTGGATGCGGTTCGGGCCGGGTTGCGCTCGTTCGCCGGCGACGCGACGCACAACGCCGGCCGCTTGAACTGCTACCTCGCGGGCGCCTCGGTGGAGGACAGCCCGGTGGTGATCCTGGACCTCGCGCACAACGCCGCCTCATTGACCTCGCTGCTGGACGTGGCGGCCCGGTTCCGCGGGCCCGCCGGAGAACTGTGCGCAATCGTCACCACGGCGGGCGACCGCAGCGACGAGGCGATCCACGAGATGGGCCACATCGCCGCCTCCCGGGCCGACCGGATGATCATCGCCGACAAGACGAAGTACCTCCGCGGGCGGGCACCCGGCGAAATGGCCACCCTGTGGCGATCAGGGGCCACCGAAAGCGGCCTCGCGGAGGTGGCGGAGTTCCCGGACGAGCTCACCGCACTGCAGTCCCTGCTCGCCGCCGATCTGCCCGCCGGTTCGGTGATCGCGGTCTGCACCTTGGAGCAGCGGGCGGACAGCGCGGCCCACATCGTCGCAGGCGGGGGTCACGAGATGTCGCCGGCCGAAGTCGTCCGACGGGGTTCGCCGACTGCCCAACCTTGACCTGGCTTGGCCTGGCTTGGCTTGGCTTGGCTTGGGCGAAATTTCAGGGAGGATAAGGCCCGATAGTGGTCCTTATCCTCCCCGACGGTCCGGGCGTCACATCTGCGGACCACACTGCGGCGGGCGGCATTGATACGGTCGGACGGTGAGCACATTGGAAGACTGGCTGCGTGAGACCACCGCCGCCCTGAAGCTGCCCGCCGACTCGATCCCTGCTGATTTGCGCACCGATCTGCTCGACGTCACCCGCGAGGTCGCCCACCACGTCACGCGGGTGGCCGGGCCGCTGAGCACCTATCTGTTGGGGATGGCGGTAGCGCACGGGATGGCGCCGTCGGCCGCGATCGCCACCCTGACCGAACTCGCCCGCGGCCACGACTCCGCACCCGAGCCGAACGAATGACCACCGGGGTCCGGATGCTGTCGCCGGGACGCGACGGCGGCCGACCCTGATGCGGACCGTCGAAGAGCACCGGCGTGCCCTGCACGAACTGGTCGCCGACCTGCCCGCGGTGTCGCTACGGCCGGCGGACGCGCAGGGCCTCGTGCTCGCCGCGGACGTCGTCGCTCCGATCGACCTGCCACCGTTCGACAATTCGGCGATGGACGGGTACGCCGTCCGAGCCGCGGATCTGGCCGAGCTTCCGGTCAGGCTGCCGGTTTCCGCGGACATCCCGGCCGGCACGCGCGACGTGGCGCCGCTGACCCCCGGCACCGCGGCCCGGATCATGACGGGGGCGCCGACCCCGCTCGGTACCGAGGTGATCGTGCCGGTCGAGTCGACCGATGCGGGCGTCGACTCCGTGACCATCAGCGCGGCACCCGCGCCGGGCGTTCACATTCGACGGCACGGTGAAGACGTGCGGCGGGGCGGGATCGTGCTGCGCGCGGGCACCACGGTGGGGCCCACCCAACTCGGTGTCGTCGCCGCACTGGGCATCACCGAGCTGCAGGTGATCCGGCGCCCGATTGTGCTGATCCTCTCCACCGGTTCGGAACTGGTCGCGCCGGGTGAGCCACTCGCTTCGGGGCAGATCTACGAGTCCAACGCGGTGATGCTGGCTGCGGCGGTGCGCGAGGTGGGCGGGCTGGCGCAGGTGCTGCAGTTCGTCCCCGACGACGCGGACCAGTTCACCACCGCGCTGAAAGCCGCGGTCGCCGGCGTGGACGTGGTGGTCACCACCGGCGGTGTGTCCGCCGGCGCGTACGAGGTGGTCAAGGATGCCCTGACCGGCCAGGGGGTCGAGTTCGGCAAGGTGAGCATGCAGCCGGGTGGCCCGCAGGGCGCGGGTCGCTTCGCGGGCGTCCCGATGATCACCTTCCCCGGCAACCCGGTGTCGGCGTTCGTCTCCTTCGAAGTCTTCCTCCGGCCGGTTCTGCTGCGCGCGATGGGTTTCTCCCGCACCGAACGCGAGGTGCTGCACCTGCCGCTCAGCGAACCGGTGGACTCCCCCGCCGGCAAGAGGCAGTTCCGGCGGGCCCTGCTCGATCCAGCGGCCGGCACCGTCAAGCCCTGGGGTGGCCCCGGCTCGCACCTGCTGTCCTGGCTCGCCGGCGCCGACTCGATGCTGGTGATCCCCGAGGACGCGACCCGACTCGAGGTGGGCACGAACGCAGAAGTCTGGCTGCTGGACTGAGTCGCCTACCGGGTGGTCCCGCTGATAATGACGGGTCACTTGATGCGGGGCACTGCGGACTACTCATCACCCAGTCGTTTCCTGACTACTAGTCGCGGGTCACTTCGTGCAGCCCGTACATCACGCCGGGGATGTGTCCGAAGAGCTGCAGCACCAACGCCCACACCACCTTCCGCGACCAGCCGTCGTGGATCCACACCGCCACGAAGGGCACGAAGAGGCAGAGCGTGATCAGGGCGGTCTTACTCATCGAGAAATTCTCCGAACTTGTGAGTGGGGGCGCTGCCCGGCGACGACGTCGGAGGCGCGGTGCGACGTCGATCAGTCCTGGTCGGAGCCGGCCTGCGCCCGGTTGCCGATTGCCTGCAGTTCGTCCCAGACAGCTCGTGCTCGATCGACGCACAGCACCACCAGATCGCCGGGATTCGCCCGGCTGACCCCCGCCCGAGTGGCGTCGATCTCGTCCAGCACGACCTCGATCTCCTTGACCCGCAGCGAATCCGACTGAGCGAGCCGCGCACCCTCGACGATCAGATCCGCGGTCTCCCCCCGGCGGCGACCGCGCGTCCGCTCGTCCTCCCGGACGATGATCCGATCGAAGTGCTTCGCCGCTTCATAGCCGAGGTCGCGCATGTCCTGGTCTCGCCGATCACCGGCGGTGGCGATGACACCGATCTTCTGCGGCCGCTCCCACGCCTGGAGCTCGTCGAAGAACTTGTCGACGAAACCGCCGAGTGCCACCATCGCGGGGACGTTGTGGCAGTAGTCCACGATCACCTTGACGCCCTGCACGTCCGTCAGGTTCATCCGGCCGGGCGCCTGGTAGTACGACGGGGTGAAACTGCGCAGGCCGCTGCGGATGTCGTGGAGGTGGGCACCGGCGCAGTACGCGGCCGCCGCAGCGGCCATCGCATTCTGCACGTTGAACATCGCCTTGCCACCGAACGTGACCGGCAGCAGGTGGGTGTACGCCAGCGGCATCCGGCGCCGGCCGTGCACCAGCAGGATTTGATCGCCCAACTCGCCCTTCTCCAGGACGACGGCTTTGCCGCCGCGCCTGCAGTGACCCTCGATCATCCGGTTGTTCGGCTCGATCGAGAACCAGACCACTTCGCCGGAACAGGCTCGGCGCATCCCGACCACCAACGGATCATCGGCGTTCAACACGGCAGCACCGTTCTTCGGCACCGCCTCCACGATGACCTGCTTGACCCGGGCCAGCTGCTCGACGGTGTTGATGCCGCGCAAACCCAGATGGTCCGGCGCGACATTCAGCACCACCGCGACATCGTTGCGGCCGTAGCCGAGACCCTCGCGGAGGATGCCGCCGCGGGCCACCTCCAGCACCGCGAAGTCGACCCGCGGGTTCTGCAGCACCATCCGGGCGCTGCGCGGGCCGGACGCGTCGGACCGGATGACCAGCCGTTCGTCGATCACCACCCCGTCGGTGGAGGTCATCCCGACTTTGCGGCCGATGCCCTTGAAGATGTGCCCGATGATCCGGCTGGTGGTGGTCTTGCCGTTGGTGCCGGTGACCGCGACGATCGGGATGCGGGACGGCGTACCCGGCGGGAACATCAGATCCACCACCGGTTTCGCCACGTACTGCGGCTCGCCGATCGTCGGGTGGGTGTGCATGCGGAACCCCGGCGCCGCGTTGACCTCACAGATGCCGCCGCCGGTCTCGCGCACCGGCTGGGTGATGTCCGGGCAGATGAAGTCGATGCCGGCGATGTCCAACCCGACGACCCGGGCGGCCTCCTCGGCGATGTCGACGTTGTCCGGGTGCGCCTCGAAGGTCCGGTCGATGGAGATTCCGCCGGTGGACATGTTCGCGGTCAGCGCCAGCAGCACCTGCGCACCGGCCGGTGGGATGTCGGTCATCGCGAAGCCCTGGTCGGCCACCAACTCCACCGCGGCGTCGTTGACCACGATCCGGGTGAGCACCTTCTCGTGTCCCACCCCCCGGCGCGGGTCGGCGTTGGTGATCTCGACCAGTTCGGTGACCGTGTGGTCGCCGTCGCCGACCACATGCGCGGGCACCCGCTCGGCGATCGCGATCATGTTGCCGCCGACCACCAGCACTCGGTAGTCGCGTCCGGTGATGAACGACTCGATCAGCACCGGGCCGCGGCGGGATTCATCCGCGGCCACCTCGAAGGCCGCGCGGACCTGCTCGTCGGTGGTGAGGTTGATCGCCACGCCGCGCCCGTGGTTGCCGTCGAGGGGTTTGACCACGACCGGATAGCCGATTCGGCGAGCGACACTCACTGCGCCGTCGGCGGTTCGCACGGTGTCCGATGCGGGAACCGGCAGGCCGGCCGCGGCGAGCAGCCGGTTGGTGAGCTCCTTGTCGGAGGCGATGTCCACCGCCAGCGATCCGGTCAGCGAGGTCATGGTGGCTCGGATCCGGTGCTGGTGCACGCCCTGGCCCAACTGCACCAACGACGCGGAGTTGAGTCGCTGCCAGGGGATGTCGCGGCTGATCGCCTCGTCCAGGATGGCCTGGGTGGACGGCCCGAAGGCGACCCGCTGACTCATCCGCAGGAACGCCTCGTGCTCCGCCGCGAAATCGAATCCGGCGTCCGGGGTGCCCGCCTGAGCGGCCCCGGCCTCGGTATCGGCGTTGACCAGGTGATTGATCAGCCGAACCGCGAGCCGACCCGCAGCAGTTCCGACCGTCTCGTCGAGGTAGCCGTAGATCACGTTGTAGACGCCACGCTCCCCGGTGGAACGGGTCTTGCCGCGGGTGATCTCGTGCCCGGCCGTGCGCTGCAGTTCCAACGCGACGTGTTCGCTGACGTGCCCGAGCCAGGTGCCCTCGTTCATCCGCTCGACGAAGCCGCCGTCGTGCCCGCGTGAACACTGATGTTCGTGCAGGCCTGGTAACAGGATGAGCAGCCGTTCGGCGAACCCGGCCTGCAGATTCGTGGGCTCGTCCTCCAGTGCGCCGAGCTCGACCGTGAGGTGAATCGACTGCTCGTACGAGTAGTAGTTCGGGCCTCGATACACCCGAACCTCGCGGATCCTGACGAGTCGCGGCGAGACGGGCGGCTCTGCCGAACCGGCCGGTCCGGTCGGCCCGTTGAGTTCCGACATGACGTCACGACCCTTCTGTCCAGCGCTGCGCGCACTGACCCTACCTGCGGGCGCTGGGCCTGCTCAGCCGTGGCGGGCGGCGCCCGACAGCGGGCCGGATCAGCGGCGACGCCGGAGCTGGTCGGTCCCGGTGTGCGCACCCTCGGCGGCGATCCGCCGACTCTGGCGGACCGTCACCGCGGGTCGACTCCCCTCGGGCAGATGGTCCAGGGTGCTGATCACCGGTTCCGCCAGTCCGGTGACGGCAAGGCCGGGCGAGCTCAGCAGTCGTCGTGTTCGCAGATCGAACACGGCACCGCGGGGCAGCGAGTGCAGCCGCACACCGGAGAGCAGCAGCGGTTGGGTCCCGGTCGCGGTGTATGCGGTGGTGACCAGGTCGGAGCCGTCCAGGACGGTCAGCACACCACGACCCTTGACCTCGAGGATCCCGTCCGGCCGGAAGATCGCCGCAGTGTCCTCGTCGATGCCGACCCCGAGCTGCGCCGGGTTCGCCGCGATCAACGCCAGCAGTCTGCCGAACCGATTCCGTTGGGTGAAGTGCTGATCCACGATGACGTCGGGCAGCAACCCCAACCCCTCGGAAACCTGCGAGATGCGAAACTTCGGAGTGGTACCGCCCGGCCCGAACGACACCATGTGCCGACTGCAGATGCTGGCGCCCGCGGACGTGCCGGCGATGAGCGCGCCCCGCGCGGAAGCCGCCCGGATCGCCTCGCCGAGGGGGGTACCGACCAGCAGGGTGGCCAATTTGACCTGATTGCCGCCCGTCATGAAGACGGCCGTGCAGCTGTCGATCGCGGCCACCAGCCCCGGATCGGCTGCTTCCCGCCGACTCTCGGGCCGGATGCCGACCACCTCCGTCACGCCCAGGCTCGCGAAGAGCTGCAGGTAGGCGTGGGTGATCTCGTCTCCTAGAGACGACGCGGTGGAGATCACCACCAGGCGGCTCGCCGGACCGCCCGCGAGCCGCACCACCTCCCGCAGCACCGTCGACCGGCCGACCTTGTCCTCGGCACCGCCGATCGGCATCACGATCCCGCGCGGGGTCGCGCCCGAGTCCGACCCATACGCCGACGCGGACGCCGACGCGGACGAGACGCCGTCGGCCGACCCGTCGCCCCACGAACCCGAGTCCGAGGACGCGGTGGCGGTATCCACAACCATGCCGTGAAAGGTAGCCGCCGCATCGGTCGCCCACTCCAGCCGGGCGGCGCGCGGCGGCTATCGTAGGGCGACCTACATCCTGCATAGCCTTCGGAAGGACTGTCCGACCGCCATGGCCGACGACTCGCCAGCGCCCGACCACACCCGGCCGCAGGGCGGCGAAACCCGGCTACCCGCCGCCGAAACCCGGCTACCCGCCGCCGAAACCCAGCAGGGACGGGCGGCGCACATCGTGTCGCTGATCCGGACCGCGCTGCCGCCGATGCATCACGGTGGTCGCCCGATCGTGGCCGGCGCGCTGGCCGCCACGTTGATCGGCCGCAAGGTGCTCCGTGCGATGGGTCTGCGCGGGACGGCCGGCTGGTTCACCCGGCTGGCGGGCGGCGCGACCGTGTTCTCCGCGGCGTTCTTCCGGGCTCCGGTTCGGGTGACGCCGCCGAATGCAGGCTGGGTGGTCGCACCGGCCGACGGCGTGGTGTCGTTGGTGGAAGCGGCCTCCCCGCCCCCCGAGCTCGGCTTGGGTGACGAGCTTCGACTGCGCGTCTCGATCTTCCTGTCGGTGCTGGACGTGCACGTGCAGCGAATTCCGTTGAGCGGAGTGATCAGCCGGGTCGCCTATCGACCCGGCAAGTTCCTGTCCGCGGACCTGGACAAGGCGTCCGAGGTCAACGAACGCAACTCGTTGCTCATCCGCGACGACGCGATCGGCGCCGAAGTGGTGGTCACCCAGATCGCGGGTTTGATCGCCCGCCGCATCGTGTGCGACGTCAGCGCCGGTGCGCGGGTGCGGGCCGGCGACACCTACGGGTTGATCCGATTCGGGTCCCGGCTGGACACCTACCTCCCGCTGAACACCACACTGAAGGTGCTGGTCGGTCAACGCACCATCGGTGGCGAGACGGTCTTGGCCGAATTGGCGACCAGCGGCTGATGCCTGCGGTTCCCGGCGTCCGGTTCCTCCCCAACGCGATCACCGCGCTGGCGCTGTCGACCGGCTTGACGAGCGTGGTCTTCGCCAGCAAAGGCCAGTGGATGCTGGCGATGATCGCGATCGCGGCGTCCACCGTGCTGGATTCGCTGGACGGGCCTGCCGCGCGGATGCTCAAGTCGTCCAGCCGGATCGGCGCCGAATTCGACTCGCTGTCCGACCTCAGCGCGTTCGGGATCTGCCCGGCCATCCTGATCTACTTCTGGCAGACCTCCTTGCAGGACGTCACCGACCAGCTGTGGTTGGTCTGGGGCAGTGCGTTGGTTTACGCGGTCTGCACGGCGCTTCGGCTCGCCCGGTTCAACTCCTTACTCGACGACGACGAAGAGCCCAAACCGTTCGCGAAGCACTTCTTCACCGGGATCCCGTCGCCACCCGGGGCGCTCTTGGTCATGGTGCCCTTGATCGCCTACGTCGAGTTCGGGCGGGGTTTCTACACCCAGATATGGCTGGTCGCGGCCTGGACGGTCCTGATCGGACTGCTGATGGTGT
The DNA here is from genome assembly GCA_963825975.1 of uncultured Actinomycetota bacterium. Lineage (GTDB taxonomy): Bacteria > Actinomycetota > Actinomycetes > Mycobacteriales > Nakamurellaceae > Nakamurella. Next base: position 267,526 of record CAWGUZ010000018.1, read on the forward strand.
CGACGGTGCCCACCATCGCGCTGAAGTCGGTGCGGGTACCGCAGAAGTGGATCACCCCGCTGCTGGTGCTGCTGGTATTCGGGCTGGTGACCTTCTTCTTCCAGCCGCGGATCGTCGCCCTGATCGGTATCGCGCTCTACCTGCTCCACATTCCCTATGCCATTTATCGGTATCGCCACCTCGCCGCACACCCCGAGCTCTGGGACCTGGATCGGGAACCGCGCACCCGGCGCCCACGCCGCCAGCTGCGACTTCGGGTGCGTGCCGCGAATCGGCCCTCCGATCGGCTACCGCGGCGCTGGGACGATCCGACCGTTCCGCGGCAACGGATGCGGGACCCGCGAGCTCGATCGGTGCAGCGTCGGGAGGGCGGTAGGGACTGGAACGGGCGACGCGGCAACGGCTAGGGCGCCGCAGGGACCGGACGTCGCAACCGATGCGGGGTCAGCCGACGCGAGGGTACGGCTCGGGGGCAGGCCGGTCTGAGTTACAGGCCGGTCTGAGTTACAGGTCGACGCCGAACCGGCGGGCCGAACGGGCCTTCTGCCGGGTGGCCCGCAGTCGCCGCAACCGTCGGACGAGGAGCGGATCCACAGTCAACGCGGCCGGTTTGTCGATCACATCGTTGAGGACCTGGTAATAGCGAGTCGGCGACAGGGCGAACATCTCGCGGATGGTCTTCTCCTTGGTGCCGGGGAACTGCCACCACTGCTTCTCGAAATTCAGGATCTGACGTTCCGTCTCGGTGAGGCCCGAGACAGCCGACTCGCCGGACTGTTCGGCGGCTGCCGCGCTGTCCATTCCCATCCCCTCAATCCCACTACTCATCCCCTGCCGGAATCGGTCGCCTCGGGATCGCCGACGCGCCGACCGGTGCTTCAACGGCCGAGATCATGCAACCACGGCGGTGCGGCGGCACTCGGCAGGCGCGTCCGGCGGGACGCCTGTTTCTGCGCGGCAGTCGGTCTAGCGCCCGAAACCAGCCGCCGGACTGGTGGTGGTCACGGGGTCGACGGCGGGTTGGTCGAAGCCGTGTTCGCCGTCGATGTGCTCGTCGACGGTGCGGTGGTCGACGGTGCGGTGGTCGACGGTGCGGTGGTCGACGGTGCGGTGGTGGACGGGGCGGTCGTGGACGGTGCAGTGGTGGACGGTGCGGTTGACCCATCCGCGGAGGTCGGTCCGGTGGTCGGCGCCCCCGACGTCGCCGGGGCCGTCATCGTCGCGGTGACTGTGCTGGTGGCCGTCGTGTCCGGCACTGTGGTCCCGTTCGCCGTGGACGCGGCGGGATCGCTGCCGTCCGGAGCGAGGGAGTCGGTCGAGGTGACCGGCGAGGCGTCACCGGTTTGCTCGGTGGTCGTCGGCTGGGTGGTCGTCGGCCGGCTTCCGGTGGTGACCGCGGGTCGCCCGCCGAGCACGCTCAAGCCGCCGGCGGTGCCGCCGGACAGCGGCGTTCCACGCACCGCCTCCACGCCGGTGATCACCAGCAGCGCGACGGTGCAGGCGGTCAGCGTGCCCACGACCGGCCACACCCAGCGTGGCCGGAGGTGCGCCCGCGAGGCCGGCTCCACCACGGACGCGTTCGAAGTCGTCTGCTGCGGCGGGTCGGGCAGCGATGCCGTCGGGAGCAGGGCCGTCGGGGGCACGGCCGTCGGGAGCACGGCCGTCGGGGGCGGTGCCGTCGGGAGCAGGGCTGTCGGGAGCAGGGCCGTCGGGAGCAGGGCCGTCGGGCCCGGTGCCGACGAGCCGAGCCGACCTTCGCGAACGAGCCGCATCCGGTATTGCGCCTTCGCCAGCGAATGCCCGTAGACGGCGCTGGACAGCATGGTCACCGACGACGCGAGCGCAGCGCCGATCAGGGTCCCCGCGACACCCAACCGAGAGCCCAACAGGGCGGCGGTGAGAGCGGCGGCGACACCGGCCGACAACTGCCGCAGGGACAATTCGAGCCTAGGTGCGGCCAGGTCTGGACGGTCGGAATCGGCGGCGAGCTCCACCGTGGGCATCGTCTCGGTGGGTGGTTCAGGCGTTGCGAATCGAGGATCAGGACGGACGGGACTAGCGGTACGGGTTGGCATCGCTTCTCTTCGGTTGAGGCGCCCGCAGGGCCGACGGCGATCGCCGTCTGCTCCGGGCAGGGTTTCGTGGAGTCGATAGATGGACGCTCGGCCCGCCGCGGTGTTGTCTGCGAATGAGCCAGATCACCCCGGCTCCGCACGGCAGCCGTGCACCGGCGCTACCGTGAACCCGCAGCATCAGCTCTTCTCGATCGATTCGAAGGGGTGACCCGTGCCGCCCGACCCGCCGAAGCGCAACCCGCGACTCTTGAGCACCGAACAGCTGCACGCCGCCATCGACCGCGGTGAGATCGACACCGTCATCGTGGCGTTCGCCGACATGCAGGGTCGGCTGCAGGGCAAACGCCTGCACGCCCGGTACCTGTTCGACGAAGTTCTCGGCACCGCGGGACACGGCGGCACGGGACACAGCGGCACGGGACGCGGTGACATGGGACGCGGTGGCACTGGACGCGGCGGCACGGGACGCGACGACACGGGACGCGACGACACTGGACGCGGGCGGCGCGAAGGCGACCGTCGGCACTCGTCCGACCAAAGCCACGAGCACGGGCACGGGCACGGGACGAGCACGAGGCGGTCATCGAGGCGTGCGATTATCTGCTCGCCGTCGACGTCGAGATGAACACGGTGCCGGGTTACGCGCTGAGCAGTTGGGAGAGCGGGTACGGCGACATGGTGCTCGTCCTGGACCTGCACACGATCCGGTTGCTGCCGTGGCTGCCCGCCACCGCGATGATTCAGTGCGACTTGCGCAAGCCCGACGGAACGCCGGTCGAACAGTCGCCGCGGGGCATCCTGACCGCTCAGGTGCAGCGCGCCGCCGCGGCGGGGTTCATCGCATACGCCGGGACCGAGTTGGAATTCCTACTCTTCGACGACAGCTACGAGCAGGCGTGGAATGCCGGCTACCGGGGCCTCACCCCCGCCAATCAATACAACAGCGACTACTCCATCCTCGGCACCAGCCGTGTCGAACCGCTGCTGCGGGCGATCCGGAACGGGATGTTCGGCGCGGGCCTGGTGGTCGAATCCGCGAAGGGCGAATGCAACCTCGGCCAGCATGAGATCGCATTCCAATTCGCTGACGTACTCACCACCGCCGACAACCACGTGGTCTACAAGAACGGGGCCAAGGAGATCGCCGCGGCCCACGGCAAGGCGATCACGTTTCTGGCGAAGTTCGACGAGCGGGAGGGAAACTCGTGCCACATCCACCTCTCCCTTCGGGGGGCCGACGGGGAGCTCGTGTTCGTCGACGCAGCAGGCGGTCGCAGCACGATCTATGACCAGTTCGTGGCCGGAATCCTGGCCACCATGACCGAGTTCACCCTGCTCTATGCGCCCAATGTCAACTCCTACAAACGGCTCGCCGCGGGATCCTTCGCCCCGACGACCGTCGCGTGGGGGGTGGACAACCGCACCTGCGCGATCCGCCTGGTGGGGCACGGGCCGGGCGCCCGACTGGAGAACAGGCTGCCCGGCGGCGATGCGAACCCGTATCTGGCGATCGCCGCCATGCTGGCCGGCGGGCTCCACGGAATTGAGAACCAGCTGCCGCTCGAGCCGCCGTTGACCGGCAACGCGTACACCTCCGGGCGCCCGACGGTGCCGCGAACCCTGCTCGCCGCGCGCGATGCGTTCGCCGCATCAACGGTCGCGCGGGGCGCCTTCGGCGACGCGGTCGTCGACCACTACCTCCACGCCGCCGACACCGAGCTGGCCGCGTTCGATGCGGCGGTCACCGATTGGGAGCTGCGACGCGGCTTCGAGCGGCTCTGACATGCAGGCCCGAACCCTGTCCGGCGGCACCTCGACCCTCGTCGATCCGGCCACCGCAGAGCTGTTCGGTGAGGTCGCACTCGCCTCGGCAGCGGACACCGACGCCGCGATCGCGATCGCGGCCGCCGCCTTTCCGGCGTGGCGGGCCGTGTCACCGGGCGACCGGGCCCGGCTGCTCCGTCGATTCGCTGCGGTCGTCGACGACCATCGCGAGGAGTTGGCGCAACTCGAGGTGCGCAACTCCGGGCACACCGTCGGAAACGCCCGCTGGGAGTCCGGCAACGTGCGCGACGTCCTGGACTATTACAGCGCTGCGCCGGAGCGGCTGTTCGGCCGGCAGATTCCGGTCGCAGGCGGCATCGACGTCACGTTTCACGAGCCGCTCGGCGTAGTCGGCGTCATCGTCCCGTGGAACTTCCCGATGCCGATCGCCGCATGGGGTTTCGCGCCGGCGCTGGCAGCGGGCAACACCGTGGTGCTCAAGCCGGCCGAGCTGACGCCGCTGACCGCGATCCGGCTGGGTGAACTGGCGTTGGAAGCCGGCGTGCCGCCGGGGGTGTTCACCGTGCTGCCCGGCAAGGGCACGGTTGTCGGGCGGCGGTTCGTCGAGCACCCGGCCGTTCGCAAGATCTGCTTCACCGGATCCACCGCCGTCGGCCAAGCGCTGATGTCGGGCGCGGCTCCGCAGCTCAAGCGGCTCACCCTGGAGTTGGGCGGCAAGAGCGCCACCATCGTCTTCGAGGACGTCGACCTGGATCAGGCGGCCGCCGCGGCGCCGATGGCCGCTTTCGACAACGCCGGTCAGGACTGCTGCGCACGCTCGCGGATCCTGGTGCAGCAGACGGTGTACGAGGAGTTCCTCAGTCGTCTGGAGGTCGCGGTGCGCGGGATCGCCGTCCGTCCGCCCACCGACCCGGCCGCCCAGATGGGTCCGCTGATCTCGGCCGCCCGGCTCGAAGCAGTCAAGTCGTACACGGAGGCCGCGGACATCGCGATCACCGGTGACGCCCCCACCGGACCGGGCTTCTGGCATCCGCCGATGGTGGCCCTGCCGCGCTCCTCCGGTGATCCGATATGGACCGACGAGGTTTTCGGACCGGTTCTGGCCGTGCTGCCGTTCACCGACGAGGCGGACGCGATCCGGCTCGCCAACGACACCGAGTACGGCCTCTCCGGGTCGATCTTCACCCGGGATGTCGGCCGCGCGTTGCGGGTCGCCCGTGCGGTCGATGCGGGCAACCTGTCGGTCAACTCGCATTCCTCGGTGCGCTACTGGACGCCGTTCGGCGGGTTCAAACAGTCCGGCCTGGGTCGCGAGCTCGGTCCGGACGCACCCCAGTCGTTCACCGAAGTGAAGAACGTCTTCATCGCCACCGATTGACCTCACCACCGATTGACATCGCCACCGATTGACGAAAGGTATTGCGTCTCCGGTACTGCCACGGCTGCTGCCTGAACCCCAGGAGGATTCGAGTGTCTGATCGACTGGCGGGGAAGACCGCCGTCATCACCGGCGGCTGTTCAGGCATCGGCCTGGCAACCGCGCGGCGGTTCGCGGCCGAGGGGGCGGCGGTGGTGATCGGCGACGTGGACGAGTCCCGCGGCCCGGAGCTCGCCACCGAGCTCGACGGTGCGTTCGTGGCAGTCGACGTCACCGACAAGGCGGCGGTCGACCACCTGTTCGCTGTCGCCGCCGACCGCTACGGCGGCGTCGACGTCGCCTTCAACAACGCGGGCATCTCCCCGCCCGAGGACGACTCGATCCTGACCACCGAACTCGACGCCTGGCGTCGGGTCCAGGAGGTGAACCTGACGAGTGTGTACCTGTGCTGCAAGGCAGCGCTGCCCTACATGTTGGAGCGCGGTCGCGGGTCGATCATCAACACCGCATCGTTCGTCGCCGTGCTCGGTGCGGCCACCTCACAGATCTCGTACACCGCCTCCAAGGGCGGGGTGTTGGCGCTGTCCCGGGAGTTGGGTGTGCAGTTCGCGCGGCAGGGGGTGCGGGTGAACGCCCTCTGCCCCGGCCCGGTGAACACTCCGTTGCTGCAGGAGCTCTTCGCCAAGGACCCGGAGCGCGCCGCCCGCCGCCTCGTCCACATCCCGCTCGGCCGGTTCGCCGAACCCGCCGAGATCGCCAACGCCGTGCTGTTCCTGGCCTCCGACGAGTCGTCGTTCATCACCGCGTCGACCTTCCTGGTGGACGGCGGCATCTCCGGCGCCTACGTGACCCCACTCTGAGCCCCCAGCGGGTGGGTGACCCCACAGTGAGCCCCACTGCTCCTCCGTGACCGCGCTCCGACCCCCCGCTCCGCATGATCCACCCGCCCCCCGCAGCCCCAGCCCCAGCCCAGCCCAGCCCCAGCCCCAGCCCCAGCCCCAGCCCCGATTTCGGCGTGATTGTGTTCGGTACGCGAACACTTTCACGCCGAAATCGGGGGAAATCGGGGGAAATCGGGAGGTTCAACCGCATGCGTCCCATCATCGGCATCACCGTCTACCGCGAACCCGCCAGCTGGGGGCAGTGGGACCAGATCGCGGCCACTCTGCTGCCCGCCACCTACGCGGCGGCCGTTACCGCGGGCGGCGCCACCCCCGTGTTGCTACCGCCGTACGGGATCGCCGACGACTACGCCGGTGTCGTGTCCCGGCTGGACGGATTGATCATCTCCGGCGGATCAGACGTCAATCCGTCCCGATACGGCCGGGAGCCCGAGCCGCTGACCGCGGGTTGGCGCGACGAACGAGACGTGTCCGAGCTGGCCCTGCTGACCGCTGCGGCGGACATCGACCTGCCCACGCTGGGCATCTGCCGCGGGATGCAGTTGATGGCGGTGCACGACGGCGGGACCCTTTTCCAGCACGTCCCCGATATCGTCGGGCACGATAACCACTCCCCCGGCCCGGGCCGCTACCACGACAACCCTGTTGCGGTGGTCCCCGAGACCAGACTGCACAGCATCCTCGGTGACACCGCCGTAGCGCACTGCCACCACCACCAGGCGGTGCAGAGTGCTCCCGGGTTCGTGCCGGCCGCCCACACCCTCGACGGGCTGGTCGAGGCGATCGACCACCCCGAGCGGCACTTCTGGGTCGGCGTGCAGTGGCATCCCGAGACTGGCACCGACCCCCGGCTCTTCCAAGCTCTGTGCGGCGCGGCAATGGCTCAACTTTCTCGACCACCGGTGACGACGTGACCGGGGTCACCAGCGTTTGACCATCCTTCTCGGTATCGGTCTCGAATCTCGATCGTTGCCAGCAGTAATTGATGCGTCCGCATCGAGCTGCCGGCAGCCACGGATCCGACTGGCCGGAACGAAGGAGCATGGTGTCGCTGTCACTCGCGCCGGCTCGCACTGCCGCCAGCGGAGCCCGAATCAGTGGCTCCCGGACCACCGCCGCAGCTCACCACACCGCAGCTCACCGCCCCGCAGCTCACCACACCGCAGCTCACGACGCCGCTGAGCGCCTGTGGCAGAAGCTGGCCCGATTCGCCGGAATCGGCGGGGTCGCCACCGCGGCCCAGCTCGGAATGTTCGCGGTGCTGATCACCGTGATTCCGCAGGTCTGGGCGAACGTGCTGTCCTGGAGCCTGTCCACCGTTGTCGCCAATGCCGCGAACCGGTCCGTGACCTTCGACGTGCACGGCAGCGACGGCGCCCGCCGTGACTTCCTGATCTCCACCGCATTCAGCCTGGTCGGCTTGGGCGCGAGCATGACGGCGCTGAGCCTCAGCGGCGACGGCGATCCGATCGGCTCCATCGTGGTGTTGGTCGCGGTCAACGGGGTGGTCGGGATTGCGCGTTTCTCGGCGCTTCGCCGGTGGTTCGCGGTGCGGCCCGTCTGATTCTCCCGGCTGACAACCCGGCGCCACGGCACTGACCGCGCTCGACGGGCCGGGGTGTGCCAGGCTGGTCCGGTGCGCATGCAGTTCTCCTCCGGGCCGGACCCGACAGATCTTCTGACGCTGCCGTGGTCGATTCCGCTCATCGACTGGCCCAAGGAATTGATGGTCAGCCTGCCGCGCGGGATCAGCCGGCACATCGTCCGGTTCGTGCGGATCGGCGGCATCGTCTATGCCATCAAAGAGATCTTTCCGGCGCTCGCCGAACACGAGTACGGACTCCTGCGCGACCTCAACAAGCGCCAGATCCCGTGTGTGACACCGGTGGGGGTGGTCTCCAACCGGGTCGATCGCGACGGGAACGCGCTGGACGCCGCACTGGTCACCAAACACCTGCGATTCTCACTGCCCTATCGCGCGTTGTTCTCCCGCAGGATGGACCCGGACCTCGAACCGAAACTGCTCGACGCCCTCGCCGAACTACTGGTGAAGCTGCACTTGTCCGGATTCGCCTGGAAGGACTGTTCGCTGTCCAACATTCTGTTCCGACGGGACGCCGGGGCGCTGGCGGCGTACCTCGTCGACGCTGAAACCGGCGAGCTGCGTGAGCAGTTGTCCAAGGGGCAGCGGATGCACGATCTGGACATCGCCGAGACCAACTTGGCGGGCGAGTTGCTCGATCTGCAGATGTCGGGCCTGCTGCCGAATCAGGTCGACCCGCTGGACACCGCGCTGTCGGTGATGGCCCGGTACGACACGCTCTGGAATGAGCTGACGACACCGCAGACGATGCACGACGACGAATGGTGGCGGGTCGAGCAACGGCTGCGTCGGTTGAACAGCCTGGGTTACGACGTCGCCGAGATCAATATCAATGAAGTCGAGGGCCAGCCGCACGTCATGGTCCAGACCCAGGTTGTCGAAGCGGGCCACCATCGGCATCGATTGTTCGAGCTGACCGGTCTCGAGGTCCAGGAGAATCAGGCCCGTCGGATCCTCAACGACCTGGACAGCTACCGGTCCCGAGCGGTGATGCCGGAAACCGAGGTCGACGAGTACACGGTCGCGCGGCACTGGCTGATGGACGTGTTCGAGCCTGTGGTGGAGGCGATCCCGGCGTCTTTCAGCGACAAGCTCGAACCCGCCGAGGTTTTTCACGAGGTTCTCGAACACCGCTGGTTCCTCAGCGAGTCTGCCGGTCGTGAGGTCAGCCTGGACCATGCGACTCGGTCGTACCTGGTGACGATCCTCGCGCATCGGCCGGATGAGCAGGCGTTGCTGGATCCCGATCTGCTGGGGATGGGCAGCACGGACGGCGACCTCGACGCCGATGCGGTGGTCGACGAGAACGGCGACCTGATCTACAGCGGCGAGGATGTCGAGCCCGACGACTACGGGGCCTCCTTCATGACACCGCAGATGCGGGGCCTGTCGTTTCCCCCACCCGTCCGCGGCGGCTCGGACTGACGCCACGCACCCGACCCTGCCCCGCCCTAGCCCGCGCACACCCTCATGGAACACCGCGGCGTCGCCGATCGTTGAGCAGGCGAGTCGCCGGTTGAACGGCCGGCGGCACGGGTGCACATCGGAGGTAGAGCCGTGATGGCGTGGCGTGTGGTGGACGGGCGGCAGCCGACGGGGATGCGTCGACTGGGGCCGATGCTGGTCGCCCGAGGTTCACTGATGGCCGTGTTCGGTCTCCTGACACTGATCTGGCCGGCGCTGACCGCGGTGGTGTTGATCAGCATCTTCGGTGCCTACGCGGTGATCGACGGGGTGGTGACGATCGGCTACGGCCTGGCCGGTCGTCGATCCGGGCACGGCGGCCGGGGCTGGCTGTGGCAGGGTGCGATCGCCGTCGCGGCCGGGCTGATCGCGCTGTTCTGGCCGGCGGCGACCGCGTCCGTGGTCCTCATCGTGCTGGGCTTCTGGGCCCTGCTGATCGGGGTGGTGGTTGCCGCGGTCGGGCTGCAACTGCGGCGGCGAAGTGCGCAGTTCTGGCTGTGGCCGACCCTGCTGGGCGTGCTGGGCATCGTTCTCGGATTGATTCTGATCTTCGAACCGGCGGACGCACTGGTGGCGTTGACGGTGGTCGTCGGCGTGGTGATGCTGCTCAGCGGTGCGTTGGTGATCACCGGTGGTCTGCGTCTGCGGCGGCTGCATCTGACCTAGACTGGCCTCCAGTCCCGGTCCGCCGGGCTGATCGTGCCGCCTTAGCTCCAATGGTAGAGCGCCTCACTTGTAATGAGATGGTTGTCAGTTCGAATCTGACAGGCGGCTCCACACCCGGTCGGGTGCGCATCTCCTCACTCGAGGTTGGTTTCGCGCTCAAGAGTTTCACGCCGTGGCCGGGCCTGACGGCCGAATGCGGGGGTGCTGTGATGCGACCCGAGTCCGATGGCGCTCACCTCCGCGAACCGGGTGCCGCGGCGCCGGCCTCCCGCCTCTCGGCACCTGCCACCCGCGCTCCGGCTTCGGCCGCCGCGTCGCTGGAGGCGGCCATCTTCCCGCATCTGCAGCCGGCGGCGGCCCGCCGGCTGTTGCTCTCGGCCCACCAGGTCTTCGCCCGCAAGGGGTACGCGGCGGCGACGACCCGGGAGATCGCGGCCGGGGCGGGGATGAGCCCGGCGGCGATGTACATCCACTACCGGTCCAAGCAGGATCTGCTGTTCCATCTCAGCCTGCTCGGGCATGAGGCCTGCGAGCAGGTGCTGCTGACCGCCGTCGCCACCGCAGGCGATCCGGCTGCCGCTCTCGCGGCGGGAGTAGCAGCCTTGGCGGGCTGGCATGCGGAGCACCACACCACGGCCCGCATCGTGCACTACGAACTGGGCTCGCTGAATCGAGACAACTTCGACGCGGTGGCCGCCGTGCGACGCCGCATCGACGGGGTGATCCGGCACGCCGTCGAACGCGGGGTGCGGTCGGGAGACTTCCAGGTCGACGACGTCGCCGGCACCACGTTGGTTCTCACGTCCATGTGCGTCGACGTCGCCCGTTGGTTTCCGACCGGCACGCTGCACGCCCCGTCCGACGTGCGGCGACTGTACGGGCAACTGGGATTGCGCCTCGTCGGGCGCTGACTGTCGGGCGCTGACCGTCGGACGCTGTTCTTTCGAGCGCCTCTGTCGAGGGCTGCCGGACGCGCGCTGCCGGCCCGGCCGTGCCACTGGGCGGCGGTTGCCCGCTCTCGCGGTCGGGTATGGCTGAGGCAGGAGCACGCCGGGCACGCACCGGACTCCGGACTGGTCGAATCGGTGCCAGTGCGCTCGATACACGACCCCGGGGGGTGGCGGTGCCTGTTGTGCTGACCTGTCCGGGAGCCCCGCAGGCCTCGACCGAAACCGCCGCCCTCGCCTCCCTGGCTCGGCGAACCGAGTCGATCGCAGCGGACGTTGACGCGGCCTTGAACCTTGCTCGGGAGCTCGACGCACCGCTCCCCGGCGCCGGCGCCACCCTGCGGCGGTGGGAGATGCTGGCCACGCTCGGAGTCGGTGACCTGACCGTGGCGCGAGTCGTGGAACCACATCTGGACGCGGTTGCGATTCTGGCCGAGGCCGCCGCAGCGGGCATCGAGGTTGATCTGGGCGCGGTGAACGCCGACGGAGCCGGCTGGGGGGTCTTCGCCGCGGAGGGCCCCGGCATGAAGTTGACCGCCACTCCGGCCGCGCCTGTCGACTCGGCCGACTCCGCGCCCGGCGGCCGGTGGTTGCTGTCCGGGCGCAAGCCCTGGTGTTCGCTGGCGGATCGGCTCACCCATGCGCTGGTCACCGCACACACCGAGAACGGTCGACGCCTGTTCGCGGTCGACTTGCGCAGCCCGTCTGTGCGAGTGGACGCCGGCGTCTGGGCGGCCCGCGGATTGACCGACGTGACCAGCGGGCCGGTGTCGTTCAGCGAGACGCCTGCGGTGCCGATCGGGGGGACACACTGGTATCTCGAGCGGGCCGGATTCGCCTGGGGTGGCATCGGAGTGGCCGCGGTGTGGCTGGGCGGCGCAATCGGAGTCGCCCGCCGGTTGTACGACCAGTGCGCGGCGAAGCCCGACGAGCCGTTGCGGTTGATGAACCTCGGGGCGGTCGACTCCGCGCTGGCCGCCGCGACTGCGGTGCTCCGCGAGTCGGCGGCGCTGATCGACGCCGATGCCGAAGACCCGGCACTGCTGGCCGGCCGGGTGCGCGCGGTGGTCGCCGACGCGGCCGAACTGGTGCTGATCCGGGTGGGCCACGCACTCGGCCCGGCTCCGCTCGCACTCGACGCGGAGCACGCTCGCCGGGTCGCGGATCTGCAGCTGTACCTGCGCCAACACCACGCGGAGCGCGACCAGGCCGCCCTCGGCGCGATGCTGGTCGAGGCCGGTCGGCAGCCGTGGTGAGCTTCACCCACGCTCAGCCGGGAACCGATGTCGCGGTCTGGCGAGCTGCGCTGGACCGGGTTCCGCTGCCGACCTTGGAGCTTGGTGGGGTGCGCCGACTGATCGTGGTGGCCGCCCACCCGGACGACGAATCGCTCGGAGCGGGCGGCCTGATCGCGCTGGCCGCCCGCGCGGAAGCCCACATCACCGTGGTGATCGCCACCGACGGCGAGGGCTCGCACCCCGACTCGCCCAGTCATTCCCCGGCGCGGCTGGCCGCCCTCCGGCGTGCCGAGGCCGCGCTCGCCGTGGCCCGGCTCGCCCCGACGGCGGAGCTGCGGTTGCTGCACCTGCCCGACGGCGGCCTCGCCGGGTGCGTCGACGAGCTGACGACGACGCTCCGCGAGATCACCGCCGACGCCGGCCCCGACGGAACCTGGTTGGCCTCGACCTGGGAACTCGACGGGCACACGGACCATGAGGCGGTGGCGGTGGCCGCCCGAACGGTCGCCACCGCGATGTCGATCCCGCTGCTGCAGTTCCCGATCTGGGCGTGGCACTGGAGTGAGCCCGGCGGCGACGCGGCGCCGATCGACCGCATGCAGCGGTTGGCGCTGGACTCCGCCGCGCTGGAGGTCAAACGAGCCGCCCTGCGCGAATACCCGTCTCAATTCGAACCGCTGTCGGATCATCCCGGCGACGAGTCGCTGCTGCCGGAGTCGATGCACGCGTTCTTCGACCAGCCGGTCGAATACTTCGTGCTCGATGCCGGCGCGACTCCGGCGCATCGAGCACCGGGCGCGAGCCTGCCCGCCCACTACTTCGACGACTTCTACGGCGACGACGTCGACCCCTGGGGTTTCGAGACTCGCTGGTACGAGGAGCGCAAGCGCGCCCTGACGTTGGCGTCCCTACCCAGAAGCAGCTTCCGATCCGCCTTCGAACCCGGCTGCTCGATCGGCGTTCTCACCGCAGAGTTGGCGGGTCGCTGCGACCGCGTACTGGCAACGGACATCGCCCGACAGCCACTCGCAGTGGCCCGCCGCCGGCTGGCGACGGCCCCCCACGTCGAGCTCCGGCAACTGCCGGTGCCGGCCGAATGGCCGCCGGGCCGATTCGATCTCATCGTGTTGTCCGAACTCGGTTACTACTGCAGCTCAGCCGATCTGGACACGTTGATCCGTCGGTCGATCGATTCGTTGACCGACGACGGAACCCTCGTCGCCTGCCACTGGCGGCATTGGGTGGCGGCGTACCCGCTGACCGGCGATGAGGTGCACCGCCGCCTGCGCGCGGCCCCCGAGTTGGCCCTGCTCGCCGAACACGTCGAGGCCGATTTCCGACTCGACGTGTTCCAGCGGCCGCCGCTCAGGTCCGTCGCGGCGCGAGAGGGCCTGGCGTGACGACCGTCTCCAGACTCGCCGTCGTCATACCCGCCTGCAACGAAGAAGACCTGCTCGACCGCTGTCTCACCGCGGTCGCGGTGGCCCAGCAGCGGGCGTGCGCGGCGGACCCGAACCTCATCGCGTGCACGGTGGTCGTCCTGGATGCCTGCCGAGACGCCACCGCCGCCGTCGCCGCCCGGCACCGCGAGGTGCTGGTGGTGCAGACCGACGCCCGCAGTGTCGGCATCGCACGTCGTACGGGAGTCGAGTTCGCGCTGGACAAGCTCGGCGGCGACCCCGGGTCCTGTTGGATCGCCGGTACTGACGCCGACTCTGTGCCACCGCCGCACTGGTTGCTGCAACACGTGGCACACGCCCGGCAGGGGGCCGACCTGGTCTTGGGCACCGTGTTGCCGGATCGATCGGAGATGCCGCCCGACGTGTTCACAGAGTGGTTGCGCCGGCATCCGCAACGCGACGGCCATCCGTACGTGCACGGTGCGAATCTCGGCGTTCGCGCCGACGTGTACTTGCGGGCGGGCGGGTTTGCACCGGTCACCGAACACGAGGACGTGCTGCTCGCCCGGGCGGTGCGCGCCGCAGGCGCACAGGTGGTCAGCACGGCGTCCTGCCCGGTGGTCACCTCGGCGCGCCTTGCGGGCCGAACGCCGGGTGGGTTCGCCGGGTACCTCTCGGCTTTGGTGCCAGGGCGGTCCTGACCGCTCGACGCACCAGTCCGACGCGGACCTGCGAATTTCCGCTCATCGAAAGGCTGGTTTCGCAGCAGCGCGCAGGGACCTGGTGACACTCAGGCGTCACGCCCCGCGAGGAGGGTCGCAGCGTCCTTGTCGGGCCGCAGCCCGCGCCAACTCGCCGCCCGGATGCGCTGGGTGTCTGTCCATTCGACGAAGCTGACCTCCCCCACCAGTCTCGGCGAGACCCAGATCGCGTCTCGGCGTTCCGCCGCGGGCACGACGTCCGCGAACGGTGACGAGTCGCTGCGCAGTGGTTGCAGAGTCCGACTCAGTAGCTGCAGCGCATGCTCGTCGAACCCGGTGCCCACCTTGCCCGCGTATCGGAGACCACCTGCGCCGTCGGGGACACCCACCAACAGCGAGCCCAGCGACCCCTCCCGGGCGCCGCGGCCGGGCATCCAGCCGCCGATGACGACCTCCAAGTCGTGAAAGTTCTTGAGCTTCAGCCAGGTCCGGGACCTTTTGCCGGGCCGATACACCGAATCGCGGCGCTTGGCGACGATCCCCTCCAGCGCCAGGTCCCGGGTGTGCGCCAATGCACGGTCGGCGGGCCCGTCCAGCAGACCGGGTACCCGGACCCGGTCACCCTTGACGTGAGCCGCGTCCAGCAGGCGTCGGCGGTCTTCGTACTTCTTGTTCAGCAGCGACACCCCGTTGAGCTCCAGCAGGTCGAAGGCGTAGTACTGGACGGGGATCTCATCGCGGAGTCGGGCGATCTCCGCCGGTTGAGCCAGGTTCATCCGGCGCTGTAGCAGCGAGAAGCTCGGGATGCCGGGTTTCCGGCAGGCGACGATCTCCCCGTCCAGGATGGCGTCGAGATCGCCGAGCGCTGTGACGATCTCGCTGAGTTCGGGGTAGGTCGCGGTGAGGTCGTTGCCATTGCGGCTGACTAGGGTCAGCTCTCCGCTGGTGACGTGCGCCAGCGCGCGGATCCCGTCCCACTTGTTCTCGAAACACCAGTCGGTGCCGGTCACGTCGGCGAGCGACCCCTGGGTGGCGAGCATCGGCGCGATGTCGCGGATCGGATGTGCTCGGCCGCGCTGCGGGATCGCCGTCCGTCGACCTGCGGGGCGGGGCTTGTCGGACTGGCCCGCCGGGGGTGGCGGCGCCCCCGCGTCCGTTTCCGGTTGCTCCTTGGTCCGGTGCAGCAGCCAGTTCTTGCCGCTGGTGCGGATCAGGGCGTGTCGACCGGTGGCCCGCGCGCCGTGCAGGGTGAACAACACCTCGCCCGACCGCCACTTCTCCAACTCGTAGGTCCCGGAGTCCCAGATGGTGACCTCCCCGCCGCCGTACTCCCCCGCCGGGATGCTGCCCTCGAACGAGCCGTACTCCAGCGGATGATCTTCGGTCTGCACGGCCAGTCGGTTGGTGCGGGTATCGGTGGGGATGCCCTTCGGGACCGCCCAGGACACGAGCACCCCGTCGTGCTCCAACCGGAAGTCCCAGTGCAGCGCCCGAGCGTGGTGTTCCTGAATCACGAAGCTGTTGCCCTGTGCCCGAGCGGGTGGGGGTGCACTGGGCACCGGTTCGGGCGTGCGGGCCTGATCCCGCTTACTGCGGTAGGTGGTCAGCTTGTCGCCCTGGCGCTGGACCGGGTCTGTCGGCGGTCCCAGCGCGGCCAACAGATCGCCGTCGGCCGCGACCCGCGCGAGCACCTCCTGCATGGCCAGATGCCGCAAACCCGGATCCTCCAACTCGCCCCAGGTCCGCGGTGCGGCCACCATGGCGTGCTCCCGACCGCGCAGCGAGTAGGGCGAAATGGTCGTCTTGGACGCGTTGTTCTGACTCCAGTCGATAAAGACCTTGTTGTCGCGCAACGACTTTCGCATCTGAGACAGCGCCAGTTTCGGCATCCGCCGCTGCACCGCGCGGGCAATCGCGTGCGCCCACTGCGAGATCTCCTCCGACGTGCGGGAACCGTCGACCCGCGCGTACAGGTGCAGGCCCTTGCTGCCGCTGGTCACCGGAACTGCGGTCAAACCGTCGGCGTCGAGGTGGTCCTTGACGGCGAACGCGACCTCCGCGCACTGGCTCAGGGTGGCGCCGGGCCCGGGGTCCAGGTCGAAGACCACCCGGTCCGGATGGGTGGGGATGCCGTCGGGGGTGAGCAGCCACTGCGGGACGTGCAGTTCCAGCGCGGCGAGCTGCCCGAACCACACCAGCACCGCCGCCGAATCCGCGGACGGGTAGCGGATGGTCCGGTCGTCGTGTTCGAGCGGCCACCGTGGAACCCAGTCCGGGGCGGCGATCTCGAGGTCCTTCTGGAAGAACGAGTGCGCGGTGGTGCCGTCCGGCCAGCGTTTTCGGGTGATCGGGCGGGTCGCCAGGTGCGGCAGCATCGTCGGCGCGATCGTGGCGTAGTAGTTGATCACCTCGCCCTTGGTGGTGCCCGAACCGGGGTACAGCACCTTGGTCAGGTTGCTCAGCGTCAACCGGCGTCCGTCGATCTCGACGACGTCTCCGGCCACGAACCCTCCCGACCTGGTCGGACACCCGCGGGTCCCCTGGTGTGACCGGCCCGGCCGGTTCATCATGGGTCAATGCGATCGATCTGGAAAGGTTCCCTGACCTTCGGCCTGGTAAACGTGCCGATCAAGGTCTACAGCGCCACTGAGGACCACGACATCCGGTTCCGGCAGGTGCACGGTCGCGACATGGGCCGGATCCGCTACACGCGGGTCTGCGAGAAGTGTGGCGAGGTGGTGCCGTACGAGGACATCGAGAAGGCGTTCGAGGGTGACGACGGGCAGTTGGTCCTGATCACCGACGAGGATCTGGAGTCGCTGCCGAGCGACCGCTCGCACGAGATCGAGATCATCGAGTTCGTCCCCACCGATCAGATCGACCCGCTGATGTTCGACAAGCCGTACTACCTGGAGCCCGCGACGAAGTCGCCGAAGGCGTACGTGCTGCTGCGCCGCACCCTGGAGCAGACCGACCGGATCGCGATCGCGAAGTTCGCGCTCCGCCAGAAGCAGCGGCTCGCCGTACTCCGGGTGCGCGACGACGTGCTGGTCGTGCAGACGCTGCTTTGGCCGGACGAGGTGCGGGCCGCCGAGTTCACCGGCCTGGGAGACGACGTCGAGATCAGCGACAAGGAACTGAAGATGGCCGTCTCGCTGGTGGACAGTTTCGCCGCCGATTTCAAGCCCGAGGACTTCGTGGACGAGTACCGCGTCGAGCTCGAGCAGATGATCGACGCGAAACTCGAAGGCGGGGAGGCGTTCCAGACCGAGGAGGCCCCCGCGGGCGAGGACGCCGAAGTGCTCGACCTGCTCGCCGCCCTGCAACGCAGCGTGGAGCGCAAGAAAGCCGGAGCAGGAGCAGCAGCAGGAGACTCGCCCGCGTCTGAGCCGGCCTCGGCAGCCGACGAGGACAGGGAGGTGGCGAGAGCCGACAAGCCGAAAACCCGCTCCCGGGCCACCACGACGGCCGGCAACGGCCAGTCGTCGAGCAAGGCCATCTCGAAGTCTGCATCCGGGTCCGAAGCGAAGGCCGGGTCCGAAGCGAAGGCCGGGTCCGACACGAAGGCCGGGTCCGACACGAAGGCCGGGTCCGACACGAAGGCCGGGTCCGAAGGGGGGGCCGCAGCGAAGCCCCGCACCCGCTCCGCAGCAAAGCCTCGCACTGGTTCCACAGCCAAGCCCACCGCCGAGTCCGAGGCGGCCCCGGCCAAGAAACGCGCGGCCGCCAGGCCTCGAAAAACGGCCTGATCCGCTGCTTCCCCCCGCCGCACCCACCTCGCCGTCAGGTTTCGGCGTGATTGTGTTCGCTGAACGAACACTTTCACGCCGAAATCGAACCGATGTGGATTACTCCACCGCCCAAGGAGCCATTGTTGGCAGCATTCAGCGATGCGCGCGAAGCAGACGTTGGCTCGTCAGACCGGGTTGATCAGCCGTAGCCAGGCGCTCGCCGAGGGTATGAGCCCGTCTGCGATCACCCGAAACCTCAAGTCCGGGGAATGGCAGCCCGTCCTTCCCGGGGTCTATCGACATCTCGCCAGTCCTGTTTCCGACAGTCTGATGGTCCATGCCGCCAGCCTGTGGCTGCCCGGGTCGGCGGTGCTCTGGGGGGCCTGGGCGGCGTGGTGGTTCGAGCTGCGCGCGGCGCCCGACAGCCCGGTGTCGATGACCGTCCCGCGGTCACACAACGGCCGGTCACACAAATATGTGAAGTTGCGCCGACGGGATCTCTCGCCCGCTGACGTCATCGTTCATGAAGGCGTTCGGGTGACCACGAAAGCGCTGACCACGCTTGAGAATGCCCGACTGGACGGCGGGCGCGCCACATTTGATCGCTCCCTGCAGAAACACCTAAAGCCCACCGACCTGATCGAACCGGCACAACGTCTGTGGCATGCGTACGGAGTGGTAGCCGCGAAGGAGGCGATGGCACTCGCCTCCGACGGAACCGTCTCACATCCGGAACGGACCTTCGCCGCGGCGCTGCGGGGCGCCGGCCTCACCACGGTCCGGGCCGGCGTCAAGGTTCGGATCGGGGGCTCGCTGTTCTGGCTCGATTTCGCCGTGGTGGAAATCAAACTCGCCATAGAAATCGACGGCCGGGCCGCGCACATGACACCGGAGGTCTTCGAGAACGATCGGCGAAGGCAGAACGCTCTCATTCTCGCGGGTTGGACGGTTCTTCGATACACCGCGTGGCAAATTCGTCACGACATGTCCACAGTGCTACTCGAAACCCGCGCCGCCCTATCGATTTCGGCGTGATTGTGTTCGGTCACCGAACACAATCACGCCGAAACCTGGCGGGCGGGGCCGAATCAGATGGCCATCGCCAGGCGGACCGAGTCGGCGGCGGACCGGCCACCGGGGCCGGTGTCGCCGATTCGGCCGGAGGCCAGCACGTAATACTGGCTGGCGGCGTCCAGAGCGAAGCCCACGTGCTGTTCGACCAGCAGCACCGACAGGCCGCCCCGGCCGGCGAGATCGCGCACGGTCTGCTGGATCTCGGCGACCACAGACGGCTGGATGCCCTCGGTCGGTTCGTCGAGGATCAGCATCCGGGGTTCGGTGATCAACGCGCGGGCGATGGCGAGCTGTTGCCGTTGGCCCGCCGGACAGCAGGCCCGCCTTGCGGGTCAGCAGCTCCTTCAGCGCCGGGAACATGTCCAGCGCCTCGCCGACCAGCTCCTTGCCGCGCTTGCGGCCGTCGGCGACCAGCTGCAGGTTCTCCGCGGTGGTCAGCTGCCCGAAGGACTGCTGCCCCTGCGGCACGTAGGCCATCCCGCGAGCCACCCGCTGGTACGGGCGCAGGCCGGTGATGTCCTCCCCGTCCAGCAGGATCCTGCCGGAGCGAACCTTCAACAACCCCATCGCGGCACGAATCAGCGTGGTCTTGCCCGCCCCGTTGTGGCCCAGCACGGCCGCCACCCCGTCGGCCGGTACCGAGACCGTGACACCATGCAGCACATCGGCTCTGGTGTAACCGACGTGCACATCCAGCAACGACAGCATTACGCCTCCACTCCGGCCGCGGCGGTACCCAGGTACACGGCTTGAACACGGGGATCGGCCTGGACCTCGGCCACCGACCCCTCGGACAGCACCTTGCCGGCGGCCAGCACGGTCACCGATTTGGCGAAGTTGCGCATGAAGTCCATGTCGTGCTCGACGATGACGACGGTGCGCTCCTTGGCGATGCGCTGCAGCAGGTCGCCGGTGGCGTTGCGCTCGTCGTGGCTCATCCCGGCGACCGGTTCGTCAAGCAGCAGCAACTGCGCGTTCTGCACCAGCAGCATGCCGATCTCCAGCCACTGCTTCTGCCCGTGGGAGAGGACCCCGGCCGGGGTGGACACCAACCGCGTCAACCCGATGGTCTCCAGCGCCTCCGTCACCTCAGCCGGCACCCCGGACCGCCGCCGAACCAGCGACAACGGCTTGCGCGAAGCGCCCGCAGCGATGTCGAGGTTCTGCAGCACGCTCAGATCCTCGAACACGGTGGAGGTCTGGAAGGTGCGCCCGACCCCGAGCCGGGCGATCTGGTGCACCTTCTTGCCCTGCAGTTGATTCCCGGCGAACTCGACGTGCCCGGTGGAGGCCACCAATCCGGAGATGGCATCGATGATGGTGGTCTTGCCCGCACCGTTGGGCCCGATCAGGAACCGCAGGTCGCCGCGGAGCACGGTCAGGTTGACCTTGTCGACCGCGATGAAACCGTCGAAGGAGACGGTCAGGTCGGTGATTTCGAGATAGTCGGTGGCCATCAGACTCCGCTCCTGACGTTTTCGGGGGTGGCGGGGGCCGGGTCCGGCAGCACAGCAGGTTTCGGATCACGACGGTCGGCGATCCATGAGCGCCCCGACTGGTACAGCGACCCGAGGCTGGCCAGACCACCCGGCAGGAACGCGATGACGAGGATGAACAGCGCGCCCTGGATGTAGGTCCAGAAGGCCGGGAACTGCTCCGAAAGGCTGGACTGCGCCCAAGCCACGCCGACCGCTCCCAGTACCGGGCCCCACAGCGTGCCGCGGCCGCCGATGGCCACCCCGATCAAGAAGGCGATGGACGGGGCGATGCCGACGTCTTGCGGGGTGATGATGCCGACGATCGGCACGAACAGCGCGCCGCCGATACCCGCCATGGCGGCGGCGATGACGTACGCGACGGTCTTCACGTTCGCCGGGTCGTACCCGAGGAAGCGCACCCGCTCCTCGGAGCCCTGGCAGGCCCGCAGCAGCTCGCCGTAGCGGCTGTTGCGCAGCTGACGGTAGATCGCCACCAGGACCAACAGGATCCCGCCGGCGATGAAGTACAGCATCCGCTGGTTGACCGGGTCGGTGACGTCGTAGCCGAAGAACGATCGGAACCTGTTCAGGCCGTTGGTGCCGTTGGTGTAGTTGCCGAGCACGATGATCAGCGTCGCGAACGCGGCGGCCAGCGCCTGCGAGAGGATCGCGAAGTACGCGCCCCGGACCTTGCGCTTGAAGGTTGCGAGGCCCAGCAGCAGCGCCACCACGGCGGGGATCAACACGATCGACAGCAGCGTGATGATGGGGCTGCGGAACATCTCGATCCAGCCGGGCAGGAAGTCGGTGGTCGGCGGCATGTAGTCCGGGGCGCGGCCGGGGCCGGCGTCGTCGAGCTTCATGTGCAGGCCCATGACGTATGCGCCGAGGCCGAAGAACACGCCCTGCCCCAGGGTCAACATGCCGCCGCTGCCCCAGGCCAGGCCGATGCCGACGGCGACGATCGCGAAGCAGAGGTATCGAGCGAGCAGGTTCAACCGGAAATCGGACAGCAGTGCCGGAGCCACCACGAAGAGCGCCACCGCCACCAGGGCGAACGGGATCAGCGCGCTGAAGCGGTTCTGCATCAGGGATTTCATGCCAGGCTCCTGGTCCGCACGTTGAAGATGCCCTGTGGCCGCAACTGCAGGAAGAGCACGATGGCCACGAAGATCAGAATTCGGGCGAGGCTCGCGTCGGTGACCTTCTCGATGAAGGCCTGCCCGACACCGAGCGCAAACGCGGCGATGACGGCGCCCTTGATCTGTCCGATGCCGCCGACCACGACGACGAGGAAGGCGTTGATGATGTAGGACTGGCCGACCGAGCTGTTCACCGGGAACAACTGAGTCAGGGCCACTCCGGCGATGCCTGCCAGCCCGGAGCCGAGGAAGAAGGTCAGCCGGTCGGTGGCTCGACTGGAGATGCCGGAGCACTCGGCGAGTTGCCGGTTCTGCACGGTGGCCCGGATCCGGCGGCCCAGCGACGTGGTCATCAGCGCGATGGAGAGTCCGGCGACGGTGACCGCGGCGAGCAGCAGGACGAAGATGCGGGACTTGGGGAACGCGAAGCCGAAGATCTCGAGCGGCCCGCTCAACCAGCTCGGCGTCCGAACCGTCTTGCCCTGGGTGCCGAAGATGTCCTTGGCGAGCTGCTGCAGCGCCAACGACACGCCCCAGGTGACGAGCAAAGTGTCCAACGGGCGGTGGTACATCCGGCGGAGCAGGGTCATTTCCAGGATGACGCCGAGTAGGCCGCCGATCAGGAAGGCGATCGGGATGGACACGATGAGCCCGACGCCTGCGTCGGAGAACCAGCCCTGGACGACGAAAGCGGTATAGCCGCCGGCCATGATGAACTCGCCGTGCGCCATGTTGATGACGCCCATCTGGCCGAAGGTCAGGGCGAGGCCGATCGCGGCGAGCAGCAGGATAGAGCCGACGCTGACTCCGTTGAAGATCTGGGTGACGAGAACGTCCATGCGGGTGTCCTTCTCGATAGCTCCTGAGCGATGCTCCGCGAGCGACGGGCGGAACGACGGCAGGACCCGGGAGTTCCGAGCCCTGCCGTCGCCGAACTGCTAGCTCAGGCCCTTGGCCCAGTCGTACGTCTTGAGGTAGGGGTCGGGCTCGATCGGAGCCGGTGAGCTCCAGACCGGGTAGATGAGCCCGTCTTCGTGGACCTCGCCGATCAGCGCGGTCTTGGCGATGTGGTGGTTCTCGCCGTTGATCGTGACCTTGCCCTCGGGGGCGTCGAAGCTGACCCCGCCGGCCGCCGTCTTGATGTCGTCGACGGCGAAGGACTTGGCCTTCTCGACGGTGTTCTTCCACAGGTACAGCGAGGTGTACGCAGCTTCCATCGGGTCGGAGGTCACCCGCTCTGCGCCGAACTTGGCCTTGAAGTCCGCCACGAACTTCTTGTTGGCGGGGCTGTCGATCGTCTGGTAGTAGTTCCAGGCGGTGAGCTGCCCGACCAGGTTGTCGACGCCGACACCACCGACCTCCTCTTCGGCGATCGACACCGAGACCACCGGCATCGTCTTCGGGTCGAGGCCGACGTTCTTGTACTCCTTGAAGAACGTCACGTTGGCGTCGCCGTTCAGCGTGTTGAACACCGCACCGGCGCCGGCTGCCTTCACCTTGGCGATGATGGTGGAGAAGTCCGCGCCGGAGGCGAGCGGAACGTACTCCTCGCCCTTGATCTCGACGCCGTTGGCCGCGGCCCACGCCTTGATCTCCTTGTTGGCGGTCCGCGGGAAGACGTAGTCGCTACCAACCAGGAAGAGGCTGGTAACGCCCTTCTCCTTCAGGTAGTCCAGACCCGGCAGGATCTGCTGGTTCGTGGTGGCGCCGGTGTAGAAGATGTTCGGGCTCGACTCGAGACCCTCGTACTGGACGGGGTAGTACAGCAGGGAGTCGTTGCTCTCGAAGACCGGGAGCATGGCCTTGCGGGAGGACGAGGTCCAGCCACCGAAGACGGCCGCGACACAGTCGCTCTGGATCAGCTTGGTCGCCTTCTCGGCGAACACGGCGGGCTCGGAGGCGCCGTCCTCCTTGACGACCTCGAGCTGCTTGCCCATCACACCGCCCGCCGCGTTGATCTCATCGGCGGCCATGGTGAGCGATTCCTGAACGGTCTTCTCGCTGATCGCCATCGTCCCCGAGAGGGAGTTCAGGAAACCGATCTTGACCGACGCGCCGTCGGTCTTCGCGCAGGTACCCGTGGCGGTGGGCGCGCTGCTGCTGGTGCTGGTGTTGGTGTTGGTGTTGCCGTTCTCGATCTTGGAGCCGCAGGCGGTCAACGCCAACGCGGCCGCCAGGCCGACCGTCACGACACCGGTCAGGTTCCGTCGTTTACTGTGCAAGGCAATGCCTTTCAGTTGGATTGGGCAGACCGCCGATGACAGCTGCCGGGCATGACTGCCGGCGCGCCGAGACTCGGGACATCAGCGGCCGGTGGGGTCGCGCACAGCGCGACACCGCGGGCGCCTTGTGGGCGATCCGTCGGCGTGGTGTGCGTGACTCTGAAGGAAGTTAAAGCGCAGGTGTTACCGCCGTAGTGGCCGCCCTGTTGCGCCTGGATTGCCCGAAAAGGGCCATTGTTTCCGGTGTTTGACCAACCGCAGGTCAGCCGGGTCCCACTGCGGCAGGTGGCCGTTGGGGGTGAAAACCACGCACGCCCAGATCATCATCACAATCCGATAACCGCACGGTCGCAGGGCCGACCCGGCCGGCCGGGCAACACGCTTCGCCGGTGCGACGCCCCGAACCACGCCGACTGACACCGAGTGGCGCCGATCCGCCGCCGAGTCGAACATTTACGGGTGACGATCGACCCGACGAGTACTGCCGACAACCCGTATGCGCCCCGCCCGGAGTCGCTGATCGAGCACCCGGAGTGGACGAAGAACGCCACCATTTATCAGATCAACACCCGCCAGTTCACCGCTGAGGGGACCTTCCTGGCCGCGGAGCAGCACCTACCACGGCTGCAGAACCTGGGTGTGGACATCCTCTGGCTGATGCCGGTGCACCTGATCGGTGAGGTCAACCGGAAGGGCACCTTGGGCAGCCCGTACGCCGTTCAGGACTACTACAGCGTCAATCCCGAACTGGGCACGGCCGACGACCTGAAGCACTTCATCGGCGCCGCGCACGACCTCGGGTTCCACGTCATCACCGACTGGGTCGCCAATCACACGGCCTGGGACTGCAACCTGACCATCCAGCACCCGGACTGGTTCGTCCGCGACTGGAAGGGCGACTTCCGCCCCACTCCCTGGTGGGACTGGGAGGACATCATCGACTTGGACTACACCAACCCCGAGGTCCGCCGGTACATGACGGACGCGCTGAAGTGGTGGGTGACCGAGTTCGACCTCGACGGCTATCGCTGCGACGTTGCGGGCTTCGTGCCGTTGGACTTCTGGAACAACGCGCGTCGCGAGCTGGATCAGATCAAACCGGTGTTCATGCTCGCCGAATGGGAGGACCGAGACCTGCACGCCGCGGCCTTCGACATGAGCTACGGCTGGAGTTGGAACGAGACGATGCACCACATCGCGACCGGCAAGGCCGACGCGGAGGCGCTGCACATCTACTACTCCTGGAACGAGAAGGCGTGGCCGCGGGATGCGATGCGGATGACATTCGTCAGCAACCACGACAAGAACGCGTGGGAGGGCACCGAGTACGAACAATTCGGCGACGCGCTGGACGCGGCGATCGTGCTCTCCGTGGTGGGCGAGGGAATGCCCCTCATCTACAACGGGCAGGAAGCCGGCAACGATCGTCGGTTGGAGTTCTTCGAGAAGGACCCGATCGTATGGCGCGAGCACCCCTACGGCGGGTTCTACCGAAAGTTGTTCGCGCTCCGGCGGGAGCACCGGGTGTTGTGGAACGGCCACTGGGGCGCCCGGATGATCGAGGTCACCACCGACGCGCCCAAGAGGGTCTTCGCCTTCGTCCGGCAGGACGGGTCCGACAAGGTCTTCGCCCTCTTCAACTTCACCGACGAGGCGCGCACTGTCAGGCTCACCAGCCCACTGGGGCACGGTGAGTACACAGACTTCGAGGACGGTTCGGCGGTGTCGGTGAACGAGAGTTCGACGATGCACTTCGAGGCCTGGGGCTATCGGGTGCTCGTCGCGCAGCAGGGGCACATCGATGACGACTGAACCGATGGCGTCTGAACCTTTGACGTTTCAACCGATGACGCCTGAACCGATCGTCGAAAACGCTGCGACGGTGCGGGACGAGGCCGCCACCGTGGAGTGGTGGCAGCGCGATGCGATCTATCAGATCTATCCGAGGTCCTTCGCCGACAGCAACGGGGACGGCATCGAGGACCTCGGCGGTGTCACGGCGCACCTCGATCATCTGGCCTCGCTGCAGATCGGCGCGATCTGGCTGTCACCGATCAACCCGTCACCGATGGCCGACTTCGGCTACGACGTCAGCGACTACTGCGACATCGATCCGATGTTCGGCACGCTGGCGGACTTCGACGCCCTCGTCGAGCAATGCCACCGGCGCGGGATCAAGGTGTTGATGGACTGGGTGCTCAACCACACCTCGAATCAGCACCCGTGGTTCCTGGAGTCCCGGTCCAGCCCGGACAACCCCAAGCGGGACTGGTACGTCTGGCGGGATGGTCTCCGCGGCCCGGCCGGTGTCACCGGCCCGGCCAACAGCGACAGCAGCAACCAGGGCAGCCCGGCGCTGGCGGCCACCGCGGCATCGACGGGTTCCGGTTGGACGCCGGGCATCGAATCGCGAAGGACCCGACCCTGCAGGACAACGAGCCCGGCCGACCCGACCGGGACGAGCACTGGGACACCATGCCCGAGCGCATCCGCGGATTGCGGCAGGTGGTCGACGAGTACCCTGGTCGATCCTGGTCGGCGAGGTCGCCGCGGCCGACATGAAGCAGTTGCTGGGCTACGTCAACACCGGCGATCAGCTGCATTTGGCGCACAACTTCTTCTTCACCCACCTGCCCTGGGACGCCCGGGTTTTCCGAGCCTCCATCAAGGAGTTCGAAGAGTTCGCCGAGCATCACACCTGGCCGGCCTGGTTCCTGGCCAACCACGACCTGCCTCGACCGGCGAGCAAGTTCGGCGGTGGTGCGATCGGTGGTCGGGTCGCCCGGTCGATCGCGGTCATGCTGTACGGCCTCCGCGGGACCCCGTTCGTCTATCAGGGTGAGGAGCTGGGGCTGCCGGGACCCGCATCGCCGACTGGGCCTCGCGGCGCTGGACTCTGTCGAGTTGAGGCCGAACGAAGCGGTATTGATCCGCC
This sequence comes from uncultured Actinomycetota bacterium, assembly GCA_963825975.1. Taxonomy (GTDB): domain Bacteria; phylum Actinomycetota; class Actinomycetes; order Mycobacteriales; family Nakamurellaceae; genus Nakamurella. Next base: position 294,267 of record CAWGUZ010000018.1, read on the forward strand.
TGGCCTGATCGCCTGATCATCTCGCCTCGTCCTCGCGCGAGTTTCCGTTGCGTGTTCGGCACCCTCGCAGCCGCCGCGGCCCCCTCATACCGGGCGCGAACGCGGACGAAATCGATTCAGCCCGCCAGAATGAACCCGCTGTGCTCGCGGTTGCAGAACTCTAACCGACGGCGCACTGTGAAATGTCACATATCAACGCTCGGCTGAAGCGAGTTAGCAGACCGCAGATTGCGACTAAGTCCTGTCAACAGCTGGGCAGCTCTTTGTGCTGGGACGCCGGGGAGACAGAATTGGATTCTGCCGGCCGACGGCCAGCGGCGCGGTGATCAAGGCAGCACCGACGACCGAGGAGGTCGACATGGTCCGCCAGCGAGTGACGCTGATGGACGTTGCGGTGCGCGCCGGAGTCTCGCGGACCACGGCCTCATTCGTGATGACCGGCCGCCGCGACATGCGCATATCGGTGGATGCCGAACAGCGCGTGCTGTCGGCCGCACGCGAGCTGGACTACCGCCCCAACCTGCTGGCTCGTAGCCTGCGGACGAATCTGTCGCAGACCATCGGGCTGATCTCGGACATGGTTGCCACCGAGCCGTTCGCAGGTCAACTCATCCGGAGCAGCATCACCACCGCCCTGCTGCACGATCATCTGCTCTTCGTCGGGGAGAGCGAGGGTGACCCCGAAGTCGAGCAGCGCTTGGTGCAGAGCATGCTCGACCGCGGCGTCGGCGGCTTCATCTACGCCTCGATGTACACCCGAGAGGTCAAGCTCTCGGCGCTGATGAAAGCGCAAACCGTGGTGCTGCTCAACTGTGTCACGCGCAGCCGCGGTTTCGCGGCGGTGATTCCGGACGAGTACGTCGGCGGTCGCACGGCCGCCCTGGCTCTCATCGACGCCGGTCATCGGGACGGGATCTACCTGGTCGGCGAGACTCCTGAGCATGTCGTGGCCGCCTCGGAGCGGCGACGTGGCATCGAGGACGCGCTGTCGGAGGCCGGCCTCGCGCTCGCCGGTGACGTGGACACCCTGTGGTGGCCGGAGCCGACCTTCGCCGCGACCGCGGCACTGCTCGCGGGCGGGGTGCGGCCGCACGCGATGATCTGCCTGAACGACCGGATTGCGCTCGGGGTGTATCAGGCCCTGGCAGATGTCGGCCTCACCGTTCCGCACGATGTCTCGGTCGTCTCGTTCGACGACTCGGACCTGGCGGCCTGGGCGCATCCGCAGCTGACCAGCGTGGCACTGCCGCACGTCGAGCTGGGCCGACTCGCCACCGAACTGCTGCTGGACTCGAACCGGAAACCCGGCGTGCGCAAGGTCGAAATGCCTTTGCATGCACGAGCTTCGATTTCAGCACCACGGACCGTGAACGCAAAGGCCCCCGCTCGGCGGGTCAAATCCACACCCTCCCGAACGCGCGCGAACAGTCAGGCGAAGAACATCACCCCACCGCCTGTCGGCCGTTCGGCCGAGGCCTGATCAGCGACCGCAGGGCGTCCCGGGTTTCCGCGTCTGGGGAGTAGAGCACGGTGCCGACCACTCCCCGCGTCAGCAGAACCTTGTAGACATTGCGCACCAGCACGTCGAACCGGTCGTCGGCGACGGCATTTCGGTTTCGAAAGTCCGGATCCCTATTGGCATCTCGGTTGGCCACGAAGCGGCCGTTTCGCCAGACCAGATCAGGACCGATGATGACGCCGTTCCAGTCGTATTCGAACCCTTGGGCGGTATACACGCACCCGACCTGGCCGATTCCCCCCGGGTCGTTCGCCCACAATGCGCTGGGTGGCGCAACACCCACCCGCTGATCACCTTTGACATTCCAGGGTCGGGCCCAGTCCCCGATCGCCACATCCGAGACCAGTCGGCCGTCCTTCGCATCACTCCAGGGCCAGCAGTACCCGGCGGACATTCGCGCGGTGTATCCGTCCGCCTGTTGCTCGAGGATGAGCTCTTCCAGGTGCCATGGCGTTTCGGCCAGCGACACGTGGAACCGCGGATCCCCCGCCCACGGCTGCGGCGCGGTGTCTGTCAGGCCCAGCAGGTCTTCGACCCAGGTGATGTACGAGGCACTTCCGCCACAGCGGTACTGCTCCCCCAGCGGAATCTCATGCACCCGAAGACCCATCGCCGCCGCCGCCGCCGAAATGGAGGCCACCGCGCCCATCTCACCCGGGCGGACGACCTGATTCGCGTCCAGCAGAAACACCGGAACGCGGGCCGCGCTGATCAACTCTTCGACTTGAGGGCGGCCACTGCGGAGGGTCGCGGGCGTGTACCTGTTCACCGACGTCTCCCGGATTCGGTGCGCCTCATCCAGAATGAGGACTTCCAACCCGTTCTTCTCGGCGTCCATGAACTGGTTGAAGTACCGGAAGAGCTTCTGCACGCGCGGGACCCGCTTCCCGGCGACCTTCCGCAACGTCTGGGTGAAGGAACGAGAGCCGGTGGCGTGCAGAACGCTTCGACTGTCCCGGGCGAGCTCACCGAGTAGGGACAGCGCGATGACGCTCTTGCCGGTGCCCGGCCCACCGGTCACTATGACCACGGCCTTGTGATCCGCGGCGCGAGCCTGGAGCACCTCGTGCATGACGACGTCCACCGCCAACTGCTGATTGCCCTGCAGGATGAACTGCTCCCGATGAAGGATCTCGTCGGCCGCGACCGCGAGCAGTTGCCGAGACGGCGCAATCGCACTGCGGAGCAACTGATCTGCGAACGGCGCCCCGGGCACCCCGGGATCGAGCCTGCTGCGCAGGTAGTCGTGAAATCTTCCGCGTTCGGCCCCGATGAACAACCGGCCCCGCGGATGCGGGTCGTAGTCGTACAGATCGGCCACCTCGGCGCGCGCCATCGCGTTGTGTAGGTAGGCGACCCCGGCCACGGAATCCTCGTCGCCGTGCAGCGTTCGAGCGAAGTCGATGATGTGTTCGGCGTAGTTGCGCACCTGGCGGACCGGGTGCGATCGCAGGCCGCCCGGCGCGCCGGGCACTTCGACGATGTTCGCATCGCCCTCCCACGTCGAGGCGCGCGACCACTGCTTCAACTCCACGACCACGTAGGACGGCCGACCGGTGACGGGATGAGCCCCGGCGAGAATCGCGTCCACCCGTTGCGAACTCAGCGGCAGCTGATACTCGACGAGGATCTCGACCCCGCTCAGCCCGGCGTCGATCAGGTCGCGCGCCAAAATCGGCAGGCTCCGTCGCCACGAACGCACCTCGGACGGCGCGGGCCGCCTACCCATTTCGATCAGCATGTTCTCAACGATGAGTTCGGCGACTGATTCACCGGTGGACAGCAGGGCATCCGCGGAATAGCGCAGCGTCACGACGAGGTCCCCGGGCAGCACGAAACGAATCGTGCGGGTGGGGACTATCGGTGCGCCGGTGTCGGACCGGCGCAGTCCGTCGGGCCGCAGGAAGGATGCTAGCGCGCGGGCCCGGCGGTGGTGCAGTGTGGAGACGGTGAGCCGATTCGACGAGCTGGTGACCGAATTCCGCAGATTCGTCGACGACCGTGACTGGCGTCAATTCCACGACCCGAAGTCGCTGATCCTCGCGCTCGTCGGAGAGGTGGGCGAACTCGCCGAGCTGTATCAGTGGATACCGGCTTCTGAGGCGGCGGCACGAGCCTCGACGGACCCACTTCGGTCACGGACCGCCCAGGAGTTGGCCGATGTCCTGCTGTACCTGGTCGGGTTGGCCGACGCGCTCGGGGTGGATCTGATCGAGGCGGCGCACGCCAAGCTCGCTGATTCGACGGCTCGGTTCCCCGCGGGCGAGTCCTACGGAGTCGCCCCGGACAAGGCGTCGTCGTGATGGCCGGCTCATCGTTCGCCACCTGAACGGTTCTGGGCCACAGCAGAGACAGGGAGCCGTCGGCAGCGGAACAGGAAGGCGACGAATCCGATCAGCGTCCCCCAGGCGAGCATCCCGATCATCGGCGCCGGAAACGGGAACAACGAGGTGAACTGCGAATCGAGCAGCGGCCCCTCCCTCCGGAACGCCAAATACACCGTCAACAACATCAGCCCCGCGGTGGTGGCGTACCACAGGCCCCACCGGATCGACACGGCGAACGCCAACGGCGCCAGCGCGACCGTGTACTGCACACCGAACCCGGGGGTGAGAATCAGGAAGATGGCGATGAACAGTGCCGCACGCTGGTAGTAGTCCCACCGGGGCCGGACCCGTTCGACGACAGCCACCAGCACCAGCGCGCCGAATAGGAACGGCCGGTATCCGTGCAGGTACCAGTCGTAGAAGGCGTGCGCTTCGTCGGCCCAGCGCGGGTTCGCGAAGGTGCTCAGCGCCAGTCCCTCGATTCCCCAGAAATTCGGGTCGGGCGTGTAGCTGACCACATTGCGAATGAAGTCCCTCGGGGCCACCGATACGGCGACCAGCAGCGGGATCCCCCCGAGCAGAAGACCCGACACCAGCCCGCGAACGGTGCGCCATTCGCGAACAGTGATCAACAACGGGACGATGAGCACGACCGGGATGAGCTTGACATTCGTCGCCGCGGCGAATGCCAGCCCGGCCGCCAACGGTCGGTGCCGATCCTGCAACAGATACACGCCCAGCAGCATCAACCCTGCATACGCACAGTCGGTGTTGCCGTGGAATCCGCTGACCAACAGCGAACACAGGCTCCAGGCGAATGCGGCCACCACGGCGGCCGCTCGTTCCGGATTCGCCCGGAAGATGCGCGCGAGCACCCAGGCGCTCAACAGCTCGCCGACCAACCCGGGCAATTTGACGAACAGTGAGAATCGCACCTGTAGCGAATCGGCGACCCACTGCGCAGCCGCCATGTAGAGCCCCGACAGCGGCGGATGATTGAACACCGGGTAGGGAGCCCGACTGGCCGGATCGACGTAGTCGCCGCCGACCAGATCGCGGTACGCGGCGAACAGACCGCGATCACGAATATAATGCGCGAAATAGTCCCAGATGCGCACGTCATTGGTACCTTCGCTGCGCAGCGCCAGCACGAAACGAGCGATGAGACCCAGCGCCGCGAGGATCCACCACGCCCTCGCCCGCGGGGAGAGCGACGACCACGAGAATCCCGCCCGGCCCACTGCCGGCGCCTCGGCCGAGCGGGTCACCGGGCCTGATTCACGCGGTCGAAGGTGATACTGGTCGGCGGCTTGACCGGCGCAACGGCCAGCACGAACTGATAGCCGAACAGTGTCGGGCGTGACCTGACCAGCACCGCGTCGACCCGGCTGATCAGCCGACGCATTCGGGCGCCACCGAACCCCAGCACCTCGACCGGTATACCGGTCACCCGTACATCCAGTACCGAGAAGCGGTTCTTTCGTACCATTCGCAGCACGCTCCGCCGGGTGAAGAATCGCAGATGGGATTGGTCGAGAATGCCGCGCTGGTCGTAGTCGAAAACTCCGAACAGGGTGCGCAGGCGGGGATACCAGTGACCGAAATTGGGAACCGAGAGGATCACCCGTCCGCCCGGTCGCACCGTCGCACCGACCTGACGAAGCAACTTCGCCGCATCGGGCACGTGCTCCAACACATCCGCGGCGATGGCCACGTCGTACGCGCCGGGGGCAACCTCCGCCACGCGCTGCTCCAACGCGGCACACACGGCGGCGTCCACGCCGGTCGGCGCTAGTGCGCTGACCTCCATCCGAATGTCCGTGACCTGGTGGCCCCGCTCGCGCAACAGCCCGGCAAGTCGGTCGCCCGCGTAGCCGACGGTCAAAATCCGGCGGTCGGCTTCGTGGTCGATCAGGTCCATGACGATGGTCTGCGACGGCCGCGTCAGGTCCGACCGGTACATCGTCGTCGACGGATCGGCCGACCCGAACTGGTCGATCCCGGCCAACTCACCCGGAGTCAGACCCTTCGCCGCCAGCCGGTAGGTGCCCACGTCGCGCATGACGTCCACCGCGTACCGGAGACCGTTCACGTAGGAGATCTCGTCGCCGTAGAAAGTCGGGATCGGGATCTCGACGATGCGCTTCCCGCGACTGAGCAACGCGATGATGATCTGAGTGTCGAAGTTGAAGCCGTCAGAGGACGCGGACAGGTCGAGCTCCGCCAGCGCCGGGACCGAATACGCGCGATACCCGGAGTGGAATTCCGACAGGTTGGATCCGAGCGCCTTGTTCTCCAGCCGGGTCAGAATCCGATTGCCCACGTACTTGTACATCGGCATTCCACCCGCTCGGGCGCCGCCCTTGTTCATCATTCGGGAGCCGAAGACGGCGTCGCACTCCCCCCGCTCCAGCGGCGCGACCATCTCCGGCAACAACTCGGGCGCGTACTGCCCGTCTGCATGCAGTAACACCACGATGTCGAGACCGAGTTCGGCGGCTTTTCGGTAGCCCGCCTTCTGATTCCCGCCGTAGCCTAAGTTGCGCTCATGCCGAATCACCGTTATGGGCAGGTCGGGGAACACGTGTTGATAACCGACACCCATCAAGTACGTCTGGTCGTCGCTGGCGTCGTCGCACACCAGAACCTCGGCGATGCGAGCGCGGAATTCCGCCGGGATACGATCCAGGGTCCGCGCCAAGGTGGCGACGGCGTTGTACGCCACGACGAGTATCCCGATAGTGAGGTCTCGTTTCGTGACCGGATCAGTGCGCTCCGGAGTCATCTGCTGTCCGACCCGTTGACGACGTTCATGATGAACCCCCAGCTCTCACCGCTCAGCATCGGCTGCCGAAGGATCCGCCGATCCTGCGACGCGCCATTCAAACATCCGGCGAAGAGGATTCATACTCCTGCCACACATGGCAGCCCGTTCGTGGGCTATTTCCGTCGCCAGCGCCGAGAGTGAGAGTAATCCGACCGGGTCGTATTGAGCCAATCGGCGCATACAGGCCTCCTGTTTTGGTGCTTTTCTCCACGGATGTCGATCGGCGTGCGCCACCGAAATGTGATCCGTCTGACACCGCTCGCGCATCACGGCTCTCGACCCCCGGCCGACAGATGTTCGTCAGCAATCTGCGGTCGTGCGACCATCAGTGCAATGTCCGAGAAATCCAGCCCGACGGTGGTACGCGGCGACACGCCGCGCACCGGGTCGGCAACCGAATTCAGGAGAGCTCCAGTGGACCCCGCCCTGACTCTCGGCAACTTCGCGTTGTTGCTTTTCGCCATCGTGTCCGCGGCGGGCGCGCAACTGATGCTCAAGCACGGCATGAACGGGGCCGCGGCCACCGTCGCCGAGAGCGGCGGTTCGGTGCTCCTACGGGCCGCCGGTTCACCCTGGGTCTGGGGCGGACTCTTCGTCTTCGGTGTCTCCGCACTGGCCTGGCTGAGCACCCTGGCCCGAGTTCCACTGAGCGTGGCGTATCCGTTCAACGCGCTGGGTCTGCTGACCATCGTCGGTCTCAGTGCGCTGTTGTTGCATGAGAAGGTCACGACGACGGGCTGGATCGGGTGTGCGCTGGTAGCCGGTGGACTCGTGATGGTTGCGCTCTCCCATCAGAACTGAGCGCGCCGCGGCGTGGAGCAGTGTCGCGCTGTGTCTGCTCGGCACGGTGGTATCGGCCTACCTGACCTACGAACACTTCACCGGGTCCACCACACTGGCCTGTTCCGCGGGCGGCACCGTCGACTGCCTCGCCGTGACGACCAGCCGGTGGGCGGTCGTGGCCGGGGTGCCCGTCGCTGTGGCCGGTCTCGGATACTTCCTCGCCATGACCATCCTGTGCGCCCCGGTCGAGTACAGCCGGGCCGTCGAGGTCGCCCGCCTGGTCGGTGTGCTGGCGGGGGCTGCGACGGTGGCGTACCTGGTGTTCGTCGAGCTGTTCCTGGTCCGCGCGGTGTGTCTGTGGTGCACCGGGGTGCACGTGATCACCCTCGCGCTGGCGGGCACCGTGTTCTGGTGGCGCCGAGCCGTCAGTCGAGAGCGAACGAACCGATCGGCAACTCGCCCGCCGGCTGATACGTCGCGATGATGACACCCGTCGTCGACACCCGGGAATCCACGAGGCGCAACCCGGCCGGCACCGCCCCCTCGGCGAACAGGCGCTTTCCGGCGCCGACCACCACCGGGAAGATCCACAGCCGGAACTCGTCGACCAGATCGTTCCGGATCAGGGTCTGGATGAGGTTCCCGCTGCCGTGGACCTGCAACTCCGGCCCATCCCCGGCTTTCAGCGAGCGGATACCCCCGACGACCTCACCGTCGATCAGGTGCGAATTCTGCCAACTCAACACCGGCCGGCCGCGGGAGGCGACGTACTTGACGGCGTTGTTCAGCGGCACGGCGCCGTCCTCCGCGGAGGCTCGCGGCCAGTGCGCGGCGAAGATGTCGTAGGTCTTACGACCGAGCACCAGGTCGAACGGCACGCCCATCGCGGCGCCCATCACCTCCCCCATCATCTCGTCCCAGTACTCCACGGACCAGCCGCCGTGCGCGAAGCCGTCATCGTCGTCCTCGCCGGGACCGCCGGGCGCTTGCAGCACACCGTCCAGGGTGAGGAAGGTGCTGACGATCAGCCGTCTCATGGTGGGTTCTCCTCTGAGTGCGCGGGCCGGTGGGCTCCATCCTGGCTCACCCGGATCCGGACATCGACTTCACCTGTGTGCAGAACCACTGTCTCGGATCTCGTGATCACCCGCTCGAACGGGGATGATTTCCCGGTGACGGTGTCAGCGGATGCTCATCGGACTGGTCGAAGATGACCGAGTCGGATTCACCGAACCTGCAGCCGCCCGTAGTGGCCGTCGTCGGCGCCGGTCGGCTCGGTCGAGCCGTGGTCGATGCGTTGCGGACATCCGGGGCGGCGGTCACCGGACCGCACGGGCGCGGCTTCAATGGGGGCGATTCGAACGTCGTCCTGCTGTGTGTCCCCGACCGGCAGATCCCGGAAGCCGCGGAATGCCTGCGACCCGGCCCGTTCGTCGGACACTGTTCCGGTGCGACCGGCTTGACCGCGTTGAGCGGGGTGCCGGAGTCGCGGCGCTTCTCCCTCCACCCGCTGGTGAGCGCGACGGCGGCGGGCGCAGAGTTCGCCGGGCACGGCGCGGCGGTGGCCGGATCGGCCGAGTCGATGCCGGTCGCGATCAGCCTGGTCGAATCGCTGGGGATGAGCCCCTTCGAAGTCGCCGACCGGGATCGGGTCGCCTACCACGCCGGGGCCGCGATCGCCGCGAACTTCCTGATCACCGTGCAATGGGCCGCCTCCCGACTGCTGGCCACCGCCGGTGTGCCGTCGGCCGCCGTGCTGCCGCTGGCCCGTCAGGCGCTGGACAACTTCGCCCGGTCGGGACCGGCCGCGCTGACCGGCCCGGTCGTCCGCGGCGATGTGGACACCGTCGCCGCGCATCGGGCCGTCGTCGCCGAGCGGACTCCCGACCTCTCGGCACTGTTCGACGAGCTGGTTCGTTCCACCGAAGCCGTTGCGCTGCTCAGTCAGCACCCTCTGGAAGGCACCCCATGATCATCGCCCGCACCGTCGCGGAACTCCGGTCGCACGTCAGCGCACTACGCCAGCAGGGCAAGACACTGGGTTTCGTCCCGACCATGGGCGCCCTGCACGCGGGCCACCTGCAGTTGGTGCGGCACGCTCGCGCTGAGTGCGACGCGGTCGTGATGTCGATTTTCGTCAACCCGACCCAGTTCGACGACCCGTCCGACCTCACGGCCTATCCGCGTGACGAACAGACCGACCTGCGACTCGCCGCGAAGGTCGGCGTCGGGGTGGCCTTCCTGCCGGATGTCGCCGAGGTGTACCCGCCGGGCTTCACGGCTCGGGTCGCGCTGGGCGGTCCGCTGGTCGAGTCGTTCGAGGGGGCCGATCGCGGCGCGGCGCACTTCGCCGGTGTGACGACCGTGGTCAGCAAGCTGTTCCACATGGTCGCCCCGGACCGGGCGTATTTCGGCCAGAAGGACGCCCAACAACTACGGGTGATCCAGGCAATGGTGGCCGACTTGAACCTCGACATCGAGGTGGTCGCAGTGCCGACGGTGCGTGAAGCGGACGGACTGGCGCTGTCCAGTCGCAACGTCCGACTGAACCCGGACGACCGAGACCGCGCGGTCGCTCTGAGCCGCGGCCTGTTCGCCGCCTCGGGCGCCTTCGACGACGGCGAACGGCACAGCAGCACGCTGCTCGCCGCCGCTCGCGATCACCTCACCGCAGCCGGAATCACACCCGACTACCTCGCGGTCGTCGACGAGCGCACATTCACCCCTGTCGAGGAGGTCCAGCGCACCGCGCTGATGCTGGTAGCGGCCCGCGTCGGCCCGGTTCGGTTGATCGACAACATGGTGCTGCGGACGCGATGAGCAGCCATCCGACCTCTGCCGGCCGCCGAATGTCCATTCCGGATCTATTCGAGCTGAAGCGCGCCGGTCGCCCGATCGTCATGGTGACCGCGTACGACTACCCCAGCGGCGTCTCGGCGGAAGCCGCCGGCGTGGACGTCGTCCTGGTCGGCGACTCCGGGGCCATGACGGTGCTGGGGCTTCCGGACACCGTGTCGGTGACCCTCGACGAGATGATCGTGCTGACCAGGGCCGCCCGCCGAGCGGTGCGCACCCCGCTCCTGGTGGCCGACCTGCCCTTCGGTTCGTACGAGACCAGTGACGAACAAGCGGTCGCCACCGGCGTGCGGTTCCTGAAGGAGGCCGGGGCCGACGCGGTGAAGTTGGAGGGCGGCGGGCGGGTGTCGGTGTCCCGGGCGCGGGCTGTGGTGGGCGCCGGGATTCCGGTGATGGGCCATGTGGGGCTGACTCCGCAGACCGCTGTTGCGCTGGGGGGATATCGAGCGCAGGGTCGGACGGCGGAGTCGGCTCGGGTGGTGGTGAAGGGCGCGTTGGCCCTGCAGGAGGCCGGTTGCTTCTCGATCGTCTTCGAGGCGATTCCGAGCGAGGTGACCGATGCGGTGATGCCGTCGCTGCAGATCCCGGTGATCGGCATCGGGGCCGGGCCGGGCACCGACGGTCAGGTGCTGGTGTTCCACGACTTGCTCGGGATTCGCCAAGGCGTCGGGGCGAAGTTCGTCCGCCGGTACGCCGATCTCCAGGACGCGATGAACGCCGGTGTGCAGGCCTACGCCGACGAGGTGCGGACTCGGGCGTATCCGGCGGCGGCGCACACCTACGCCATGCCCGCGGACGAGTTGGCTCTGTTTCTGGCCCCGCAGTGAGGCTGCCGGGCTCGGGGTCGGGTTGCGTTGTGTGAATTGACGCCGCGGCCCGGCCGACGCGGGGTCAGCTGCCGTTCTAGTCTGCGTTCATGGGTGAACGGCCGTGGTTGCTGATCGACGTCGACGGAGTCTTGAACCCGCTGGTGGTCTGCGACGGGTTCGAGATCTATGAGATGGCGCCGATCGGCTGGACCGGGCCGATGCTGAACGTGCAGCTATCGGAGCGCCACGGGGAGTGGATCCGCGGCCTGACCGACATCTTCGACCTGGTGTGGGCGACCACCTGGGAGGACTCGGCGAACCTGATGATCTCCCCGAAGGTCGGTTTGCCGAACGACCTGCCGGTCATTCCGTTTCGTGAACCTCGCCTGCGATACGAATGGGGAATCTCATTCAAATCGCCCGCCGTGGCGCACTATGTCGGCAGCCATCCCTTCGTCTGGCTGGACGACAGCCTGACTCCGGCCGACACGGACTGGTTCTCCCGAGTTTCCGGCATCGGCCAGTTCCACCTGCAGTCGATCGACCCGCTCGTCGGACTCACCGCAGCCGATATCGCCGAAGTGCGGGCGTGGGGCGAGAGCCCTGAGCCGCTTCCAGCGCCTGAGCGGCGGGCGTGCGGAGCGATCCAGTCGACCGTCTGACCCTGCTCTGCACTGTGCGTCTCCGAATCGGGGAGGAATGGGCCCGGATATGGACTCAATCCTCCCCGACCTGGAGGCCGAGACAGAAAATCCCCCGGCTCTGCGGCCGGGGGACTCTCAGGGTGGTGGCCAGGCGCGGGATCGAACCGCGGACCTTCCACTTTTCAGGCGGACGCTCGTACCGACTGAGCTACCTGGCCTCAAGCAACAGGCCGGGTCAGTTACCTGAACCCGGCCCGTGCTTGGCGACCCCGACGGGACTTGAACCCGCGACCTCCGCCGTGACAGGGCGGCGCGCTAACCAACTGCGCTACGGGGCCTCGTGTACTTCTCTTTCAGTTGTCCTGCTGGTGGTGCGTCCTGCTGGTGGTGCGTCCTGCTGGTGGTGCGTACCCCCAACGGGATTCGAACCCGTGTTACCGCCGTGAAAGGGCGACGTCCTAGGCCACTAGACGATGGGGGCTGGAGTATCTCCGCCTCCAACGGCTGTCCGTTGGGAGCGTGTCAACTATAGGGGACGGTCGGCGGCGGGCCCAAATCGAGCAGCAGTCGGGTTGACTGGACAGGCGTTCAGGGCGGAGAAGTTGTCCACAATCGGGCAAAGTCGACAAATCGGCGGGGTCCAGCCGGTAAACTGCCCCCAGTTGGCGCAATCGATGAGCGCACGACGCCGGCGAACGGGGGTTGCCGACTTCGGGTCTTGGGGGCAGGTATGAAGTGGCAGATCACGAGTTTGATGAGCGCGGCGTTGCTGGCCGGCGTCGCCGTAGCGGGTTGCTCCGCCGGTGGGACCGGGGCGAGCGCACCGATAACCCTGGCTCCCCTCACCACTAGTGCGGTGGAGTCTGGCGTTGTCGCGGCCTCGACCGAGTCGGCCACTGACGCTGGTTCGGCCGGCGCCACACCCACTTCGAGTACGCCGTCGGACTCGGTTCCGTCTGACAGCTCGACTGTCGATGTCGGCCCATCGCAGGTCCCCTGGGCCGGGCTCGACTTGTCTGAATCGCAAATCGCGGACGCCCAAGCCGCACTGGCTGCGTACCGGGGGCTAATCGCAGCTAACGATCTTGCAATGAGGGACCCCACAGTCGACCGCAGCGCAGAGATCAAGAAATTTGCCACAGGCGCGGTGGAAGATTCGCTAATTAGATTCCTCAATTCAGATGCAATACAGCGAGGTAGAGGGTTCGGGCGACTACTCGTGTATCGCCAGTTGTTTCAAAGGTGCAGCCAGCATTGGTCACCTTTTCCGACTGCATTGACACTCCAATATTAGATTTGTCGATGATCAGGGCCATTCTTTGCTCCTCCCAGACCAAGCCTGGCTCTTACTTCAGGTACACGTCCACAATAGAGGTTGGCAAATACACACAGTGGGCACTGGCTCGTCACAGTCATGATTAGCGATCACGGCACACAATGCTGAGATTTTCGAGTTTGATGGCCACCGCGTTCGTTGCTATCCTTGGTAGCGGTATCGCACCAGGGGTGGCTTATATCTGGCTCACCAGACGGAACCGCAGAAAGTGGTTGCAATATCTCCGGCTGTTCAGTTGCAGTTTCGGCCAACAACTCGGGAGCGGGGACTGACCGAAAGCCGATCGGCGAAACTCCCCAACGTGGAATTCGTCCGGGCGAGTGCTGGCAGGAGCCTTTGGCGGAGCAACCGGAGGCGTCGTCGCCGTGGTGGGGCGGCCACTCGCCGAGCGAGGGACACGTCGTGCAGGACATGTGCACCAACGGACCGGTCATCACGATTCGTCCATATTTCTTGCCCGTCGCGGCGGCAGCTCCGATCTCGCCCGAGAACTTGGCCGCCTCAGCGGTTTCATTCCTCGAACTGACAGCACCGCAGGTCCACACCGGGCCCGCGGTGGACATCGCGATCAACCGATGGACGTACCTCTGGATCTCCGACCCCGGAACGCTGACCGCGACCGCAACCGCAGGCGCGGTCACCGCCACGGTCACCGCTCACATCTCCTCGGTCGACTGGGAGATGGGCGAACCCCAGTCCTTGGCGAATCTCTCCCGCCAGGTCTCCTCGATCCGATGCGACGGCACCGGCAAGGCACCCGCCGCTGGATTCAACGAGAACATTCGTCTCCCACCCACAGCCGGGACCTGCGCCTACGCCTACCAGTGGCGATCGCTGCCGGAAAGAACCGGCGGCACTGGCACTTGGACCGCAACCACCACCGCGAACTGGACCGTCACGTGGACGTCCAACATCGGCCGCGCAGGAACACTTCCGGTCATCGCCCAGTCGGTCACCACCCCCCTGGCTGTCGGCGAATGGCGCTCCGAACTGATCGCAGGAACCGGAGGATGAGCAGCACAGGACACGAGATCGGGTCTAGAGAAGACCCGGGGTCCCGTGTTAGGGTCCGAACGTAGGTCATGAGTGCTAGCGATAAACCCTGGTTTGCTAGCCGGCAACCCTCCTCCGCGGCGGGGTGCCCCAGGTGAAGACCTGGTCGTTCCGGACAGTCCGAACGGCAAGCGCGGACCTTCCGATGATCCTCGGCGGTCCCACCGACCGTGAGGAGTCTCGATGACGTTGATCTTGGAAGATTTGCAGTGGTTGGCCGGCCACCTCCCCGCCGAACCGACTTTGCCCCCGGTGACGCTCCCTGTCTCGCATCCGCACGCTCCCGGCCTGGAGATCATTGGCGCGGGCCATCGGGTGCCGCTGGCCGACGGCACGTTCGTCGACTACGCGAACCTGGACCACGCAGCCTCGGCTCCCGCCCTGCGGGTAGTCAAGGAAGCCGTCGACGCGGTGATCGACAACTATGCATCCGTACACCGCGGCGCCGGTTTCGACTCCCAGCTGTGCACCCATCTTTACGAGGCTGCACGCCGCCCGATCCGGGAGTTCGTCGGCGGACGCGCGGACGACGCCGTTCTATTCACTCGCAACACGACCGACGCGTTCAACCTGCTGTCGCACTGCCTCCCCGCGAACACCACCGTGATCGTCTTCGAGACCGAACACCACGCATCGCTGCTGCCCTGGGAGCAGCACCGGGTGATCCGATTGCCCGCTCCCGACAGCCCGCCGGCCGCCGTTCGCGCCGTCGCCGACGCCTGCCGCGATGCGCGCCGGCACGGGCCGGTCCTCGTGGTCGTCACCGGCGCCTCGAACGTCACCGGAGAGATCTGGCCGATCGCCAAGCTCGCCGCCGTCGCGCACGCCCACGGCGCGCGAATCGCACTGGATGCGGCTCAACTGGCGCCGCACCGACCGTTCTCGATCGCCGACCTCTGGGTCGACTATGTGGCCATCTCGGGACACAAGATCTACGCCCCGTTCGGCGCCGGTGCGCTCATCGGGCGCGCGGACTGGCTGGCCGCCGCACCGCCGTATCTGCGCGGCGGGGGCGCCACCTGCTCAGTGACCGACGACGCAACGGTGTGGAAGCCGCTCCCCGACCGTCACGAGGCGGGAACACCGAACATTCCGGGTGTGATCGCGCTGGCCACGGCCTGCCATGCGCTGCGGATCGCCGACCGCGATGCCGTCGTAGAAGCCGAACGGCAGTTGACGGCACTGCTGATCACCGGCCTCACTGCCATCCCCGGTGTCACGGTGCACAGCCTGTTCGGCGGTGGTGCCGCCGTCATCGGCGTCGCCACCTTCACCGTCTCGTCGGTGCCTGCCGACGTCGTCGCCGCCGCGCTGTCCGCCGAATACGGGATCGGGGTGCGGGACGGCGCGTTCTGCGCACAACCACTCGTCCGTCGACTCCTCGGCAGCGCTGATTGCACCTCAGTGGACGGCACGGGTCGCGCTGTGCGCGCGTCCGTCGGCCTCGGTACGACAACCGAACAGGTGGATCGACTCGTCGATGCCGTCCGGACGATCGCCGAACGCGGCGCCGGGCTCCGCTATGTGACTGTCGACGGGCGCCCACAGCCGGTCGGTGATCAGCGCAGGTTTCCGGTGATCGTCGACTGGCAGTAGACGCCGGCCAGATCTGAGATCCATTTTGTGGCCCGGCTGAGAGTGTGCGCAGCCACCCGGCAGAGCGCCGCCGCCCCACTTAGCCCGGGTAGTTGTTCCCCGCCGATGCTGCAGCATGGGCGAACGAACAATAGGAGGGCAAAGTTCGCGTGCCCAGACCGCCCCCTGCGGCGGACGAAATTCGGACTGGGACTCCACGACAAACAGGGCCGGCAAACGAAAAGTGCCCCGCCGACCAGGTCGACGGGGCACTCGTAACTACACGCAATACAGCCGCACAGACCTAGCGGTGGTGCCTCCCCCGCTTCTGAGCGGCGACCGGCGCGACCGCGCCGCGACGATCCTCGGGGGCGGCGTGCCGTCCGATGCCCGGCGCGCTGTCCGAACCGTCGTTACCCGACGCGACACCCGCGCCCACCAGTTCGGCGGCGTGATCCGAGTTCTCCTGCTCACGCTCGATTTCGGTGTACAGCGCGTCGTTGAGCGCGACATTGGCGGCGGCGACCTCGGCCAACCGCTCCTCCTGCATCTCCTGCAGCGCGGACTTGGTGCGGAGTGGGACCTCCTTCATCATCAGCACGAGTCCGAAGGCGATGATGGCGACGATGCCGGCCAAGATGTAGACGACATGCGTCGAGTCGACGAAGCCCTGCTGAATCGGACGCGCGACCGCGGCGGGCAGCTCGTTGATGAACGACGAGTTGTCCCCGAGCCCGGCGACGTTTGCCGCGAACTGCTGCTGCGTCATTCCGGACGCGGCGAGTGCGGCCTGGAACTCCGGCGTACCGGCGGCGGCTTGAACCCGGGATGAGACGTTCGTGCCCAGCCCGTTGAACAGCAGGGACAGGAACACCGCGGTGCCGATGGTGCCGCCGGTTGCCCGGAAGAAGGTCGCCGACGAGGTGGCCACGCCGATGTCACGGGCCTTCACCACGTTTTGCACGGCCATCATCATGGTCTGCATGTTGAGGCCGAGGCCCGCACCCAGCACCAGGAAGTTCAGCGCGAGCAGGACGTACGGGGTGTCCACCGAGATGGTGAGCAGCAGCAGCGCGAACGAGATCACCAGCAGCAGCGAGCCGATCACCGGGAAGATCTTGTAGCGGCCGGTCCGGCCGGTCATGATGCCCGAGCCCATCGAGCCGCCCATCAACCCGACCATCATCGGCAGCAGCCACAGCCCTGACTGCGTCGGGGTGGCACCCTTCACCAGTTGCAGGTACAGCGGCAGGGTGGCGAGCGCGCCGAACATCGCCAGACCGATCATCACGTTGATGATCAAGCCCTGCGAGAACTGGCGGTTGGCGAACAGGCGCATCGGGATCAGCGCCTCTTCCTCCATCTTGATCTCGACGTAGATGAAGGCGGCGATGCCCACGACGCCGAGCACGATCGCGCCGATGCTCTTGCCGGACAGCCAGCCCCACTTGTTGCCCTGCTCGGCGACGAGCAGCAGCGGCACCATGCCGACGACCAGCGCGGCAGCGCCCCACCAGTCGATTCGGTGATCACGACGGGTGTGCGGGATGTGCAGCACCTTCATCACCACGGCCAGCGCGATGATGCCGATCGGGACGTTGATCAGGAAGACCCAGCGCCACCCGGTGATGCCGAGGATGCTGCTGGATCCGGCGAAGAAGCCACCGATGATCGGGCCCAGCACCGACGATGTTCCGAAGACGGCCAGGAACATGCCCTGGTAGCGAGACCGCTCCCGCGGCGGGACGATGTCGGCCAGGATGGCCAATGCGAGCGAGAACAGACCGCCGGCGCCGAGGCCCTGGATTCCGCGGAACGCCGCGAGCTCCGTCATCGAGGTGGCGAGACCGCTGGCCACCGAGCCGAGCACGAAGATGCTGATCGCGGTCAGGAAGAGCGGGCGTCGTCCGTACAGGTCGGAGAGTTTGCCGTAGAGGGGCGTGGTGATGGTCGAGGTGATCAGGTAGGCGGTGGTGGCCCACGCCTGACCGGACAGTTGGCCGAGGTCGTCGGCGATGGTCCGGATCGAGGTCGACACGATCGTCTGGTCGAGCGCGGCGAGCAGCATGCCCGCCATCAGCCCGGCCAGGATGGTGAGGATCTGTTTGTGGGTGAGACCCACCGGTGATTCTTCGTGCACCGGGGCCGCGGCGGCGGTCATCAGTTCTCCTTCGAGTACGGGTTGGACGGTGACGTCCGAGGGGTGGTGTTCGGCCCGATGGTCTCGGCTGCCACGTTCTTGACGGCTTCAAGGTTGGTGCTCAGGGTGTTTGCGAAGTCGGCGAGCAGCCGCGCGAAGTCAGCACGATCCCCTGCCGACCAGTGCGCGATCAGCGGTGCGAAGAGATCGCCGCGCAGCCGCGCCATCCGTTCGATCCGCTCGCGGCCGGCCTCGGTGGGGACCAGAATCGACGCCCGGCCGTCGTTGGGGTCGGCCTGGCGGGCGATCAGACCGGCCTTGACCAGCCCGGACACCTGCCGCGACACTGTCGACGGGTCGAAACACAGGTGCTCGGCGAGGTCGCTGGCGCGCATCGGCCCGGTTTTCGCCAGCCTGGCCAGCAGGGCGTGATCCAGGTTGTCCGGGTGCCCCGGGCCGTTGATCCGCACCTTGACGGCGTTGAAGGCCTTGACCACCTCGATCAGGTCGGCGGCCACCGCCCCCGCGCACTCCCGGTCCTCGTCCGTCGCGCTCGAGATCGCGTCGCGGTACGCCTGGGTCAGCGTCACATCGGTCGGCACAGCTGACGTCGATGACATTTCGGCCGTGGTCATCTCGCCTCCTCACCACAGAATCTGCACCATTGCGTGCAACAAGCATCTAGTTGGATGACGCAAGCATCCCGCAGATAGGTGCGTGCCGCAAGTACTTCTGCCCACCCGTGCGTCACGTCACTCACCAGAGCGAACCGGCTGACCCGGTAGGCTGCATGAGTCGTCGAGCCCAGCGCTCGCGGCGGGCCTCTAGCTCAATGGTTAGAGCTGCGGACTTTTAATCCGTAGGTTCCGGGTTCGAGCCCCGGGGGGCCCACATACGTGCAGTTCAAGGCATGTGCAAACCATGGGCACCACCAACATTTCTCAGGGCGGGCCCTGATCTTCAGCACCCGGACGGTGCACCCATCGGCGTGGCTAACCACAATGTGGCCGGTTCCGGTTGCGCTCGCCCGCGGTCTGTCTGCGGCTACCCGTAAGCAGTGCGTGCGTCGGTCAGGTCGAGGTGCAGTACCGGGAGGTCGGCACTCCACCCGCGCGGCTCACCCGGCTCCGGCACCCACCGCTGACGGCTCCTCCACCTCACCCGCCGCGCTCGCGATCTCGACCCGCAACCGGTCGATGGAGGTCAACAGCGCCCCGTGTTGCTTCCAGGCGGCGTGGTCGACACTAGGGTCGATGGTCAGCAGCACGTTGACCCGATCCCGACATTCGTCCAAGACCGCCAACTCAGCCTCGACCCGGGCCCGGGCAGCACCCGGATCGTCGTCGGTGGCGATGTCGGCGAGGCAGTCGATCGCGTGCACCCGCGGTCTCCAGCAATTCGGCCAAGGCCGACCGCTGCTCGAACGAATAGGCGGCACCCTGTTGGAGACGGGCATGTAATAGGTCCGGTCCAGCACGGCCCGAGCGATGGTGCGCACACTGAGGTTGCACCGCTCCAGGCCGGTGAGCGCGGTCTCGGAGTCTGATCTGGGCGTCCCGCGTGGACCTGGCCGCGGGGGTGCAATCTGGCGCTCTCCTCCGCATGGGCGATGACGGCGTCGACGCGGCGGACATCGCCGGCCACGCCACGAGCCCGGTCCAACCAGCGGTCGGCTGCGGATCGAGACCACTGCCGACGCAGCCCCGCAGCGAAGTCGCGACTGACACCCGAGATTTGCAGGGTCAAACCCTGCACAGCCTCGCCGGCCGGCCGCACGTACAGCGGCGGCGCGATGACCACACTCACTGCGATGCCGACCAGGGCACCCACCAGCGCCTCGCCCACCCGGGCCAATCCCAACGCTCCCCCGCCGCCGACCTCGAGCAACAGCATCGCGGTGATCGGCGCCTCGAACAGGTGCGGCCCGAGCCGTAACAGCCGCCCCACGGCCATCGACGCCATCACCACCGCGCCCAGGCTCCACCAGGTCAGGCCTACGACGTTGCCCACCAGGACGGCGACCAGCACCCCGGCGAACACGCCGCCGACGCGGCCGAGCCCGTGCATGAGGGTTTGGTACAGCGTGAGCTGCACGACCAACAGCGCCATCAGCGGAGCGACTATCGGATGGTCGCTCAGGTGCAGCACACTCGCCAGCACGTACGCCAGCATCACGGCCAGACCAGCTTTCGCGGTCCGAACGCCGGGTATTCGGCCGGGGTTGTTCACAGCATCGCGGCTGCTCTCACGCAGCCATTTGATCGCAGAGCGCATTCCGCCTCCAGTCATCGGTAAAGGGTCTGTTCAGTGGACGTCCGGGGCGGGCTTCGGGTTGCCCCGTGGGCCGTACGTCTTCGATGGAGGCCGCTCAGCCAGTCGCGTCTTCGCACTGCGGCCGGGATTCCACCTGTCTTCATAGTGACGGCTTTCTGTATCAAGATGATTAACGGAGGGTGACCAGTTCCGGCGTTGCACGCAACCGCGAGTAGACCGACGGCGGGCTGGTCGATCGCGGCGGAACTACGCTCGCTGACCATGGGTCACGACGAGACGGCCGAACTCGCCGCGATGGGCCGCGCCATCGAACTGGCCGCCCGCGGGGCGGGCGAGGTGTTACCGAATCCGGTGGTCGGCTGCGTGCTGCTCTCCCCCGACGGCAGGACCGTCGGTGAGGGTTGGCATCAACGCTGCGGCGAGGCACACGCCGAGGTGAACGCGCTGACCATGGCCGGCTCGGCGGCTCGAGGCGCCACCGCTGTGGTCACTCTGGAGCCGTGCAACCACACCGGCAGGACGGGGCCCTGCTCGCAGGCGCTGATCGCGGCCGGAGTGAACCGGGTGGTGATCGCGAACCGCGACCCGTCGGCGACAGCCGCCGGCGGGGTGCAGACCCTGCGCGCCGCGGGCATCGAGGTGGTCACCGATGTGCTCGCCACTGAGGCGGCCGACGCGAACCGGGTCTGGCTGACGTCGACCCGGCTGGCGCGTCCCTACGTCACCTTCAAAACCGGGATGACCATCGACGGCCGGATCGCCGCCCCGGACGGAACCAGCAAGTGGATCACCTCGGCGCAGTCCAGGGCCGACGCCCAACACCTCCGCCGGCAGGTCGACACGATGCTGGTCGGGATCGGCACCGTGCTGGCCGACGATCCGCTGCTGACCGTGCGCGACGACGACGGGAATTCGGCCCCCGGGCAGCCGCTGCGCGTGGTGGCGGATGCCGCCGGCCGCACGCCTGCAGCGGCCCGGGTGCGCAACGGTGATGCTCCCACCTGGATCGCCACCGCAGCCGATGTCGGCACCGGATCGGACGGCAGGCTCGACCTCGTCGCGCTGCTGGCGCACCTGTACGGCCTCGATCGTCGGCATGTCCTCCTGGAGGGCGGGCCGCGACTCGCGTCGTCGCTCTTCGACGCCGCGCTGGTCGACGAGGTGATCGTCTATCTGGCGCCGATGCTGCTCGGCGCCGGTCGGAGCGCGCTGGAGGGTGGGGCGGCGCAGACGCTCGCCGATGCCCATCCGATGCGGCTGATGGACGTCGCCACGCTCGGCGGCGACGTCAAGCTGCGGTACGCCGTGCTCCGCTGACCCGGACCACTCGGCTCGCCACCGCAGGCGAGCGCGCCGCAGGAGGTCAGGCGAATTGGAACGAGCGCTTCGACAGGCCGAACCAGAACCCGTCGATCACCGAGCTCGCGTCGATCCCCTGATCGACGCTCGCACCCAAAGCGACGAACAGCGGTGCGAAATGCTCGGTGCGCGGGTGCGCCCGGCGACCGGCGGGCGCGACGTCCTCGAAGTTGAGGATCGCGTCGATGTCGCCGGACTCGACCGCCTGCTGTGCCCACTGGTCGAACTCGCGACCCCATTGCGGGGCCGCGCCGGTCGTGTCGTCGAACAGGGCCTCCCGCAGGTTGTGCGTGGTGAAGCCGGATCCGATGATCAGCACGCCGGCGTCCCGCAGCGGGGCGAGCTCGCGGCCGAGTTCGAACAGCTCACGCGGGTCCAGGGTCGGCATGGACACCTGCAGGACCGGAACGTCCGCTTCCGGGAACATCTCCACCAGCGGCACATAGGCGCCGTGATCGAGGCCGCGGTCGGGATCCTGGTAGACGGGCCTGCCCGGCCTGGCGACGAGCTTCGCCACGTCTGCGGCCAGGTCGGGCGCGCCCGGCGCGTCATAGGTGACCTCGTAGAAGCGTTGCTCGAACCCGCCGAAGTCGTACGTCAAGGGCACGCGTGCGGTCGCCCCGACGGTGAGCGGCGCGGACTCCCAGTGCGCCGACACCACCAGTATGGACGACGGCTTCGGCAGCTCTGCGCTCCAGTCGGCGAGTTGGCCGGTCCAGACCGCGTCGTCGGCGAGCGGCGGGGCACCGTGCGAGAGGTAGAGGGCGGGCATCCGAGCGGTCATGACCTCATCGTAGGATGCATTACATGAACGTTCAAGTACTGTCGGGTTGTAAGGTTCCGCACATGGGCGATTCCCCGTGGCTGTCTGACGCCCAGCAGGCCGTGTGGCGCCAATACCTCAACATCTCGCGACGGCTGCACGATCGTATCGAGCGCGACCTGCAGCGTCAGGCCAACCTGCCGCAGGCGTACTACCTGATCCTGGCGATGCTGTCGGAGGCTCCCGGCCGCAGCCTGCGGATGAATCAGCTGGCGGTGATTCTCAACGCGTCCCAATCCCGCACGTCACACGCGGTGGCACGACTCGAGGAGCAGGGCTGGGTTCGTCGCGAACGCTCACCCGAGGACGGGCGCGGCCAGATCGCGGTGCTCACCGACTCGGGTTGGAATCGGGTCGATCAACTCGCACCCGGTCACGCGGAGACCGTTCGCGCCACCATGTTCGGGGCGCTCGACGACCAGGACTTGGCTGACCTCGGCCGGATCTACGACAAGATCGCGGCGAACCTGGAGTCCGGCGGTGCCGAACCATGCGGACCGAGCCGGTAGAGTCACCAGCGCATTAGGCCGCCTTAGCTCAGTCGGTAGAGCATCTCACTCGTAATGAGAAGGTCTGGGGTTCGATTCCCCAAGGCGGCTCACACACGCATCCCCACCGGCCGTTCAGGCGATCTCCGACTCCAGCACCTCGACCCGGTTGCGGCCGCTGTTCTTCGCCGCGTACAGCGCCCGGTCGGCTCGCGCCAATACCTCGGACGGGGATTCGCGGGGCCGCGCGGCGGCCGCGCCGACGCTGATGGTGACCACACCGTAGGGCGGGTTGTCCCGGTACAGGATCGCCGAGTTCTGCACCGCGGCTCGATACCGTTCGCCCGCGATCCGACCGGCCTCCAGATCCTGGTGTGGCAGAAGTAGGAGCAACTCCTCACCGCCGTAGCGGTAGAGCCGGTCGCCGCTGCGGCGGGTCTGATCCAGAATTTTTGCGACCCGACGAAGGACGGTGTCGCCGGCCTGGTGCCCGTACGCGTCGTTGTACCCCTTGAACTGGTCGAGGTCGAGCAACACCAGGCAGAAGGCTTCGCCGTAGCGGTCAGACCGAACGGCCAGGTCCTCGAAGTCCTCGTGGAGGCGTAGTCGATTGTTGATTCGGGTCAGCGGATCGATCCGCGACTCCAGCTCGAGCAACTTGTTCGTGTGTCGTAGCAGCACTGCCAGGATCAGGCCGCTCAGTGCCACGCCGACGCTGAGGACGAGGTGTTGTCCACGATCCCAATCTCTGAACTCACCGATAATCTGGATTCCGATCAGACCGGCGAAAATCAGCGTGGGCAGGACGCCCCCGCGCCGCCGCACCACGGTGTCCCGGTTCGGGACACCCTCCACCGGTCGGGCGCGGAAGGCGCCGATGCCGATCAGCACCAGGCCGACGGTCCAGAGCACATCCAGCCAGTGGCTACCGGGCTGGAAGGCCTTCTCCAGTCGCAGCGGGGCCCACGAGGTGAACGCGATCGCCTCGATGGTCAAACCCGTCATCATCGCGGCCAGCCCGGAATTGGAACGCACGTCGATGGCCCCGGTGACCGCGGCCTGCACGAGCACGGTGGCGGCGAAGAGGAAGAACACGGGGTAGCCCAGTGCCGTCACGATCGCCGGCGTCGGCAGCGGCGAGCTCATCACGTCGTGCCAGTACAACGTGGTCAACAGCGAGAAGGCGGTCACGGCGAGCGGCGCCAGCTGTAGGAACGACAGCAACGCGCCGCGTCTGCCGTAGCGCGCGAGCCGGTTCATCCCGAGCGCACCGACGAGAGCAGCAGACAGCCAACACAGATCCGCCGGGTTCGGCGACGACTGAGTCAACGACAAAGGGTAGAACAGCACCCCCGCGACGCCCACGACGACCGCCGCGAGCAGCAGATTCCAGCCCGGACGGTCGGCTTCGACGGCCTTCGACCGTGCCACTGCCACGCCCGTGGCGGCGACGAGCCCGGACAACAACCAGTGCGACACGGCCACGCCGAATCGCACCCGCGAATCGGGGAACAGGAACTCGGCGCCCGCCAATGCCAGCGCCAGCGCAGACAGCACCACGATGGACGTGCCGGCCCTGCGGACTGCTGCGGGGGAAAGGGTGCGCATCGACATCCTCCGATCGGGCAGCATGAATAACGCCGCCCGGCCCGCTTTGATCGCAGAAATCACAGGATCGCTGGTCAGGACCGCGATCGGAGACCGCCTGACGGTACCGCTACGACTGCTTCGAGTCACCCTCGGGTCCATCCGACGGAACACGCCGCGGTGTGTGTGAAGGCCACGCTGCGTGAAGGTCACCAACTGAGAGTACACAGCCGATCACTGTCCGCACAGATGACCTCGGGCACATGGCCCCGTGGAGTGCTCACTTCGGTCGTGTGTCGTACGCCTTTCGTGCCGAGCACACCGATGCCTTGGAACAGATCTCCTTGGTGCCGTCGGCGGCGAGGCGCAGGACGACGGAGTCGTCGAGCACGTTGTGCCCCACGATCGTGCCGGGGCCGAGCGGCGAGTCGACCGGTTCGCCGATCGCAGGCGTGGTGGCCTTGAAGTCCTGGTACATCGGGTGCTCGTACTTCAGGCAGCACATCAGCCGTCCACATGCGCCGGAGATACGCATCGGATTCGTCGGTAGATCCTGGTCGCGCGCCATCGCGACGGTGATGGGTTCGTAATCGCGCAGGAAGGTGGAGCAGCAGGTGTCGCGCCCACAGGAGCCGATGCCGCCGGTCACCCGCACGGCGTCGCGATCGGTGACCTGCTTCAACTCGACCCGGACTTTCAACGTCGAGGACAGGTCGCGAAGCAGCGACCTGAAGTCCACCGTCTCCGGGGACGCGTAGTAGATGACGGTCCGACTGCCTTGCGGGTCGGCCGCCAGCACCTTCATCGGCAGGCCATGGGTGCGGACCAGCCGCCGCGTCGCGACCAGGGCACGCGCCTTGGCCTTGCGCATCTCCTCGGTGGCCACCTCGTCGTCGGCCCCGGCCAACCCGGCGAGCAGCGGGAAGCCTTCGGTGTCCTCGGCGCTGTACTCCGGAGGCCACAGCACGGTCGCGCTGACCGGACCGTGCTCCGTCGGATACAGCACGCGATCGCCGACCTCAAGCCGCATCTCACCAGGATTGGCGTAGAACAGCTGCCCGTTCTTGGTGAAGACCACCGCACACAGCATCCCCATGAGAAAACCGTACGCGGAATCGTCGGTGCGTCGAACCGCCGCACCCGCTCGATCTATCCCTCAGCCGGTGAGCAACCGCATCATCAGCGCCTCCAGGGCGATCAGCGGCTTGACGTTCTGGTCGATCGCCTCACGGCAGTCCAGCAATGCGTCCAGCCGGCGCAGCGCGCCGGCGGCGCCGAACCGCTGCGCCGCCACCTCGACATCACCGCGAACGTCGGGGTTCATCAGGATGGCCGGCGCCCCCAGGGCGACCGTGATCACATCGCGGTAGAAGCCGGCGAGGTCGGTCAGCGCCCGATCGAGGACGTCGCGTTCCGTCCGGGTGGCTCGTGACTTCTGCCGTTTCTCCAAGTCACGGACGACACCCACGGTGCCACGAGCGGCTCCCACCGCACCGCGACCGGTACCCCCGGCGCCGAGGGCGGTCTTGAGCGCGTCGAGTTCGGCGGAGTCCCGCTCGGCCGACATCGCCTTGGCGTCGGTCTTGGCCCGCTGCTCCAAGGTCGACGCTGCTTCGAAGACATCGGCGAGGACGCGCAGTCGGCCGGGAATCTGCAGCACCGATGCGCGCAGCGCCGCCGCCTCCGGATCGGTCGCGAGTCGCCGGGCCCGTCCCACATGCCCGGCGCACACCGACGCCGCCCACTGCGCCTGCTCCGCCGGAATCCCATCCCTGACCTGCAGCACCTCGGCGATGGCGATGGGGTTCGGCGTGCCGCAGGAGACCACCCGGCAGCGGGAGCGGATCGTGACAGAGACGTCGTCCGGATGGGTGGAGGGGGCGCAGAGCAGGAAGACGGTGCGCTCGGACGGCTCCTCCACCGCCTTGAGCAAAGCATTGGCGGCGCCCTCGGTCAGCCGGTCGGCGTCTTCGATCATCACGATCTGCCGGCGACCCGTCGTCGGACGACGAGCTGCCGCCTGCACGACGGCCCGCATCTCGTCCACCTTGATGGACAGTCCCTCCGGGTTGAACGAGCGCACGTCGCCGTGCGTGCCGTGCAGCACGGTGCGGCAGTGCACGCATTCACCGCAGCCGCGGCTCGGACACTGCAGCGCCGCGGCGAACGCACGCGCCGCCACCGACCGTCCGGAACCGGGCGGCCCGGTGAACAGCCAGGCGTGGGTCATCGCGGCGGTCGGCACGCCCGGGTCGCCGTGCGACGCCGCCACGGCAACCCGCAGGGTGTCGACCACCTCGGGCTGGCCGACCACCTCGGCATACACGTCAGGCACGGCGCCGACCCTACCGCGTAGCTCCGACAACGCCCTGCGGGCTCAATCCGGGCTGATTCGCCTCGCTCGCCGGGCGAAAACGACCCGGGTCCGTCGGGAGGAAGCAGGAGCTCGGTCCGGCGATCACGGAACGAGCTGTTGCAGCCATTCGAACAGCCTGGTGCCCAGGTCCGTGCCCATCAGCACGAAGAGGATGGCCAGGAACAGCGTCGGCAGCCAGGCTGCCTTGCGGTGCCGGGATCGAGCAGGTTGGGCCGGACGTGGGCGGGTGCGGGGCGGCCGGGGTGCCGGACCAGACCTGAACGGAGCGGCGGGGGCGTGCGCAACCAGCGGCGGCGACGCCTGGAGGGGTGGTCTGGTCGGCGATGGGGAGCCGCCGAACCGCATTTTCGACGGCTGGCCGGCATAGGTCATCGGCTGGTCGTGGCGCGCGGCGGCTGCGGGCGGATGCTCGAGTGAGTACGGGTCAGCGGTGGCGCCTCCCCACGGGCGGGAGCCGGGCATCCCGACCCGCCCTGCCGACCGCACCTGCGGCGCGTAGGCCATCGGAGTGTTGTGCTGGGCGGCCGCCGCGGGACCGACGGCGAGCGGAACGGGGCCCTGATAGACGGGCGGTGCGGCCCGACGGGCCATCGAGATGGACGGCGGCACGATCGGCGCGGCCATCGGGCCCCTGGCTGGTTGGGGCTTGACGGGAGCAGCTCGGCCGGAGAAGGATTCCGCGATTCCACGTGACCAGGGTCCCGCGACCTCGCTGCCGGACAGGCCCGGCGCGAGTGACCTCGACCGTGCGGCCGCAGCGCGCACCGGCTGGGCCGTGCGCTCGGACGTGAGCGTGAGATCCAGCAGCCCGCCGCCGGTGGACGACACGGAGCCCCGCCGGGGCCGACCCAGCGGCAGTGCGGAGCAGGCGTCCGAGTACACCGGCGGCAGGTCGTACCGAACGCTGATCGCCGAAGTGCCGTCGGCGCCGATGAGAGCGTCACGAAACTGCTGCGAGCCGTGCGGACGGGTCATCTGTCGATGGTAGGTCGCGTCCGCGTCGACCGTCGGCGGCACCCTTCGCCGCCGCCGGCCGTCCAGGTCGGCGGCACCCTGCCCGCGGGTCGCCGTAGAGGTCGGCGTGCGAGGGTGCGGCCCCCGGTAGTCGTCAGGTGGCCGGCTTCGTGGTGACGCTCTTCGTAGCTGCCGTCTTGGTCGCCGTTTTCGCGGTCGCGGTTCGAGTCGCAGCCGTCTTGGCCGGCGCCTTGGTAGCAGCCGTCTTGGCCGGCGCCTTGGTAGCGGCGGTCTTGGCCGGCGCCTTGGTAGCCGGGGCCTTGCGGGCGGGGGCCCGCTTGGGTGCGGGGCCACGAGCTCGCCGATCCGCGAGCAGCTCGGCGGCTCGGTCGACGGTCAGACTCTCCACCTCGTCGCCCTTGCGCAGCGAGGCGTTGGTCTCGCCGTCGGTGACGTAGGGACCGAATCGCCCCTCCTTGATCACCATGGGTTTCTTGGTCGCCGGGTCCTCGCCGACCTCGCGCAGCGGCGGGGCCGCCGCGGCTGAACGTCCCCGGGTCTTCGGCAGGGCGTAGATCGCCGTCGCCTGGTCGAGGGTGACGGTGAAAAGCTCCTCCTCGGCGGTGAGCGAGCGCGAGTCGGTGCCCTTCTTCAGGTAGGGCCCGTATCGACCGTTCTGTGCGGTGATCTCCTCACCCGTCGCCGGGTCGAGGCCGACCACCCGGGGCAGCGTCAGCAGCCGGAGCGCGTCCTCCAGCTCGATCTGTTCCAGATTCATCGACTTGAACAGCGAGGCGGTACGCGCCTTGATCGCATTCTTGCCCTTGGTGGGAGCGTCCTCCGGCAGCACCTCGGTGACGTACGGGCCGTAGCGACCGTCCTTGGCCACGATCGGGTAACCGGTGTCCGGCGCCGCGCCCAGCACGCGGTCGCCGGTCTCGGACTTCGCGAACAGCTCCTCGACCGACTCCGCGGTGACCTCGTCCGGGGCCAACTCCTCGGGCAGGTTGGCCCGCTCGGTGCCCTCACCGTCGGGGGTGGCTCGCTCCAGATACGGTCCGTACCGGCCGACACGGACGAACACCTGGCGTCCGTCGATGGAGGTGACGATCGGCAGCGAGTTGATTTCGCGGGCGTCGATGTCCTCCAGGTTGGTGCCGACCAGCTTCTTGAGCCCACCGGCTCGGCCGATCGAGCCCTGGGGGCCCTCTTGGGTCCCGAAGTAGAAGTCTTTCAGCCAGTCGGTGCGCTGCACCCGCCCGTCGGCGATGCCGTCGAGTTCGTCCTCCATGCCGGCGGTGAAGTCGTAGTCGACCAGTCGGGCGAAGTGCTGTTCGAGCAGGCCGATGACGGCGAAAGCCACCCACGACGGCACCAGGGCCTGACCTTTGCGCCAGACGTAGCCGCGTTCGGTGATCGTGCGGATGATCGAGGTGTAGGTGGACGGCCGGCCGATGCCGAGCTCCTCCAACGCCTTGACCAGCGACGGCTCCGTGTAGCGAGCGGGAGGGGAGGTGACGTGGCCGCCGGGAGTGAGCTGCCGAATCGCCAACTCCTCACGCTCGCGCAGGTTCGGCAACTTGCGCTCGGCGTCGTCGGCCTCACCGCCGGCCTCGGCGTCGACCGTCTCGACGTAGGCCCGCAGGAAGCCCGGGAAGGTGATTGTCCGCCCGGACGCCCCGAACACGCAGTCCCGACCCTCGGCGTCGGCCGCGATCCGGACGGTCAGCGTCAGCCCCTTGGCGTCGACCATCTGGGAGGCGATGGTCCGCTGCCAGATCAGCTCGTAAAGCCGGAACTCGTCGCTGCCCACCGAGTTGGCGACCTGACCGGGGGTGCGGAACTGGTCACCCGCGGGGCGGATCGCCTCGTGCGCCTCCTGGGCGTTCTTCACCTTCCGGGTGTACTGCCGCGGCGCTTCGGGGACGTATTCCGGCCCGTACAAGTCGCGCGCCTGCTGCCGGGCGGCGGTCAGCGCGGTCTGCGACAGCGTCGTCGAGTCGGTTCGCATGTAGGTGATGTAGCCGGACTCGTACAGCCGCTGCGCGGTCCGCATGGTTCGCTCCGAGGAGAACCCGAGCTTGCGACCGGCCTCCTGCTGCAGGGTCGACGTCATGAACGGCGCGTACGGCTTGCGGGTGTACGGCTTCTCCTCGACCGAGGTGACCACAGCACCCTTGCCGTCCAGCGCGCGGACCAGCTCGCGGGCCCCCGCTTCATCCAACTGGAGTGTGGTGGATCCGGCCTTCAACCCACCGGTCGACTCGTCGAAGTCGCGGCCGGACGCGAGACGGCGGCCGTCGACGGATTGCAGGGCCGCGGTGAACGTGCTGCCCTCGCCGTGGGCGAGCAGCGCGTCGATGCCCCAGTAGGTTCCGGATACGAACGCCATCCGGGCTCGTTCGCGCTGCACGATGATGCGGGTGGCGACCGACTGGACCCGCCCGGCGGACAGCTTCGGCATCACCTTCTTCCACAGCACCGGAGAGACCTCGTAGCCGTACAGCCGGTCCAGGATCCGGCGGGTCTCCTGCGCGTCGACCAGGTTCTCGTCGATCTGTCGCGGATTCGCCGCGGCCTCTCGGATCGCGGCGGGCGTGATCTCGTGGAAGACCATCCGACTGACCGGAACCTTCGGGTTCAGCGTCTGCAGAAGGTGCCAGGCGATGGCCTCGCCCTCGCGGTCCTCATCGGTGGCCAACAGCAGTTCACTGGCACCGGCGAGCGCAGACTTGAGCTTGGCGACTTGCGCCCGCTTCTCCGGACTGACGACGTACAGCGGTTCGAAGTCGTTGTCGACGTTCACCCCGAGGCGAGCCCACGGTTCACCCTTGTATTTCGCCGGCACGTCGGCCGCCCCGCGGGGCAGGTCGCGGATGTGACCGATCGAGGATTCCACGATGTAACCCGGGCCGAGGTATCCGGAGATGGTCTGCGCCTTCGACGGCGACTCGACGATGACCAGACGGATCCCGTCGTGGCCGTCGTGGGCCTGGCCGGCCGACGTGGCGCTCTTTGGTGACTTGCGAACAACCATCAGCCGTCAGGTTCTCCTTCTCATGACCCGATCGGGTCGGAGCACAAGTTACGGGCCGACGGCCCACGAGTGCAGGATGTCACGATAGTGCGCTCGACCGTGCGTTCAGCGACATCGCCGCAGTTCGGTCGTGCCGTCGAGCCGCGCGCTTCGGCCGTTCCGGCGTGAATCAGGCGCTGCGTCCACCGGTGTCACCGAGCGCATGACGTCACCGCTCGACGGGATAGGACTCCGGTGGCAGGTCCGCCGGAAGGGTGCCGACGGTGTCGATCAGCCGCGCCAGCCGGCGATGCCCGACGATCCTGATGCCGGGTCCGCCTGCTCGCGATCCGATGTAGGAGCCTGCGACGCCGGCTCGCGCGCAGCCGGCGATCAACGAGTCGACGGTGTCCGGGGCGTGCGGATCCACCCCCAGGAGGTACCCGGTCTCGTCCATCCGGCCTGCGGCGATGACCCACAGCCGCAGGAAACCCGCCGACATGGACAACCCGTCCGGCACCGACTTCACGGCCCCTCGGGTCCAGGCCCGCCCGAGGTCGAGCAGCTCAGACGTCCGCGCGGTGCGCAGGAGGTAGGAGCCGTCGGGATCGACTACCGGGGACACCTCGGCCGCGATCCCGCGGGCGGCGCACTCCGCCTGCAACGCCGCCGCGCGGGCCGGGTCATCGACCAGGATCGACACCCGAGCCGCCGATGGCGAACCGGTGAGCTGGCCGTGCGCAGCCAGCACTCCACCCAGATCCGCGACGAGCGGTTCTGCCAAGTCGGCGGAGAAGAATGAGAGCTGGCCCACGGTGGGTCAGGGTAACCGCCGCACGTCGGAGCGACGAACCAGCTCGCCGCCCCGCGGTTGCGGTACCGGTGGCCCGGCCTCAGCCGCCGACCGAACTCATGATCTTGCACTCCGGCAGCTGTTGCACCGCGGTTTGCAGACCGGCCGGGAACTGACTGCCCAGGTCGCCGAGTTCGCTGGTGAGTTGCTTCTGAATGGCTTCGGTCTGCTGGGTGAACAGATTCTGCGCCACGTCCAAGGTCTTCTTGTCGACTACCGGTGCGGCCGCGAATGCGGCTGCCGCCTGGGAGTACGCGGAGCCGAGTGCGTCGAACGCGGTGATGAACTTGCTCGCGAGTTGGTCGCCGTTGGTGATCGACGGTGCTGGTAGGCCGGTCAGTCTCGACGCGGTGTCGCTGAACGCCTTGCCGATGCCGTCATACGCTCTTGCCAGGCTGGCCTGCTCCGCCTGCGGCGAAGGACTTTCCCCGTTGGTCGGGACCGAGTCACTGATCTGGCTCATCATCCCGGCGATCCCGTTGGTGAGCCCACTGCACATCGAGCCGAACCAGGCCTTGGAGTCGGCATCGAGCGCGATGGGGGCGGCCGGTCCGGTCGACTCGGAACTCGACGTCGTCTCGTCGGTCGTGGTCGTGGTCGTGGTCGTGCTTGGTCTCAGTTGTCGTGGTCGTGCTGCTCGCAGTCGTCGAGGACGCTGTGGTGTTGCCGCCGTTGGGGCTCCCGGTGCATGCCGCCAGGAGGACCACCGCCAGCACAGACCCGGTCAGAAGCGCCTTGCTATTCATGTCGACTCCGCTTCGTGGTGAGGCGTTCGCGTTCAGCCCGATATCGATTCGAACTCGTATAGCGAACCACACCGCCCGCGCGGGTGCCGGGGGTGGCCGAGATCATCGCAGGCGGCTCATCGCCTGACCCGACGACTGACTCGGCGACCGGCCCGAAGGCCGGCCGCCGAGCAGCCCGTTTCAGGCCTGCAGCGTGGAGGCGCGACGCTTGGAGATGACCACCGCGCCGACGATGATGGCTGCCACCCCCAGCGCGATCGCGATACGGAGCGGGGTGTTGGCGCTGTCACCGACGGACAGGGCCACGATCGCCGGCGCGATCAACACCGAGACCAGGTTCATCACCTTGATCAGCGGGTTCATCGCGGGGCCTGCAGTGTCCTTGAACGGGTCGCCGACGGTGTCACCGATGACGGTGGCCTCGTGGGCGGGCGACCCCTTGCCACCGTGGTGCCCGTCCTCGACCAACTTCTTCGCGTTGTCCCACGATCCGCCCGAGTTGGACAGGAAGACGGCCATCAGGGTTCCGGTGACGATCGCACCGGCAAGGAAGCCGGCCAGCGGGCCGACACCCAGGCCGAAGCCGACGCCGATCGGCGCAAGGACGGCCATCAGGCCGGGGGTGGTGAGCTCGCGCAGCGAGTCGCGGGTGACGATGTCCACCACCTTGCCGTACTCGGGGCGGGTGGTGCCCTCCATGATTCCCGGGATGTCCCGGAACTGGCGACGCACCTCCATGACCACCGCGCCGGCCGCTCGGGACACCGCGTTGATCGCCAACCCGGAGAACATGAACACCACCGCGGCACCGATCAGGGCACCCACCAGGACGTTGGGCGAGACGATCGCAGTGACGAACGAGTCCAACCCGGCGGCTGCGCTACCGGCGGCGCCGCCCGCTTCGATCAGGGCGTTGCCGATCGCGTCGGAATAGGACCCGAAGAGCGCGGTCGCGGCGAGCACCGCTGTGGCGATCGCGATGCCCTTGGTGATGGCCTTGGTGGTGTTGCCGACCGCGTCGAGCTCCGTCAGGATCTGCGCGCCCTCCGCGCTGACCTCACCGCTCATCTCGGCCACGCCCTGGGCGTTGTCCGAGACCGGCCCGAAGGTGTCCATCGCGACGATGACGCCGACGGTGGTCAGCAGGCCGCAGCCGGCGAGTGCGATCGCGAACAGCCCCACCAGCGGGGTCGCCGCCAGCGAGAAGGCCGCGAACACCGCGGCGCCGATGACCAGGGCGGTGTAGACGGCGGACTCCAGGCCCACCGAGATGCCCGCCAGGATGACCGTCGCGGCACCGGTGGTCGAGCTCTGCCCGACACCCTTCGTCGGCTTGAAGTTGGTGTCGGTGAAGTAGCCGGTGAGCCACAGGATCACCGCGGCGAGCACGATGCCGATCAGCACCGCGACCAGCGAGATCACCGCCGGGTTGCCCGACGAGTCGACACCCAACTCCGCGAAGTTGCTGGGCAGATAGATCAGCGCGGCGACGGAGCAGGCCACCGCGGAGATGCCCGCCGAGATG
Organism: uncultured Actinomycetota bacterium; assembly: GCA_963825975.1. Taxonomy (GTDB): domain Bacteria; phylum Actinomycetota; class Actinomycetes; order Mycobacteriales; family Nakamurellaceae; genus Nakamurella. The sequence goes on from CAWGUZ010000018.1 coordinate 328,138, forward strand.
TAGAAGGAGCGGTTGATCGTGGTCAGACCGGACTCACCGCTGCGGGCCTTGGTGATGTACACGCCGATGATGGCGGTCAGCACGCCGATGGCGGGCACGATCAGCGGGAAGATCAGGCCCTTGGTGCCGAACGCGGCGGACCCGAGGATCAGCGACGCGACCAGCGTGACCGCGTAGGACTCGAACAGGTCCGCGGCCATTCCGGCGCAGTCGCCGACGTTGTCGCCCACGTTGTCGGCGATCGTGGCGGCGTTGCGCGGGTCGTCCTCCGGGATGCCCTGTTCGACTTTGCCCACCAAATCGGCGCCGACATCGGCGGCCTTGGTGAAAATGCCACCGCCGACTCGCATGAACATGGCGAGCATGGCCGCGCCGAAGCCGAAGCCCTCGAGAATCTTCGGGGCATCACCCAGATAGACGAGTACGACGAACGACGCGCCCAGCAGTCCGAGACCGGTGGTGGCCAACCCGACGGTGCCACCGGTGCGGAACGCGATCCGCATCGCCTCCTCGCGCCCGGTGGTGTTCGCCGCTGCGGCGACCCGGGCGTTGGCGCGTGTCGACAGCCACATACCGACGTAACCGATGGTGCCGGAGAACAAAGCTCCGACGAGGAAGAAGACCGATCGGCCGATCCGTTCGGACGCATCACCCGGCAGCACGAACAGCAAGCCGAAGACCAGGACGACGAAAATGCTCAGGGTGCGAAACTGTCGACCCAGGTAGGCCGCGGCGCCCTCCTGGACGGCCTCGGAAATCTCCTGCATGCGTTTGCTGCCCTTGTCGGCGGCGAGCACACTGGCGCGTAGTACGAACGCGATGACGAGCGCGATAACGGCGATGACGGCGACCACCACGACGATGGCCCGATCACCGCCGCCCACGTTCACTGCGTCGGCGGCACTGAGAATAGTCAAATCGGCTCCGGTTCCCTGCAGCACTGCGCCGGCCGCCCCGGGATGGGGCCCGACCGACGTTGGTCGACACCAAGCAGCGCTGACCGGGGTCAGCGCTGGTGTGCTCACTCTAAGCCGGCATATCAGGTGGTCCCGACACAGTCCGGTCGCCACGGCCACACCGCTCCGCCCACGCGCACCGAGGCACCGGCACTGTCGGCGGTCGCTGGGAGGATGGTGCGATGCCCGATATTTCGACCGTCGACAGCGATGTCACGCACTCCGCTGCGGGTGTCGCCGACGGCATCGGAGTCGGGATCGAAGTCGGGATCGGCGGCGAGTCGGGGCCGGTCGGCACCGACGACGGTCCTCGGTCACCCGACACCCACATCGAGGTGTTGCCCGCCCGGACCGCCCGCTTCGCCGAGTGGCCACCCTGGGCCGACGACAGGGTCGTCGCCGCGTTCCGCGGGCGGGGTGTCGACCGACCGTTCGTGCATCAGGTCGAGGCCGCAGAACTCGCGCACGCCGGCAGACACGTGGTACTGGCCACCGGCACGGCGTCGGGTAAGTCGCTGGCGTACCAGCTCCCGGCCCTATCCGATCTGCTCGTCGATCAGCGGGCGACGGTGCTGTACATCTCACCCACGAAGGCCCTGGCCGCCGATCAACTCCACTCGCTCACCGCGTTGGGTCTGGGCGGCATTCATCCGAGCCTGTTCGACGGGGACACCACCACGGAAGTCCGGGACTGGGTGCGCGCGCACAGCCGATGGGTGTTGACGAACCCGGACATGATCCATCGCGGGATGCTCCCCCAGCATGCCCGCTGGGTGCGATTCATCCGCCGGTTGCGCTACATCGTGGTCGACGAATGCCACGCCTACCGCGGCGTCTTCGGCTCGCACGTCGCTTTGGTGCTGCGCAGGCTGCTCCGGGTCGCCGAACGGTACGGTTCCCGGCCCACGGTCGTGCTGGCTTCGGCCACGGTGGCGAATCCGGCCGTGTCGGCTGGGAAGCTGATCGGTCGACCCGTGACGGCGGTCGACGACGACGGGTCCCCTTGGCCCGGAGCTCGTTTCGTGTTGTGGGAACCGGCCCCGGTGGTCGACCCGGCGGGCCGGCCCAGTCGCAGGTCCGCCACCGCCGAGAGTGCACGCCTGCTGGCCGACCTGGTGGCCGGCGGGAGTCGGGTGCTCGCATTCGTTCGGTCGCGCCAGGCGGCCGAGGCGGCCGCGCTCGCGGCGCAGCGCCGACTCGGCGAAATCGCACCGGCACTGGTGTCGCGGGTGGCCGCGTACCGGGGCGGATATCTGCCCGAAGACCGGCGGGATGTGGAGCGCGCGTTGAACAGCGGTGAGCTTCTCGGGGTGGCCGCCACCAATGCGCTGGAGCTGGGGGTGAACATCGTCGGGTTGGACGCGGCGATCGTTGCGGGGTACCCCGGCACCCTGGCGTCGCTCTGGCAGCAGGCCGGCCGGGCGGGTCGTGGGAACGTGCCAGCCCTGGTGGTGTTCGTCGCGCGCGAGGATCCGCTCGACTGCTACCTGGTGCACCATCCGGAGGCGGTTTTCGGTCGGCCGGTCGAGGCTGCGGTCACGAACCCGAGAATCCCTACCTGCTCGGCCCGCATCTGGCGTGCGCCGCGGCCGAGATGCATATGACCGACGCGGATGCAGAGCGGTTCGGTGGGTCGGTGGCGGTCGCCTGTCTGAACGACCTCGTCGCGGGCGGGGTGCTGCGCCGCCGGAAGAGCGGATGGTATTCAGCCGGTCCGATGCACCCCGCCGACGACGTGGACCTTCGCGGCAGTGGCGGTGGGCAGGTCGTGATCGTGGAAGACGACAGCGCCCGGATGTTGGGCACGGTGGACGCCGGCCGGGCACCCGGGGCGGTCCACCCCGGCGCGGTCTACCTGCATCGCGGCGTGTCGTACGTGGTGGACTCGCTGGATCTGGACGACCAGATCGCCGTCGTGCACGAGGAGCGGCCGGACTACACGACTGTGTCCCGGTCGGTGTCGTCGGTGGACATGCTCGACGTGGAGCAACGGCGCGAACTCGGTCCCGGCGTGCACTGCGGGCTGTCCAGGGTGCGAGTCCGGAACCAGGTCGTCGCGTACCTGCGGCGCAGACTGTCCGGCGAGCTGATCGATCAGACGCCGCTGGACATGCCGGAGCACTGTCTGGAGACCAGAGCCGTCTGGTACACCATCGCCCCGACTGAGCTGGCCGCTGCCGGCATCACCCCGGCGATGATCCCCGGCGCCCTGCACGCGGCGGAGCATGCCGCGATCGGATTGCTGCCGCTGTTCGCCGGCTGCGACCGCTGGGACATCGGCGGGCTGTCGACGAACCTCCATCCGGACACCGGTGAGCCGACGGTGATCGTGTACGACGGTTACCCGGGTGGCGCGGGATTCGCGGAGCGCGGCTTTGCCGTACTGGGCGAATGGCTGACCGCCGTCGGCGCCGCGGTGGCGGGCTGCGCGTGCCGCGACGGTTGCCCCTCCTGTGTCCAATCGCCCAAGTGCGGCAACGGCAACGACCCACTGTCCAAGGTCGGCGCGATCGCCGTGCTCAGCCTGCTGACCGGCCGGCTTGGTTCCCGACCGCTTTAAGTCCGGCGAGCCGCCGCTCGGTGGGCCCACTCCGCTCGCAGCCGTCAGGATGACGGCATGAGCATGGTCATCGGAGTGGACATCGGCGGGTCGAAGACGCATGGCATCCGGGTGGGTCCGGACGGGGCCGTCCTCGCGGAGCAGGTGGTGGGCAGCGCCAATGTCGAGTCGGTGAGCGTTGAGCAGGCGGAATCCGAGATCAACTCGCTGTTCGACGTTCTCGGGCGGTCCGACGTGGATGTGGTCTGCGTGGGTTCGGCGGGCATCAACACCGCGGTCCAGGAGTCGTGGCTCCATGGGCTGATCAGCCGACACGTGCCAGGTGCGCATGTGCTGGTGGTGCACGACACCAGGCTGATCTTGGCGACCCGGGAGATCGACGACGGCATTGCGGTGATCTGCGGGACCGGGTCGGTCGCGTGGGGTCGGGCTCCGGACGGACGCACCGCTCGGGCCGGCGGTTGGGGCTTCCTGCTCGGCGACGAGGGCAGCGGGTACTGGGTGACCCGGCAGGCTGTCCGGCACGCTTTGGGACTGGCCGACGCCGGCGGCGACCCGGACCCGCTGTCGCAGGCGCTGCAGGACGCCTGCGAGGTGGCCAGTGCGCACGAACTTCTCGCCCGCTTCTATGCCGAGCCCACCCGGCGGCTGTGGGCACATCGAGCCGCGGTGGTGTTCCAGGTCGCGGCCGCCGGGGATCCCGCCGCGGGCGCCATCGTCGACACTGCCGCTGAGGCCGTCGCCGGGCTGATCCAGTCTGTGGCCGCCCAGTTGTCGATAACCGGACCGGTCGCCCTCGGCGGCGGCCTCGTCGTACATCAAACGAGCTTGCGGGAGAGCATCGAGCGGAGACTCCACGCCGCCGGAATCACCGACGTCGAGGTGCTGCGGCGCGAACCGGTCTGGGGTGCGGTGTATCTGGCCCGCAAAGCTCTCCAGCGCCCCTGACTGCGTGGAACCGCGACCGATACATCCCGGCGGCGGTGGAGCACCGAGCCCACGCAGACCCTGGAGCACCGAGACGTAGCGGCTGCGGTAGCACGGGCACGGGCACGGCACGGGCACGGGCACGGGCACGGGCAGCACGGCACGGCACGGCACGGCACGGCACGGCACGGCACGGCACGGCACGGCACGGCACCTTCTCACTGAGGTGACCACTCCACCGGGCCCGCCCTGGCCCGCGCCGTGGCCCGCTCGCCGGCGAGCAGCGGCGCTGCCCACGGCGGCTCCGTGGACACCACGACTCGGACCGTCATACCGTCGACGCTGCACGAATCGAGCCGAGCGCCGGACCGGATGGTGACCTCCGCCGCACGCGCGCACGCCGCCGCCGTACCGCTCAGGATCCCGGCGGCCGCCGCGAGGGCGGCGACATCGGCGGCGGCGTCGGCGCGGTGCCTGGCGACCACCGCAACCCCCAGCTGCGCCAACAACATCGTCGTCGCCAACAACGCGGCGACCACGCCGGCCGCCAGCACCGTGATGCCGCCTCGGTCGTCGACGCGGAGGGCTCCCCGCCGACCGGTGATCAAGATCGACCCGGGCATCGCACCAGACCCGTCACCCACGGCCGGCCGCGGATGACTCGCGGACGGCGAAGCCCGTGGCGGTCACCCTCAGGCCGGGCAGGAAGCCCCCGAGAGGTCGAATGGTGACTACAGCCCGCACGAGTTCACCGTCCGACCCGACGTCCAGCGTGGCCGGCCCGGCCAAGGCGGTCACCACGGCGGCAGCGGCCGCCGCGTCCCCGCGGCCGTACATCCGCGCGGCCTCCCCCGCAGCGTCCAGGCAACGCAACTGCGTCGCAACGACCGAAAGTGCGGCGATGCAGGTCACCGCCACGGCGACGACCAAAGGCAGGACCAACGCCGCCTCCACTGTGACCGCACCTCGATCGGCGCCACCGGCCGCACGAGTGCGCAACGCCCATGCACCTCGGAGTGCCGAACCAGAGCGGGAGCGGCAGGACCGATTGCGGATCACAGGGCGGTGTGGAGTGCGGACTGCACCAGACTGGTCAGTCCGGCAACGACCGAGTCGCCGGTGACCACCCGATACAACACAGCGGCGAACGCCGCCGCGACGACCGTGCCGATGGCATATTCGACCGTGGACATCCCGGCGTCGTTCCAGGAATGGCCATCGGCTGTTGACTGGGTACTATCGACCTCCCGGCACGACGGCTGAGCACACTCCGCGGCGAGCTCATCGCGGGCGGTCGTGTCGATCGAAGTGCCGCGCCCCGCCGCCGGGGCCGGGGCCGGGGCCGGGTCATCGCCCTGGTCGGAGCCTGTGGGCAGAGCGCAGTGCGCCAGTTGTGCGCGCTCCGGATGTTCAGCCGTCGCGGTCAGCGGGCATCGGGTGCGGGTGGTCGGGGCCGGTGGGGCGGCGAAGCTCTTCATGGAGTCCTCCTCGGGTGGGTGAGTTCAACTGTGGCCGGCCCTGGCAGCAGTCGCGGTGCGTCGCCCGGATTTGTGGGGCGATAGCCGCTTGTGGACAACATTCGGATCGGAGAAAGTTCCGGGTCGGGCAGCGTGCGAGCCGGGCTGCGTGCGAGTCGGACAGCGTACGAGTCGGACAGCGTGCGAGTCGGACAGCGTGCGAGTCGGACAGCGGCCGGGTCGAACAGCGGACGGGCCAGACCCGGTCCCGCAGTCGGGCGCGAGGCGGTTTCGGCGGCCCGCCGCCCGCGCCACTCAACGCGTGATGTCCAGCGAGCCGAGGAGGGTCAGCACCACCGGCGCCAACCCCAGACAGATGAAGGCCGGCAGAAAACACAGGGTGAGTGGTGCGGTGATCAGTACCCCGGCCCGTTCGGCGCGACGCTGAGCACGAGCGGACTCCGCGCGGCGCAGTGCGACCGCCTGCTCGCGGATCATCTGCGACAGCTCCGCACCGGCGATCGCCGATCGCCGAGCGGCGATGGCGATCGGGCCGAGGTGAGGGTCGTCCGCCACGTCGTCCCACGCTCTACCGGGTTCGACGCCGAGGGCCAGCAGTGCGGCGACTCTGTTCAGTGCAGACAACCGGAGGTCCGCTGGGGCGGAGCCGGAGACATTGTTCGGCTCCGCCGCCAATGCGGCAGCGAGTGCCGATGCGGGCGCCATGCCGGCGGCGAGGGCGCCCGCCCACAAGTCGCAGACCAGAGCCAGTCGGGCGGTCGACACCGCCCCACTCCTGGACGCGCGCGCGCTGATCGCCACGACACCGGCCGCGGCCGTCACCCCGAGCCCGATCACGGCCGGTGCCGACACCGGCGTCAACGCCGCGGGCACGGCCGCCGCACCCAGTCCCGCGACAACAGCCCGTGTCAGGAGTCGACCACCTCGCCGCCCGCCTCCCTGCCTGCCTCCCTGCCCATTTCCCTGCCCACGTCCCTGCCCACCGTGCTGGTTGGTTCGGGTCACCGCAGCGTTGAGGGGCGTTGTGTCTGACATCGCAACTGCTCGGGGGGACGGCTCCCCCGACCCGCCCACCGACCCGGCCCCCAACCCGGCCCCGACCCGCCCTCCGATCTGGCCACGGACCGGTGAACCGCGGACGGCCAGCCGAGAATCGCCAATGCCACCAGCAGCCAGCACACAGCAGCCGGCATGGCTCAGCCTGCAATCGCTGCGGACCAGACAAGCCCCAGGCAGGTCAGCAGCACCCCGACCAGCAGCAGCATCGAGCCGCTACCGCCACCTGACAACAGCGGCAGCGGATTCGCGCCCATCCCCGCTCCCAAGGCCACACCCACAGCGGGCAACCCCGCCAGGAGGTATCCCGACAGCCGCGCACCGGCAACCGCAGTCGCACGCCGTTCGTCCGCCTCCACCAGCTGATCAAGCCCCTGAGCGACGCGATCGACCAGATCAGCCAACGGCACGCCCCAGTGACTCGACATCCGCGCCGCCGCTGCGAGTGCGTCCATCGCGTGGTCCGCCGCATCGCGACTCCGTCGGGCGCGACTGCCACCGAGCCACCCTCCACGGGTCGACCGAGAAGCCTGGTCCAATGCGCCGCCCACCTCGGGTCGGCCACTCGCGGCGCCGGTGAACACGTTTCCGAGCAGCGGCCGGACCGTCAGCGGCAACGTGGGCAGGACCGCGTCAACCGACTCCGCGAGCCCCGCCCCCGCCCGTAACTCGCGGGCAACGGCGCGGATGCCGCGAGCGACGTGAGACCGACATCGGGCCCGCCGTCTGGCGCGCTGCGCCTTACGCGTCAGTGACGCCAGCGTGAGGACGACCATGGTCGCGGCCGACGTCACCGCCGGCGGAACAGTCAAGGCCATCCAGATCCACGCCGTTATCGCCGACAGCCAGACCGCCAATAATCCGTACCGTGCTGCCCGTCCATGCCCTCCCCCGGACGTACCCCCGCCTCGGGGAGCCCCGTCTCGAGTAGCCCCATCTGAAGGAGACCCGTCGAGTGCACCCGTGACGACTCCATTCGGGCGCGCGACACCGGCGGCGCGGTCCGGTGCCGATCGGCGGGTCGGCCGCGGCGTCGTGGAGTGGCCGGACTCGACCTGCGCCCAGACAGTCGACGGCCAGGCCCAGAACGCGACCGCCGACAGCGTGAAGACCAGCAGACCGGTCGCGTGGGTCACTCCGCGCACCCGGGCAGAGCGGCCTGCAGCCAGCTCTCGAGCACCGCAGCGCCGGGGCCAGTCGCCCTCCCGTTCGCGCCGGGTGTACAGGTGTAGGCCGGTTCGAGCACTCGACGCCCCTTGGGATCGCGGTGCAACACGGCGATCTCAGCGATCCGCCGTACCGCCGAGCCGGCGACGACCACCCGCTCCAACTGGATCACCACCTGGACGGCGCTCCACAGCTGCGCCTCGAACGCCGCGTCCGAGAGCCCGCCGAGCGCTGCCAGCGCCGCAAGCCGGGCCGGGACGTCGGCCGCGCTGTTGGCATGCACGGTGCCTGCACCGCCGCGATGACCGGTGTTGAGGGCCAGCAGCAGGTCGATCACCTCTGGTCCGCGCACCTCCCCGACCACTAGGCGATCGGGTCGCATCCGCAATGCCTGCCGGACCAGGTCTCGCAGTTCGATTCGGCCCGCACTCTCGACATTGGCCGCCCGCGCGATCAGCCGCACCACATGCGGATGTACCGGACGAAGCTCCCCTGCGTCCTCAACGGTGATCAATCGATCGGTCGCTGCGGTGGCTCCCAGCAGGGCCGATAGCAGGGTGGTCTTCCCGGTTCCGGTGCCGCCGCTGATCACAAAGGCGAGCCGCGCAGCGATGATCCGCTGCAACAGCCGCCCGACCTTCTCCGGGAAGGTGCCGATGCGCTGCAGGGCGGGGAGGTCGTAGGTGGCCGGTCGAAGGATGCGCAGGGATACACAGGTGCCGTCAGCTGAGATCGGCGGCAGGACCGCGTGCAGCCGGCTGCCGTCCCCGAGTTGAGCGTCGACGAACGGCTGGGCGTCGTCCAATCGTCGCCCGGCGGCCACGGCGAGGCGCCGGGCCAGACGCTGCACGGCGGCGTCGTCAGCGAACCGGACATCGGTGCGCTCCCAGCCGGCACCGCGGTCGACCCGAACGTCGTCCGGACCGTTCACCACCACATCTGTTGTCGCAGGGTCGGCGAGAAGGTCGGATAGCGGGCCGGCACCCACCAGGTCCGCCTGGACTGTCTTGATCAGCCGCAGCATCTGGGCATCGCCGATCACGGCGCCCACCTCAGACCGCACCGCGGCCGCTACCGCTGCGGCGGACAACACCGCCTTTCGGTGAGTAGAACCACCCGTCGGTGCCGTCCCACCGGATGCGGCGCCGGGTCGTTCAACGAGCCGGTGGGTGATCCGTTCCCGCAGGTCGGCGGTCAAGCCATCGATGCTCGCGTCCACGGTCAGACCCCCACCGCGGACTGGGTGGCATCCAAGACCCGTGCGGCTGCCAGGCCCAACGGGCTGCGAGGGTTCAATCCGGGTGGGTGGCCGAGTTCCAGATCACGCGCCAACCCGGGCTGCGGGCGCATCTGAGCGATGAGGGGCAGGTCTAACGCGGTGCTGAGATCGTCCGCACCGAGGCCACCGGGTGACGGCCCGCGGACCACCAGGCCCAGCCGCGACGTCTGAACGGTGAGCCGGTCGAGCAGTCGCCGGGCGGCGTAACACGACGACACGTCGGCGGTGGCGACCAGCACGACCGCGTCCGCGACCCCGAGGACGACCGAGGCCACGTCGGAAGGGGCTCGCGGGACGTCGACCACCAGCAGCAGACCAGATCGGCGGCACGAATCGATTACCACCGAAGTCGTGTCGGCGGTGAGACCGGATTCCGAGCCGGCCTCCCGATTCATCGCGAGCACCGAGAGCCGCCCCGCCGATCGGAGTCCGCGCCACGGGCCCGCGCGACCGGGTACCAGGGCGGGAAGGGCCTCGGTGAGGGCTTCCACGGAGACGCGCCCCGCCGGGGCGGCGATGTCCGACCAGCGGACTCCGGGGTCGGCCTCGATCCCCATCAGGAGGTCCTGCCCGACGCCCCAGGGATCACAGTCGGCCAGCACCGCACCGTCGCCGGATCTGACGCCGGCGACGGCGACGGCGGCGGCGAACACCGACGCACCCACGCCGCCCCGGGCCCCGATGACCGCGATCACTCGGCCATCGCCCGGTGACCCGGGAGCCCCGTCGGCGAGCACTGCCACCAAGTCGTCTTCGCCGCCAGGCAACATGAGGGTTCGATCCACGCCGAGCAGAACGCAGTACTGCCATACATCTGGGTCGAGTTCCACGGTGCCCACGACGATGACCCCGGGCCGACGGGGCAACCCCGCGGCGACGGCGTGGCGCACTAGCCGTGCGTCCAATACGACCATCGACGCGGCCTGCCACCCGCTCCGCGATCCCGGCAGCCTGGCGTGAACCACGTCGACCGCGGCTGCCGCGGCGATCCGCAGGAGGTCGTCCAGTAGCTCGCCATCCTCGGTGATGACCAACGGTCGCGGTTGCATCTGGTGCCTCCCGGTCAAGCGAGTCGCCCTCGAGGCGACCCGTCGACCTCCAGCCCAGCCGGGTCGGTGAGCGCTCGCCACCAACCGAGCCGGATTGTGGATCGAAAGGTGCTTGTGGACAAGCCCGTCGCCCACGCCCGAGTGTTCGGCAGTATCGAGCGCAGGATCGACTGGCCTGATCGAGTTGCTCGTACGCAAGGTCGCCGAAGGGTCGGTCGAAACCGGTGGCGGAGTTGAGGGCGCCCCCCGCCAGGGGGGCGGCGGGGGGCGCGGGGCCGGCTCGGGGGGGAGCCTGGCCGTGGTCGGTTTCGGGGGGGTGAAAACCGACACACTGATGGTAGCGGTACATGAGACAGTCGTCACGCACCCGCCGACACCTCGTTCAAGACCGGCTCGCCCGCCCCTCGGCTCGGCGTGTCGCCGAGTCCGACGGCTTCACCCGCACGAGCAACGCGCCGGTCTGCGCTTGCCCCGATCGCCGGGCGGGAGTAGGACTGAGGTAACGGATTCGTGATCAGCCCCGGGTCGCGGTGGAAGAGAAACCACGGCCACCCTGACCAAGGTTCCGTGCGCAGACGCACGGCACCCACTCGCCGCAGCAACCGCGAGAGGTGCGTCGATGAGGGTGTGCCGCGAGACTCGCAGCCCCCATTCTCGACTTTCAGTGGTGAGCCTGGTACCCGGCATTCTGCGTGAATGGCGCTTCATCTGACGATGAGGCGCCATTCTGCTGCGCGGGGGTGTTCCGCGGGGCGGCTCACTGGGCACCCCGGAGCTCTTGCAGGACGCCGATGACACGACGGATCCGTCGTCGGTTCCAGTTCGCCCGGTCAGATGGCGGGGGTCGGCGCAATACCCAGCGCATCGGCGATCGAGGTCGCCTCCCGCGCGCCTGCGACCAGAGCGCCGCAGACGAAGACGATCCAGTCGGCGACCCCGGCCATTCCGTTGTCGGTGTAGCGGCTGAGCCGCCGGTGATAGTCCTGACGACTGCGCAGGAAGTCCACCTCCGGCACGGTGAGTGCGTGTCGGTCGAAGCCCGAATGGACCATGACGATGCGGCCCGCGGCCCGGGCCACGATGCCGTCCGCGGACCCGAAGGGGCGGAGCACGGCCACTTCGGCGTGCACAACGGCGGCGACCACCGGTGCGGGCCAGCCGGACTGCGTCACGACGTCCGCCACTCCGGCCAGCCTCGCGGCCACACCCTGATCGGCGCGCGGTCGACCCAGTGCGCTGTCGTCGGTCGAGCCGGCCGCCGCCAGCAGGTGCAGGCGGGCCAGCACCTGTAGCGGGGCGCGCCCGAAGGTCGCGGCCAGGCTCCCCACCGCGGAGTTACAGCGGATGGCACCGGCCAGGACCGGGTCCGCTACAGAACCGTCGGCGCCGATGGCCTTGGTCTGCACCGTCCACTGCGGCGGAGGCGCGCGCCGCCCGGATGGCCGCCGCGGCCGCCGATCGCGGCCAGTCGCGCCGATTCACCGGGTGCAGCGCGACCCGCGCCACAGCGTCCCGCGCGTGATCGACTGCTGCCGCCACCCCGGGCAGCGCCGCCAGGTCCGGCCAGGTCTCGGGCACGGGGCTACCGTACCGCTGGGTGGAGGGCGATCGGAGTGCTGCCGGGCTGGGATACCCAGCCGGATGGTGCACTGTCGGCGGCGAGTGGCACAGTCAAGCGAGTGGCACAGTCAACGGTGCCTCGCATGCACCACCATCGGGTACCCAGCTGATCTCGAGTGCCGAGCTGACGTCGGGTAATCCGCTGACCTCGGGTACTCCGCTGACCTTGAGTGCTCCACTGACAGAGTCGTCGAAAGGTGAGTCGGCATGACCGTATCCCCGCCGTCCTCGGAAATTTCGCCTGCGGGAGCCGCCGACCCGGGCGGATCCGAGGGGCCCGCACCCGACCAACCACACGCCGCGCTGGACAATCTGCTCGCCGAGAATCGGACCTTCCCGCCCAGCGCCGAGTTCGCCGCTCAGGCCAACGTGGGCGAGGAGGCCTACGCGCGAGCCGGCGGCGGACCCGGACGCGTTCTGGTCGGAGCAGGCCCGCCGACTGACCTGGGCGACGCCGTTCACGCACGGCGCTGGACTGGTCGGACGCGCCGCACGCGAAATGGTTCGCCGACGGCACACTGAACGTCGCCTACAACTGCGTCGATCGCCATGTCGAAGCCGGGCTCGGCGACACGGGTCGCGATCCACTGGGAGGGCGAGCCGGGCGACTCCCGCACGATCACCTACGCCGAACTACAGCGCGAGGTGTGCAAGACGGCGAACGCGCTGCTCGCCCTGGGCCTGGAGACCGGCGACCGGGTGGCGATCTATCTGCCGATGATCCCCGAGGCGGTGTTCTCGATGCTCGCCTGCGCCCGGTTGGGGCTCACTCACACGGTCATCTTCGGCGGGTTCTCAGCGGAGGCGATCCGATCCCGGGTGGCCGACAGCGACCGCCAGGCTGATCATCACCGCCGACGGCCAGTTCCGCCGCGGCCAGCCGACCCCGTTGAAGGAGGCGGTCGACGCGGCCGTCAGCGATCCCGAGTCGCCCGGTCCGCAACGTCCTGGTGGTACGCCGAACCGGTGGCGAGGTGAGTTGGACCGACCACGATGTGTGGTGGCACGACCTCGTGGACTCGCAGTCCGACGAGCACACGCCGGAGCCGTTCGACGCCGAACACACCCTGTTCCTGCTCTACACGTCGGGCACCACGGGCACACCGAAGGGCATCCTGCACACGTCCGGCGGATACCTCACCCAGGCCGCCTACACCCACAGCGCGGTCTTCGACCTGAAACCCGAAACCGACGTCTACTGGTGCACGGCCGACATCGGCTGGGTCACCGGCCACTCGTACATCGTCTACGGCCCCCTCGCCAACGGCGCGACCCAGGTGATCTACGAGGGCACGCCCAACACACCGCACGAGGGCAGGCACTGGGAGATCATCGACAAGTACCAGGTGTCGATCTACTACACGGCGCCCACGCTGATCCGCACCTTCATGCGTTGGGGAGCCGACATTCCGGCGAAATACTCACTCGAGTCGCTGCGGGTGCTCGGGTCGGTGGGCGAACCGATCAATCCGGAGGCGTGGATCTGGTACCGCCACCACATCGGCCACGACCGTGCGCCGATCGTGGACACCTGGTGGCAGACCGAGACCGGCGCCATCATGATTTCTCCGCTGCCCGGTGTCACCGCCACCAAACCCGGCTCGGCGATGCGGCCGTTGCCCGGCATCAGCGCCATCGTCGTCAACGACGCGGGCGAACCGGTGGGGCACGGCGAGGGTGGCTACCTGGTCGTCGACCGGCCGTGGCCGTCGATGCTGCGCACCATCTGGGGCGACGACGAGCGTTTCCGAGACACCTACTGGTCGCGCTTCGCCGAGCTGGGTTACTACTTCGCCGGCGACGGCGCCAAGTACGACGACGACGGCGCACTGTGGGTGCTCGGTCGGGTCGACGATGTGATGAACGTGTCCGGGCATCGAATCTCCACCACTGAAGTCGAGTCGGCGCTGGTCTCGCATCCGTCGGTGGCGGAGTCGGCCGTCGTCGGGGCCAGTGACGCGATGACGGGTCAGGGCATCGTCGCCTTCGTCATCCTTCGCGGGATTCCGGTGCCGGACCGCGGGTCCGACGCGGAGCGGGAGCTGATCACTGCGCTCCGCAACCACGTTGCGGAGCAGATCGGGCCGATCGCCAAGCCCCGTCAGATCCTGCTCGTGCCGGAACTGCCGAAGACCCGTTCCGGAAAGATCATGCGTCGGCTGCTCCGGGACGTCGCCGAGGGTCGGGACCTGGGTGACGTGACCACCTTGCAGGACGCCGGGATCATGAGCGTGATCAACGCGGGGTTGGCCACCCCCGGCGCGGCCGGCGACTGAATCAGCCACAGCCGCGGGGGGCCTGTGAAACTGCACCCCCGCCGGGGCATGGCACCATAAGCGGTGCCGTGCTCCACCCGGCAGCGCACGTTCCACCCCGGCATCGCACGTTCCACCCCGGCAGCGCATGTTCCACCCCGGCATCGCCGCCGGCACCAGAGTCTGTTCCGCCAGAAGTCACCCCGACGTCAGGAGATCGCCGTGACCTACCCAGGAAGCAACCCGGGAAATGTCCCCGGTCGGGGCGTTGGGGTCGTCCGCCCGTCGATTCCGCTCACCCCTGAGCAGGACGTGGACCGTTCGGAGTCGATCGGTGCGCTCGTCAAGGACGCGACGACCCACGTGTCGACGCTCGTCCGGGCGGAGATCGAACTCGCCAAGCTGGAGATCTTCAAGTCCGCCAAGCAGGGCGCGATCGGCGCTGTGTTCTTCGTGGTCGCGGGCGTGATCGGACTCTTCTCGTTGTTCTTCTTCTGGCTCATGGTCGGCGAGATCCTGGACATCTGGCTGCCGCGGTGGGCCGCGTTCACCATCGTGTTCGGCGCGATGATCGTGTTGGTCGCGCTGCTGGCGTTGCTGGGCATCCGCCGCCTGAAGAAGATCGAGAAGCCGGAACGCACCATCGCCTCGCTGCAGGACACCGCCACGACCCTCAAGCGGGCGGCTTCCCATCCGGAGACACCCACTGGAGTCTGAATCTCCTCGTCACACTCGATGACCGCCATCCCAGGACGTCAGCCACCGTCGGGACCGGCCGCGGTTCGGTACCCGGGGCCGTGGCAGCATCGTGACGTCAGCGCCAACGGCATCCTGTTTCACGTCGCGGAGGCCGGGACCGGACCGCTGATTCTGCTGCTGCACGGGTTCGGTCAGTTCTGGTGGTCCTGGCGGAATCAACTGGAGGAGTTGCCCCAGCTGGGCTACCGCGCCGTCGCCGTCGACCTGCGGGGATACGGCGACACCGACAAACCGCCTCGCGGGTACGACGCCTTCACACTGGCCGGTGACACCTCCGGCCTGATCAGGGCGCTCGGCGAACCGTCGGCCGTCGTGGTCGGAACCGGTATCGGCGGGCTGACCGCGTTCAACACCGCAAGCATCCGGTCGCAGCAGGTGCGCGCCGTGGTCGCGGTGGGATCGGCGCACCCGATGACGCTGGCCCGGATCAAGCGACCACGCCAGGCCGCCGGGTACCGGCCGTTGCTGAGTACGGCGCGTTGGCCGCTGTGGCCCGAGCGGCGCCTCACCTCGGCTCCGGGCCTGGAGCGGATCGTCCGTAAGGGCGCGGGTCGGGCGTGGGCCGCGTCCGCAGACTTCGCCGAAGCGCTGGACCACATGCGCGGTGCGATCCGAATCCCCGGCGTCAGTCGCGCCGCCATCGAGCATCTGCGATGGATCACGCGATCACCCTGGCGTGCCGACGGTCTGCGGCACCGCGAGGCCCTGCTCCGCCACCCCGTCGCGGTGCCCGTCCTGCACATCGGCGGCGACGGCGACCAGATCATTCCGCTCGGCATGCTCAACGACGGCGCCCGCTACTGCACGGGCGGCTATCAGCGGCACGTCATCGCGGGGGTCGGCCACTACCCGGCGGAGGAGGTTCCCGACCGAGTCACCGAACTCATCGCCGACTTCGTGCGCGAGATCTGAGCAACCGCATCGAACGACCCCCTCAGCCCGTCATTTCCGCAGGCAGGCACCGGTGCCATCGACGCTGCTGTCCTCACGACCGGCGGACACCGTCGACGCTATTTCAGCAGCCGTCAGGGCGAAACCCGTCTCCGCGTCGTCGATCGCCGCACCGAAGATCACTCCGACCACCCGACCGGCCTCGTCCAGAACCGGCCCGCCGGAATTGCCCGGCCGGACCAATGCCCGCAGCAGGTACACCTGCCGATTGACGGTCTTGGACTGGTAGATGTCCGGGCCGGACAAATCCACGACGGTGCGTACACGACCCGCGCTGACGGTGAACGGACCTCCCAGCGGATACCCCAGTACGGCGGCGTCGGCCTGTTCGGCCAGTTCTCCGCCGGCGACGGGCAGGACCGGCAGATTCAGGCCGGGCACGTACAGCACGGCCAGATCTCGCTCGGAGTCGTAGTCGACCACGGTGGCCGTCAGCTGAGTCGAACCGGACTCCACCTCCACGAAGGTGGAACCGGCAACCACATGAGCGTTGGTGAGAACTCGCTCCGGGGCGAACACGAACCCGGAACCGGTGGAAGCGCTGTTGCAATCACTCGCGATCGCGCGGATGCGGAGCACCGACGGCTGCGCCGCCGCGATGACGGGATCGTCGACCAGATCTGTGTTCGGCGTCGGCACACTCACCCGCGGGGTCGCGCCCAGCGGACCGAGGATGTCCGGGAAGCCGGTCGAGTTCAGCAGCGTCCGCAACCGGTTGGTGATCCCGATCGCGCCCTCCGGAGCCACCCCGTCGACGGCGGACAGCACGGCCGAGTTGCGAATGGCAGACGCGAGACCCGGCAGCGGCGCACTGGCGATGGGCACCGCGACGATCCAGGCGAAGCCGAGCACGGCGATGCCCTGACCCAGCGCGCCCAGCGACCTGTCCACAGCCCTCGCCGGAGACCAGGTGATCCGATCGGACACCGATCGCCCCACCAGGCCGCCGAGGATCTCCCCCGCCAGCACCCCGACCACCAGGAGCGCGAGCGACGCGGCGGTCCGGGCGATCCCGGAATCCATCCGCTGCACGATCAGCGGCGCGACCAGGAACGCCGCGACCGCGCAGCTGACCGCCCCGACCAGTGAGAATGCGGCGAGGACGAAGCCCTGCCGAAATCCCGTCACAGCGCCGGAGAGCACCACCACGATCAGGATGCCGTCGACGAGGTTCAGCATGCGATCACCGGCTCATGTCGACTGTCCTCGTGTGCGGGAGATCCCAGGGCTGCGTCCAGCCGCCCAGGTCCAGCAACGCATCCAGCAGGATTCCGGTGAATCCCCAGACCAGCATGTCGGCGACGTCGAAACCCGGCCCGCGGAATTCTCCGAACCGCGCCCACACCCGATTGGCCGGGTCGGCCAGTGTCGCGATCGGCACCTCGGCAACCGCGGCCGTCTCGGCCAGATCGACCGGTGCAACCGGGCCCGGCTGATGCCAGTACGCGATCACCGGGTGCACGACGAACTCCAGGCGCGGCGGATGCAGCGGCGGCATCAGCACCAGTGGCGTCACCGACGTCGGGTCCAGACCGGTCTCCTCCTGGCCCTCCCGCAGTGCCGCAGCGACCGGTGTCTCACCGTGATCGATGGCGCCACCGGGGAACGCGGGTTGGCCGGCGTGTGCCCGCAGCGTGCTCGCCCGTTGGGTGAGGAGCAGTTCCGGACCGTTCACGGCATCCGACAACAGCAGCAGCACCGCCGACTCGCGTCGCCGCCCCGTCCGCTGCCTGCTCCAGGTTCCGTTGGACAGCATCGTCGGCAGCGGCCCACCCAGGCAACGACGAATCAGCGGCCGAAGGAACGGCGGCACATCGGCGTCCGCCACCAGCGCGGTCGCGGGGACCTCGTCGTACTCGACCTCGTCGTAGTCCCTGGGGATCGCTCGCCGCGATCGGCAGGTCGTTCGGCGCGGCGGACGGCTTCCCGCGGGTGCCCCGGTCCGGCTGTCATGAGATGCCCGCCAACGCCAGCAGATGTGGCCGCTCAGCACCCACGACAAGCGGCGGCGGCCACGGACGGATCGGTCGGACCGAGCCCGAACGAGGGGCACAGCGGCGCCAGGAAGCAGGCGCCGCAGGCGGGTTTCTTCGCCGCGCAGACCCGGCGACCGTGATGAATCACCCGATGCGAGAACATCGTCCACTCCGCGGCCGGCAGCATCGCGTTGAGCTGCAGCTCGACCCTCACCGGATCCGCCTCGTCGGTCAGCCCCCAGCGCCGGACCAGGCGACCGAGGTGCGTGTCGACCGTGATGCCCGGTACGCCGAATGCGTTCCCCAGCACGACGTTGGCGGTCTTTCGGCCGAAGCCGGGCAGGGTTACCAATTCGGCCAACGTGCGCCGGCACCTCGCCGTCGAACCGTTCCAACAGCGCTTGGCCCAGCCCGATCAGCGACGCCGCCTTGTTCCGGAAGAAGCCGGTCGGACGAATCAGCTCCTCCAACTCCGACCGGTCGGCACCCGCGTAGTCCACCGCGGACGGGTACCGGGCGAACAACGCGGGCGTCACCAGATTGACCCGTGCGTCTGTGCACTGCGCCGACAGGATCGTCGCGACGGCGAGCTCCAGCGGAGTCTGGAAGTCCAGCTCGCAGACTGCGTCCGGATATCCGATCGCGAGCTCCGCGTTCAGCCGTCGGGCCCGACGAGTGCGGGCGAGCGGCGTCGTCGGTGTGGTGGCGACCCGGACGGCTCGGGCGGGTGGGGTCACTCGACCAATTTGCCACAACCGACCGACAGTCCGGCTGGGTGCGACCGCGCAGCCGGCCCGCTGTCGGCGCGCCGCGGGTGCTCACGTTGCCTCGCGGCGCCGTCGAGGGGAAGGATGGGGTCACCATGACTACGTTTCTGGTGTTGCTCTTCCCACTGCTGCTGTTGGTCTTCGCCATGCTGATGGAGCGCGTCGAGGCGCGGCTGCAGAACAACTCGGTCAGCGAGAACGAGGTCGAGGAGTTCCTCGACCAGGCCCGGCCCGAAGAGGTGAACACGTTCATCAGGGAAGGCCTCGGACGAGCCCTGGACCTGTTCCGGTTGCGCCGCCGCCCCCGGCGTTCGCGCCGCTCCCGGTCGGCGGGCCGAACCCGGCCCTGAGCTCGTCCGGGCCTGGTTCACCGGGCGCACCGAGCACCGAATAGCACCTGGAAGGCCGTTGGCCCCTAGACTCCCTTCTGCTGAGGTGATTCACGTCATAGGTCAGGTCTGGAGGACTGGTGGAGGACACGCTGGCGAAAGCCGGGATTTTTCAGGGGGTGGACCCGGACGCCGCGACGGCGTTGGGTTCGCAACTGGAAACGGTGGAATATCCCCGCGGAAGCGCGATCTTCTCCGAAGGAGAACTGGGAGACCGGCTGTACGTCATCCTGTCCGGCAAGGTCAAGCTCGGTCGGCACTCTGCCGACGGGCGGGAGAACCTGCTCGCCGTGATGGGGCCGTCGGACATGTTCGGTGAGCTGAGCGTCTTCGACCCCGGGCCGCGCACCTCCACCGCAACCGCCGTCACCGACGTGCAGTTGGCCACCATGGAGCGCAACTCGATGCTCCAGTGGATTCGGCTGCGACCCGAGATCGCGGAGCAGCTACTGCGGGTGCTGGCCCGCCGGCTGCGGCGGACCAACAACTCGCTCGCCGACCTGATCTTCACCGATGTGCCGGGTCGGGTCGCCAAGGCGCTGCTCCAACTGGCCCGCCAGTTCGGGACCCAGGAGGGCAACAGCACCCGGGTTACGCACGACCTGACCCAGGAGGAGCTGGCGCAACTCGTCGGCGCGTCACGGGAGACGGTCAACAAGGCGCTTGCGGACTTCGGTCAGCGCGGGTGGCTGCGACTCGAGGGTAAGAGCGTCATCATCCTGGACGCCGAGCGGTTGGCGCGGCGCTCGCGCTGACCGATCGGCGTAGCGCCCAGTTGGTGACCGTCACCGAGCCGGTGGCGGTCATCGGCTCGGGCAATCGGCTGACCGCATCCCGCAGCGCGGCCCGATCGACGTGGCGCGCGGCGGGCCCCATCAACACCACGTTGACCAGATCGTCGTGCTGGAGCTCCAGCACGAACCTCACTTCGGCGCTGTCCTCGAGCTGAAAACGCTCGCCCAGGGTGGCCGCGAGCCGACTGTCCTTTTCGGCGCCGACGGTGAGCATTCGCAACGGTCCGATCAGCTCTGTCAGATGGTCGGGGTTCGGCGTGACGACCACGAGTCGACCCGTCGGCGCGAGTATCCGGGCGAATTCCGCGGGGTTTCGCGGCGCGAAAATGCACAGCACCGCGTCGGCGACGGCCGTGCTCACCGGCAGCGCGGACCACGCGTCGGCGACCACCGACCCGATACGCGGATGTACCCGCGCGGCGACGCGGGCGGCCCGCGGCGACGAGTCGACGGCCAGGCCGACCACCGCCGACCCCGTCGCTCCCGACAGGCTGGCGAGCACCGCCCCGAGGTGATGTCCGGTGCCCGCACCGATGTCCACCAGCAGCCGATTTCGGCCGCCGGCTATCTGCCCTTCCAGGGCTGTTCCGTCCTGCCCTCTCCAGGGCGGTGCCGATCTGCCCTTCCAGGGCGGTGCGGACCTGATCGGCCACGGCGGCGGTGATCGGTCTGTAGTGCTCAGCGCCGAGGAAGGCGACGCGGGCGGCCACCATTTCCGCCGAATCCCCGGTGTCGGTCCGCGCGCGCGGCCCGAGCAACGACAGCTGGCCCTGTCGCGCCACATCGAACGAGTGACCCGCGGCGCAGACCACCGACCCCGGTGCCGGTTGCCGCGCGGCCACGGCGAGCGCAACTCCCGAGATCGGCACATCCAGCGCCGCGGGGGAGCGGCGAAGGTCGCCGGCGCAGTGCGGACAGCGCAGGGCGAACAGCACGTCCTCGATCATCGGAGCGACATCACGACGACCGCAGGAACTCCAACTGCGCGGCAACGGACCGCTCCGCGGCACCGCGGACGCTCGGATCGACGGCGGCGTACACCATGTCGGTAACCGCGACGACGTCCGCGTCCCAGCCGAGCCGATCGAGTGCGGCCCGGATCTCGGCCAGCCTGAGCAACCGGTGCGCGCGGTACTCGGCGACGACCGGACCCAATGTCTGCAGCGTCGGGCCGTGCGCCGGCAGCACCGTGGCCGCCGGATGTCGGGCGAGTGCGTCCAGGGAGGCGAAATAGTCGCCGACCCGTCCGTCGGGGTGAGCGATGACCGTCGTCCCCCGCCCGAGGATCGTGTCGCCGGTCAGCATCGAACCCCGCCCGTCTGCATCGTCGGGCAGCAGAAAGCACACCGAGTCGGCGGTGTGGCCGGGTGTGTGCAACACCTCGATGCCTACTCCCGCGGCTGATATCTTCTCCCCATCGCTGAGGGGCACCCCCGAGACGCAGAACGCCGGGTCGAACGCCCGCACCGGCGCGCCGGTCGAGGCGTGCAGCGTCGCGCTCGCCTCAGTGTGATCCAGATGGTGGTGCGTGATCAGGATCAGTTCGACCCCACTGTCGACGAGCGCCCGCAGGTGCCCGTCGTCCAGCGGGCCGGGATCGACCACCACACATCCGGTCGCATCGGGACCGGCGAGCAGGTAGGAATTCGTGCCGTCCAGCGTCATCGGACCCGGGTTCGGCGCTCGCAGTACCCGGCTCAACTCCGTGCACCGCACGATCTGGGGCTGATGTGAGCCGCTCTGCGGGCGGAAACCGCCCGAATCCGGAGCCGGAGTCACCGCACCTCGACGATCGCCTCGACTTCGACCGGCGAGTTCAGCGGAAGCTCGGATACCCCCACCGCGGACCTGGCATGCCGCCCGGCATCCCCCAGGACCTCGGCGAACAGGTCGGACGCACCGTTGATCACGCCCGGTTGGCCGTTGAACCCGGCAGTCGACGCCACGAAGCCGACCACCTTGACCACCCGGACGACACTGTCGATACCCACGGCGGCGTCGACCGCGGCGAGCACGTTCAGCGCGGCCTGCCGGGCCAGTCGCCGCGCGTCGTCCGCCGACACCTCGGCGCCCACCTTGCCGGTCATCGGCAGGGTGCCGTCGACGAACGGGAGCTGGCCCGCGGTGAAGACCAGATTCCCGGTTCGCACGGCCGGCACGTACGACCCGGCGGCCTGCGGGACGGTCGGCAGCACGATCCCCAACTGCGTCAACCGCTCTGAGTGCGACTGCGCAGCGGGCGGGGCAACCGGGGCAGTTAGCGCAGCCGAGGCCGACTGGACGGATGCGGGAGTCGCGTCCGCGGCGAGGTCCGCCGGGTCGGTCAAGCCCGTTCCCGCTTGAAGTAGGCGACGAGCTGCTCCGGGTTGGGGCCGGGAATGACCGACACCAGCTCCCAGCCGTCCTCCCCCCAGGTGTCCAGAATCTGCTTGGTGACATGGCTGATCAGCGGCACCGTGGCGTATTCCCAAGTGCGGCGTGCGGTTGGCTGTGACATGCAGACGACACTAGGCCGGCTGACCGGCCCGTCGAGTCCACCCTCGACGCTGCTCCGGGTCGCGTTCGGGGTGGGGCGCGCCGCGCTCGGCTTCCAACGCTGGGCGGGACGCCCGGACTTCATCCCAGCCGGAAGTCGCCACCCCCGGATACGCTGATTCGATGGGCGCTGACTCGATCGGGGCCGTCGAGGCCGCCTGGCCCGCGGCGGCTCGCCGGGCCCGGCTGCACATCGTGTCCGGCAAGGGGGGCACCGGTAAGACGACGGTAGCCGCGGCGCTGGCCATCGCCCTGGCCGCGGGCGGCAAACGGGTGCTGCTGGTCGAGGTCGAGGAACGCCAGGCCATCGCGCGGTTGTTCGACCTGCCGCCGCTGCCGTACGCCGAACGCAAGATCGCCGTCGCCGCGGAGGGTGGGGAGGTTCGGGCGCTCGCCATCGACGTCGAGGCCTCGTTGATGGAGTACTTCGAGATGTTCTACAACCTGGGTTTCGCCGGTCGGACGTTGAAGAAGATGGGCGCGGTCGAGTTCGCGACGACGTTGGCCCCGGGCCTGCGCGACGTCCTGCTCACCGGGAAGACCAAGGAGTGCGTCACCCGGCGCGACGCGGCCGGCCGATACGTCTACGACGCGGTGGTGATGGATGCACCGCCGACGGGCCGGGTGGTGTCGTTCCTGAACGTGACGGTGGCGATGGCGGATCTGGCCCGTAAGGGGCCGATTCGCAGTCAGGCCGACGGTGTGGTCGCGCTGCTGCACTCACCGGACACGATGGTGCACCTCGTCACCCTGCTGCAGGAGATGCCGGTGAGCGAGACGATCGAGGCGGTCGCCGCGCTCGGCGAGGTCGGCCTGCAGGTGGGCACACTGCTGGTCAACGCGGCCACCGGCGCCCATCTGACCGACGGGCATCTCGGTGCCGCCGCAGCGGGTCGGATCGACGCGGACCGGTTGTCCGCCGGGCTTCGAGCCGGCGGTATCGAACCGCATCCGGCGCTGGTCAAAGGGCTGATCGAGGAGGCGACGCTGCACGCCGCGAAGGTGGTCGCCGAGCAGGAGTGCGCGGCGACCGTGGCGGCGCAGGGCCTGCCGGTGTTGACCCTGCCGTATCTGGTCGACGGCGCCGATCTGGGCGGCCTGTACGAGCTGGCCGACCGGCTGCACGAGTGGGGAGTGTGATGGCGTCGCCCGATCTGGACGTGGACGCGCTGATCGGGGACCGCGAGACCAGGGTCATCGTGACCTGCGGGTCGGGCGGGGTGGGAAAGACGACCACCGCTGCGGCCATCGCCCTACGGGCGGCCGACCAGGGCAGAACCACCGCCGTACTGACCATCGACCCGGCGCGTCGACTCGCGCAGTCGTTGGGCCTGCAGTTGCTGGACAACACCCCGCGGCGGGTCGACACCGGTAGCGCCGGGCAGTTGTGGGCGCTGATGCTCGACACCCGGCGGACATTCGACGACATGGTCTACGCGCACTCCACCCCGCAGCGGGCGGAGCAGATCTTCCGGAATCCCTTCTACCAGACCATCTCGACCTCGTTCAGCGGAACGCAGGAGTACATGGCGATGGAGAAGCTCGGCCGGCTGGCCGCGACCGGGCAGTGGGACCTGATCGTCGTCGACACCCCGCCGAGCAGGTCCGCGCTGGACTTCCTCGACGCACCGCAGCGGCTGTCATCCTTCCTGGACGGTCGGATGATCAAGATGCTCACCACTCCGGGCCGCGGCATGATCAAGGTGGTCGGCGTCGGGTTCAACATTTTCGCCAAGGCCGTGAGCACCGTGATCGGCGGCCAGATGCTGACCGACGCCGCCCAGTTCGTGAAGCTCTTCGAGGACATGTTCGGCGGCTTCCGCACTCGCGCCGAGGCCACCTACGAGTTGCTGCGCGACGAGGGGACCGCATTCCTGGTGGTGGCGACCAGCGAGGCGGACGCGTTGCGCGAGGCGTCCTACTTCGCGGAGCGGCTCGATGCGGAGAACATGCCGCTCGCCGGATTGGTGCTCAACCGCACTCATCCCCCGTTCGCCGAGTTGCCGCTGGCCAGGTCGATGACGGCGGCCGAGGCGCTGGCCTCGTCCGAACCGCTGGCCGCGGCGGTGTTGACGCTGCACGCCGAACGGCTCACCGTGCACGGCAACGAGCAGCGAATGCAGTCTCGGTTCGTTCGGGCGCATCCGAACCTACCGATCGTGTCCGTGCCCGCGGCCGCCACCGACGTGTACGACCTGGCCGCATTGCGGGAGATCGGTCGGCGACTGGCCGGGCACTGAACGACCGACCAGGTCCACCGGGACCCGGGTCGACAGACCGACGAACGGTGACCCCGGATCAGCCGGCCGCCCGCACATCGGTCTTGGTCTGCAGCAGTTCACGCCAGTTGGTCACGTCCGGGCGTTGCTTGAGCAGACCGCGACGCTGTCGTTCGGTCAGTCCACCCCACACTCCGTACTCCATGCGGTTGTCCAAGGCGTCGGACAGGCACTCGAGGCGCACCGGGCAGCCGTTGCAGACCCGAGCGGCGGAGCGCTGAGCGGCGCCGGTGACGAACAGTTCATCGGGATCCCGACCCACGCAGCGGCCGCGAGTGGCCCAGCCGGCGACCTCATCGGCGAGCGGCGCCGCCGCGGCTGCCGCCCGAGAGCCAGCCGCAGCCCTCCCCACGGATGTAGCAGGTGTTGCCATGCGCCGTTCGTCGGCGCGACCTCCATGCAGCAACTGAACAGTCACTGTCGTCCTTCCAAATCGTTCGTCGTGCAGTTTTCTTGTGCCTCGGCTGCGAACACCTGCTGTACCGCAGCTCGGGCGAGCGAGCCCGCTGTAGGACCCATCGGCAGTGAGACGCACGACCATGCCCATCCATTGCGCGGTACGGCGAAGATTTTCAATGTCGGTTAGGTAACAGCGCGTTGCCGCGGCCGGACCCCGGCCGAGTGATTCGCACGCCGAACGGGCGGTCATGCGAAATTCAGCCGCGCCACGCGTCCCCCGGTGCATCCGCTCCCGGCGCGTCTGTCAGGGTGCCCCCGTACCCTGGTCTGCGTGCGCGAGATGAGCAGCTTCGGCCGACTGACCGTCGGCACCCTGGTCGCCGGGGTGTTGGCGGCGATCCTGCTGCTGCCCTACGCGGCCGCCGTCGGGTTCGGCGCCACCAATGTCGCCGCCGCGGTCAAGGGCACCGACAACGTGCCCCTCGATCTCCCCGCCCCGGAGCTCACCACCATCACCGACAACGCCGGCTCGCCGATCGCGTACCTCTACGACCAGAACCGCACCTGGGTGCCGCTGAGCCAGATGTCGAAGTACCTCATCAACGGCATCGTGTCGATCGAAGACCGGCGATTCTACGAACACCGAGGCGTTGACTGGCGCGGTACCGCCCGCGCCGCACTCGGCCAACTGCAGGGCGCCGACAGCGCCGGCGGCGGCTCGACCATCACCCAGCAGTACGTGAAGAACTACCAGTTCCTGGTGGTGGCCAAGACGGACGCGGAGAAGGCGGCCGCGATCGAGTACTCACCGATCCGCAAGCTCCGCGAAGCTCGGATGGCGATCAACCTCGAGCAGACCCAGAGCAAGGCGCAGATCCTCGAGGACTACCTCGACACGGTGGCCTTCGCCCCCTCGGTGTACGGCGCGCAGGCTGCCGCCCAGTACTTCTACGGCAAGAACGCGATCGATCTCGACCTCAATCAAGCCGCGACGCTGGCCGGCATGGTCAACAACCCCAACCGCTACAACCCCTTCACCGAGGACGGCGTCGCGCTGGTCACCCAACGACGCGACCGGGTGCTGGACACCATGGTCCGCGACGGCTGGATTTCGACCAAGACGTCCGCGGACACCAAGGCCATGCCGCTGGGCACCGTGCGGCACCCGAAGCCCAACGGCTGCATCGCCGCCGACAACGCCGCGACCCTCGGGTACTTCTGCCAGTACGTGATCGACTATCTGCGCAACGTCCCCAATCAACAGTTCACCTCGGAGGTGTTGAGCGAGGGCGGACTCACCATCAAGACGACCCTGGACCCAGCCGTGATGGCGGCCGCGGTCGCGTCAGTCACCGCCAACGCCAACCCGGCGGCACCGGACACCGCCCGGATCGCGAATGTGCTCGCCGTGGTGGAGCCGTCGACCAACCCGAGTGCCACCGGACGGCCCGTGCTCGCCCTCGCGGTGAACCGACCGTACGGACTGAACGCGGAGCAGGGCCAGACCGTGAACCGGCTGGCCACCACATTCGCGCCACTGGGCGCGGGCTCGACCTTCAAGATCTTCACGGCCGCCGCCGCCCTGCAACACAATCTCGGCACGGACTCGGTGATCGACTCCCCCGCGGAGTACACCTCCCCGCTGGCACCCACCCACTCCTTCAAGAACGCGAGTGAGAACTACCCCGCGACCATGACGTTGGAGCGCGCGCTGGCGACATCGCCGAACACCGCGTTCGTCGGCCTGGAGGACCAGGTCGGCCTGTCGGAGGTCGCGCAGATGTCGGTGAAGCTCGGCCTCCGCGGGTACCAGCTGCCCGCAGCCGAGGTGGAACCGCGGCTGGCGAACCTTCAGGGGAGTTACGCCGACCAGGTCGTGCAGCAGAAGATCGCGTCCTTCACCCTGGGCGTGACACCGGTCAGCCCGCTCGAACTGGCCAATGTGGGCGCCACCCTGGCGTCGGACGGGGAGTGGTGTCCGCCGACCCCGGTCGCCGAGATCCGCGACCGCAACGACGAACCGGTGCAGTGGATCAAGACGCCGTGTGATCAGGCAGTCGACGCCGGTCTCGCCGCGTCGCTGGCGCAGGCGATGGAGGACGACGTGGTGGCCGATTTCGGCACCGCCCACGCCTCCATGCAGGCGGCGGGTTGGGGCAGTCGACCGGCGGCCGGGAAGACCGGCACCACCCAGGATTACAAGTCCTCCGCATTCCTCGGCTTCACCCCGTTCTACGCGGGCGCCAGTCTGGTCTTCGACTACCTGAACAGTCCGAAGCCGGTGTGTCGCACACCTGCGCTGCGCACCTGTACAGATGCGGACGCGCAAGGTGGCCAGGGCATGAGTGGCGGATCGGTACCGGCGAAGACCTGGGCGGACGCGATGATGCCGCTGCACGCCAACAAGGAGGCGCTGCAGTTCCCGCCGGCCACCCTCAAATATCAGAAGGGCACCGGCGGGACCGCCGTGACGAATGTCGTTGGCCAGTCGTTGGAGGCGGCCAAGCAGGCGTTGGCCGGCGGTGGATTCGAGGTCCCCGACAACTACGTCCGGTCGGTGCCGGACGCGTCCGTACCGGGCACCGTCCTGGGGCAGTCGCCGAAGACGTCCGCGGTACCGGGCGCGTCGATCAGCCTGACGGTGTCCAGCGGGCCCGCTGCATGACGTCCTCTCCGATCCGCCGGGTGGGTGCGGCCGGTGCCGTGCTGGCCGCATCCGGCGCCTCTGTGGCCGGCTACGCGCTGTTCGTCGAGCCCACACTCTTCACGCTGCGCCGGGTCGAGGTGCCGGTGTTGAATGCGGGCGCGCTGCCGGTCCGGTTGTTGCACCTGTCCGACCTGCATCTGATGCCGGACGACGACCGCAAGGTGGCCTGGGTGTCCGGGCTCTCCCGGCTTCGTCCCGACGTCGTGGTGAACACCGGCGACACGCTTTCCAATGCGAAGTCGGTACCCACCGCGGTGGCCGCCCTGGGCGATCTGCTGGAACTGCCGGGGGCGTTCGTCTTCGGAAACAACGACTTCGTCGCGCCGGTCCGGAAGAGCCCGCACCGCTATTTCATGCGGAACCGGCCGATCAAGCCCGGCCCGGCGCTGCCGTGGCGGGATCTACGGGCGGCCCAGGCCGAACGCGGCTGGTTGGACCTGACCAACCGCAAGGGTTCGGTGACAGTTCGCGGGCAGGTGATCGCCTTCGCCGGACTCGACGACCCGCACACCTTTCGGGACGACTACGACCAGATCGCCGGCCCGGCCGAGACCGCAGCCGTGGTGCGGATCGGGGTGGCGCACTCCCCCGAGCCGCGGGTGCTGGACCTGTTCGCCAAGGACGGCTACGACCTCATCCTGGCCGGGCACACCCACGGCGGCCAGGTGCGGCTGCCCTTCGTCGGTGCGTTGACCACCAACTGCGACCTCGACCGCAGTCGTGCGCGTGGCCTGTCCCAGTGGGGTGCCGGCACCAAGTTGCACGTGTCCGCCGGGGTGGGCGGCAATCCCTACCTGCCCGCGCGTTTCCTGTGCCGACCGGAGGCGACCCTGCTGACCCTCGTCCCCCGACCGGAACGGTGACTGTTCGGGTTCCTGCCACCGGCCCGCGGACTGGCGGCCGGGCGGCTTCGGTGGTCCGGACCACGGCCACCGATCGGCTAGGCTTGTCCAGGCATTACGGGGTGTGGCGCAGCTTGGTAGCGCGCTTCGTTCGGGACGAAGAGGTCGCAGGTTCAAATCCTGTCACCCCGACCATGTTTCACAGTCAGTCGATACAGCCTGACCGGCGTCGCAGCAGTGGTTCGTTCGAGAACGAACTTGCCGCGCCTGGTTAGACGTTCTCACGGCGGCCGATCCAACGGACAGTCGCGCTCACCCGCGCTCACCTCGGCGCACCGTTGGGCGATGGATTCAAAAGATCGCTGCTCCACAGCAGCGACTGCTCCGCGCCGATCTCCATGACTTCGAGTCGCTCGTCGCCGACGAGGGCGTCGACGCACGCCCTGCTGCCACCGACGTACGTGGTGTTCATGTCGACGTCGGTCGCGACGCACCATGACCTGTCCTGTGGCCACCAGAGCGAGGCGCGTTGCTCGATCGGATCCTCCCCCACCGACGTCGCCGCAGCAGTCAATTGACCCGTCAGTAGGATCATCGGACGTTGCGGCATCGACAGTCGACTGATTCCTGGATCCGTCGGCACCGCCAAGGCGCCGAAGCCCTCCCACACCGCGAACCAGCACTGCGCGGCCGCCTTGGTCTGAGCTGCGAGTAGTGTCGCCAACCGCTCGGTCTCGGCCAGGGGCAACGATCCGGTGTTCGGCGGTTCGTCCCACACACCGGGCTGCTCGCCGGCCTCCGCGAAGCGCAGGTCGCCGGTGATGGACACCCATTGCATACCGGGGTGGCAGATTCGATCATTGGCCGCCGCGACCTCGGACCACCGGACATCGTGGCGACCGTTTCGAGCTGGGTGAAAAAGCCGCGCATAGGCCGCGAAAGTCGGCGGCAGCAGCGAGCCGACGACATAGGCCTCGAACGGCCGCACCGACCCGACGATCCAATCACCCGGCGACGCATCGATGCACAACGTCAGTCCGCCGGAGCGCCATCGCGTGTTCACGAACGCCAGCATGCCTCGACGCCCGGCGGACTGTGCGCAATCCGCAACCTCATTCCGGGGCACCTTCAAACCGAACTGAATGACACACCAGCGCAGACGCCCGCTATCGAGGGA
This sequence comes from uncultured Actinomycetota bacterium, assembly GCA_963825975.1. GTDB lineage: Bacteria > Actinomycetota > Actinomycetes > Mycobacteriales > Nakamurellaceae > Nakamurella. Next base: position 358,060 of record CAWGUZ010000018.1, read on the forward strand.
TCATGGTTGCATTCCCAACTCCTCCATCCACCCGCCCGACGACAGTGAAGGGGGTGCCCGATGAGCCAGGACGCGGTGATCGACGTCATCGGGCTGACCAAGGCCTACGGCGCGTTTCAGGCGCTCAAGGGCCTCGACCTGCAGGTCTCCCGGGGTGAGGTGCACGGATTCCTGGGGCCGAACGGCGCGGGGAAGTCGACCACCATCAGGGTCCTGCTCGGATTGTTGAAGGCAGACGGCGGCACGGTCCGTCTGCTGGATGGTGACCCGTGGCAGGACGTCGTCGCGTTGCACCGCCGGTTGGCGTATGTGCCGGGCGAGGTCTCGCTATGGCCGGGGATGTCGGGCGGGGAGGCGATCGACCTGCTCGGCGCCCTCCGCGGCGGGCTGGACGAAAAGCGCCGGGCCGAGCTGATCGAGCGGTTCGAACTGGACCCGACCAAGCGGGCCCGGCAGTACTCGAAGGGCAACCGACAGAAAGTCGCCATCGTCGCCGCACTGGCCTCCGACGTCGACCTGCTGATTTTGGACGAGCCGACCAGCGGCCTGGACCCCTTGATGGAGAACGTCTTCCAGGAATGCGTGAGCGAGGCCAAGGGGCGGGGCGCCACCGTGCTGTTGAGCAGCCACATCCTGGCCGAGCTGGAGACACTCGCCGATCGGCTGAGCATCATCCGCGACGGCAGGATCGTGGAGACCGGCACACTCAGCGACCTGCGCGGCCACACCCGCACCTCGATCCACGCCGTTCTGACCCGGCTGCCGTCGGCAACGCAATTGGCGTGGTTCGCCGACGTCCGGCTCGACGGTCACCGGCTGACCGCGACGATCGACTCGGATCACATCGGGGAGGCGATGGCCGCGCTGACTCCCTTGGGTTTGGCGTCGCTGACCGTCGAGCCGCCGTCGCTGGAATCGCTGTTCCTGCGCCTGTACGACCGCCCGAATGACCGGCCGAACAACGCCGCGGACGACCGCCCTGACGACCGCCCTGACGACGCCCGACGACCATCGGCTCCGCACCGACGAGGTCACGAAGGGGGGTGATGACCATGAGCACGCTGCGCACCGCACTGGTCGGCACCGCGCCGTTGCTGCGGATCACGGTCAAACATGACGGGCGACTGTTCGCCCCGTGGATGCTGGTCGCGACCGGGCTGGCCGTGTCGTCCGTGCTGGTGTACCCATGGGTCTTCCCGACGGAGCAGGATCGGGCGGCGCTGTCCACCACGATCGGCGCGAATCCGGCCCTGGGTCTGATCTTCGGACCCGCGAACGACCTCTCCACCGCCGACGGGTTCACCGCGTGGCGCAGCCTCGCGCTCGGCGGATTCCTGGCCGCACTCGGCGCGATCTTCACAGTCACCCGAGCCACCCGCGGGCAGGAGGACTCGGGCCAGGCCGAACTGCTGGCCGCCGGGGTCCTCGGCCGGGCGAGCCGGCTCTCGGCCGCAGCAGGCCTGGCGCTTGCCGGTTCGCTGCTGCTGGGATTGGTCGCCGGGCTGGTCACGATTGCGGCCGGCGGGTCCGGCGAATCGTCAATGCTGCTGGGTGCCACATTCACGGCCACCGGCTGGATGTTCGCAGCGGGCGCCGCAGTCACCGCGCAGATCGGATCCGACGCCCGGACCGCCAATGCCATCGCGGTCGCGGTGCTCGGTTCACTGTTCTTACTTCGGGGCGTGGCCTATTCGCTGGCCGCGCCGACCTGGACGATCTGGATCAACCCGCTCGGCTGGACCATGGAGACTCAGCCGGCCCACGCCAACCGCTGGTGGCCGCTGCTGTTCGCCCTGCTACTCAGCGCTGCGCTGCTGGCGGCCGCATTCGCCCTGCAGGCTCGCCGCGACTTCGGCCAGGGCGCGATCGCCGCCCGGCCCGGTCCGGCTCGGGGGACGATCCGCAGCACCGGCCAGCTGGCCGTGCGGCTCAGCCGGGGCCCGTTGATCGCCTGGACGATCGCATTCCTGATCCTGGGGGTGACCTTCGGGTACTTCACCACCTCCATCAAGGACGTCCTGGTCGCAGATCAGGGTGTGGCACGCATCCTGGCGGCGGGCGCCACCACGCCCGATGCGCTGGTGGCCGTCTTCCTGGTCACCATCTTGAGTCTGGTCGGCATCCTGGCGGCCGTTCCCGGAGTACTGACCGTCGTCAAGGTTCGCCGCGAGGAGATGGACGACCGGGTCGAACCGATCCTGGCGACCCGGGTCCACCGCACCCACTATTACGCCGCCAATGTTCTGCTCGGCCTCGGTGCCTCCACCGCGTATGTGCTGTTCGGCGGGACGATCATCGCGCTGCTCGCCGCCACCGCGGATATCGGTATCGGCTTCGGCCAGGCCCTCGAACAGGTCGTCGTGTCCGTCCCCGCCGTGTGGACCGTGGTCGCGCTCTCCGTCGCGGTGATCGGCGCCCGGCCCAGGGTCGCGATGGCGGCGTGGGCCGGCGTGCTGGTCTCGTTCGTGCTGACCCTGCTCGGACCGACCTTCGGTCTGCCGGACTGGGCGCTGGGCATCAGCCCGTTCTGGCACATCCCGCACGTCACAGAAGCCGACCCGGCCTGGATCGGACTGCTCTGGGTTGCGCTGGCCACTGCGGTCTTTCTGGCTGCGGGTTTCGCCGGCTTCAACCGGCGCGATCTGGCGCGCTGAACATCGCCGGTTCGCGGGCCGAAGGTTTCCTGTGCCCCTATTTCAGGAGATCCGGTGCGATATTGCCCGCTGAACGGGCGGGCGCGGATGGCGTGCAGCCACGGACGAGCAGAACGGGAAGGCCGTCCACCAGCGCGACGACGCCGGCGCGCGACTCGACTATTGCTTCACCGGCGCAGGCTGCTCCGCCGGCGCAGGCCGCTCCGCCGGTGCAGGCGATCGGTGCACGCGATCCCGACCGGCCCGCTTGGCCGCGTAGAGCGCATCGTCGATCCGCGCCATCAACTCGCCGGCAGTCTCCGAACGATCCCAGGTGCCGTATCCGACGCTGCAGGTCTGGCCACCGGGCACGCCGGCTCGGATCCGTTCGAGCACTTCTGCCGCCTCGTGATCCCGGCAGTTGGGTAACGCGATCGAGAACTCCTCACCGCCCCAGCGGGCAACGGTGTCGGCCGACCGGACGACTTTCCCGGCGTGTACCGCGAAGGTCCGAAGGAACTCGTCCCCGGCGGCGTGCCCGTAGGTGTCGTTGAACAATTTGAAGCGATCCAGATCTGCCAAGGCGACGCTCAGCGGCAACCCGTTGTCGCGCGCCTCGTCCAGCAGGCCGCTGAGGGTTTGATCCCAACAGCGGCGATTCGGCAACCCGGTCAGGGTGTCGGTCAGCGCCAGTGATTCCAGCTCGGACACCAGCGCCACCTGGCGCAACGCCACGCCGGCTTGATCGGCCAACAGGTTGATCACGCCGACGCGACGAGCATCCAGTTCGGACAGAACCGTCAACCAGCCGACCACGAGTACCGCAGTCGTAGTTCCACCGGCGTGCACCGGCGCCACGTAGATCGACCGCACACCGCTGCGGTCGAGGAGCGGTCTCGCGCCGGCAGGCAGCGGGTAGTCGGGCGCGGACGGGTCGACGAGGAAGGATCCGATTCCCTCCCGGAAGACCTTCCCGGTGGCCGTTGCGTCATCCAGTGCGACGGTCTCACCGATCAGGGTCGGGTCAGTCGCCGCCGTCACCCGCATTTCGAGACCGTCGGATGTGGGCTCCAGGAGCGCGGCGAGCGCGGCTTCCGCCAACTCCCTACCTGAGGTCACGATCGTATGACGCGCATCGCCGCCGGACTGGATTTGTTGGACCACGGCGGCGACGGACGTCAGATTCGCCTCCGAATCCTTGACCGCCTGTTCGCCCGCTATCCGGTCGGTGATGTCCTGGATGTGCCCCAGCGTCCAGACCTGGCCCTCCGGACCGGGCATGTGCGTGAGTGTGACCCAAGCCCACCGGACCCTTCCGTCCGGATGCAGGTAGCGGCGTTCCACCGACGCGATCTCGCCGGCCGCGCTGCGAATCAACCGTTCCGAGTCGTATCGGTCGTCCGGATGCGCGAATTCGGCGGCCCGGTGACCCACCACCTCGGCCTCCGGTCGACCGAAGACCGCGCACAGCGCGGGGTTCACCGCGACTAGAACGCCGTTCTCGTCGGACAGTCCGATGCCGACGGGGGAACCGGTGAACAGTTGACGCCACCGTCTCTCGGACTCCCGCAGCGAACGCTCCGCGGCCACTTGCGCGGTGACGTCGGCGGACATCCCGGCGATCCCGTAAATCCGATCTTCGGCGTCGCGCAACGGAAATTTAGCAGTCCGGAACTGCCGCGTTACTGCTGCCGGAAATTCCTGAACGACCACCGTCGGCATCCCGGTTTCGAGTACCGCGCGGTCGCTCTCCCGGAAGTGTGCGACCAACTCCGGCGGGTAGATGTCCACGTCGCGCTGCCCGACGATGGATCCGTCGGGACGGTCCAGCAGGAGGTGCAGCGCGGTGTTCGCCATGATGAATCGACCTTCTCGATCCTTGGCGTAGACCATCGTGTCCGGATGCGACAGGATGCCGCGTAGGAGGCGTTCGGTATCCGCGAGCCGAGCCTCCGAGGCGCGCCGGGCGGCGACTTCGCCGGCCAACTCGCGCGCCGACCGCCGCAGTTCCAGTTGCGCGACCACTTCGGCGGCCAACACCGCCAATTGTTCCCGCTGCCGCTCCGTCAGCGTGCCGGGAACTGTGTTCAGCACACAGAGCCTGCCGAGTACCAGCCCGCTCTCGGTGATCAGGGGTGTGCCGGCATAGAAGCGCACCCCCGGCGGTTGCGTCACCGCGATGTTGTCGGCGAACCGCGGGTCGGCTGCGGCGTTCTCGACCAGCAGCAACTCACCGCGGGAGAGGTCATGGGCGCAGATGCTGTCCGGAAGGTTGACGGGGGGTGGTTCGAAACCATGCGCGGCGAGGAACCACAGCCGTCGATCATCGATCAGGCTCACCATGGCCATCGGGGCGCCGCTGAGGTCTGCTGCGAGCCGCGTCAACCGGTCGAACGCCGGATCACCTCCTCCGATGATCCCGAAGCTGCGCAGCACCTCCACCCGAGCTGCCGCGATGTCCGCGTCGTCGTCCGCCCGGCGCTGATCGATCGGATCCACCGAGTCCGCCGGTGGTACCGACGCGATCTGCCCAGGTTGCTCGAAGGATGGCCCGCGCTGATCCATGGCCTCCCGACCCGCACCGCAGCTCGCTCGATTTCAAAGGTGCGACCCGGGTTCGAAAACACGCCCGCATCGCACCTCAGCCAGACGGTCCCGAACCGCGGACGAGGAGCTCGTGTGACTTTACTGGCCGCTAGCAGCCGATGAGAACCTTTCGGGTGATTCCATTTCGTCGTCCGGGACGATCTCATCATTCGTCCGGCGCAGCGATCCCGCGCTTCGGTCTGACTAGTCGACGCAACTGGGCGTCGATTGCCCGTAAAGGAGCTCGATGTCCGCCCAGCCGGACAAGGGTGGTCTGCAGGTCGATCAACAGATGTGCAAGGCCGACTGGTCGGGCTGCCAGCCCCGCCGCCGGCACTCCTCGAAGCGAGTCCCGATCGGAGGGCGACTGCCGGCCTGGTGGGCCGTGGCAGCCGCGGGGACTCCGCTCTGTCGGGGGTGTCCCTTAGGTTGAACACATGGTCGAACCGAGTCGCACAGCGGAACATCCGGCGGCTCGGGTGCCCGACGTTCTGTTCGACGATCCGGCTGCCGAAGCCCGGTGGCGAGCGCGCTTCTCGGCCGTTCGCATCGGGCTGCCCACACCGGCCCGGGATCGTGCGGACCGCGCGGTCTACGTCTCCAACGAGTCCGGCTCCTACGAGCTGTACACCTGGGATGTGTTGAGCGGTTCTCGCCTGCAGGCGACCGCCCGGTCGGACGGCACCACCGAGGGCGAGCTGGACCCGACCGGCGAACAGCTGTGGTGGTTCGACGACGAGGACGGCGACGAATTCGGCAGCTGGCGCCGGCAGCCGTTCGGCGATTCGCCACCACCGACCTCTCACGCGGTCCAGGCGCTCGGCGACGTCCCTCCGGGGTACGCCACGGGGCTGGCCCTGGGGAGATCTGTGGTGGTGGCGGGTTTATCCGATGACGACGGAGTGCGGGTCCACCTCGGCCCCCCCGACGGGCCGTTCCGCGTGGTCTACCGCCACGCGGAGGACGCGACGGTCGGACCGTTGTCCGCGGATGAGACGTTGTGGGTGCTGGCCCATTCGGAGGGGGGCGACTCCCGCTACCCCGACCTTCGGGTGTTCTCCGTCGGCAACCCAGTCGGTCACGAACCTGCCGGGGACGAACCTGTCGGGGACCTGTCGGACGGACCTGAGCGCGCCCTGCACCCGTTGGCCTTCTCCCCGGTGCCCGGCGATCAACGCCTGTTGGTCGGCCACGAACGGCGAGGTCGGGACGAGTTGCTGCTCTGGGATCCCACCTCCGGGTCCGTCGAGGAGGTCGACCTCGGCCTGCCGGGAGACCTCGACGGCGATTTCTACCCGGATGGCCAAGCGCTGCTGATCCTGCGCACCCACGCCGGGCGGACCACCATGCACCGCCTCGACCTGTCGACGGGTCGAGCCCGTCCACTCCCCGCGGCGCCGGGGGTGATCAGCGGCGCGGTCACCCGGCCCGATGGCGCAGTCTGGTATCGGCACTCCTCCGCCGCTGACCAGGCATCACTGCGCTGCCTGACGGTCGCATCGAACCCAGCCGGCGCTGTCGGCACAGTCGGCACTGCCGGCGCTCTCGGCACCGGCGGGGAGGCAGCGACCGCAGGAACGGACACCGTCCTGCTGAACCCGAGCGGCCGCCCGGCGCCGCGGTCGGAGCCGCTGACCGATGTATGGGTGCCCGGCCCCGGTGGTCCGGTGCACGCCCTGCTCGCCCGACCGCAACAATCCCCGGCGTCGAGCGGCGGACCCCTGGCGGCGCTGTTCTTTCTGCACGGCGGCCCCGCCGCTGCGGATGACGACTCGTACAACTCGGTGCGGGCGGCGTGGCTGGACGCGGGCTTCGTCGTCGTGCACGTGAACTACCGCGGATCCACCGGTTACGGCTCGGCATGGCGAGACGCGCTCACCGATCGGATCGGCCACATCGAACTGCAGGACGTCACCGCAGTTCATGATCACCTGATCGCGGACGGCGTGGTCGACCCGTTGCGCAGTGTGCTGCTCGGTTACAGCTGGGGCGGTTTTCTCACACTGCTGGGCATCGGCACCGATCCCGACCGCTGGGCGGCGGCTGTGGCCGGAGCGCCGGTGGCGGACTATGTTGCCGCCTACGAGGACGAGATGGAGCCGCTGCGCGCCTATGACCGGGGACTGTTCGGCGGCTCACCGGACGAGGTGCCCGATCGCTATCACGAGTCGTCCCCGTTGACCTACGTCGACGCGGTCCGCACGCCGGTGCTCGTCTCGGCCGGTGAGAACGATCCGCGCACGCCGATCCGGCAGGTGGACAACTACCTCGAACGCCTGGCCGCCGGCGGGGCGCGGTACGAGGTGTACCGATACGACGCCGGGCACGGCTCCGGTGTGGTCGCCGAGCGGATCCGCCAGGTGGCCGTGGAGATCGACTTCGTCCGGAGAACACTGGCTGAACGCCGGTGAGGCGCGCCGCCGGGCTGCTGCCGGTGGTCGTGGTCCTGCTGCTGGTGGCCGCCTGCTCAGCGTTCTCGACCACACAATCCTCGAACACCCAATCGCCGCCCACACAATCGCCGCCCACACAATCGCCGCCCACACAATCGCCGCCCACACAATCGCCGGGCCCACCCACCTCGAACGCTGCCGGACCGCCCCGCGACGGGGCAGGTTCGAGCGACCCCGCCACATCCACCCCGCGCCAACCCGGTCAAACTGCTGATCTGGCCACGGAGATCGACGGCCCGGGGAAGGCGGTGCCCTGTCCGCGGGCACCCTGCTATGCCGACCCCCAGTCCAGCGTGGCACTCCCGGCGGCGGTGCCCGAGGCCAGCGGCATCGCACCCAGCAGCACCGACCCCGACCTGTTCTTCGTCGTCGACGACGCCTCCGGCGTGTCAGACATCGTCGCGGTCCGGCGCGACGGAACCCAGCGGGCCGCGATTCACGTGGACGGGGATGTCGGCGGTCAACGCCGAGGCGTTGGCGCCCGGACCGTGCGAGGCGACGGGCGGGCTTCGCTGCCTGTATGTGGGAGACATCGGCGCCAACACGGGCGCGTCGGCGATCACCGTCTACCGGTTGGCCGAGCCGGACGCCGCAGCACTGCCCGCGTCCGTACAGGCGAACCGCTGGGTCTACGACTACCCGGATGGCGAGTTCAACGCCGAAGCGCTGCTGATCGCGGATGACGGCGGAGTGGTGCTGATCACCAAGCCGGACCTCGGCAGGTCCCCGCACCGCGTCTACACCGGTCGCGCGGGCGGCGGCGTCCTCACCCTGCGAACGACCTTCACCCCACCCGAGCCCGAGGTGCCGTTTCAGTCGACGGTCGTCGGCAATGTGGTGACCGACGCGAGTCGACTGCGCGATCGGGTGCTGCTGCTGACGTACGACCAGGCGATGGAATACCTCGCGCCCACCCCCGATGCCGATCCGGCGCGATTTCGCAAGCTGGCCCCACCGGCCGGCTTGCGATTCCGGCGCAGTGGCAGTCGCGAGGGGATCGCCTATCTCGGCGCCGCCGGACTGCCGGATCGATGCGGTTTCGTCGTCGCCTCGGCAGCAACGGTCATCGGCGGCGTCGGCTGCGAGTAGGCCCACAGCGTCGGCTGCCGGCTGACCGCTGTGACAAAGATCTGTTCGGGCGACCAAACTTCAAGCTCAGCGGGCTTCCGAATACCCGATATCTGCAACGAAGGGCACGCTCGAGAGGTCGAACTTTCCGTTGGGGCCCACCGCAGCGTCAGCCCACGTCGCCGCGGCTGCGGCCCGAGAGGCGGTCGACCGATGGCGCGCAGACGTGGCACCCGAGTGGCGGTGGTGGCCGACGGCCGCACCGGCAGTCGTCACGCCAGCCGGATCCGGGGCACCCTCGACACTGCTCGGTCCGGCGTTCGTCGCCGCCGTGGCCTACGTCGACCCCGGTAACTTCGCCACGAACTTCTCCGGCGGCGCGCAGCTTCGGCTACCTGCTGCTGTGGGTGATCGTCGCCGCGAACCTGATGGCGATGTTGATCCAGACCCTCACCGCCAAGCTGGGCTGGCCACCGGGCGTGACCTCGCGTCGCTGTGCCGTGAGCACTTCCCCCGTCCCGGTCGACCTGGGGTGCTGTGGGTGCAGGCCGAGGCGGTGGCGGTGGCCACCGACATCGCCGAGATCGTCGGCGGCGCGGTGGCGCTCAACCTGCTTTTCGGCGTGCCGCTCCCGATCGGCGGGCGTGATCTCGGCTGTCGTCGCGTTCGCGTCTGCTCGCCGCGCAGACCCGCGGGTCATCGCCCGTTCGAGGTGGTCATCACCGGGCTGTCGCCGTCATCGGCTCGGTTTCGGCTACACCCTGATCCGGTCCGGCGCGGACCCGGCCGGGATGGCCGCCGGCATGGTCCCGACGTTCCAGGGACCGACAGCGTGCTGCTGGCGACCGGCATCCTCGGCGCGACGGTGATGCCGCATGTCATCTACGTCCACTCCGCGCTGGTCCCGGACCGCTATCGCGCTGCCGGCGTCGACTCACCCGGCACGACCTCCCGGCGGCCCGGCGCAGAAGCTGCTGCGCACCCAGCGGCTCGACGTCATCGTCGCGATGGGGCTCGCCGGGGTGGTCAACGCGGTGATGCTGATCATCGCCGCCCAGCTGTTCTCCGAGCCGATCGCACCGAAGTGGAGACCCTGGAGGAGGTCCATGCGGGCCTCGGCGCTGAACTCGGCAGCTTCGCCGCGATCGCCTTCGCCGTCGCGCTGCTGGCGTCCGGGTCTGGCCGCTTCCGCGGTCGGCACCTACGCCGGCCAGGTGATCATGGCCGGGTTTCTGCGGCGACGGATCCCGTTGCTGGTGCGCCGACTGCTCACCGTGATCCCGGCGCTGGCCTTGCTGGCCAGCGGCGCCGACCCGACCAACGCGCTCGTCTGGTCGCAGGTGGTGCTCAGCTTCGGTATTCCGTTCGCCCTGGTGCCGCTGGTCTGGTTCACCTCCCGCAAGAGCACTGATGGGTGCCTGGGTCAACCGGCCGGCGACCACCGTCGTTGCCTGCCGGTCGCGGTGCTGATCATCGGCCTGAACGGATTCCTGCTGTTCAACCTGGTCGGCTGATGGGCTCGCCCGCCGAAACCCGCATCGCAGCGAGCGGCGCGCTGCGGTCCGCCGGGTAGGCCGCCCTCGGGGATGGCCGCCCGGAACGGCCGCGACTCGTGGTGCGGAGTCCGTGGGTACGGCGGTCCTCCTTCATCTCCGCCTCGAACAAGTGTCGTCGCCCGCCGACCAACTCATCGCGGGCCGCCGCTCCAGGTCCCTGAACGAGGCGTAGTAGTCGTCGTCGTAGTCCTCGACGATCTGGAACGTCCAGCGGCCGTGGATCGATGTTGCGGCCGACCAATCGGTCTCGATCCGGTCGGCGAGTCGCCTGGTGGCCGGCGCCGCGGAAGGCCTGCGACCGCCTCGCCGAGCGTCAGGTCGGCCGTGCCGGTCAGTCCGGTGGAAGCCATACAGCGATGCCGCGGGCGTTCTCGACGACCTCCAAGCGCCTCGGACAGCTTGCCGAGCGCCGCGACGGTCGCGTCGCTGACACCCGCCGGTCGCTGGTGTGTGCGTCGTCCGGTGTGTCCGCATCGGATGTCTCGGTCATGTACCCAACCGGCACCCCGACCCGGCACCGCGTCACAGGCCGGATCACGACCCGGGTCGCGAGCCGCATCAAGGCGCGGCTGTCCAGCGCTTCGCGGCCACCAGTTCGGCGATCTGCACCGCGTTCAGCGCGGCACCCTTGCGCAGGTTGTCGTTGCTGATGAACAGCACCAGCCCGCGTCCCTCGGGAGCGCTCTGGTCCGACGGATCCGGCCGACGAAACTCGGATCCGGCCCGGCCGCCTGCAGCGGGTTGGGTACCTCGGCGAGCTCCACCCCTGGGGCGTCGGACAACAGCTCGGTGGCCCGCTCGACCGACAGCGGCGGCGCGAACTCGGCGTTGATCGACAGCGAGTGACCGGTGAAAACCGGCACCCGGACGCAGGTTCCGGCGACCAGCAGGTCGGGGATGCCGAGGATCTTGCGGGACTCGTTGCGCAGCTTCTGCTCCTCGTCGGTCTCCAGCGAGCCGTCGTCGACCAGGTTGCCGGCCAGCGGCACCACGTTGAATCCGATGTTGCGGACGTACTTGACCGGGGCCGGGAACTCCAGGGCCGAGCCGTCGTAGGCGAGCGCCTCGGCGCCGTCGGCGACTGCGCGGACCTGGGTCGCCAGCTCCTGCACGCCGGCCAGGCCGGAACCGGACACCGCCTGGTAGGTGGACACGATCAGCCGGGTCAGACCGGCCTCGTCGTGCAGCGGGCGCAGCACCGGCATCGCCGCCATGGTGGTGCAGTTCGGATTGGCGATGATGCCCTTGCCGGGCCTCGTCGAGGGCGTCCGGGTTGACCTCGGACACGACGAGCGGCACGTCCGGGTCCATCCGCCACGCGGAGGAGTTGTCGATGACCAGCGCGCCGGCGGCGGCGAACCGCGGGGCCTGCGCCTTGGAGGTGGCCGCGCCCGCGGAGAACAGGGCGATGTCGATCCCGGACAGGTCCGCGGTGTCGGCGTCCTCGACCACGACCTCCCGATCGCCGTAGGCCAGGGTCTTGCCGGCGGAGCGGGCCGAGGCGAAGAAGCGGATCTCGGTCAGCGGGAAGTCCCGGTCCAGCAGGATCTGCCGCATCGCGGCGCCGACCTGGCCGGTGGCGCCGACGACCGCCACCAGTCAGCGGGCGGGCCCCGTCGGCCGCTGATCGAGGTCCTGACCATTGGACTCCTGCGCTCATCGGTCATCGTCCTGTTCCGCCGTAGACCACGGCTTCTTCGGTGCCGCCGAGTTCGAACGCCTCGTGCAGCGCCTTCACCGCCACATCCAACTCGGAATCCTTGCACCAGCACCGAGATCCGGATCTCCGACGTGCTGATGATGTCGATGTTGACCTGGGCCTCGGCCAGCGCCTCGCAGAACGTCGCGATGACGCCCGGGTGCGAGCGCATTCCGGCGCCGATCAGCGACACCTTGCCGACCAGGTCGTTGTAGATGATGTTGCTGAACTCGAGTTCGTCGCGCTTGGACTCCAGCGCCGCGACCGCGCGCTCGACCGTCCGCCTTCGGCAGCGTGAAGGTGATGTCGGTGCGTCCCTCGGCGCCGCGAGAGATGTTCTGCACCACCATGTCCACGTCGATCTCGGAGTCGGCGATGGTGCGGAAGATCTTCGCCGCGACGCCCGGGTGGTCGGGCACCGCGACGACGGTCACCTTCGCCTCGCTGCGGTCGTGCGCGACGCCGGTGATGAGCGCTGCCTCCATCGGGAGATCCTCCATGCTTCCGGTGACCAGCGTGCCGCTCTTGTCCGAGTAGGACGAGCGCACATGAACGGGAACGTTGTAGCGGCGGGCGTATTCCACGCAACGCAGCATCAGCACCTTCGCGCCGGACGCCGCCATCTCGAGCATCTCCTCGTAGGTGATGGTGTCGAGCTTCTGGGCGTCCGGCACGATCCGCGGGTCGGCGGAGAACACCCCGTCGACGTCGGTGTAGATCTCGCAGACGTCGGCCTGCAGGGCGGCGGCCAGCGCCACGGCAGTGGTGTCGGACCCGCCGCGACCGAGGGTGGTGATGTCCTTGGTGTCCTGGGAGACGCCCTGGAAACCGGCGACCAGCGCGATCGCGCCGTCGTCGAGCGCGGACCTGATCCGGCCCGGGGTGACGTCGATGATCCGGGCCTTGCCGTGCACCGAGGTGGTGATCACGCCGGCCTGGGAGCCGGTGAACGAGCGGGCCTCGGCGCCCAGTGCGTCGATCGCCATCGCGACCAGCGAGTTGGAGATCCGCTCACCTGAGGTCAGCAGCATGTCGAGTTCGCGGGCCGGCGGCAGCGGGGAGACCTGATTGGCCAGGTCCAGGAGTTCGTCCGTGGTGTCGCCCATCGCCGACACGACGACGACGACCTCGTGACCGGCTGCGGCGGTGGCGACGATGCGTTCGGCCACCCGCTTGATCCGCTCGGCGGTCGCCACGGACGAGCCGCCGTACTTCTGGACCACCAGGCTCACCGGGCGCCCACCCTTCGCATCTGTCGGTCTGCGTCTCGGCGCGCCCGCCGGCCCGTCGCCGGCCGATCCGCCTTCAATCGACAGCCGAGTTTCCGCCTGCGCACGCAACCGCATCGAGGATACCGGCGAGGGCGTGCCAGAACAGCCGCCCGCAATCGGCCGGAAACGGGCGGGCCACGGAGCCGCACCGTTTTGCTCAGTCACCGGACGTCTGCGGACCCGATGATGCGGGTGGTCCCGGGAATGGTCGCACCCGATCGGGTGCCCGGTGGCTCCGTAGGCTGACCTGGTGGCCGACCTCGAGCAAACGCGCGCACCCGGCATACCGTCCCGGGATCAGGCGGCTTCCGCTCACGGCGCATCGACGCCACCGGCTCGTCCGGACGTGACAGCGCTGAGCGCCGTCATGCAGGACTACCTCAAACAGATCTGCATGGCGACCGAGTGGGACGACGCTCCGATGACGACGTCGCTGCTCGCCTCACTGGTGGGCGTGTCGGCATCCACCACCTCGGAGATGGTCCGCAAACTCGGCGCCCTGGGCCTGGTCAGCCACCGTCCTTATGGTGCGGTGGAGCTGACCGAGTCCGGGCTCCGAGCCGCCCTCCGGATGATGCGTCGCCACCGGCTGATCGAGACGTTCCTGGTGGCGGAGCTCGGCTACCGGTGGGATGAGGTGCACGACGAGGCCGAAGTGCTCGAACACGCCATCTCGGATGTCTTGCTGGATCGGATCGACGTCAAGCTCGGCCGGCCGGTCCGCGATCCGCACGGGGATCCGATTCCGGCTGACGACGGCACCGTCATCCGGCCCGACGCCCGGCGGTTGTCCCTGTTGGAGCCCGGTGAGACCGGCGTGGTCGCCCGCATCTCTGACGAGAATCCCGACCTGCTGCGCTATTTCAACGAACTCGGTTTGCACCTCGACCACACGGTCACTGTGGTGCGTCGCCAACCGTTCGGCGCGGGTACGACGGTGCGGCTCGCTGATCAGTTGATCGACCTGGGAGAGCTCGCGACCCGGTCGGTCTGGGTGACCCGCCCCGAGCGCTGACGCCCCGGTCGGCGGATCCGGGCTCAGAGATCCCGCCCAGCGGGCAGAAACAGTCCCAACCCCGGGTGCGGGCTCGAATCGGATCGTCGTCCCCGGATTCAGGGTTGCGCCGCCCCATGACCCCGGGGGTAGGGTCGTTCCCGTGGTGCGCTCCGCGGTTTTCGGCCGGCTGGCCGAGCTGCTCCTTAGCTGCCGCGACGAGGCCTGACAGACCGGCCTCCTCGTCGCGGGGCTTCGTGCTGCTGGTCGTCATCCCAGAATCACCAGCCACCCGTGAGGAAGCGCGACATGACGACTTTCACCCGTGCCACCGGAGTCCGATCACCGACCGGCGACATTCCCGTAGACCAACCCGTCTGGAATCGGCAGCGGCCCACCGCCATGCCCGTCCAGCGATACACCCCGTTCCCGCCGATCGACCTCCCCGACCGGACCTGGCCCGACACGGTCATCACCAAGGCGCCCATGTGGTGCGCCGTCGACCTGCGGGACGGCAATCAGGCGCTGATCGACCCGATGACCCCGGCGCGCAAACGGCGGCTGTTCGACCTGTTGGTGCAGATGGGCTACAAGGAGATCGAGGTCGGCTTCCCGGCGGCGTCGCAGACCGACTTCGACTTCGTCCGCGAGATCATCGAGCAGGAGGCCATCCCGGACGACGTCCGGATTCAGGTGCTGACCCAGGCCCGCCCCGAGCTGATCGCGCGGACCTACGAGGCCGTCGAAGGTGCGCACTCGGCCCTGGTCCATCTGTACAACTCCACCTCGACGCTGCAGCGCCGGGTCGTGTTCGGTCTGCCCCGGGCGGGAATCACCCGGATCGCCACCGACGGCGCCGAGGAGGTGCTGCGCTGGGCCGACAAGTACCCGGAGACGGATTGGCGCTTCGAGTACTCCCCCGAGTCGTACACCGGTACCGAGCTGGAGTTCGCCGTCGAAGTCTGCAACTCGGTGTCCAAGATCTGGCAACCCACCGTCGAGCACCCGATGGTGGTGAACCTGCCGGCCACCGTCGAGATGGCCACCCCCAACGTCTACGCCGACTCCATCGAATGGATGCACCGCAACCTGGAGCGGCGCGACGCGATCGTCTTGTCGCTGCACCCGCACAACGACCGGGGCACCGCGGTGGCCGCCGCCGAGTTGGGTTACATGGCCGGCGCCGACCGGATCGAGGGCTGCCTCTTCGGCAACGGTGAACGCACCGGCAACGTCTGCCTGGTGACCCTGGGTCTGAACCTGTTCAGCCAGGGCATCGACCCGCAGATCGACTTCTCCGACATCGACGAGATCCGCCGCACCGCCGAATACGCCACCCAACTCAAGGTGCCCGAACGTCACCCCTACGGCGGCGACCTGGTGTACACCGCGTTCTCCGGCTCGCATCAGGACGCGATCAAGAAGGGCTTCGACCACCTGAAGCGGGACGCCGAGGCCGCCGGCGTCCCGGTCGACGACTTCACCTGGGAGGTCCCGTACCTGCCGATCGACCCCATGACGTCGGTCGCTCGTACGAGGCGGTGATCCGGGTCAACTCGCAGTCCGGCAAGGGTGGCGTCGCCTACATCATGAAGTCCGAGTACGGGCTGGACCTGCCGCGCCGGCTGCAGATCGAGTTCTCCAGGGTGGTCCAGCAGGTGACCGACCAGGAGGGCGGCGAGGTCGGCCCCAGTTCGATGTGGGGGTACTTCGTCGACGAGTACCTGGGCCGGGCCAGTCCGGTCAGTCTGATCCGGTCGGGACTGGAGACCCGCGAAGACGAGGAACACGACCGGCTCGCGGCCCGCGTGGTCGTCGTGAACGGCGAGGAGCAGGTGATCCGCGGGATCGGCAACGGCCCGGTCGCCGCGTTCTGCGCCGCGCTGTCGGGGATCGGGATCGACGTCCGGGTACTCGATTACGTCGAGCACGCCATGTCGGCCGGTGGCGACGCCCGCGCGGCGGCCTACCTGGAATGCGCCATCGGCGGTCAGGTCGTGTGGGGCGTCGGCATCGACCCCTCCATCACCACCGCGTCACTCAAAGCGGTCATGTCCGCCGTCAACCGAGCTGGTTGAGGTCCGTCCGGGCTCGGTATCATCGGCTGCCATATCCCGCGTCGGAATTCACTGCTCCGGGGACCGGCTGACCTTTCCACGCCGGTGATATCACCCCTTGGTGTGCAATCTCCGACCACTTAGCATTCGACGGATGGGGCGACGAACATCCAGGCGATATTCCACCAGTGTGCTGGTCGGGCTGCTGTTCTGCGCGCAGGTCATCGCCGGAACGGCGCCCGACGGCACGCCGACGCCGGCCGCGGCGGCCACCGCCGGGCAGGCGACGTTCCTGGCCGTCGGTGACTTCTCGACGAGTGCCGAGGCTGCCGCAACCTTGGAGTCGATGGGTCGCCGGCAGGCCGACCTCAGCCTCGCACTTGGCGATTTCTCATATCGAATCAGCCTCCCCGAACGTTCCTGGTGTGATTTCGTGACCACGCGGGTGGGTGCGACCCACCCCTTCGAACTGATTTCGGGCGATCACGAGAGCAACGGCGAGAACGGCAAGATCGCGGCTTACGCCGATTGCCTGCCGAATCGCATCGCGGGCCTGCGCGGAACGTATGCCAAAGAGTTCTATGTGGATTTCCCCGTCGCCACCCCGACCATCCGACCCCTGGTCCGCTTCATTCTGCTCTCGCCCGCCCTGACCTTCCCCGAGGGCACCTACTCGTATGCCGCGGGCAGCACCCGGTACCAATGGACCGCCCGGGCCATCGACGACGCCCGGGCCGCGGGCATCCCGTGGGTCGTGGTCGGGATGCACAAACCGTGCCTGTCGCTGGGCGTGTACAGCTGCGAGCCGGGGACCGACCTGCTCAACCTGCTTGTTCAGCGCAAGGTCGACCTGGTGCTGACCGGGCACGAGCATCTCTACCAACGGTCGAAGCAGCTGCGCCTGGGGACTCGATGCCCCGCCATCGCCCCGATGAGCTTCAACGCCGACTGCGTCGCGGACGCCGGGTCAGCGGTGGTCAAGGGCGCCGGGTCGGTGCTCGTCACCGTGGGCACCGGTGGCGTTCCGCTTCGCGATGTGGCACTGAACGCCACCGCCGATCCCGAATACCCGTACTTCGCCGCTACGGCCGGCCTGAATCGAACACCCACCCACGGCTACCTCTCGGTGTCGGCCACCACCGACCGACTCACTGGCACCTTCATCCCCACAAACGGCGGCTCGTTCGCCGACGTGTTCTCGGTGACCAGGCCGACCTCCGCGTTCGCGGCGGACACCTTCACCCGGTCGACCGCGAGCGGCTTCGGATCGGCTCCGACCGGCGGCATCTGGACGGTGTCACCGACGTCACTGACCAGCCGCACCTCGGTCTCCGCAGGCTCCGGCGTCATCCGGTTGGATCCGGGCGTCGATGTCAAGGGAGTGCGGTTGGATGCGGCGACCGCACAGTCGACGGATCTGCGCGCGACCATCTGGCCGGAGACGGCGGTGACGGGCGGCGGCGTCTATCTGGGCGTCATCGGCCGCCGCACCTCGGCAGGCGACTACCGCGGCAACATCCGACTGCTGCCGAACGGGGTCGTGCGGGTCGGCGTGGCACGAGCGTCCTCGACGGGTGTGGAGACGGCACTGCAGTCCGCAGTCGCGATACCGGAGTTCCCGTCCAACACCGGGCGACTCGCGGTTCGACTCCAGGTCACCGGGAGCGCCCCGACGACCCTGCGCCTCAAGGTGTGGCCCGCGACCGGACCGGAACCGGCGTCCTGGCAGAGCACTGCGACTGATTCCACCGCGGGTCTGCAGGGCCCCGGCAGCACCGGAATCCGCGCCTACCTGTCCGGCACCAGCGGTACCGGGGCTACCACAGTGCGGGTCGACGACTGGGTGGCCCGCCCCGTCGTCTGAGGTCGACGATTCGACCCCACCGGTCGCTCCCGCGAACGAATCTCTCCCCCGCGACTGATGCATCGTTCGCGGCCGACAGATCTGGTCGCGGGAACCGGACCTGGTCGTGATGACACCGACCGCCACGCACTCATGGCGCCACCGACGGCACCCCGCCGGTGATCCGCACGACCGACTCCTGGTACGCGTGAGCCAACCGCCCGCGCACCGACACCGCGAGTAGGAAAACGCCCAATGCCGCCCCGACCGTCACCAAGTAGCCACTGGACGCCGAGACCTTGTCGATGATCAGTCCGCTACCGAGGAGGCCCGCAGCCAGACCCACCGAGAGTCCGCCGCTGGTCCAGGTCATGGACTCGGTCAGTCGCGCACCGGGCACGATGTGCTCCACCAGGCTCAACGCGGAGATCAACACCGGCGCCACCGCGAATCCGCCGACGAACGCCGCCAATCCGAGCAGGACCGGGCTACTCATCACAGTGAGCGGCGCCGTGACCACCGACATCGCCAGACTCGCGAACAGGAACTGAGCCGGCAGCGCGGACCGGAAGTGGGCGGCGCCGAACCAGAAACCGGCGATCAACGAACCGCCGGAATACAGCGCGAGCAGCAAACCGGTGTAGTTCTCGACGTGCTTCTCCTGCGCGAATGCGATGGTGGTGATCTCGAACGATCCGAAAACGGCGCCGAGGAAGATGAAGCTCGACGTGATGGCGGCCACCCCGGGTAGCCGAATCGCGCTGATCCCCACCCCGTGGGCCGGGCGTCCGCTGGGTAACGGCTGCGTGCTGCGCTGGAGCACCAGCATCGTGCAGCCGACGGCGAGCACCGTGGTGGCGAACAGCAGCGCTGCCGCCGGCACGATCTGATAGGCGAGCACGGTCGCCAACGCAGGCCCGGCGATGAAGACCACCTCGTCCACCAACGACTCCAACGCGAACGCAGTCCGCAGCTGTGGAGTGCCGGTGTAGATCTTCGACCAGCGGGCGCGCACCATCGACCCGACCGACAGTTGCGCCGCTCCCGCCGTGAAGGCCAGCACGAACAGCACTGGAACCAAGCCGTCCAGAGTCGCGACGAAGACCAGACCCAAGATGGCCGGCACGTGCACCGCGAGCTGCCATGGCACCACTCGATCTTGACCGAGTTGGTCGATCTTGCGGGACACCTGCGGCGCGATCACCGCTCCGGACAGCGCGTAGACGGCGGTGACCTGAGCGGCCAACGCATACGAGTCGCGCTCCGCGACGATCAACAGCGTCGCACCCATGCTGGCCATCGAGAGCTGCAGCCGGGCGAACAAGCCGGTGAGGGAGAACCGCAATGCGCCGGGGAATCGGAGGATCTGCCTGTACTGCCCCAACACTGAGCCGCTCCCACGTCGCCGAGGGGTCGGTTGCCTGAGCACAGGAACCGTCCCGCCGGTCTACGGTAGCCCGGGGTGGCGCGCACCGGGGTAGGCGAGAGACTCCCAGCACCCACCTGACCGACCGACTGCATCTGCCGCCGGATCCGGTCCTACCCGCACGCCGGCGACGTAGAGTCTCCAAATGACTACGGAGGCGGGTCCCGCCCCCGAGCGGGGCTCCTTGCGGCCGCCCGTGGTGACACCGGCGACGACCTTTGACGATGCCTGCAGGCTGGTCGTCGACCACTTGATGGCGGTGGCGCCGATGGGCATGTGGGCGGTCACCAGACTCGGCGACGTCGACCAGATCTTCCTGACTGCGCTATCCCCAGGATACGACCTGCCGACGAATCTGACCCTGCCCGCGACAGCCGGGTTCTGTCTGCAGATGGTCACCGGAGCGGCCCCCCAGGCAGCACCCGACGTCAACCGGGAACCCGGGTACGCCGCGGCTGCCGCCGCCGCACCCGTCCAGGTCCAGGCCTACATCGGTTCCCCGCTCGTCTTGCCCGATGGAAGTACGTTCGGCAGTGTCTGCGGGTACGACAGCCGCGTTCACGGCGACGACCTGACCACGCTCACCCCGCTGCTCGCGGTGCTGTCGAGCCTGCTGTCAGCGGTGCTGGAAGCAGATCGCCGTGCGGTCGCCGTCGTCCGTGACCTCGAGCTGTCCCGTCGAGAAGCCGACACCGACCAGCTGACCGGTCTGGTCAATCGACGGGGATGGGATCGATTCCTCGCATTCGAGGAGCAGCATTCCCGGCGCTTCGGCGACCAGGCGTCGATTGTCATCCTCGATCTGGACCGCCTCAAGGAGATCAATGATTCGCAGGGCCATCACGCCGGCGACAGCCACATTCGTCGGGCCGCCGGCGTCATTCGGTCGACGGCGCGCAGCGGGGACCTGCTGGCGAGGCTGGGCGGGGACGAGTTCGGCATCGTCGCCGTGGGTGCCACCATCGACCAGGCGGCCCACCTGGTCTCTCGACTGAAAGCCGCGCTCACGGACGCCGGCATCGCGGGCTCGGTCGGGCACGCCCCGTATACGGTGGTCGCCGGCTTCCCCGGCGCCTGGGAACAAGCCGATCGAGCGATGTACGCCCACAAGCACCGACACAGGTCGGTCGGCTAGGCCAAGGGGGCGACTTCGTCGTCCGAGGCTATCCGCGTTTATCCGAGGCGATCCGAGCGAGATCCGAGGATCTGACCCGAGCAGGATCTGACCCGAGCAGGATCTGCCCGGTGCAGGATCTGACCGGTGCAGGATCTGACCGGGCGCCCTCCCGAGTCGTGCCGGATCGCCTCAGGTGACGATGACGTGCTGGGCGTACCGGCTCGTCTCGTCGACGGCGAACCACGCATCCTCGGCGGCCTGCCAAGCACCCAGGAACGGCCGGATCTGTTCACCGTCGCGCGCCACGGCCCGCTCCAGCCGCTGCGCACGATCGGCGTGCTCCACCCACACCACGGTCGTGCTGCGGTCCCTAACAGCAGCCCGGCCCGCCGAAACGCCTTCCAGGATCAATATCCGGGGCACCGGAACGACGACTTCCAGGGTGGGCACCGGCTCGCCGTCGCTCCAGTCGTTGGCCAGGTAGCTTGCGGGACGCCCAGCGGCGAACGGACCCAGGACACCCTGCTCCAGCCGCGGCCACCAGTCGAGGGGGACGTCCCACGTCGCGAAGTGATCGGTGGGCACCAGGGCCGCGGCGCACCGCCGGCCGGTGAACTCGGACGCCAGCCGGCGCCCGAGGGTGGACTTACCGGAACCGGACGGGCCGTCGACGCAGACCAGTCGCACCGTACCCAGTCGAGGCGGCCCGGCCAGCGTCGCCGACACGATGCGGGTCAGTTCGGGATCGGTCCCGGCGCCCGAGTCCGTGCCCGAGTCCGTGTGTGAGTCCGTGCAGGTGCGCGGTCCGGCGCCCGAGTCCGTACCAATCCCGGCGCTCGTCCGCACCGAGTCACTCAACTCGCGACGGTCCGCCCGGAGAAGGCCCGGCCCAGCGTGACCTCGTCGGCGTACTCGAGGTCACCGCCGACCGGCAGCCCGGAGGCGAGCCGGGTCACGGCCAGACCGGGGAACGATTTGAACAGACGCACCAGGTAGGTGGCAGTCGCCTCGCCCTCCATGTTGGGGTCGGTGGCGATGATGACCTCGGTGACGACGTCGTCGGCAACCCGACGCAGCAGCGGCGCGATCCGCAACTGATCGGGCCCGATGCCGTCGATAGGCGATATCGCGCCGCCGAGGACGTGGTACTTCCCGCGGAATTCGCGGGTCCGTTCGACCGCAGCCACATCCTTGGGCTCTTCCACCACGCAGATCGCGGCGGGGTCGCGGCGCGGATCGGAGCAGATGCGGCACAGCGTGTTCTCGGCGACGTTGCCGCACAACTCGCAGAAGCTGACTTCGTCCTTCACCCGTTGCAGCGCGGCCTGCAGCCGAGTCAGGTCTACCGGGTCGACGGTCAGCAGATGGAACGCGATCCGCTGAGCCGATTTCGGCCCGATTCCGGGCAGTCGCCCCAGCTCGTCGATCAGATCCTGAACCGGGCCCTCATACATCGAAACTCACCCGAACGTTCCCGGCCCGGGCAGACCCAGTCCGCCGGCCAGGTCACCCAGGCCGCCGGTGACCGAACCCATCGTCTCCGCGGCGAGTGCGTCCGCCGAGTGTCGGGCGTCACGCACCGCCGCCAACACCAGATCGGCGAGCAGTTCGGTGTCGTCCGGGTCCACCGCCTCCGGTTTGATCACCAAGCCCACCAGCTCACCGGCACCGGTGACCGTCGCGGTGACCAGGCCACCACCCGCGGTGCCGGTCACCTCGGAATCGGCCAGCGTCTGCTGTGCCTCGGCCATCTGGTTCTGCATGTCCTGGGCCTGCAACAACAGCTGCTGCAAGTCAAATCCGCCGGGCTGCATGTGCGATCCTCCGTCGTCTCGACGCTCGTCTCCGACCCGCCAGCCTAACCACCACTCGCGACCGGCCCGACCGCGTCGCGACAACCAGCCCGCCGCGCTGCCGCACACCGTTCAGCTGAACCAGCCGCGGACCACGCTCACCCCGGAGTGCGCGGGGTTGCCGTCCGGCGGCTCCGCGGAGATGTCGACCGTGTGGTAGTCGCGCAGGTCGATGCCCTGCGGAACGGTGAACGTGCCGACACCGTCGTCCAGGAATCCCAATGCGATCATCCGTCCGGCGTCACCGAGGAGCCAGACTTCATACCCGTCGTCGCCCGCGGGCAGCTTCGGCGCGTCGACGTCGACGCGACGATCCGAACCCGCGGACACCAGTTGCGCCCGCCCCCATTCCGTCGGCGACCCGGCGAGCGGACCACCCGCCACCGCAGTCAGAGCCGTCACGCCGTCGACCTGCACCGGCCCGGACGGGGTGCCCGACTGCGTGGTGGTCTCGCTGCTCGACACGACGGGGCCGGTTCCGGGGTTCGCCTGGACATCGTCGGAGTTGTGGCGGGCGATCGCCAACGAAGCCGCGCCCAGCGCGGCGCCGACGACGAGCGCGGCCAGCGGCAGCACCCACCGCGGCAACCGCGGCGGCGGCTCCGAGCGCACGCCATCCTCCCGGCGGGGCCCGCCCGTTGCCCGCCCCGACCCGGATCCGCTGCTCGGGGTGGGCCGGGACGTGATCGGGACGACGTCGTCCGCGGGGTTCCCGACCGCTGCGACGATGCGAGCGAAGACTGCGGCAGCGGGTACCGGGCTGAGCTCCCCATAGTTGCTCAGCGGAACGAGTTGCGCCGTCGAGCGCAACGACGCCACTTCGCGTCGACACTGCGGGCAACCCGCCAGGTGGTCGGTCAATTCAGGCGGCATGGGGTCACCCAGCGCGGCCGGCGTCAACTCGTCGAGGTCAGGATGTGACATCGTCCACCTCCCAGGCGCCGCGCAACGTCTGCAGTGCCCGCCGGATGTGACTCTTCACGGTGCCCAGCGGCAGCCCGGTCGACGTCGCGATCTCCGAATGCGACATGCCCTCGTAGAACGCGAGACGCAACACCAACTGCTGCGGGGGCGGGAGCCTGCTGACCTGGTCACTCATCACGACGGCGTCCACCACCCGGTCGGCGGGACCCTCCAGAATCGGCGTCGGCGCGGCCAGTTGCGCTGCGCTGGAGATTCGGCGGTCTCGGTCGAACGATGCGTACCTGTCGGCGATCAGGCGCCGCGCGATGCCCATCAGCCAACCGCCGAGCGACCCCCGCGTCGGGTCGAAACCGGCCCGTCCACGCCACGCTCGCACCAACACCTGTTGCACGAGCTCCTCGGCTTCGTGAATGTCGCCCAACCGCAGTACGCCCAGCCGCTGCACCATGCCGCCGTATCGATCGAAGACGGCTCGCAGTGCCGCCTCGTCGCCCGCTCGGAACCGCTGCGCCCACTCGTCGTCCGGATCCGACTCGGCCACCGACCCGGGTTCGGTGACGATCGGGTCGGACACAGTCGCGAGCCTATGTGTGTTCTGGTGCTCCGGGAGCTCGGTCGGGTGACATTTCGGGGCGGCACCGGATGGGATGCGCACCGGGAGCACTCATTGGTACCGACACCTCGACCGGATTGGATGCGGCTTCACCGTCTGACCGCCGTGTGCCGGCAGTCTGAGCATCATGCCCAGCCTGCCTGCAGCCCGATCACCGCGGCGGGTTCGTTCTTCCGCGCCCCTCGGCGCGCTCGTCGTGGCCGGGGTGATGTTCAGTGGCCTGCTCGCCGGGTGCGGCGTCGGCGATGTGACCACCACCGGACCCAGCACCCGGGTGGCGTCGTTCGCGGTCACCGTCGGCCCGTTCACCGCCACCGCCACCGGTCTGGACACCGACGGGCCCTCGGTGGGCGACACCCCGGGCTCGACCGCGCTCGCTGACACCCCCCAGAGCACAGACACCGCCCCGAGCACTAACACCACGGAGGTCACTGCATCGACCGGTGCTGGACCCACCTCGAGTGCGGAACCGGCCACTGCTGCGCCGTCGCGTACCCCCGAATCGACCCCCACGTCCGCGATTTCCACCCGGTCGAGCACGACCCCGACCACTACGACGCCACCGCCCGCGGCCCCCCCGGTCACCGGCAGAGCCGACGGCCGGGTGGTCGTGCTGGACGCCGGGCACAACGGGGCCAATGCGGCGAACCCCGCGATCATCAACGCTCCGGTCGACGCGGGATTCGGTCAGACCAAGGCCTGCAACACGACGGGAACCCAGACGAACGCCGGGTACCCCGAGCACGCGTTCAACTGGGAGTTGGCGAACCGGGTTCGGGAGTACCTGCAGGCGGCTGGGGTGACGGTGGTGATGACCCGCGACTCCGACGACGGGGTGGGCCCGTGCGTCAACAAGCGTGCCGCAATCGGCAACGACCGGAACGCCGACGCCGTGGTCTCCATCCACGGCGACGGATCGTCGGCCGGGAATCGAGGCTTCTACGCGATGACGTCGCAACGGGCGCCGAACGGGGCGGCCACCGCGGCACGTTCGGTCGGCTTGGCCACCGCGATCCGTGACGCCCTCGTGGACGGCGGGGTGGCGGCGAGCAACTACGTCGGCTCGAACGGTTTGTGGAAGCGGGACGATCTGGCCGGCCTCAACCTGTCCGTGGTGCCGACCACGATGATCGAGATGGGCAACATGCGGGACTCGACCGACGCGGAGCTGATGAAGTCCGTTCGCGGCCAGGATCAGATGGCCGCCGGGATCGCTCGTGGCGTGCTCGCCTATCTCGCCGGCTGACCGGTGCCCGCCGGCTGATCCCAGCCCGGGTAATCGTTCCCAGCCCACGTTGCAGCGTCGGCTGGTGACGATTCGATGGGCTGGGTCGCGACCTCGTCGTCGCCGGTCGTAAATTTGCCGAGTGACTGATCAGGCCGCGTGGCCACCCCCGGTGGCGCCTGGCGACAGGCGTCGGCACCCTCGGCGAGCCGTGCGCATCATCCTGCGCGACACGGAAGGCCGAATCCTGCTGCTCGAGGATTCCGACCCGGGCGTGCCCGGCACACGATGGTGGATGACACCGGGCGGCGGGGTCGACCCCGGCGAGTCCGACGTGGCCGCCGCCGTCCGGGAAGCCGCCGAGGAGACCGGGGTCGCACTCTCGCCGTCCGACCTGGCCGGCCCGGTGGCGACCAGGCTGGTCCTGCACGGCTTCTCCGACCACATCACCGAGCAGACCGAGGTCTTCTTCGTCGCCACGGTCGGCGCGTTCGAGGTGGACGTGACCGGCCAGACCGATGAGGAACGGATCACCGTGCTCAGGCACCGCTGGTGGGATCCGGCCGACCTGGCCGTCACCGACGATGTCGTCTGGCCGTCTCGGTTGCTGCAGATGTACGAATGTCGGGACGATCCCGCCGCGTGGCCGGTCGACTTCGGCACCGAGGAGGAGTCGACCGTTCCGATCACCGTCACCGGACCGCGTTAGGTTGGAGGCTGCCGGAAGGAGTGTCATGCCCGAACCTGTCATCGTCGCCACCGCGCGCTCACCGATCGGCCGTGCGTTCAAGGGATCGCTGGCGAGCATCCGACCGGACGATTTGATCACGCAGGTCATCCAGGCCCTGCTGGACTATGTGCCGGCGCTGGACCCGACCACGATCGACGACATGTTCCTCGGCGCCTGGGAGCAGAGCGGCGAGCAGGCCGAGAACCTGGCCCGCAGAGTCGCGGTGCAACTGGGTTACGACCACTTGCCCGCGGTGATGGTGAACCGGGCGTGCGCGTCCAGTGTGCAGACCGCGCGGATGGCCGCCAACGCCATCCGCGCCGGCGACGGCGACGTCTTCATCTCCGGTGGGGTGGAGAGCATCTCCCGGTACGTCCAGCAGACCAGCGTCGGGTCCGGCGACCCCGGGCTGCAGAACCCGATCTTCGCGGCGGCCCAAGAGGTGTCGCGTTCGTACGTGGAGAGCAACGAGTCGTGGCACGACCCGCGCACCGAGGGGCAACTGCCGGACGTCTACCTGACCATGGGACAGACCGCGGAGAACGTGGCCACCCACTGCGGCATCAGTCGACACGAGCAGGACGAGTTCGCGCTGCGCTCCCAGCAGCGCGCCGCCGCCGCGATCGAGAGCGGCTTCTTCGCCCGCGAGATCACCCCGATCATGCTGCCCGACGGCTCCGCCGTCACCACCGACGACTCCCCCCGGCCGGGTACCACCCTGGAACGACTCGCCGAGCTGAAACCGGTGTTCCGGGTCGACGGCACCGTCACGGCCGGGAACGCCTGCCCGCTGAACGACGGCGCCGCGGCGGTCCTGATCATGAGTGACGTGCGGGCACGCGAGCTGGGGATCACTCCGCTGGCCAGGATCGTGACGACGGCCGCCACCGCGCTGTCGCCCGAGATCATGGGCCTCGGCCCGGTGGAGGCAACCCGCAAGGCCCTGAACAAGGCCGGGATGACCATCGCAGACATGGATCTGGTGGAACTCAACGAGGCGTTCGCCGCCCAGGTCATCCCCTGCTATCGGCAGCTCGGCATCGACCCGGACCGGCTGAATGTGCACGGTGGTGCCATCGCGCTGGGCCACCCGTTCGGATCCACCGGCGCTCGCATGATGACCACCCTCATCAACGGATTGCAGTCACGGGACGCGCAGTTCGGTCTGGAGACCATGTGCGTCGGCGGCGGCCAGGGCATGGCGATGGTGCTGGAGCGGCTCAGCTGAGCGGATCCCCGACCGGTTCGAGCACCTCGACCCTGTCCCGATTCATCGGGACCGTGCCCGCCTCGATCTCCTCGGCGAAATGGCAGGCGACCCGGTGGTCGCGCCGGATCTCGCGCAGCTCCGGCCGCTCCGTGTCGCAGCGGGTCGGCTGCCGCCACGGGCAGCGGGTGTGGAAACGGCAGCCCATCGGCGGGTTCGCGGGCGAGGGCAGGTCGCCGGTCAGCAGGATTCGCTCGCGATTGTCCTCGACGACCGGGTCCGGCACCGGCACCGCGGACAGCAGCGCCCGGGTGTAGGGGTGCAGGGGCTCGCCGTACAGGGCCGCCGCGGGGGCCTCCTCGACGATCCCGCCCAGATACATCACCCCGACCCGGTTGGAGATGTGCTTCACGACGGCCAGATCGTGCGCGATCACGATGTACGTCAAACCCAGTTCGGCCTGTAGATCCGCCATCAGGTTCACCACCTGCGCCTGCACCGACACGTCCAGCGCCGACACCGGCTCGTCCGCGACGATGAGGTCCGGGTTCACCGTCAACGCGCGGGCGATACCGATCCGCTGACGCTGCCCACCGGAGAACTCGTGCGGGTACTTGTTCAACGCCGACGCCGGTAGGCCCACCGAGCCGAGCAACTCACGCAGTCGGGCGGCGGTGGCGGCCCGACCGGTGTCCAGGTCGTGCGCGCGCATCCCCTCGATCAGCAGCGACGCCACCGACTGCCGCGGGTCCAGCGAACCCAGCGGGTCTTGGAAGATCATCTGCATCCGGCGGCGCATCCGGCGCAGCTCCTCGCCGGCCAGCTTCGCGATGTCGACACCGTCGAAGACGACGCTCCCCGCGGTGGGCTCGGAAAGTCGCAGGATGCCGCGTCCGAGAGTGGACTTGCCGCAGCCGGACTCGCCGACCAGCCCGTACGTCTCCCCCCGACGCACTGTCAACGACACCCCGTCGACCGCGTACACGTATCCCACAGTGCGGTCGAACAGCAGGCCCCGCTTGATCGGGAAGTGCACCTTCAGGTCACGGACGTCGAGCAGCACCTCCGGCTCGCCGACGATCTGCTCGGTCATGTCACCGCCTGCGGGAGTTCGGACCCGGTGCCGGACGACGCCGCCAACCGGTTGGTTCCGAGTACCGGGTTGAAACAGCGCAGCAGGTGCGCGGGCTCGGCGTCGGGTGCCGCCGCCAATACCGGCGACTCCTGCCGACAGCGGGCGACCTCGTGGTCGCAGCGGGGGGCGAAGGCGCAGCCGCCGTCCCACGGGATGTTGTCGGCGACCGAGCCGGGGATCGGCGTCAGCGGTTCGCCCGGCGGCGCGTCCACCCGTGGGAGCGAACCCAGCAGGCCGTTGGTGTACGGGTGGCGCGGCTTCTCGAACAGTTCGTGGCGCTCGGCCCGCTCGACGGTGCGGCCCGCATACAGCACGTTCACCTCGTCGCACAGGCCCGCCACCACCCCCAGGTCGTGGGTGATCATGATCAGCGCGGTGCCGAACTCCCGGACCAGGGTGCTCAGCAGCGCCAGAATCTGAGCCTGGATGGTGACGTCCAGTGCGGTCGTGGGTTCGTCTGCGATCAGCAACCGAGGTTTGCAGGCGACCGCCATCGCGATCAACGCCCGCTGCCGCATGCCGCCGGAGAGTTGATGCGGATATTCCTTCAGTCGGCGGGTCGGGTCCGGAATCCCCACCTGGTCGAGCAGGTCGCGCGCCTCGCGCAGAGCTGCCGACCGGCGCATCCCGCGGTGCCGCTCCAGCACCTCGGCGACCTGCACCCCGATCGGCACCACCGGGTTCAGCGAGCTCAGCGGGTCCTGGAAGATCATCGCGAGGTCGCGGCCGCGGCGGTCCCGCATCTGCGTCATCGGCAGCGTGAGCAGATCGGTGCCCTCGAAGTGCACAGAGCCGGACACCTGGACGTTGCGGCCGGTCAGCAATCGCATGATGGCGAGCGAGGTGACCGACTTGCCGCAGCCCGACTCCCCCACCAGACCGACGGTCTTACCCTCTTCGACGTCGAAGCTGACACCGTCCACCGCGTTCACCGGTGGGCTGCCCCGGCGGGTGAAGGCGACCTTCAGATCGGCGACGGCGAGGAGGGGGGCCACCGCTACCTCCGGTTCTTCGGGTCGAGCGCTTCCCGCAACGACTCCCCGAGCAGGGTGAAGCCCAGGGCCACCACGATGATCGCGATGGCCGGCAGGAACGCCAAATGTGGCTGATAGTCGATCTTCGTCTGCGCCTCGCCGAGCATCTGTCCCCATTCGGGCGAGGCCGCATCCTGCGACCCCAGGCCGAGGAAGGACAACGCGGCCGCGTCGATGATGGAGGTGGCCACCACGATGGTGGACTGCACGATCACCGGCGACATCGAGTTCGGCAGCATGTGCCGGAACACGATCGGCGCGCGCCGAACGCCGAGGGCGGTGGCCGCCAGCACGTGGTCGGTGTGGCGCTGGGCCAGCATCTGACCGCGCAGCAGCCGGGCGAACACCGGGATCTGCACGACCGCCACCGCGATGATCACGCTGAGCTGGTTCGGCCGCTGAAAGAGCACCGCGATCGAGATCGCCAGCAGCAGCGACGGAATCGACAACAGCACATCCACCAACCGCATCACGACCACGTCGACCCAGCCGCCCAGCGCGCCGGCCAGGATGCCGAGCAGCATCCCGCCGAGCAGCCCCAGCCCGGTCGCGGCCACCCCGACCAGCAGGGTCTGCCGACTGCCCAGGACCATCCGGGAGAACAGGTCTCGGCCGAGGAAGTCGCTGCCCCAGGGGAAGCCGGGCTGCGCCGGGGCGAGTTGGTTGCGCGCGACGCTGACCTGACCGCGCAGCAGCTGCGCGGCCGGGTCCTGCGTGGCGAGCAGCCCGGCGAAGATCGTCAGCAGCAGGAACATCGTGATGATCCCGGCTCCGACCCAGAACACCGGCGAGGTCCGGACCTGCCGCCAGGCGGCCATCAGCAGCGAGTTGCCCCCCTCGTTCTCCAGGCCACTCGCCCCGAGGTCGTCGATCCGTTGCTTGCGACGCGCCTGCACGGTGGCCATCAGGCCTGCCCGCCGGAGAGCCGAATCCGCGGGTCGATCGCCGCGTAGGACACGTCGACGATGAGGTTGATCAGCACGTACGTCACCGCAGCGGCGAGAATGACGATCTGAAGCACCGGATAGTCCTTCTCCCGGAAGGACTGGGCGATCGCCGCCCCCAGCCCCGGGTAGGCGAAGACCGTCTCGGTCAGCACCGCGCCGGCCAACAGTGCTCCGGTCTGCAAGCCGGTCACCGTGATCACCGGCAGCATGGCGTTGCGCAGGATGTGTCGACGTTGGATCACCCCGGTCGACAGACCCTTGGCCTCTGCGGTGCGCACGTAGTCTTCGCCGACCACGTCCAGCACCGACGAACGGGTGATCCGGAAGATCACCGCGAGCGGGATGGTGCCCAAGGCGATGGACGGCAGGATCAGGTGCTTGAACGCGTCCCAGGACGCGTCCCATTCGCGGGTGATCAGGCCGTCGAAGACGAAGAACCCGGTCACCCTCGTGGCGTTCAGGGTCGGATCCTGCCGTCCCGACGGCGGCAGGATCCCCCATTTCACCGCCACCAGGTACTTGAGCAGGTAGGCCAGGAAGAACACCGGCACCGCGATCCCGAGCAGGGTGCCCGCGATGCCCAGGTTGTCCAGAATGCCGCCGTGGCGTCGGGCCGCGATGTACCCGAGCGGGATGCCGAAGGCCAACGCGAAGATCATCGCCCCGACCGCGAGTTCCATCGTGGCCGGGAATCGTTGGAGGAACACGTCGAGCGCGGGCGTGCCGGGAATCACCTTGGCCGAGGTGCCGAAATCGCCGCGCAGCACCCGACCGATGAACTTGAAATATTGGACGAAGACGGGCTCGTCCAGCCCGAGCACGGACCGGAGCTCGGCGATTTTCTGGGGTGTGCACCGTTCGCCGCAGATCGACGACGCCAACCCGCCGGGGATGGCCCGCAGCCAGACGAAGAGCAGCAGCGAGAGGATCACCAGCACCACGGCCAGCTGCAGCAGGCGACGGATGACGAACTTCAGCACGGGACCCTCCCGCATCGACTACTGGGGGCCGGCGACACCGGAGGCGGTTGCTCGGTCGACTCTCGGCGACGCAGTCGCGCAGCGAACGACGAGCGGGCGCCTCGACTCTCGTCGAGATGCCCGCTCCACCGCACTGGTGTCAGCTCGCCCTGCCGGCGGAGTGGCGCATCAGCCAGTCTTATACGCACCGACGAATCGCTCGTCGGTCAACGGGCTGGGCACGATGCCCTGAACATTGCCCGCCACGACCAGCGCCGGCGGCGAGTGTGAGATCGGGATGGCCGGGAGGTAGTCGCCCAGCAACTTCACATTCAGGTCGACGTACATCTGGGTGCGCTTCGCCGCATCCGGCTGACTGTCGGCGGCGGCCAACTCGGCGGTCAACTGATTGCCCCAGGGGTAGTACTGGGTGCCGAAGCGGCCCGTCGCCCGGGAGAAGAAGGTGCCGATGAAGTTGTCCGGAGCGTTGTAGTCGCCGGTCCAGCCGAGCAGGAACGCGTCCGCCTGCTGCGCCTCGACTCCGTCCAGGTAACCGCCGTTCCACGGTTTGGACGTCTCGTTCACGGTGATGCCGACCGCCTCCAGATCGGCCTTGACCGCCTGGAAGATGCTCTTGGGGTCCGGCATGTACGGCCGGGAGACCTCGGTCGGCCACCAGAAGTTCAGCTTCAGGCTGCTCGCTTTCGCCTGGCTCAGCAGATCCTTGGCCATCTGCGGGTTGTAGTCGTACTTCGGCACCGTGTCGGTCCAGCCGTCGACCGTCTTCGGATAGAACTCCAGAGCCACCTCAGCGCCCTCTGGCAGCTGACTCGACACCAACTGCGGGCGGTTGATCGCGTGGGCGATGGCCTGCCGCACCTTGAGGTCCAGCAGCGCCGGGTTGTTCTTGGGGTCCAGGCCCAGATAGAGCACGTTGAACGCCGGCCGGACCAATACCTGGAACCCGGCGGATTCCAGCGCCGCCCAGTCGCCCGGGTTCGGCAGGTCGTAGCCGTCGATGGTGCCCGCCTGCAATTCCTGCTTGCGGGCCGACTCGTTCGGGATGATCTTGAAGATCAGGGTGGCGATCTTGGCCTTGTCACCCCAGTAGTCGTCGTTGCGCACCAGTTCGACGGTGTTGTTCGCGGTGTCGTACTTGGCGAACTTGAACGGACCGGTGCCGGTCGGGTGCTGCAACGCGTAGGCGGGGTACTTGAACGAGTCGCCCTGGGCGACCACGTTGTTCGCGTCGTACTTCTTAGTGCCGTCGGCGATTGGATGGAGAAGGACGGCAGACCGAGGATGTTGGGGAACTTCGAGGTGACCCGGGTCAGGGTGACCACCGCGGTACCGGAGTCGGGCGCTGCACAGGCGGAGTAGATGCTCGGCGTCGGGGTGCCGTCGGCAGAGGTCTGATCCTTGAAGCCGCCCATCGTGTCACTCCAGTACTGCGCCTGGGTGGCGCCCGCACCGGTCTGGGTGTACATCCGGTCCAGGTTCTCACAAACCCCGGCCGCGTCCAGCGGCGGTTCCGTCGTGGAACTTCACCCCGCTGCGGATTTTGAAGGTCCAGGTCAGGCCGTCGGCGGACGGCTCCCACGACTCGGCCAGTGCCGGCTCGATGTCGGCGGTGCCGGGTTTGTAGCTGACCAGCCCCTCGGTCATCTGCCGAGTCACCTTGAAGGTGGCCCCGTCGGTGGCGTACAGCGGGTCGAACATGCTCGGCGCACCCTCGTTGCCGAAGACGATCGTGCCGTCGGTACCCGCGGGTCCAGACGCAGGCGAACTGCCGGACGGGGACGTCCCGGTGCCGGTTGTGCTGCTCGGGCTGTCCCGGTTGGAACTGGCGCACGAGGCTACCGACACGGCGAGCGTGGCTGCCGTCCCCACGGCGAGCAGGCGATGAAGTCGATTCACGGTGTTCCTTTCCTTCCAGGCCTGGTGTGGACCGGGTGCGACCGTGGTCGCAGGATGGCGGATGTCGAACCATTCATCACCCGACGGCGGCATCGAACGCCGGGCATATGAGGCACCGTACGTCCGAAGGGCGCAATCCCCTAGGTCGGGGTGCGGATCGTTACGTCGGTGTTGCCGTTGCTTCTCACGCCGGGTGACCCCGCGTCGCCGCTCGATGATGCGCGGGCGCGGGTTCCGGGCCGAGAGTCTGGGACGATTGACCACGGACCGATCGATCCGAGGAGAACCATGACCGTCCAGAACGCCGTCCGTCCCGCCGACCCGGAGGCGACCCCGCTGCACCGAGGCGCCGGCCTCGCGGGGCTCCAGACGCCGCTGGTCGAGGCCGACCCCGAGGTCGCCGAGCAGATCGCGAACGAGCTCCGCCGGCAGCAGGACACCCTGGAGATGATCGCGTCGGAGAACTTCGCCTCCGTCGCCGCCATGCAGGCGCAGGGCAGCGTGTTGACGAACAAATACGCCGAGGGCTACCCCGGTCGCCGTTACTACGGCGGCTGCGAGTTCGTCGACGTCATCGAGAGCCTGGCGATCGAGCGCATCAAGTCCCTGTTCGGGGCCGGCTTCGCCAATGTTCAGCCGCACTCCGGCGCCCAGGCCAACGCCGCGGCGATGCAGGCGCTGATCAAGCCCGGCGACACGATCCTGGGGCTGTCGCTGGCGCACGGCGGGCACCTCACGCACGGTATGCGGATCAACTTCTCCGGGCTGCTGTACAACGTCGTCGCCTATGAGGTGTCCAAGGAAGACCACCGGATCGACATGGACGAGGTGGCGCGGCTCGCCGAGACGCACCGGCCGAAATTGATCATCGCCGGCTGGTCGGCCTACCCGCGCCAGCTCGACTTCGCCCGGTTCCGCGAGATCGCCGACTCCGTGGGCGCCTACCTGATGGTCGACATGGCGCACTTCGCCGGCCTCGTCGCCGCCGGGCTGCACCCGTCGCCGATCCCGCACGCCCACGTCACGACCACCACAACACACAAGACGTTGGGCGGGCCCCGTGGTGGTGTCATCCTGACCAACGACGCGGACCTCGCGAAGAAGGTCAACTCGGCCGTCTTCCCCGGTCAGCAGGGCGGGCCGCTCGAGCATGTGATCGCCGCGAAGGCGGTCGCATTCAAGATGGCCGCCGAGGACTCCTTCCGTGATCGCGCCGAGCGCACGCTGCGCGGGGCGAGCCTGCTGGCCGATCGGCTGACCGCGGACGACGTCCGCGCCGCGGGCGTGTCGGTGCTCACCGGCGGCACCGAGGTGCACCTGGTGCTGGCCGACCTGCGCGATTCAGAGTTGGACGGTCGAGCGGCCGAGGATCGCCTGCACACCATCGGCATCACCGTGAACCGCAACGCGGTCCCGTTCGATCCGCGTCCGCCGATGGTCACCTCGGGTCTGCGGATCGGCACTCCGGCGTTGGCCACCCGCGGTTTCGACGACGAGGACTTCATCGAGGTCGCCGACATCATCGCCGAGGCTCTCAAGGCTCCCGCCGGTGAGCTCGACCCCGCGCTTCAGGGCGGGCTCTCGGCTCGAGTGTCGGCGCTGGCCGCTGCACACCCGCTGTACACGAACCTGTAGCCGCGGGCCCGATCCGGGCGGGTAGCCGCCGGGCCCGATCCGGGCGGGATGTGGTCGCTCACCGGCACACATCCGCCCGGATCCGCTGGAAATCAGCAGGTGATGGCGTGCACGTGGGCGCTCGCCTTCCCACTGTCCTTGTAGGGATTGCCGATCACCACTTGTTGGACCGCCGCCGGCGCAATCGGCGGCGATGTCGACTGTGCTCGGCCCAGCGAGGTGTCGCCGTCGTCCGGGCTGTAGATATCCAGCACCACGGTGGCTCCGGTGGGGCAACCAACCGCACTGAACACCTGTAGCCCGAAGCACCGCGGCTCCGTCGCGGTGCAGGTGAACTCGGTCGCGCCCATGCCGCGGAAGGCGAACCGGGAGTCCCACGGGGTGAAGCCGGCGGGTGGTGGCGCCGGCGGGTCGACCCCGGTCGGATTGACGCGGGTCTGGCTGACGCCGGTCTTGGTGACAGCGGCGGCATCGGGAGCGTCGGTGTCGGCTGCGCCTGCTGCTGCGGGGTCCGCTGGGGATGACCCGGCGGAGCTCGTTAGGGCGACGGAAGGTGTCGATCCGGACCCGGATCGGGTCTCGTCAGCCCCCGTCGGGGAGCCCTGGGTCGTTACAGAGGGTGGTCGAGTGGTCGATGCTGTCGTCGCTGCGGCGGCTACGGGATCTTTGAGCGCGGCCCCACGAATCGTGCCGGCGCACCCCGTCAGCACTAGCAGCAGTAGCAGCCAGCCACCTGACAATTTCCGCATCGTCACCCCAAGGGCTGAATCATCGATCGAATGCATCTCGAACGGCCGCATGAGGGCGCTCTAGCAGAGAGTATGCACCGCCATCGCGGGACCAGTCGAGTCTTTTGAAAACCGCGTCCGCGCCGGCAATTGATCACGCACGGTGATGGTCGGCTAACCCTGACGATTGGCGGGAGACCAGTTGCCTCGCGGGTGGAACACGCCGGCCGCGATGACGATCAGGACGGCGCTCAAGACGACCAGGCCGGAGTTCAGCGAGACGCTCGCGGCGACAGCGCCGACCAGCAGGGGGCCGCCGGCGTCGCCGAGTTCGCGGCCGACTTCGGCCGCGCCCATGGTCTGACCCATCCGTTCGGGCGGCGTGGTCGAGGCCAGGTGCGCGAACCCGAGTGGCGTGGCCACAGCGGTGCCGGCGCCGATCGCCACCGCCGCGGCGAAGACTGCCACCAGATGCGGGATGCCGGCGGCCAGCAAGAAGCCGAACGCGGCCAGGAGTAGCCCGGCCGCCATGCCCAGCCGAGCCGAGATCCGACCGGCGTCACGAGCCGCCCCGATCCGGGGCTGCAACAGAGCAGCGGTAGCCGCCAGCACCGACACCGCGGTCCCCGTGACGACCGGGCCGTAGCGATGGGCGGCGCCCAGCACCGGGAGAAATCCCACACCCACCGACAGGGCCGCCGTGGTTCCCGCCAGCGTCGCAGTCGGGCGCAAGAAGTCGGCTCTGCCCAGCCGGCGCATCAGGTCGACAACGGTTTGGCGCTGCCGCGGCAGCGCGCCGAGAACTGGAACCGCGGCCACTGTCCACCCGACCACCGCGAGGGCCAGGAATGCCAGGACCGCGAACAGCATCGAGTAGCCGCCCACGCTGATCAGCACGCCCCCCAGCAACGGCCCCAGCGTGTATCCGAGGCCCTTCCACGCCCCGTAGCCGCCGAACGCACGTCCCTTGGCCCTGCCGGGGGACAGCCGACCGACCATCGCCCCCGCTGCGGGCGAGAACGCAGCCGCAGCGGCGCCCTGGCCCAATCGCGCGACCCACACCGTGCCGGAATTGCCGGCCAGGACGAAGACGAGCGAGGCCATCGCGAAAGCGATCAAGCCGCCCAGCAGCACCGGCCGCGGACCGGTCCGGTCGGCGAGCGAACCGAAGACGGGTTTCAGCAGCACCTCGGCACCGTCGTACACGGCGAGCAATGCGCCGAGGGTGAATAACGACAGGTTCTCACGGCCGACGAACCCACCCAGGCTTGCGGCGATGCTGCGGGCGCCGAACGCGGTGACGAATCCAGCCGCTTACAGCGGCCACAGGGGACGATTCATGGGCAGGCGCTACTTTCGTCGATGCCGATCACAATCGGTGCTGATCACAATCGGTGCTGACATCATGGAGAAGAAGGAGGCTCCTGATGCCCACCACAGTGGCGTGCTGGTGTTGCGACCAGCCTTACCCCGAGTCGGAGCTGACCCGACTGGGCGCCCATCCGGAGGTCGCCGTCTGCGGTGATTGCGCCCGATTCTTGCAGCGGCGCGCCCTGGCGCAACGCCACCGGCAACGGCCCAGCATCGGCGGGCACCTGCGGGCCGCCGTCGATGCCGTCCGCCAAAGGGTCATCGCGCGCGGGTGGCCCACCACGCGATGGCTCGGCCCGGTCCTTCGACGACTGGACCGTCATCTGCCGTGACAGTCGGCCAGGCGTCGACCACGCGTCCACCCGAGCCGCGCGGAAGGTCATCCCGTAGGTGTAGCCGCATCAGCCGCCGGGACCAGCGGTGCCCGACGCGCTCGGTACCTCGGCACGATGTCCGCGGCGGACCCGCCACCTAACGTCGAATGCGGTGGTCGACGAGCCCACCTCTAGGAACCGGGGGCATCGACGGATGATCGAAGTGACGAACCTGGCGAAGGTGTACGGGGTGCGTACCAGGCGATCGGCGTGGCGCCCACCTGCTGGAACATCGCGCCGCCTGATAGCGACGCCCGTTCCTCTCCTCGACCCCCGCCACGGCCCCCGCCACAGCCCCCGCCACAGCCCCCGCCACGGTGAAAGCATCATTCAATGACGGGAACGACGACCGCGCTGACGGCGACGACCACGGTGTCGGCCCTGCCGACCTGGCTCGACCCGTCCGCCATGATCTCGGGTTTCGGGTCGTTCGCCGTGCTGGGCGTCGTCCTGATCATCTTCGCCGAATGCGGGATTCTGCTCGGCTTCTTCCTGCCGGGCGACACCCTGTTGTTCCTGAGCGGACTACTGGTCGCCGCAGCGCACAACGGCGGTAAAGGCATCCACGTCAACCTGGCGCTGTTCATCGCACTGCTGGCCGTAGCCGCATTCGTCGGCAACATGACCGGGTACGGCATCGGATTCAAGGTCGGACCGGCCGTGTTCCACCGGCGCGACGCCCGATTCCTCAAACCCGAGTACATCGAGCGATCGGCCGCGTTCTTCGACAAATACGGCAAGATCACGATTCTGCTGGCCCGTTTCGTGCCGATCGTGCGGACGGTCGCCACGGTGATGGCCGGGGCGTCTCGGATGAACGTGCGGATCTACGCGCTCTACTCGGCCGTCGGGGGTGCGGTCTGGGTCGCGGTAGTGACCCTGGCCGGTTACTACCTGGGCCAAATCCCCTTCGTCAAGGACCATGTCGACGTGATCTTCCTGGCCGCAGTCGGCGTCGTGGTGCTGGGCGTCGCCGGCCCGGCCATCCTGCACCTGGTGCAGCGTCGTGCGCGCAAGCACGAAATCTGAGAGTCGGTATTCAATGACCTTCGACCTGTCCCTATTCCCGGGCGTCAACTCCTTTGCGCGGTCCACACCCTGGCTGCACGGTCTGATGCTGATTTTCAGCACCTATGGAGTCGTCGTCATCGGCCTTCTGCTGGTCGTCAACTGGTGGCACGCCCGCCGCTCCGGCAGCTCCCGGATGATGGCCGGCGCCGCGGGAATCCTGTTGACCACCCGTGCGTGGATCGGCTGGACCGCCGCGGCGGCAGCGGCCCTGCTGGCCTTCTCCCGGGTCTACATCGCGGCCCACTACCCGCACGACGTGATCGCAGGACTCCTCCTGGGCGCCGCCATCAGCGGGGTCGGATTCCTGGCCTGCGAGATCGCCGATGCAGAAGGCACTTTCCAGTCATCGCGCCAGATCCGCAGACCGCGGAGGCCGTTCGTCAGTTTCCGCACGACCTCTTCATAACCATCGGCGGTGAACAGGCACAACGCCAACACCAGATACACCACCACCCGCGCCGGCAACAACCGGGTCCGGGTCTCCCGCCGATCCGCACGAGCCAGCACCTCATCCACGGTGTCCCGATCGATCAGCCGCGTCAACACACCCAAACCGATCACATCGGTCAACCGAGGCGATGCACCAGAATCAATGGAGAAGTCCGACATGGAAACAGATCCTGCCACACATTCCTACCCATTCCCTAATGGCTCTCAGATGCCCGCTACCGATAATTTTCCGGCATTTAATCAAATCGCCTTGCCTTTAACGGCCAACAAATATCCCAATTCCCTTAACTGAACGGCATTGCACCTAACCCCCCAAACCCCCCGCGCGAGACGAAAGGATAAGCCGGTGAAAATTGAAGCGGCACTGTTCCGTGTTGAGTCCGATGCACAGGTAGATCTGACCGATCGGCCCACCGCCGTGGAACCTCTCTACAAGTCGAAGAAGAAATACAAGAAGCATCTGAAGAAGCGCGTCAAGAAACTGGCGTCACTGCAGCGGCTGCATTACGCCTCCGGCCACTGGGCGTTTCTGGTGATCTTTCAAGGCATGGACGCGGCCGGCAAGGACGGCGCGATCCGCCACGTCATGTCCGGGGTCAACCCACAAGGCTGCCAGGTGTTCAGCTTCAAACAACCCACCGACCAGGAACTCGACCACGACTTCCTCTGGCGCACCAACCGCTGTCTGCCTGAGCCGCCCGGCATTTTCCGGACAGTGGTTCTTCGGTTGATCCCGCGTGTTATGCCGCCGGGTTCTGATCGAACCATTCGGCTTCCACTTCGTTCGGTGTGCGATATCCGAGTGCGGAGTGGAGCCTGATCTGATTGTACCGCAATTCGATGTAACGGGCGACGTCGATACGCGCGTGTTCCCGTGTCGGATACACTGTGCGGTGTACCCGCTCTACCTTCAACGTGCCATTGAACGATTCCGCCCACGCATTGTCGTAGCAAACACCCGTCCGCCCGACGGAACGACGCACACCCAACTCCGCGGCTGCGTCGGCGAATTCCTGACTCGTATATTGGCAACCTCGGTCGCTGTGGAAAATTGTCACACCCCTTGTGAATCGGATGTTCCGGGCGGCCATTCTCAACGCGTCTATAACCAGCGACGTCCGCAGGTGATCGGCCATCGCGTACCCGACGACTTTCTTCGAGTAGCAGTCCAGAACAGTGGCCAGGAACAGCCAACCCTCCCACGTCTTCAGGTACGTGATGTCCCCGACGAGCCGCACCCCGGGCGCGGCGGCGGTGAAGTCCCGGCCGATCAAGTCCGGGGTGCCCGCCGCGTCCCCGGCGATCGTCGTGACCGGCCGGAACGGGCGCGGCTGACACGGCACCAAGCCCAGCTCGCGCATCATCGACCGGACCGTCTCGTCGTCGTAGTGGTGTCCCCACCGGCGCAGTTGGGCGTGCACCCGCCGATACCCGGACGTGCCGTCGGAGTGCTCGAACGCGAACCGCACCAGCGACGCCAACACCTCACGGCGACGCGCCGTCGCCGACGGAGCCCGGAACCGCCACTCGTAGAAACCGGACCGGGACACCTTCGCCCACCGGCACATCAGATACACCGGATAATTGCCTTCTTCGCCCGCGATGAACATGTACTTCACGTTCACCGGTGTTTCTTCGCGAAGAAGGCCACCGATTTTCCCAAGAACTCGTTCTCCATCCGGAGCTCACGGACCTCGCGTTCGAGTTCCTTCAACCGCGCCCGCTCCGACAGTGACAACTCGGTCTCCGCGGCCGGGTGGTCCGCCCGATACGCATTCACCCAATTCCCCAGGGTCTGCTCGACCAGACCCAACTGGCGTGCCACGTCGACGATCGGCCGCGATGAATCGATCACCTCACGGACCGCTGTTTCCTTGAATTCCCGGGAATAATGACCCCGCTTGCCAGTCAACAAACTCTCCATTCAGTCGGCCCCCATTCTACGGGGGTCCACTGTCCGGGATAAATAGGGCAGCTCATCAAACGTGGCAGGTCGAACAGAACAGAAGTAGCGTCGTCCACGCTCGCGGCCTTTCGACTGGATGCCTCAACACCAACCAGTCTCGAAGGGCCGCGGCCGAACACCCTCAACGCCACACCCTCACCCGGAACCACCAAGAGCCGACATGGCGCAATATTTGGCTCATCGCAAATGACGGTGGAGTGGGGTTGAGCGTCGGGCCGGGTGGGTCGCTTCGTGCGGGCCGTCGCGTTGTTGATGGTGGTCGCAACGGGGTGTGGCGCGTCGCGGGCTGTGAGGGTCGAGGTCTTCCGATGATGGGGTTCTCACACCGTCCATCGGGAAGACCTCGACATGTTCAACGCTACCTTCGACGCGCCTGACCTGACCACGTTCTGCCGCCTCGGGGAGCTCGGCCTGCGGGTCGTCGGGCAGCTGCTCGAGCCCGACGGTGCGGTGTTGGAGTGCGTCGTCGTTGATCCCGGCGACGAGTGCCGCCGCTGCGGCGGTCGGGGTGGGTGGTTCGACACGGTGCAGCGGCGGCTCGCGCACGCACCGTTCGGGTGGCGCCCGACGATCCTGCTGCTGCGGGTCCGCCGCTACCGGTGCGGCGGCTGCGGACACGTGTGGCGGCAGGACACCACGAAGGCGGCGGAACCGCGGGCGAAGCTGTCCCGGACCGGGTTGCGGTGGGCGCTGGCGGGTGTCGTGTGCGCGCACCTGACCGTCGCCCGGGTCGCGGAGGCGTTGGGGGTGTCCTGGAACACCGCGAACACCGCAATCCTGGACGAGGGCCGGCGGGTGCTGATCGACGACCCGCACCGCTTCGACGGGGTCACGGTCTTGGGCGTGGATGAGCACGCGTGGCGGCACACCCGCCGGGGCGACAAGTTCGTCACCGTGATCATCGACCTCACCCCGGTCCGGGCGGGGACCGGCCCGGCCCGGCTGTTGGACATGGTTCCGGGCCGCTCGAAACAGGCGTTCGGGCAGTGGCTCGCCGCCCGCCCCCAAGCCTGGCGGGACGGGATCGAGGTCGTCGCGATGGACGGCTTCACCGGGTTCAAGACCGCGACCGGGGAGAACCTGCCCGACGCGGTCGCCGTGATGGATCCATTTCATGTGGTGCGTCTGGCCGCGGAGGCGTTGGACCAGTGCCGGCGCCGCGTCCAGCAGGACACCTGCGGGCACCGGGGCCGGGCCGGTGACCCGCTCTACTCGGCCCGCCGAACGTTGCAGACCGGCGCGGACCTGCTCACCGCCAAACAACGGCAACGCCTGGACGCCCTGTTCACCGTCGACGCCCACGTGCACGTCGAAGCGACCTGGCAGGTGTACCAGCGGATGATCACCGCGTACCGCGACACCGACCGCACCCGCGGTAAGACGACCCTGGAAGCCCTGATCGACAGTATCGGCAGCCGGTGTGCCCGCCGGGCTCGCAGAGGTCCGCCGGCTCGGTCGGACGCTGAAACGCCGCGCCGTGGACGTCCTGGCGTATTTCGATCGCCGGGGTACGAGCAACGGGCCCACGGAGGCGATCAACGGACGCCTGGAACACCTCCGCGGCTCCGCCCTCGGCTTCCGCAACCTCACTCACTACATCGCCCGATCTCTACTGGAAAGCGGCGGATTCAGACCCCGACTCCACTCTCAATTCTGAAGAGCCACTATGCAACGCGAAGGTTTGGTCGTACCGTCAAGAGTTCATAAGGCACAGTTGGCTCGTGGGAGCGGTGATCGTCGTCGTCACGCTCTCAGCATGTGCAGCCGACAATAACCCACCGACCGATAGCACGTCCTCGTCGAGCCAATCCGCCACGTCGGCACCCGTCTGTCGCGGATTCACAGCCGACTACCCGTCTGACGCCGCTGGACAGGCTTCGCCGCTCGAAGCTGTTCACGAGTTCGTGACACACGGTCCGCCTGGAGGGTTCGATGTTCCGCCGGACACGGTCTGGACTGTGGGCAAGGAGAATTCGCAAAACGTGACCGTGACTGCTCTTGACGTGACGCTGCATGCTATACAAATGACAAACAAAACCTGGGTAATCGGGAGCGGCGAGCGCTGCGGATAAGCAGACACCCGCATTTGGTGGCGAAGTGGCTGCAGCGGCTACCCCCCACTTATAGAGCGACTCCATGGTTCCGCGATGTGCCGGTCAGGACCATCCCAGGCGCACCGCATGGCGTCCGTTGCCAGCAGTGCATCGGCCGCCGGGATCGCTGAGGTAGAACGAGTGTGTGGCATCGGCCAATCGTCCCAAATCGACCGGCGATGATGCGACTGAGCGGATCGGAGGCGAAGGCGACATCCGAATAAGCCGGTGTCTTGGTGTGCGCGGGGCGGTGGTGTGCGGTCGCAGAATGTGACGGCGTTGCCGCAGCGGATCGCCGGGATCTTTTGCGCAGCTCTATTCATCTGTGATCGTCGGCGGGCCGATGTTGTGCACATCGTTGCGTCTGGGTTTCTGGGCAGAGATCCAACCATTTCGGTGGCACGAATTCCGGAACCCCGTCGGGCGCGGCCTGTATTCGCCAGTCGCCCCGGTGGATCTCCGTGTGGTGAAAAGCGCACAGCAAGGCACCGTTTGCGTAACTGGTTTCGCCGAGGTCCCGCGCCCACCATTTCAAATGATGCGCATCGCACCAATTCGGGGGTCTGGTGCATCCGGGGAAGGAACATCCGCGGTCCCGGATGGTGATCGCCCTGCGGATCGCGGTGCT
Organism: uncultured Actinomycetota bacterium; assembly: GCA_963825975.1. GTDB lineage: Bacteria > Actinomycetota > Actinomycetes > Mycobacteriales > Nakamurellaceae > Nakamurella. The sequence continues at coordinate 401,623 of CAWGUZ010000018.1, forward strand.
GAACGTCCGGGACGACCTGCCCAGGTCGAGCACCTCGCCGGCCCCGCCCAACACGGCGGGCATGACGCCGGCGTCGCACAGCAGGCGGCGGGTGTCCGCGGGGGACGAGCCGGTGCCCGTCGTCCAGGACCGCACCGCGTGCCTGTTGCTTGAGGATGTCCCAGTCCAGGGTGACGGTGATGTGCGGCCGGACCCCGGCGGTCTCCGGGAGCGGGTTGTCGCGCGTTCCCGCCGGTGCGCGAGCACGTACTCCAGGACCTCGACGAGGGCGTGCGCCCGTCGGGTCGCCGCCGGGCGGGGGTCCTTCGGATCGTCGAGCGCCGGTTTCGGTGCGGCGAGCGGGTCGATCACCGCCCGCAGCGCGGCCACCCCCAGATCGTTCAAATAGCCGTGGATCCCGTCAGACCGGTGGTGGTGCTGCGGGATCCGATGGTGAACTCCATTTCGACCGCGTCCCGGCGTCGTCGGTCGGGTCCGTCCAGGTCCAGCACGCGTTCCAGGTGCCGGAGAGTTCTTCAACTGCTCCGGGTCCTGATCGGCGCGTGCTCCACAAGACCCGCTCCGCCTCCGACGCCACCTCCAGCGGGAGGGCGTCCGGCAACCGCCGAAGGGTGGCCACGATGGTGCGGACGTGGTCGACCGACACGGTTCCGGCGTCGATCACGGCGCCCAGGATCGGTCGCCGCGCGGGGCGTTGCCCACCCGACGGGAGATCCTGCGGCTGGGTCGCGCGGGCCGCGGCTCACCCGCGCGGGCGCCTCCGGTGGAGATCCGAAACGTCTCCCGAGGCGGCGCGGCCGTCGAGGACACCGACCGGGCCGTGCGCCACGCCCTGCTCGTCCAGTTCGTCGGTCAATCGCACCTGCGCCGCCAGGGTCTTCCAGCCGAGTTGCTCCGCCCCGAGGGAAAGTTCCAACGATTCGTCGCCATTCAAACTGCAGCGTTCCCCGGAAATCAAACCCAACACGGCTTCCATCGCATTCTGACGAGGCGCATCGGCTCGTCGAGAGTGTAGAAACCGGATCCACTCATTCCCTCAATGATAGAAGGTTCCGCCGACAATGACCTTGGCAAGAATAAAGATTGCGAATATTTCCGGTGATTATCGGGATCGAGTACGCATGGCTCAGCCATGCACTCCGTGCGGACACCTTTCGGGTCCGATGAATTATCGGCCTCTATGACTTGAGCGCAACCGAGGTGCATTCCGGTCGTACAAGCCAGATCAGGCTTCGGG
>CAWGUZ010000019.1:0-275915 GCA_963825975.1 uncultured Actinomycetota bacterium
GATTCCCGGCGCTTCGCGATGTGAAGACATGCGTGTACCTCCTGGGGGACTGCGGGATGGGGTCGAATCGGCAGTGTGCGGTGCGGGTGAACGTGCTGCTTAGAGCGCGGACGAACCCTGCGACGTTGCCGTCGCGGCGGCGATTCGAGCCACCAACGTCGAATCCTTGAGGACGACCTCTTCGTCACCGATCATCACGGAGACCTCGTCGCCGTGAACGTCATCGATGTACGCGACCAGCGAGCCGGACATCGTCGCGGGTGTGGTCGGTGCGGGCTGGGACAGCCGAGCCCTGGCCCACCACCGGCGAACCGGCGACGCCGATGGCCGATGAGATGCCGACGCCGGCGGCGCCGGCTCCAGCCAGGGCTAGGAAGTTACGGCGGGACGCTGAAGCCATGGTTCTCCTCCACCAAATCTCGGCACGATCCCGCATCGGGCCGAATTGGTTTGTTGGGTTGGAAAGCGCGAACTCCGCGAACGGTACATGCGGTGATGAACCGCCACCAGTGACCCAGACCACTTTCATTCGGCCAGGTCAATGCTGACGCATACAACTGCTCGCACGACTTCGTTGCGAGTGTGAATCTGCCCGATGGGGCCGCAATCAGGCGGAGAACAACCCGATTGACTCACCAGTCAGGTGGAAGTGCTGACTTCGACCACGGTCAGTGACCACCGCCGCTCGACCCGCCCCATCCGCCAGTACAGCGCCGACACGGCGAACACTGCGACGAAGGCTGCGACGATGAGGTAGCCGATGCGTCCAGGGTCGATGGCGCGACCCAGGTGGTGACCGGGTCGGACAGCTGCAACCGGTCGTGCAGCACGCCGATGAGCTCGATGCCGCCGATCAGCAGCGCGACGGCTACCGACAGCCCGGTGGTGGTGAGGTTGTAGTAGACCTTGCGGACCGGTTTGACGAACGCCCACCGGTACGCGGCCTGCATGAACGCGCCGTCCAAGGTGTCGAACAGGCTCATCCCGGAGGCGAACAGCAGCGGCAGCACCAGCACCGCGTACCAGGGCAGCCCGGTCGCGGCGCCGGCGCCGGCCAGCACCAGCAGCGAGATCTCGGTCGCGGTGTCGAAGCCCAGGCCGAACAGGAGTCCCAGCGGGTACATCTGACCCGGACGGCTGATGCGCTTCATCGAACCGGCCGGAGGAGCCGGGCGAACAGCCCGCGGGATTCCAGCGCCTCGCTCCAGCGCGGCCTCGTCGTATCCGGCGCCGTCTGGGCCTCCCGCCAGACCTCGCAGATGCTGAGCAGCGCGACCAGATTGATGCAGCCGATGATGATCAGGAAGACCCCGGACACCGAGGTACCGATCAAGCCCAGCGTCTGATGCGCCCCGGAGATCGTCGGACGACCAGCGCTGGTCACGCGGAGGCGCCGATCGCGACCAGCACGGCCATCACGAAAACGACGGAGGAGTGGCCCAGCGAGAAGAACAAACCGACCGACACCGGCCGTTTTCCCGTCGGCGACGAATTTGCGGGTGGTGTTGTCGATCGCCGCGATGTGGTCGGCGTCGAAAGCGTGCCGTGATCCCGAGCGAGATAGGCGGTCATGGCGAGGCCGATGCCGAAGAGTCGGCCATCGACCACGAAGTGGCCCGGCACCACCAGGGTGAACAACACGCCGAATGAGACCCAGGTGCAGGCCAAGCACTACGAGCAGGGGACCCCGCGCCTGCCGGAGCACGGCGGCGGCGCGAATCGGGCGGGCGGCGTCCCGGGTGACGGACATGGCAGGCTCCTCGGTAGCGCACGACGGCGTGCGGATCGGTAGCGCACGACGGCGTGCGGACGAATTGGGAGATGGCAGAGGCGTCGATGCCCGCGAAAGTCGCCCTGCCGATCAAGGGCCACTGTAGGACGCATCTGTTCACCGGAACAGATGAGCCGATAAAGATTTCAAAACGAGGGCGGACGTGACCACGGACACCGGATCGAGCATCTTGGCCGCGACCCGCAGCATTGCGCGCTACCTCACCCACACGACCGGGTCGATGCTCGCCGACGCCGCCACGGTCGCCGCCCGAGCGGGCGAACTGCTCGGGGACGCCGTCACCGGGCGGACGGCGTCGCCGGCCACGCTCCGGGTGAGCTGCCTCATCCTGTCCGACGAGCGCGGCGAGCCGCTGCTGACCCCCGACCAGTTGACGCCCGCCCTCGAGCGCGCCGACGCGATATGGCAGGCGGGCGCCGGCATCCGGATCAGGCACCTCTCCACCCGGGTGGTCGGCGAACCCGCCCCCACCGCAGCCCTGGACCCGCGGGCGAACAAGTTGCTGCTGCTGGACGAGGTGATCGGCCGGAATGAGTTTTATCACCGTGGGCTGCGACTGAACCCGGATAGCGGAACCGCGCTGGAAGCAGTCGGGCGGCCCATCACGGTCATCGTCGTGCGCGACATCGCGGGTAACACCACCGGCTGCTCGCTCGGCATCAGCGCCGACTGGGTGGTCGTCCAGGCGTCGCTGTTCAGGTCGGCGGCGACGGCGCAGTACGACGAGACGGTGCTGGCCCACGAGCTGGGCCATGCGCTGAATCTGCCGCACCATCCCGCAACGGACAACCTGATGTACTTCTCGTCGAGTCCGCCGGACCACCTTCGCGGCACCGCCCTGAACGCGGTACAGCGCGCCGTGGTCAATGCCAATCGACATGTCATCCCCGGCGTACGGAGCTAGGCGAGCAGCGCCCCGGCCGGCCCGACTCGGTGTGACGCCGTCGAGACGGAATCCGTGGGCGGCCGTTTCTGACTAGGGTTTGGTGCTGTGCAGTCCTGGCCCAGTCCTCGTCTCCCCGTCCTTCCCGGCGTCGCCGTTCCGCTGCGTTTGTGGAACTCCGTCTCCCGATCGGTGCAGCCCACCGAACCGGATCAGGAGGCGACGCTCTACGTATGCGGGATAACGCCCTACGACGCCACCCACCTCGGTCACGCGGCCACCTACATCGCATTCGACCTGGTCCAGCGGGTGTGGAGGGACAACCGACTGGATGTGCACTACGTCCAGAACGTGACCGACATCGATGACCCGCTGCTCGATCGGGCGAATCGCGACCGGGTCGACTGGCGGGCTCTCGCGGCCTCCCAGATCGAGCTCTACCGCACCGACATGACCGCCCTGCGGGTGCTGCCACCCCGCGACCTGGTCGGTGCCGTTGAGGCCATGCCGGAGATCATCAAGGCGGTTCTCGCGCTGATGGACGCCGGCGTCGCCTACCGCATCGGCGATCCGGAGTACCCCGACGTCTATTACGACGTCAACACCGCGGCGGACTTCGGCTACGAATCCGGCTACGACCGCGCGACGATGCTGGCGCTGGCCGCCGAGCGAGGTGGCGATCCGGCGCGATCCGGCAAGCGGGATCCGCTCGACCCGTTGCTGTGGCGCATGGAGCGACCGCGGGAGCCCGCCTGGGACTCACCGATGGGACCCGGCAGGCCGGGCTGGCACATCGAGTGTGCGGCGATCGCCGGGAACCGTCTGGGGACCACCATCGACCTGCAGGGCGGCGGCAGCGACCTGATCTTTCCGCATCACGAGTACTCGGCCGCGCACGCCGAGGCACTATCCGGAAACACCCCGTTCGCCACGCATTACACGCACGCGGGCATGGTCGGCCTGGACGGCGAGAAGATGTCGAAGTCGCGCGGCAACCTGGTGTTCGTCTCGCGACTCCTCGCCGACGGCGTGGACCCGAGTGCGATCCGACTCGCACTGATCTCCACTCACTACCGGGAGGACCGGATGTGGAGTGCGGATCTACTCTCGGTCGCCACGGACAGGCTCGCCCGCTGGCGGGCCGCCGCCGGCCGTTTCGGATTCGACACCACCGAAGTGGTCGCCAAGGTGCGAAACGCCCTCGGGAATGACCTCGACACCCCGAAGGCGATTCGCGTCTTGGATCAGTGGGCCGCCAACAACACCCTGAATGGTGCGGACGTGGCAGCCGCGGTCGACGCCCTGCTGGGCGTCGACCTGCGACCAGCGCACAGATGACCGCGTCGAGCCCGGACTGCTAAGACCGGCGCCAGGTCTTCAGGGCGAACTTGAACGCCTCGGCGATCTTGGTGTAGCCGGCGGTATTCGGGTGGATGTTGCCCGCCGTACAGAACCAGGTGAGGGCGCAGTTCACAACCACGTTGTTCGGTGTCGGTGGTGCGATAGTCGTGCGGTAGTCGTTGATCCGGAAGGTGAATCCGACCTGCGCAACTGTGAAGCCGTGTGAACGGTAGATCGCTCGCAGCGCATCGTTCAACGCATTCGTGAGTTGCAAAGACAGCATCGCCTGCGGCAGCTTGGCCGGGTCGAGAGCGAGACCGAGGTAGGGGTCGTAGTAGAGACCGCCCGCGCGAGCGGCTTTCGCCGGCAGTACCGCGTTCACCTGGTCGAGCACCGATCCGAGCGCTGCCGGCAGCGCGGCGATGGCCAGTTGGGCACACACACCGTCGATTCCGGCGGGAGTGACACAACGGCCGATCACGTCGTTCGATCCCAGAATGATGCTGAAATCGGCCACCTTGTGGGTCTTGATGAACGCGACCGTGGTCGATAACTGGGTGCCTGCACCGTATCCACAGGCGGCCAAGTCACCCCCGGTCAGCACCGACGAGACGCCGGCCCCCGGGCAGCCGAAGTTCTGCAACTTCAACCCCGGCCGTGATCGCCGCAGGGCGGGCAACACCTTGTTCGGAAACGCGTCTGCAGTGGGGACGTTCGCCCCGGCCGGGCCGACCGGCTGAATGCCGACCGCCAGCGAGTCACCCATCGACACGTAGTAGGGCGTTGTCGATTCGTAGCCGCCCGATGACCCCCCGGACGTTCCGTAATCGTCGCCGGCGCTGGCCGGACCGGCGATTGAGAATACGGTGCACACTGCGACGACGAGCGCCAGCGGAGAGTAAAGAATTCGTTTCATGCGGATCCCGTTTCCCGAGTACGAAAGCGACGAACGGGACCATACCGTCAATGTTCACAATTGAGAATACGCCGTGCAGGTGAACACGAAACGACGCTCTGAATCGCGCGCCGCTATCGACCGTCGCGCTTGTCGCCCTTCGGCGAATTACCGCGCCGCCGTAGATATCGTTCGAATTCCGCAGCGAGGGTCTCGCCACTCGCAGGCGTCAGCGGTTCCGCCTCCGAGTCGCGCTCTTCCAGACGCTGGATGTATTCGGCGATCTCCTCGTCATCGGCCGCGATCTGGGTGACCTCGACCTCCCACTCCTCCGCCTGCTCGGGATAGGTGCCGAGGTCCACTTCCATGTCCAGCGTCTCCTCGACCCGATGCAGCAGGGCCAGTGTCGCCTTGGGCGACGGCGCTTGGGAGACGTAGTGGGGGACCGCGGCCCAGAACGACACCGCCGGAATGCCCGCCTGCACACAGGCGTCCTGGAAGATCCCGGTGATGCCGGTCGGCCCCTCGTAGGTGGACTGCTCCAACCCGAACCGGGCGGCGGTCGCCGCGTCGTGCGCGGAGCCGGACACCTGCACCGGACGCGTGTGCGGGACGTCGGCCAGTAGCGCACCCAGACTGATCAGGTTGCGCACATTGAGTGCCACCGCCAACTCCAACAGCTCGGCGCAGAATGCCCGCCAGCGGAAATTCGGTTCGATCCCGTGCACCAGCACGATGTCGTGGGCCTGGTGGGGCAGTGTGCAGTACGTCAGGCGCGTCGTCGGCCACTCGATCCGCCGGGTCACCCCGTCGACCAGCTTCACCGACGGACGGGACACTTGGAAGTCGTAGAACGACTCCGGGTCCAGTTCGGTCAGCTCCTCTGCATCCCAGGTCAGAGCCAGATGTTCGATGGCTGAGGTCGCGGCGTCACCGGCGTCATTCCATCCTTCGAATGCCGCGATCATCACCGGATCGCGGAGCGCAGGTAGGTCCGTCACCCCGACAGCGTACGACCCGGTACGGCGTGGTCGACGTCCACGCGTCCGCGGAGCGGCACCGGCGAGCACGCTCGACGGAAGTGGCACCTCGCGCGACCGTAAGCTCTTGTGGTGCATTCCGACGTTCGCCATCCACTGCTGACCGCCCTCTCGTCTCGCGTCATCGTCGCCGACGGGGCGATGGGCACGATGCTGCAGGCCTACGACCCGACCCTGGACGATTACGCGGGCCTCGACGGGTGCAACGAGATCCTCTGTGTCACTCGGCCGGAGATCGTGCGAGCGGTCCATCGGGAGTACCTGGAGGTGGGCGTCGACGCGATCGAGACGAACACCTTCGGCACCAACCTGGCCAACTTCGCCGAGTACGACATCACCGACCGGATCCGGGAGCTGGCCGAGGTGGCCGCGCAGCTCGCCAGAGCCGAGGCGGATGCGTTCAGCACCCCCGATCAGCCGCGATTCGTGCTCGGATCGGTGGGCCCGGGCACCAAACTGCCCACCCTGGGTCACGCCCCGTACGCCGCCCTGCGAGACGCCTACTTCGAGCAGGTCGCCGGGATGTTGGACGGTGGCATCGACGCAGTGGTCGTCGAGACCTGCCAGGACCTGCTACAGGCCAAGTCGGCGATCATCGGCGCCCAACGCGCGATGGCCGCGCGCGGCCAGCAGGTGCCGATCATCTGCCACGTCACGGTGGAGACCACCGGCACCATGCTGCTGGGCTCGGAGATCGGTGCCGCGCTGACCGCGCTGGAGCCGCTCGGGATCGATCTGATCGGGCTCAACTGCGCCACCGGCCCGGCCGAGATGAGCGAGCACCTGCGCTACCTGTCCCGGCACGCCACCATTCCGGTGTCGGTGATGCCGAACGCCGGACTCCCGCAGCTCGGCCCGCGTGGGGCCGTTTATCCGCTCGGTCCGGAGGAGTTGGCGTCAGCGCTGACCGGCTTCGTCACCGAGTTCGGTCTACAACTCGTCGGTGGCTGTTGCGGAACCACCCCGGAGCACATGCGGCAGGTCGTCGAGGCGGTTCGCAGGGTCACACCCGCGCCGCGTCGACCGCGCCCCGAACCCGGCCTGTCCTCCCTGTACCAGGCCGTCCCGTTCGCGCAGGACGCATCGGTGTTGATGATCGGCGAGCGGACGAACGCCAACGGCAGCAAGGCTTTCCGCGACGCGATGCTCGAAGAGGAGTGGGACCGCTGTGTCGAGATCGCCCGCTCACAGACGCGGGACGGTGCCCACCTGCTCGACCTGTGCATCGACTACGTCGGCCGCGACGGCGTCAGGGACATGCAACAGCTGGCGTCCCGGTTCGCCACCGCCTCGACGCTGCCGATCATGTTGGACTCCACCGAGCCCGGCGTGCTGCAGGCCGGGCTGGAACACCTCGGCGGCCGTTCGATCGTCAACTCGGTCAACTTCGAAGACGGTGACGGACCGACCTCGCGGTACGCCCGCACGATGGAACTGGTGCGAGAGCACGGCGCCGCGGTGGTCGCGCTCACCATCGACGAGGAGGGCCAGGCGCGGACCAGGGACACCAAATTGGCCATCGCGGAACGACTGATCAGCCAGATCACCGGCGAATACGGGCTCAACGAGTCCGACATCGTGATGGACTGCCTGACCTTCCCGATCGCCACCGGACAGGAGGAGACCCGCCGCGACGGCATCGAGACCATCGAGGCCATCAGGGAACTCAAGAGGCGGCACCCCGACGTGCTGACCACCCTCGGGCTGTCCAACGTGTCGTTCGGCCTGAACCCGGCCGCCCGGCAGGTGTTGAACTCGGTGTTCCTGGCCGAGTGCGTCAAGGCGGGGTTGGACTCGGCCATCGTGCACGCCTCCAAGATCCTGCCGATGTCGCAGATCCCCGAGGAGCAGCGGACTATCGCCCTCGACCTGGTGTACGACCGACGGCGGGAGGGCTACGACCCGCTGGAGAAACTACTCGACATGTTCGCCGGGGTCACCGCCGCCGCCGGCCGGGAGACCCGGGCGGCCGAGCTGGCCGCGATGCCCCTGGACCAGCGGCTGAAGCAGCGCGTGATCGACGGCGACCGCAACGGACTGGAGGCGGACCTCGACGAGGCGCTGCTCCATCGTCGGGCGCTGGAGATCATCAACGACACCCTGCTCGACGGGATGAAGACGGTGGGGGAGCTCTTCGGCTCCGGTGCGATGCAGCTGCCGTTCGTCCTCACCTCCGCCGAGGTGATGAAGAAGTCGGTGGCCTACCTGGAACCACACATGGAGAAGGCCGACTCCGAGGGCAAGGGCACCATCGTGCTGGCCACCGTCAAGGGCGATGTCCACGACATCGGCAAGAACCTGGTGGACATCATCCTGTCCAACAACGGTTACTCGGTGGTCAATCTCGGCATCAAGCAGCCGATCTCGGCGATTCTGGCCGCCGCCGACGAGCACGCCGCCGACGCGATCGGGATGTCCGGGCTCCTCGTCAAGTCCACCGTGATCATGAAGGAGAACCTCGAGGAGATGAACACCCGCGGGGTGGCCGCGAAGTATCCGGTGCTACTCGGCGGCGCCGCGCTGACCAGGTCCTACGTCGAGAACGACCTCTCGGCCATGTTCGCGGGCGACGTCCGGTACGCCAGGGACGCCTTCGAGGGGCTGCGGCTGATGGACGGCGTGATGGCCCGCAAGCGAGGCCTGGCACCCGCCGAAGACGCGGCCGAGAAGCAGAAGGCCGCCGATCGGAGGGCCCGCCACGAACGGTCCCAACGGATCGCCGAGGCGCGTCGGGCGGCCGCTTCCACCGAAGTCGTGGTGCTCCCGGAACGATCCGACGTAGCACTGGACAACGCCGTCCCGACCCCGCCGTTCTGGGGTTCGCGGGTGGTCAAGGGCATCGCACTCGCGGAGTACTCCGCGCTGTTGGACGAGCGCGCCACCTTCATGGGGCAATGGGGTCTGCGCGGCGCGCGCGCCGGACAGGGGCCCTCGTACGAGGAACTGGTGGCCGTCGAAGGCCTGCCGCGGCTGCGCTACTGGTTGGAGAAGCTCCACACCGACAAGGTTCTCGAAGCCGCTGTCGTCTACGGGTACTTCCCCTGCGTGTCCGAGAAGGACTCGGTGGTCATTCTCGCCGAGCCGCGGGCGGACGCCGCGGAGATCGCCCGGTTCACCTTCCCGCGGCAGGCCCGCGACAGGCACCTGTGCCTGGCCGACTTCTATCGGCCCCGGTCGTCGGGCGAGGTCGACGTGATCGCCTTCACAGTGGTGACGATGGGTCGGCGAATCAGCGACTACGCCAACGAGTTGTTCACTGCCAACAACTATCGCGAATACCTGGAGGTGCACGGACTCTCCGTGCAGCTCACCGAGGCGCTCGCCGAGTACTGGCATCAGCGGATTCGCTCCGAACTGGTCTTCCCCGACGGGTCGACCGCCGCTGACGACGACCCGGCCGAAGTGGAGAAGTTCTTCGACTTGGCCTACCGCGGCGCCCGGTTCTCGTTCGGGTATCCGGCCTGCCCGGACCTGACGGATCAAACGATCGTGATGGAGTTGCTCGACCCGGGCCGAATCGGCGTGGAACTGTCGGACGAGTTCCAGCTGCATCCGGAACAGTCCACCTCGGCCCTGGTCGCACATCATCCCGAGGCGAAGTACTTCGCCGCGAAGTGAGCAACCCGCCAGACTCCGCAGACTCCGCAGACGCGGGCCCCTCGGCCGGAGCGGGCCGACTGCAGGCGGTGCTGTTCGACATGGACGGCACCTTGACCGACTCGGAACGGCTGTGGTCGACAGCGCTGGACGAGGTTGCCGCTGAATTGGACGGAGCCGTCTCCACGGCGGCGAGGGCGGCGATGGTCGGGTTGCCGATGATCCCGACCATCGAGCTGCTGCATCGCGACCTCGGCGTCGTCCGCGACTGGACATTGACCAGAGACGAGTTGTGGCGGGCAGTGGCAGTCCACTACCGCCACCACATCGTCTGGCGTCCGGGCGCGGCCCGCCTGTTGGCCGCCGTCCGGGCGGCGGGTCTGCGGACCGCCCTGGTCACGGCCACCGACCGCCTATTGGTCGAGATCGCCCTGGACACCCTCGGTCGACACAACTTCGACGTCGTGGTGACCGGGGACGATGTGACCGCCGGCAAACCCGATCCGCAGCCGTACCTGCACGCCCTGGATCGACTGGGTGTCGCCGCCGACGCGGCGCTGGCCGTTGAGGACTCCGCCCACGGGACCGAATCCGCCGCGGCCGCCGGCTTGACCGTTCTCGTCGTCCCTTGTGAGGCCCCGGTCGAGGGCGGCGCTCGACGCGTGTTGATCGCCTCGCTGGTCGACGTCACAGTGCAGCGACTCCAGCTGATGCACGCCGCCCATACGTCCGGCTGAACCCGGCGACAGTCCCGGTGGCCACCGCCGCGCCGGTGGGCGGGGACGGCTGCGACGCCTACTACACCTTCCGCTGATCGAGCAGCCGGCCTGCGTCAAAAGGCGAAGCTCGGCCACACGGTGTACACATCGAATGTCGAGAGCGACGCTTCGCAACTCGTTCGCGGCATGAAGTCACTCGTTCGAATCTGTCGCCGCAGCCACGGCGAGGAGCTCCGGAGGATCCATGTTGTCGTCGAGGAGCACCGCCACCATCCGTAGTCGGATCGGGATCATCGTCGCAACCCTCGCTGCGATGAGCGTCCTACCGGCCGCGACCGGCGCAGCTGCGCCGCCCGCGAGCCGGCTTCTCCCGGCAGCACCGGCTTCGACACCGCTTGCCGCGTCATCGTCGTCGCCTACCTACACGTTGCCGCCGACCCCCACCCCGGGTCGCTACATCGTGATGTTGAAGCGGGCGCCGCTCGCCTCATACACCGGCGGCACCCAAGGCATCCCCGCCACCAAGCCGGCACCCCACGGGACCCTTGAGGTCGACAGTGAAGCGGCCCAGCAGTACGACCGGGTGCTTCGCAACGACCAACAGGTGATCGCCGACTCCGTCGGCGTGACCCCCGCCGCGAGATACACCGTCGTCCTGAACGGCTTCACGGCAGATCTGACCAGCTCACAGGCGCGACAGCTCGCCGCCACCCCCGGCGTGCTGGCCATCGCCAAGGACACCGTCCGGCACACCGAGGGTGCCCCATCTGTCGCCGCCGGCGACGGTGCGCCGCCGATCTGTCGCCGCCGGCGACGGTGGTCCCGGATCTGTCGCCGCCGGCGACGCGCGAAACTCGGTGGACTTCCTCGGGCTCACCGGAACCGACGGCGTGTGGGCATCCGTCGGCGGCGCGGCGAACGCCGGCAAGGGTGTGGTGATCGGCGTGATCGACACCGGCATCTGGCCGGAGAATCCGTCATTCGCGGGCTCTCAGCTCACTGACGGACCCGACCCCTATCACCCGGACCGGGCCTATCGCGTCGGGGACACGATCGTGATGCCGAAGGCGGACGGCGGCACCTTCACCGGTGCAATGCGTCGAAGGAGAAAAATTCACCGCGGACCTGTGCAACACCAAGATCGTCAGTGCGCGCTACTTCGGCGCCGGCTTCATCGCCGCGGTCGGGTCTGACAACCTGGCCGATTACGTCTCACCGCGGGATGGGTCCGGCCACGGCTCACACACAGCGGGCACGGCGGCGGGGAGGCAGGGCGTTCCAGTGACCGTCGACGGCTACGACTTCGGGAGGATTTCTGGAGTGGCGCCGGCAGCGTCGGTCGCCGTGTACAAGGCGTTGTGGGAGGCCAAGGACCCGGCAAGGTCCGGCGGCTTTACATCCGACATCATCGCCGCCATCGAACAGGCCGTCGTGGACGGCGTCGACGTGATCAACTATTCGGTCGGCAGCGGATCCGAGTCACCGGCCGTCGACCCGATCGCACTGTCCTTCCTGTCCGCCGCATCCGCCGGCGTGTTCGTGTCCGCATCAGCGGGCAACAGCGGGCCCGGCCCATCGACCATGGACAACACGCAGCCGTGGGTGACCACTGTCGCTGCGGGCACGGTCGGCACCATGGCTCGGCACCGTCGTACTCGGCGACGGCCGCAAGTACGCGGGTATCAGCACCACCGTGCAGGCGCCGGTGGGCCCGCTGCCATTGGTCGCCGCGAGCGGTCCGGACTTCCCGGCGTCACCCCGGCGAGCGCGGCACTGTGCACACCCGATTCGCTGGACCCTACGAAAGTGGCCCGAACGATCGTGCAGTGCGACCGCGGCGTGATCGCCCGAGTCGACAAGTCGGCGGAGGTGGCCCGAGCGGGCGGCCTCGGCATGATCCTGACCAACCTCACGCCCGGCAGCGTCGACGGCGACCTGCACAGCGTGCCCAGTGTCCATCTCGACGACACCGTCGGACCCACGGTCAAGGCCTACGCCGCGACCGCGAATGCGACGGCCTCACTGGAGCCGGGCAACCTCACCGACCAGCCCGTCGCCTACCCCCGAGTGGCGGGCTTCTCCTCCCGCGGGCCCGCCCGAGCCACCAACGAGGACGTTCTCAAGCCGGACATCACGGCGCCCGGCGTCACGATCCTGGCGCCGGTCGCCCCACCGTCGAATTCGGACCGGCTGTACGACGTCTATTCAGGTACGTCGATGGCGGCGCCGCACATCGCCGGCCTGGCCGCGATCTACCTGGAGCAACATCCGACGTGGTCACCCATGGCCGTCAAATCAGCGCTGATGACCACCGCCTACGACACGAAGAATGCCGACGGCACTCCCGCTACCGATCCGTTCGCTCAGGGTGCCGGAGAAGTCGACCCGCCGCGAATGCTCAACGCCGCGCTGGTCTACGACGCAGACGCGCTGGACTGGCTCGGGTATCTCGAGGGTCTGGGCGTCGACACCGGTACGGGGGTACCTGCCGATCGACCCGAGCGACTACAACCAGGCGTCGATCGCCGTGGGAGCAGCCGTCGGTCCGGTCACGGTCACGCGCCGAGCGACCGCCGTGACCGCCGGGCTGTATCTGGCGGACATCGAGGTGCCCGGGTTCACGGCGACCGTGTCACCCTCCATCCTGTTCTTTCCCGAGGCCGGCGCCACCCGCCAGTTCACCGTCACGCTGACTCGTAGCACCGCCCAGACCGGCGAGTATGCGACCGGCTTCCTGACCTGGCACGGGGCGGGAACGACGGTGCGCAGCCCGATCGCGATCCAGCCGAGGGCCGTCGACAGCTCGGAGTCGGAAGTCGTGCTGGACCCGTCGACGCACTCCGCCGCCTGGACGGTGCGGTCGGGTGTGAACGGCGCGTTCCCGATCACCGCATTCGGCATGACCCCAGGGACGGCCGAGGCTCAGCAGGTGGCAGCCGGCAAGGTTATCGACAACGTCCTTCAGGTCCCGGATCGAACCAAGGTCGTCCGATTCTCCACTGACGTGGCCAACCCCTCGGACGGTTCCGACCTCGACCTCTACGTCTATCTGGTCGCCCCCGACGGTGGCAGTGTGATCCGGGTGGGGGTGTCCGGGTCGGACTCCTCCAATGAGGAAGTCACCCTGGTCGACCCCGAACCGGGCACGTACGTCGCCGAAGTGGTCGGTTTCGCGAACGCACCGGGCACCGACGTCACGTCGTACAGCTACCGCACGTTCGCCGTCGACGGCCGTCCGAACACGGCGAGCCTGACCGTCGAACCGTCGAACCCGACTGTCTCTGCGGGCGACGTGCTTGAGCTGACGGCCACAGCTCGCGGCCTCGACCCGGCTCGCCGCCACCTGGGCTGGGTCGAGTACCTCGACGGCTCCGGAACTTTCGTCGTCACCGAGTGAGATCGGGCATTCCGGATGGGTTCAGCAGCTGCTGATCACCGCCGCACTGTGCGGCGGGAGGGTCACGGCGCAGGCCGCCATGCCGAAGTCCTCGATCAGGCACGTCCGGGACGGTGCCCAACAGCAACCGGGGGATGTTCGCCAGGAACGGCACCCGTTGTTCGTCGTCGCTGAAGTTGAACGCGACCTGAGTACGCCGGAGCGGTCGAGCAGCAGCCAGCGGTCGCTCTCGTCGTAGTTGACGCAGGTCCGGCTGAATCGCGGATCGGTCAGCTCGGGCCGCTCGCGACGGATCTTGGCCAGCTGCTGGTACAGTCGAGAATGTCGGCGTGACGGCCGCCCTCGGGCTCCGCCCAGTCCAGCTTGGACCGGTCGAAGGTCTCCGGGTCCTGCGGGTCGGGCACGAGCGACTCGTCCCAGCCCATCCGGGCGAACTCCTTGAACCGGCCCGCCGCGGTCGCCGCGCCCGAGATCCGGGTCCGGATGCGAGGTGAAGAACTGCCACGGCGTGCTGGCCGCCCATTCCTCGCCCATGAACAGCATCGGGGTGAACGGGGCGGTCATCACCAGCACCGCGGCGATCGCCAGGTCGTCGCGGCCCAGGGTGGCGCTCAGCCGGTCGCCGGCAGCCCGGTTGCCGATCTGGTCGTGGTCCTGCGCGTACACGACGAACCGCCAGCCCTCGGTGTTGCGGGCGTCGATCGGCACGGCCGTGGGTCCGACCGCGGAAGCTCGACCAGGTGCCGTCGTGGAAGTACGCCCTTGGTCAATAGACCTTCGCGATGCGACTCCATGCTGCCGAAATCGCCGTAGTAGCCGATCCGCTCACCGGTCAGCGCGACATGCACGACGTGGTGGAAGTCGTCGCTCCACTGCGCGGTCAGGCCGTACCCGCCCGCGGCCCGCGGCGTGATCAACTTCGGATCGTTGAGGTCGGACTCGGCGATCAGGGTCAGCGGCCGGCCCAGATGTGTCGACAGCGCGTCGACCTCCTGCGACAGCTCCTCCAGCAGGTGCACGGCCCGGTGGTCGACCAGCGCGTGCACGGCGTCCAGCCGCAGCCCGTCGACGTGGTAGTCGCGCAGCCACATCAGCGGCGTTCTCGATGATGTAGTCGCGGACCGTGTCCGAATCCGGGCCGTCCAGGTTGAGCAGGCTGCCCCAGGTGCTCTCGCCGGCGTCGTGCAGGTACGGCCCGAACTGCGGCAGGACGTTGCCGCTGGGGCCGAGGTGGTTGTAGACCACGTCCTGGATGACGCCGATGCCACGGCTGTGGCAGGCGTCGACGAAACGCTGGTACTCCGCGGGCCCGCCGTACGCCTCGTGCACGGTGTACCAGAGGACGCCGTCGTAGCCCCAGTTGTGGGTCGCCGTTGAAGTCGTTGACCGGCAGCAGTTCGACGAACGACACGCCGAGCGCGACCAGGTGGTCCAGCTTGTCGATGGCAGCGCGAAAGGTGCCCTCCGGCGGTGAAGGTGCCGATGTGCAGCTCGTAGATCACCCCACCGGCCAGCTGGCGGCCGGTCCAGTGGGCGTCCCCCCAGTGATACGACGCCGGGTCGAAGGTCCGGGAGAGCCCGTGCACGCCGGGGGTTGCCGGCGGGAACGCGGGTCGGCGATCGGTTCGGTGCTGTCGTCCAGCAGGAAGCCGTAGTCGACGTCCCGGCCGGGTCATCCTCGAGTGGCACCTCGGCAGCCCACCAGCCGTCGGCCCTCGCCAGCATCGGGATCGTCTGATCGCCGACCACGCAGCGAAACCGTGGTGGCCAGCGGCGCCCAGACCTCAAAGGATCGATGGCCTTCCGCAACGGGCCCGAGGCCGGTTCCCGTGGTTCATCAGATCTCCCGCTGCAACAGTGCCACCGGCAGGGTGGCGAGGATGTCACCGACCGGAAGCTGTGCCGCCGGTCGATTCGAGACGCCGACCGGTGAGCAGATCGGTGTAGCTGCCGGCGGGCAGGTCGAAGCCCGTGTCACGCCAACCGCCGGCCGCGGCGAGCCCCAGTGGCAGCCGGGTGGCCAGCGTCACGGCCCCGCCCCGGTCGAACGCGACGACGTGGGTCGAAGCGGACCGTGCGCGGTGCAGCGCGACATACCGGCCGAACAGTTCCGGGTGGTCCCGACGCAGCTGCAGCGTCGCCGACACCAGCATGCTTGGCCGCGGCGCTCTCGTCGATCGCGGCCGGTCCGGTGGGGTTGTCGTGCTGCTGCGCCAACAGGCGCCGCCGCGTCGTGTAGTCCACCGGGCGCCGGTTGTCCGGGTCGACCAGCGAGTGATCCCACAGCTCGGTGCCCTGATAGGTGTCCGGGACGCCGGGCGATGGTCAGGGCGATCAGCTTGGCGGCCAACCCGTTCGACCAGCCGGCCGCCTCGATCGCGTCGACGAACTCCTCGACGCGTTGCCGCAGCGCGCCGCCGCAGAGCCGTCCGACCAGGTCGGCGAGCTGCGACTCGTACTTCTCATTGGCGTCGAGTGTACGTCGTGGAACTGCCCGCCTCCTGCGCCGCCTTGAACGCGTAGGCCTCCAGCCGATCGGCGCTGATCGGCCACGCTCCGACGGCGGCCTGCAGGACCAGGTTGACCATCGGGCCGTCGCCGAGCACGGCTGGCAGATCGCTGATCTCGTCCCGACACGGCGTGCACGAACTCGATCCAGCGGTCCGGCATCTCGGCCAGCACGCTGATGCGGGCCCGGGTGTCCTCGCTGCGTTTGGTGTCGTGGGTGGTCAGCGCGACCATCGACGTGCGTGAGCTGCTCGTTGCCGATCGGCCTGAATCGCGTGGAATTCGTCCACCGACAGCGAAATGCGCTCGGGTCGGCGCCCACCTCGGTGAGCGAGGTGAGCACGGTGTAGCGGTAGAACGCGCAGTCCTCCACGCCCTTGGCCATCACCATGCCGGACGTCTGCTGGAATCTCCGGGTGACCTCCAGGGTCGGGTCGCGCAGCAACGCGGTGACCGCGTCGATCGCCGCGGCGAGGTCGGGCCGATGCGCGTGCCCCTCGGCGTCTCGGCCAGCAGCGTGATCACGCCGGCGATCAGCCGCTCGTCCGCTCGCCGCATCGTCCGCTGAATCGAGCGCCGGCGGATCTCGGCGCTCGGCGCCGGCGGGACCAGATAAGTCCGGTAGACCGGCAGGCAGGCCAGCAGTTCGGCCAGCGCGTCCTCGGCGTCGACCAGATCGGGTGCGACGGCCAGCGCCGCGCGCTCCAGCCGATGACCTCCGCCTGCAGCGAGACGTCGGCGACGATCCGCTTGGTGTCGTGGATGAGTGTCTCCCAGTCGACCGGGACGCCGCCGCGCAGCTCGGTGTCCAGCGCGGTCAGGCCCGGCTCGCCGCCGGGTCGACCAGCACCCGATCGATGACCGCGAGCGCGTCGTAGCCGGTGGTGCCGTCGCACTCCAATCGACGGCAGTTGCTCGCCGGGCTCGAGGATCTTCTCGACCAAGACATAACGTGCCGCCGGTGGCCGCCGCCAGTTCGTCCAGGTAACCGGCCGGGTCGAACAGCCCGTCCGGGTGATCGATGCGCAGGCCGTCCGCGAGTCCGTCGCGGATCCACCGGGTGATCTCGGCGTGCGACTCGTCGAAGACCGCGGGCAGCTCGACCCGGATGGCGGCCAGCGTGGTGACGGTGAAGAACCGGCGGTAGTTCAGCTCGCGTGTCGCCGCGGCGCCAGTCGATCAGCCGATAGTGCTGCCGGTCGTGCACCTCTTGCGGCGTGCCGGTCCCCGTTCCCGGGGCGATCGGCAGTCGGTGCTCGTAGTAGACGAGTTCATCGCCGTCGACGGTGAGTACGGCCAGGTCGTCGGGGCCGCCCAGGATCGGCAACAACAACTTGCCGTCGCCCGCCGGCCAATCGACGTCGAACGCCTCGCCGTACCGGGAGTCCCGGCCGAAGGTCAGCAGATCCCGCCACCACACGGAGATGGCCTCGGTGCCACCCCGACGTGGTTCGGCACGATGTCGATCAGCACTCCGAGGCCCGGCGGCGTGCGCGCGCGTCGCAGAGCTCGCGCAGTTGGTCGGCGCCGCCGCGGGTCGGGTCGACCTCGGCGTGGTCTATCACGTCGTAGCCGTGGTCGGAACCCGGCTCGGCCTGAGTAGCGGGGACAGATATATCCAGCCGACACCGAGATCGGCCAGGTAGTCGACCTGTGCGGCGGCGTCGTCCAGCTGGAAATCCGCATTGATCTGCAGCCGGTAGGTCGAGGAGGGGATTGAGGTTTCGTCGTGTCGTGCGGAGGTGTCGCCAGGTGCGGGTGTTGCGGGACGTGCGGACGTCACAGTGCTGCTCCATGAGATTGATGGTCGGCGTCATCGCCGGGTTCCGACGCCTGAGTCGACACCGCATCCGGTATCGCCCCGAGGGTCGTCGCCGAGATCGGCGGGGCACTGCTGCTCGAAGAGCCGGTGCCGGACTTCTGATTACCCGGAATCTCCGACAATGACTCGGGCGCCGCCGGTGGAGTCGGTGCGGGCTCGGGAACCGCCGTCCGGGCCTTGGCGGCAGGCTTCCCGGATTTGCGGCGCGGCGCCTTCGCCGGGGGCTTCGGCGGGTCGCGCCGCCGCGGGTCGGCCGGGGCCGGTTTGGGGGCCGGCACAGCGCTCATCACCACGTGCTCGCCGGGGGCCGGTCGGGCTCCCCGCAGCACCAGCATCGCCTTGGCCGGCACCGGCAGCCGCGGCGCCCGGCCTGAATGTCGTCGGTCTCGGCGATCTCGCCCGCGGTGTCGACCAGGATCTGCCAGCCCGCGTGGGCTGTACTCCGGGCCGGGGATGGTGAATTCGATGGTGTCGTCGTGGGCGTTGAAGAACAGCAGGAAGTTGTCGTCGTAGACCACGAGACCGCGGTCGTCGCGGCCGCGGATGCCGTTGCCGTTGAGGAACACCCCGATCGAGCGACCGAAACCGCTGTCCCAGTCGGCCGGCACCATCTGCTCGCCGGACGGGCGCAGCCAGACGATGTCCTGCAGTGGTTCTCCCTCGCCGCGCAGCACCGGCTTGCCCTCGAAGAAGCGGCGCCGGCGGAATGTCGGGTGGTCGCGGCGCAGCGCCGACACCGTGCGCCGTGAACTCGATCAGTTCCTGGTCGGCCTGGTCCCAATGGGTCCAGGTCAGTTCGGAGTCCTGGCAGTAGGCGTTGTTGTTGCCGCTGCTGGGTGCGGCTCATCTCGTCACCGCCGAGCAGCATCGGCACCCCCTGCGACAACATCAGGGTGGTGATGAAGTTGCGCTGCTGGCGACGGCGCAGCGCGAGCACCGTCCGGGTCGTCGGTGTCACCCTCGACGCCGCAGTTCCAGGACCGGTTGTGCGATTCGCCGTCCTGGCTGTTCTCGCCGTTCGCCGCATTGTGCTTCTCGTTGTAGGAGACCAGATCGTGCAGGGTGAAGCCGTCGTGCGCGGTGACGAAGTTGATCGACGCCACCGGTCGCCGACCGGAGTTCTCGTAGAGGTCGGCCGAACCCGGTCAGCCGGGAGGCGAACTCGCCCATCGCGCCGGGCTCACCGCGCCACAGGTCGCGCACGGTGTCGCGGTACTTGCCGTTCCACTCGGTCCACTGCGGCGGGAAGTTGCCGACCTGGTACCCGCCGGGGCCGACGTCCCACGGCTCGGCGATCAGCTTCACCTGGGAGACCACCGGGTCCTGCTGCACCATCTCGAAGAAGGTGGACAGCCGGTCGACCTCGTAGAACTCGCGGGCCAGGGTGGCCGCCAGGTCGAACCGGAAGCCGTCGACGTGCATCTCCAGCACCCAGTACCGCAGCGAGTCCATCAGCAGCTGCAGCGAGTGCGGCTGCCGGACGTTGAGCGAGTTCCCGGTGCCGGTGTAGTCCATGTAGTACTGCGGCGACTCCTCCACCAGCCGGTAGTAGGTTGGCGTTGTCGATACCGCGGAACGACAGCGTCGGCCCGAGGTGGTTGCCCTCCGCGGTGTGGTTGTAGACGACGTCGATGATCACCTCGATACCGGCCAGGTGCAGCTCGCGCACCATGCCCTTGAACTCCTGGACCTGCTGACCGGTATCGCTGTTGGCGGCGGCGTAGGAGTTGTGCGGGGCGAAGAAGCCGATGGTGTTGTAGCCCCAGTAGTTCGACAGTCCCTTGTCCACCAGGGTGCTGTCCTGGACGAACTGGTGCACCGGCATCAGTTCGATGGCGGTGATGCCGAGCTTCTGCAGGTGGGCGATCACCGACGGGTGGGAGATCCCGGCGTAGGTGCCGCGCTGCGCCTCCGGGACGTCGGGGTGCAGCTTCGTCATGCCCTTGACGTGCGCCTCGTAGATCACCGTGCGGTGGTAGGGCGTCTTGCGGAGCGCGGTCACCGGCCCAGTCGAAGTACGGGTTGATCACCACGCCGTGCATCATGTGCTGCGCCGAGTCGGCGTCGTTGAAGCTGTCCGGGTCGCCCAGGTTGTAGGAGAACAGCGACTGGTCCCAGTCGATCTGGCCGGCCACCGCCTTCGCGTACGGGTCGAGCAGCAGTTTGCTCGGGTTGCAGCGCTGCCCGGCGTTCGGGTTGTACGGGCCGTGCACCCGGTAGCCGTAGCGCTGGCCCGGCTGGATGTGCGGCAGATACGCGTGCCACACGTAGCCGTCCATCTCCCGCATCCAGACCCTGGTCTCGGCCCGAGCCGTCGAAGAGGCAGAGCTCGACGCTGTCCGCGACCTCACTGAACAGCGCGAAGTTGGTGCCGGTGCCGTCGAAGGTGGCACCGAGCGGATAGGCCGAACCCGGCCAGGTCTCGACGGCCGGCGTGGTGTTCTGAGTCATCGCTGTGTCGTCGTTCTATGATGTGGACGGGACGCGGTGGTCTGCCAACAGTGGCGCCCGCGGCGGCGGTGGGGCTTGGTGATCGGGTTGGCGGCCGCCGGTACGCGAACGGCGGCCGAGGTTAGAAACACCCGTACGTGATGCAGCCACTGATCGGCTTTTCGTCGTCGCCCGTGAACAGCGATCGGCACTCGCCGTCGGACGGCTCAACTACCCTGGTGCCGTGCCGGATCCGTCGACCTTCCGCCCTGCTCCGGGCAGCATCCCGGACGAGCCGGGGGTGTACCGGTGGCGGGATTCCGGACGGCCGGGTCATCTACGTCGGCAAGGCCAAGAGCCTGCGGCAAAGGCTGAACTCCTACTTCGCCGACATCGGTGGACTGCACCCGCGAACGGCCCGGATGGTCACCACCGCCGCGTCCGTGGAGTGGACGGTGGTCGGCACCGAAGTCGAGGCGCTGCAGCTCGAGTACAACTGGATCAAGGAGTTCGACCCCCGCTTCAACGTCCGCTACAAGGACGACAAGTCGTACCCGGAGCTGGCGGTGACATTGAACGAGGAGTTCCCTCGGTTCCAGGTCATGCGCGGCCCGCACCGTAAGGGGGTGCGGTATTTCGGGCCCTACGCGCACGCGTGGGCCATCCGCGAGACCCTGGATCTGCTGTTGCGGGTGTTCCCGGCCCGCACGTGTTCTGCCGGGGTGTTCCGGCGGGCCCAGCAGATCGATCGACCCTGCCTGCTCGGTTACATCGGGAAGTGTTCGGCGCCGTGCGTCGGTCGGGTCAGCGCGGCCGAGCATCGCGCGATCGTCGACGACTTCTGCGACTTCCTGGCCGGTCGGGCCGAGCCGATGCT
Organism: uncultured Actinomycetota bacterium; assembly: GCA_963825975.1. Lineage (GTDB taxonomy): Bacteria > Actinomycetota > Actinomycetes > Mycobacteriales > Nakamurellaceae > Nakamurella. Next base: position 21,302 of record CAWGUZ010000019.1, read on the forward strand.
GCGTCGGCTCGAGCAGGACATGCGGGCTGCGCCACCGCGCTGGATTTCGAGAGGGCGGCCCGGCTGCGCGACGACGTGTCCGCGCTGCGTCGGGCGATGGAGAAGCAGTCCGTGGTGCTGGCCGACGGAACCGACGCCGACCTGATCGGCATCGTCGGCGACGACCTGCAGTCGTCGGTGCAGATCTTCCACGTCCGCGGGGGTCGGATGCGCGGCCAGCGCGGCTGGATCGTCGATCTCGACGCAGGACGCCGACGCTGCCCTACCAAGTGGAGAACTTCCTGCTGCAGTACTACGGCGGCCGCGGGCGGGCGCGCCGACGACTGACGCGCGCCGCCGCGGTCCCGAGTCACCGGTGCCGCGGGAGATCCTGGTCCCGGCGCTGCCGCCGCAGGCGGATGAGATGGCCGACTGGCTGAGCCGACTGCGTGGCTCCAAGGTGTCCCTTCGGGTCCCGCAGCGCGGTGACAAGAAGGACCTGGCGGAGACCGCCGCGCGTAACGCCAGCGACGCGCTGGCCCGCCACCGACTCAAGCGGGCCAGCGATCTGACCTCCCGGTCCGCCGCGCTCACCGAGTTGGCCGAGGCGTTGGGCATGGACTCGGCACCGCTGCGCATCGAGTGCGTGGACATCTCGCATGTTCAGGGCACCAATGTGGTGGCCTCCCTCGTCGTCTTCGAGGACGGGTTGGCCAAGCGGTCGGACTATCGACGGTTCGCCATCCGGGATTCCGCCGGCGACGACGTCGCAGCGATCACCGAGGTGGTCCGACGCAGGTTCTCCCGGGTGGCCCGCGATCAGGACCCGCAGACGGACCGGCCGCAGGCGGACCGGCCGCAGCCGGATCGGCCGGAGCCGACCGAGCCAGGCGGTCCGCCCGGCATCGTGGCGGCCGGCACGCCGCCCGGCATCGACCCGACCACCGGGCGGGTCCGACGGTTCGCCTACCCTCCGCAACTACTGGTCGTCGACGGGGGACAGCCGCAGGTCAACGCCGCGGCCGCCGCGATGGCGGACCTCGGCGTGGTGGACGTGACCGTCGTCGGCCTGGCTAAACGGCTCGAAGAAGTCTGGCTCCCGATCGACGACGAGCCGCTGATCCTGCCGCGCGCCAGTGAGGCGTTGTACTTATTGCAACGGCTGCGGGACGAGGCTCATCGCTTCGCCATCACGTATCACCGCGAGAAGCGATCCAAGGCGATGACGGTGTCGGCTCTCGACAACGTCCCCGGTCTCGGCCGGACCCGGCGGGTGGCGCTGCTCAAGCATTTCGGTTCGGTGACCAAACTGCGAGCAGCCACCACCGAGAGATTTGATCGCCGTTCCGGGTATCGGAGCGAGGACCGCTGCCTCGATCGTCGCCGCGTTGAGCCGGCAGCACGCACCTCCGTCTCGACCGGCGCAGAGCCGGCAGGTCTCGGCTCGCGGACCGCGCCGGCGATGTCCGCATCCGGGAACGGCATGCCCGGAAGGGCATCCCGATGAGTGAGGCGGCAATGACGACTGAATCGACCGGCAGCCGACGGACCAGCCGTGTCGACGCGCGGGTATCGAGGTGGCGATCGTGTCCGGTCTGTCCGGCGCGGGCCGCTCCACCGCGGCCAAGTGCCTGGAGGATCTGGGCTGGTTCGTGGTCGATAACCTGCCACCCGAATTGATCGCGACCATGGTCGAACTGGGCGCGAAGTCGCACGGTTCGGTGACCCGGATCGCGGTCGTGGTGGACGTCCGGTCCCGCGCGTTCACCGAAGACCTGGCGTCGGTGATTCGCGACCTCGACGCCCGCGGGTTCCGCCCACGGGTGCTGTATCTGGAGGCCTCGGACGCCGCGTTGATCCGACGTTACGAGGCGAACCGCCGCGAACACCCGTTGCAGCACGGCGGGCGGCTGACCGACGGACTGGCCGCCGAGCGGGCACTGCTGGGTCCGCTGCGGGAGGAGGCCGAGGTCATCATCGACACCACCGAGCTGTCTGTGCACGGCCTCCGCGAGCGGTTGGAGAAGAAGTTCACCACCGCACCCCGGCGCACCACGCTCACCCTGGTCTCATTCGGCTACAAGTACGGCATCCCGTTGGACGCCGACCTGGTGATCGACATGCGTTTTCTGCCGAATCCGTTCTGGATACCGGAGTTGCGCGATCACACCGGGCTCGAGCAGCCGGTCGCGGATTATGTGCTGACCCAAGAGGGCGCGTCCGAGTTCCTGGACCGGTATGTGGAGATGTTCGATTTGATCTCGGGCGGTTACCTGCGGGAGGGCAAGAAGTACCTGACCCTGGCCGTCGGCTGCACCGGGGGTAAACACCGCAGCGTAGCGACCGCCGAGGAACTCGGCCGTCGACTGGCCGGCGACACCCTGTCGGTCAAGGTGGTCCACCGCGACCTGGGACGCGAGTGAGTACTCCCACCCGCCGGCCCCGCGTCGTGGCGCTGGGGGGCGGGCACGGCCTACACGCCATGCTCCGGGCCCTGGTCCGATTGGACGTGGACATCACCGCAGTGGTGACGGTCGCCGACGACGGCGGTTCATCCGGCCGGTTACGTCGCGACATGCCCGGCATGATGCCGCCGGGCGATCTGCGGATGGCGCTCGGTGCGCTGACCCCCGACGACGCCCACGGCGACCTCTGGGGCAGGACTTTCCAACACCGCTTCGCGGGTCGGGGTGTCCTCGCCGGGCACCCGGTGGGCAATCTGTTGCTGGTCGGTCTGACCGAGGTGACCGGCGACCCGGTGGCGGCGTTGGACACCGCCGGTGCTCTGCTGCACGCCCGCGGCCGGGTGCTGCCGATGTCACGGCACCCGTTGGACATCGTCGCCGACGTCACGGGCCTCGACGAGGATCCGCGAGCGGTGCGGCAGATCCGCGGCCAGGTGGCGGTGGCGACGACACCCGGCGATGTGCAGCAGATCTTCATCGAACCGGCGCTGGCGCCCGCCTGCCCGGAGGCGTTAACGGCGATCCGGGCGGCCGACGTGGTGACCCTCGGGCCGGGCTCGTGGATGACCAGCGTGCTGCCGCATCTGCTGCTGCATGATCTGGCACGCGCTCTGATCGACACCCGGGCCCGCCGGATCGTGGTGCTGAACCTCGAACCGCAAACGGGGGAGACCGACGACTTCTCCCAGGAACAGCACCTCGAAGTGATCACCCGCTACGCGCCCGACTTCAAGATCGACGCGGTGGTGGCCCACACCGGTGCGGTGGTGCTGCCGCAGCGGTTGGCCAGCGCGGTACGGCAGGCCGGTGGCGAGTTGATTCTCGAGCCGATCGCCGAGGCGTCGGGCGCGCCGCGGCACGACCCCATCGCCCTGGCCGGCGTGATGGGGCCGCTGATCGAGGCCGCCGCAGCGGCACGGTCCGAGACTCCAGCGTCCGAGACTCACACGACCGTTAGCGACGATAGGGGCCTGGAATGGCGATGACCGCCGACGTCAAAGACGAGTTGAGCCGGGTACTGGTGACCAAGGTGTCCGCCCGGAAGGCGGAGGTGTCGACCATCCTGCGTTTCGCCGGCGGGCTGCACATCCTCGGCGGGCGGGTGATCGTCGAGGCCGAACTCGACACCGGTTCCGTCGCCCGCAGGGTGCGCAAGGAGATCACCGACCTCTACGGACATCACGTCGATGTGCTGGTGCTCGCGGCGTCCGGTATTCGCAAGGGCACCCACTACGTGGTCCGGGTGGTCAACGGCGGCGATGCCCTGGCCCGGCAGACCGGTCTGCTCGACGTCCGCGGCCGACCGGTCCGTGGCCTGCCGTCGCAGATCGTCGCAGGCTCGATCGCCGACGCGGAGGCCGCCTGGCGCGGCGCCTTCCTGGCACACGGGTCGCTCACCGAGCCCGGCCGGTCCGCGGCGCTGGAGGTCACCTGCCCGGGCCCGGAGGCGGCGCTCGCACTGGTCGGCGCCGCTCGCCGGCTCGACGTCTCGGCGAAGGCCCGCGAGGTGCGCGGCGCCGACCGCGTCGTGGTCCGCGACGGCGACGCGATCGCCACCATGCTGACCAGGCTCGGGGCACACAGCTGCGTGCTGACCTGGGAGGACCGCCGACTCCGGCGCGAGGTGCGGGCCACCGCCAATCGGCTCGCCAATTTCGACGACGCGAACCTGCGGCGTTCGGCCCGGGCGGCGGTCGCCGCTTCCGCCCGCGTCGAACGGGCCATGCACCTCCTCGGCGAGACCGCGCCAGATCACCTGGCCGAAGCCGGCCGGTTGCGGATCGAACACGGCCAGGCGTCACTGGAGGAGCTGGGCCAACTGGCGAATCCACCGATGACCAAGGACGCCATCGCCGGTCGGATCCGACGGCTACTGACGATGGCTGACAAGCGCGCTCAGGAGGACGGCGTCCCCGACACCGAGTCGGCGGTCACGCCGGACATGCTGGACAGCTGACCGGGGTCAGCCTTCCGCTGGGCAGCAGTACGGCTCAGCGGTTGTCCGCCGACGACCCCTGCGACCCGAGCCAGCCGGACCGCGGGGGAGTGGGTAGAGTGCCCTTGCCGGGCACGCGAGTGTCCGTCTTCCTACATGAACGTGAATGACGAGTCGGCGCCAGTTCGGGTACCGGCCCCAACTGAAGGGCAGGACAGACGTGACAGTAAAGATCGGTGTCAACGGCTTCGGCCGGATCGGCCGCAACTTCTGGCGAGCCCTGGACAGCCTGGAGCACGACGTCGAAATCGTCGCCGTCAACGACCTCACCGACAACCAGACGCTGGCGCACCTGCTGAAGTACGACACCATCCTCGGCAAGCTCCCGTACGACGTGAGCTACACCGAGGACTCGATCGTCGTCGACGGCAAGACCATCAAGGCGCTCGCCGAGCGCGACCCGTCGAAGCTGCCGTGGTCGGACCTGGGTGTGGACATCGTCATCGAGTCGACCGGTCATTTCACCAAGGCCGAAGGCGCCAAGAAGCACCTCGAGGGTGGCGCGAAGAAGGTCATCATCTCGGCGCCCGCCTCCGGTGAGGACCTCACAGTGGTGATGGGTGTGAACGACGACAAGTACGACGGCAGTCAGACGATTCTGTCCAACGCCTCCTGCACCACGAACTGTGTGGCCCCGATGGCCAAGGTGCTGCACGAGAACTTCGGCATCGTCAAGGGCCTGATGACGACCATCCACGCCTACACCAACGACCAGGTCATCCTGGACTTCCCGCACTCCGACCTGCGCCGCGCGCGGGCCGCCGCGCAGAACATCATCCCGACCTCCACCGGTGCCGCCAAGGCCACCGCGCTGGTGCTGCCCGAGCTCAAGGGCAAGCTGCACGGCTACGCCCTCCGGGTTCCGGTCATGGACGGCTCGGTCACCGACCTGACCGTCGAGCTGGCGAAGTCGGTAACCGTGGACGACGTCAACGACGCCTTCAAGGCCGCCTCCGATGGAGCGCTCTCGCGTTACATCAGCTACTCGACGGACGCGATCGTGTCCAGCGACATCGTCGGCTCGCCGGCATCGGTCACCTTCGACTCACCGCTCACCCTGGTGCTCGGCGACAACATGGTCAAGGTCGTCGGCTGGTACGACAACGAGTGGGGCTACTCCAACCGTCTCGCCGACTTCGCGGCCGTCGTCGCCGGCAAGCTCTAACCCCTCCCGGTTCTGGGCCTGATGCCGCCCGGCCACTTTCGGCCGAGCCACACTCAGCCCTACTCACTACGCGCGAACACGGATTGACTGCCACGGGTGGGGCCGGACTCGACTTCCGGCCCCACCCGTTTCGGCTGTCTGGAGCGCCGTGTCACGATCGGCCGTCGCGGCCGAGCCCGAAGTTCTGCGAAGAAGGAGCGCCTCTCGTGAACACCCTGGACGACCTGCTTCAAACGGATCCCGCCGGCCGAACGGTTCTGGTCCGTGCCGATCTGAACGTCCCGCTGGACGGATCGAAGATCACCGACGACGGTCGGATCAAGGCTTCGCTGCCGACCCTGCAAGCCCTCACCGGTGCGGGGGCCAAGGTCGTCGTCACCGCCCACCTGGGGCGGCCGTCCGGCACGCCGGAGGCGAAGTACAGCCTCGCACCGGTCGCCGCTCGACTCGCCGAACTGCTCGGCGCCGAGGTGGCCTTCGCGTCGGATCTGGTCGGTGACTCCGCCGCTGAGGTCGTCGCCGGGCTGGCGAACGGTCAGGTAGCCCTGTTGGAGAACGTCCGCTTCGACGCCCGCGAAACCTCGAAGGACGCCGCTCAGCGCGGAGAACTCGCCGACGAGTTGGCCGCCCTGGTCGGCCCCGGCGCGGCGTTCGTCTCCGACGGATTCGGGGTGGTGCACCGCAAGCAGGCATCGGTGTACGACGTGGCAACCCGGCTCGACCACTTCGGCGGCTACTTGGTGAGCACCGAGACGGCGGTCCTGCGGAAGCTGACCACCGAGCCCGAACGGCCCTACGTGGTGATCCTCGGCGGGTCCAAGGTCTCGGACAAGCTCGGCGTCATCACCTCACTGCTCCCGACGACCGATCGCATTCTGATCGGAGGTGGCATGGCCTACACGTTCCTCGCCGCGAAGGGCTACGGCGTCGGGACGTCGCTGTTACAGGCCGACCAGGTCGACACCGTGCGCGGTCTGTTGGAAGCCAACGGGGACAAGATCGTCCTGCCGACCGACTTCGTGATCGCTGATGCCTTCGCGCCGGACGCCGCCACCGAGATCGTCGCCGCGGACGCCATCCCGGACGGCTGGATGGGCCTGGACATCGGACCCGATACGCGTGAGGCGTTCGCCGAGGTCGTCGCCGGCGCGAAGACCATCTTCTGGAACGGGCCGGTCGGCGTGTTCGAGATGGAGAAATTCGCCGCCGGTACCAAGGCGGTCGCCACCGCCATCGCAGAGAGCTCCGCATTCTCCGTCGTCGGCGGCGGCGACTCCGCTGCCGCGGTGCGCATCCTGGGCGTCGACGAGAACGCCTTCTCGCACATCTCCACCGGCGGCGGTGCGTCGCTGGAGTTCCTCGAAGGCAAAGACCTTCCCGGCATCACCATCCTGGAGGACTGACATGGCCGCCCGTAAGACACTGATCGCCGGCAACTGGAAGATGAACCTCAACCACCTGGAGGGCATCGCGCTCGTCCAGAAGTTGGCGTTCACGCTCCCCGAGAAGTACTTCGACAAGGTCGAGGTCGCCGTCCTACCGCCGTTCACCGACATCCGATCGGTACAGACCCTGATCGACGGCGACAAGCTGGGCGTGGTCTACGGCGCTCAGGACCTGTCGCCCTTCGACTCCGGCGCGTACACCGGTGACATCTCCGGGTCCATGCTGGCCAAGCTCGGCTGCACTTATGTCGCCATCGGCCATTCCGAGCGTCGCGAGATCCACGAAGAGGACGACGCGACCGTCAACGCCAAGGTGAAAGCCGCGTTCAAGCACGGGATCATTCCGATTCTGTGCGTCGGCGAGGGGCTGTCTGTCCGCGAGGCCGGCGACCAGGTCGCGCACTCGGTCGCCCAGTTGACGGCCGCCCTGGCCGACATCCCCGCCGACCAGGCCGCCACCATCGTGCTCGCGTACGAGCCGGTCTGGGCGATCGGCACCGGTCGGGTGGCCACACCCGCCGATGCGCAAGAGGTGTGCTCGGCGTTGCGGGCGGCACTCAGCCGACCTCTACACCGCCGAACTCGCCGACGGCGTCCGCGTCCTCTACGGCGGCTCGGTCAAGTCCGGCAACGTCGCGGAGATCGTGGCCCAGCCCGACGTCGACGGCGCCCTGGTGGGCGGCGCGAGTCTGGACGCCACCGAATTCGCCAACATCGCGGCCAACTCGGTAGGCGTCGTCGCCTCCTAACCGCCCGCCGACCCGATCCATGACGCATGGATCGGGTCGGCGGGGCGGTAAGCTCGGCAGTCGACCATGCGCTTCGGGCCCCTGCCTTTCAATCCGCTGAGGCCGCCACCACTCGAGACCTAGGTACGAAATCCCCTCATGAACACGCTGAAGACCGTGCTGTACATCCTGCTGCTTCTGACCAGCATCGCGATGATCCTGCTGGTGCTGCTGCACCGCGGGAAGGGCGGCGGCCTGTCCTCGATGTTCGGCGGCGGTATGCAGTCGTCGCTGTCCGGGTCCAGCGTGGTCGAACGGAACCTCGACCGGTTGACGCTCTTCGTCGCGATGATCTGGACCATCTCCATCATCGGCGTCGGCGCGATCTTGGCCGTGCAGACCGGCTAGTTCACAGCTGCAGCAGCATCCGGGTGTTGCCCAGCGTGTTGGGCTTCACGAACGGCAGATCCAGAAACTCCGCCACCCCCGCATCGTAGGACGCCCGTAGTTCGGCCGAGGCTTCCGCGCTGAGCGACAGCTCGCCGATCGGCTGGAAACCCAGACGGGCGAAGAAGCCGGTCTCGAAGGTCAGACAGAAGAGCCGGTTCAGACCCATGTCCCTGGCCTCCTCGACGACCACCCGACAGAGCGCGCCGCCGATCCCGTGCTTGCGGTGCCGCGGGTCGGTCGCGACCGTCCGCAGCTCGGCCAGGTCCTCCCAGAGCACGTGGAGTGCTCCGCAGCCGACCAGATCACCGTCCAGCTCCGCGACCCAGAACTCGGTCACGTCCTCGTACAAGTTGGCCAGACTCTTCTCCAACAGAATCGGACCCGCATAGGTGTCCACCAGCCTCTTGATCCCGCGTACGTCGGCCGGCCGCGCTCGGCGCACCGACACCGGAGGCAGGGCGGGGTTCTTCACGATCGGCAAGCCTACCGATCCGGTTTCGCGACCCCGGGTCCCGTCCCTCGGGAGATGACCCGAGGGTCTGCCGCGGGCGACTACGCTAGACGGGTGTCTGTACCCCGCCGCGTCTCGTTGCTGACGCTGGGCTGCGCACGGAACGAGGTGGACTCCTCGGAACTCGCCGGTCGGCTGGCGGCCGGCGGCTACGAGTTGGTCGGCGACGGCACCGTCGGATCCACTGCAGATCGAACGCCCGCCGCCGCGCCCGACGTCATCGTGGTGAACACCTGTGCGTTCGTGGCGAGCGCCAAGAAGGACTCCATCGACACCCTGCTCGCCGCAGCGGACACCGGGGCCAAGGTGGTGGCGGTCGGGTGCCTGGCCGAGCGGTACGGCAAGGAGTTGGCCCGCGAACTGCCGGAGGCCGCCGCAGTCGTCGGCTTCGACGCCTACCCGGATCTCGCCGAGATCCTGGGCGACGTGATCGAGGGCCACCGTCCGGCGTCGCACACCCCGGTGGATCGCCGGACGCTACTGCCGATCAGCCCGGCCGACCGGCCCGGCGCGGCCGGTTCGGTATCCGTGCCGGGCCACACTCTCTCCTCGTCCACGGGGTCCGCGACCGCACTGCTGGGATCCGAGCCGCCTTCGGGTCCGGTTCTGGTGCGCCGCCTGCTGCAGTCCGGGCCGGTTGCACCGTTGAAGATCGCCTCCGGGTGCGACCGTCGATGCACCTTCTGCGCCATTCCGGCATTCCGCGGTTCGTTCGTGTCCCGGCCACCCGCCGAGATCGTCCGCGAGGCGGAATGGCTGGCCGGGCAGGGTGTCCGCGAAGTCGTGCTGGTCAGCGAGAACTCCACGTCGTACGGAAAGGACCTCCCCGGCGACGGACTGTTGGAGGGGCTGCTCCGTCAGCTGGCCGCGGTCCCCGGCATCACCCGGGTGCGGCTCTCCTACCTGCAGCCCGCGGAGACGAAGCCGTCCCTGGTCGAGGCGATCGCCCGTACCCCCGGCGTGGCCGACTACTACGACATGTCGTTCCAACACGCCTCGGAACCGGTACTGCGCCGCATGCGGAGGTTCGGCAACCGCGCCTCGTTCCTCGACCTGACCGCGCAGATCCGCGCGCTCTCGGCCGGCGCCGGCATCCGCTCCAACTTCATCGTCGGGTTCCCCGGCGAGTCCGAGGCAGACTTCGACGAATTGCAGCGGTTCCTGATCGCCGCCCAGTTGGACGCGGTGGGTGTGTTCGGGTATTCGGACGAAGACGGCACGGCGGCCGAGAACCTGCCGGGCAAGCTCGACGACGACGAGATCGCCGATCGGGTGGAACGACTGACCACACTGGTCGACGAGCTGGTCACCCAGCGCGCGGAGGACCGGATCGGCACCGAGGTCGAAGTCCTCGTCGAATCGCCGGGGCTGCGCCCGATCGGGAGGGCCGCGCATCAGGCACCGGAAGTGGACGGCTCCACCACCCTGACCGACGGTGTCGGCGTGCTGCTGGGCGATCTCGTGCTGGCCCGAGTGGTGGACACGGACGGCGTCGACCTGATCGCCGAGCCGCTGGCGGTGCGCCCGCGGCCGACGCTGGAACGCCGATGACGCAGCAGGAGTCGGTGCCGGTACTCAACTTGCCGAACATCCTGACCGTGACCCGACTCTGTCTCGTTCCGCTGTTCCTGCTGTTCCTCTTCCATGACTCCGGGCACGAGACGAGCTGGCGGTGGCTCGCATTCGCCGTATTCGCCGTCGCCGCCATCACCGATCGATACGACGGCCACATCGCCCGCAAGCGTGGCCTGGTCACGAACTTCGGCAAGGTCGCCGACCCGATCGCCGACAAGGCCCTCACCGGCGGTGCGCTGATCGGGCTGTCGCTGCTGAACGACGTGCCGTGGTGGGTGACCGTCGTCATCCTGGTCCGCGAGTTCGGCATCACGCTGCTCCGCGTGCTGATGCTGCGCTATGAAGTGATGCCCGCCAGCACCGGCGGCAAGGTGAAGACCCTGGTGCAGATCTTCGCGATCGGCTTCTACGTGATGCCGCTGCCCGAGTTCCTCGATTGGTTCCGCATCGTGTGGCTCGCAGCGGCAGTCGTCCTGACGGTCGTGACCGGGGTCGACTACGTGATTAAGGCCATCCGGATCGTCGCCGACGGCAAGCGGTCCACCGTCAAGCGAGCGTGAGCTCGGCCGCCCCGGCCGACCCCGCCGAGACGGTCGGGTTGCCACCGGGGGCCGCACAGGCGGTGATCGACGGCCTGGTGGCGCGACATCTCACGCTGGGGGTCGCCGAGTCGTTGACCGGCGGCTTGATCACCGCAGCGCTGACGGATGTTCCCGGCGCCAGCGCCGCGGTGCGGGGCGCGCTGGTGGTCTATGCGACAGACCTCAAGACGTCCCTGGCCGGCGTCGACCCCACGCTGCTTCGTGCTGTGGGTGCGGTGCACCCCGAGGTGGCCCGGCAGCTCGCCGACGGGGCGCGCATCCGGCTGTCCGCGGATTGGGGATTCGGCATCACCGGCGTCGCCGGCCCCACACCGCAGGACGGCGTACCGGTGGGGACCGTATTCAGCTGCTTGACCACCGCACACGCAACCGTGGCCTACGCCGACCGTTTCACCGGGAACCGCGAGGCCGTCCGCGCCGCCGCCACCCGACGGGCTGTGACGGCGCTCGCTGATGCGCTGGCCCGGGAACACGAGCCACCCGGGGCTCGTTGACTCGACTGACGGCAACGCACAGCCGCTCGATGGGTGCCGCACGGCAACGCCCGGCACAGTCGGACAAGATTGACCTGATGGAAATACGCAGCAAGTGGTTCTGTCGTCCCGCCCGGGTACGGTGAAGTGAAGCCGCTAGATCGCATGACGAAAAAGGGAGGTTCCGGTGCTGCTCCGAGACGCACTGGGCGAGACGCTGCGGGATGCCCGCACTCGCCAGAATCGGACGTTACGCGATGTCTCGACCGCGGCGAACGTCTCCCTCGGCTACCTGTCCGAAGTGGAACGCGGCCGGAAGGAGGCGTCCAGCGAGCTGCTGGCGTCGATCTGCGACGCTCTCGACGTCGAGTTGGCGGAGATCTTGTCCGCGGTGTCGCACACCATCTCCACTGAGGCGGCACAGCACGTCCGCCCGGCCATCGAGTCCGCGGTCGCCGTTCGCCCGCTCAGCCCGCAGCTGCGCATCGTCGTTCCGTATGACAACGCCCGCGGAGTCGCAGTCCGCTGACCAGACCGGAGCGGGGTCAGCCCCGATTTGCGCCGATCAGCGCCGATCAGCTCGGCTCGGCGGTGGGGCCTCGTCCCGCCGATTGCCGCTCGTAGGTGACCCAGGAGAACTCTGGGAAGTCGTCTCGTTTGGTCGGCGACCACACCTGCGGGTCGATCACCGGGAGCGTGGTGTCGCCGTCGACCGCGCTGTGAACGTGGGTGATCTCCAGCCGATCCGCATCCGCCCAGAATTCGCGGTACAACTCGCCGCCACCCGCCAGCATGACGACCCGGTCTGCGAATAGTCGGCGTGCGTCGGCCACCGACCGGACAACGGTGACACCGTCGTGCGTCCACCCCGGTTGCCGGGTCAGCACGACGATGGACCTGCCGGGTAACGGCTTACCGATGGAGTCGAAGGTCCGCCGACCCATCAGCACAGTGGTCCCCAGGGTCAGCTCCCGGAAATGTCGCAGGTCCGCGGGCAGCCGCCAGGGGAGGTCGTTGTTCCGGCCGATCACGCCGTTGGAGGCGACGGCGGCGACCACAGTCAGAGTCATCTCGGGATGGGCCTCAGACGGCGATCGGCGCTTTGATCGCCGGGTCGCTGACATAGTCGACCAGGGTGAAATCCTCATACTCGAATTCGTCCAGCCGGTCGACCCGGTCGGCGATTCGCATGGTGGGCAACGGCTTGGGGGCACGGGTGAGCTGCAGCCGCGCTTGATCCAGGTGATTGGAGTACAGGTGAGCGTCGCCGAGGGTGTGGACGAACTCACCCGGCACCAAACCGGTCACCTTCGCCACCATCATGGTGAGCAGCGCATACGACGCGATGTTGAAGGGAACACCGAGGAACACGTCGGCCGATCGCTGGTACAGCTGACAGGACAGCCGGCCGTCGGCGACGTAGAACTGGAACAGGGTGTGGCACGGAGGCAGGGCCATCGAATCCACCTCGGCGACATTCCACGCCGAGACCAGGAGTCGGCGGGAGTCGGGGTTCGTGCGGATCGCCTCGACCACCTTGTTGATCTGGTCTATCGAACCACCGTCGGGGGTCGGCCAGGAGCGCCACTGCCGACCGTAGACCGGGCCGAGTTCACCTTCCGGGTCGGCCCACTCGTCCCAGATCGACACGCCGCGTTCCTGCAGCCAACGGACGTTGGTACCGCCGCGGAGAAACCACAGCAGCTCGACGACCACAGACTTCATGTGAAGCTTCTTGGTGGTCACCACCGGGAAGCCGGCCGCGAGATCGAAGCGCATCTGATGCCCGAACACCGAAAGTGTCCCGGTGCCGGTGCGATCGGACTTCGGGTGTCCCTCCCGCAGGACGCGAGACATCAAATCGAGATACTGCTGCATGAGAATCAGGGTAGAGGTCGGTCTGCCGTGTCATGACCGAGCCGCCTCGCCGAGTTCGACGGGTCGTCGAGCTCACCCAGTCACCCGGCTCGACAAGTCACCGACGAGCGATCAGGCGGCGCCGGGCATCGCCAGGCCGCGGCCCCACCCCGCACGTTCGATCTGCATGATGCGAAGCTGGCGACGGATCTCCTGCAGCCGCGCTCGGCGCGTGTTCGCCGGGGCGAGGTGCTGCAGGCGGTCGGCTGCGGAGAAGTCTCGGTGGCTGTCGAACATGAGGGCGCTCCCTGGGTCGGGTGGATCCATTCGTCGGAGGCGTTACCAGGAGGAGGACTCCCGGTGACACTTCCGACCGCTGTACAGAGGGGACGCGCGGCCCCGCGATTGGTCACGCAGCGAATGCGACCTATTTCGAAGAGTTACATTTGTCAGCCCAACGGGAGCGATCAGGAGGAGTGCGGGGTGTCCGAACAAAGCGCCTGGGGATCCCGGCGCGACTTGTTGCGGTTGGCCGGTCTGGGAGTCGGCTTCGCCGGTGCGGCTGCGCTGACCAAGTCCGCGGTGGCGCAGTCGGCATCGATCCCTGCCGCGGTGACCGACGCCCAACCGCTCACCGTGGCGTCGTGGCGGACCGACGAGCATGTCTACGTCGCTCACCGCGGGTCGGGGGACGTCTATCCCGAACACAGCATGGTCGCGTACCAGGCGGCCGTGGACTGGGGTGCGACCTGTATGGAGATCAGCGTCGCCATCACCTCCGACGGCGTGCTGATCTGCCTGCACGACGACACCTACGACCGGACGACGACCGGCACCGGCCGCGTCGTCGATCTGTCCGCGGCGGCGTGGCGGGAGGCTCGAATCAGCGAACCGCGTCTCGGCGCGGCCTGGGTGCGACATCCACCGCCGATTCCGCTCTTCGAGGACGTGCTGCGCCGATTCGGCGGCTCGGTGATCCTGTGCGTCGAGGCGAAGGTCGACGCCGCCTACGAGCCCATGATGGCCCTGGTGGAACGGCTCGGCCTGCGCGATTCGGTGTTCGTCAAGATGCACTTCTCAAGCCGCCGACTGGAACAGGCGCAGGCGGCCGGGTATCCGATCTTCAGCTACCTGGGTAACACCCGCGAGGTCTCCCTCCGCAACATCGACCGGGTGCGGCAACAGCTGCGACCCGAGTCGGACGTCCTCGTGATCGCCGGTCTTCATGCCCCGCCGCGGTTCTTCATCGCCGACGAGCTGGTTCGGGCCGCCGTCGACACCGGAATTCCGATCTGGGTTTTCCCGATCCACCGACGTTCCGAGGCGGACCACTTCCGCCGGCTCGGCGTGCGGGGCGCCGTCTGCTCGAGCTTCGGGTACGTGGCCGAGGTCACAGATCCGGTCAGTCGGGACCACTGGTCCGAGCAACGGGTCGCGCCAGGTGAGATCAGCATCAGTCCCGCAACGGACACCTTCGCCCCGGACTACACCTCCGACGGCCGATTGGTGCTCGCCGCGCAGGGCGGTCAGCAGTTCCTCCTGATGGGTCAGTTCTGCCCGATACCGGCGGCGGCGGAGTCCTACACGATCCAGGTCGACGTCCGCTGGGCTGTTCAGCCCGGTTGGGACGGCGACGGCGTCAGCTTGGCGTTCGGGCACGACGACGACCAGTACTACCAGCACCGACTCGGCGTCGGCACGGGGTACCACCTCCTCCTGCGATACAACGGCGAGTTGGCGCTGTACGCACACGACGACGGCGGCGCCACCGGCACGCTGCTCGGTGCCGAGTCGGGGCCACCGATGCAGCCGGGTCAGTGGGTGCCGCTGCAGATTCGGGTCACGACCGATCTCATCGAGGTCGGCCGAACCGGCGCGGACACGGTCGTCATCGGTCGGGACGCAAGGTCCCGCGGCGGCTACTTCCACCTCGGCCGCACCTCGACGTCCGGGATCGCGGAGTTCCGCAGCCTCCGGGTGGGGTGACGGCGACTTCGGCTCCAACTCCTCCGCGCCGCCGGTCGGCCCGGATCCAGCCAGGGTCCTGGCGCTCTGCGCCCTGCGCCCTGCGCACTGCGCCCTGCGCACTGCCGCCCTGCGCAATGACACCCGAATCGCGGCCGAATCGTTGCAAGAAACGGCCCGGTCGAGACATAGACACAAGGCGGGGTCGGTGCAGATTGGAGTCCCGACCGCACTCGGTGCAGATTGGAGTCCCGACCGCACTCGGTGCAGGCCGGAAGCGCGACGTCCACCCGTCGTGCCCGCCACCGGTGAGATCAGGACTGAGATCAGGAGGGCGTGATGCATCATCGTGACGCGGCCTGGTTCGACGGCGTGTTCACCGCGCATGCGCCCGCCGTGTCCCGGTACATCCTGCGCCGGGCTTCCCGCATGGACGCCGAAGACCTGACCGCGGACGTGTTCGTCGTCGCCTGGCGGCGACGGGAGTCGATCCCGGACAACGCCGAGCTGCCATGGCTGTACCGCACGGCGGGTTTCGTGGTGGCCAACCATCACCGCAAGCAGCGCCCCATCCCGTTGCATTCAGTGGTCGATCGCGCAGCGGAAGACGAGTTCCCCGAGAGCGCCCAGTGGGCCGACGCCGCCGACGACGTGGCCGCGGTCCTGTCCCAGCTCTCGCCCCGTGATCAGCGCATCCTGCTGCTGAGCGCGTGGGAGGGTTTGACCGGCGCCGAGTTGGCCACCGTGCTGGGCATCAGTCGGGGCGGTGCGGACGCCGCGCTCTCCCGAGCCCGTTCCCGGCTCCGGGATGCCTGGGCAGCCGTGGACACGCCCGGCTGATCCCGATTCAACACTTCGGGCCCAGCCTGCAAGATTCGGCCGGGCCGACACATAGACACAGCACGGACGCCGCATCGGGATCGACTGAACGGGTCGAGCAGCGCGTGATCTCGCGGTCGATCCCGAGGCGTCCGGCCATCGTGGTCGAAGAATGCAGCAGGAGGGGGTACGGCGATGTCTGAAGACGACACGAGTCGGTCCGGTGGGGGCCGGTTCGACGGACCCGATCAGCCCGAGGATCAGGCCCCGCAGCAGATGGATGATTTCGCCTTCGATCGCCTTCGCGGGGCGGATCCGGCACGGGCCATGGACCTGGATCTCGACGCGATCCGACACGAAGTGCACCGACGTACCACCGATCGACGGCAGGCCGTCGGACCGATGCGGTGGCTTCGAGTGGCCGCGGTGGCCGCCACCGTCGCAGCAGTCGGCATCGGCGGCTTCGTGATCGGCGATCGCACCAGGGCGTCTGTCGTGGACACCGCGACCTCCGCGCCGGGAACCGTCGGCAGCGCCTCCGCGACCGGCCGCGTCTCCGTGGGACCAACCACTGGTGGGCCGGCGCCCGCGATGGCGGAGGGCGGCAAAGCAGTGGCGACCGCACCCACCCCGACCGGCATCGCCGGATCGAAAACCGGGGCTCCAGCCACCGGGGCAGGCGTGGCAGGCGATGCGAAGATGGGCTATTACGGACGGAACCACTTCAGTGCCGGCGGATTGTCCACCGCCGGGGGGAGTGCGGAGGCCTGGACCTTCGACCCGACGGGTGTGGTGTCACAACAGCGAGCCGAATCGCTAGCCGCGCAATTGGGCGTGACCGGTACCGCGGTGGCGCAGTACGGCTCATGGGTGGTCGGGCCCAACGACGGTTCCGGCCCCATGGTCTCGCTCTCCGGTGACGGCCTCGCATCCTTCTCGTACAGCGACCCCGCCAAGTGGAACATCCCGACCTGCGGGGAGGTCGGTATCGCCATCGACGGCGGCGGCGCCGAGGCACCGAGCCCCGACGGCACCTCCGTTGCGCCCTGCGAAGCCCAGCCCTCCGTTCCGGCGATCGGCACGGCTGACGCCGTCCAGCGCAGCAAGGAGATCCTGACGTCTGTGGGCGCCGACGTCTCGCAGTATCAGTTCGAGGCGAACGGCGAGAATGAGAAGGGTCCGTACACCTGGGTCACCGCCTACTCACTCGTGAACGGCGTTCGGACCGGCCAGACCTGGTGGTTCAGTTTCGTCGGGACCGACTTGGCGGGTGTCAACGGCCAGCTCGCACCGGTGGTGAGCCTGGGTCAGTACGAGGTGATCAGTCCGGCGGCGGCCGTGCAGCGGCTGAATGATCTCCGGTTCGGTGGCTTCGGCGGTGCGATCGCCTACGACACCATGCCGATGCCGACATCCGAGGGTCCCAGCACCCCGCCGAACGAGGTGGTTCTGCCGCCCGTTCCTGCAGCCGGTGCCCCCTTGTCGTGGCCGGTGAACGAGGTGACGATCACGTCGGCGAAGCTGGACCTCGCGATGCAGTGGCAAACCGACGGCTCGGTGATCGTGGCGCCCTCGTACACACTGAACGCTGCGGACGGCTCCAGCTGGTCGGTGATCGCGATCAGCGACGCCGGGCTGGACTTCAGCTCCCGCTGACGGCGAACGGGGGAGCGGGGGAGAGCGGGTGGAACCGGGCGTGCGGTTCCACCCGCCGCCCCGACCGGCGGACTGACCGACCAGAAGCGACTCATCAGGAGGAGGGGATTGCGATGTCGACAGCACATTTCACCACCGCGGAAAGCCGAGTCCGGGCACGTAGGCCGCAACTGCCGAACTGCCGGGGACTACCGTCAATGGCGATCCTCACCGGAGCGCTGCTGCTCGCGGCGGGGTGCGCCGCACCGTCGAAGCCCGCCGACTCCATCGGCAGCACACAGAACAGCAGTACATCCAGCACCAGTACATCCAGCACCAGCACAGCGAGCAGCGCTGAATCCACCGATGCCGGCAGCAATCCGCCGACGACCGGCACGCCTTCGCAGGGAGAACCCGTGGTGTCGATTCCGCCGTCCCAGTCCACCGGAGCATCCAGTGGCGCAGGCGCCACCGTGCAGCTGGTGGGCACCGTGCAGGAGGGTGTGGAGGCGGGATGTGTCGTGCTGGTCGACGATCAGGGCGCGGTACTCGCCAATCTCCTGGGCAGGCGAGCGGCGACCTACCAATTCGGGAGCAAGGTGACGGTGACCGGCCGATTCGCCGAGGACGTGATGTCCATCTGTCAGCAGGGCAAGCCGTTCATGGTGGCCGACCTCGCAGTCTCCTGAAGACACCGGGCCTGCAGTCACCGACGCCAGGCGTCGTCGTCGATCAGCGGTGCCGCCTGGGCGCCCATCAGACTCATTCCGCCGTCGACGTCCCAACTGGCCCCCGTGATGAACGCGGCCGCGGGGGAGGCGAGGAAGGCGATCACCGCGGCCACCTCCCCGACGTCACCGGGGCGGCCCACCGGGACACCCGGACGCCGGACCGTTCGCGGATCGACCCCGGCCAGCTGAGTCATAGGGCTCGCAATCTCGCCGGGCGCAACGCAGTTGGCGGTGATCCCGTGCACAGCAAGCTCCAAGGCCGCAGTCCGGATCAGCCCGGTGACCCCGTGCTTGGCCGCGGAGTACGGTGCCGCGCCGATTCCCGGCAGGTGGGCGTGCACGCTGGTCACGGCAATGATCCGACCGCCACGTTCCGCCGCGATCATTCGGCGGGCCGCGCGCTGAATGCAGACGAATGCGGCGTCGAGGTTCAACGCCAGCGACGAACGCCAATCCGACCAGCTGAGGTCGACGATGCGGCCCCCCGGCCCGCCCCCGGCGTTGTTGACGAACACATCGATCCCGTCCAACTGCTCGGCGAGGTCGTCCACCACATCTGCGCAGCCGGGAACCGCGGTCGCGTCGAAGGGCGCCAGGGCCGCTCGGCGGCCGAGACCGGTTACTGCGGAGAAGGTCTGCTCCGCACCGGCTCGATCGATGTGGTAGGCGATGCCGACGTCCCAGCCAGTTTCGGCTAAAGCAACAGCAGTCGCCCGACCGATGCCGGATTCGGCGCCGGTCACTATCGCGACTCCGAGGCGGCCACTTGGATCACCGGCTACCGCGCCCGCCGAGTCACCCGCATCAACGGCGGGGCCGGCGGCGAATCCTGGGCCGTCGGATCCGTTGACCCCGTCACGCCGCTCATCGGTGTCCGTCTTATCGGTGTTCGTCTTATCGGTGTCCGTCTTATCGGTGTCCGTCTTATCGGTGCTCGTCATTAGCCGCGTCTTCCCACGGCGTTGATCGTAGGACGAGCTACCAGTGATCAGTCATCACTACGGAAATCGCTGGAGAACGTACGATGCGAGGCATGAAGACAGCGGCGATTGCGGTGGTGGGCTTCGTACTCGTCATCGCCGGCATCGCACTTCTAGTGCTGCCCGGACCGGGCTTCGTCGTCATCGCGGCCGGTCTCGCTGTGTTGAGTACGCGGTTCGACTGGGCGCACGGGCCACTGAACTTCGCCAAGGCGAGGGCCAAGCAGGGGATCAAGGAGGTGCGACACAGCAGGTTGAAGGCCGCATTCGCCCTCCTCGCCGCGCTGGCGTTGATTGCGATCGGCGCATTGCACATCGCGGGCATCCGAGTGCCGTTGGTCAGCACCGTCACCGCGGTGACCCTCATCATCAGCGGTCTGATCGCGGTCGGCTCGGTGCTCTGGGCACGTCACAGCAGCCGAGCCGGACGCAGTCTGCTGTGACGTCACCCTACTGTGACGTCACCCTACTGAACGAGTCCGATCCTCATTCAGTCCGGACCTGAACCACTCCCAACCACGTCGGCGCCGAGGCAGCGGGCTGTGACTAGGTGCGTCGCCCGACCTATTGATCCGGAGCGGGATTCGACTGCCCGGCGCCGTTGATGTTGACCAGCCACTTGATTCCGAACTTGTCGGTACACATACCGAAGATGTCGCCCCAGGGTGCGGCCATCAGCGGGGCGGTGACATTCGCGCCGTCGGCGAGCTTCTCCCAGTAACCGCGCAGCGTCTGCTCGTCCTCGCCGCTCAGCGAGACTGAGATGTTGTCACCCGGGTTGTACGCCATCGCATTCGGGGTGTCCGCCCCCATCAGCGTCAGACCGTCGGGCGAGGTCAGCATCGCATGCATGACCTTGTCCGCCTCGGCGGGATCATCGCTGCCGTGCAACTCGGCGAAGGTGCTGACTGTGAGCTCACCGCCGAAGACGGACTGATAGAACTCCATCGCCTCGCGTGCATTGTCGCGGAACCCGAGGTACGGGTTGAGGATCGTTCCCATTGCGTGACTCCCGTCGAAATTGGACGGCGCGACCCCTGCGATCGGCTGATCGTCAACGGCGGCCCGGACGTTCGTTCGTGCTGATCATCCAGCAGCGTGCATCGGTTATCAATGCGCGCGGTATCAATGCGCGCGGTATCAATGCACACGGGAACAATGCACGCGGTATCGATGCGCGCGGACGGACGATCGGCGGGCGGTGCCATCGGGGTCCGCCCGCGGGTGCAGATCAATCGCCGTCATACGCGGCTTGCAGGGCAGCCGTGTCCAGCCGCTTCATCTGCATCATCGCGGCCATCACCCGACCGGCCTTGTCCCGGTCCGGGTCGCCCAGCAGCCGGGGGAGCAGGGTCGGCACGATCTGCCAGGACAGGCCGAAGGCGTCGACGAGCCAGCCACACTGAGACTGGGCGCCGCCGCCGTCGATCAGCGCGTCGGAGATTTCATCCACCTGCTCCTGGGTCTCCACGCTGACGGACAGCGAGAAGGCCTCGGTCAGTCGGTAGACCGGCCCGCCGTTCAACAGCAGCAGCGTCTGGCCCTGCAGCCGGATGGTGCCGACGAACACCTTGCCGTCGGGAGTGCGCTGGACGTCGACGATCTCGGCGTCGTCGAACACCGAGACGTACCGCCGCATCGCCTCCTCGGCGTTGTCGTTGAACCACAGGAAGGGGGTGATGGTGACCATGATCGATGCCTCAGCTGTTCGGAGTGGAGGTGGTGGGCGTGGGCAGGAACTTGGCGGGGGTGTTGAGCAACGCGTCCAATTTGAACAGCGATTGCGTCCAACCGACCTCACTCAGCTCGCGAGACTGCTCGGGGAACGGGCCCTGGCGGAGTAGCAGCCGCGTCCCGTCGCCCTCCGCGGTGAATTCCAGTGACAACGTCATTCGGGTGCCGTCCACCATGCCCGGAATCCCCTGCGCGATTTGATACCCGACCAGGAGCTGGTTCTCCACCACCTCGACGAATGTGGAGTCGACCGGCGAGCACCAGTCTGCGTTGTCGTTGTTCACCATGGTCAGTTTCCAGTGCCCGCCCGGGCGGACGTCCATGTCGATGCTGTTCCGCGGCGTGTGGAACACCAGCGGGCCGAACCATTGCGCGAGCTGATCCGGGTCGGTGAAGGCGCGGTACACCGCGGCCGGTGGAGCTTTGAAGTATCGGGAGATGGTCAGTTCATACGTCGTGGCGGTCATGCGTGAATTCTCCGTTCGAGTCGGGGTCGGGCGGTGAGTCGGGGGGGTCCGGGGGACTGATGTCATGGATGTGTTCCGGGCGGGGGTCGGGCTGCACCGCGAGCACCCGCTCGAGGTGCGCGTCGAGTCGATCGAAGCGTTGCTGCCAGACGGTGTTGAGCTGTTCGATCCACGTGGTGGCCTCCCGCAGCGAATCGGTTCGGAGCGCGCTGGTCCGCCATTGGGCCTGCCTGTCGCGACTGATCAGCCCGGCCCGCTCCAACACCTTCAGATGACGGGAGACGGCCGGCAGCGTGATCGGGAGCGGCTCGGCCAACTCGTTGACGGTGGCGACGCCCGAGCTCAGCCGTGCGAGCATCCGACGCCGAGTCGGGTCTGCGAGCGCGCTGAAAATCAGACTGAGCTGATCGTCGTCGGGCATGGCAGTTAGCTCCTCAGTTAATTAACGAACTGGTTAACCATAGATCTCGCGAGAGGTCGGGGTCAAGCCCGATCGACAGCGGACTTCTGCGGGCACCGTCGCGTCATTTTCCGCCGGGGCGTGTCAGGGGATCATGAGGCGCGAGGCGCCGCCGGTGCACGTAGGTTCTGTGAATGTCCGCTCATCGCGCCCATCCAGTCCGCCGCCGAATCGTCGCACTGCTCTGGCGGCTGCTCGGTTGGAAGTTCGTCGGTGACCCGCCCACCGCCAAGGCCGGCATCCTGCTCGGCGTCCCGCACACCTCGAATTGGGACTACGTGGCGATGCTGATGATCTGTTGGCACGCCGGCATCACGCCGAAATTCCTGGGCAAGATCGAGTTGTTCAAGTTCCCGTTCGGCGCGCTCGCCCGCTTCAGCGGGGGCATCCCGGTGGACCGGGCGAATCCGCACGCGCTGGTGCCGGAGCTGATCCGCCGGGTGGAGGCGGGTGAGGAGTTCTTCCTGGTGGTGGCCCCGGAGGGGACCCGATCCAAGCAGAAATTCTGGAAGTCGGGCTTCTATCGGCTGGCCTCGGTGACGAAGCTGCCGGTGTCGCTGGGGTTCATCGATCGTGCCACCAAGACCGCCGGATTCGGTCCGACCATCCAGATCACCGACAACGTCGCCGACGACATGGACATCCTGCGCGCCTTCTACGCCGACAAGACCGGCGTGCACCCGGCGAACAAGACCGAACCACGCCTGCCGAATGAACGCGGCCGCGCGCGCGGCTGATCGAGCAGGGCCGCGCGCGCGGCTGATTCGACAGGGCCGCGCGCGCGGCTAAACGAGCAGGGCCCGTTACAGACTCAGCAGACGATCGAGTAGAAGCGGCGCGAACGGCTCGGCCATCTCCAAGGCCACTCGGCAGCGCCCGTCCCGCTGTGCCGGGAATCCGCTGTACTTACCGCGGAGGTCTGCGATGGTCTGGCCGCGACCGGGCCCGTCGGTGTCGTCGACGGCCACCCGGACGATGGGCGCGGTGGTCATCGCCGCACTGCCGGTGGCGATCGCCGCCGCCAGCGGATCGTGCAACGCGCACCCGCGCATCCCGAGGATGGGCTCGTAGAAATTCAAGTAGCAGTCGAGCATCTCGCCGACTGCTCGGCTCGCGGGATTGGTCGCGCCGAGCAACTGCTGCCGGTCGGGTTCGGTGAACCGTTCCTCCATGGTCACGTCGAGCCCGACCATCGTGATCTCCCACGACGCCGAGAACACCGCCGCGGCGGCGGCGGGGTCGTTCCAGATGTTCGCCTCGGCCACCGCGCTCACATTGCCGGGCGCGGCCGCGGCGCCACCCATGACGGTGACGTGTGAGATGAGCTCGGGAAGTTCGGGGCAGCGGTCCAGCGCCAGGGCGAGGTTCGTGAACGGGCCGACTGCGATCAGGTGCAGGTCGCCTGCATACTGCCGGGCGAGCCGCACGATGGTGTCCGGCGCGAATTCGGCTGTTGCAGCACGGTCGGCCGCGGGCAGTTGCACGTCGCCGATGCCGTTGCCGCCGTGCACCTGTGGTGCGCCGCCGTCGAATTCGCCGTGCAGCGGGTGCGCAGCGCCGGTGGAGACCGGGATGTCCGCTCGCCCGGCCAATTGCAGCAACGCGAGGGTGTTGGCCGTTGTCTGGTCGACGGCGACATTGCCGAATGTGTTGGTGATGGCGATCAGGTCGGCGGCCGGGTCGGCCAGCAGATACAGGATCGCCAGCGAGTCGTCGATGCCGGTGTCGCAGTCAAGAAGGAACGGGGTGGCCATTCCGACACCCTCCCACGCCCGCGATTCAGCTCACGACAGAACTGACTCGGCACTCCCGCCGTATCGACTCGACGGCGCTCGCCCGTCGGTAGCGTGAAGGAATCAGCCGGCCGTTCCGAGCAGGCTCGCGGAGAGGGAACCGGTGCCAGCCCGCCGTCGCAGTGTGTTTCTCAGCGTGTTGATCCTGGTCCTGCTGGTATTGCACGGCGTCCCCTGGTGGGTGCTGGTCCTGGCTCCCGACTGGCCGATGCCGATGACGGCGATCGCGTCCGGCTTCTCGCTCGCGGTGATGATCGGTTTCCCGTTCGCGATGTGGCAGGGACACGGGGCGCGGCATCGCGACGGGTTGGCGGTGCTGGGCGACAGCTGGCTCGGTGTGCTCTGGATGCTGTTCACCTGGAGCGTCGTCGCCGGGGTCGCGCAGGTTTTGTTAACCGTGTCGGGCGCCGCTCCGGTCAGTGCCCGCTGGATCGCCGTCGGTGTTCTGGTCTGGGTGGGCGCGCTTGCCGGTTGGGGCACTTTCCACGCGCGCCGGATCCCGGTCGTGCGGCGCGTCGACGTCACACTGCCCCGGTTGAGCAGCGCCTTCGACGGAATCCGCATCGCGTTGATCACCGACACCCACTTCGGCCCGATCAACCGCGCCCGCTGGTCCGCGGGTGTGGTCCGGGTGGTCAACGGACTCGGAGCCGAGATCGTCGCGCACGCCGGTGACATCGCCGACGGCAGTGTGCCGCAGCGGCGGGCGCAGGCCGCTCCGCTGGCCGAGGTGGTCGCCGGCGACACCAAGGTCTACGTGACCGGCAACCACGAATACATGTCCGGAGCCGCGGAATGGTCGGCTCACATGGCTGAGCTCGGTTGGACCGTGTTGCACAACGAGCATCTGGTGATTCGGCGCGGCGACGACCGACTGGCCATTGCGGGCACCGATGATCGAACCGCCGCCGGCTCGGGCGTCGCCGGGCACGGCGCCGACCTGGACGCTGCCCTGACCGGCGCTCGATGCGAACGTGCCGATAGTGCTGCTGGCGCATCAACCCCGTCAGGTCGGCAATGCGATCGCCGCCGGCGTCGACCTGCAGCTCTCCGGGCACACCCATGGTGGCCAGATCTGGCCGTTCCACTTCATCGTCAGGGCCGAGCAGAAGGCGCTGCACGGACTGACCCGACACGGCGAGCGGACACAGCTGTACACGAGTCGCGGATCGGGTTTCTGGGGGCCGCCGTTCCGGTTGTTCGCACCGAGCGAGATCACCCTCCTGACGCTCCGTGCGGGCGCCGGGGGCTGATTTCGGCGCGACGGGCTCGTCGCGAGTCCCGGCCGGGCCCACAATCGGCCCGGCGTTCCCCGAGGTGGGCTCGGCGGCAGCTCACGCGTCCACCAGCAGCCCTCGCAACGGCCCGATCAATCGCTCGGACCGGCGCGACACCGCAGCGAGTCGGGTCACTCTGGTAGCCCGTTCATCTGTTGTCCTCGCCATCGGCTGGTGCTGAAGGTGATCGACGGGCGACTGCTCTGTCAGCGGCTTCCAGATCGTGTCGATGACCGTCGTCGGGTCGCCGGCGATCTCGGCTGCAGGTCGCCCCAGGTGTTCGGCCCACAGTTGCAGGCGTGTCCGGCGGGCAGTCTGCTGATCCAAAGTCAGTACGTTGACCTCAGTGTCGTTGAACATCGAATGTTCGTTGAGGTTGGCTGAGCCGACGGTCAACCAACGATCGTCGATGATGCCGATCTTGGCGTGCACATACGGCGCCGGTGCGTCCGTGCCCGGGTGAATCAGGGTGGCGGCCACCAGTCGACCGGCACCGCCGTCCGCGTCGACGAGGCAACTCAACTGCCCTCGGGTCGTGTCGGAGCCGTTGCTCGGATGCGCGGGAAGGACGAGGACCAGACGAAAATCCGGGTGCGGCGGGTGATGCAGTTTGTCGGCCAGGATGTGGACCACCTCGGTGGACCACAGGAACTGGTTCTCCAGATAAATCAGCTTCCGAGCTGACTGCAACGCGTGCAGGTACCCGGCCGCGATGGAGAAATCACCCTTCGGCGAGAACCGGTACGTGCGTTCGGGAACAGTGCGCAGGAGCTGAACGGTCACCGAGCCGGTTGGATCCGGCGCTTTCGGTGCGGGCAGCAGTTCCCCGGCGGACTCCTGCCAGCGCTGTCGAAAATGCTCGGCGACCTCCGCGACGATCGGTCCACGAAGCCTGGTCGCAGCATCGTGCCACCCGATACCGCTGCGGCCGGGGTGGTCATTGCGATCCCACCGATCACCCTGCAAATCCGACAGATCGAGCCCGCCGACGAAGGCGATTTCGTCGTCGACCACCACGACCTTCTCGTGATGGCAGTGCAAGGTGCGCTCGCGCGAGTCCAGCGAGCACTGCACCCGCCCTCCTGCGGTCAATTCGTCCCGGACCGACTTCATGTCACTTCGGGTGGGTTGAAATATCGGTAGTGGCGGACCGGCCCACAGCAACACTCGCACCTCCGCACGCTCCGCGATGCGGTCGAGCAACTCGGCCAGCGTGGGGGTGCCCTCCGCCCGAAGAAGGCGAAAACCCGGCGAGACATGCCAACCCGCGATGTGAACGGTCCTCTGGGCGGCGCTGATCGCGTCGAAGACGGCCGTCAGCGCCGCCTCACCGTCGATCAACACATCGAATTCGTTGCCCGGTCGCGGCGCGGGTGCGGATCGGACCCATCCGGTGGCTCCGCTGGTGTGGAACACGTTCGCGTGACCGAGTCGTTGCAGGCGACGGCGATGATGGCGGCGCACCAACATCTCGAGGGTGGAGCCCACCCACTTGTCCACGGAGTAGCTGATGCGGTCACCTTCACCCGAGTGCGGGCCGCCACCGATGTGGCCGGCGGGTTCATTGTCCGCGGACGGGCTGGGCCGCGCCGGTTAGGCCGGGTCGGGTCAGGTCAGGTGCGGAACCATCTTCCTGAACATCGCCACGGCGAAGTCGTCGGTGAAGGAGTTCTCACCGGCCTGCAGCATCAGGTCGCCGACCCGGACCACCGTCGTCCCCATCCCCCTGTACGCCTCGTCGCCGAGGCCGGGAACCGGCTCGCCACTGGAGTAGAGCGAGAAGTTGTCGGCCGGAACCACCTGAATCTCCACCACACCCGACGCGCCGCCGCTACTGATGGCGAACTTGCACCCGGACGTAGGCACGTACGACGAGCCGTAATCCTGCTTCTCCGCTTTCAGCGTGTACTGGGTGTCCGCGGTCTGGGCCCCGTCCAGACCCCTCTCCCGAGCGACTGCATCCGCATCCGCCGGGCTGAGGAGCCCGCAGACGTCGATCGAGCCCGCTCGGGACGACGTGCTGGTGTCCGCACCGGGCAGGCCCGGGTACTCCTCGGCCACGGTCTCGCTGTTGGCAGCACCGTCGGCGGGACCCTCGCCCTGGGTGGATGTCGCGATTGCCGCCGGCGGGGGACTGGAGGTGCCGCTCCCCGTCGTCGACTGCGAGCACGCCGCGAGCAGCACCAGGCTGGACACGGCGACTATGGAATGGCGGCTGACTGATCTCCACAGTGAGTTCATCGTCGGGATATTCATCGTCGGGATATTAATCGAACGGTGTTTCGCCACTCACATGAGATGAGAACGCGCCCGGACATCCAGTTGCCCGAAGCGTCGACAGAGTGGGAGCGTGTCCCCATGAAGCGGACATCGTGGAATCAGCTGAACCCGGGCACGCGCAGGCTCGTCGTGGTCGCCGCCGCGATGGAAGCCGTGTTGAAGATCGCGGCGCTCATCGACCTCGCGCGACGGCCTGCCCGGGAAATTCGCGGGTCGAAGGTCGGGTGGGCGGCCGCGTTGGTCTTCGGTAATGCCGCCGGCGCGGTCCCGATCGCCTACTTCGCCCGCGGACGCCGCGGCTGACCGGCTGACCGGCTGACCGGCTGACCGGCTGACGCGCGAATCCTCACACGTTGGTGCCACATTTTGGTGGCACAGTGCAGCCATGACGGGGCGAGGGGCGACGACGCGGAGCCGGTTGTGGTGTAACGGGCGCCTGACGGAAGAGAACTTCCCGTTCGACCGGATCTCCGAGTATCTGCAGCGCGACGACTGCCTGGTCTGGGTGGACCTGTGCGACGCCGATTCAGCGGACCTGGACGCTCTCGCGATCGAACTGAAACTCGACCCGCTCGCGGTCGAAGATGCCGTCAGTCATGCAGAACGGGCCAAGGCGACTCGGTACGCCACGCATACATTCATCACCGCCTATGCGGTCAGCACCCGTGAACCCGAGATCAACGGAACTGACACCGCGACATCGATTCCCGCATCCTGCTTATCGATGACACCGGTGTCTGCGTTCGTGTTGCACCGGGGGATCGTGACCGTCCGACACGGCGGTGAGTTCGACACCGACGAGCTCGTGCAGCGCTGGGAGGACAACTCCGATCTGTTGAGATTCGGACCGGGCGCGCTGCTCCACGGTCTCCTGGACTTCATCGTCGACGGGCACTTCGAGGCGGTGCAGATGCTCGACGACCAGATCGAATCGTTGGAGGACACCCTGTTCGACGACGCCGCGTTGACCAAGGAGGTGCAGCAGCGCACCTATCGGGTCCGGAAGGATCTCGTCGCACTGCGGCGCGTGGTGTTGCCGATGCGCGAAGTGGTCAACACGGTGTTGCGGCACCGTCAGGACGTCGACGCCCCGCCGGAGTTGAACTCCTGGTTCGACGACCTCTACGACCACGTGCTGCGCGCCGCCGAGTGGACGGAGTCGCTGCGGGACATGGTCAGCACTGTTTTCGAGACGAACTTGTCGCTGCAGGACGCGCGACTGAACACCGTGATGAAGAAGCTGACGTCTTGGGCCGCCATCATCGCGATCCCGACGGCGATCACCGGATACTTCGGGCAGAACGTGCCTTATCCGGGCTTCAACCAGGAGTGGGGCTTCCTTCTCAGCATCAGCCTCATCGTGACGATCGCACTCGGGTTGTACACGGTGTTCAAGCGGCGCGGCTGGCTGTGATGGCCCCGCGAATTCGTCAACTGCGATGCCCGAATGCGCCGGACAACGCGAGCGCGTCGCTCCGGATTTCGCGGAAAGCGCGGGTCGGATGTGCCTGGCTGAAGGTCGAGTACTCGGCAGCGTCAGGCCGGTTCGAGAGGCGCCTCGGGCGGAATCTGCGCCGCCCACAGGTCGGGGCCGAAGACTTCGTAGCGGATTCGGGACGCCGGGACACCGCGGTCCAGGAGGGTGGTTCGGACGTGCCGCATGAACGGCAGCGGACCGCAGGTGAACACCTGCAGGTCATCGGGTAGCGGCACCCGGGAGAGATCCATCAGCCCCGGAAAAGCATGCCGGTCACCGGGTTCCACCGTCTCATACCAGGAGTACTGGGTGAAGTCGTCGATCTGTCGGCCTACATGCAGCACGGTCTCGCGCAGCGCATGGTCCTTCGCGCGTCGGTCGGCGTGCGCCACGATGACGGTGCGTTGTGGTTGTGTGCGGGCGATGTGCTCCACGATCGGGAGCACTGTGGTGATTCCGGCGCCTGCGCTGGCCAGCAACAAGGGACCGTCGGCGGCGTCCACGACGAAGTCACCGGCCGGGTTGCTGACATCCAGCCGATCGTCCACCGCGATCCGGTCATGCAGGAACGACGAGACCCGACCGTCCGGCGCGCCGTTCGCACCGACCACCCGGCGCACGGTGATCTGCAGCCGGGTTCCCGAACCCGTCGAGGACACCGTGTACTGGCGGGGCTGGCGGTCCCCGTCGGGAAGGTCTACGAAGACAGACACGTACTGCCCCGGGGTGATCTCGGGGAGACCACCGCCGTCGGCGGGTTCGAGGACCAGCGACACGACGTCGTCGGTCTCCTCGATGCGCCGAACCACCCGGTAGGGGCGTACCGGCTGGGCCGGATCGATATCGGCCTGCTGGTAGAGACGTGCCTCCTCCGCGATGAGCTGGGTGGCGAACAGCCAGTACACCTCGTCCCACGCGGCGCCGACCTGAGCGGTGACGGCGTCACCGAGAACCTCGGCGACCGCGGCGAGCAGATGCCGCCCGACCAGCAGGTACTGCTCTGGGCGGATGCCGAGGGAGATGTGCTTGTACGCGATCCGGCGCAACACATGCCCAAAGGGAGGTGCCGCCGGATCGACGAGTTGCACCGCATACGCAACGACGGACGCAGCCAGAGCGCGGCTCTGCTCACCGGTGGCCTGGTTGCCCTGATTGAACAGCCGCAGCAAGTCCGGCTGGTCGGCGAACATCCGAGGATAGAACCGGGCCGTGATCTGATCCGCATGTTCGGCCACCACTGCGGCGGTAGCGCGAACCACGGCCGACGACGACTCGGAGAGCAACGACACGCGGCCGTTCGACAGGGTGGTGCTGACCATTGAGTTCTCCAACATTGCGCACACGAGTGATGGGGACGAGCGGCAGACGCCGGCTCAGCTGCGCTAGATCGCGGCCACATGCTCGGCGACGAACTGATGGTCGGGCAACGCCCAGATGTGCCAGACCCGAACATCGCGGCCGTCGTGATGCGAGTCCTTCTCGTAGAACCGCACCCCGGTGCCGTAGGCGTCCAGCGCACCGACTCCGCCGATGCGGGCATGCTGGTCTTGGCTGTGGATCATGAACGCACCGGCGCCGAGGAACTCCGACGTGGTCGCCGCCGGCCGCCCGTCGGTGCGCGTGACGAGGTAGGGAGTGCCGGAGGTGATCACCGCGAAATCGTCACTGGCCATGATGCAAGCCTGCCGACGTCGCCACCGCTGCACTAGAGCAATTGGTCCTGTTCACCGACCTGCCCGCGCGCTCGCCGCACCCGCCCCGGCGTCACATCGGAGCAGCCTCACATCGAGGCGGCCTTATATCGAGGCATTTTTACATCGAAGCGCCCTAAAACGAGGCGGCCTTAAATCGATGCGGCGTGAGCGGCCATGAATCCTGTGCCGGGAACGGCGCAGATCTGCCAGATGCGAATGTCACGTCCGTCGTGGTCTTCGTCCTTCTGGTAGAACCGGACCCCGACCCCGTCGAGCGCACCGACCCCGTCGATCTGGCATGGCTCACCGTGGATCTCGATCAGGAAGCTGACGTCTCCCACGAAATCGGCGTTCGCCGACGCGGTCTGTCCGCCGACGCCGGTGATGGCGTACGACACCGCCGAGGCGATGCCCGGCGCACCGCCCGAATGAGCATGATCACCGCGCGGACGCCCGCCGGGCGTCTGGCGGACGGGAGTGGCGATGGCCGGGGATTTGTTGGAACCCATCACAACCTCGATATCGGTTTGTCGTTCCGATGCCCTGGGGCGGTATTCACTGCGCACTTGCGGGTGATGGCAAGGTGAGCATGCGCGGTACCGGCGACCCTCGTCACGTGCTGTGATCAACAGCACACACAAACCGGACATAGCGACTCCCATAGGCTCGCTGGGTTGTCCCTACGTCGACAGACAGCCCGCATCAGACGGTTATGCTCTCCGGTGCTACTGGTTCACGGACTCACTCAGGTGATTACGTGTCGAAGCCGTCTCCGTGTGCAGATGCACCGTTGGTGGTGAGAGGGAATCCGGTGTCATTCCGGAACTGCCCCGCAGCGGTGAGTGGGAACGATCGCCGTCATTGAGCACTGGGTTCATCGCCCGGGAAGCGACGGCCAGTAGGAAACGCATCCGATGGGATGCGCCGCCCACGAGTCCGAAGACCTGCCAGCGGTACCGCGCACATCCGTGTTCGGTGGTCGGCTGCCCCGAGGGAGGGCGTGCAGACCCGCGACCCTTGTGGGGTCGGTGGACGGCCGCGACCAGCCAGGCGCCGCCGTTCCTCGGGTGTGCCCGCGCTACGGACAGCCGCCGTTCCGTCAAGCAGGAGCTGCTGACCATGGCATTCACCGCTGTCCCCTTCACCCGCACCGTGCTGGGATATCCCCGAATCGGGCCCCACCGCGAACTCAAACAGGTCTTGGAACGCTATTGGTCGGGATCAGCCGACCGCGAGGAACTGCTGCGAACCGCCGCCGACGTGGGCCGGGAATCCCGGACCACCCTGTTCGCCGCCGGTCTGGATTCGGTTCCGGTGGGCACGTCGTTGTACGACCATGTTGTGGACACCGCGGTGATGCTGGGCGCCGTGCCGAACCGGTTTGCAGCGATCACCGACGAACTCGACCGGTATTTCGCGATGGCTCGGGGCACCGCCGCGGTCGCGCCGCTGGAGATGACCAAGTGGTTCGACACCAACTATCACTACCTGGTCCCCGAGATCGACCCTGCGATGAAGTTCTCGCTCCATCCGGCGAAGCTGCTGGACGAGGTCACACAGGCCGTCGCAGAAGGCCTCCCGGCCCGGCCCGTGATTCTGGGCCCGGTGTCGTTTCTGCTGCTCTCCAAATCGGTCGACTCCGGTGAGCCCGGTCTCGTAGCCCCCGCCGATCCGCTCGCGCGGTTGGATGACCTAATCCCGCTGTACGTTCGGCTGCTGGAGCTGCTCGCGCAGGCCGGCGCCGAATGGGTCCAGCTCGACGAGCCCGTGCTCGTGTTGGATCGCACGCCGGCCGAGTTGACCGCGGTCCAGTCGTGTTATCGCCGGTTGTCGGCCGGCATGCAACGTCCGGCGCTATTGATCGCCACCTATTTCGGTGATCCGGGCGCCGCCCTGGAGTCGCTGCTGTCGACAGACGTGGACGCCGTCGCGTTGGACCTGGTCAGCGGCTCCCTGCCCTCCTCGGCTGAGCTGGGACGAAAGCTACTGGTCGCCGGAGTTGTCGACGGGCGCAACGTCTGGCGGATCGACCCGGACCGGGCGCTGGGCCTCCTGAGGGCGGTTGCCGACCTGGCCGGTGCGGTCGCGGTGTCCACCTCGTGCTCGTTGCTGCACGTGCCGTACTCCCTGGACGCGGAAACCGGCATCGACCCGCAGCTGCGGTCGTGGTTGGCCTTCGCCGACGAGAAGGTCGCCGAGGTGGTGATGCTGAACCGGGCTTTCCGCTCGGACAGTGCAGCATCCGACGTCGAGATTCAGGCCGCGCGCGAGGCGATCACCGGCCGCCGCAGCAGCGGACGGCTGCAGCACCCCCGGGTGCGAGCCAGGGTGGGTTTTCTGCGCGATGAGGCCTTCCGGCGCGGCGACCCTGCACATCGGGAGATGGTCCAGGCATCACGCACCCCGCTGCCGAAGCTGCCCACCACCACCATCGGGTCGTTCCCGCAAACCGGGCGGGTCCGCGCAGCTCGTTCTCAACTGCGGGCGGGCACCATCACCGTCGACACCTACGACGCCGTGATGCGCGCCGAGATCGCCGAGGTCATCGCCCTGCAGGAGGACATCGGGTTCGACGTACTGGTGCACGGGGAGCCCGAACGCAACGACATGGTGCAGTACTTCGCGGAGCGGCTCGATGGTTTCGCCGTCACCGACTTCGGCTGGGTTCAATCCTATGGCTCCCGCTGTGTGCGGCCCCCCATCCTGTTCGGCGACGTGCAACGCTCGGCGCCGATGACCGTCGCATGGGCGAGGTACGCGCAGAGTCTGACCGTGAAACCCGTCAAGGGCATGCTCACCGGGCCGGTCACCCTGCTGGCCTGGTCCTTCGTCCGGGACGACCAGGCATTGGCGGACACCGCGCTGCAAGTGGCCCTGGCCATCCGGGACGAGACCGTTGATCTGGAGAACGCCGGGATTCGCATCATCCAGGTCGACGAACCCGCCCTCCGCGAGTTGCTGCCGCCGCGGCGAGCCGACCAGGCGGAGTATCTCGGTTGGGCGGTGCGAGCCTTTCAGCTCGCCACTTCGGGGGTCTCCGCGGGAACCGCCGTCCACACCCATCTGTGCTATTCAGAGTTCGGCGAGATCATCGATGCCATCTCCGATCTCGGCGCGGACGTCACCTCGGTGGAAGCGGCCCGCTCGCACATGGAGATCCTCGACGACCTCGCGCGGATCGGCTACGCCCGCGGGGTGGGCCCCGGCGTGTACGACATCCACTCGCCCCGCGTGCCCGACGAGGCCGAGATCAAGGAGGCACTCGAACAGGCACTCCACGCGGTGGACCCCCGCAGGCTGTGGGTCAATCCGGACTGTGGACTGAAGACCCGCCGACCCGAAGAAGTCGAGGCCGCACTGCGGAACATGGTGGACGCCACCCGAGAACTGCGCCTTCAGCTGCGGTGACATACGGGTGTGCCTGTGATCGCTGCGCGCAGGCACACCCGTTCGGTCCAAGCTGTCATGCGTCGGCGTGCCGGAGCCGCCAGGCGGCGAATACGACCATCACTGCCGCGTACCCGCACAACAGGGCGAACCCGGTCCGGGGCGCCTGCGGATGGGCGCGGTGGAGAATCCGCCGGTCAGCACGTCCCCGATGCTGGAGGGCAGCCAGTCGGCCGGTCGAGCCGGGCGATCATCCGCATGGTGGTCGACTTCCCGGAGCCGTTCGGACCGAGGAATCCGGTGACGATCCCCGGTTGGACGACGAAATTCAATCCGTCCACGGCGACCTTGGCGCCGCACCTTTTGCTGAGGTTCTCTACTTCGATCATCGTGGCGCCGTTTCAGGCAGTCGTGATGCGGCAGGTTTTGAAGCCCTTGACGATCAGGTAGACGCCGAGGGAGAACTCGAACACGGCGACCGGTAGCGCCCCGAGCAGCGACCACGCGGACAGTTCGTCGTACAGGCCGAAGTACTTCGCGATGACGGAAGCCACGACGATGGGGGAGCCGACGAGTCCGATCAGCGCCAGTGCCCGCGGGACCAGGCCCGACTTGTACAACAGGATCCCCAGCAGCAGGTCGTTCACGGCCGGCAGGGTGCCCTGTCCGAGGGTGAACGTCCAGTCGTGCAGGGCGATCAGCCCGCGGGCGGTGTCCAACGCGCCGGGTCCGGCTCCGGTCTGACGCAGGGTCACCACAGCGAGCAGGGTGACGACGCCGGAGAAGATGGTGGCGGCTTCCAGGACCCGGATACCGACGAAACCTAGTGCCAGACTCCGGTTCTGCCTGTTGAGCACGGGGTACAAAGCGACTGCGGTGCCGATGCAGGTGAGGGCGACGATCATCTCCAGGATGCCGCCGATCAGGACCGGCGTGTCCGGGCCGGCGCCGAGGATGAACTCAGGTTTGCGAACTGCCTGGTACAGCGCGAGGGTGGGGATCGAGACGAAGGTGAGCAGGTAGAGCACGCCCGCTGCGAGCGAGGTCTTCCGCAGCGCGGTCATCGGAAGTCGTTTCGATGTAACAGTTTTCGGGTGTTGGACGGTGGTCGTCATGTCGGTCTCCTACTGTGGGTCGGATGATGGCCGGGGGTGCGACGCGGGTGACCGAGATCAGCGGCAGTCCTGTGTCGCGCACCCTGGTGAGCAGGCCGTGCAGGGCGGATTGGTCGACCACCACGCCGTGAATGACGGTGGTGCCGTCGCTCCGCTGGGTGAGGGTCAATCCGTCGAACCAGGCGCCCCAGCGAGAATTCAGGTGTCCTTTGACGAGGATTTCGTACCGGCCGGCCTCGTCTGAGCTGGACAACTTGTTCATCTCGGTCCCTTCGCGCCTCACCGGTGGGGATCTCCGCCGGCCGCGCCTCGGGCGCTTTCTGGTGTGCTCGAAAGTTAGGAGCAGATGTGGTGAGCGAGCATCACCACGTGTGGTGATAAATGTGGTGACGTGGCAGACCCACCAGACCGTCCGCGGGACACCCGCCGACAGGGGTTGATCGCGTCGGGGTCGGCCCCGGCCGATGTACCGATCGTCGTCGGCCTAGCCTGGTGCCATGGATCGGCCGTGGCCGCTCACCGGCCGGGACGACGAGCTACGCCGGGTGGCGGCCGCAATTGGGCCGGACGGGGCGGGCATCGTGGTGGCGGGTCCGGCCGGGGTGGGCAAGACCAGGCTCGCCCGCGAGGCGTCGGCGGCCGCCGCGGGGCGGGGCACAACCGTCGTCTGGGCGCACGGCAGTACGGCCGCCCGGCCGTTGCCCCTCGGTGCTTTCGTCGGCCTGTTCGACGACCCCGCCGGGGACTCCGCCGAAACGATAGGTAGCGCGCTGGACCAGCTGGCCGGGAAGCGACCGCTGATCCTGGTCGTTGACGACGCGCACCTGCTCGACGATCACTCCGCGATCGTGCTGGACAGGGTGGTCGCACGGCGGCTGGCCCCCGTCGTGGCCACCCTCCGGACGGGGAGCCGGCCCCCGACACGGTGACGACCCTGTGGAAGGACGAACACCTGCCGCGCTTGGACCTCGCCCCGCTGGACGCCGCTGCGACCACCGGCCTCGTCGCCCGGGTCCTCGGCGGTCCGGTCGAGTTCGCCTCTGCGCACCGGTTGTGGACCCTGACCGAGGGCAGCCCGCTGTTCCTGCGCCACCTGCTCGCCGGGGAGGTGTCGGCGGGGCGGTTCAGGCCGACGTCCGGGATCTGGCGGTGGACCAGCGGGCCGATGATCTCCCCAGAACTGGCCGGCCTGCTGGAGCATCAGATCGGCTGCCTCGCGGCGCGGGTGCAGGACGTCGTGGACCTGGTCGCGCTGACCGAGCCGGTAGCGGTCCCGACGCTGTCCGCGCTGACCTCGCCGTCCGACGTGAGGAGGCCGAGGGTCGGGGCCTGGTGCGCACCGACGGGCTGGTCGCGCGACTGGCCCACCCGCTGTACGGGGAGGTCCGCCGCGCCGCAATGGGGGAGCTGCGGGCGCGCCGCCTACGCGGCCTGGTGGCGCTGACCTTGGACGCGTCGCCGGACCCCATCCCGCGGGCCGTGCTCACCCTCGATTCCGACCTGGCCGCGGATCCCGCATTGTTCCTGCGAGCCGCCGAGGCTGCGACACGGTTGTACGACCTGCCGCTGGCCGAGCGGCTGGCCCGCGCAGCTGCCGCCACCGGGGACACCCGCGGCCCGGCTGGTGCACGCGGCCTCGCTGTCGTGGCTGAGCCGCGGGGACGAGGCCGAGGCGATCCTGTCGGACCTCGCATCCCGAGCACCGGATCCGGGAACGCGCGCGATGGCCCAGCTGCACCGGACCGGCAACCTGCTCTGGACGATGGGCCGACCCGACGAGGCGCACCGGGCGCTGGCGGCCGCCGAGGCAGGCGGCGCAGCCCCACTCCAGGTCGCCGGCATGTCCCTCGCCCTGGCCGCCGTCGACGGGGACCTCGCCCGGGTACTCGCCCGCGGGCCGGAGATGCTGCGCGGGGACCTGCCCGACGATCTTTCCCGCATCCTGGTCGCCTCCGCGGTGTCGGGGGCCGCCGCCGTCACCGGGATGCCCGGTCTCCTCGACGAGGCGGCCGAGGTGGGTGGGCTCACCGCCGGGCGGGTCCCCACGGTGATTCCCGGGTTCGGGCTCGCGGACATGCAGGTGCTCGGGCACCGCCTCGCCGGGACGCCGCACCATGCTGACGCCCTGGCCCGGAGGATGCAGGCGGCGTCGGCCGACCTTCCGGGCCCGGCCAGGCTGATGGGGCTGGTCATCGCCGGGCAGGCCGCCCTCGCCGGCGGCCGGGTCCGTGACGCGCTCGTCCTGCTGCGCGAGGCGTGGGCCGGGCTGGCGGACTCGGGGCACGAGTTCCGGTTCCGGTGTCGGACACTGCTGGCCCTCGCCCTGGCGCAGGCCGGCCGGCCGGCGCAGGCCGCTCCGCTGTTGGACGGCATCGTCGCAGGGCAACACCCTGCCTACGCGATGCTCGAGCCCGACGACCTCCTGGCGCGGGCGTGGGGAGCGGCCGCCGACGGATCGACGACCTCGGCGGCCGGCCACGCCGTCGCCGCGGCCGACCTCGCCCGCGGGACGGGCGCCCGCGCCTACGAAGTCCTCGCGTGGCAGACCGCAGTCCAGTTCGGCCACGCGACCGCGGCGCTGCCACGCCTCATCGCACTCGCCGAGATCGGCCCCCGCGCCGCGTCGGCCTGCGCCCACGCCCGGGCGTGGGCGGACGATGACGGCGAAACGCTGCTCGACACCGCCCACTCCTGGAGGCGGATCGGCGATCTGGTCGCCGCCGGCGATGCGGCGGCCCAGGCGGCCGACGCACACCGTCGGCACGGCCGGCTGGGTTCCGCTCTCGCCGCCGCGGCCCTCGCCGAGAGGTTCGCCGACTTGTCCGGCGCCCGCACCCCAGCGTTGAGGATCGCGGCCCGACCGCTCCCGCTGACCGCCCGCGAGCGTGAGATCGTCACGCTCGCCGCCCGGGGCCTGTCGAACAGGGACATCGCCGAGCGGCTCACTGTGTCGGTGCGGACCGTCGAGGGGCACCTCTACCGCGCCGGCCACAAACTCGGCGTCTCCGAACGCACCGCGCTGACCGAGGTCCTCGGAATCGAGTAGCGCACTACTCGCCCTCCTGCCGCGCTCCCGCCGGAGACTGATCGGACCCGGCACGAAGGAGGAGCCATGACCATCGTTCACGTCCCACCAGGAGAAGGTCGCCACTACCGGATGATCGACGGCGACCACATTGCGAAGGCGACCGTCACCGACCCCGGTGGCGCGTTCGAGATCTTCGAGGTGATCGCGCAAGCAGCGCCGATGGCGCCCCCGCACGTCTCGCCCTGGGCCGGGGCACTATTCCTGCTCGACGGCCGGATCATCGCTCACGTCGACGGGACGTCGTACGACGTGCAGCCCGGCGGACTGGTCGCGATCCCGGCTGGGACGCCGGTCACCTTCGAAGTCGTCGGTGAGTCCGCCCGCTTCCTGGGGATCACCTCCGGCGACGCCGCAGGGCGGTTCTTCGCCGACTTCGCCGAGTCCGTCCCGGCGGACCAGCCGGTCGAGAACTCCATGGCGGCGATCCTGGCAGTCACCAGGCGCCACGGCGTCGCGCTTGCCGGATCTCCTGTAGGCGGCGCCGCGTGACGCTGCTTTCGGTGGTCGCCCCGGTGGACTGACCGGCCACGAAGAGTCGCAGACATCGCCGGCGTTGGACGTGTTCCAGCTCACGCGCCGAGACCGTGGCAATGTTTCATGCGTGGACGACTATCTGCGGACGAATCTCGAACTGTGGGACTCGCGAGCCCCCGCCCACGCGGCCTCGCCTGACTACGCACTGGGCCGGTTCGTCGCCGACTCCACGCATCTGTCCGACGTCGTGCGCTTCGACCGTCAGCGGCTGGGCGATGTCGGGAGTCTTCGGGGAGTGCATCTGCAGTGCCACATCGGCACTGACACCATCTCACTAGCCCGACTGGGTGCTCGGATGTCCGGCCTGGACTTCTCGCCCGCCTCCCTCGACGTGGCCCGCAAACTGGCCGACGACACCGGCACTCCCGTCGACTTCGTGCTCGGCGACGTTCACGACGCGCTCGACCTGCTCGACCGCGAAGCCTTCGACCTGGTGTTCACGGGCATAGGCGCCCTGTGTTGGCTCCCGGACATCGATCGGTGGGCGGCTGTGGTTCGCGGTCTGCTCGCGCCGGGCGGGAGGCTGTTCCTCCGCGAAGGACACCCGATGATGTGGGCGCTGGACGAGGACCGCGACGACCTACTCGTCGTCCGATATCCCTACTTCCGAGCGGATCCGCTGATCATGCAGGTGGAGGGTTCCTACGTGACGACCGATGTTCCGCTCCCACCGCGGACCGAGATCACCTTCGCCCATGGGCTCGGCGAGATCATCACGGCGCTGCTCGATCAGGGGTTGGGGATTACCGGGCTGGTCGAGCACCAGAGCGTGCCCTGGAACGCCCTTCCCGGCCAGATGGATCTGCTGCGGGACGGGGAGTGGCGGCTGCGCCAAGGCTCCGAACGTGTGCCGCTCACGTACACGCTGCAGGCAGTCCGTCCGGTTTGTCGCGTTCTGTGCGCCGGCTTTTCAAGACCAATCGCGGCGACGAACGCGGCATTTCCGGATTTTTATCGCCGCGTTCACGGGTTGACGAAAGCGTCCAGGGCGGCTTGGGCCTGGTTGGCGCGAAAGAGGCCCAAGTCGATCGGCGCAGTCGGGAGCGGGTTGACGAGGACGGTGAGTCCGCCGTCTGCCGTCGTCATGACGTCGACGACGTCGACGTTGCCCTCGCCTTTCTGACTGATTCCCGTGGGGAACGAAGTGATGAAGATCGACCCGTCCGGCACCTCAGGATGGGCTGGGTCAGGGCCACCACGGAAGAAACGCGCGTGGACGGCCGCCGTGACGCCCGCGATCACCTCCTTCGCGACCAGCGTGAAACCTCCGCCCAGCGGGCTGTTTCCTTCACCGACTACGCGCAGGTACTCCAAACCCACGACCAGAGACTTGCTGGCTGGCTCCGTGAACGAGTTAGCCCAGCTGAGCCGAAATGTGAGTCCAACGAGGATCTTGAAGTCGGTGTCCGCCCACAGTCCGTTGTCATGGAAGCCGTGCAGCGCGAAGGTCGTCACGCGTGGCGACGCATTCCAGAAACCGTAGGACCAGCCGGAGATGGCGACGGTCTCGACGGGCGCATGGAGCCCCACGTTGTCCGGCGACGCGGTGAATGCCTCGTCGAAGAACCGGCGGATCACACGCCGCATGTCGTCAGGTGTGATTCTCGGGTCCCGGGAAACTCCGCGTCCGTCCGCAGTTGCGACGACCGCACCATTCTCGAAAACGCTCCATGAGACTCGTGGCTGGTCGGCGGGTGTCAATCCACGGGGCGTGTGTTGGTCTGACACCGGGTAGCCGAGCGTCCCGCGTTCCCATCCTTGCGCCGCCCAGGCGTCACGTACAGTGCCGTGGACTAAGAACGGCCCGGTATGGGCGGTCCAGTAGATCGACCCGTTCTGGAAGTGGTTGTATCGACCGACGCCATCGGGCGTACCCGTCTCGTCCGTCAGCGGGAAGCCGAGGAGGCCGGTCGGGCCACCGAGAGCGTTGTACTTCTTCCGGATATCACCATGGACCTCGTGCGCACCAGTCGCGTGGGTCCAGTAGATGTCCGCGCCCTCGAAGGGACGGACCCAACCATCGGCGGTGACTGGGCGGTCGGGCCCCGTCAGGGCACCGAGAAACGGCTTGACGAGCGGTTCCTCGATCTTGGCAGCCAGGGCCGCGTCGGCCTCCTGGAGCTGCCGCAGTGTTTGTGTCCAGTTGCGGCCGCTGTTGATGTCGATGCGGTCCCTCGGAGCATTCACTCGGTCCTGACCTCCACCCGACGACAGCCAGCGTAGACGTAGCACGATGCTAGCCCGTCGAGGCTGGTTTAGCCCCACCTCATCGCGATTCTGCGGCAGCATCCTTGGTGTCTACTTCGATCTCTGCTACGACGGAGGAATCGGTGCCGACACCGCACGGGTTGACAGCGACAAGTCCTTGCTGCGATGCGAATGCCCTCGACGAATGCGCCGACGAATTAGCCTGAGCTGATGGTCAGCGGCGGCGGTGCCCGCATCGGATGGGAGGACCTTCCGCGGGAGGTGCAGGGCGGCGTCGAACGGATCCTGGGTTCACAAGTGATCGCGTCGACGTCGCAACCTGGTGGCTTCTCTCCCGGAAGTGCCGACAGGGTCGTGCTGGCCAGCGGGACGCGGGCCTTCGTGAAGGCGGTCTCGGAACAGCAGAACCCGGCTAGCGTGGGAATACACCGCCGGGAGGCGGCGACTGCGGCCTCGCTACCCGCCGGTTTGCCGGCACCGACTTTCCTGGGGGCGTTCGACAACGGAACCTGGGTCGCCCTGTGCTTCAGCGATGTCGCGGGACGCCACCCCCACACACCGTGGGTCGAAATCGAGATCGATTCCGTGCTGGCGGCTCTCGCCCGACTCGCTGCGTTCCCCGTCGATGTCAACCGATTGCCGAATCCACCAGCCGCGGTGTCGCTGGCCCCGGAATTTGCCGGCTGGGAGCGAATCGCCGAAAAGCCCCCAATCGGGCTCCCTTCGTTGGTCACCGGTCATCTGGATGAACTGCGAGCGCTGGCGGCCCGCAGCCCGCAGGTGATGCAGGGTGGGGCTCTGTGCCACCTGGACATTCGCGCGGACAACCTGCTGATCGACGCCACCGGCCAGGTGCTGATCGTGGATTGGCCCTGGGCGGCATCTGGTGCACCCTGGATCGACTCGGTGGCGATGCTCGCGAACGTCGGCTCCCATGGCGGCCACGATCTGGAGGCGCTGGTGGCCCGAACACCGGTGATCGCTGATACCGACCCGGCCGCGGTTAACGCGTTCCTGGCCGGCCTCGCCGCGTACTTCATCGACACCAGCCGCCAACCCGACCCGCCGGGCCTGCCGACCTTGCGGGCGTTTCAGCGTCAACAGGGTGACGCGGTGCTGGCCTGGCTGGCGGTCCGGCTCGGGTGGACCTGATTGGTACGCGTTGTGCGGAACGGATGGACGCCGGGGGCCGGTGCTCGACCGAGCCTTCAATTCGCGACTCCGCCCCGCCGGTGCCCGTAACGGATGACCGATTGTGGAGCGTGGGCGAACGGCACTGGCGTGGTACTCGAGCCTCCTGGTGTCGGAGCGGGTCGCGATCGTCCAGGGACGCACTGGCGCCGCGGCGGATCGCCGAGATTTTCCGCGGCCGGCTCTATTCGGCCGTGATTCCGGGCGGGTGGATGTAGTGCACATTGTTGCGTCGGGGTTTCTGGTCAAAATCCAACCATTTCGGTGGCACGAATTCGGGTACACCGTCGGGCCCGGCCTGTATTCGCCAGTCGCCCCGGTGGATTTCCGTGTGGTGGAAAGAACACAGCAACGTGCCATTTTGGTAGCTGGTCTCGCCGAGGTCCCGCGCCCACCATTTCAAATGATGCGCATCACACCAATTCGGTGGTCTGGTACACCCCGGGAAGGAACATCCCCGATCCCGCACGGTGATCGCCCGCCGGATCGCGGTGCTGAACGTCCGGGACGACCTGCCCAGGTCCAGGACCTCACCGGCCCCGCCCAACACGGCGGGAATCACGGTGGCGTCGCACAACAGGCGGCGGGTGTCCGCGGGGGAGAGCCGGTGCCCGTCGTCGAGCACAGCGGCGCCCGCCTGTTGCTTGAGGATGTTCCAGTCGAGGGTGACGGTGATGTGCGGCCGGACCCCGGCGGTCTCGGGGAGTGGGTTGTCGGTGTTCTCGCCGGTGCGGAGCACGTATTCGAGGACTTCGACGAGGGCGTGGGCCCGTCTGGTCGCGGCCGGGCGGGGGTCCTTCGAGCCGTCGACCGCGGGTTTCGGTGCGGCGAGCGGGTCGATCACCGCACGCAAAGCGGCGACACCCAGATCGTTCAAATATCCGTGGACACCGGTCAGACCGGTGGTGGCGCTGCGAGATCCGATGGTGAACTCCATCTTCGACCGGGCCGCGGCGTCGTCGGGTGGGGTCCCGTCCGGGTCCAACACGCACTCCAGATGCCGGGCCAGTTTCTTCAACTGCTCCGGGTCCTGAATCAACGCGTTCTCCACCAACACCCGCTCCGCCTCCGACACCACATCGGCCGGTAGCGCGTCCGGCAACCGTCGCAGGGTCGACACGATGGTGCGGACGTGATCGACCGACACGGTTCCGTCATTGATCGCTGCGCCCAGGATCGGCCGCCGGGCGGGTCGCTCCCCACCCGACGGCAGATCCTGCGGCTGTGTCGCCCGGGCCGCGGCCACCCGCGCGGACGCCTCACCGGGTGAGATCCGCAACGTCTCCCGCAGCAGCGCCGCCGTCGAGGACACCGACCGGGCCGTCGCGACACCCTGCTGGTCCAGTTCGTCGGTCAACTGCACCTGCGCCGCCCACGTTCTCCGGCTGAGTGTCTCCACACCGAGAGAAAGGTTCAACAATTCATCGCCGTTCAACTTCCAACGTTCACCGGCGACCAGACCGGACACGGCTTCCATCGCATTCTCGACCAGGCGCATCGCCTCGTCGAGTGTGTAAAAACCGGGCCCGCTCATACCCTCAATGATAGAAGGTGCCACCGACAGTCATGGCTGAACGGCGACTCCTGTCGCGACTACACAACAGATCCGTTGCCTGTACCCATTCCCGGCTCGCGAAAATCGAGAGTGGAGTCGGGCACTGAAGAAATGGGCACTGAAGAAATGGGCATCGAAGATTCACGCCCAATAATCCTGTCCATTGTCACGAGCCGCTAAACCCCGGGTTGGAAGGCGCCCCGAGAATGTTGTAGCTCGCTCAGTTGGACCCACTCCAGGTCACGTCAGAGGGTGCCCCAGCCACACCGTCGGCAGTACTCGCGGCTATACTGAGCCGATGGCAAAGGTCATGGTGTCCCTGCCCGACGATCTGCTCGCCCAGCTCGATGCTGAGGTCAAACGCAGGTCGACGAGCCGCAGCGCACTGCTCGCCGCCGCAGCGCGGCGAGAGCTGGCTCGTCAAGATCCCGCGGACCTCGCTGCGGCTATTGAGCGATCCGAGCGTCGCTTTCGCAGCGCGGGCAGCTTCGAGTCGGCAGACCTGATCCGATCCGACCGTGACAACCGTCGGTGACGCGCCTGCTCATCGACACGTCGGTGTTGATCAAGTGGTTTCACGATGAAGGGGAGAGCGAACTCGCCTCGGCGCGCGCGATTCGTGACGCGCATATCCGCGGCGATCTGGACGCGCATGTGCTGGATCTAGCGATCTACGAGGTCGGAAACGTGCTGACGCGAGCGCTGAAGTGGTCGGCCGGCGATGTCTGCGATCAGCTTGACGACCTGCTGACCATCGTGGGCACGCCGATCGTGATGGCCCAGAGCTGGCGTCGCGATGCGGCGGTTCTCGCCGAGACGCATCTGCTCTCGTTCTCTGACGCGAGCTGGGCCGCGACAGCCGCGGGGCTGGGCATTTC
Source organism: uncultured Actinomycetota bacterium (assembly GCA_963825975.1). GTDB lineage: Bacteria > Actinomycetota > Actinomycetes > Mycobacteriales > Nakamurellaceae > Nakamurella. The sequence goes on from CAWGUZ010000019.1 coordinate 65,816, forward strand.
GCTGGTAAGCGCGGACCGAAAGCTGGTGGCCGCCGGACTCGCGGAGACACCAGCCACGGTGAGGTCGCGCCTGAGTCTCTGATTCCCTCAAATTAATCCAAAGCCCGCCCACGAAATCGGCCACGTCCTCCTCCACGACCCGCGCACCTCTCACCCCACCGAGCTCACCGGGCTGGGGGACATCCCGAACTGCTGCGGCCTGATCGAGGTGGAGGCCGAATCCGTCGCGTGCCTCACCCTCGCCGCCCGCGGGATCGACACCAGTTGCTCAATCCATCTTTGTGCCCGGGGAGTGGGGGGCGGTGAGTCGGGGGCCGTCAGCGGTGAAGCGTTCGTCGTAGGCGGCGGCGAGGTCGCGGAGGGCTTGTCCGCAGTCTCCGTTGTAGGAAGGTCCATGCATGAGGCCAAGAGTCTGCGGCTGCAGGTCGGCTAGGGAGCGGATTGTCGCGCCGGTCCCTGGTGTGAGGGCGGTAGCGCCGAACAGGTCTTCGGCGGCTAAGGCCGGCCCGGTGATCTCATGCTCGGTCAGCGCCGGGCTGTTGCCGACCGCGGTGAAGAGATCACCGCACAACAACGTTGAGGTGGTCTCCTCGTAGAGCAACCCGGCGTCCCATCCGTGTGGCACGTGCGGAGTTTCGATCCGGCGGACCCGTCGGCCGCCGAGGTCGATGACCTCGCCATGCTGAAGCGCTCGCGGTGCTCGATCGGCCATGTCGTTAATCGACATTCACAGCCCACGGCGCCGTGGGCGATCTGGGCGGCAGGGGCCACGGTTAGCCAGGAGTTCATGGACCCGCATTCGTCGGCCTCGAAGTGCCCGAAAGTGATCCACCGCAGCCGGTCGACGGAGATGATCCTGGCTGCGGCCGAGGTGATGAGCGGAAACAACGAGCGCAGCCCGGTGTGGAACAGCAACGGTTCTTCGGCATCGACGATGAACTGGTTGAACATGAAGTCGGCCTCCGCGATGTACGTGGAGAGCCGATAGATGTCCGGGGCGATCTCGGCGACGGTTGTTTCCATGGCGGCATCCCGACTGTTCAATCCCGTTGACCCTCAAACTTAAGCGCGCAGCAATCGTAAGGCGCTGAAGCTAGGTGCGCCGTGAAGCCGTGGCAGGGCGGCCACGCGCGACTTTGGCCTCGCTGCAATCACTGGTCGGGCGACCGGCTTGGTCGGGTTCGCCGGAGTGAGATCCGGCCCCACATAAGTTTCTGCACGGTCAAGGTTGCCCATCCGGCAAGGCCCTCCCGGTGTGCGTCGTCATCGTGACCGGCGTTGCGCGGAGCTTGGTGGGCCGTTGACATCAGTAGTGGTAGCGGGCCGCGATCACGACCATCTGTTGGTCGTGCACCGTGTAGACCAGCCGGTGTTCCTGGTCGATCCGCCGGGACCAGTACCCGGACAGGTTCCCGGACAGACGCTCCGGTTTCCCGGCGCCCGTAAGCCGGATCGCGGCGGGCCTCCTTGATCAGCCGGTTGACCCGTTTGAGGAGTTTCCGGTCGTCCTCCCAGGAGGTGTAGTCCTCCCAGCCGTTACTCGTGAACGAGACGTTCACTCAGTCGGCCACCGGGTGCTCTTCCACCGCACCGGCCTCGAACTGGGCGATGCTCTCCTGCAGGCGGCGGGCATTCACGGGGGAACGCAGCAGATACGCGGTCTCGCGCAGGGACCTGTACTCGTCGGCGGACACCAGGAACGCGGTCCCCTTGCGGGAAACGATCTCGACCGCCACCTGGTCGTTGTTCACCTCTTCGATCAGCGGGAACAGCCGACTACGGGCCTCGCTGGCGGTCACGGACATCGTCGACACCCTCCCAGAGTAGTACTGAATACGGTACCACTTATTCGCGCATGTTCCTGAGAATGCTCGTCACGATGTGAGTGAATTGCTCATTTCGATGTCAGTGCACTCGTCAAAGCGGTGCGGCCGGCTGATCGAGGTAGCGGTAGATCCGAACTAGGCGGCGATCTGTGCGACGGTCCAGCGGTTGTGCCCATTTTCGTCGACCTGGTCGTACATCTCCCTGCCGACCTGGATCTGCCGCGGACGGAGTTCGGCCTGGGGCCGCCGACGCGGCCGCGGGCCCGGGCGGCCGCGAGGCCGCCCGCGGGTGCGTTCACTCATAAGGGCGTGCCCGAATTCAGCGATCGCGCCGAGGATCTGGAAGAACATCCTGCCGACCGTGACAGAGGTGTCTCCCGTCGCCCTACCCGTGACCGGTCCGCCCTCGGCCCCCGTGGGATCGTACCCACCGCTCACCGTCGAGGTCAGCGGATCAGAGTTGAACCGGTGACGATGACCGACTCGTTCGGGCTGAACAGTTCCAGGTTGCGTCGTTCGACGGCACGGTTGAGGGCGGCCTGCAGCGTTGCCAGGTCGGGGAAGTCGTCGCCGGTCAGGTCGATGCCCTCGTCGGCCCGCAGTACGCCTCGACCGTTGCCTCGGCGATCCGTGAGAACAGAAGTTCGCCATGGACTTTCAGGTCCCAGTTGTAGGACACGACGTAGTAGAGGATGTGGTGGGGTACAACCGGCCGGGGTCGTGAACCGGGCGGCTCGTCATCCGCTTGTCCGGGAACAACAGCTTCGGCCGGTCGATCAGACTCGCGGTCACCTTGTCGATGGTGCGATACCAACGGCGAGGGTTCTTCGCCGCCAGGTTCCGGTTTCTCAAGACCCGGCCGTGCCGATCGAAGTGTGCGGCGCAGCGGGGCCAGTCGGCAAGTTCGACGAAATTCGTCCCCGTCCCACGGGTTGACCAGCTAGTGGCAGCTCCAGGTGAGCACACCGCTGTTAATGTCCCTGGCCATCGACAACTGAAACATCCGTTGCGGCTCCGGGACAAGAGAAGAAATGACACGCACCCTATGGCAACTGAGCTCGGAACAGTAGTTAGATGACTAGCCTCCTCGGCCTTAAAGTCGGCCTTGGGTCTACATCGTTCACATCGACCACCGAGCGGACGTCTACCGCCCACGCTAAAGCCGAACCGACAGCAAGGAGGCAGTGACGGACCGCGCCACCCGGCCACGTCCCTTCACCATCATCGAGACAGGCGCCCGCTCGTTTCTGATCGAGCGCGATGCAACGACCGGAGACCGGTTGGCAACGCTACGACGGGGTAGGGCTGCATCCGCTCTGCTACTTTACATAATGTGCATTATCGGCGAACCAGCATAGGCGCGAGAGGTGCTGTGCGCGCGGCAACCGACGTCGCGGTGGACGCAACCATATGCGTCACGGTCGCTTCCATTCAGTCTTCTTCGCGTGGGGCGAGCTCACTCATTCGGTGGGCAAGTTCGATCCGGGAGTGGATTCCGAGTTTGGTGTAGACGTTGCCCAAGTGGTAGCCGACGGTCTTGGCGCTGAGAACAAGCCGTGCCGCGATTTCCCGGTTCGTCAAGCCTGTGCAGACGAGTTGCGCAATGAGCTGCTCCTGCGGCGTCAACACCGGCTGGTGGGGTGCACCGGATGACTCCGGTTTGACGCCGCACGCGGCTAGTTCGGTATCGCATCGCTGCAGGAACGGCCGTGCGCCGAGTTCGACGAATTTTTCCCTGGCGGATCTGAGGCATTTGATGGCAGCTCTCCGTTGGCCTTGGCGGCGCAGGAATCGTCCGTACGAGGCGTGCACCGTTGCGGTCTCGAGCGCGCTGCTAACCCCCATTCCAAGCTCGAATGCATCCTCGAAGGCGGCCCGGGCCTCGGTGGATTGGCGCCTCGCGGTGGCGAGTTCACCGCGCACCCTGGCCAACGCCGCCAACCTGGAGCGCCGACCACGCTTCTCGGCGAGCGCGGTCAGCGTGCACAGGAGATCGTCGGCTTCGCCGAGGCGACCCAGTTCCACGAGCGCGCTCGCACGATAGATCGGCCAGTTGAGAAAGCCCGGCTCGTGGTGTGCGCCCGGTGTCGTGGACAGCCACTGTGAACTGTCGAGCACTCCGGCAAAGTCGCTCCGGCAGGCAGCGAGATGCACAGCGCCGTTGTCGGCGTGGACGCGGCTGGGCTGGTCACCGAGCTGTGCCGCGGCCGTCTGAGCAGCGGCCAGGTGGTGATCAGCGACCGCCCACTCCCCGCGGCCGGCCGGAACCAGCGCGGCCATGGCGTGTGCGAATGCGGTCAGCCAGACCTGGCCGGTGTCCTCAACCGAGGTGACGGTATTCAAGGCCACAGTCCGGGCGATGTCCCAACGACCGATCCGGAACTCCGTCTCGGCCAAATATCCCGAAGCCAGCACCCGGTGCGGATCGGCACCTCCTGGCGTCGGCTCGGACTGACTCGGGCGGCTCCCCCCCAGATCGGCGCGCGCCCCCATCAGATCATCGGTCCACAACCGGAGAATCCCTCGAGCGGAAAGTCTCTCGGCGTGGTCGCTCGCAGACAGATCGCTCGGAACATCCGTGAGCAAGCGGAGACCTTCGTCGACGCGCCCCGTCCAAGCGAGAACCATCGCGGTCGTCCGTCTTGTCAATTCGGACGTTGCCGCGGGGAGCCCGCCGAGCGAAAGCGCCCGCTCCGCCCACAATGCGGCATGCTCGGTATCTGCGCGCATGATGCTCATCCGAGACAACTGCGCTGCGAGATCGCTGCGGGAGACAGGATCCAGATCGACTGCCAGCGTCCAGGCCGCCTCAGCCAACGAGTCCGCCTCGGAGTGACGCCCAGTAAGCCACGCGATCTGGGCCTGAACATGCAGTCTGCGCGCACTTTGCGGGAGCCTCCCGACAGCATCGACGAAGTCCGTCGCTGCGGCGAGATCTCCGTCCAGGAGCAGCAGTTCGACGGCGTCCAGGAGCAGCTGATCCCGCGCCGTGCTGGGTTCACTCAGCCGAACTGCTGTCAGGAGGGCATCCGCTGCGACTCTCCACGCCCCCTGAGTCGTGGCGGTCGCGGACCGCGATCTCAATTCCCGGACCAGCTCCGGGTCAGGACCCAGGGCCGCCGCGACACGGTGACGGAACGACTCTGCCTCTGGACAGATTTTGGCGGCCCGCGCGTGCAAGTCATGACGGGTCGCCGCGCCGATGTGGTCGTACACCGCGGCGCGAATCAACGAATGCGTCAGGGAGAGCAATGGACCACGCTGATCTTCGATCAGCTCGGCGAGCCGGGCTTGTTCGAGTTCGTGCACAGCAGCGAGAGGGTCGTCAACGCCAGCGAGTAGTGCGACCTCGTGCAATGGCGTTCGCGGTCCAAGCACAGCTGCTGCGGCCGCAAGCCGGCGTGTGCCGGGCTGCCTTTCGCCCAAGGACGCGACGACCAACATGGAGAACGAGCGTGGAGCCGGCAGCGGCCTCCGCTCCGACTCCACTTGGGCGGGACCGATGTCAGCCATCAGCGCTCGGAGATGCAGAGGGTTCCCGTCCGTATGGCAACGCAGGCGCTCGGCACCGCGTTCAGTCAATTGCCCCCACCCAGTGGCCTGCGCCAGCGCTCGTATTTCAGTACTGGTAAGACCGCCCAGAGAGACTCGACCATTGGCATCCAACAGCTTCGTGAGACCGCTGGGAAACTGGACAGCCCATTCGGGCCGACCACTCAGCACGACCATGACTCTTTCGCATCTGAGTCGTCGCAACGCGAACGTCAGCGAGGCAAGGGACTGCGCGTCGGCCAGGTGCGCATCGTCGACCATGAGAATGAGTGGATTGGATACAGATCGGGACAAGAGTTGATTGAGCAGGGCAGCACCCTCCACGAGCGGGTCGCGCGGCACTCCATCAGCGGTCAATCGGGCTGGCCCGGTCCCAAGCCGATCGTCGATGAGCAGTCGCCGCAGCTGATCCAAAATCCCGAACGGCAGGCTCGTTTCCGCGTCGTCGCCGGTTAGGCAGAAAACTTCTCCACTCGTCACCAGGGAAGAAAACGCCCGGAGCAGTGCCGTCTTGCCACTGCCGCCCGGTCCTTCGACGAGAACACAGGTGAGCGCTCCGGCCGACGCATGATCCAGTCGTTCGGCGAGAACAGCCAATTCCCGCTCACGGCCGACGAAATGGTCCATACGCCCGCCTCTCGAAACTCTGCTGGGTGCCTACCAGGGCGTCACGACACCAAGGCACGGCCGATCCTAGTGCTCGGACTGACGCACACCCCGTTGTTGACTAGTCCGACGCAGACTAGTTCGCCGACGGTCTCCCCCCACCCGAGATCGATTCGTCACTGTGACGGAACCGCCTGGAACGGGTGCCAAGCGCGCTCGCGTCAGCTCCTTCGACCCGCCAGCCTGGTGAGTTCTCGTCGATTCATCGGCGCGGCTAGCCCGGTGCGAGCGACGCGGTGCGGTGATGATTGCCCGATGGAACATCGCCAACTCGGCCGAAGCGGCCTGTTCGTCTCAGTCCTGACCATGGGCTCGTCCGCGTTCGGACCTGGCAGCGACGGCACCCTCGCGTCTGCGGACCTCGCGACGGCCCGGCAGATCTTCGATGCGGCCCTGGACGCCGGCGTCAACCTGATGGACACCGCCGACTCGTACGGCGCCGGAGTGTCCGAGGAGGTGGTCGGCGAGGTGATGCGGGGTCGACCGGACGCGATGCTGGTTTCCACCAAGGTCGCGTTCCCGACCGGTTCCACGCCCAACGACCGCGGCCTGAGTCGGCACCACATCATCGAGTCCGTACACGGGAGCCTTCACCGGCTGCAGCGGAACCACATCGACCTGTACCACCTGCACATGTGGGACGGTCTGACCCCCGTCGAAGAGACACTGGCCGCGTTGGACCACCTCGTACAGACCGGCAAGGTCCGCTACATCGCGGTCTCGAACTTCGCCGCCTGGCAGTTGATGAAGTTCATCGCTGCGGCCGACAAGATGGGCGCGCCAAGGCCGATCGCTCAGCAGATCCACTACACGCCGCACGTTCGGGATGCCGAGTTCGATCTGCTGCCGCTGGGCGCCGATCAGGGCGTCGGCACCCTCGTGTGGAGCCCGCTCGCCGGCGGTCTGCTCACCGGAAAGTACCGCCGCAACGAGCCCGCTCCGGCTGGGAGTCGCCACGCCGGTGGTGTTCTCGAACCGCCGGTCGGCGACGAGTCACGGCTGTTCGACATCGTCGAAACGTTGACCGACGTTGCCGACGCCCACGGGGCGAGCCCATCCCAGGTCGCCCTGGCCTACACGCTGCGGCGGTCCGGTGTGACGTCCCTGGTGATCGGACCGCGTCGGCCCGATCAGCTCACCGACAACCTCGGAGCGCTCGACGTCACCCTGACCGAGGACGACCTGAGCCGGATCGAGCAGGTCAGTCGACCGCCCGTGCCGTACCCGCTCTGGCACCAGATCCGTTGGGACCTCCCTCGACTCGGTCCGGCCGAGCTGCCCTACCTCGGCCAGTACTCGACCTGACCCAGTAGACGAACCGGCCCAGGAGAGGATCTGAGCGGCCCGGCCGCCCGGCGACGACACCGTGGGTCAGCGTCACTCCCCCAGGTCCAGCACCCGCATCAGCACCGCATTCGGCACCCCGAGACGCCGGCCCTGCGACGCGGTGATCATGGTGACCAGGTCCCGACCCGTGGACTGATCACCCAGGCCCGAGAGGTACTCGTGGTGCGCCTCCAGTGCCGCGATCCCGCGTTCCAGGGCTGGCCCGTCCACCTCGACCCCATGGGTCGGGTCGGTGTGCGACGTGACCAGCAACCACCGAGCGGACCAGGGCTGCAGCATGTCGTCGAGCAGCTCGCGGAACACCCATCGGTTGCCGGCGTCGCGGACGGCGTCCAGGGTGGCAAGACCCGCAGCGCGGTGATCGGCCTGGTTGAGGCCGTAACCGAGCTCCTCCTGCCAACTCCCGACCACCACCACATCGGGCTGGAAATCGCGGATCGTGCGGGCGATGTCGCGGCGCAACGGCAGGCCGTATTCCAGCACGCCGTCGTGGTGGTCCAGAAACTCCACCACTGCGACCCCCACCGCGGCGCCGGCGGCCACCTGTTCCGCCGTTCGGAGTGGACCGGTCACCGCGGGATCGGACGAGTCGATGCCCGCCTCGCCTCTAGTCAAAAGCAGATAGCGGACGTCCACACCGCGGCCGGTCCACACGGCGACTGCGGCGGCGGTGCCGTACTCCAAGTCGTCGGGATGCGCGGCGACACACAGCACTCGGGAGAACGACTCGTCTGGGAGGGGCGGCAGCGTCGGCTTCATGTCATGACGTTAGGACGGTGGTCGCCCGGGCGCCGGCCATTGCCGCCGGCTATTGCCGCCGGCAGGGGTGCATTGCGGATCGCCGCGGTTGAGCGGAGCATGAATACATGGCTGTTCAAATGAGCAAGCAGCTCGAGTCCGCGCTCCCGGAATTGCGCTTCCAACCGGTGTTGAAATATCTGACCGCTCGACTCGGAGACTCGACGGTCGCCGAAACCAGCCACGCGGTGCTGATCTGGGAGCCGGGGCGCATCGTGCCCTCGTATGCGGTCCCCGAGTCGTCCATCAGCGTCCCCCTTCAGGCCGCCGCGGCCGCCAGCGTTCCGGAGTTTCGACGAACAGCCTTCGAGGACGACGAGCCGGTACTCGACCCGACGGTTCCATTCGCCGTACACACCGCACCCGGCGACCGGCTGACGATTCAGTCCGAGCACCTCAACGGCGCCGCGTTCCGGCTGAACGACGCCGACCTGACTGGGTACGTCGTCCTGGATTTCGACGCGTTCAAGTGGTGGGAGGAGGACGAGCCCCTGATGGGTCATCCACGAGATCCGTTCCACCGCATCGATGTACGCAGATCGTCGCGCGAAGTCCGAATCACCCACGAGAGCACTGTTCTGATGCACAGTAAGCACCCGCGGTTGCTCTTCGAGGGCTCGATGCCGATGCCGCGCTACTACGTGCCGCGCACCGACATCCGCGTCGAACTGCGACCCAGCGACACCCGCACGGTGTGCGCCTATAAAGGCGAGGCGACGCACTACTCGGTGCGCCTCGACGACCAGGAGCTGACCGACATCGCCTGGTGCTACGAGAATCCGTTGTCAGACGGTGAGGCCGTGGCCGGCCTGGTCTGCTTCTATCAGGAGCGGCTCGACACCGAGGTCAACGGCGAGCCGGTTCGCCGGCCGCGCACACCCTGGTCGTAGTCAGTGGTCGGTAGTCAGTAGCGGGTCACCCGGGTGCGTCGTACATCGGCAGTGTCATAGCAGGCCTGCTCAATCGACGGGTGCCCGATAGGAACCGCGAGCATCGCGAACGGCCCCCATCGCCGAGGTCGGCACGGCGATCGGCGCCCGGGACGACCGTCCAAGGCTGACCGATCATAGGGTGAATGCATGCCCGTCTCAGAAGAGCCGCCTCAACTCACCGTCACAGACGCCGCGGCGTGGCGCAGATGGCTGGTCGAGCATCACTCCGAGCAGGCGGGGGTATGGCTGCTGCTGGCCAAGAAGGGCACCCTCGAGCCGACGAGTCTTCGCTATCAGGAGGCACTCGAGGAGGCGCTCTGCTTCGGCTGGATCGACGGTCAGTCCCGCGGGGTGGACGTTGCCACCGTGCGTCAGCGGTTCACACCTCGCCGGGTGAGAAGCATGTGGTCCCAGCGCAACATCGGGATCGTCACCCGCCTGATCGACGAAGGACGGATGCAGCCGGCGGGCCTGGCGGAGATCGAGCGGGCACAGTCGGACGGTCGCTGGGAGGCGGCCTACCGAGTGGCCGACACCGTCATGCCGGATGACTTCGCGGCGGCGATTGCCGAGGTGCCGACTGCGGCGGCCATGGTCGAGATTCTGACGAAGCAGAACATGTTCGCCATGGTGTTCCGGCTCTCCCAGTTGAAACGCGAAGAGACCCGCATCAGACGGATCGACGAATACGTTCAGATGCTGTCGCGCGGCGAGACGATCTACCCGCAGCGACGGACGCTCCCCCGCCCGAGCAACCCGCCCGGCGGAGTCGCCGGGTCCTGACGCTGACAACCCGGGTTGAAGATGCTGGACGTGCGCGGATGGTCTAATGGGCCCATGGTGCTACCCGGACCCGACCCCGACAACTATCCGCCGATCGACCCGACGGAGCCGGTGCCCGACGACCCGGGCGAATTGTCACCCGATACACCCGAGACCCTGCCGCCGGCACCTGTCGAGCCGATGCCGGGGCCGGACGACCCGGACAGCGTGCCCGCCTGATTCCAGACCGCGTCCGGTCGGTCGAACCGTTCGAGGGGCTGCTCACGGTTGTAGGTCGAGCACTGCGGTGCCGTCGGAAGCGACGATCTGCAGCCGACCGATGTCGGCGGCGGCGAGGTGCGTGGCCGCCGTCACCGTGATCGTCGCATCGGGGACGACCTTCCAGGAGCCCAACTGCTCACGGCTGCCGTCGCCCGCGATGATCCGCAGCGAGTAGGTGCCCACCGAGTAGGTGCCTCGGTACCGGCAGCGAACCTCGATGCGGGTGCCCCAGGCAACACCGGTCAGTCCGGCCCAGCCGTCGACCGGTGCGTCCACCACGACCGTCATCGGTGTGAAGGTCGTTCCGGCGGGGCCCGTTGCCTCCGGACTCAGTACCGCGACGCCGATGCCGGCGACACAAGCCGCGGCGACGATCCAACCGGCTGACGCGGCGAGCCGTCGGCGTCCGGCCGTCCGTTTGGCTGCGGTGATCAATTGCGGCAACAAGTCCGGGGGTGGGGCCGGGTCCTGCGGTGCATCGGTCGCGCCGGCTCGGGACAACAGCCCGGGCATCCCCGCCAGATCGCTCACCGCGCGCGCACACCGGTCACAGTGCTGCAGATGTTCCTCGAATCGTTGTCGAGCGTCGGGCGGGAGCGCACCGAGGACGTACGCGGCGTCGTCGGCGGCGAACTGGTCGTCAGACATCACCGACTCCCATCTCGCTCAAGATCAACTGCAACGCACGCAGCGCATAGTGACACCGCGACTTCACGGTGCCGGCGGGAATGCCCAGGCGGCGGGCCGCCTCATCGACTGAGTACCCGCGATAGAAGCACTCCACCAACGCCTCGCGGTGCGCGGGCGACAGCATGGCCAGGGCCTCCTCGATCTGCCATCGCTGCAGCTGCTGTTCGACGTCGGCGGGAGTGGGGTTCTCCGGCAGATCCGCCGTCGGTGTCTCACGCCGGCTGCGTCCCCGCCGCCACTCGTCGATCACGATCCGCCGAGACACCGTGAACAACCACGCCCTGGCAGGCATCTCGGACTGATCGAGAACTTTCGGATGGCGCCACGCGCGCAGCATCGTCTCCTGCACGACGTCCTCGGCGAATCCGCGGTCGCCCGTCAGTCGCATCACATGGGACCAGAGCGCTGCACCGTGTTGGTCGTACAGCGCTCGAAGCAGTTGCGTCTCGTCTGTCGGTATCACGCCTCCCGCGCCATCATCCCGGGCGCTGTAGACCGACCGCGGCGCCTGGGGTGATCGCGCCCGGCCTACACGGTGAAAACCCGACCCTCGCGCACGATGACCGCAATCGTCGGCAGCGGCCGCTTCGCCGGGCCGCCGAGGACTTCCCCAGTCACCGCGTTGAATCGAGATCCGTGGCACGGACAGTCCAGTTCCGCTCCGTTCGGCGCGACTGTGCAGCCCTGGTGGGTGCAGATCGCGCTGAACGCCACCGCCCGCCCGGCTTCCGGCTGAGCCACCACGGCCGGCTTACCGTCGATCGTCACCGCCGCGGCTTCGCCGACCGGGATCTCCGACAACGCGATCAGCGAACCAGCGCTCGGGTCGGCACCCGGCACGGTGCTGGACCCGGTGCTCGTTGGCGGACTCGACGAGGTACTCGCCGCAGTACTCGCGGTGCTGGCCCTGGTGCTCGGTGTGGTGCTCGGTGCGGTGCTCGCTGTGGTGATCGGTGTGGTGCTCGCTGACGTGCTCCCAGGGGTCGGGCTCGTTCCGCCGCTGCAACCGGCGACGGCCAGTGCCGCGGCCCCCGCCCCGGATGCCATCAGCAATCGACGTCGGGTGACGGTCCCCAGCTGCGGCTCGGCGCCGGCCGGGCTGTCGGATCGGTCCGGGTACTTCGCATCGAGGCTCATGAAGTGCGATACGCAGCGGAGTCCCCTGCGGTTCAACGGAACACCGAAATCCTGTTCGGTGAACCAGGCGGGGGCGATTCGCGTATCAACAGACAGCTGCTGCTGCTGCTTGAGTGGGATGACTCCAAAGCCTCCCGGATCCGACCAGGAGGTCGAGATGAATCGCTCCCGCACCGAACCCGTCGACCCGGGGCGACAGGCGCGACGTGACTCCCGCTGGTGGACTCGGCGGGCTGTCATCGCCGCGGGAGTACTGGTATCCGCTGGGGTGCATCTGTGGCTCTACCTGGACGGATTCGCGTCGATCCCGGTCATCGGCCCGGCGTTCATGCTGAACGCGATAGGCGGACTGTTGATCGCGGGTGCCGTGTTGATCTGGCGTCACGTCCTCTCGCTGCTGGCGGCGATCGGATTCGGTCTCAGCACCCTCGGTGCGTATTACATATCCGCGACTGTGGGCTTGTTCGGTGTTCACGAACCGTGGACCGGCGGTGCGGTGCTGACCGCCGAGATCTCGGAGTGGATCGTGGTGCTGGTCGGCCTGTCGGCGCTGCGGGCGGAGTTCCGGTCTAGCCGGTGACCACTCGGCGTACCGTTCGGTCAGCCGCGCGACCGAACTCTGCGGCCGGCGCGAGCCGCCGGATCCGTGAAAGGGGTTCCACCGCATGTCGACCGATGGCACGTCGACTCAGGGCATGTCGACTGAGGGCTCGTCGACTGACGGCACGTCGGCTGAGAGCGCGGCGACTGAGTGCGCAGTCGCGGAGCTTCTGGCGAAGGCACGATCGCAACTGCATCGCCTCACGCCGGCCGAAGTTGTGGAAGCGGTCACCGGCGGTGCCCTGCTCATCGACACCCGCACCGAGTCCCAACGGGCGGCGGCCGGTGATCTGCCCGGCGCGATGGTCATCGACCGCACCGTGTTGGAATGGCGGCTCGACCCCGGCAGCCCGGATCGCATCCCCGAGGCCGACGATTACAACCGGCTGGTGGTGGTGGTCTGCCGGCAGGGATACAGCTCCAGCTTCGCCGCTGTCCAGTTGCAGGCACTCGGCCTGTGGCGGGCCACTGACATGATCGGCGGGGTCGAGGGATGGTTGGCATCCGGATTGCCGATGTCCGATCGGTCACCCGACATCAGGCCGTAGCCGCGGGGCAGCACCGACCCGCCCTACACCGCACCGCACCCGCCGCACCGCACGGCACCGCACCGCGCCCGCCGCACCGCACGGGACGTGGTGCGCTACCGCACGACCTCCCGATGACCGCTGTCCACCCGCCGCGTCCAGCGGCGGCTGTCGAGATACTCCAACAGCGGGATCGCGACCCGGCGAGTCGTTCCGAGCGCCACTCGTGCGTCGCTGGTGGTGAACGGCTGTGGCAGCTCGGCCAGGATGCGCATCGCCAGCGCGGGCGCGGTCGGAAGCAGCACCACGTCGTCGGCAAGCCGCACGATGCGCCCCATCCCGGCCGCCGCAGCGAGCTCCGGAGTGCCCAGACCCGCTGCTGCCAGGTCGTTCGCCTCGGGGGCGCGGAAGGGATGCGAGCGCAAGTCCACCTCGATCGCGGCCAGGCTCGACTCCGCGGCGCCCAATGTCGGTGCCGTGCCCCGCCGTTGCAGGCGCCCGTGCACACACTCCAGTTCGGCATCGGTGGCCAGGGCGGTGACCACCACGGCCGCGGGGACCTCGAGCAGTCGCCGCGCCTCCTCTACAGGTAGTCCGGGGTTGAGGGGAATCGTCGAAGCCCGGCGGTCGACTGCGGTCAGCAATTCGGTGTGCCACCGCTGCCAGCGGTCGGGCGCGATCAACCAGTCCCCCACTGCGTGCAGCACCGACAATTCGCGCTCCCCCGCGAGCGCCGACTCGGTGATGCCGAGCGCGAGCAGGTCCGCTCGCCGGACTGCACCGCGGCGCTGCACCTCGACTACTGGGTCCAACTCAGCATTTCTCTCCAGATCCTGCCCGCGACGACGAGCGGAGCCGCGCCGGCGGAGGGTGGGCGGATCGATGTCGACGACGGTCGCCCCGGCGGCGACGACCCGGCGGCCGGGATCACGCAGGACCGCTCGATCACCCGGCTCCAGCGGCAGCTCCCGCTCAAGGATCAAGCGGGCGGACCCACCCAGCAGCGGACGCACCCGGACCGGCACCGCGGCGGTTCCGACATGCATCGTCAGACGGGTCGGCAGATCCGCGGCGGCGACACCCAGCGTGACGTCGACGGTGCCGGTGCGGCGCCACCGGCCCGGGGTGAGCAGCGCCGCCCCCCGACCGACCGACTCCCGGGGCACCGACCGCAGGTTGATCGCGACTCTGGCCACCGCCGCCACCGTGGAGACCGGTTCACCGAGGGTCTGCACACCGCGCAGGACCACCGACTCACCGTCGAGGTCGAGGGTGTCCCCGACGGCTAATCTGCCCTCGGTGAGAGTCCCGGTGACGACGGTTCCGCTACCGCGGATGGTGAAGGACCGGTCCACCCACAGCCGAACTCGGCCGTCCAGCCGGGGGGCGGGCAGTGCACCGGTCAGCCCGCCGAGTGCGGCCCGCAGCTCGCGGAGTCCCGCACCGGTCACCGCGGAAACCGACACCGCGGGCAGCAGACCCAGTGACGTCTCGGCGATCCGCCGCGACGCGTCTCCCATTACGGCAGCCGGGTCAGCGAGATCGCTGCGGGTGACCACCAGGATGCCGCGCGAAATCCCGAGCGCATCGACGGCGGCGAGGTGTTCGGTCGACTGCGCCCGCCATCCCTCGTCGGCGGCGACCACGAACATCACCACGGGCGCGGGTCCGAGCCCGGCGAGCATGTTGCCGATGAACCGGGAATGGCCGGGCACATCGACGAAGGCCACCGTCTGGCCGGTGTCCAGGGTGGTCCATGCGAAGCCCAGGTCAATGGTCATTCCGCGGCGGCGCTCCTGCGCCCAGCGGTCGGGCTCCATCCCGGTCAGCGCTCGGACCAGAGTCGACTTGCCGTGGTCGACGTGACCGGCGGTCGCCAGCACGTACATCGCTAGCGCTCGGGCCGCTCGGGCCGCTCGGGCCGCTCGGGTCGCTCAGGCTCGCTCAGGCCGCTCAGGCCGCTCAGGCCGCTCGGGTCGCGGTGTCCCCGTCGAACACATTGTGGACCTCACAGTCGACCGCACCGTCGACCGCACCTCTGCGATGGCGCCGATCACGACGTCGTCGTCGGCGGGTGCCACGCACCGAAGGTCCAGCAGCAGCCGCCCGTTCTCCATCCGACCGACCACCGGCGGCGATCCGACCCGTAGCGGTTGAAGCAGGTCGGCGGGGAGCGCGATCGCCCAGCCGGGGAGCACGACGCCGGGGGCGCCGCCCCCGCCCACCGCGCCCATCGACGGGACGACCTCGCCGGCGACCGCGCGTGCGACCCGGTCGCAACGCGCTCGCAGCGCCTCCGGGTCGGCGTGCAGGTAGGAGTGGGTGGGCGTGGCCGGCCCCGCCACGGTGGCCTCGAGCGCGGCCAGCGTGAGCTTGTCGACCCGCAGGGCGCGAGCCATCGGATGCCGACGGAACCGTTCGATCAGCTCGGACGTTCCGAACAGCAGCCCGGCCTGTGGCCCGCCGAGCAGCTTGTCTCCGCTGCTGGTGACCACCGACGCACCTGCGCGCAGCGAACTGGTGACATCTGGTTCGTCGGGCAGCAACGGATCGGGTCGCAGTAAACCGCTGCCGATGTCGACCACGACGGGGGTCTGCAAATCGGCGAGCTCCTCGATCGTCGCGGCCGCCGTGAAACCGTCCACCCGGAAATTACTCGGGTGCACCTTGAGGATGCATCCGGTGCGCGGTCCGATCGCCTCGGCGTAATCTCGCACTGACGTCCGGTTAGTGGTGCCCACCTCGCGGATCCGCGCGCCCGCCGACTCGATGAGGGCGGGCAACCGGAAACCGTCGCCGATCTCGACCATCTCCCCGCGGCTGACGATGACCTCCCGATCGGCGGCCAGGGCGGTCGTGGCGAGCAACAGCGCGGCGGCTCCGTTGTTGACCACCATGGCCGCGGCTGGGACCACTGTGTTCAGCGCGGCCAGTGTTCCGCGGCCGCGCCGCGCCCGCCGGCCCTCGGTCAGGTCGAACTCCACGTCCACATAACCGGCCGCCGCGAGCACCGCAGTCTGCGCGGCGGCGGACAGCGACGCACGTCCGAGGTTGGTGTGCAGCACGACCCCGGTGGCATTCAGCACTGGTCGGAGTGAAGTGGCGGTGGTCGGGAGATCGGCCAGCACTGATTCGACGACGGCGGCCGGATCCAGGTCACCGGATCGCACGCGCTGCTGCGCGGCGACCACGGCGGCCTTGACGCGGGCCGGGCCGAGCCGGGAGCCTGCCTCGACCACTCGCGAGTCGGCCAGTATCACGTCGGTCCTGGGCACCCGGCGCCGGACGTCCGGAGGGTGGGAAGCCCGACCCACCTCGGCCACCGCGGGGTGTCGGTCGTCACGGGGTGCCTCCGACGGGAGGTGGTCGCAGGCGGTCGTCGCCTTCTCGTCGGTGCGGCCGCCCATCACCCACTCCCCCCGGCGAGCACCCGGGAGCCCGCGCTCCGGCAACTGTACTGGCGTTGTCAGTCACGGCCGCTGGACCGACCTCGACCATGTGGTGGATTGCGAACCCGACCGAATACGACAACGATTCACATTCAGGTATCAAACCGGCCCATTCGCTGCTCTGTCCTGGCATGGAGACCTCAATGCGATCGCCCCGTGTCATCACCGCTGTACTCGCCGGAATCGTCCTGATCACCGCGGCCGGCTGCAGCAGCCCCGCCCAGGATTCGGCGAACTCGCTGGCCGCCGCCCTGCAGAGCGCCGCTGCCGAAGCCAGCCGGGCGGCCGAAGCCGCAGCGTCGATGACAGTCGACCTACCTGCTGTCGGGGACTCCGTGGAGGCAAGCACCAGCAGCGCAGCGGTGCCCGAACCGGTTACCCGCCAGATCGACAAGACAGGCTGGTACGAGGGTTTCGCGATCACCGTGAACAGCGTGACCGCCGAACAGCAGTACTCGGACTACGCAGACGTGACCATCGACTTCACGTATGAGAATCTCGGCAGTGAGCAGAGTCGGGCACCGGAGGCGACGGTCGTTGTGGACGGCGCCGTCCAGGAGGGCTACGCCGACACCCCCGGTGTGCCCGGGGGCGGTAAGGCCGCCGGCACTCTCACCGTCACCGTGCAGGGCAAGACCAGTACCGACGCGGCAACGCCGATCATGGACTTGGACAAGACCCTCGACTCGGTGACCCTCCAGTACGGCAACGCCAAGGACAATCAGACCGTCATCCCGCTGGCCGCGGACGGCAAGGTGGACAGCATCGAGCCGAAAACGCTCGATGCCACGGGCACCATGACCCAGGGGCAGATCATCGTCGAGATCGTCGGCGGCACCCTGGTGCCGAGCTACGAGTCGGGAGAGAAGGGAAAGTCGCTGGTGAACCTGCAGGTCAAACTGACCTGCGCAGCCGGCTGCAGCGGATCCGGATACGCGATCGGCCGCGGCGATTTCAGCCTGACAGCCCCGGACGGCACCTCCATCACGGCGGACGACCGCAGTCTCTACTGCTGCGACGCGCTCTATCCGGAGACCGTCTCGGACAGCGCTCGCAACATCTTGACCTTCGTGGTGAAAGCGCCGGGCAGCGGCAAGTACCAGCTGGCCATCAATCATCAGTACGCCGACGCACCCAAGGCGACGTTCGACTTCACCGCCTGATCGACCCATCGGCGCGCCACAGCCGTCGATCGGGTGGCGGAGGCGGACGGGAATCGAACTCGCCAAGCCGAGATACTCGGCTTCACCGGTTTTGAAGACCGGGAGGGCCACCAGGCACCTGTACGCCTCCGTCAGGAACCCTAGCGGCCGGTAGCCCCCACCCGAATCGCGGTTACGGTGCAAAGGTGACCACGACCGCGCAGTCTTATCGATTGACTCAATTCGCCCACGGCGGCGGTTGCGCGTGCAAGATCCCGCCGGGCGAGCTCGAACACATCGTCGGCGGTCTGATCGGATATCGAGACGACGCCCTGCTGGTCGGTTTGGACAGCGGCGACGACGGTGCGGTGGTGCGGGTCGATGCCGAGACAGCGGTGATCTCCACCGCCGACTTCTTCACCCCGGTGGTCGACGACGCGTACGACTGGGGACGGATCGCCGCCGCCAACGCACTGTCCGACGTCTACGCGATGGGCGGTCGGCCGATTCTGGCGATCAACCTGGTCGGCTGGCCGCGGGACGTGTTGCCGTTGGAGTTGTTGCGGGAGGTGCTCCGCGGCGGGCTGGATGTCGCCACTCGGGCACAGTGCCCGGTCGCCGGCGGGCACAGCATCGACGACCCGGAGCCGAAGTACGGGATGGCGGTGACCGGTGTGGTGCGGCCGGACCAGCTGCTACGTAACGACTCCGCCGAGCCGGGACTGCCGATCAGTCTGACCAAGCCGCTCGGTGTCGGCGTGCTGAACAACCGACACAAGAGCACCGGCGAGGTGTTCCCGGAGGCGATCGCCTCGATGGTCGCCCTGAACGACACGGCCGCCGTCGCCGCCGTCCAGGCTGGGATCCGCGCCGCCACCGACGTCACCGGGTTCGGCCTGTTGGGGCATCTCTACAAGATGGCTCGGGCGTCTGGAGTCACCGCGGTGATCGACGCCGCCGCGGTGCCTTACCTGGGCGGCGCTCGTGAGTCGCTGCGCGACGGGTACGTGAGCGGCGGCACCCGCCGCAATCTCGCCTGGGTGCGCGACCATCTCGATTCCCGGGTGTCCGAGGAGGATGAACTGCTGCTGGCCGACGCCCAGACCAGCGGCGGACTGCTGGTGATCGGCGAGATACCCGGCGCACCGGTGATCGGTGAGACGGTGCGCCGTCGGGAGAAGGTGGTGGAGCTACGGTGAGACCCCGCCGCTACTGACGATCAGCCGGTGCGGGTTCGGCGTTCGAGCCGCTGCCGCTGCGGCACCACCGTGTACTTCGGGTCGCGTGCCGACGCCTGGCCGGCATGGAAGATACCGAAACGGGTGCACGCGGAGCCGGCCATCAATGCCGCCCCCGAGACGATCGCCGCGAGCCGGCTGCGTGGGGCGAGCACCGCCGCGCCGAATGCACCCGCCGCGGTCAGCACGGTGCTGGCCGTCATCAGGGTGCCGGCGGTGCCGGTGTGCAGGGGTTCGGCGGTGATCCCCATTGAATGTTCCATCCGCCTCTCGGCCGCGAGGTCCAGTACCGCGCCGCCGACGGCGAGCAGTCGGGCGGGGCGCGAGTCGGCGACCGACGAGGCGAGCATGCCCAGTCCGCCGGCCGCGGCGGCCGCGGACCCGACGAACACGAACGGCAGCTCCCGATGCGCCTCGTGCCAGGACGGCGTGGCCGTGTCGGACAACAACACCGCGGTGTACGCGGCGATGGTCGGCGCCACCACCGCCGCCCCCAGACCGCTGGGTGTCGCCAGCCCGTCGAGCAGTTTCTTCGCCCAGTTCAGCTTCTTCGGCAGCAGACCACTGAGCTCGGCCGCTCCCGCCAGCCCGGCGAGCGGGCCGTAGACGGTCAGTAGCCAGGTGCCCACCGACATCGGCGAAGTGGGCTTGGCGACTCGCAGCATGTTGGCGAATCGAGCAGGCTTTCCGAGGTCGTGGACCAGGGCGGCGAAACTGACGCCGATCCCGACGAGCGCACCCAGTCGGCCGGTGCGGCGCAGCGAGTCCCGACCCGTGAGAGCGGCGCCCGCCGCGAGGAGCGAGGACCCGGCGGCCATCCCACCGAGGAACAGGTACGCCGGAATGTCCGCCTCCCACGGCGACTCCTTGACCACCGGGCGGCCGTAATACGAGGTGAACTCGACCTCCGGGACCACCTGGTTGTCGGCTCGTCCCCTGCCGGTGCCCCTGCCCCGGCGGCGGCCGCGGGGTTTGGCGCCGACGTACACCTCGGGGATCGCATCGGCGCCGGTGACATGCCGTTCCGGCCCGTGCGGGCTCACCCCGGTGGCGCTCATCCGCGCCCGCCGAGGAACGCCGCCGCGGCTCCGAGCAGCAGGGTGACAGCGGCGGCGCCGGCCCGGCGCCACATCTGCGGCAGGTCCCGAGTGGTCACCACAGGGTCCGGCGGGAGGCCGTACACCTCCGGTTCGTCCAGCAGGAGGAACATCGCCCCCGCTCCGCCGACCCCGTCGTGCGGGTCGTTGCCGTACAGCCGGGCCTCGGCGACGCCGCTCGCCTGCAGCGTCTCCAGCCGCTGTTGCGCCCGCTCGCGTAGCTCGTCGAGGTCGCCGAATTGAATCGACTCGGTCGGGCAGGCCTTCGCGCAGGCCGGGGTCTGGTCGTCCTTCAGCCGGTCGTAGCAGAGCGTGCACTTCTGCGCGACGCCCGAGTTCTTGACCTCCGCGCCCCCGGACCGGCGTTCGATCACCCCGTACGGGCACGCGGGGACGCAGTAGCCGCAGCCGTTGCAGATGTCCTCCTGCACGACGACGGTGCCGAATTCGGTGCGGAACAGCGATCCGGTCGGGCAGACGTCCAGACACGCGGCGTGCGTGCAGTGCTTGCAGACGTCCGACGACATCAGCCAGCGAAACTCGGTACGACTGCCGGGGTCGGCCGCCTCGCCGGGGAGTTGGAAGCCGGGCATGCCCAGATCGGCCGGGGCGGGTACCGCCGCACCGGCCGCGGCGGGAAATGCGGGCATGCCGAGCGACACCCCGCCACTTTTCGGGGACGCGGGTTGCTCGATGAAGGCGACGTGCCGCCAGGTACTCGCGCCCAACGCGCCGGTGTTGTCGTAGGACGAACCGAGCATCGACAGCCCGTCCTCGGGAACCGCGTTCCACTCCTTGCACGCGACTTCGCACGCCTTGCAGCCGATGCAGACCGAGGTGTCGGTGAAGAAACCCTTGCGCGCGGGGGGATCGGTCCACCCGCTCCCACTCGCCGGGTCGGTGCTGACCAACATCCTGTTGTCGCTCATCTGGAGCCTCCGGGGGTTCGCCCGTCGACATCAGCGGCGACGTGGGGTGCTGCGCGGAGCGGCGTACGGACCGTGTTGCCGGTGTCGACGGTGATGCCCGCCCGATCGCGATATTGCTGGACGTAGTCGAGCAGGGCCGGACCGGTCGGTCGTCGCCCGGGCTGGATGTCGCAGGTGCCCACCTTGGACTCCTGAATGTGCACGTTCGCGTCCAGCGCCACGACCAGTAGGTCGTTCGCCGAGTCGCCACTGACCACCGCGTCGCCGCCGACCGCCCAGTGGTACGGCAGCCCGATCTGGTGGATCGTCCGACCGCCCACCACCAGTGGCGTCATCCGGTCGGTGACGAGCACCCGCGCCTCGATGGCGGTCCGGGCGTTGACGATGGTCGCCCAGCCCATGTGCTCCAGACCGCGCTCGGCGGCCAGCGCAGGCGAGATCTCGCAGAAGAACTCGGGCTGCAGCTCCGATAGATACGGCAGCCACCGACTCATGCCACCCGCGGTGTGGTGCTCCGTCAGCCGGTACGTGGTGAAGATGTACGGGAAGATCTCCGACCCCGGCTCGGCACCGGACGGGTTGGACAGATTTTCCTCACGCCGATAGACCTCGCGGGTCGGGTTCGCCTGCTGCCGGTACAGCGGGTTGACGACCGGCGACTCGTGGGACTCGTAGTGGGCCGGGAGCGGGCCGTCCAGCAGACCGCTGGGCACGTACAGCCAGCCCTTGCCGTCGGCCTGCATGATGAACGGGTCGTCACCGGCGATGCCCTCCGGTCCCCCGGTGCCGGGCGCCGGTCGGTGGGACGGCGCCGTCCCGACCGGGAAGTCTGGGACGTCGTGACCGGTCCACTTCTGCTCGCCCTCGTCCCACCAAACGTACGCCTTGCGTTCGCTCCACGGCTTGCCCGCGGGATCGGCCGAGGCCCGGTTATAGAGGGTGCGGCGGTTCGCCGGCCACGCCCAACCCCACTCCGGCGCCACCCAACTCTGCTCCCGGCCGGGCTTCCGCCGCGCGCTCTGGTTGATCCCGTCGGCGTAGACGCCGGTGTAGATCCAGCAGCCGCCGTCGGTGGAACCGTCGTCCCTCATCTCGGTGTAACTCGCCAGCAGCCGCCCGGCCTGGTCGCCGCTCAAATGGCGGCCGTTGATCTCCCGGAGCACCGCCTCCGCGGACGGCTCGCCGTGCTCGTCGGCGTCGTATTCCCAGGTCAGGTCTCGGATCGGACGATCCCGATCCAGCGTCGAGTCGGCCAGCCGCTGCTTGATCTTCAGCCCGAGCTGATAGAAGAACGCCAGCTCGCTTTGGCAGTCCCCCGGCGGTTCGACCGCCTTGGAGTGCCATTGCAGCAACCGTTGGGTCTGGGTGAAGCTGCCGTCCTTCTCCACGTGCGCAGCGGCCGGGAAGAAGAAGACCTCAGTGCCGATGTTCTTCGTGACGAGTTCACCGGTCTCGATCTCCGGCCCGTCCTTCCACCAGGTCGCCGACTCGATCATGTTCAGATCGCGCACGACCAACCACTTCAGGTGGGCCATCGCGAGGCGCTGCAGCCGGCCGTTGGCCGACCCGACTGCCGGGTTCTGCCCGAACAGCAGGTAGCCCTCGACCTTGTCGTCCATCATGTCGAGCACCGTCTGGTAGGTGCCGTGGTCGCCGTTCACCCGCGGCAGATAGTCGAAGCAGTACTCGTTCGCCTCGGTCGCGGCGTCGCCGAAGTACGACTTCAGCAGGCTGACCAGGTAGGCGCGGGCGGACGTCCAGTACCCCTTCTGGTGCGGGCTGGTGATCGCCGCGACGTAGCCCTCCAACTCGTCGTGGACGCCCGCCATCGGCATCGGCAGATAGCCCGGCAGCAGGTTGAACAGGGTGGGGATGTCGGTTGAACCCTGGATGCTCGCGTGCCCGCGGAGCGCCATGATCCCGCCGCCAGGACGGCCCATGTTGCCCAGCAGCAGCTGGATGATCGCCGCTCCGCGGATGTACTGGACACCCACCGAGTGGTGGGTCCAACCGACGGAGTACACCCACGCGGTGGTGCGGTCCCGACCGCTGTTCGCGGTCACCGACTCGCAGACGTCCAGGAACTGTTCCGGACTGACCCCGCAGACCTCCTGCACCATCTCCGGGGTGTACCGGGCGTAGTGCCGCTTGAGTACCTGGAACACCGACCGGGGATGGGTCAACGTCTCGTCGCGCTCGACGCCGCCCTGTTCGAGGAAGGCGCCGTGGCCACCCATCTCGTGGCCCGCCGCCCGATCGCTCTTCGACTCCTCGTCTTCGCCGTCAGCGTGCAGGGTGGGCGTGGAGCCCTCGGACGCGGCCTGGAACCGGCTGCCACCGGCGGTGGGCTCGCGGACGCCCTCGTACCCCCAGGTCTGGGTGTCGTAGCTGTTCGTCTCCGGGTCGTACCCGGAGAACACCCCGTCGAGGTCGTCGACGTCCTGGAAGTCCGCCCGCACCAGCGTGGCGGCGTTCGTGTAGGCGACGACGTAGTCCCGGAAGTACTTCTCGGTGGCCAGGATGTAGTTGACGATGGCGCCGAGGAAGACGATGTCGCTGCCGGCTCGAATGGGCACGTGCGCGTCCGCCACCGCGGAAGTGCGAGTGAACCGCGGGTCGACGTGAATGATCTTCGCGCCGCGCGCCTTGGCCTCCATCACGTACTGGAACCCCACCGGGTGACACTCGGCCATGTTGGAGCCCTGAATGACGATGCAGTCCGCATTCGCCAGGTCCTGCAGAAAGCCCGTGGCCCCGCCACGTCCGAAAGAGGTTCCCAAACTGGGAACGGTGGCGCTGTGTCAAATACGAGCCTGGTTCTCGATCTGCACCGCTCCGACCGCGGTGAACAGCTTCTTGATCAGGTAGTTCTCTTCGTTGTCCAGGGTGGCGCCACCGAGCCCGGCGAAGCCCATCGTGCGGTGGAGGGGCTGGCCGTGCTCGTCGCGGTCCTGCCACGTCCGGGCTCGGGTCTCGACGATCCGGTCGGCGATCATGTCGGTCGCCGTCTCGAGATCGAGCGGTTCCCACTCGGTGCCGAAAGGCCGCCGGTACAACATCGCCGTCTGTCGGCCCGGTGAATTGATCAACTGCTCACTGGCGGATCCCTTCGGGCAGAGCCGCCCCCGCGAGATCGGCGAATCCGGATCGCCCTCGATCTGGATGACCCGCTCGTCCTTGACGTACACCCGCTGACCGCAACCGACGGCGCAGTAGGGGCAGACACTCTGCACGACCTTGTCCGCGGTCTTCGTGCGCGAGACCCAGTTCTTGGTGTGATCGGACTGGGCTGCGGCGCCCCGACCGAGCGGGTCGGTGCCGGTCAACTGTCGAACAACCGGCCAGGACAAGAACGTGCGTCGCAGATCCACCGCGAAACCCTCCCGCTAGCGCCGAGTGAGCCAGGCCACTCTTTCAGGACCGTAGTACCCACTCACTACCCCGGCGTACTCGGGTGACGCGGGATCACGCCCTCGGCGGGCATCGCGGTGTCGAGTGACGAACAGGTGCGGGTTACCGGCGGTCAGGCGCATGAACCACCCCGGCTTCCGTGCACACTTCCATTGTTGCGAGGCCGGCGGTGATGCCGATGCGGTAGGACAGTCGTCGCTAGGTCGTGTGTCGTGCGGCAGCTCAACCCGCTCATCTGCGGAACCCTGAAGCCCACCGACACGGCGGCCGCGACGGCTTGACTTCCGTCTATAGGAGTGGCGTGCTGCAGGAGAGGCGTCATCGACAATGCCAGACGGGATTTTTCGTTTCGGCGCTGCCGGGTTCACTGTTCAACCATGACTGTCGGTGGCAGCTTCTATCATGGAGGGTATGAGCGGGCCCGGTTTCTACACACTCGACGAGGCGATGGGCCTCGTCGATAATGCAATGGAAGCCGTCGGCAGTTTGATTTGCGGGGAACGCTGGAAGTTGATCGGCGATGAATTGTTGGAACTGTCTCTCGGTGTGGAGAAACTCAGCCGGAGAACGTGGGCGGCGCAGGTGCAGTTGACCGATGAACTGGATCAGCAGGGTGTCGCCACGGCCCGGTCGGTGTCCTCGACGGCGGCGCTACTGCGGGAGACGTTGCGGATCTCGCCCGGTGAGGCGTCCGCGCGGGTGGCCGCGGCCCGGGCGACCCAGCCGCAGGACTTGCCGTCGGGTGGGGAGCGACCCGCGCAGCGTCCGGTCCTCGGCGCGGCGATCAATGACGGAACCGTGTCGGTCGATCACGTCCGCAACATCGTGTCGACCCTGCGGCGGTTGCCCGACGCCCTTCCCGCCGAGGTGGTGTCGGAGGCGGAGCGGGTGTTGGTGGAGCACGCGCTGATCCAGGACCCGGACCATCTCAAGAAACTCGCCCGGCACCTGGAGTGCGTGTTGGACCCGGACGGCACCCCACCCGACGACACCGCCGCCCGGTCCAAAATGGAACTGACAATCGGATCGCGCAGCGCCATCACCGGTCTGACCGGGATCCACGGATATCTGAACGACCTGGGTGTCGCCGCGCTGCGGGCGGTGATCGACCCGCTCGCCGCGCCGAAACCCGCGGTCGACGGTTCGAAGGACCCCCGCCCGGCCGCGACCCGGCGCGCGCACGCCCTCGTCGAAGTCCTCGAATACGTGCTCCGCACCGGCGGGAACGCCGACAACCCACTCCCCGAGACCGCCGGGGTCCGGCCGCACATCACCGTCACCCTGGACTGGGACATCCTCAGGCAACAGGCCCGCGCCGCGGTCCTAGACGACGGGCACCGACTGTCCCCCGGCGGGCCCCCGCCGCCTGCTCTGCGACGCCGGCGTCATCCCCGCCGTGTAGGGCGGGCCGGCGAGGTCCTGGACCTGGGCAGGTCGTCACGAACGTTCAGCACCGCGATCCGCTGGGCGATCACCATTCGAGACCGCGGGTGTTCATTCCCCGGCTGTTCCAGACCCCCGAATTGGTGTGATGCGCATCATTTGAAATGGTGGGCGCGGGACCTCGGTGATACGAGCTATGAGAACGGCACCCTGCTGTGCGCATTTCATCACACGGAAATCCACCGGGGTGACTGGCGAATACAACCCGGACCCGACGGGATACCGGAATTCGTGCCACCGAAATGGTTGGATTCTGCCCAGAAAGCCAGACGCAACACTGTGCACCACATCCGCCCGCCGGCGATCAGGGATGAATAGAGCCGCGCAGAAAATCTCGGCGAGATCCGCTGAGGTGGCGACCCCCGCGAATTGTCGACCTTCCCGTCACGTCGCCCCGCGTAATCCAGGAAACCGGCGGATGCGAAGATCTCGATCACCGTCGGCCGGGTGACGCCGAGCAGGCCCGCAGCCTGCTGCGTGGTCAATGTCATCGACCGCGATCGCGGCCTCGCCGGCGTACACCCGGGTGAAGTGGGCGTACAGCCGGGCGAGGTGAAGAGGGGTTCCGGAATTTCAAGAAGTCTGGGAGTGAGCACCGAACGACTTGCAGGGTCGGGCGCCGAGTCGCCTCGGACCGGCGGCTCAACACGGTTCCAGCAGACCTTGCGGCCTCGGTAGTCCGTGCCAGCAGATATTGCTTTGGAGCCCGGGGACTTGCCGGCGCCCAACCAAGGTCTACGGTAGTCCGCCAACGGTGAGAGTGCGCGATGAATTGGGAGACCGCGTCGGTCAGCGCAGCCTTTCGGCCTCGCGGGCCGCACCGAGCATGGCGTCGACCAGGCCGGACAGCTGCGTGACCGGTGCCCTCTCCTCCACGGCGGTGGCCACGTCCTCGGCGGCGCAGCGCAGCTGGAAGAGCCGGTCGGCGAGGTC
This sequence comes from uncultured Actinomycetota bacterium, assembly GCA_963825975.1. Lineage (GTDB taxonomy): Bacteria > Actinomycetota > Actinomycetes > Mycobacteriales > Nakamurellaceae > Nakamurella. The sequence continues at coordinate 92,577 of CAWGUZ010000019.1, forward strand.
GGCAGCCTCGGCGGGGGTCAGAATCACCGCGTCGACCGGGAGATCACCGCGGTTGGTCGCATTCCGGTTCTCATACGCACGCTGCCGACAGGCCTGAGCGCAGTACCGCCGGCGGCGTCCGAGTCCCTCCTGGGACGGCAGTTCACGACCACACCAGTCACATCGGCCGGGAGCGGAGCGTCGCACCTCGTCACCGTAGGACGTACCGGGGCGTCGGTTCGGGCGCGACACACGGCAGACTGGGAGTCGATGACGGTCACCGGGTATTTGAGCGGGCCCCACCCGCGAGCGTTCGCGCACCGCGGCTGGCATACGGGCGACCTCGCCGGGTTGGAGAACACCGCCGTCGCCTTCGAGCGCGCCCTCGCCGAGGGGTACCGCTACCTCGAAACCGACGTCCACTTGACCGCCGACGGCACCCTGATCGCGTTCCACGACACCGTCCTGGACCGCGTCACCGACCATTGCGGATCCGTCCGCCGGTTGGACTGGTCGGAGGTGCGGCGGGCCCGGATCGGCGGCCGCGAACCCATTCCGACGCTCGCCGATCTGCTGCACGACTTCCCGGCGGCCAGGTTCAACATCGACGCCAAGTCCGACGCTGCGGTGATTCCACTGGCGGCGACGATTCGCGCGGCGAAGGCCGCCGACCGGGTGTGCGTCGCGTCCTTCTCCGACCACCGGCTGCACGCTCTGCGTGCGCTGCTGGGCCCGCAGGTGGCGATGTCGCTGGGTCCCCGGCAAGTGGCCCGGTTGGTCGCGCGGTCTCGGCTGATTCCGATGTGGGCCCGGTTTCGCGGTGCGGTCGCCACCCAGGTCCCGGTGCGCTCCGGACGGGTCCGCATTGTGACCCCGGGCTTCGTCCGCAGTGCACACCGGCTCGGGATCGAGGTGCACGTGTGGACCGTCGACCAGGAGTCCGAGATGAACCGATTGCTCGACCTCGGCGTCGACGGCGTGATGACCGACCGCCCCGACCTGCTGCGGGCCGTGTTGCTCGGCCGCGGGTGCTGGCCCGAAGGTGACTGATCGCCGTTTCGCAACCGCCCGGCTGCAGCCGGTCTCCTGATGCCCTTCCCGGTATCCGGGCCTTTTCCGGTATCCGGCCTAGCCTTCCTTCATGACCGCCGCGCCGCCCGCCGACCACGGCAGCCCTGTTACCGCTCCGTCGGCACCGTCTGCGCTTTCAGAGGTACCCGCCGCCGGATCGAGGCGTGGGATGTCGGCGCACGGACAGGTGAAGTACTTCTTCGGCCCGATGGATTGCGGAAAGTCGACGCTGGCGCTACAGATGGATCACAACCACTCCCGCCAGGGTCGACACGGTCTGCTGCTGACCAAGCTCGACCGGAGCCGACCCGGCCGGATCACCTCCCGGATGGGGCTCGACCGGGACGCGGTCGAGGTGACGGACGAGATGGACCTGACGCAATTGATCCGCCATCAGTGGTCACGGGGCAATCGAGTCGACTACGTCATCGTCGACGAGGCACAGTTCGTCAGCCCGACCCAGGTGGAGCAGCTCTGCCGGATGGCCGACGACGCTCAAGTGGACATCTACGCCTTCGGGATCGCCACCGACTTCCGAGGCAAACTGTTCCCCGGCTCGGCGCGGTGGTTCGAGCTCGCCGATCAGATACTCCCGCTTCAGGTAGAGGTCTTGTGCTGGTGTGGACGACCGGGACGCTTCAACGCGCGGGTGTCGGGTGGGCTCATCGTGCGCACCGGCGACACAATTCTGGTCGCCGACACCGCGGCCGGCGCAGCGGGCGCAACGGATTCCACCCACGCAGAGCCGGTTCACTACCAGGTGTTGTGTCGGGCTCATCACCGCAATGGCGACCTCGGACCGATGGCGACCCGGCCCGACGCGCCGGAAACGACCAGCCGGTCTGTGAACCACGGCTAGACTGAGCCGCTACCCCCGGGCATGCAGTACCGCAGCCCGACCAAGGGAACGAAACTGTGCCGCGCGACGTTATGTCGAGCAGTCAGGGCGGCAGCCGGCGTTTGTGCATCGCGGCCGACGGCCTGCCGCTGAATTGACGAATCGAACTGATAGGGAGAACCGCCATGGCCGATCGCGTCCTTCGCGGCAGCCGACTCGGAGCCACCAGCTACGAGGCCGACCGCAACCACGATCTCGCGCCCCGCCGCACCGCCACCTACCACTGCCCTCGCGATCACGACTTCACCGTCCCGCTCTCCGACGACGCGGAAATCCCCGCCGGCTGGGACTGCCGGATGCACGGTCAGGAGTCCAAGCTGGTCGACGGATCAGTGCCGGACGTCAAGAACGTCAAGCCGCCGCGGACGCACTGGGACATGCTGCTCGAACGACGCAGTGTGGAGGAGCTCGAAGAGATCCTGACCGAGCGCCTCGCCGACCTGCACAGCCGCCGCGGCATCGTCAGCTGATATCGGCCGGTGAGGCCCGACACGTCGGGGCTCACCAGCCGGCGTGCTGCCGGTCAGCGTGTGGTGATCCGCTTTCGAATCTGGGCCAGCCGGTGTTTGATTCCCCAACGGGTGATCTTGGTGAGGGCCTCGGTGACGATGTTGCCGCTCATCTTCGAGGCACCGATCGACCGCTCGGTGAAGGTGATCGGCACCTCGATCACGATGAACCCGGCCTGCACAGTCCGCCAGGCCAGGTCTACCTGGAAGCAGTAGCCGTGGGATTCGATCGAGTCCAGCGGCAGCGAGCGCAGCACCTCGGCCTTGTAGGCCCGGTAGCCGGCGGTGATGTCGTGCAGGCCGACCCCGAGTGCGAGCCTGGCATACAGGTTGCCCGCCTTCGACAAGATCATCCGGCGTAGCGGCCAGTTCACCACGTAACCACCTGCCACGTAGCGACTGCCGATCACCAGGTCGCCGACCGCGGTCCCCCGGAGCAGCCGATCCAGATGTTCGGGGGCGTGTGAGCCGTCCGCGTCCATCTCGACCAGAATCCCGTACCCGCGTTCCAGTCCCCAGCGGAAGCCGGCGATGTAAGCGGCACCCAAGCCGCCTTTGACCTCGTGGTGCAGCACGTTGATCCGGGGATTCGCCGCCGCCCGTTCGTCGGCGAGCCGGCCGGTACCGTCCGGACTGTTGTCGTCGACGATCAGCACATCGACGTCCGGGGTGGCCTTCTGCACCCGGTCGAGGATCAGCGGCAGATTCTGGATCTCGTTGAACGTCGGGATGATCACCAGGACGTTCTCCGCCGCGTACCCCTGCTGGTCCGGCATTTTCAGTGTGAACCTTCCTAGTCGCTCGGCTGAGATCGGCGGTGCCCGTGCCGCCGCACGGCCGGCACCGCCACGATCAGCAGCGCCAGCGGTGTCGACACGACCAGTGCCCACTCCAACGGCTCGCCCAGGACAGTACCCGGCGTGGTCGTCGTCGCCATTCCGACGGACGGCACCAGATAGCCAGGGGTGAACAAACCGATGGTCGACTCCACAGTGCCGTCCGACCGAATCACGGCGGACACCCCGCTGGTCGCCGCGATCAGCACATCCCGTCCGTGCTCGACGGCTCGCACTCGGCTCATCGCCTGCTGCTGCCAGGTCTCGTCGGTGAAGCCGAATGTCGCGTTGTTGGTCTGCACGACGATCACCCGGGCTCCGCCGTTCACCACGTCCCGCACCAGACCGTCCTCGACCACTTCGAAGCAGATCAAGTCGCCGACCTGAACACCGGCGACATCCAGGTTGCCCGGCTCGGTACCGGGCAGGAACGCACCACGGATCAGATCGACCTTGTCGGAGAAGATCCGGAAGAAGCCCCGCCACGGCATGTACTCGCCGAACGGCACCGGGTGTCGCTTGGCGTACGAGTCGCCCGGCCCGGTCTCCGGATCCCAGACGATGCCCTCGTTGTAGCTCTGGTAGGGGTCACTGGTGGTGACGATCGCCCCGACCAGGATCGGCACCCCGACGTCCCGCGCCGCTGCGCTGATCACCGCCGCCGCATCGGCGTTGACGTAGGGGTCGATGTCGGAGGCGTTCTCCGGCCAGATCACGAAGGTCGGTGCGGGCTCGGTGCCTGCCCGGACCGCCGCCGCCAGTTCGTGGGTCCGAGCGGCGTGGTTGTCCAGGACCGCGCGGCGCTGGGCGTTGAAATCGAGTCCGAGGCGCGGGACGTTGCCCTGGATGATCGCTATCCGCTGCTGCGGGTCCGAGGCGGTGGAATGCTCGGCGGCCCGACCCGCGAGGCCGGCCAGGAACGGCAGGGCCAACATCCCGGCCGCAGCCACCGCAGCCACCGTGGCCGCTGGGGCCGCTGGGGCCGCTGGGGCCGCTGAGCTCGTCGCACCCCCACGGCGCCTCGGCGTGCTCCGGTCGAGCGCTCCCGGGTCGAGAGTGCGGCGGCCGAGCGTCGATCGACCGAGCGCTGTTGGACCGAGGGTTGATCGACCGAGTTCGGTGAGGGCGAATCCGGCCAGGGCGGTACCGAAGGTCAATCCCACCGAACCGAGCAGCGCGGCAATCGGCAGCAGCGGCCCGTCGGCCTGACTGAACGCGATCGCGCCCCACGGGAACCCGCCGAACGGGAAGCGGGCTCGAAGCGCCTCGCCGAACACCCAGCCGGCGGCGGCGAACACCGGCCAGAGCGGCAGCCGGCGCGACGCGGCGGCGATCAACCACCCGGCCGGGATGACCAGTGCGGCCTCGGCGAGGGCCAAGCCGAACCACGGCACGGCGCCCACATACACACCGGACCAGCGGAGCAGCGGCACGAAGTAGGCCGCGCCCGCGAGAAATGAGAGGCCGGCCGCGACTCGCGGTCGACGCCCGTACAGACTCGCCCCCAGTAACGCGAATCCAGCGATCGCCGCCCACCACCACGTGCGGGGTGCCGTCGCCGCATACAGCGACAGCCCGCCGGCGACCGCCGCGAGGATGCGCAGGCCGCCCGAGCCGCGCAGCGGTCGCCATCGGGAGACACCCGCAGCTCGGGGGCGATTGCTCGGCGACGGGGTCGGAACGGAGATCATCGAGCGCCGCGAGACAGCTCGAAGCCAGGTAACTGGGAATCGATCAGTAAGCCGTCCGGGTCGTAGGTGACCCGCCCGGCGGCGATGGTGGACACACATCGGGGCAGTGCGACGCCGGGGCTCAGATCCGGTAGCAGCGGCACCCTCGACCGCGGATCGGTCGACCACCGCTGGGCCAGTTCCGCAGCCGCCGGCCGGACCAGTTCGCCGGCTTCCCAGATCGCCAGGTCCGCGACGGCGCCGACGGTCAACACGCCCCGATCGAGTCGGCGAGCGGCCCGATGAGCGCCTCGGGTGTGCGCGGTGAACGCCGCGCGGGGGGTCAGCCCGAACCCGGCGGTGCGGTGTTCCACCGCGGCACGGACCGCTGCCCAGGGTTCCGCCGGTGTCACCGGAGCGTCGGATCCGAAGGCGAGTGTGGCCCCGGCCGCGGCGAAGGCGGCGAACGGATTCATCCGGCGGGACCGGTCCGACCCCAGCCGGGTCGCATACAAGCCCGAATCGCCGCCCCACATGGCGTCGAATAACGGCTGCACGCTGATCACCGCACCGCACCGGCCGAACGTGTCGATCGCCGCCTGGTCGGGTAGCTCGGCGTGTTCGACCCGCGGGGCGACCGCGGCCAGCGGCAGGATTCCGCCCAGGTCGGCGGCTGCGCGCCGGAACCCTTCAGCCACGGCGGCCACCGCGTCGTCGCCGATCGCGTGGAATCCCGGTTGGACATCGGCCCGGGCACACGCCACCAGGTGGGCGGTGATCTGGTCGGTGCTCAGATACCGAACGCCACAACCCGGTCCGTCCTGGTAGGGGGCTTGCAGCGCGGCGGTGTGCGACCCCACCGCCCCGTCGACGGTCAGGTCTCCGCCGAGCCCGTGCGCCCCGGTGGTCGCAAGCAGCTCGGTGGCTTCGACCGGATCGGTGACGGCGGCGGCCAGATAGGCGCGCACGGCGACCGGCCCGTCGATCGCCAGTAGACCGGTCAGGTCGTCACGAGCCGGTCCGTCGTTGAAGGCGCATTCGTGGACCTCCACGATGCCGCGGGAGGCAGCGTGCTGGAGGAACGCCGACTGCGCTCGGGTCCGCAGCTCGGGGCCGAGCCACCGGCGAGCGGCCGCTCGGGCAGCCGCGTGACCGGCTCGGGTGACAGGGCCGATCGCACCGTGGCCGGCGCCCTCGGGATTCAGTTCGGCGGCGAGTGCACTGGATATGAGTGCCGAGTGGACGTCGATCCGCGAGAGATACACCGGACGGTGCCCGACGACGGCGTCGATCTGGTCGCGGGTGGGTGGACGCTGCTCGGACCAATGAGTTTCGTCCCAGCCGTGTCCCCAGATCACCGGCCCGCGGTCGGCGGCAGCGTGGCGCCCCAGGCGATCCAACAGGTCGGTGGCCGAGGTCGCGGCCCGCAGGTCGAGACCGGATTCGGCCAGCCCCGCATCCGTGCAGTGCACGTGCGAGTCCACGAAGGCGGGGGCCACGAACAGGCCGTCGAGGTCGACGACGGTGTCGATCCGGCCGGCCTGTTCGATCCCGTGGTCGGGGCCGATCCAGCTGACTACGCCGTCGGTGACAGCGATACAGGTGGCGTTCGGCTCGACCGGATTGTGGACCCGGCCACCGCGCATCAAGGTCGTGGTCATCTCATCCAGTTCAAATGGGCTGTGGACACTCGACTCTCGACCGGTTCAGACCACGGTCAGGTCACGTGGGCAGTTGTTCAACCGGCGCACCCCGCCCGCATCGACCGCCACGATGTCCTCGATCCGGACTCCGAACCGACCAGGCAGATAGATCCCGGGCTCCACCGAGAAGGTCATGCCGTCCTGCAGTGCGGTGTCGTTCCCGGTGACCAGGTAGGGCTCCTCGTGGACTTCGAGTCCGATCCCGTGCCCGGTGCGGGTGATGAAGTACGGCCCGTACCCTGCATCCTCGATCACCCGACGAGCCGCGGCATCGACCTCCGACGCGCGCACCCCGGCCCTGACCGCATCCACGCCCGCCTGCTGAGCGCATCGGACCACGTCGTAGACGATCGCGAACTCCGGGTCGGCGGTACCCGCGACCTGGTAGGTCCGGGTGCAGTCGGAGAAGTAGCCGGTTAGGTGCGGACCACCGATGTCGATCACCACCACGTCGCCCGGTTGCACCACCCGCTCGGAGGCTTCGTGGTGCGGGCTGGCCCCGTTCGGTCCGGACCCGACGATGACGAAATCGGCGCGCTGATGACCCTCGGCGACGATGGCGGCGGCGATGTCGGCGGCGACCTCGAACTCGGAGCGGCCCGGCATCAACCATTCACCGATGCGCTGCTGCACCCGATCGATCGCCGCACCGGCGGCCGCCAGGGCATCGATCTCGGCGGCTGACTTCGCAACCCGGAGGGCGGCGACGGCCGGGCCGGCCAGGGTCAAGCCCCCGGTTGGCCTGGTCGACGCGAGGGTGGCGGGATACGGGCCCGGAGCGGGCACGGCGGCCGCCGATCGCTCGGACTGCGCCTGCTGGATCCGTAAGGCGTGCCCGGCGGGCATCGAGTCACCGACCGCCAACGGACCGGGTGCATCGGTCAGCATGTCCGCGATCATCCGGTACGGATCCTGCCCGTCCAGCCAGGTCAGGATCCGGAGCTCGGCCTCGGCCGGACTCCCCGACCAGCCCAGTCGCTCCAATTCCGGCACCAGCAGCGCCGGCTCCCCCGCCGCGGGTATCACCAGGCAGCTCAGCCGCTCGTGAGAAGAGACGGAGCGACCCAGCAGGTACTCCAGGTCCGGGCCCGGCGTGAGGACTGCGGCCGCGCATCCCCGGTCGGCCACCTGGGCGCGCATCCGGTGCAATCGATCGGCGAAGGGTGTCTCGGGGGCCATGACGTCACCATATGCGGGCGGCCCGACAGATACGGTGCTCTGCATGCTGCAGCTGCTGGACCTGGCCGGGATCTACTTTCGTGCCTTCTTCGCGGTGCCGTCGTCGGTGAGGTCGCCCGACGGCATTCCGGTGAACGCCGTCCGCGGGTCGTTGGACATCATTCGGCGGGTGGTGGACGACTGCCACCCGGACCGCTTGGTGGCCTGCCTTGACCTCGACTGGCGGCCCGCGTTCCGGGTGGCGGCGATCCCCTCGTACAAGACGCACCGGGTGCTGGTCTCGGCGCCACCGGTCCGCGGCGTCGCGCAGGAGGTCGTCCCCGACGAACTGTCCCCGCAGGTTCCGGTCCTGCTGGACATTCTGGGCGCGCTCGGGATCGCGCTCGCCGGGGCGGAGGGATTCGAGGCGGACGACGTGATCGGCACCCTGACCGAGCAGCGACGGCATCCGGTTGAGGTGGTGACCGGCGACCGAGACCTGATGCAACTGGCCACCGATGACGATCCGCCGGTCCGGATTCGGTACATCGGTGCCGGGATGGCGCGCACGGAGGTGTTGAGCGGCAGCGAGGTGGCCGCGAAGTACGGCGTGCCGGCCGGCGGGTACGCCGATTTCTCCGCGCTTCGCGGGGATGCCTCAGACGGACTGCCGGGGGTGCCCGGGATCGGTGAGAAGACGGCGGCGTCGCTGATCGGAAGGTTCGGCTCACTGGAGGGGCTGGTCGCGGCCGTGGCCGACCCGGATTCCGGGCTGACGGCGTCGATGCGCCACAAACTCACCCCGGCGCTGAGCTACCTCGAATCCGCGAAGGTGGTGGTCCGGGTGTCCCGCGACGCCCCGATCCTGATGGATTCCGATGACCCGGTGGTGCCGACGGTGGCGGCCGATCCGGAGCGGTTGGCCACCCTGGCCGACCGGTGGGGTGTGCGCGGCAGTGTCGAACGGCTGCAAGGAGCCCTCAGTAGCACTTCCTAGAACAGCGCTTCCTCGAACAGCGCTTCTTGGAACAGCGCCGGCGGATCCGGGGCTACCGGGGTAGCGAAACCTGGAAGTTGCCCTTCTCGGAGTCGACCTTCTCGTCGCCGGTGACGGTGATCGTGACCTTCTGGGTGTTGCCGTCGATGATCACGGTGCAGTCGAATGTGGTGCCCTTGACGATCGACTGGCCGCTCGGACAGTCGACGCTGCTGACCCCGGTGATTTCGTACCCGGCGGGGCTGGGCGACTCCAGGACAGTCCGCACGCCGGTGGCGACCCCCTGTTGGTCGAAGGTGACTTTGTTCAGAAAGCCGGGCCAGACGAATGCGGCCACCGCCGCGAGGGCGATCACCACGGCGGCGAGCGCTGCGGCGATGATGCCGCCCCTGCCCCCTTTCCGCTGCGGCGGGTTACCACCGGGATAGGGCTGTTGGGTGGTCGGCGGTCCACCGGCAGGTCCGAACGGAATCGCCTGCGCGAAGCCGGGTGCCGACGGATTCGCATAGCCGGGTTGTTGACCGTAGCCGGCGTGTTGGCCGTACCCCGGCTGGCCGGGCTGGCCGTAGCCGGGTTGCCAGCCGTACCCGGGTTGGCCGGGTGGCTGACCATAACCGGGTTGCTGACCGTTTCCAGCGGGTTGGCCGTAGCCGGGCTGCTGGCCATAACCCGGCTGACCGGGTTGTCGACCATAGCCGGCAGGCTGCCCATAGCCGGGCTGCCGGCCGTACCCCGGCTCGCCGGGCGGCTGACCGTATCCGGCGGGTTGGCCGTAACCCGGCTGCTGACCGTAACCCGGCTGACCGAATTGGTGGCCGTAGCCCGGTTCGTGCCCATGGCCGATGGGAGTTCCGTCGGTGTCGTTCCAGCCGGGCTGGACGGGCTGCGCCGTGGTGGGGTGCTGCTGGGGTGTCGCCGCCGGGCCCATGCCGGGCGTGTCGGGTTCCACAGACGGTGCGCCCGGTTCCCAGGGAGAGCCCATCGCCGGTCGATCGGGGGCCGGTGGCTGTTCCGGCCCCGGTCGATCCGCATCGCTGGGTGTGCTCATCACCGAACTCCTCACCTCGGAGCGCCCGGGTGGTCGATTGCGTACCCGATCTCGGGCCACCGGAGTCGCATCGCTGTCCGCGTCGATCAAACCATGCAGTAGCGGGTTGCGGGCGGGATCGACCACGCCCGGCCGGAGGCCGTCACGGTGCGCTCGGCCGGAGGCCGTCAGGTGGTGCTCGGCCGGAGGACGTCAGGTGGCACTCAGCGCGACTACTCCGCGGCGGAGGGACCGGACGGCCTCGGCGGCCGCGGCTCCGACCTGTCCGGGCAGCACGGTCTGCAACTGGTCGAGCAGGTCGATCACCTGCCGGCACCACCGGACGAAATCCCCCGCGGAGAGTTCGGCTCCGGAAGAGCCCGCGATCTGCAGGGCCTCGGTGAGGGTCGCACCCTCCGCCCACGCGTGGACTGCGGCCGCGAAGCCCGCGTCCGGCTCGCGGGTCACCGGCAAGCCGTGCTCGCGTTCCAGGCCGGCGATCCTGGCCCAGGTGCGGACCGTGTCCGCGACCGCGGTCGCCGTCCGGGCGTCGGGCATGCGCGGTGCCGAGGTGTTGTCCTGCCGCGCTTCGAAGACCAGCACCGAGACGGTACCGGCGAGCGAGGATGCCGACAGCCCGTCCCAGGCCCCGGACTGCACGCACTCGGCGACCACCAGGTCGCTCTCACTCCAGATCCGGGACAGCAACCGCCCGGAATCGGTCAACCGTGAGCCCTCCAGGTACCGCAGCGTGCGCAGCAAGCTCACGATCCGGTCCAGCGCATTGCCCAGGGAGTCGCGGGCCGCCGACACTCGTTCGGTCAGCGCGTGACTCTCGCCGAGCAGTGACTCCCGGCGGCGCGCCCACTGCAGGTGAGTCCCTCGGTCGGCGCAGCCGTGGACGGGATGTGCCCTGATCGCCGCCCGCAGCACAGCGATCTCCGTGTCCTCGCCGGTGTCGCGCCGCCCGCTGCCACCCCGCGGCATCGCGATGCCCTGCGCCAGCAGCGACCCGGCGATCTGCCGACGCACCTGCGGTGAGCCGTGCTCGACGTGTTTGGGCAGTCTCAGATGGCCCAGCGCGGGCACCGGCCCCCGGAAGTCGGCGCTGGTCAGGCGGCCGGCCCAGCTCTTCTCGGTCACCACCAGCGGACGGGCGGTCCCGTCCGACGACACCCCGGGGTCCAGTACGACCGCGAGGCCGGCTCGCCTCCCACCGGGGACGGCCACTACATCGCCCTTGCGGAGTCGCGCCAAGTCCTCGGTGGTCTGGGTGCGGCGTCGCTGCGCCCCGCCGCGCGACGATTCACGTTCCCGGCGAGTCAGTTCGCCGACCAGCTGGGAGTACTCCTCCACGTCGCCGAGATGGCAGGTCATCGACCCGCCGTGCGACGCGATCGCCTCTTCGTTGCGTTGCAGTTGCCGAGCCAAACCGACGACGGTGGAGTTGGACTGGTATTGGGCGAACGACTGCTCCAGCAGCGCCCGCGCCTCCCGGGGACCCATCCGGTCGAGCAGATTGACCGCCATGTTGTAGCTGGGTCGGAACGACGAGCGCAGCGGATAGAGCCGTTTGGATGCCAGACCGGCGACTGCGCGAGGGTCTATGCCGGGGGCCCACAGCACCACCGCGTGGCCTTCGACGTCGATGCCGCGGCGGCCTGCGCGACCTGTCAACTGGGTGTACTCACCGGCGGTCAGGTCCACGTGCCCCTCGCCGTTGAATTTCACCAGGCGTTCGAGGACGACGGTCCGGGCCGGCATGTTGATGCCCAGCGCCAACGTCTCGGTGGCGAACACCGCCTTGACCAGCCCGGCGACGAACAATTCCTCCACGGTCTCCTTGAACGCGGGCAACAGACCGGCGTGGTGAGCGGCGATCCCCCGTTCCAGACCTTCCCGCCACTCCCAATAACCGAGCACGGCGAGGTCGGCTTCGGGCAGCTCTGCGGTGCGGCGGTCGACGATGGTGCGGATCTGGGCGCGCTGCGCCTCGGTGGTCAGCCGGAGACCGGCCCGCAGGCACTGGGTGACGGCCGCGTCGCAGCCCGCTCGCGAGAAGATGAAGGTGATCGCGGGCAACAGCCCGTCGCCGTCGAGCCGCTCGATGACGTCGACCCGGGAGACCGGTCGAAACCCGGGCCGCCGCGGTTCCCCCGAACGACGCGTCGCCGCCCGGTCTCCGCCGCGTGAGCCTGAACGGTCGAATCGAGATTCGGCCTCCGCGGCGGCTCGGGCCAGCGCCGGGTCGATCCGGGTTTGGGCGGCGGTCGGGTCCGCATCGTCTGCGACCCCGGCGGTGGCGAACATGTCGAACATCCGGCGGCCGACCATCATGTGCTGCCACAGCGGCACCGGTCGGTGCTCGTCGACCACCACCGTCGTGTGGCCGCGGACCTCCTGCAGCCAGGCGCCGAATTCCTCGGCGTTGCTGACCGTCGCTGAGAGGCCGACCAGCTGAACGCTCTGGTCCAGGTGCAGGATGACCTCCTCCCACACGGCTCCGCGGAACTTGTCCGCCAGGTAGTGGATCTCGTCCATCACCACTGAAGTCAGGCCGTCCAGATCCGGCGAGTCGGCGTAGAGCATGTTGCGCAGTACTTCGGTCGTCATGACCACGATCGGGGCGTGCGAGTTGATCGAGGTGTCACCGGTGAGCAGCCCGACCGAGCTCGCCCCGTGCCGGGCGCAGAGATCGGCGTACTTCTGGTTCGACAGCGCCTTGATCGGCGTGGTGTAGAAACACTTGCCACTGCTGGCCAGGGCGCGGAAGACGGCGAACTCACCGACCACCGTCTTGCCGGCGCCGGTGGGCGCACACACCAGGACACCGCGGCCCTGTTCGAGCGCCTCGCAGGCGTCGCGTTGGAACGGATCCAGGTCGAAGGGCAGGCCGGCGGCGAATTCGGTGAGATCGGCGAACCGGGCACGCTGCCGCGCCCGCTGATACCGCTCCGCCGGCGACGGGTCCAGATCCGGCTCGCTGCTCATCTGCCCAGAGTGTCATAAGGGTGGATCGCCGCGCCCGCGGCACGGTCGACACAAGCCTGCACATACCAGTCCGATTGCCCTGCCGACCTTGTCAGATGGCGGACGCCTCGTCGTCGGTCAGGTTGGCGAGCGCTTCCTGTTCGGGGTTGTGGCGGCCCTTGCGTTTGTCGTTGAACTTGGCGACCTGGACGCTGATCTCGTAGAGGAGCACCATCGCCAGTGCCAGCGCCAACATGCTGATCGGATCGTTTCCGGGCACTACCAGGGCCGCGAAGACGAACATCGCGAAAATCGCGTAGCGCCTCCACTTCGCCAACTGGCGACCGCGCACCACGCCGATGAAGTTCAGCGCGACCAGGAACAGCGGCAGCTCGAAGCTGATCCCGAAGACGATCAGCAGCGTCATGAGGAACGAGTAGTAGTCGGCGGGCCCCAGCTCGTACACGACACTGCTGTCACCGAAACCGAGCAGCACCCGCAGTCCCTCGGGGATGACGAGGTACGCCAGATAGGCGCCGACCGAGAACAGCAGCACCGCGAGCGAGACGAAGCTGACGGCGTAGCGGCGCTCCTTGGAGTAGAGCGCCGGAGTGACGAAGGCCCAAACCTGGTAGAGCCATCCGGGTGAGGAGAAGACCAGGCCGGCCATGATGGCAGCCTTGAGCTGCAGCTGAAGACCCGAGAATGGACTCAGCGCCAGCAGCTTGCACTCCGGGTCGTCCTGCGCGGCGCACAGCGGGTCGATCAGCAGTTTGCCCAGCGACGGACCGCCGAAGAAGCCGTTGTCGAACCAGATGAAACCGAGCACGGTGCCCGAGACGATGAAGATGACGGCCCAGGTCAATCTCTTGCGGAGTTCGTAGAGGTGCTCCATCAGCGACATCGCGCCGTCAGCGGGACGCTCGATCTTGCGGCGACGGAACAGCGCCATCGTCGTTCTCCCGCCCTCGAAGTGGTCCCGAAACGCCCGGAATGTCGTCGGCCGGTGCGGCCGGGACGGCCGACCCTCGATACTACGTGCGCCCGGGCCGATCGGGTCGGCTGCCGGTCGCCGGGTGTCGGCCGCGGACCGGAGTTTTCGAGAGAGTCATCGGGTGTACCGGTCGAGACCTTGCCTGGCCAGTCGATGCACCCTTTCCTGCAGGTCCGGCCGGTCCTCGATCTGGGCGGATGCGCCGAGTGACAGCACAGTCCGGACCAGCCAGTCGTCGCTGGACGGTCGTAGTCGCACCCGGAAACTGCCCGGTCGAGGTGGCTGATCAGGGGCCGATGCGTCGGTGGGTGCCTGCGCCACGGGGAGCTCCTCGGCCTGGTAATACTCAGCGAACCACCGCACGCTGTCGTCCAGCACCAGGGTGACGGCGGGGGTCTGCGGCGACGGGTGGAACATCTGATCGGGAACGTCGTCGATCACGACCAGCGGTTGCTGGGCGGGCTCCTCCAACATCCGGACCTCCTCGATCCGATCGACCCGGAAATGTCGGATTGCGGAGACCCGGTGGCAATACGCCTCGAGATAGGTCTGCCCGTCGGTGACCAGCAGTCGCAGCGGGTCGACTGTCCGCTCGGTCACCGCGTCCCGGGAAGCCGTGTAGTAACGCACCCACAGTTGCCGACCCAGCTCGAGCGACTCCCGGACCGCCCCCAGCGAAGCCGCCGCCGGCGCCGCCTCGACGGCGAGGACTGCGTCGGTGGAGGCGCCCATCTGTTCCAGCTTCGTCAGCGCGGAGTACACCGCATCCGAATCGACCAGACCGGGGAGCGCGGCGAGCGCCCGCAGCGCCACCGTCAGCGCCACCGCCTCGTCCGCGGTGAACCGCACCGGCCGTTGCAGGCCGGCGTCGAATGCGATCGACACCGTCCCGCCCTCCTCGTCGAGTACCACGTCGATCAAGTCGTCGGGGAAGTAACCGGGCAACCCGCACACCATCAGCAGGTCGAGGTCCTGCTGGATCTGCGCCGCGGAAACACCGAACTCGGCGGCCAGTTCGGCGACGGCGACGCCGGGCCGGCGCGAGATGTGCGGAACCAACGCCAGCACCCTGGCCAGCCGCTCGGTGGCGGACTCGCTGATCACGACAACTCCGGCTCAGCCGACGGGGTCGGGGTCGGCGGGGTCGACTCAGCCGACAGGGCCGGGCCGGCCGCGCCGCGGAAGAGTCTGATCACCGCCTCGCGCAGATCGGCGGGCCGCTCGACGAACGCATCCGGGCCGAGTTCGGCGATGGCGCGCGCGGTGTCCCAGAGGTGGACGATGTCGACCCTCACCCGGTCGAACCCCGGCGGTGTCCCGTCGGCCGGCTCCAGCGGCTCCGCTCGGCGGCGCAGACCGGCCCCCGTTCCGACCGCGAGCTGCAGGACCGCGGAGCGGTGCTCCACCGGCGGTTCAGACGTCGCGACCACCTTCAACAGGTTCAGCCCGGTCGGCGGCGCCACCACACCGGTACGGCCCACCTTGGCGACCGAACCGGCGATCCGGGACAGTCGAAAGGTGCGCTGAGCGCGTCGCGTCTCGTCGAAACCCACCACGTACCAGCGGCCCTTCCAACTGACCAGTCCCCAGGGCTGCAGGCGACGCAGTTCGGTCACCGACGAGGTGCCCTTGCGATAGGCGAAGGTGACGGCCTGCCGGGCCCGCACCGCCGCATACAGCGGTGCGAACGCCGGGTCCGACGTCCGCACCCGCGTCTGCAGGGAGAGCCGGGCGGACAATTCGTCCGTCTCCGCCGGGTCGCCGGTGTCCGACAGCTTGCGCAGGGCACCTGTTCCCGCGCCGTCGAGAACGCTGGTCTGCCATAACCGCCCGGCAAGGGCCAAGGCGGCCTTCTCCCCCGCGGTGAACGACATGGCGGGCAGCGCGTACTCGCCGCGCGGAATGCGGTACGCCCCTTCCGGGGAGGTCTGCAGCGGGATGCCGAGATCACGCAGTTCGACCTTGTCCCGCTCGAACATGCGGAAGAACGCCTCGTCGTTGGGGGCGTCCCGGTACCCCTCCACATTGCTGCGGATCCAGCCGACGTCACGGAACCGCTCCGCATTCAGCAGCGCGATCACCAGATTCAGCAGCCGCTCCGCCTTGGCGGCCGACTTCGCCGAAGGCACGTCAGATCGACTCGATCAGCTTGTCGACACGGTCGTCGATGTACTTGAACGGGTCCTTCAGCAGGACGGTGCGCTGCGCCTGGTCGTTGAGCTTCAGATGGACCCAGTCGACCGTGTAGTCCCGACCGGCGTCTTGGGCGGCGGCGACGAACCGGCCGCGTAACTTCGCCCGGGTGGTCTGCGGCGGCACGGTCATCGCTTCCTCGATCGCGGACTCCGGCACGACCGTGCGCACCATCCCGCGGGCCGCCAGCAGCGAGTAAAGGCCGCGGCCGGGTCGCACATCGTGGTAAGCGAGGTCGATCTGGGCGATGCGCGGGCTGGTCAGTTCGAGCTGGTTCTTGGCGGAGTACCGGTCGATCAGCTTCTTCTTGATCGCCCAGTCGATTTCGGTGTCGATCAGACTCAGGTTGCCGGTCTCCACCGCACGCAGGGTGCGACCCCACAGTTCCATCACCTGGTCGGTGACCGGGTCCGATCCGCGCCGGGCCACGAAATCGGTGGCCCGCTGGAAATAGTCGAGTTGCGCGTCGAGCGCGCTGATCGAGCCGCCCCCGGCCAGTTTGACCTCTTTGCGCCCGGTCAGGTCGTTGGAGATCTCGCGGATCGCCCGAATCGGGTTCTCGAAGGTGAAGTCGCGTAGGGACACGCCGGCTTCGATCATCTCGAGCACCAGCGCCGCGGATCCGACCTTCAGCAGAGTGGTGGTCTGGCTCATGTTCGAGTCGCCGACGATCACGTGCAGCCGGCGGAACCGCTCGGCGTCGGCGTGCGGTTCGTCTCGGGTGTTGATGATCGGCCGCGACCGCGTCGTCGCCGACGAGACACCCTCCCAGATGTGTTCCGCACGCTGGGACAGGCAGTAGGTCGCCCCGCGCGGCGTCTGCAGCACCTTGCCGGCGCCGACGACGAGCTGCCGGGTTACCAGGAAGGGGATCAGTCCGTCCGACACGCGGGAGAACTCACCCTGCCGCGCGATCAGGAAATTCTCGTGGCAGCCGTAGGAGTTTCCCGCGGAGTCGGTGTTGTTCTTGAAGAGGTAGATGTCACCGCCGACGCCCTCCTCCTGCAGCCGCGCCTCGGCGTCGACCACCAAGTCCTGCAAGATGCGCTCGCCCGCCTTGTCGTGGGCGATCAGGGTGTGCAGATCGTCGCATTCCGCGGTCGCGTACTCCGGATGCGAACCCACGTCGAGATACAAGCGGGAGCCGTTGCGGAGGAAGACGTTGGACGACCTACCCCACGACACCACCCGCCGGAACAGGTAGCGGGCCACCTCGTCGGGGCTGAGTCGGCGCTGCCCTTTGAAGGTGCAGGTGATTCCGAACTCTGTCTCGATCCCCATGATCCGGCGCTGCATGACCCAAACCCTATGCGCGGTGTTTGCGCGTTGCGTCGCGCACCTCGCCGATGAGCTGTTCGATGGCGTCCTCCAGCATCACCACACCGGTGCGTTCGGCCGGTACGGGCGTCCCGGTACCCGCGGTGGAGACTTGCGCCACATGTGCCCCGGCGCGGCGCATCTGGTCCAGCGCGGACCGCAGGGTGATGTCCTGCGGGAGCACCGGCAGCGGCCGAATCCGGTTGTTCGGGATGGACACGTCGCGCAAACCGTCCTCGATGTCCAGCACATCTCGGATGTGCAGGTATCCGAGGTAGCGACCGTCCATCGCCTGGACCGGGAACCGGGAGAAGCCGGTCCGGGCGCAGGCGAGTTCCACATCGGCGGCCGTGGCCCCCTGCGGGACGGTCACCACTCTGCGGTCGGCGACCAGGATGTCGGCGAGCGTCGCGGTCTCGAAGTCGAGCGCACTGGTCAGTCGGTCGCGCTCCTCGTCGTCCAGCAGGCCCTCCTCCGAGGATTCGTAGATCAGGCCGGCCACCTCGTCCCGGGTGAAGGTCGAGCTGATCTCGTCGCGGGGTTCGAAGCCGAGTAGGCGGACCATCCAGTTCGCGAGCTCGTTGAGCCACCGCAGCACCGGGCCGAGCACGGTCGCGACCATTCGCAACACGGGCGCGAGGATCACCGCCACCCGTTCCGGACTCGCGATGGCGATGTTCTTCGGCACCATCTCACCGAGCGCGACGTGCGCGGACAGCACGATCATCAGAGCCACGGTGAGCGACACCGGGTGCAGCCAGTTCTCGGGAACGCCCACGTTGTGGAAGATCGGTTCCAAAAGGGCGGCCACCGCCGGCTCACCGAGCGCGCCCAGCAGCACCGCGCACACCGTGATCCCCAGTTGGGCGCACGCCATCATCAACGACACGTCCTCCATCGCTTTGAGCGTGGAGCGAGCGCGCTTGCTGTGTACGGCGTCGGGTTCGATCACGCTGCGCCGCGAGGACACCAGGGCGAACTCTGCGGCCACGAAGAACGCGCTGAGCAGCAGCAGCAGCACGGAGCAGAAGACCAGCAGCCACGGACTCACGATTCGGCCTCGTCGCGCAGACCGATCGCGCTCAGCTGCAGCGCCTCGATCCGGTGGCCGGACATCGTCATGACATCGAGCCGGACCAACGCCGCGCGCGGCAGGTCGTTCTCGTCGTCCGGCAGGATGGACTCCGCCGACTGGGTGGCCGGATGCCTGCCGCGACGGGGCCGACCGACAGCCGGGTCGTCGGAGTCGGATTCCGGGGCGTCGAGCGGATCCTCCTCGACAACGTCGCCGGGTGCCGTGGGGTTCGGATCCGCTGTCGGAGCTGCCGGGGGCTGTGCGTGCGCGGGCAGTGCGTGGGGCTGCTGGGCGTGCGGCGGCTGGGCGTGCGGCTGCGCTTCGAGCGGCAGGGCTTCACGCGGCAGGGCTTCCCGCGGCAGGGCTTCACGCGGCAGGGCTTCACGCGGCAGGGCTTCCCGCGGCAGGGCTTCACGCGGCGGAGCTTCGGGCGGCGGCGGGGGCGCGCCCAGCCCGGCTTGCACGGTGCCCAGGCGGGCTCCCAGCGCAGCCGTGTGTCTCACGGTCGCTTCGACCACGGCGAAGTCGCCGACATCGGCCAGTCGACCGAGGCGGGCCAGGACCAGACCGGCGATGGTCTCGTAGTCGCCGGACTCCGGCAGGGCGACACCGGTGATCTCCAGAACCTCGTCCGGCCGGACGATCCCCGGCAGCAGCCAGGTGCCGTCGGGCAGTCGCTCCGCACGATTGGCCGTCGGATCATGCTCGTCGGTGATCTCGCCGACCAATTCCTCGACCACGTCCTCGAGGGTCAGCACACCGGCGGTGCCGCCGTATTCGTCGGCGACCACCGCCATTTGAAATCCACGCTCGCGCAGCAGGTCGAGCAGGGAGTCCAGCGGCATCGTCTCCGGGACGACCGGCACCTCGGAGGTCAACGCGGAGACCGGGACCGTAGCCCGTTGGTCACGGGGGATCGAGACGGCCCGTTTCAGATGCACCAGACCCAGCACGTCGTCGGAGTCGGTGCCGATCACCGGGAAGCGCGAATGTCCGGTCTCGGCCGCGGCGGTGATGATCTCGGTGGCGCTCTCGGTGGACTTGATGAATCGGACCCGCGGGCGGGGGGTGAGCACGTCCGCGGCCGTCTTGCCCGAGAACGAGATGGACCTGGCCAACAACCCGGCCGTCCGGTCCTCCAAGGTGCCCAACTCGGCGGATCTGATCACCAGACTGGACAGTTCCTCCGGTGAGCGAGCCGACCGGAGCTCCTCCTGTGGCTCGATGTTGAACATCCGCAACACCCCGTTCGCCGACCCGTTCAGCAGCCAGATCAGCGGTTTGAACACGACGGCGGATATCCGAGAGGCCCGGACGACCGCCTTGGCGGTGCCCATCGGCTCCGCGATCGCGATGTTCTTCGGTACCAACTCGCCGAAGACCATGGACAGCATGTTGGTGACGATCAGCGCGATCACCACCGACGCCGATGTGCCTGCCGCGCCCGCGAGACCCACCGACCGCAGCGGGACGGCCAGCAGATCGGCCAGCGCCGGCTGCATCACGAAACCCAAGGCCAACGTGGTCAGGCTGATGCCGACCTGCGCGCCCGAGAGTTGAGTCGAGAGTGTGCGCAGCCCGTACGACAACGACGCAGCGCGAGGGTCGCCCGCCGCCGCCTGGCGGGAGACGGTGGCGCGGTCGACCGTGATCAGGCTGAATTCGGCCGCGACGTAGAGCGCGGTGAACAGGATCAGGATCGCGCCGATACCGAGCGACACCCATTGGGTGAGCATGCGCGGAACTCCAAGGTCTTGGCGGGAGGAAAGCCCAACCTATCAAAGAGCGTCCGGCTCGCCCGCGTCCGGGCCCCCATCCCGAGGACACGCCCAGCCGGAACTGTAGACGTCATCAGGGTAATATCGAACATGCGATCGAGTTCACGATGCGCGGCTGTTCGTGATCGGACGCACGCTCGCCGGATGCCGGAAATCCGCTTCTAAGCGTCACACCTCGATTCGATGCACCTGCCGGCGGAACCCCGATCCGGTCGCCCTCGTACCCGAAGAGCGACTCTTAACAGTCGCCGCAGGTGGTCGCGGCGGCGCAGCCCTCATTCCGGCGCCGGCTCGATCGATTCGGAGTCGGCGTCGGGCGGCGCGGGCGCGGAACCGGGTCCCTCGTCGACGTCCTGGACCGGTGACGGTTCGAGCAGCAGGTTCAACTCGCCGCCGATCACCCGCCGGAAGGTACGGCCGGTGATGCGTCGGTCCAGCACGGCGACTTCGAGCTGCGCGGCGGTCAGCGCACGCGGCGGGTTCTCACCCGCCGCGCCCAGGGCGGTGACTGCGGAACGCACGGCCTCGCCGAGCGACCAGCCGACCCGGAAGGCGTCGCGCATGGTCGCGGTGACCGGTTCGGTCGTGCCGCCCATCACCACGAAGGTCGTCTCGTCGGCGATCGAACCGTCGTAGGAGATCAGGTACAACTGGTCGGATCCGCCGTTGGAACCCACCTCGCCCACGCACAGCCCGACCTCGAACGGCTTCTGGTGTTCGGAGAAGATCGAGCCCAGGGTCTGCGCGTAGGCGTTGGCCAGCCAGCGACCCGTGACATCTCGCCGGTCGTAGGAATAACCGCGTACGTCCGCGAGTCGGATCCCGGCGGTCCGTAGGTTCTCGAACTCGTTGTACCGCCCGACCGCGGCGAAACCCAGCCGGTCGTAGATCTCGCTGACCTTGTGCAGGCTGGGCGAGTGGTTCTCCGCCACGAACAGCACACCGTCCGCGAAGGTCGTCACCACGACGCTGCGGCCGCGCGCGATCCCCTTCCGCGCGTAGTCCGACCGGTCCCGCATGAACTGCTCGGGAGAGGCGTAAATCGGCATCGACACGTCAGCAGCACCTATCACTCATCGGGCGGTCACTCCTCGGGCGCTCACAGATTGCGGCTCAGCCGCCTGGTCGGATCATCCGACCGGCGACGACCTGCTCGGACACCGTGCCCACGTAATCCGCGGGCATCCGGACCGCTCCCGCGGCCGTCACCACCGCGACGCTCGGGTAGATCCGCCGGGCCAGATCGGGCCCACCGGTAGCCGAATCGTCGTCCGCGGCGTCGTAGAGCGCCTCAACCGCGGCGCGCACAGCGGCGTCTAGATCCGCGGCGGCATCGTGCCGCTTCTTCAACGCGGAGCGGGCGAACACCGATCCGGATCCCACCGCGTGGTACTCGTGTTCCTCGTAACGCCCACCCGCGACGTCGTAGGAGTAGATCCGGCCGGACCGTCGGTGCCGGGCATCGCCGTCGAGCAGCGGGGGGGCGGCGGCTCGACCGGTGTCGAAGCCGGCGAACAGCGGTACCACCGCCAGGCCCTGCATGGCCGCCCCGAGGTTGCCCCGGATCATCGCGGCCAACCGGTTCGCCTTGCCGTCCAGCGACAGCCGGACCCCTTCGATCTTCTCGTAGTGCTCGAGCTCCAGCTGGAACAACCGCACCATCTCGACGGCGATACCCGCGGTGCCCGCGATACCCACGACCGAATACTCGTCGGTGACGAAGACTTTCTCGATGTCGCGCTGGGCGATCATCGGCCCCATGGTGGCCCGGCGGTCACCGGCCATCACGATGCCGTCGGCGAAGGTCAATGCGACGATGGTGGTGCCGTGGGGTAGATCGGGCACCGCCGCGGCGCTGTGTGCGCGACCGTGACCCGGCAGCAGTTGCGGCTCGGCCAGGGCTAGAAAGTCGGTGAACGATCCGGTGCTCGGCGTGAGGTAGCGGGCGGGTACCGCCGAGGCGGGCCACGAACTACTCACTGGCCACCCTTCTGCACATACGCCCGAACGAAGTCCTCGGCGTTGGTCTCCAGCACGTCGTCGATCTCGTCGAGAATGTCGGTGGTGTCCGACGCGAGCCGTTCCCGCCGCTCCTGACCGGCCGCATCGCCGCCCGCCTCGTCGTCGTCACCGCCGCCACCCTGCCGGGTGGTCTGCTCCTGTGCCATGGTGGAAAACCCTTTCGCCGGTACTAGAACGAAACCTTACTCAGCAGCACCGACAGCACCCGCTAGCGGCGGGTCAGCGCATCGACCAACTGGATCGCGTCCTCGGAGGCGTCCAGCAGCGCACCGACGTGGGCCTTGGTGCCCCTGAGCGGTTCCAGGGTGGGGATCCGGACCAGCGAGTCCCGGCCGACGTCGAAGATCACCGAGTCCCACGACGCGGCGGCCAGCCGGTCGGCGTATCGCGACACGCATCGACCGCGGAAATAGGCCCGGGTGTCGTCCGGCGGTTCGGTCACCGCAGCCAGCACTTCGGCCTCCTCGACCAGGCGTTCCATGGACCCGCGGGAGACCAGCCGGTTGTACAGGCCCTTGTCCAGTCGGACGTCGGAGTACTGCAGGTCCACCATCGCCAACCGCGGAGCGGCCCACGACAGGCCGTCGCGTTGCCGAAAGCCCTCCAGGACGCGCAACTTGGCCGGCCAGTCGAGTTCACCGGCCAGGTCCATCGGGTCGTGGCCGAGCCGATCCAAAACGTCCAGCCACCTGCGCAGCACGTCTGCGGTCTGCGCGTCGACATCGGCGCCGTAGGTGTCCTGGATGTACGCGGCGGCCGCCTCGGCATACGCGCGCTGAATGTCCAGGCCGGTGTAGTGCCGACCGTCCGCCAGTGGCACCACAGCGCGCAGGCTGGGGTCGTGGGAGATCTGGTGGACTGCACTGACCGGCCCGGCCAGCTCGACGCCCGGCATCGGCCAGCCGGATTCGATCATGCTCAACACCAGCGCAGTGGTACCGAGTTTGAGGTAGGTGGCGATTTCGGCCAGGTTCGCGTCCCCGATGATCACATGGAGTCGCCGGTACTTTTCGGCGTCGGCGTGCGGTTCGTCGCGGGTGTTGATGATGCCGCGCTTGAGGGTGGTCTCCAGGCCGACCTCTACCTCGATGTAGTCGCTGCGCTGGGAGAGTTGGTAGCCGTCGTTCTCTCCCTGCGGCCCGATGCCGACGCGTCCGGAACCGGCGAAGACCTGCCGGGAGGCGAAGAACGGAAGCAACCCGCCGACCAGGGCCGGGAATGGGGTCTCCCGGGAACACAGGTAGTTCTCGTGGGTGCCGTAGGAGGCGCCCTTACCGTCCACGTTGTTCTTGTACATGTGCACCGGTTTGGCGCCGGGGATGGAGCCGGCCAGCCGGGCCGCCGTCTCCATCACCCGCTCCCCGGCCTTGTCGAAGATGACGGCGTCGCGCGGGTTGGTGACCTCCGGCGCCGAGAACTCCGGGTGCGCGTGGTCGACGTAAAGCCGGGCACCGTTGGACAGAATGACGTTGGCCGCGCCGATGTCGTCCGGGTCGGGCGTCAGATTCCCGCCGAAAAGGTTGGACAGGTCGTAGCCGCGGGCATCCCGGGAGGGCGACTCCACCTCGTAGTCCCAACGGGGACGGCGGGCGCGCGGCGCGGCGACGGACGCGGCGTAGGCGAGCACCACGTGCGTGGACGAGATCACCGGATTCACCGCGGGGTCGCCCGGAATGGAGATTCCGTACTCGACCTCGGTACCCATGATGCGTTGCGCGGACATGTCACAAACCTAACGGCAGCCTCGGGGTCCGGGGGCACCCCGAGTGAGCCTCCGTCGTAGTCCGAAAGATCCCGCGTAACGACGATTCGACGAGACGGAATGTCATCATCCACCTCTCGACCATCCCCGTCCGAGGGTGTCCACGTCGTGTCGTCTCCGCTCCGGCGACGAATGTCACCTCACTCTGTTCTCGGCGGCGGACCCACCCGCTAGCTATCATCCCTTCGAGGGAACTACTATCAGTAAGTCCTCGTGTACTTGCAGTGAATGTGAGGGTTTCCGCAGCTTCTGGCGGCTCCTCGATGTCCCCATCTCAGACCCTCAATAACAGCAGGAGCCGCGACGCAGCGGCCCCGACGATCACAGCTGAAACACGCTCGGTGAGGCGGAACTATGTCGAATAGCGGTCACAGTCCCTGGCGGGCACGTCCCTGGCGGGCACGTCGAGGCGGCGCCCTCGCAGTGGTCGGCACCCTGATCGCGTCGACAGCGCTCACCATCGGCACCGTCGGGCCGGCGGCGGCCGCACCCAGCACCATCTCCCAGACGTTCTCTTACAGCGCTTCGGTACAGACCTTCACCGTGCCGGCCGGCATCACCCAGCTCACCGTCTCGATCACCGGCGGCGAGGGCGGCATGGGCGGCCCCGATGCAACCGCACCGATCCCCGGCGGCTACAAAGCAAACCTCAGCGGCACCATCGACGTGACCCCCGGCACTGTGCTGACCATCGGCGTCGGCAAGGGCGGGACCAACGGTCTGAGCCGCAGCGGCGGCACGAATGCTGCCACCACCCCCGGCGGGACCAACCCGGTGACCGGATACGCGGGTGGCGTCGGTGCCATCGCGGGCAACGCCGGTTCGTCGGGCAACGGCGGTGGCGGCGGCGCCGCCACGGTGGTGACGTACGGGACCACCACACTCGTCGCGGCGGGTGGCGGCGGCGGCGGCGGAAGCGGCCAGTTCGGTCCGACCGCCGGTCGACCGGGCGAGGCGACACCCACCCCGCGCACCGACGCCGTGTCGACCACCGGCCAGGCCGGACTCAGCACCAATGAGTACTGCCTGCCGCTGACCAGCTGCGACGGCGGGGCGAGCGGCGGCGGCGGCGGCGGCGTCAGCGGTGGCGCCCGCGGCCAAGTCCAGTACGGGGCGGGCACCAGCACCGAATACTTCGGCTTCGGCGGGTTCCCCGGCACCAGCTCGACCGCCGGCCTGTCCACGTTGAGCGCCGTGTATCAGTACTACTCCGGAAACACCGGCAACGGCTCTGTCGTCATCTCCTACCTGACCGGCTCCCCCGCCGCGCCCACGACCGTCAGCGGTACCGCAGCCAACAGCGCCGTCGTGCTGAACTGGAGTGCACCGAGCAACACCGGCGGCGCCGCGATCACCGACTATCAGATCGAGTACGCGGTCAGCTCCGGCACGCCCGCCTGGACCGTCTTCAGCGACGGTGTGTCGACGGACACCACGGCAACCGTCACCGGTCTCACGAACGGCACCGCCTACATCTTCCGCGTCACGGCGGTCAACTCGTTCGGGGCGGGCACCGTGTCCGCGGCGTCGGCACCGGTGACCCCCAGCGGGGTGCCGACCGCGGCCGTCATCGACAGTGTGACCCGGCAGGACGGCGCCCTCTCCGTCGCCGTCAGCGGCGCGACCGCCGCCAGCCCGATCACTCGCTTCGACTATTCGGTCGACGGCGGGGCCTGGATCCCCACCGGTTCGACATCTCCGTTCACAATCCCCGGCCTGACCAACGGCACCGCCTATTCGGTACAGGTCCGCGGGGTCAATGCGATCGGCGTCGGCGACCCGTCCGCCCCGCAGACCGGAACACCCGCCGCGGTGCCGGGGGCGCCGGCGATCACCTCCGCCACCACCGGTGCCACCTCCGCCGTCATCGCCTTCACCCCGGGGACCAGCGGCGGGTTGCCCATCACCGACGTGCAATATCAGCTCGACGGTGGTGCCTGGACTTCGGCGGGCGGGACCACCAGCCCGCTCACCATCGCCGGCCTGACCGACGCGACCACGTACTCGGTGCGAGTGCGGGCCGTCAACGCTGTCGGCGCCGGTGCGGCCTCCCCGCCGGTCAGTGTGACGACCTCCAGCGTGCCGGGCGCGCCCACGGTGTCTGCTGTCGTCCCCGGTGACCGCACTCTCAGCGTCACCTTCACCCCGCCCGCGACCGGTGGACTCTCCATCTCGGGTTATGAGTACCAGCTGACCGGCGGCCCCTGGCTGACCGTCCCGGCCGGCTCCAGCCCGCTGCTGATCACCGGACTGGCGAACGGCACCGGCTACGACGTCCGCGTCCGCGCAATCAACCCGGTCGGCTCCGGGGCGGGATCCACCCCGGTCACCGCGACCCCGCGGACCGTCCCGTCCGCACCCACGATCGACTCGAGCACCGCCGGCGACGGGCAGCTGACCGTCGAGTTCACGCCGCCCGTAGACGAAGGCGGCAGCCCGATAACCGGGTATCAGTACTCCACCGACGCGGGGGCGACCTGGCGCAACCGCGACGACGGGCTCACCACGGGAAGCCCGCTGACGATCAGCACGCTGTCCAGCGACGGGACGACCCCGATCGGCGACGGCGGCGACTTTCCGGTGGAGCTGCGGGCGGTCAACGCCGCCGGCTTCGGTACCGCGTCCAGCACCTTCGACACCGCCGGCCAACGGGTCCCCGATGCGCCGGTCATCGACAGCGTCACGAGCCGACCACGATCGCTGCAGGTCACGGTCGTGGCTCCGCCCAACGGCGGCTCGGAGATCGACCACTACGAGTACCGAGTCGACGGTGGGAGCTGGACGGACACCGGGACTCTGAACTCGACGTTCATCATCGGCGGCCTCACCGACGGCACCACTTACGCCGTCGAGGTCCGCGCCGTCAACGGGGTCGGGTCGAGCCCGGCGTCGGACCCGGTGAGCGGCACCCCGATCGACGTTCCGGCGACCGCCGTGATCACCGACGTCGTTCCGGCCGACCGCGCGCTGACCGTGACCGTCGGAGTTCCGTCGGACGGCGGCTCGCCGGTGACCGATTGGGAGTACACCACCGACGGTGGCTCCACCTGGGCGTCGGCCGGCCGGTCCGCCAGTCCGTTGCGGGTGGCGGCGTCGTCCGCCGACGGCACCCCCTTCGTGAACGGAGGTGTCTATGCCATCGCCGTGCGCGCCCGGAACGCCGCGGGCACCGGCGGCGCCTCTGCCACCGTGTCCGGATCACCCAGCGCAACACCGACCCGGCCCGGTGTGACCCTCACTCCGATGAACGGCGCCCTGCGGGTCGCCTACACCATCGCCGGCGACGGCGGATCCCCGATCATCGACGTCCAGTACCGGCTCGACGGTGGCGCCTGGGTGACCGCGGGCGCGACCAGCAGCCCGTTCACCATTCCCAACCTGACCAACGGCACCGCCTACAGCGTCGAACTCCGGGCCGTCAACGGCAACGGCGACGGCGCGACGTCGACCCCCGTCGTCGGCACCCCCCGAACCGTTCCCGACGCCCCGACCGGGGTCGTCGCCCAGTCCGAGAATGCCGGCGCCACGGTCTCCTGGTCGGCACCGGCGTCCAACGGTGGCTCCGCGGTGACGTCCTACGTGGCGACTGCCTGGAGTGCAGGCACCGGCGGCACGGCCGTCTCCACCTGCACCACCGCCGCCCTGACCTGTGTACTGACCGGCCTGACCAACAGCACCGCTTACTACGTCTCGGTCGTCGCTCAGAACATCGCAGGCACCGGGGCGGCCTCGACCCCGCGGGTCGCGGTGACCCCGCTGGCCAAGCCGTCGGCTCCCACCATCACCGGCATCACCGCTGCCAACACCTTCCTCACCGTCGCGTTCACCGCAGGTGCGGCCGGCAGCTCGGCCATCACCGGATACCAATATCAACTCAACGGCGGGACCTGGGTCAACGCCACCGGGACGAGCAGTCCGATCACGATCTCCGGCCTGACCAACGGCACCCCGTACACGGTGGCGTTGCGCGCGGTCAGCGCGGCCGGCGCCGGTGCCACCTCCAACACCAGCACGGCGACCCCGTACACGTTGCCCGACGTCCCGAATGCGGCGACCATCACCGGAACCGGTTCGGCGAACGCGATCACCGTGCAGTGGGTCGCCCCGAACAACAACGGCTCCCCCATCACCGCCTACAACGTGGTGGCCTGGTCGGCCGCCACCCAGGGTTCGCAACTCAAGACCTGCACCACCTCGGGGGCGCTGACCTGCACCCTGACCGGGCTCACCAACGGCACGACGTACTACCTCACCGTCGACGCCACCAACGCCGCCGGGACCACCACCCGGTCGACCCCCCGGGTCGTGGTCGCCGCCGGTACCACCCCCGGTACGCCGACCGCGGTCGCCGGCACCGCCGGTGACGGGTCGGTGGCGCTGACCTGGACGGCGGGTGCCGCCGGCACCGCCGGCGCCAGCACGGACTACCAGATCTCCTACGCCGCGAACGGCTCCGGTGTGTACACCGTGTTCGCGGACGGGGTGTCCACGGCGACGTCGACCACCGTCACCGGGCTGACCAACGGAACCCCGTACACCTTCATCGTGCAGGCGATCAACGCCGGCGGTGTCGGTACTGCGAGTTCGCCGTCGGCAACACTGACCCCGATGGCAGTCGGCACGGTGCCGACCTTCGGCGCCGTCACCCGTACCGCCGACGGTTTCAGCACCAGTGTGGCGAACTACAACCCGTCGACCACCTACTCGGCGTCCACCACGGGTGGCACAGTCGTGCTCGACGGGGGCACCGTGGTCGTCACCGGTCTGGCTCCCGGCTCGACGGCGACAGTGACCGTCACCGCCGCGCGCACCGGCTACACCACCCGCACCGGCACGGTCTCCGGGACCTCGTTGTTCGCCGGCGTCACACCGACCTTCAGCGCACCGTTCACCACAGCGGACGGATTCCAGTTCGACATCACCAACTCCAACGACCAGATCACCTACACGGTCACCACCGACACCGGCACCGTCGTCCGCGACGGCACCACCGTCATCGTCACCGGCCTCACCCCCGGCCAGACCGCCAGGGTGACCGTCACCGCCGTCCGCGCCGGCTACACCACCACCAACGGGATGATCTCCGCGTCCGCCCTGCTGACCGGCACCACCCCGACCCTGAGCGAACCCGCCCCCACCACCGACGGATTCGCCTTCGACATCACCAACTTCGACCCCGACACCACCTACACCGTCACCAGCACGGCCGGCACCGTCACCCGAGACGGCAGCACCGTCACCGTCACCGCGCTCAGCCCCGGCCAGACGGTGACCGTCACCGTCACCGCCACCCGGACCGGAGACACCACCACCGCGACGACCGTCGACGGCACCGCCCTCAACACCGGCGTCATACCGACCTTCACCGACCCGACCCGGCTCGTCGACGGCTTCGTCGTCGACCTCAGCAACTACAACGATCAGGTCACCTACACGGTCACCACCGACACGGGCACCGTCGTCCGCGACGGCACCACCATCACCGTGAGCGGCCTGGCCCCGGGTCAGACCGCCCTGGTGACCGTCACCGCCGCCCGCGCCGCCTACACCACCACCGCCGCCACCGCGTCCGGCGCGGCGTTGGAGACCGGCACCACCCCGACCCTGAGCGAACCCGCCCCCACCACCGACGGATTCGCCTTCGACATCACCAACTTCGACCCCGACACCACCTACACCGTCACCAGCACGGCCGGCACCGTCACCCGAGACGGCAGCACCGTCACCGTCACCGCGCTCAGCCCCGGCCAGACGGTGACCGTCACCGTCACCGCCACCCGGACCGGAGACACCACCACCGCGACGACCGTCGACGGCACCGCCCTCAACACCGGCGTCATACCGGCCTTCACCGACCCGACCCGGCTCGTCGACGGCTTCGTCGTCGACCTCAGCAACTACAACGATCAGGTCACCTACACGGTCACCACCGACACGGGCACCGTCGTCCGCGACGGCACCACCATCACCGTGAGCGGCCTGGCCCCGGGTCAGACCGCCCGGGTGACCGTCACCGCCGCCCGCGCCGCCTACACCACCACCGCCGCCACCGCGTCCGGCGCGGCGTTGGAGACCGGAACCACCCCGGCGCTGAGCGCCCCCGTCGCGACTCCGGACGGATTCGTCGTCGACCTCACCAACTTCGACGCCGACACGACCTACACCGTGACCGTGACCGCCGGTGAAGTGCATCGAGACGGCGCGACTGTCACGGTGACCGGCCTCAGCCCGGGCGCAGCGTCGACGGTCACCGTGACCGCGGCCCGCGGCGGGTTCGCACCTGCCCAGACCAGCACCTCCGGTACCGCGCTGCTCGTCGGGATCACCCCGGAAACCTCGGCGGCCCACCGGTTCGTGGACGGGTTCAGCTTCGAGGTGACCAACCTGGACGGGTCCACCCAGTACACCGTGACCGCTACCCACGGCACGGTCACCCGCAACGGGAGCACCGTCACGGTCACCGGACTGGCGCCGGGCGAACAGTCGGACGTGGTGATCACCGCGACTCGGGTCGGATACACCCCCGCCTCGGCGACCGTGCCCGCTGCCGCCCTCGGGGTCGGCTCCGCGCCGACCGTCGGTCCGGCGACCGGCACCCCGGACGGTTTCACCTTCGAAATCGTCGACTTCAACCCCGACATCACGTACACCCTGACCGCCACTAACGGGACGGTCACCCGCAACGGATCCACAATCACCGTGCGCGGGCTGCCCGCGGGCAGCACGACGCAGGTGCTGATCGTCGCCCAACGGCCAGGATTCACCGCCGCCGCCATCACGGTCGGGGGATCGTCGTTGAGCGCGGTGACATTGAGCGTGTCCGGTGGCTCCACGGCCACTTCGACGTCCGGTGATCACGTCATCAGCGGCATCTCCAGCGCACCGGCCGGGACCCTGGTGACCGTCACGATCGCCGGTCGCACGCTGACCACCACGGTCGCCGAAGACGGGTCGTGGAGTGTGCTCGTCACCAACCTCGCGCCGGGCAGCTACGAAGTGGTGGTCTCGATCTCGGTGCTCGGGGTGACCGCGACGACGACCCAGACTCTGACGGTGCTCGCCGCCGCAACACCGGTCACCGGTGGCGGTCCGGTCACCGGTGGCGATCCGGTCACCGGGGGCGATCCGACACCGGTGATCACCCCCGGTGGCGGGGGCTCCGGGGCACCGCTGGCGAACACGGGCTTCGACCCGCGGGTTCCGGGTCTGCTCGGATCCGGGTTCTTCGTCCTGGGCTCGCTCGTGCTGCTGCTGGCGCGCCGCCGCCGCACCCCGATGGCGGTGACTGCGGAATCAACCACGGTGGCGGGCGGACCGCCCACTGTCTGACGTCTGGTCCATCCGACTGGACTGAGTGCCGCGTTCAAGACGCGGTGCCGCGTTCAAGACGCGGTGCCGCGTTCAAGACGCGAAGCGGGGGCCGATCCGAATGGATCGGCCCCCGCTTCGTCGTGCTGGGCTGCGAGCTAAAGGTCGGCGAGCTACTGATCTGCGAGCTACAGGTACTGCCCGGTGTTCGCCGCAGTGTCGATGGCCCGGGACCCCTCGGAGTTCTTCCCCGACACGAGGGTGCGGATGTAGACGATTCGCTCCCCCTTCTTGCCGGAGATCCGGGCCCAGTCGTCCGGGTTCGTGGTGTTCGGCAGGTCCTCGTTCTCGGCGAACTCGTCGACGATGGCCTCCATCAGCTGCGTCACCCGGAGACCGTTGGAACCGTTCTCGATCTTGGCCTTGATGGCTGACTTCTTCGCCCGGTCGACGATGTTCTGAATCATCGCGCCCGAGTTGAAGTCCTTGAAGTAGAGGACCTCCTTGTCACCGTTCGCGTAGGTGACCTCGAGGAACCGGTTGTCCTCGCTCTCGGCGTACATCCGCTCGACCGTCGCCTGGATCATCGCGGTGATCGTGGACTGCCGATCGCCGCCGAACTCGGCCAGGTCCTCGGAGCTGATCGGCAGGCTCGTGGTCAGGTACTTGGAGAAGATGTCCCGCGCCGACTCGGCGTCGGGGCGTTCGATCTTGATCTTCACGTCGAGCCGGCCGGGCCGCAGGATGGCCGGGTCGATCATGTCCTCCCGGTTGGAGGCGCCGATCACGATGACGTTCTCCAGACCTTCGACCCCGTCGATCTCACTGAGCAGCTGCGGCACGATGGTGGTCTCGACGTCGCTGGACACGCCGGACCCGCGGGTGCGGAAGATCGAGTCCATCTCGTCGAAGAAGACGATCACCGGGGTGCCGTCCGAGGCCTTCTCACGGGCCCGCTGAAAGATCAGCCGAATCGTGCGCTCGGTCTCGCCGACGTACTTGTTGAGCAGCTCGGGGCCCTTGATGTTCAAGAAGTAGCTGGTCATGTGTTCCAGCCCGCGAGCCGCCGCGACCTTCTTGGCCAGCGAGTTCGCGACCGCCTTCGCGATCAGGGTCTTGCCGCAACCGGGAGGGCCGTAGAGCAACACCCCCTTCGGTGGGCGCAACTGGTACTCGCGGAACAATTCCTTGTGCAGGAAGGGCAGTTCGACGGCGTCCCGGATCTGCTCGATCTGCCGCTGCAGCCCACCGATGTTGCTGTAGTCGACATCCGGCACCTCTTCCAGGACGAGGTCCTCGACCTCGGCCTTGGGTACCTTCTCGTAGGCGTAGCCGGCCTTGGAGTCGATCAGCAGCGAGTCGCCGGGCTTCAGGCTGACCTCGTGCAGCGGCGCCGCGAGGCGCACCACCCGTTCCTCGTCGGCGTGGCCCATCACCAGCGCGCGATCGACACCGATCAGTTCACGCAGGCTGCATACCTCGCCCACCTGCTCGAACGCCGCGGCTTCCACCACGGTGAGCGCCTCGTTCAGCCGTAGTTGCTGACCGGGGGTGAGTTCGTCCACGGTCACCGCGGGCGACACGGCGAGGCGCATCCGTCGGCCCGAGGTGTAAACCTCGACGGAGCCGTCCGGACCCGGCTCCACGAAGATGCCGTACCCGCTCGGGGGCTGTGCGAGCCGGTCCACCTCCTCCTTCAGCTGCAACAGCTGACCGCGGGCGTCCCGCAGAGTGGTGACCAGTTTGTCGTTGCGTTCGGCGAGTGCGTCGACCTGTGCATGCGCCTCGCTCAGTCGCCGTTCCAACGGTCGGGTGTCCGAACTGGACGTGCTCAACCGGCGGCGGGCGATGGTGAGTTCCTCAGTGAGCGCGCGGATGTGCGCGCGCAGTTCGTCGGTGCTGTTCTGGGTCGACTCTGGCTGTGACCCAGCTGGTCCCAAATCGGGCATCGGGTCCCCCTTCACCTGGCGGCTGAGATCACCGGCCGCGTCTTCACCCTACCTGCGCGTACTGACGATGCCCGCGAAGCGGGGGGTGTGAGATGACCGGAATGCGCAACTCTTCCCGCTCGGGCCTCGCCTAGTGGGTCTCCGCGACCCCGGTGTCGGGTGCTGCGGTGTCGGGTGCCGCGGTAGCGGGTGCAACGGTGTCGGGTGCCGCGGTGTCGGGTTCAACGGTGTCGGGTGCCGGGGTGTCGGGTGTTGCGAGGGCGGCTCGGCGACCGATCGGGTGGTCGGTGCCGGTGGCGGTGGGACGCCGCTGCGGTTTCGGGGCCACCACGCCGGGCGCCAGCCGACGAGCCGTCAGCAGGAAGGCGGTGTGCCCGATCATCCGATGCTCGGGCCGCACTGCGGCACCGACCAGATGCCAGGCGCGCTGCATCGTCTCCCAACCGTACGGTTCGGTGTAGCCGGTGTCCTCCCGGATCGCCTCGGCCATCCGGGACAGCTGGGTGGTGCTGGCGACGTACACCACGAGGACACCGCCGGGCGTCAGGGACCGGGCCACCATCGGCAGCATGTCCCACGGCTCGGCCATGTCGAGCACGATCCGGTCGACCTCGCCCTGGTGGTCGGCCGCGTCACCGATCCGCAGCGACCAGCTTTCCGGCAGTTCGCCGAAGAAGCGGGAAACGTTGCGTTCGGCGTGTTCGGCGTGGTCGTCGCGCACCTCGTACGAGATGACCGAACCGGTCGGGCCGACCGCCCGCAGCAGCGAGCAGGTCAGCGCCCCCGAGCCCGCGCCGGCTTCCAGAACCCGAGCACCGGGGAAGATGTCGCCCCAGGCGACGATCTGCGCGGAGTCCTTCGGATAGATCACCGCTGCCCCCCGCGGCATGGACAGTACGTAGTCGGTGAGCAGCGGCCGCAGCGCCAGGTAACTGGTGCCCGCCGCGGAGGCGATCACGCTGCCCTCGGGCTGCCCGATCAGGTCGTCGTGCTGAAGGGCGCCGCGGTGGGTGTGAAAGGTCGCGCCCGCCTCCAAGAGGACGGTGTACTTGCGTCCCTTGGGATCGGTCAGTTGCACGCGATCACCGATGTGGAACGACGTCATTTGACTGTCCTCTGATTCCGTTTGAGCATGTCGATCAGGTTCTGCTGGGCTGACTGAGCTGGGCTGAAGTGACTGAGCTGGGCTGAACTGACCACGCTGGACGGACTGGACTGGACTGGACTGGTCTGGACTGGGCTGGTCTGGTCTGGCCGTGACGCGGCAGCGGGCCCTGCGTCCGGCGGGGCCCGGTGGCCAGGGGCAGGTCGGCGGACGGTTCAGCGTCCGGATCGCTGCCGGGCCGCGGTGACGTCGTCACGCCGCAAAACCCCTTGCGGACGACCGTCCTGCCCGATCAACAAGAAGTACATCGATGCCACCGAACTCAACTGTTGGGCGAAATCGGAGGGCGTGTCGCTGAACAGCACCACCGTGTGCGGACCCATCCGATGGCCCGCCGCCCCGGCCGGCGCACCGGGCGAACGGACGGCCAACGAGCGGGCCGCGGGCAGGTCCAGGACCGCCTCCACCACGCCCTCCGCGCCTAGCAGCAGCACCTCGGAGCCGGCGGCCAAGGTGAGCGCCAGCTCTACCGGCGTCTCAGCAGGCAGTTCGACCACCGGACGGGCGAGGGCGGCGAGCTGCAACTCCTCCGGAAACTCCAGCGGCTCCGGTTCGCGCTGTTCCCCGCGGGCCCCGACGGCGATGTAACCGGCCATCGCCAGCCCGATCGCGCCCTGCACCAGCGACGCCCGGTCCCCCGAACCGAAGCGGAAGATCGACCATCCCACCAGCGCGGCCGCGACCAGATACCCGCCCAGGACCGCCACTCTGGTCCCGGTGCGTCGGTCACCGAACTGGCGCCAGAGACCCGCTCGGAGCACCCGACCGCCGTCCAACGGCAATGCGGGCAGGAGATTGAAGATCGCCAGGATGCCGTTGGCCACTGCCATCTCCAGCACGAGCAGCCACCAGACGGTACGAGGTTGGGTCACCGCGGTGGCGGCGGCGAAGGCGCCGCAGAGTGCCGCGGACACCACCGGCCCCGCGGCGGCAACCGCCGCCTCCTCGCGGGCGGTGCGCGGAATCCTGGCGATCTCGGAGACCCCGCCCAGCAGGAACAGTTGGATGCCGACCACGCCGACCCCGAATCGCTGGGCCACGACGCAGTGACCCAGCTCGTGGGCCAACACGCTCACTCCCAGTAGCACCGCGAGCAGCGCCGCGACCAGATACGCGCCGGGCCGGGACAACGACGGCACCAGGTCGGCGACGACCGGGCCGGACATCAGCGCGATGATCGCGACCGATAGCAGCCACGATGGCGTGACGGTGACCGGCACCCCGATCAGCCGTCCGATGGAGACCCCGCGGGTCCAGACGCCCCCGGCTGGTCTGACGGTCGACATCAGTCGACCGTAGGTGCGACGCCGTCACCGGCCGCGCCGGTTCGGTAGCGGGGGGTCACAACCGGCAGGACCGGATGTCGGAGGCCAAAATCGCCTTCGCGCCGATGTCGGCCAACGCGTCCATCACCGGATTGGACTGATCCCGCGGCACCATCGCCCGGACCGCCACCCAGTCCGGGTCGGCCAGCGAGGCGACGGTCGGCGACTCCAGCCCGGGAGTGAGCTCGACGGCCCGGTCCAGCAGTGTGCGCGGGCAGTCGTAATCCAGCATCAGGTACTGCTGCGCCAGGACCACACCGCGCAGTCGGTTCACCACCTGCCGGGCGGCGGTGCTCAGCGCCCGCCCGCCGTGCGCGATGGTGACCGCCTCGGAGGCGCAGATGACGTCGCCGAACGCGACCAGATCGTGCTGCCGCAGGGTCCGGCCGGAACCCACCACGTCGGCGATCGCGTCGGCCACCCCGAGTTGAATCGAGATCTCCACCGCCCCGTCCAGTCGGATGACGGTGGCGGAGATGCCGCGGCGAGCCAGATCGCTGCGCACCAGGTGCGGGTATGCGGTGGCGATCCTGATCCCGGCCAGGTCCTCGATCCGCCAGTCCCGGCCGGCCGGCGCCGCGTACCGGAACTTCGAGTGTCCGAATCCGAGTCCGAGCTGTTCGTCGACCTGGGCCTGCGACTCTGCGGCTAGGTCACGGCCGGTGATGCCGAGATCGAGCTCGCCCGACCCGACGTAGATGGCGATGTCCTTGGGCCGCAGGAAGAAGAACTCGACGTCGTTGGCAACGTCGATCACGGTGAGGTCGCGAGCGTCGGTGCGTTGGCGGTAACCGGCCTCGCGGAGCATGGCGGAGGCGGGCTCGCTGAGCGTCCCCTTGTTGGGCACGGCTAACCGGAGCATGGAAGATCCCTTCACGGAACTGCAGTCATGGGCAACGGGCGCGGGCACGCCTACAGATGTCGGTAGACCTGCTCCAGCGAAAGGCCGCGGCCGATCATGATCACCTGCGCCCGGTACAGCAGTTGGGATATCTCCATCGCCAAGGCGTCGTCTTCCTCGTGCTCGGCGGCCAGCCACACCTCGCCGGCCTCTTCGAGCAGCTTCTTGCCCTGGGCGTGCACGCCCGCGTCGAGTGCCGCGACCGTTCCCGAGCCCTCCGGGCGGGCCGACGCTCGATCGAGCAGTTCTACGAAGAGCGAATCGAAGGTCTTCACGGGGATCGATTGTCCCAGATCGGTCATACCAACTTCGCCGCTCGACGACGGGCCTTGGTGGCCTTGACGGCATCGGCTTCGGCCGTGGCGCCCGCGGCAGACGTGGCGCCCGCGGCAGACGTGGCGCCCGCGGCAGACGTAGCGCCCGCGGCCGATGTGACGCCCGCAGCGCCGGTGGCACCGTTCGTCGAGTCGCGCACGCCGCGCCCTCGCAGCACCGGGCGCAGGTAGGTGCCGGTGTGCGACGAGGTGTGCCGGGCGATCGTCTCGGGAGTGCCCTCCGCGATCACCCGGCCGCCGCCGGAGCCACCCTCCGGGCCCATGTCGATCACCCAGTCCGCCGTCTTGATCACGTCCAGGTTGTGCTCGATCACGATCACGGTGTTGCCCTTGTCGACCAGACCGTTGATCACGCCGAGCAGCTTCTCGACGTCGGCGAAGTGCAGACCCGTAGTCGGTTCGTCGAGGACGTACACCGTCCGACCGGTGGAGCGTTTCTGCAGCTCGGAGGCGAGTTTCACGCGCTGCGCCTCACCCCCGGAGAGGGTGGGCGCGGGCTGACCGAGCCGGACGTAGCCGAGCCCGACGTCGACCAGGGTCTTGAGGTGACGGTGGATCGGACCGATCGCCTCGAAGAACACCGCCGCCTCCTCGATCGTGGTGTTCAGCACGTCGGAGATCGTCTTGCCCTTGTAGTGCACCTCCAGGGTTTCCCGGTTGAAACGGGCGCCCTTGCACACCTCGCAGGGAACGTAGATGTCCGGGAGGAAGTTCATCTCGATCTTCAGCGTTCCGTCGCCGGCGCAGGACTCGCAGCGGCCGCCCTTGACGTTGAAGGAGAACCGTCCCTGCTGGTAGCCGCGGACCTTCGCCTCGGTGGTGGCCGCGAAGAGTTTGCGGATGTGGTCGAACACGCCGGTGTAGGTGGCCGGGTTGGACCGCGGGGTGCGGCCGATCGGCGACTGGTCGACGCCGACCACCTTGTCAACCAGGTCGAGGCCGGTGACTCGGGTGTGCCGGCCGGGAATCATTCGAGCACCGTTGATCCGGTTCGCCAACACGGCGTGCAGGATGTCGTTGACCAGCGTCGACTTGCCCGACCCGGACACCCCGGTGACCGCGAGCAGGGTGCCGAGCGGGAACTTCACCGTGACGTTCTGCAGGTTGTTCTCGCGGGCCCCGACCACCGTCAAGAGTCGATTCTTGTCGACCGACCGGCGCGCGGCAGGGACGGCGATCTGCTTGCGGCCGGCGATGTAGGCGCCGGTCAGCGACTCCGGTGAGTTCTCCAGGTCCTCAACGGACCCCGAGACCACCACCCGCCCGCCGTGCTCGCCGGCGCCGGGCCCGATGTCGACGACCCAGTCGGCGACCCGGATGGTGTCCTCGTCGTGTTCGACGACGATCAGCGTGTTACCGAGGTCGCGTAGCCGGGTGAGGGTCTGAATCAGGCGGTGGTTGTCTCGCTGATGCAGGCCGATCGACGGTTCGTCCAGCACGTACAACACTCCGACCAGGCCGGACCCGATCTGGGTGGCCAGCCGGATGCGCTGCGCCTCGCCTCCGGACAGGGTCGCCGCAGGACGGGCCAAGGACAGGTATTCCAAACCGACGTCGAGCAGGAACCCCAGTCGGGCGCCGACTTCCTTGAGCACCGGTTCGGCGATCATCCGGTCGCGATCGGACAGCACCATGCTCGGGAAGAACTTCTCCGCGTCGCCGATCGACATCGCCGAGATCTCGGCCAAGTTGACCTCGCGACTGCCGCCGTCGGTCTGCACCTGCACCGTCACCGCGAGGATCTCCGGGCGGAGCCGGGCGCCCTTGCAGACCGTGCAGGGCACCTCCCGCATGTAGCCCTCGTACTTCTCCCGGGCGTAATCGGAGTCGGTCTGGGCGGCACGCCGCTCCAGGAACGGCACCACGCCCTCGAATTCGGCGTAGTACGAACGTTGCCGGCCATACCGGTTCTTGTAGGTCACGTGCACCTGTTCGCCGACACCGTCGAGTACGGCGGCGCGCGCCTTCTCCGGCAACCGCTGCCAGGGCGCGTCCATCGAGAACTTCATGGTGCCCGCCAGGCCCTCCAGGAGGCGGGTGAAGTACTCGCTGGTCTGGCCGGTGCTCCATGGGTGGACCGCGCCCTGCCGCAGGGTCAGCTCGACGTCCGGGACCACC
Organism: uncultured Actinomycetota bacterium; assembly: GCA_963825975.1. Lineage (GTDB taxonomy): Bacteria > Actinomycetota > Actinomycetes > Mycobacteriales > Nakamurellaceae > Nakamurella. The sequence goes on from CAWGUZ010000019.1 coordinate 131,637, forward strand.
AGTTCGCGGTCGACCTCCATCTTCGTGCCCAAGCCGGAACACGCCGGGCAGGCGCCGAACGGGGAGTTGAAGGAGAACGACCGCGGTTCCAGCTCGTCGAGCGCGAGCGGGTGGTCGTTCGGGCAGGCCATCTTCTCGGAGTAGCGGCGGTACCGGGCCGGATCACCCTGATCGAGGTCGACGTAGTCGATCACCAGGATGCCCTCGGCCAGCCGGAGCGCCGTCTCCACCGAGTCGGTAATCCGCTGCCGCGCCGGGAGTTTCGCGGTGAGTCGGTCGATGACTACCTCGATCGAGTGCTTCTCCTGCTTCTTCAGTGCCGGCACGTCGGCGATGAGCACCACCTCGCCGTCGACTCGGACGCGGGAGTAGCCCTGGCCGGTGAGCGAGGACAGCAGGTCGTGAAACTCACCCTTGCGTTCGCGGACGACGGGAGCGAGAACCTGGAAGCGGGTGCCCTCCGGCATCTCCAGCACTCGGTCGACGATCGCCTGCGGCGTCTGCTTGGTGACCAGCTCGCCGCAGACCGGACAGTGCGGCCGGCCGATCCGGGCGAACAACAGGCGCAGATAGTCGTAGATCTCGGTGATCGTGCCGACGGTCGACCGGGGGTTGCGCGAGGTCGACTTCTGGTCGATCGAGACCGCGGGTGACAGGCCCTCGATGAAGTCGACATCGGGCTTGTCCATCTGGCCGAGGAACTGGCGGGCGTACGACGACAACGACTCGACGTACCGACGTTGACCCTCGGCGAATATGGTGTCGAACGCCAGCGACGACTTGCCCGATCCGGACAGCCCGGTGAAAACGATCAGCGCATCCCGCGGCAGATCGAGATCGACATTGCGCAGATTGTGTTCTCGAGCCCCGCGCACACTCAGCCGTTCCATCACGGGTTCCAATGCTAGGCGGACCCACCGACAGAGCGGTCTGCCGCGAGCCCGCGGACTCCGGTCGGCACGGCCGAATGCCCGCCGGGCACCGCTTAGGGTGGCGGGATGGCTGACTACACCGGGCACGTGCAGCCGGGCGGCGCACCGGCGACCCGCACCCTGTCCCACCTGTCGATCACCAAGATGTCGGTCGGTCCGATGGACAACAACGCCTATTTGCTGGTGTGTGCGGAGACCGGCGACGGGCTGCTGATCGACGCCGCCGCCGACCCCGAACGGATCGCCGATCTGCTCGACTTCGGCCCGACCCGGCCCCGGCTGCGGACCATCGTCACCACCCATCAGCACGCCGACCACTGGCAGGCGCTCGGTGCGATCGCGGGCCAGACCGGGGCCAACCTGATCGCTCATCGAGCGGACGCGAGTGCGTTGCCGGTGCCCACTGACGTCTATCCGGAGCAGGGGACGCGCTATGCGTTGGGTGCCTCCGAGATCGAGTTTCTGCACCTCAGAGGGCACACGCCGGGCTCGCTGGCGGTGCTGTACCGAGATCCCGAGGGCTCGCCTCACCTGTTCACCGGAGACTCCCTCTTCCCCGGCGGACCGGGCAAGACCCGGTCCGCGGAAGCATTCGAGAGCCTGATGAACGACTTGGAGGCCCGCGTATTCGACGTGCTCCCGGACGACACGGTGGTGTATCCGGGACACGGTGACGACACCACGCTCGGCCGTGAACGGCCGCACCTCGGGGAGTGGCGCCAACGCGGTTGGTGAGCCGGGAATCGTATAGGCGGCCGCACCCGGGGGACGTTCTCAGCACTCCGGGTCGCGAACTTTCGGCGCTACTTCCTGGGCCAGACGGTCTCATCGACCGGCACCTGGCTGCAGACCTCGCCCGGGTCGGCTTGTGTTGCAACTCACCGGTTCGGCCACTGCGATCGGGATGCGGAGCGCGCCCGGCCACCACGCGACCATCCCTGTTGTTTGCGACTGATGCATCGTTCGCGAACGAGCGGAACGTTCGCGGCGGCGTGAGTTGCGCCCGCTGTGGCCACCGTGCCCGCGGCGCAACGTGGGCCACAGCGGCCACCGTTCGCCAGATCGGAATAAGCGCTGCGGGGTGGCGCCACCGGGCGAACGACCACGATCTGGGCGCCCCGACGGTTCTGGCACTCTGGAGCGCATGTGGAAACGGCGGCGCGGCCTGCTGATCGGAATCGCGGTGGCCGTGGTCGCCCTGCTGGTGGCCGTTGCCTGGCCCCGCGCCGCTACGAGCACCGCAGCCACCGAGAACCTCACCTTCACGGCGCCGGGCGGTGTCGGCGAGGATCCGACAGTCACGCTGGACGCCACCGTGTACCTCCCGGCCCGGGTGCCGGCGCCGGCGATCATTCTCGGCCACGGACTGGGCGGCACCAAGGCTTCCGTCACCTCGGACGCGGAGGATCTGGTCGCCCAGGGCTACCTGGTGCTGGCCTACACCGCGCGTGGATTCGGAGCTTCCACCGGCCATGTGCACCTGGACTCGCTCGACTACGAGATCCCCGACGGTCGCGCCGCCGTGGACTACCTCGCGACGAGATCCGACGTCGTTCAGGACGGCCCCGGCGACCCACGGGTCGGCGTGATGGGCGGCTCTTACGGCGGCGGCCTCGCGCTGATGCTGGCCGGGACCGACCCGCGGATCGACGCCGCGGTCCCGCTGATCACCTGGAACAACCTCTCCGACGCGTTGTTCCCGGACTTCGCTGGAGGGGGTGCCGACGCCGGTGCCGAACTGAGCGGTGTGTTCAAGAAGTACTGGACGTCCGTCCTGGTGACGTCGATCAGTGCCGCCGGCACCGACCAGAATTCAGGCCTCGGTGGTCTGCTCGCCGGTGCCACCTCCGCGGGTGGGTCACCTGGCCCGACCTCTACGGGGACGGCTGGATCGCCCACACCCGTTGCGGCGAACCCGCTGTGCGGTCGACTCGCCACCGACCTGTGCACCGCGTATCTGCAGGTCGCCGAGTCGGGACGCTTGACTCCCACGCTGCGCGCGCTGCTCGACCGATCCTCGCCGTCGGAGGTGGTCGGCGACATCACGGCCCCGACGCTGCTCGTGCAGGGTGAGCGCGACACCCTCTTCGGGCTGGATCAGTCCGACGCGAACGCGAAGGCGATCGCGGCCAATGGAACCCCCGTCTCGGTGATCTGGTTTGCGGGTGGCCACGACGGCGGCGGGATCGACTCGTTGACCCGGACGGCCATTCACTCCTGGTTCGCCGCCTACCTCGACCGATCCACCGCTCCGCCCGACCTGGGCTTCCGATACTCCATCGACGGGGCGATCTCCGACACCGGGGCGGTGCGCAGCCGCATGCTGCACGCCGCCGGCTACCCGGGAATCGGTGGTGTCACAGCCACCGTCGAGCAGGTGCCGCTCAAGGGAGGTGTTCAACCCGCGGTCAGTCCACCCGGCGGCACGCCTGCGTCGGTGTCGTCGCTGCCCGGTCTCGGTGGGGCCGCCAGCACCGCGCTCGCCACGCTCGGACTGGACATCCCGGGCCAGTCCGCTCGTTTCACCTCCGACCCGTTGAGCGCTCAGCTGTTGCTGGCGGGTGCGGCGTCTACGACCTTGTCGGTCGTCGCCGGACCGTCGCTGCCGGGCAGCGTCGGCGACGCCAGTGAGGCGACCCTGTTCGTCAAGTTGTACAAGGTCACGGCCAGCGGCGTCCGAACCCTGGCCGGCAGTGCGGTCTCGCCGATTCGGGTCACCGGCCTGCAACCCGGCCGCCCGGTCGACGTGCCGGTGACGCTCACTCCGTTCGCGCTCCAGATCGACGCGGGTTCGTCTGTTCAACTCGTGGTGTCGAGCACCGATCAGGGCTTCGCGATGCCTGCTGCGGCGGCGATACACCTGGTGGGTCTGGCGGGTGACTCCGTGCTCACCATGCCGGTCGCCGGCGGCCAGAACATCTCGACGTCGGAGATCCCGGTCGGGCTGCTGGTCGGACTGATGATTCTGGTCCTCGTCGCCCTGGTGGCATTGGTACTCGGGGGTCTCGTCCGTCGGCACGGCGGGCGGACCGATCCGGATCTGGTCGACCTGCCGTTGCGAATCAGTGGCCTGCGCAAGCTGTACCCCGGCGGCGTGACGGCGGTCAAGGACGTCAGCTTCGACGTCCGTGCTGGTCAGGTCGTCGGGCTCCTCGGCCCGAATGGTGCCGGCAAGACGACCGCGCTGCGGATGGTGATGGGTTTGATCAACCCCACCGCCGGCGAGATCCGCGTCTTCGGGCAACGGATCCGGCCCGGCGCGCCGGTGCTGTCGCGGATCGGATCCTTCGTCGAGGGCTCGGGTTTCCTGCCGCATCTGAGCGGATCGGACAATCTGCGGCTGTACTGGGCGGCCACCGGTCGGCCTGCCGACATGGCGTTCCTCCCGCAGGCCTTGGAGATCGCCGGACTCGGCCCGGCAGTCAACCGGCGGGTACGCACCTACTCGCAGGGCATGCGCCAGCGGTTGGCGATCGCCCAGTCGATGTTGGGGCTGCCGGACCTGCTGATCCTGGATGAGCCGACCAACGGTTTGGACCCGCCACAGATTCACGCGATGCGCGAGGTTCTACGCCGGTACGCGGCGACCGGCCGCACCGTGCTGGTCTCCTCGCATCTGCTGGCCGAAGTCGAACAGACCTGCACCCACGTCGTCGTTGTCAACAAAGGCCAGGTCATCGCGTCCGGGACCGTGCAGGAACTGGTCGAGCTGTCGGGCGAGATGAGCTTCACAGTGGACGACACCGAACTGGCGGCCCGGGTTCTCACAGACTTGCCCGGCGTGCTGGATCTGGATGTTCAGGAACAACAGGTCCACGTCGACCTGGCCGGTAACCGCCCTGAGGCGGCGGTGGCGGCGCTCGTCGCCGCCGGGGTTGCAGTCAGTTCCGCCGCGCCGCGGAACCGCTTGGAGGACGTCTTCCTCGATCTCGTCGGGGCCGCCGGAAAGGGAGGCTCCTGATGAGCCCGATTCACCACGACCGATCCGCGGACGCCGCAGTGGCGGCTCTGGACACACTGCCGCCGCCCGGCACCGCTGAGGACAACGGCGTGGCAGTCGGCTACCGGCCAGGCCGCACACTGCCCTTCTCGGTGGAACTGCGTCGTCAACTGAAACGCAGGCGCACCCAGTTCACCCTCGGATTCATGGTGTTGCTGCCGATCATCCTGGCGATTGCCTTCGCGATCGGCGGGGAGTCGCGCGGTGGACGGTCGAGTAGCACCCGGGCGTCCATCGTCGACCTGGCGCAGAACGGGGCCGGCAACTTCGCGATGGTGACCGTGATCTTTGCGGCGAGCTTCTTACTGATCGTGGTGGTGTCACTGTTCTTCGGCGACACGATCGCCTCCGAGGCGTCCTGGTCATCGCTTCGGTACCTGCTCGCGCTTCCGGTGCCGCGGATTCGGCTGGTCCGTCAGAAGGTCCTCGTGGCCGGGTTCCTGTCGATCGTGGCGATCGCGCTGCTGCCGCTGACCGCGATGCTGCTCGGCGGCGTGCTCTACGGGTTCAACCCGTTGTCCACGCCGGTGGGTGACCAGCTGGACGGGCCTTCCACACTGGGTCGGCTGTTGGTCGTCGTGTTGTTCCTGACCGTGCAGCTCTCCTGGGTCGCCGGGTTGGCCTTCCTGCTCAGTGTGTCAACGGATGCGCCGCTGGGCGCCGTCGGCGGCGCGGTGCTGTTGACGATCCTGTCCCAGATCCTCGATCAGATCGACGCGCTGGAGAACATCCGCAACTTCCTGCCGACCCATTACTCCTTCGCCTGGACCGGCACCCTCGCCGACCCGATCCGATGGGACGACATGATCCGCGGCGGATTCGCGGGTCTGGCCTACGCGCTGCTGTTCTTCGGCTTGGGAGTCTGGAAATTCCGCCGCAAGGACATCACCAGCTGAGCACGGAGCGGCACCGTCAGACCATCGCCGCGTCCATGTGCCGGAGTTCCTTCTTGAGCTCGGAGATCTCGTCGCGCAGGCGGCCGGCCAACTCGAACTGCAGATCCTTGGCGGCGGCGAGCATCTGATCGGTGAGTTGCTGAACCAGGCTGGCCATCTCGCCGCGGGCCATCCCCGCAGTCTGGTGTCCGGCGTAGATCCCGGCTGACATGCCTGGCTCCCCTTGGGCTTTGCGACCGCGGGAGACGTTGCGACCGGACCCGCCGATGGAGACTTGGTCCTCCGCCTCGGCGTAGACCCGCTCGAGGATGTCGTTGATCTTCTTCCGCAGCGGCTGCGGGTCGAGGCCCTTTTCGGTGTTGTAGGCCTCCTGCTTGGCCCGGCGCCGGTTGGTCTCGTCGATGGCCGTCGCCATCGACGGCGTGATCCGGTCCGCGTACATGTGGACTTCACCGTTGACATTGCGCGCGGCCCGGCCGATCGTCTGGATCAGTGAGCGCTCGGACCGCAGGAAACCCTCCTTGTCCGCGTCCAGAATCGCCACCAGCGACACCTCGGGCAGGTCGAGGCCCTCCCGGAGCAGGTTGATCCCGATCAACACGTCGTATTCGCCGAGGCGTAGCTCTCGAAGCAACTCGACCCGGCGGAGCGTGTCCACCTCCGAGTGCAGGTAGCGGACCCGAATTCCCAGTTCCAGCAGGTAGTCCGTGAGGTCTTCGGACATCTTCTTGGTCAGGGTGGTGACCAGTACCCTTTCGTCCTTTTCGGCTCGGGTGCGGATCTCCCCCACCAAATCGTCGATCTGGCCCTTGGTCGGCTTGACGATGACCTGCGGGTCGATCAGCCCGGTCGGCCGGATCACCTGCTCGACGAACTCGCCGTGCGTGCGACCCATCTCGTAGTTGCCGGGCGTCGCTGACAGGTACACCGTCTGACCGATCCGGTCGGAGAACTCCTCCCAGGTCAGTGGGCGGTTGTCCAACGCACTGGGCAGCCGGAACCCGTGTTCGACGAGGGTGCGCTTACGGGCGGCGTCACCCTCGTGCATGGCGCCGATCTGCGGCACGGTGACATGCGATTCGTCGATGACCAGCAGGAAGTCGTCGGGGAAGTAGTCGATCAGGGTGGCGGGCGCCGTGCCCGCGTTGCGTCCGTCGATGTGCCGGGAGTAGTTCTCGATGCCGGAGGTGAAGCCGACCTGACGCATCATCTCCAGGTCGTACGTGGTCCGCATCCGTAGCCGTTGCGCCTCCAGCAGCTTGCCCTGACTCTCCAACTCGGCCAGCCGATCGGCGAGCTCCTGCTCGATGGCCGACAGTGCCTTCCCCATCCGCTCCGGCCCGGCGACGTAGTGGGTGGCCGGGAATATCCGCAGCTCGTCTACCTCGCGCTGCACGTCCCCGGTCAACGGGTGCAGGTAATACAGCCGCTCCACCTCGTCGCCGAAGAATTCGATTCGCAGCGCCAATTCCTCATAGGCGGGGATGATCTCCACGGTGTCGCCCCGCACCCGGAACGAACCGCGGGTGAACGCCAAGTCGTTGCGCGTGTACTGGATGTCGACCAGTGCGCGCAACAGCTGATCGCGGTCCAGGCTCATCCCGACGGTGACCGGCAGTGAACGATCGAGGTAGGACTGCGGCGTGCCGAGTCCGTAGATGCAGGACACCGACGACACCACGATGACGTCGCGCCGCGACAGCAGCGACCGGGTCGCCGAATGCCGGAGCCGTTCGACGTCGGAGTTGACCGAGGAATCCTTCTCGATGAAGGTGTCCGTCTGCGGAACGTAAGCCTCGGGCTGGTAGTAGTCGTAATAGGAGACGAAGTACTCCACCGCGTTGTTCGGGAACAGCTCCCGGAGTTCGTTGGCCAGCTGAGCCGCCAACGTCTTATTGGGCGCCATGACCAGAGTCGGTCGCTGCAGCCGCTCGATCAGCCAGGCGGTCGTCGCCGACTTGCCGGTGCCGGTGGCACCGAGAAGCACGATGTCCTTCTCGCCGGCGCGGATCCGCGATTCCAACTCTTCGATCGCGGCGGGCTGGTCGCCCGCGGGTTGATAGTCGGACACCACCTCGAGCCTGCCGCCGGTACGCGGAAGCTCCGCCACCGCCCGATGTTCGGAGGTAGCCAGGACTGGTTTCTCTGCTGCGAATGCCACGCTCACAGGGTACGTGGGTGCACCGACAGACCTCCTCACCAGCGCTGATGCCCTGCGTCCTGCGACGCGGCGGCACGCTGGACGCGCGGCGTCGGGTCAGCCCGGCGCCGGCGGCTGCCAACCCACCCGGCCCGCCCACTCCTCGGCGACCGGAGTTGCGGAGGCGAACCACGACCGCGTCCCGGCCTCGTGCTGTTCGGGATCAGCCGGGAGTCGATCGATGAGCCGACGCTCGACCTCTTCCAGGTCGCTCCGCGCAGTGGCGTCCGCGCGCAACCAGTCGCGAAGTAGGAGCGCCAGGCGCCAGTCGGAGGAGGAGGTCACCTGCACGTAGAGATTCACCGAACGGCCGGGGTCAGCGCTGGTGTAGAGATGCCGCGACCAGTCGGCAGGTGGAGGTGAGAACGGTCCGCCGGAGGCCGGAGGGGCAACTTCGCCCAAGTAATCAGGCTTAGCCGACGCTGCAGCATCGGCTAACGACGATTCGATGGGCAAACCGCTCGCCCGCCCCCCGCTGCCGCCAACTTGGCCCACGTAATCAGACTCAGCCCACTCTGCAGCATCGGCTAACGACGATTCGATGGGCAAACCGCTCGCCCGCCCCCCGCTGCCGCCAACTTGGCCCACGTAATCAGACTCAGCCCACGCTGCAGCATCGGCTAACGACGATTCGATGGGCAAACCGCTCGCCCGCCCCCCGCTGCCGCCAACTTGGCCCACGTAATCAGACTCCCCCCTCAGCATCGGCTAACGACGGTCGTTGGGCAAAGGTAACGAGCGCGGGCCGGGTGGGCAAAGCGGCGCCCGAGTTGACGGTCACCGGGAAGAAACCGGCGGCTGCCAGGGCGGGGCCGAGATCTGCGGCAACGGTCGGCGAAGCCACCCCGAGCTGGAGATCGATCACATCCCGCGCAGCCAGCCCCGGCACCGAGGTACACCCGATGTGGTCCACCCGCAGCGAAGAACCACCGGCCTCGCCCCGCTCACCACCAGCACCCAGCCTGCCGGCAACGCCGGCAACGCCGGCAACGCCGGCAACGCCGGCAACACCGGCAACACCGACCGCACGCAGCAGCCGAGCCCGCAGCCGCGCGGCGGTCGCGGACCAGGTCGGATCCCACGGCACCAGCTCAACGGCTCGGGCGACAGCCGCCCGACCGGCCAGCAGGTTCTCGTTGAACGGGCCCAAGCGGTCAGCCCACAGTGCGTCGACCGCGTGCCGCAGATCTGACGGGGACCCATCATTGTCCAGCGAGACGTCGGTGAGCGCGTCGCGGGCCTCGTCGGTGATCTGGGCGGCGATGCGCGCGCGGGCATCGGCTGCGGTCAGCCCACGTTTCACCAGCCGGGACACCCGCAGGTCGGCAGCGGTTCGAACCCCGATGACCAGGTGGAATGCGGCGGCCGCGGTGAGATCGGTGAGCAGCGGAATGTCGTTGACCACGATGGATCCGGTGGGCGCCGACGCCGCCAGTTCCACGAACCGACGGCGCACCTGCGGATGGGTGATCGCCTCGAGATCGCGGCGGGCGGCCGGGTCGGCGAACACCACCGCGGCGAGGGCCGCACGGTTCAAGGTGCCGTCCGCATGCACCACCGCGGTGGAGAAGCGCTCGACGATGGCGGAGAGCCCCGGTGTACCGGGTTCGACCACTTCGCGGGCGAGCCGATCCGAATCGACGACCACCGCGCCCAACTCGGCGAGCCGAGCGGACACCGTGCTCTTTCCGGAGCCGATGCCGCCGGTGACGGCAACCGTGAGCATCGACGCCCGCCCGCCCGTCGTCAGGTACCGATCAGCACGGACAGTGCGTGATCGGCGAGGGTGGTCAGCGCCGCGGGGAGTTTGTCCTCGGTGAGCACAGCCTTGTCGACGACCACGGACAGGGTCCAGGTGTCGTATGCCAGGACCAGGAGCCCCCCGTCGCGCAGCAGGATGTCGGTGGGTCGGCCCTGAATCGACGTGCTGGAGGCTTTCGCCCCCAACCCGGTCTCACTGCTCACGGTGGTCGCCATCTGCGCCTCGGCGGCAGCGGAAGACTGGAATTGGGCCAGCACGAGCTGCACTGCGATCGTGGACCGGTCGTCAGACACGCCGTATTGGCACTTCAACCGTCCGGTGATCTTGCGATCGGTGTTCGCCGGCTCGATCAACCGGGCAGTGCCGGCGGGTAGCCGGCCCACTGCGCCGCCCAGCACGGTGTTGTTGCTGAGCTTGGCGCAGTCGACCTTGAGCGGATCGATCTTCACGATCGGCGCGGAGCTCGTCGTTGTGTCCGGAGTGGCGGATTCGTCGGTGCTGCCGGTCTCGCCGGTGGTGTCGGCCGCCGCAGTGCCGAGCGGTCCCACGGTCACCCCGTCGGATTCGGTGCCCGAGGCACCGCCGGCAGTGCCTGTCACGTCGGTGGAGATCGGACCTGTTGCCGTCTCGGTCACGAACACGGTCCGGGTGGGGGCGTCAGTTCCAGCGCCGCAGGACGTCACCAGACCCAGTAGGAGAAGGCCGACCAGCATGGATCCAGGGGTGCTCAACATTCGCATACCGACAACGGTAGCCAAAGTGGACCCGGAAAAACGCAAGGCCCGGACCGCGCGTTGCGGTCCGGGCCTTGCGAAGTGCTACCTGACAGTGACCGAAAGCTGCTGCCAGCCGGTCACTGTCGGGGATCAGCTGCCGGCGAGGCGCTCCTTGAGAGCGGCCAACTGCTCGTCGTTGACCAGGGAGCCGGACGGTGCCGGTGCGGCCGGCGCGTCGCCGTCCTCATCAGCATCCGAGTCTCCGGTGGACGACGAGTAGTTGCTCGGTTCGGCCGCGGCGGCGTCGGCGACCAGCGCCGCAGCGACCTGCTTGAGGTGCGCCGCGTAGGTCTCCTGAGCGTCGGCGTACTGCTTCTCCCAGGCTTCGCGCTGGGTGTCGAAGCCTTCGAGCCATTCGCCGGTGGCCACGTCGAAGCCCTCCGGCGGCACGAAGTTGCCCTGCTCGTCGTAGTGGTCGACCACGCCGTACTGCGCGCGGACCTCGTCGAACTCGGTCTCCGGGGTGATGCCCTCGTTGGCCTGCTTCAGCGACAGCGAGATCCGGCGACGCTCGAGGTCGATGTCGATGACCCGCACGAAGATCTCGTCGTCGACGCTGACCACCTGCTCCGGGATCTCCACGTGGCGACCGGCCAGCTCGGAGATGTGCACCAGACCCTCGATGCCGTCGTAGACGCGGACGAACGCACCGAACGGCACCAGCTTGGTGACGCGGCCGGGGACGACCTGACCGATCGCGTGTGTGCGGGCGAAGTGACGCCACGGGTCTTCCTGGGTGGCCTTGAGTGACAGCGAGACCCGCTCGCGGTCCATGTCCACGTCGAGAACCTCGACGGTGACCTCTTGGCCGACCTCGACCACCTCGGACGGGTGGTCGATGTGCTTCCAGGACAGCTCGGACACGTGGACCAGACCGTCGACGCCGCCGAGGTCGACGAAGGCGCCGAAGTTGACGATCGAGGAGACCACACCCTTGCGGACCTGGCCCTTGCCGAGCTGGTTGAGGAACTCGCTGCGGACTTCGGACTGCGTCTGCTCCAGCCACTGCCGACGGGACAGCACCACGTTGTTGCGGTTCTTGTCGAGTTCGATGATCTTGGCATCGAGGACACGGCCCACGTAGGGCATCAGGTCGCGCACGCGGCGCATCTCGACCAGGGAGGCGGGCAGGAAGCCACGGAGGCCGATGTCCAGGATCAGGCCGCCCTTGACGACCTCGATGACGGTGCCGGAGACGACGCCGTCTTCTTCCTTGACCTTCTCGATGGTGCCCCAGGCGCGCTCGTACTGGGCGCGCTTCTTGGACAGGATCAGTCGGCCTTCCTTGTCCTCCTTCTGGAGAACCAGGGCTTCGACCTGCTCGCCGACCTTGACGACCTCACTGGGGTCGACGTCGTGCTTGATGGAGAGTTCGCGGGAGGGGATCACACCCTCGGTCTTGTAGCCGATGTCCAGCAGGACCTCGTCCCGATCTACCTTGACAATGATGCCTTCGACGATGTCGCCGTCATTGAAGTACTTGATCGTTTTGTCGACTGCTGCGAGGAAATCCTCAGCCGTCCCGATGTCATTGATGGCGACTTGCGGGGCGGTACGGGTGGGTGCGGACATGTGTAGGGGTGCTCCGGGGTGGACGTGGGAGGTAGTCGCCGGATCTGGTCGGGTCGCCGGTGACAATTGGACGGGTGGTAAGGGCGCGCAAGATGGGTCGAAAGCCGACCATCCGCAGTTGACCACCAGCAGGAAGTCGACCGAACACGGGCAGCACACAACCGCAAGCGCGCCACTCAGAATAGCCCGCCTCCCCCCGGCGGGGTCAAATGAGCCCCGCTGCGGTCGCCGGAAATCAGAAATCAGTCGGCGCGCCTACAGTCTGATGGTGCCCGAGCAGCAGATCACCGACCCGCACTCGGGCGCGCAGCGCATCCTCGGCGACACCCGGCCGAGCAGGCGGTCGGCTGGGCCCGACGACTCCCGCCGAGCGAATCGGCGCTGGTGGGACGCGGATGCGGATGACTATCACGTCGAGCACGGCGCCTTCCTCGGCGAGGCGGATTTCGTCTGGTGCCCGGAGCGGATGCGCGAGGCCGATGTCCACCTGTTGGGCGAGGTGGCGGGACGTCGGGTGCTCGAAGTGGGCTGCGGCTCGGCGCCCTGTGGTCGCTGGTTGCAGGCGGCGGGCGCCCGCGCGGTGTCCTTCGACCTGTCGGGCGGCATGTTGGAGCACGGCAGCCGCGCGAACGCCCGGACCGGCATCGACGTACCCCTGGTGCAGGCGGATGCGGCGGATCTCCCGTTCCGCGACGGTTCCTTCGACTTGGCCTGTTCCGCCTACGGTGCGGTGCCGTTCGTCGCGGATTCCGCGCGAGTGATGCGTGAGGTCGCCAGGGTGCTGCGGCCGGGTGGTCGGTGGGTGTTCTCGGTGACTCATCCGATGCGGTGGATCTTCCTCGACGACCCCGGTGAGCGTGGCCTCGTCGCCGTCCAGTCGTATTTCAATCGGGCGCCGTACGTCGAGGTCGACGCCGCCGGGGTGCCCGCTTACGTCGAACATCACCGGACCATGGGCGATCGCATCCGGGAGGCGGTGGCCGCGGGTTTTCGGGTGCTCGACGTGATCGAACCGGAGTGGCCGGACGACCTGGAAACGGTGTGGGGTCAATGGTCCAGGACGCGGGCCGAGATCTTCCCCGGCACCGCCGTCTTCGTCTGCGAACTCAGCTGACTCGGACGGCCGGCCGTCTGCGGCGCGCTTACTGCGGGTACCCGCCGGGCTGGTTGTAGCCGGTGGCTGGATAACCGCCGGTGCCCTGATAGCCGTAGCCGCCGGTGCGGTCGCGAAGTTCGCGCAGCTCGCGCAGCTCGCGTTGGACGGGCCACTTCTTGTAGGCGAAGACGAGCAGCATGATCAGGTTGAGGACGGGGACCAGCAGGATCAGAATCCACCAGCGCGAGTAGCCGGCCCGCGCCAGGATGTTCGTGTAGCCGATCAGCACCACCAGCAGGAACAGCCCCGCCCCGGCGGCGAACGCGTATTGCGTGCCGACACTGATGCCGTCCATCCAGCCTTGCCAGTTCAGGTTGAGCATGGTGCCGTCCTCCGATGCGGATCAGGGCTCCGCGACGTGGCTCGCCGCGATGCGCCCGGTGCGGGTCATGCTCTCCTCAGTGTGCGGCGTCCTGCCAGCTCCCGCCGACACCGATCGAGACGTCCAGCGGCACGTCCAACCGATAGGCGTCCCCCATCTCCTCGACGAGTACCCGGCCGATGACGTCCCGCTCGCCCGGCGCCACCTCGGCCACCAACTCGTCGTGTACCTGCAGCAGCAGCCGTGAGCGCAGGTTCTCCGCCTTGATCCGCGCGTCGACCTTGAGCATCGCCACTTTGATCAAGTCGGCGGCGCTGCCCTGAATAGGCGCGTTGAGGGCGTTCCGCTCGGCCAGCTCACGCCGCTGACGATTGTCGCTGGTCAGGTCCGGTATGTAGCGCCGACGACCGCAGAATTGTCTCGGTGTAGCCGCTCATCCGTGCGGTGTCGACCACCCGCCTCAGGTAGTCGCGCACACCGCCGAAGCGATTGAAGTACAGGTCCATCTGCGCCTGCGCCTCCTCCCGGCTGATCTTGAGCTGGTGAGACAAGCCGAACGCGGACAGCCCGTACACCAGGCCGTAGGTCATCGCCTTGATCCGCCGTCGCATCTCACCGTGCACCTGCTCGATGGGGATCCCGAACGCCTGCGACGCGACGAATGTGTGCAGGTCCTCGCCGGACTGGAAGGCGGCGATCAAACCCTCGTCCTTCGACAGATGCGCCATGATCCGCATCTCGATCTGCGAGTAGTCGGCCGTCATCACGCTCTCGTAACCGGGGCCGGCGACGAACACGCCGCGGATCCGGCGGCCCTCGTCGGTCCGCACCGGGATGTTCTGCAGATTCGGCTCGGTCGACGACAGCCGTCCGGTGATGGCGATGGTCTGCTGGTACGTCGTGTGGATGCGCCCGTCGTCGCCGGTCGATTTGATCAGCCCGTCGACGGTGGTCCGGAGTTTGGTGACGTCCCGATGCCGCAGCAGGGCGGCTAAAAACGGGTGCGGAGACTGCTCGTGCAGGGCGGCGAGCGCGTCCGCGTCGGTGGTGTAGCCGGTCTTGGTCCGCTTCGTCTTCGGCATGTTCAGCTCGTCGAACAGGACCACCTGCAGCTGCTTCGGCGAGCCCAGGTTGACCTCGTGCCCGATCGCGGCGTACGCCCGTTCGGCCGCCGCGGATGCCTCGGCGGCGAAGTCGGTCTGCAGCACCTGCAGGCCGTCGATGTCTATCGCGATGCCGGTGCGTTCGATGTCGCCGAGCACTTCGGTGAGGGGCAGTTCCAGGTTCGACAGCAGGTCGAGCTGGCCGGCCTCGGTCAGCTGGTGCTGCAGCGCATCGTCGAGGTCGAGCACGGCCAGCGCGCGCAGCATGTCCTCCTCGGCGGCCTCGGTGCCGTCATCGAGCAACGACAGCTGCGCGTCCGGTGCCTCGGTCTCCGCGCTGAGCGTGCGGTGCAGGTAGCGCTGGACGAGATCGCCCAGGTCGAAGGTCCGCTGGCCCGGCAACGCCAGATAGGCGGCCAACGCGGTGTCACCGACCACGCCGCGCAAGCTCCAGCCGCGACCGGCGAGCACGTTGGCCGCCAATTTGACGTCGTGACCGACCTTCTCCGCGGTCGGATCGGCGAGCCACGCCGACAGCGCGGCATCGTCGTCCGGGGTCAGACCCGATCTGGGTCGACGCCGGCGGCCGACACCGCCCGGTGCCGCGATCGACAGCATCCGCGTCTCGCCGTCGCCGCGGATCCAGCTGCCACGAACCCACAGGCCGACCCGGTGACCGGTGGCGTGCTCGGCCAGCCAGGCCCGCACCGCGCCGGGGGCGAGCAGCCCGCCGGTCAACTGGAACTTCTCGTCGCTGGTCACATCGGTCTGCTGGAACGTCTCCAACAGCCGCTCGCGCAGCACCCGGAACTGCAGTTGGTCGAAGATGTCGTGCACCGCGTCCCGGTCGTACGGCTGCGCCTCCAGGTCGACCATGCGGGTCGGTGTCGATCGGCACGTCCCGAACCAGTTCGGTCAGCCGCCGGTTCATCAAGCACCTGGGACAGCGCTCCCGGAGCGCGTTGCCGGCCTTCCCCGGTACTTCGTCGACTCGATCCGCCAGATTGGCCAGCGACCCGAAGTCGCTGACCCACTTCGACGCCGTCTTCTCCCCCACTCCCGGAATGTTGGGCAGGTTGTCCGACGGGTCGCCGCGCAGGGCGGCGAAGTCGGGATACTGCTGCGGCGTCAGGCCGTACTTGAGCTGCACCGACTCGGGGGTGAACCTGGTCAACTCCGAGACACCCTTGATCGGATACAGCACGGTGACGTCGGGTGTGACGAGTTGGATCGCGTCCCGGTCGCCGGTGCAGATCTGAACCGTCATCTGCTGGGCGGTGGCGCGCGTGGTGAGGGTGGCGATGATGTCGTCGGCCTCGTAGTTCTCGGCGGTCAGCGAGGGGATTCGCAGTGCGGTGAGCACTTCGCGAACCAGTTCGACCTGGCCCCTGAACTCGTCGGGAGCGCTGGACCGGTTCGCCTTGTAGGCCACGAACTCGGCGCTGCGCCAGGTCTGCCGGGAGAGATCGAAGGCGACTGCGACGTGGGTCGGCCGCTCGTCTCGCAGGAGGTTGAACAGCATCGACGTGAACCCGTAGACGGCGTTGGTGTGCTGCCCGCTGCTGGTGGCGAATTTCTCGGCCGGGAGCGCGAAGAACGCTCGATACGCCAGCGAGTGGCCGTCCAGCAGCAGCAATCTCGGTCTTCCCGGAGCGGCACCGTAGGGACCGACCGGACCGGGCTTCAGGGTGGGTGCAGTCACGGGTCGAGTCTAGGGTCGGGGTCTGACAGTCCAACGCGAGCGCGGCGGACTCCCTCGGCGCACACCTGCCGTGTGTGCCGAACCCTCGACCCACCCGATCGCAGACGGGAACTCTGGATGACCGACTTCACCAACCGCTCCGCGGGCGAACTGGCCGACCGGATGGGAATCCAGGTCATCGAATACACCCCTGAGCGCGTGTCCGGCACCATGCCGGTGGCGGGAAACCGGCAGCCGTTCGGTCTGCTGCACGGCGGCGCCAGCGCCGTACTGGCCGAGACGTTGGGCAGTGTGCACGCCGTGTTGCTCGCCCCGGCCGGTCGGGTCCCGGTGGGCACCGACCTCAACTGCACGCACCACCGGGCGATGACCAGTGGACTGGTCTACGGAGCCAGCACCGTCGCCCACGTCGGTCGGGCGATGGCGAGCCTGGAGGTGGTGATCCGCGACGAGGCTCGCCGTCGGGTCTGCACCGCCCGGCTGACCTGCGCCTTCATCGACGGCAGTCGGGCGGCCAGCCAGTCCCGAGGGCAGGCCGCGTCCCGGCCGTGAACGCCCGAACCGGCTCAGGCCACGCCCGAGGTAGGCCTCCTTGACGCTCGGGTCGGCGAGCATCTGCGCGCCGGTCCCCGATTTGATGATCTCGCCGGTCTCCAGCACGTAGGCCCGAGTCGACCGGGACAGCGCCTGCTGGGCGTTCTGCTCGACCAGCAGGATGGTGGTGCCCAGCGCGTTGATCTCGGTGATGATCCGGAAGATCTGCTGGATGATCATCGGCGCCAGCCCCATCGACGGCTCGTCCAGCAGCAGCAACCGCGGCCGGGCCATCAGGGCGCGACCGATCGCCACCATCTGCTGCTCGCCGCCGGACATCGTGCCGCCCACCTGGGTGCGCCGTTCGGCCAGCCGCGGGAACAGTTCGAAGACCCGGTCGAGCGTCTCCTGGTACAGCGCCTTGGTCTCGAACTTGCGGCGCGTAGTGGCCCATGTCCAGGTTCTCCTGGACCGTCATGCCGGGGAACACCCCACGACCCTCGGGCGCCTGCACGATGCCGGCCAGCACCCGGAGGTGGGCCTTCATCTTGGTGATGTCCTGGCCGTCGAACATGATCGTTCCGCGTGGTCAGCGGCCGGATCCCGGAGATCGCCCGCATCGTCGTCGTCTTGCCGGCGCCGTTCGCGCCGATCAGGGTGACCAGCTCGCCCTCCTCGACGGTCAGCGAGATGCCGTGCAGCGCCTCGATCCGGCCGTAACCGACCGTCATGTCGGTGATCTCAAGCAGTGGCATCGTCGGGCACCCCCAGGTAGGCGGCGATGACCGCCGGGTTGTCGCGGATCTCGGCGGGCAGCCCGTCGGCGATCTTCTTGCCGAACTCGAGCACCACGAGCCGGTCGGTCACACCCATCACCAGCCGCATGTCGTGCTCGATCAGCAGCACCGTGTACCCGTCCGCCCGGATCTTGCGGATCAGGTCCATCAGGGCCAGCTTCTCGTCCGGGTTGAACCCGGCGGCGGGCTCGTCCAGGCAGAGCAGCTTCGGTTCGGTGGCCAGCGCGCGGGCGATCTCCAGCCGCCGCTGGTCGCCGTACGGCAGGTTGCGCGCCTTCTCGGTCGCCCGACCGCCGACGCCGACGAACTCCAGCAGGGCCATCCCGCGTTCGATGGCGTCCTTCTCCTCGGCGCGGTGCCGCGGGGTGCGGAAGACGCGCCCCGGGCACCGACGTCTTGTGCCGCGCGTCGGTGCCGACGACCACGTTCTCCAGCGCGGTCATCTCACCGAACAGCCGGATGTTCTGGAAGGTGCGGGCGATGCCGCGCCGGGTGATCTGGTTGCGCTTGAGCTTGCCCAGCGGCGCCCCGTCGAAGATGACCGTGCCGGTGGTCGGTCGATAGACCCCGGTCATCGCGTTGAAGCAGGTGGTCTTGCCGGCGCCGTTCGGTCCGATCAGGCCGAGGATCTCGCCGCGCTTGATGTTGAAGGTCACCGAGTCCAGAGCGATCAGGCCGCCGAACTTCATCGTCACCGCTTCCATCACCAGCAGCGGCTCGCCGACTTCGGTGCTGATGTCGCGGTGCGGTGCGACGATCTCGGCCACCGTCGTCGGGTCGGCCAGGCGCGGATCGACGTCGGTGAGATCGACAGGCGGGCCCCAGGTGAGGCGCCGGCCGACGGGCCTCGACTCCATCGCGGCGTCGTCGGGCTGACGATGCTGCTTCGTAATCCTCCGACCCGGCGGGAACGCCCTCGGCCGGTTCGGATCCGGTCAGGTCATCGCGGCTCACTTGTTCACCTTGACCATCTCGTCGGAGGCGTCGGCGGGCGCCTTGGCCACCCGATAGAACTGGCGACCCATGGCGAGCAGCTTCTGCCGGACCGGTATCAGGCCCTGCGGCCGGAAGATCATCAGCACCATCAGCGCCAGGCCGAAGAACAGGTACTTGTAGTCGCCGAGCGTCTGCCCGCCGACCTGCACCGACTGCAGCCGATTCGGCAGGTAGACGATGATGAACGCGCCCAGGATGACGCCGAGCTTGTTGCCCTGACCGCCCAGCACCACGGCGCAGAGGAACAGCACCGAGTTGATGACGTTGAAGTTGGTCGGGATGACGAACTGCACCTGCCCGGCGTACAGGGCGCCGGACAGCCCGCCGATACCGCGCCGATCACGAACGCCCAGAGTTTGAACTTGAAGGTGGGCACGCCCATGATCTCGGCGGCGTCCTCGTCCTCCCGGATCGCCACCCAGGCCCGACCGACTCGGGACCGCTCGAGATTGCCGACGAACAGCAGCACGATGATGATCAGCACGATCGACACCCAGAACCACCAGATACCGGCATTCGGCGTCCAGGTTTCGCGACCGCGTTGCCGGCGCAGAAAACACCGAACGGGTTCTCTCGGTCGTTCCCACCCTGGGATAGGCGACGCGGGACAGACCCCGAGCCGCCGTCGGTGATGTCCCCGAGGTTGTCGGCCAGCAGCCGGACGATCTCACCGAAGCCGAGGGTGACGATCGCGAGATAGTCGCCCCGCAGCCGCAGGGTCGGCGAGCCGAGGAGCAGGCCGGACATCGCAGTCACCGCCACCGCGATCGGCAGCACGGCGAGCCACGCCCAGCGGATCGCTGAGCCAGCCGTCCGGGCCGGTCTGGTTCCACGGACTGTCCGGGCTGGTCAGCAGAGCGACGGTGTAGGCGCCGACCGCATAGAAACCGACGTAGCCCAGGTCCAGCAGGCCGGCCTGGCCGACCACGACATTCAGGCCGATCGCGATCAGCGCATACATGCCGAACTGCGCCATAACGACGCCGAAGTCGACCGCGCTGGTGTTCAGGCCAGCCGGACGCCAGAGCGGCAGAATCGCCAACAAGGCGATGAACGGGATGCCGACCGCCCACTGCGCGGGCCGGGACAGGGCGTTCCACGCATTGCGGAGGCGATCACCGACGCGACCTTGCTGGCCCCCGGAACTGCTTCCGTCGTCCGCCCCGCCGCGGCAGGCCGGGGTGGCTCAGATGAACTCATGCCCGTGCCTTCCCCAAGCTCTCACCGAGAATGCCGGTAGGTCGGAACATCAGGACCAGGACCAGCAGCACGAACGCGATGACGTCACTCCACTGGTCCCGAAAAGCACCTGGCCGTAGTTCTCCATGACGCCCAGCATCAGGCCACCGAGCAGGGCGCCGCGCAGGTTGCCGATGCCGCCGAGCACCGCCGCGGAGAACGCCTTGATGCCGAGGATGAATCCGCCCGAGTAGATGATGCCGCTGGGGATCTTGAGCGTGTAGAGCAGAGCTGCGGCGCCGGCCAGCACGCCGCCGATGAAGAAAGTCATGATGATGATCCGCTCGCGAGAGACCCCCATCAGCGTGGCGGTCATCGGGTCCTGCGCGACCGCCCGGATTCCGCGGCCGAACTTGGTCCGGTTGACGAAGACGTCTGTCGCTACCGCCAGGACCAACGCGGAGACGACGATGAGCAGGGTCAGGTTAGTGACCGAACCGTCGCCGACCGTGAATTGCACCTTCGGCACCACGAGCTGGATCAGGCCTTGCGCGTTCAGACCCCCCGAGCTTGTTGTCGGTCAGCTTGGGCAGGATGTAGTGCACGAATTCCTGGATGACGAACGACGCACCGATGGCGGTGATCAGGAAGACCAGCGACGGGGCGCCGCGTTTCCGCAAAGGTCGGTAGGCCAGGCGCTCCAGCGCGACAGCCGACCCGCCCGAGACCGCCATGCCGCCCATCATGGCGAGCGCCGAGATAGACGATCGTCATGACCACGCCGAGGCTGTACACGTCGCCGCTCGGGCGCGAAGCCGAACAACATCAGCGCCGCGTACTGCCCGAACATGCCGAGCATGAAGATCTCGGAATGCGCGAAGTTGATCAGCCGGAGGACGCCGTAGACCAGGGTGTATCCGACGGCGACCAACGCATAAATGGATCCCCACTCGAGGCCGTCGATCGTGGACTGCCAGAATTGTCGGCCCAAACCATCGACATTGAAATTGATAACATCGGCGAGCAGAATCGTGCTCTGCGAGGCTTGTCCGCTCATGGTTGCTCCTTACCGCACAGAGGTGGATAGCACGTTCACATACCAAGCGACCGCAGTCTGGACGCCGCCCGAGAGGGTGGACACACGGGTCAGGAATGAGCGGGAGGCCCCGCGATCTCGGTCGCGGAGCCTCCCGGCATGCATGCGATTGACGGTCCGACTCGGCTACTGGACCTCGTAAACCCAGATCGGGACGGTGCCACTCAGTTCACCCTTGTCGTCCCACTTGTACTCACGGCCGATACCCGCTCCGGAGTACGACTTCACGAATTCGACCAGAGCTGCACGCTCGGTGATCCCGGAATCAATTCCCGCGAGGATGATCGTCGTAAGGTCGTAGCCCTCCACCGAATAGATACCGGGGTCGGCGTTGTTGAATGCCTTGAACTCGGCGGCATAAGCCTCCGGCGCAGGACCGCACGGGCAGGACAGCAGAGCGCCGGCCGCCGAAGCCCCGGCCTGACTCACGAACTGCGGATCGTTCGTGCCGTCACCCGCGAAGAACGTCGCTGTGATACCGCCGTCGCGGAGTTGCTTGGTGAACGGCGCGGCCTCGGCGAAGTACCCGGCGTAGAAGATCGCGTCAGGAGCCGATGACTTGATCGTGTTGACCGCCACGGAGAAGTCCTTATCGCCGGTCTTGACGTCGATCTCGCACGACGACTCGACCGCCGACCCCAGCGTGTCCTTGACCACCTTGGCCAGGCCCGTGCCGTACGCGGAATCGTCTTGAACGACACAAACTTTTGCGTAGCCCTTCACCACGGTCAGGTACTTGGCGTCAGCGGCACCTTGCTGAGCATCGTTGGCAAGGCCACGGAAGAAGTTGGTCCAACCGTTGCTCGTGAGTGACACCCGGGTGGCCGAGGGGGTGAGCGAAAGCAGGCCGGCCTGGTGGAAGACGTCACCGGTGGCGGCGGTCTCGCCGGAGAAAGCCGGACCGACCAGACCGATGATAGAGGCATCGCTGACGATCTGTGGTGCGGCGGCACTGGCCTTATCCGGGTTGCCTTCGGTGTCGAACTGCTTCAGTTCCACCTGACACTTGGCGTTGGCTTTGTTGTGCTTGTCCAGGGCCAGCTTCACACCACCGAGAATGTTCTGGCCGAGCGCCGCATTGGCGCCAGTGAGGGCGCCCGCCATACCGATTGAAATACCCGAACAGGCGGCATCACCCTTGCCTGCCGGGTCGGCCGCTGTGCCGGAGTTCGAAGTGTTCACCTCTTTGCCGTCGAGGTCGTAGGCCGCCAGCGGCTGAATCGTCAGGTTGCCCGAGGCGGGAGTCTCCGCCGAGGAACTGCTGGAGGCGGACGTCGAACTGGACGTCGTGGTGTCGCCGGCCTGTTTCGAACCACACGCGGCCAGGGTGAGGGCGGCTGCTGCCGTCAGGGCCACCATGGAACGCGTCGATACACGATGCATCAAGACCTCCGGAATGAAATTGGTGTGACAGCGCACACGTCGCGATGCCAACTCAGCAGAACCTAGCCCACCGATACGGCCACATCGGGCACCCGACACGCTCGTAACGCAACTGCGACATACACGTTTCCCCGGCGTCTGATCGCCCGCTCGATCGCCCCCGCTCAGCGGTCCCACCTGCGAATACGGCCCGCCGGGGAAACCTGACCATCGTGGGGACGATCTCCCGCCAGACCGTCCGAACGCCGATTGACAGGCGATTCTTCGGGTGAGTACGCGTTTGAAGCACGATTCGTCGGCGCGGCTAGCCGCCGGATTGGGTTTCCGTCTGCAAGGCGGTAACCGAGCCGTTACCCGCGGGGGTGAATTCTCAGCTGAGCCCGTCGATGACCGCCTGCGCGATCTCCTTCATCGACGTGCGACGGTCCATCGCCGCCCGCTGCAGCCAGCGGAACGCCTCCGGCTCGGTCATCTTCTGCTTGGCCTGGAGCAGGCCCTTGGCCCGGTCGATGATCTTGCGTACCGCGAGCCGCTCGGTGATGTCTGCTACCTCGGCGCGGAGCGTCACCATCTCGCTGTACCGGGCGATGGCCAACTCGATGGCGGGCAGCAGGTCGGACTTGGTGAAGGGCTTGACCAGGTAGGCCATCGCGCCCGCGTCCGTGGCGCGCTCGATCAGGTCTCGCTGGGAGAAGGCGGTCAAGATGACGACCGGCGCGATCTGCGCCTCGGTGATCTCACCGGCCGCGTCGATTCCGTCCTTCTTCGGCATCTTCACATCGAGGATGACCAGGTCGGGCTTCAGCTGTCCGGCCAGTTCCACCGCCTGCTCGCCGTCACCGGCCTCACCGACGACGTCATACCCCTCTTCGGTGAGCATCTCCTTGAGATCCAGGCGGATCAGGGCTTCGTCTTCGGCGATCAGTACTCGCCGCTGCGTCGTCATGGTGGCATCGTATCGGCACGCCTGACGGCCCTGGTTCGGCGACTGGAACATCTTCGTTAAACTCTCAGCTGCGCCCCTGTATCCCAATTGGCAGAGGAAACGGACTCAAAACCCGTGCAGTGTCAGTTCGAGTCTGACCAGGGGCACCGATGAGCCTTCGGCTCTCCCCCGGACGCGCGTTCGGCGTGCAGCGGTGCTCTTGCGCAGGATCTCTTGCGCAGGATTAGGGTGCGGAGGTGCCGACCGAACACTGGACTCCCGACGAGTTCCGGCGACAAGGTCATGCCGCGATCGATTGGATCGCCGACTATCAGGCCGCTCTGGAGTCGTTCCCGGTGCGTTCATCGGTGGGGCCCGGCGAGATCGCCGCGCTGCTCCCCGAGGCTCCCCCACCCGGCGGCGAGCCGTTCAGTGCGATGCTGGCCGACCTCGACCGACTCATGCCGGGCATCACCCATTGGCAGCATCCCGCCTTCTTCGCCTACTTCCCGGCGAATGCGTCCGGGCCGGCCATCCTGGGCGATCTGCTCGCATCGGGTCTGGGGGTTCAGGGCATGGTGTGGGCCACCAGCCCGGCGGCGACCGAAGTGGAGACTCGCACCCTGGACTGGCTGGCGGAGATCCTCGGGCTGCCGGATCGGTTCCGCTCGACCGGGACCGGCGGCGGCGTCATTCAGGACACCGCCTCCAGCGCCGTACTGACTGCGCTGGTCGCCGCCCTGCATCGGGCCAGCGGCGGCCAGATCAGGGCCCGCGGCTTCGACCGCACCTACACTGTCTACTGCTCGGTGGAGGCTCATTCGTCGGTGGCCAAGGCGGTGACCGTGGCCGGCGTCGGCGCGTCGAATCTACGCAGGATCCGCACGTCATCCCCCGGCGGGCCGATGGACATCGAAGCGCTGGAGACCGCACTGGCCGCCGACGTGGCGGCAGGCTCCCGACCGGCTTTGATCGTCGCCGCGGTGGGCACCACCGGCACCGGCGCGATCGACGACACCGCAGCCCTGGCCGACGCCGCGGCCCGCTACGGCGCCTGGTTGCATGTCGACGCGGCCTGGGCCGGGGTGGCGGCAGTGGCGCCCGAGAATCGCGGTGCGCTCAACCGGGGGCTGGAGCGGGCGGACTCGTACGCGACGAACCCGCACAAGTGGCTGTTGACCAATTTCGACTGTGACGCCTTCTACGTCGCCGACCGGTCGTCGCTGACCTCGGCGCTCGCCGAGAATCCGGAGTACCTCCGCACCGCGCAGTCGGACGCGGGTGAGGTGATCGACTACCGCGACTGGCACATCCAGCTCGGCCGCCGCTTCCGATCGTTGAAGCTGTGGGCGGTGCTGCGGCACTACGGTGCCGCAGGTCTCGCCGAGCACATCCGCAGCGGTGTCGCGTTGGCCGCGATGTTCGCCGATGCGCTGCGAGCCGACCAGCGCTTCACCGTGACCCACCAGAGCCTGTCGCTGGTCTGTTTTCACCTGGATGTCCAGGACGACGCCGACCTCGATCAGCCCGACCAGGGCGACCCCGCAGCGGACAATGCGGCCACGCTGGCCCTGATGCAGCAGGTCAACGACAGCGGCCGGGCCTACCTCTCGCACACCGTGGTGGACGGTCGCACCCTGCTCCGGCTCGCCGTGGGTGCGCCCACCACGGAAGAACGGCACATCCGCGATGTGCTGGTGCTGCTCGACGAACTCGCCGGTGCGGTGCCCTGATCTGCTGATTTCGGCGTGAAAGTGTTCGCCCACCGAACACTTTCACGCCGAAACCGGAGCTGGCGGCTGCTAGCGGACGCGTACCAGGCCCTCCTGGACCGCAGTGGCGAGCACCTCTCCACTCTCGGAGAAGAAGAGGCCCATACCCAGGCCGCGGGCTCCGGAGGCACTGGGCGAGGTGATGTCGTACAACAGCCACTCGTCGACCCGGATGGGCCGATGGAACCACATGGCATGGTCCAGCGAGGCCAGCTGTACCGAGTCGGCCCCCGGTGCGATGCCGTGTTCGAGCAGGATCGCGTCGAGCAGGGTCACGTCCGACAGGTACGCCAACATGCAGACATGCAGGATCGGGTCGTCGGGCAGCACACCGTCAGCCTTGAACCAGACTTGGCTGCGCGCGACCGCACGCGGCCCGCTGAGCCGGGACTGCCACGGCGGGTCGCTGACGTACCTGACGTCGAACGCCCGCGGCTGTCGCTGCCAACCGGCCCATTTGTCGGGTATCCCGGCGATCCGTTCGGCGAGGGTCGGGAGCGCCTCCGGGGGCGGCACCTCCGGCATCGGGATCCCGTGCACCAGGCCGGGCTCATCGGACTGGAAGGACGCCGACATCGCGAATGTCGTCTTGCCGTGCTGGATTGCGAGCACCCGGCGGGTGGTGAACGAGCCACCGTCGCGCAGCCGATCGACCTGATACACGATCGGCACACTGGGATCACCCGGACGCAGGAAGTACGCGTGCAGTGAGTGCACCCGGCGGTCCGACGGCACGGTCCGGGCCGCGGCGACCAGGGCCTGGCTGGCGACCTGACCGCCGAAGACGCGCCGGCCTGAGCCGGGCGGCGAGAAACCCCGGTAGATGTCCTCCTCGATCAATTCGAGGTCGAGCAACCGCACCACGCCGTCCAGCACGACCTGACCGCGCAGCACCCCGTCGGTGTCGAACTGCGGTTCGACCCCGCCGTCCACCTGCGGCTCCACCACGGTCTCGTCGTCCGAGGCCGGCGCAGCATGCCGCGGTGCGTGTGGCGGCCGTGGGGCCGCAGCGGCGGCCGGTTCAGTCGGATCGGAACCGGACACCGCCGTCAGTCGTCCTCGCCGATCCGATGGACCCGGATCAGGTTCGTGGAACCGGCGGTGTTCGGCGGCGCGCCGGCCACGACGACCACCATGTCCCCGTCGTTGAACGTCGGCATCTTGCGCAGCTCGTTGTCGACCAAACGGATCATCTCGTCCGTGGTCTCCACCGCGGGCACCAGGAAGGTCTCGGTCCCCCAGGTCAACGCGAGCTGAGACCGGGTCGCCGCGGTCGCGGTGAACGCCAACAACGGCAGTTCGGTGTGCAACCGGGCGAGCCGCTTGATCGTGTCGCCGGACTGGGTGAAGGCGACCAGCGCCTTGGCCTCCAGCCGCTCGCCGATGTCCCGGGCGGCGAAGGAGAGGACGCCGCGCTTGGTCTTCGGAACGTGGGTCAGCGCCGGCGGTACCACCGACTCCGCCTCCACCGCCTGAATGATCCGTGCCATGGTCCGCACCGTGATGAACGGGTACTTACCCACCGAGGTCTCACCGGAGAGCATCACGGCGTCGGCACCGTCGAGCACGGCGTTGGCCACGTCGGAAGCCTCCGCCCGGGTCGGGCGGGAGTGGTCGATCATCGAGTCGAGCATCTGCGTGGCGACGATGACTGGTTTGGCGTTCTCCCGGGCGATCTGCACCGCGCGCTTCTGCACCAACGGCACCTGCTCCAGCGGCAGCTCGACGCCGAGGTCGCCGCGGGCGACCATGACGCCGTCGAACGCGAGCACGATGGCCTCGAGATTGGCGACCGCTTCCGGCTTCTCGAGCTTGGCGATCACCGGGACCCGTGTCGCCCCGACCTCGTCCATGACGGCGTGCACCAGGCCGACGTCGTCGGGCGACCGCACGAAGGACAACGCGATGAAGTCGACGCCGAGGCTGAGCGCGAACTTGAGGTCGGCGATGTCCTTCTCGGACATGGCGGGGACCGAGACGTTCATGCCGGGCAGCGAGATGCCCTTGTTGTTGGAGACCTGCCCGCCTTCGACGACGGTGCAGATGACGTCGTTCCCGGTGACGTCGTGGACCACGAGCCCGACCTTGCCGTCGTCGATCAGCAGACGGTCGCCGGGGCGAGCGTCGTTAGCCAGTCCCTTGTAGGTGGTGGAGACCCGGTCGTGGTCACCGACGATGTCGTCGACGGTGATCGTCACCTGCTCACCGTTGGCCCACATGACGGGGCCGTCGGCGAATCGGCCGAGCCGAATCTTCGGGCCTTGGAGGTCGGCGAGGATGCCCACCGCCCGACCGGAGGCGTTCGACGCTTCGCGGACTCGGTTGTAGACCACCTCGTGATCGGCGTGGTCTCCGTGGCTGAAATTCATCCGAGCCACGTCCATGCCGGCTTCGACGAGGTTGGCGATGGCCTCGGCGGAGTAGGTGGCGGGGCCCAGGGTGCAGACGATCTTTGCGCGACGATCCATGCGAATACCCTAGCCCGGTCTTTACCGATTCACCCGGTGGGCCACCCGATGTTGCGTCTCTGGTCGTCAGTTCGTCACCAAACTCCCCGTTCGTGCAGCGAGCAATGGCCGCGGCGGCCGGGCCCACTCGGGAGTGGGACCGGCCGGCCACGGCCATGACGGGTTACCTGCGGGCGGGACCGCGTGCGGTCAGCGCAGTGCGACCGCGGTCGGGTGCACCGGATCCGGCAACATCGACGAGCCGGTGAGGTACGCGTCCACGCCCGCGGCGACTGATCGACCCTCGGCGATGGCCCAGACGATGAGCGACTGCCCGCGGCCCGCGTCACCGGCGACGAACACGCCGTCGACGCTGGTCATGTACTTGTCGTCACGAGCAATCACACCGCGCTTGGTCAGCTCGACCCCCAGACCCTCCAACAGGCCCGGCCGCTCCGGGCCGACGAATCCGAGCGCGATCAGCACCAGGTCGGCCTTGATGAAGTCGTCGGTGCCCTCGGTCGGGATGAAACCGCCGGGGATTCGTTTGCCCTCAACCAGATGAATGCCGGCCACCGACCCGTCCTCGGTGCCTTCGAATGTGGTCGAGTTGACCCCGAAGATCCGTTCGCCGCCCTCCTCGTGCGCTGCGGAGGTACGCATCATCAGCGGGTAGACCGGCCACGGTGTCGACGGGTCTCGGGTGGCGGGTGGCGCGATGTGGATGTCCAGCTGGCGGACCGACTTGGCGCCTTGACGCAGTGCGGTGCCGTAGCAGTCGGCGCCGGTGTCACCGCCGCCGATGATGACCACGTCCTTGCCTTCGGCGGTGATCGACACCTGGTCGAGGGTGCCCTCCAGCACGCGGTTGGCCTGGACCAGGTAGTCCATCGCCAGGTGGATGCCGTCCAGGTGCCGACCCTCGACCTCGATCTCGCGCGGCACGGTGGAGCCGGTGGCGATCACCACCGCGTCGAACTGCTCGCGCAGCTCGTCCACGGTCAGATCCACACCGACGTTGACGCCGGCGACGAACTCGACACCCTCGGCGCTGAGCTGTTCGAGTCGGCGCTCGAGCACCTCGCGGTCCATCTTGAACGCGGGGATGCCGTATCGCATCAGACCGCCGACTCGTCCGTCACGTTCGAAGACGGTGACCGCGTGGCCGGCCCGGGCCAGTTGCTGCGCGGCGGCGAGGCCGGCCGGGCCGGACCCGACGACCGCGACCCGCTTGCCGGTCGACACCTCGGCCGGGTGCGGCACCAGAGCCTGCCCGGACGCGATGGCGCGGTCGGCGATCTCCTGCTCGATCAGCTTGATCGCCACCGGGTCGTCGCCGATGCCGAGGACACACGAGCCCTCGCACGGAGCCGGGCAGAGACGACCGGTGAACTCCGGGAAGTTGTTGGTGGCGTGCAGCCGGTCGGACGCCTCGGCCCAGTTGTTCAGCCGGGTGAGTTCGTTCCACTCCGGGATCAGGTTGCCCAACGGGCAGCCCTGGTGGCAGAACGGGATGCCGCAGTCCATGCAGCGGGCCGCCTGCGCCCGGGTGGCATCCGGGTTGAACGGCTCGTACACCTCGTTCCAGTCGCGCAGTCGCAACGGGACGGGGCGCCGGTGTGGCGTCTGCCGCTTGTACTTCAGAAAGCCACTCGGGTCAGCCATGCGAGGCCTCCATGATCATCTGGTCGGCGTCGACGCCGAGCGCGGCGGCCTCCGCACGCAGGTCGAGCACGCGCTTGTAGTCGCGCGGCATGATGCGGACGAAACGCAGCGCGGCTCGGGGATAGTCGTCGAGCAGATCAGCGGCCACGCCGGATCCGGTCAGCGCCTCGTGGGTGGCGAGCACTTCGCCGAGCCAGCCGATCTCGTCCTCGGCGAGATCTTCGACCTCGACCAGTTCGCGGTTGATCTTGGCCGCATCGTGGTCCAGCAGGTAGGCGATGCCGCCGCTCATCCCGGCGGCGACATTCCGGCCGGTCTGACCCAGAATCACCACCCGCCCACCGGTCATGTACTCACACGCGTGGTCGCCGGTGCCCTCGACCACCAGGAGCGCTCCGGAGTTGCGGACTGCGAAGCGCTCGCCCACCCGACCGCGGATGAAGATCTCCCCCGAGGTGGCGCCGTATGCGACGGTGTTGCCGCCGATCACCTGTGCGACGCCGGCGTCGGTCCGCGGCGCGTTCGGATGCGGCCGCAGCACGATCCGACCACCGGAAAGCCCCTTGCCGATGTAGTCGTTGGCGTCGCCCACCATCGTGATGGTGATACCCGCGGGCAGGAAGGCGCCCAGCGACTGGCCGGCCGTGCCGGTCAGTTTGACGTCCAACGTCCGGTCGGGCAGGCCGTCGGGACCGAATCGCTTGGTCACCTCGGAGCCGAGCATGGTGCCCGCAGTCCGATCGACGTTGCGGATGGGCAGGTCGATCCGAACCCGCTTGGCGTCCATCAGGGTGGGCGCGGCGAGCTCGATCAACTTGGCGTCCAGGGTGCGGGACAGGTCGTGCCGGGCGGGCTTGGTGCAGTAGAGCGCACTGTCCACGTCCGGAACGTGCAGCAGCGGTCGCAGGTCCAGACCGCCGGCCCGGTAATGCTCGACGGCGGGTTCGATGTCGATCAGTTCGGCGTGTCCGACGGCCTCGTCGACGGTTCGGAACCCCAGCGACGCCAGGTATTCGCGGACCTGCTCGGCCAGGAACAGGAAGAACGTCTCGACGAACTCCGGGGTTCCGGTGTAGCGCGCTCGCAGCACCGGGTTCTGCGTGGCCACCCCGACCGGGCAGGTGTCCAGGTGACAGACACGCATCATCACGCAACCGGCGACGACGAGCGGCGCCGTCGAGAAACCGAACTCCTCGGCCCCGAGGAGCATCGCGACGACCACGTCCCGGCCGGTCTTCAAACCACCGTCGACCTGCACCCGGACCTGCTCGCGCAGCTTGTTCAGCCGCAGCGTCTGCTGCGCCTCCGCCAGTCCGAGTTCCCAGGGTTGCCCGGTGTGCTTGAGCGAGGTCAGCGGGGCGGCGCCGGTCCCGCCGTCGTATCCGGCCACGATCACCGCGTCGGCGTGGGCCTTGGTGACCCCCGCTGCGACGGTGCCGACGCCGGGGACGGAGACCAGCTTGACCGAGACGCGCGCCGCCGGGTTGGCGTTGCGCAGGTCGTGGATGAGCTGCTTGAGGTCCTCGATCGAATAGATGTCGTGGTGCGGCGGCGGCGAGATGAGCCCGACCCCGGTGGTGGCGTGTCGGGTGTTGGCGATCCACGGGTAGACCTTGTGGCCCGGCAGTTGGCCGCCCTCGCCGGGCTTGGCTCCCTGCGCCATCTTGATCTGGATCTCGCCGGCGTTGACCAGGTAGGCGCTGGTGACGCCGAAGCGTCCCGACGCGACCTGCTTGATGAAGGACCGCCGCTCCGGGTCGAGCAGGCGATCGACATCCTCGCCGCCCTCGCCGGTGTTGGACTTGCCACCCAGGCGGTTCATCGCGATCGCCAGCGTCTCGTGCGCCTCGGCCGAGATCGATCCGTACGACATCGCTCCGGTGACGAAGCGCTTGACGATGTCGGCGGCCGGCTCGACCTCCTCCAGCGGCACCGTCGAGCGATCCCCCGTCCGCAGCCTGAACAAGCCGCGCAGGGTGCCGCCGCGAGCGGACAGCCCGTCGACGGTGTCGGTGTAGCGACGGAAGATGGACTCCTGCTTCGAGCGGGTCGCGTGTTGCAGGAGGTAAACGGTCTCCGGGTTGAACAGGTGCAGTTCGCCCTCACGGCGCCACTGGTAGTCGCCACCGATCGGCAGCGAGCGGTGTTCGAGCGCCGCTTCGTTGACCTGGAACGCCAGCGCATGCCGGGAGGCGATGTCCGCGGCGATGACCTCGAGCCCCGATCCGCCGGTGGGCGAGAAGGTGCCGGTGAAGTACTCGTCGAGCAGGTCCTGCTCCAGCCCGAAGGCGGCGAACACCTGGGCGCCGGTGTAGGACGCGACCGTCGAGATGCCCATCTTGCTCATCACCTTGAGTACGCCCTTGGACAGGGCGTACACGGTGTTCTTGATGGCCTTCGACTCGTTGACCTTCGGACCGCACTGGCCGTCCCGGGCCATGTCGGCCGCGGTCTCCAAGGCGAGGTACGGGTTCACCGCGGCGGCGCCGTAGCCGAGCAGCAGCGACACGTGGTGCACCTCGCGCGCGTCCCCGGCCGAGACCACCAGACCCACCTTGGTGCGGGTCTTCTGCCGCACCAGGTGCTGGTGGACCGCCGAGGTGATCAGCAGCGAGGGGATGGGTGCGAGGGTGTCGTCGGAGTCGCGATCGGACAGCACGATGACGCGGGCCCCGGCGGCGATCGCCGCGTCACACTCGGCTCTGGCCTGCTCGATGGCGGCGGCCAGTGCGGGCGCGCCGCCCGCCACCTCGTACAGCGCCGAGATCACCGCGGCCGCCAGGCCCGGCATGTCGCCGTCGGAGTTGACGCCGATCAGTCGGTCCAGATCCTGGTTGTCGATCACCGGCAGCGGCAACACGATGTTGCGACAGGACGCCGGGGTCGGGTCCAGCAGGTTGCCCTCCGGACCCAGCACCGACGCGAGCGAGGTGACGACCTGCTCGCGCACAGCGTCCAGCGGCGGATTCGTGACCTGGGCGAACAGCTGGCTGAAGTAGTCGAACAGCAGCCGGGAACGCTGCGACAGCACCGCTTCCGGGGTGTCGGTACCCATCGAGCCGATGCCCTCGGCGGCGGTCGCCGCCATCGGGGTGATCAGCACCCGCAGGTCCTCCTCGGTGTAGCCGAAGACCTGCTGACGCTGCAGCACGGATTCGTGGTCCGGGTGCCACTCGGGCCGAGTCGGCAGGTCTGCCAGCGCGATCGTGCCCGCGTGGACCCACTCCGTATAGGGGTGTTCGTGTGCCAGCGAGGTCTTCACCTCGGTGTCGTCGAGCACGCGGCCCTGCACGGTGTCGATCAGGAACATCCGACCCGGTTGCAGGCGGCCGCGTTCGACCACGTTCTCCGGCTGGATCGGCAGCACACCCGACTCGGACGCGAGCACCACGGTGCCGTAGTCGGTCCGCCACCACCGGCCGGGACGCAGGCCGTTTCGGTCCAGCACGGCGCCGAGCAGTCGGCCGTCGGTGAACGTGACGCAGGCCGGCCCGTCCCAGGGCTCCATCATGCAGGCGTGGAACTCGGCGAACCCGCGCACCGACTCGTCCAGGTCGGGGTTGTTCTCCCATGCCTCCGGGATCATCATCATCACGGCGTGCGGCAGCGATCGGCCGGACAGGTGCAGCAGTTCCAGCACCTCGTCGAACGACGCCGAGTCCGACGCGCCGGGGGTGCAGATCGGGTACACCCGCGAGAGGTCACCCGGAATCAAATCGGTCTTCAGCAGCGCCTCGCGGGCTCGCATCCAGTTGCGGTTGCCGCGCACGGTGTTGATCTCACCGTTGTGCGCGATGAATCGGAACGGGTGCGCCAGCGGCCACGCCGGGAACGTGTTGGTGGAGAAGCGCGAGTGCACGATGGCCAGCGCGCTCTCCATCCGGACGTCGGTGAGGTCCGGGTAGAACGCGGGCAGCTGCGCGGTGGTCAGCATGCCCTTGTAGACGATCGTCCGGCTGGACAGCGACGGGAAGTAAACGTCGACCCCGTCGGCCGCAGTCTGATGTTCGATGCGCTTGCGGGCCGGGAAGATCAGCCGGTCCAGGGCGAGGCCGGCGGGCCGGACGCCGTCCATTCCGGCCTGCGCGGCCAGGAACAGCTGCTCGAAGACGGGCATCACGTCCAGCGCCATCTGCCCGACGCCGGCGTGTACCGGGACCGTCGGCACAGTTCGCCAACCGAGCAGCTCGAGACCCTCCTGAGCGACCACCATCGCGATGACGTCCTTGGCTGCCGCTCGCGCGGCAGCGTCCCGCGGCAGGAAGACGATGCCCGCGGCGAAGGCACAGCCGTCCGCGCCGGCGGGTGTCTTGGGCAACTCGAAGTCACAGACCGCCCGGAACATCTCCTCGGGGATCTGGACCAGGATGCCCGCCCCGTCACCGACCGCGGGGTCGGCACCGGCCGCGCCGCGATGGTCGAGGTTGATCAGCGCCGTGATGCCATCGGCGACGATTCGGTGGCTGCGTCGACCGTGAAGGTCGGCGATTGCAGCCACTCCGCACGAGTCTTGCTCGTTGCGGGGGTCATAGAGCCCTTGCGGGGCGGGGTAGGCCGAGAATGTCACGGCGCACCTCCCGTCGTCAGCGTTGTCATCACGGCGGAACAGCTGGCACTGCGATAGTGCCCGGCCGAAGCGCCGGGCACTGTCCAGAACGTACACACGGCGCCGGTCTGGCGAGGTGTGCGGACTCTGAGGGGTGGAGATTGCAACGGTGGTGTAACCGGCCCGGTAGCGGCGGGAGGCCCCTGCGGGTGCAGGGTGCATCGTGCCACGGGGGCTTCGAAACCCGACGTCGGTGTCGATGCAGATGTCGCCGTCAGGTGCCTGGTGATGTGGCCGTCGGTGTCATGGTGATGTGGCCGTCGGTGTCATGGTGATGTGGCCGTCGGTGTCATGGAGATGTGCCGTCGGTGGCGATCACGGGCGGCGTTGAACCACGGTGTCGTGCG
This sequence comes from uncultured Actinomycetota bacterium, assembly GCA_963825975.1. Taxonomy (GTDB): domain Bacteria; phylum Actinomycetota; class Actinomycetes; order Mycobacteriales; family Nakamurellaceae; genus Nakamurella. The sequence continues at coordinate 165,805 of CAWGUZ010000019.1, forward strand.
GCTGCGATCTCAACTGCGGTGGCGACCCGGGTGCGGCCACGCCGAGTGTTCGACGTGCTGTGCGATTTCACTCCGGGATGGTTCCCCAAGGCGGATTTCACTCCGGGGTGGTTCCCAGGCCAGATTTCACTCCGGGATGGTTCCCCAGGGCGACAGTGGCCTAGTTATCGGAGGTTACCAGGCCGCTCGTCGGCATCCGGAACCGGTGTTGTCTCGTCAGCGACTACCGCAGCGGGATCGTCCTGCCGGTCGACACCGACCCCCGCCGGGTGCTCTCCCCCCAGCCGGGCCGGGTCGGGTCGGGCGTCGACGCCCGGCCCCGGCCTCGTGACGAGCAGGTATGTGATCGCCCCGACGAAAACCACGATCGACGTGAGCACGTTGATCCGCAGACCGAACACGTGGTTCGCCGGGTCGATGCGCAGCATCTCGATCCAGACCCGGCCGAGTGTGTAGCCGGCCACATACAACGCGAACACCCGGCCGCCGCCGAGCCGGAACCTCCGGTCGGCCCAGACGATCGCCGCTGCCACCGCCAGATTCCACAGCAGTTCGTACAGGAAGGTGGGGTGGAACGTGCCGCACAGGATCTCAGGCGTCGCCTTGATCCAACTGGTGTCGTATTCGCAGATCGCGCCGGCGGCGGGAGCCACCCCGGGCACCCCGCCGGGGGTGCGCACATAGACGTCGAGCGCCCACGGCAGGGTGGTCTGCGCCCCGAACAATTCCTGATTGAAGTAGTTACCGAGGCGGCCAACGGCCTGGGCCAGGACCAGCCCCGGTGCGACGCTGTCCGCGTAGGCCGAGAGCGGCACGCCGTAGCGTCGACAGCCGAGGTAGGCCCCGACGGCTCCGAGGGCCACCGCGCCCCAGATGCCCAGGCCGCCCTCCCAGATGGCGAACGCCCGCCACGGGTTGCGACCCGGCCGGAAGTACAACTGATTGTCGGTGATGACGTGGTAGATCCGGCCGCCGATGATGCCGAAGGGCACCGCCCACACCGAGATGTCGACCACCAGGCCGGGCCGACCGCCCCGAGCCACGAAGCGGCGATCACCCCACCAGATCGCGACGAAGATCCCCGCGATGATGCACAGCGCGTACGCGCGCAACGGGAGGGGGCCGAGATACCAGACGCCCTGTGCAGGGCTCGGGATGTCAGCCAAGAGCACCGTGGTCACGCGACCACCGTCATCGTCCGGTACCCGCAGCCAGCTCGGCGGCCAGTGTCCGTGCCGCTGTCTGGGCGGCGGCCGGGTCGGCGCTCGAAGCAGCCGCACTGACCAGTGCCGAACCCACGATCACGGCGTCCGCGTAGGCACCGATTTGGGCCACCTGCGCGGGGGTCCGCACACCCAGCCCGACCCCGATCGGCCGGTCCGTCACCGCTCGACAACGCGCGACCAGCTCGGGGGCGGCCGAGGACACCTGGTCCCGGGCACCCGTCACGCCCATGGTGGACGCGGCGTAGACGAAGCCGGTGGTGGCCTCCGCGGTGAGGGCGATTCGGGCCGGCGTGGACGACGGCGCCACGAGGAAGACGGAATCCAGCGCGTGCCGACGGCAGGCGGCGAGCCACTCGTCGGCCTCGTCGACGATGAGGTCCGGGGTGATCACCCCGAGACCACCAGCAGCCGCCAGATCGCGGGCGAAGGCGTCCTGGCCGTACGCGAGTACCGGGTTGAAATACGTCATCACCACCGCGCGGCCGCCCCGCCCGGCGATGGATTCGACAATCTCGAACAGGTGCCGCAGACGGAAGCCGCTTCGACGGGCGACCTCGGCCGCGGATTGGATGACCGGGCCGTCCATCACCGGGTCTGAGTAGGGGAATCCGACCTCGACCAGGTCGCAGCCACCGTCGAGGAGTGCGCCGAACAGGGACTTCGACTGTTCCACCGTGGGGAAGCCGGCGGGCAGATAGCCGACCAGCGCAGTCCGGTTCTCCCCTCGGGTCTGCTCGAACATCGAACTCATCCGGGACCCGGGAGCCGCCGGTGCGGTTGCGGCCGGTGCGGTTGCAGCCGGTCCGGCAGCAGTGGCGGACAGGCCCGGCGTGGTGGTCACTGAAGTCCCTCTCCGAAGTACTCCAGCGCGGTGCCCATGTCCTTGTCGCCGCGGCCGGAGACATTGATCAGCACGATGCCCTCCGGACCGATTTCACGGGCCAGATCGACGGCTCCCGCCACGGCGTGCGCGGATTCGATCGCCGGAATGATGCCCTCGGTCTTGGCGAGCAACGCGAAGGCGGCCATCGCCTGCTTGTCCGTGATCGGGCGGAACTCGGCACGCCCGATCTCGGCGAGGTGCGAGTGTTCCGGCCCGACGCCCGGGTAGTCCAGACCCGCCGAGATGGAGTGCGACTCGGTGATCTGCCCGTCGTCGTCCTGCATCAGGTAGGTGCGCGCCCCGTGCAGCACCCCGATCTGTCCACCGCTGATCGTGGCGGCGTGGCGGCCGGTCTCGAACCCGTCGCCGCCGGCCTCCAGTCCGATCAGTCGGACCTGCGGATCGTCGAGGAAGGCGTGGAAGATACCGATCGCGTTGGAACCACCGCCGACGCAGGCGGCGACCGCGCCGGGTAACCGACCGGTGAGGTTGAGTACCTGCTGCCGCGCCTCCAGTCCGATGATGCGGTGGAAATCGCGGACCATCATCGGGAACGGGTGCGGCCCGGCGACGGTACCGAGCAGGTAGTGAGTGTTGTCGACGTTGGCCACCCAGTCGCGGAACGCCTCGTTCACGGCGTCCTTCAGCGTCGCCGAGCCGGACTCGACCGGGATGACCTCGGCGCCGAGGAGCCGCATCCGGCCGACATTCAGGGCCTGCCGTTCGGTGTCGACCCGACCCATGTAGATCACGCAGTCCAGCCCGAGCAGCGCACACGCCGTGGCGGTCGCGACCCCGTGCTGACCCGCCCCGGTCTCGGCGATGACCCGGGTCTTGCCCATCCGCTGGGTCAGCAGCGCCTGACCCAACACGTTGTTGATCTTGTGCGAGCCGGTGTGGTTCAGGTCTTCCCGCTTGAGCAGGATGCGGGCCCCGCCGAGGTGTTCGGTCAGCCGGGCCGCGTCGGTCAGGGGACTCGGGCGCCCGGTGTACGTCTCCTGCAGACGATCCAGTTCGTTGAGGAAGTCCGGATCGGCTTTCGCCTTGTCGTACGCCTCGGTCAATTCGTCCATCGCGTGCACCAGCGCTTCGGGCAGCCACCGGCCGCCGAACGAACCGAAGTAGCCGCGGGCGTCCGGATCGTGGCTCGTGCCGGTCAGACCGTCGGACGGCCTGGGTAGCCCGTCGTCCCGGCGTCTTCGGCCGGTCACCGGATTGGACGCGAAGGCCGACAGCCCCGCGACTCCGGGGGCTTGGTCGTCGGACGGCTCGGCGGTCAGCCCAGTAGTCACTTCGGTGGTCACTTCAGTGGTCAGTTCAGTCATCATCAGTTCTGTGTCGAGTGGCGGCGGATCGGAGACGTGCCGGTCGATGCCCGACACTCCGGTTCTTCAGGAGAGGTCGAGCGGCTCCGGCTTCAGCGGTTGCGGCTTGGTCGCGGACAGGAGGGATGCGAACCGGCCGTGACGAGCTCGGCGAGCGCGACCCGCGGATCGGGGGCGGTCACCAGCCCCTCACCCACCAGCACCGCGTCGGCACCTGCGCCCGCATAGGCCAGCAGGTCGGCGGGACCCCGGACCCCCGATTCGGCGATCTTGACCACTTCGCTGGGCAGCCCCGGCGCGATCCGGGCGAAGACGTCCCGATCCACCGTCAGCGTCTTCAGGTCGCGGGCGTTGACGCCGATCACCCGGGCCCCGGCCGACAACGCGCGATCGGCCTCCTCCTCGGTGTGCACCTCGACCAGTGCGGTCATACCCAGGCTCTCGGTGCGCTCGAGTAGGCCGTGCAGAACCTGCTGCTCCAGCGCTGCGACGATGAGCAGCACCAAGTCGGCGCCGTGCGCGCGGGCCTCGTGAATCTGGTAAGGGCCGACGATGAAGTCCTTGCGCAGCACGGGCACGTCGACGTTGGCGCGGACGGCGTCGAGGTCGGCCAGCGACCCGCCGAAGCGTCGCTGTTCGGTCAGTACGGAGATAACTCTGGCGCCCGCGGAGGCGTACACCGCAGCCAAGGCCGCCGGGTCGGGAATGTCCGCCAGCTGCCCTTTGGAGGGGCTGGATCTCTTTACCTCCGCGATCACGCCGACCCCGGGTTCCCGCAGGACGCTCAGTACGTCGAGCGCAGGCGGGGTGCGGACGCAACGCTGTTTGAGTTCGTCCAGCGAGACGGCATTCTGCCGATCCGCCAGGTCGGCGCGTACACCGTCGAGGATCGAGTCGAGCACGGTCACCTGATCCGCCTCCTTTGCACGCGCCTTTGGGCCAATGCTAGCCGTCTCCATGCCGCCCCTTCGCCAGTTGGGGCGTCGACCCGACGACCGCCGGCGGGACGGCGGGTGAACCTGCCGCCCGAGGTGCGGCCGAGCGACCGGAGTCGTCGTCCGCGGTCTCGATCGCCGTCGGGTCGCGGTGCGCGTCGAGCTGCCGCCACATCGTCAACCCGTCGTCCAACGGGTGCACCGGCTCGATCCGCCGGACAGCGCTGTCAGGACCTACTGGGGCGCCGACAGGGCCGAGGGGGTCGGCACCCCGAGCCGAGCCGGCCAGAGCCTGTTCGGTGCCCGCACGGGCGATCGACTCGCCGGGTTTCAACGGTCGACCGCTCGAAGCGACCGCTCAACGTCCGGTTGGTGGTGCGGTCGAACGAGCACCGCGAGGCCTGCCAGAAACAGCAGACGCGCCACCCGCCACCCCGGTCGCCGGGCCGATCGGCTGGACGGCGATCTCGGTGGCCACAGATCCGGCGGCCGGCGTCGAACTCAGCCCGGGACGCGCCCAGCCCACTATCGCGAGCACCGCGGCACCACCGCCGAGCAGCACCATCACGGCACCGATCACCCGGCGGAGGCCGCCGCGCGCCGCCAATACCGCGCCGAGCGCGGCCACCGCCGCCGCGGCGAGGGGAAGCAGGGCGGGTGCCGCCTGCGCCCCGGTGACCGTCGAGACGATGGTGCCCTTCAGGTCGTCCTGGACGGTGGTGTGCACCCACGGAAGCAGCGTGCTGCCCGCGGTGAGCGCACTGCCGGCCAGTGTGAGCAGGACCGCCGTCTGCAACTTCATCGTGATCGGCTGTCGTCCGAGCCTGGCCCCGGCAGCGACGACCGGCACCGCCTGGAGGGTGTTGGCTGCCGCGACCGCGTTGATCACCGCGGCAGCCTTGTTGCGGCACTCCGCGTCCTCGTTCGCCGGGATCGAGTCGGCGACGATGCCGGCGCCCGCTTGAACGTGGACGGTGCCGCCGCGCACCAATGCGGTTCTGATGGTGATCGCGGTGTCCGCGTCACCGTGAAAGTCGAGGTAGCCGACGATGCCGCCGTACAGGCCGCGGCGCGCCGGCTCCAGTTCATCGATGATCCGCATCGCCATCGGCTTCGGCGCGCCGGACAGGGTGCCGGCCGGGAAGCAGGCGGTGAGCGCGTCGAAGGCGGTGCGTTCGTCGTCCAGCTCCCCGGTCACCGTGGAGACGATGTGCATGACGTGGCTGTAGCGCTCGACGGTGAAGAAATCGACGACCTTGACCGTGCCGGGTCGGCACACCCGGCCGAGGTCGTTACGGCCGAGGTCGACCAGCATCACGTGCTCGCTGCGTTCCTTCTCGTCGGCGAGCAGGTCCTTCGCCAGCAGGATGTCGTCCTCCTCGGTGACGCCGCGCGGGCGGGTCCCCGCGATCGGATGCATCGTGACGTGCCCGTCCCGGACGGTGACCAGGGCCTCCGGGGACGAGCCGACGATGGCGGTCGGTTCGCCACCGAGCGTCGGCGGCAGCTGGAGCAGGTACATGTACGGACTGGGATTGGTCGCCCGGAGGGTGCGGTAGATGTCCAGCGGACTGGCGCTGATTAAGCAGGTCGAAGCGTTGGGACAGCACGATCTGAAATGCGTCGCCGGCCCGGATGTGCTCCTTGGCGACCTCCACCATGTCCACGTACTCCGCCGAGCTGGTGCGCCGCGTCACTTCCGGCACACCGGTCTTGAAGACCGCCACGGGAGGCGGCGCGACGGTGCCGAGCGCCGCGGTCATCGCGTCCAACCGCGCGACCGCGTCCGCGTAGGCGAGCTCGACGCGGTCCGGGCTGGCGTCCCAGTTCACCGCATTGGCGATCAGGGTGACGGTGCCCTGATGGTGGTCCAGCGCAGCGATGTCGGTCGCCAGCAGCATCGCCAGTTCCGGCAGGTGCAATTCGTCGACCGCGCCGCCCACCGCGCCTGCGTCGGCACCGATCTTCTCCAGCCGGCGGACGATGTCGTACCCGAGGTACCCGACCATCCCGCCGGTGAGCGGGGGCAACCCGGTGGGGGGTTCGGTGTGCAACAGCGCAAGGGTCTGGGCGAGCACGTCCAGCGGGTTGCCACCGGTGGGCACGCCGTCGGGCGGGGTCCCGAGCCAGCACGCCTCGCCACCCTGCTCGGTGAGCACCGCCGCCGAGTTGACCCCGACGAACGACCACCGCGACCACGACTTGCCGGTCTCGGCGGATTCGAAGAGGAAGGTGCCGGTCCGGTTCGCGGCCAGCGTGGCGTAGAGGCCGACCGGCGTCAGCGCATCGGCCAGCAGCACCCTGGTCACCGGGATCACTCGGCGATCGGCCAGTGCGACGAACTGCGCACGCGTCGGCGACGTCACCCCCAGTTCGGGCGATCCGGTCCGGAACTGGGTGCTCGTCGGGGTTACAGACACCGGGTCATTCTGCCGGGTGGTCGGGCTTCGCACCGCCATCTGCGCTCGCTGCGAGGGGCGAGTGGAGCACCCTGCCGTCGAAGCAGGTCCGCGATCCGGTGTGGCAGGCGGCTCCGGTCTGATCAACCAGAACCAACAGGGTGTCGCCGTCGCAGTCGTAGCGCACCTCGATCACACGCTGGGTGTGGCCGGATGTCTCGCCTTTCACCCATTGGCGGTTGCGGGACCGCGAGAAGTACGTGGCGGAACCGGATCGGAGGGTTTCGCGGACCGCGGCATCGTCCATCCAGGCCACCATCAACACCTCGAGGCTGTCGAACTGCTGGGCGACCGCACACACCAGGCCGTCCGCATTCCATCGGATGGGGCCCAGGTCTGCCTGAGCCGGGACGGTACCTTCGGCCTGGCTCATCGCACCGTCACCCCCGCCGCGCGCAGGTCCGACTTCACCTCGGCGATGCGGAAGGTGCCGAAATGGAACACCGACGCGGCGAGCACTGCGTCGGCACCGGCCGCCACGGCCGCCGGGAAGTGGTGCAGCTGACCGGCACCGCCGGACGCGATCAGCGGAACGGACACCGCAGCCCGCACCGCGGCGAGCATCTCCACATCGAAGCCGGCCTTGGTGCCGTCGGCATCCATCGAGGTCAGCAGGATCTCGCCGGCGCCCGACTCTTCGGCGCGCCTGGCCCACTCCACCGCGTCGATGCCGGTCCCGCGGCGGCCGCCGTGGGTGGTCACCTCGTACCCCGATGCGACGTCCAGGTCGCTGCGGCGGGCGTCGATCGCGAGCACGACGCACTGGGAACCGAACCGGCGGGCCGCCTCGGCCAGAAATGCCGGCCTGGCCACCGCGGCGCTGTTGATCGACACCTTGTCCGCGCCCGCCCGGAGCAACGCGTCGATGTCGCCGACCTCGCGCACCCCACCGCCCACCGTCAACGGGATGAACACCTGCTGCGCGGTCCGGCGAATCATGTCGTACGCGGATTCGCGGTTTCCGCTGGTCGCGGTGATGTCCAGGAAGGTCAGTTCATCGGCGCCCTCCGCGTCGTACAACCGGGCCATCTCCACCGGGTCACCGGCGTCGACCAGGTCGACGAAGTTGACGCCCTTCACGACGCGGCCGTTGTCGACGTCCAGACAGGGGATCACACGGGTGGCAACGGACATGACTGCCAGGCTAGCCAGTCCAGAGCGCAAGGAATTCGCGTCCCCGGCTTACGTTGAGCTCGTGCCCGCTGTCAGGTTGCCGATGGTCGCGTCAGGCGGACTCCGCCACCGCCGCCAAAGCCTCCGGCAGTGTGAACGCGCCGCTGTACAGCGCCTTCCCGACGATCGCCCCTTCCACGCCGAGGGTCTGCAAATCGGCCAGGGCCTGCAGGTCCGCCAAACTGGACACCCCGCCCGAGGCCACCACAGGTGCCTCCGCGGCAGCGCAGACCTGTCGCAGCAGGTCCAGGTTGGGGCCCTGCAGCGTGCCGTCCTTGGTGACGTCGGTCACCACATACCGGGCACAGCCCTGGGTCTCCAGCCGGTTCAGCACCGCCCACAGGTCGCCGCCGTCCTCCGTCCAGCCGCGGGCGGCCAGCGTGGAGCCACGCACGTCCAGACCGATGGCGACCGCGTCGCCGTACTCGCCGATGATCCGCGCGCACCACTCGGGATTCTCCAGTGCGGCGGTCCCGATGTTGACTCGACGGCAGCCGGTCGCCAGGGCCGCACGCAGCGAGGCGTCGTCGCGGATGCCGCCGGACAGTTCCACGTCGATGTCGAGCGTCCCGACCACCTCGGCGAGCAGTGCAGCGTTGGTGCCCCGGCCGAAGGCGGCGTCCAAATCGACCAGATGCACCCATTGCGCACCGTCCCGTTGCCAGGCCAGCGCCGCCTCGAGCGGGGACCCGTAATCGGTCTCGGTGCCCGCCTTGCCCTGCACCAGCCGGACGGCCTGACCGTTGGCGACGTCGACGGCGGGTAGAAGTTCGAAAGTCACGCGACGACCCTATCGGCCGTTCAACACTTCTGGCGCCGGCTGCACCCCTACCCTGTTCGAGGAGCGCTCCCGCACCCGATGTCGTTCGGCCGGTGCGGTGGGAGACGCACGGTGCGGGTAAAGAGCGCGGGGCGATAGGCGGGGCTGCCGGACTGCCGGACGCCGGACTGCCGGACGAGGCTTGAGGAGGACGCCCGGGTGACGACTGGTCATTGCGTGCACTGCGGCACGGCGGGCGGCACGGCGGGCGGCACGGCGGGCGGCGGGGCGGGCATCGCGGTAGGCGTCGGGGCGGGGTGTGCCAGTTGCGGCACCCGTCGGCCACCGACCGGCGCGGCCGCCACCGAGGCGGGCCTCCGGTCGGCAGCGGCCGAGCATCCGTGGCAACCCTTCGAGCAGCCCAGCTGGGATTCGTCCGGCGCGAGCACCGCCCGCCCGCCGGTGCGTCGTCCATCCGCCGCCGACCAGCACGCCGGTGACTTCATGGGCATCAGCCGGTGGGAGGTCGAACCCCGCCGCAGCACGATCGATGATCGCGGCCGCTGGATCGTCGGATTCCTGGCCGCGGTCGCGGTGATCGCGGTGTTGATCGCGATAGCCGTCGTCGTCTCCCGGCGGGACACAGCCGCGGTCGCGGTCCCCGGCCCATCGGGACCCACCGGGCAGACGATGCGCAGTCCGGTGAGTTCGAGCGAGTCGACCCTCACCACCGACCCGGCCACCGGCGCGGCACCCGTGATGGGCGAACCCGCCGGTGCCGACGTCACCATTGCGGGATCACCCACCGCCGCCGCACAGCCCGCCGCCGCGCAGACCTCTGCCGCGCAGACCTCCGCCGCGCAGACCTCCGCCGGACAGACATCCGAGTCCGCAGCCCTCGACTCCGGCGCCGACCCGCCCGACCCGCGGGCGTCGGGGACGGCCGAGCCGACCACGTCCCCCTCGGTGGCGGGCGAATCGGTGCCGGACGAATCGGTGCCGGACGAATCGGTGCCGGACGAATCGGTGCCGGCCGAATCGGTGCCGGCCGAAACGAGCACCGCGGCGGCCGGCGGGCTGGACCGGGATATCGCCTGCGCACCCGGATTCATCGTCCAGATCGCGTCCGGCTCGGACGAGGCGGGCTTTGCGCAGCGGGTGTCCGAGCTCCGGGCAGCGGCCGAGTTGCCCGCCGAGGTGTTCGTCGCCCGCACGACGTCGTCGTGTGCCGTTTTCCCCGGCCAGTCGAACACGATCGTGCTGTACGCGGGTCCGTTCACCGATCCGTACGCCGGCTGTGCGGCCCGTCTCAGCGGCGCCCCGGACTCCTTCATTCGCGGCACCACACCGGAGACGGCGGGGCAGTACGTCTCGTGCCTGTGCCCTGCGGCCGCCACCGCGGTGCCCGCGATCTCCCGGATCGGTCAGACCGGAGTGTGGGTGGGTGAGTTGCAGAGGATCCTGGCGAATCGACTGAACTACCAGATTCCCGACCTGAGCTCCTCATGGGGGCAGTTCACGGCCGCCACCGCCGACGCGGTGCAACGGTTTCAGTCCGACCACGGAATCACCCCGGACGGGACGGTCGACTCCCCCACCTGGCGGGCGCTTCAATCGGCGCAGTGCTAATCGGGCAGGGGCTGATCGGGCAGGGGCTGATCGGGCAGGTGCTGATCGGGCAGGTGCTGATCAGCAGGCGCGACGCGCAACGGGGCGGATCCAGCTCAATAGTGATCTCGATCCTCCTCGATGGCGGCAGGGGACTCGGCCGGACGAACCGCCTCGGTCAGATATGCGACGGAATGCTGTCCGACGCGGGCGAGCACCAGGGTTCGCCCCGTTCTCCGGTCGCCGCCCAGCGCCTTGCGTAACTTGCGTCGCAACGCGTCGGGGTCGACGGACAACCCGCGCACTTTGATCTCCAGGGTGCCGACCTGGTGTGCGCGCAGCCAACCCGCCACGGTCTGCTCCCGGAACGGCGCCGAGTCCAGCACCTTGAAGGCACGACCCCGGGGCGGCGGCTGGTCTCCGCTCAGGTAGGCCAACCGGGAGTCCAGTTGCCAGAGTCGGTGTCTCGCCGCGAAGTGCCGGACCAGATGAGCTCTGACTATCGCCGGGTCGGGGTCGATCAGAAATCGTCCGGCCGGCGCGACGGCGCAGTCGTCGGGATCCCGGTCGGTGAGTTCGATCGCGTCGCCGCCGGTACTGAGCACCGTCGCTCGACGGCCCACGGTGGCGAGCTCGACCGGCCACAGCACCGACTCGCGGGCGGTGCCGTCCAGCGACACGATCTCCACCTCGCCCGGCCGAGCCAGCTGGTCGTAGTCGACACCCGGTGGCATCCGCAACACAGGTGGCCGGTCGGCCCAGGTGGCGTCGAGATCGCGCACACTCGGGATCGTGTCGGCGGAGAGGATGCGCCGACCGCCGGCGTCCCGCCGAGCGGGGTCCGCGTACGGCAGCAACCGGGTCGAGACCGGCCGCAGCGCGTCGGCCACCACCACCCTGGCGCCGACGTTGTGCTGCGCCATCAACGCGCGGACCGGGTCCAGATCCGACCCCAACACAGTCGGGCAGTGTCGGGCCAGCGCCGCCAGGTCCGCGCCGATCGAGCAGGTCACGTCGTGCACCGCGAAACCGGCGAGACGGTGTGCGCGGTGGTCGGCCACCCTGCGCGGGGTGGCCTGCTGCAGCGCAGCATCGGTGAACAGCCACTGTTCCGCCTGCGCCCCGAGTTTGACCGCCGCGCGCCGACGGAGTCGGATTGTCTCCACCACCGCGGCCGCCCGGTCCCCCACTCGCAGCTGTGCGATCCTCAGGTCGCGGAGCAGACTCTCGTCGGTCAACTCAAGTACTGAGTCAAGGTCAGTGAGGTCGTCCGAGGCGTTGGAAAGAAACGCCACATCGTCCGGTGTGAAGGAGAAACTCACCGTCCGGTGAACGCGGCCTTGCCCGGTCCCGACTCCAGAAAGGACTGCATGCCGGCTCGCTGGTCGGCGGTGTCGAACAGGTTCACGAACGCCCGCTGCTCCAACCGCAGACCGGTGGCCAGATCGGCCTCGGAGCCGTAGTCGATGGCGGACTTCGCGGCGCTCAGCGCAAGGGTCGGCCCCTGGGCCAATTCGGTCGCCCAGCCCATGGCGACCTCCCACACCTGGTCGGCGGCGACGCACCGCGAGGCGAGACCCAGTACCAGCGCCTCCGGGCCGCGCACCGGCCGACCGCCGAAGATCAATTCCTTCGCCTTGGTGACGCCGATCAGGCGCGGCAGGCGCTGTGTACCGCCCCCGCCCGGGATGACGCCGAGCATGATCTCGGGTAGCCCGATTCTGGCGTCCTCGGCGATCACTCTGAAGTCGGCGGCCAACGCCAGTTCACAGCCACCACCCAAGGCGTAGCCGGTGATCGCGGCGATCACCGGCTTGGCGATCCGGGCCACGGCGTCGATGGCCGCAGTCAGCGAACTGCCATAAGCCTCCATCTCGGCCACCGACGCCCCGGCCATCTCGGAGATGTCGGCTCCGGCGGCGAAGGCCCGGTCCCCGCCGGTCAAGACGACGGCGCGCACCGCGGGGTCGGCGGCCACGGCAACGGCAGCGTCCGTGAGGGGCTGGTGCATGGATCGACAGATGGCGTTCACCGGTGGCCGGTCCAGCCGGATCACCGCGACCGCGCCGATCTGCTCCACGCGGATGAACTCAGGCATGGGCGAAGTAACGTCCGTTGCGGCGCTCCATCATCAGTGACAACCCGAAGGTCGCCGACAGCGCGGCAGCGGTCAGCGTGTCCTCCACCGGTCCGGCCGCGATCAGTCGACCCGCTCGCAGCAGCAGCACATGGGTGAACGCGGACGGAATCTCCTCGACATGATGGGTGACCAGCACCGTCGTCGGGGCCGCCGGGTCCACCGCGAGTACATCGAGCCGGCGGAGCAGGTCCTCCCGACCACCCAGATCCAACCCGGCGGCGGGCTCGTCCAGGAGCAGCAACTCGGGGTCCGTCATCAGCGCGCGAGCGGCGAGCACCCGCTTGCGTTCCCCCTCGGACAACGTGCCGTAGTGCCGGTCGGCGAATCCGAGGACGCCCATCGCATCCAGCAACTCACGCGCTCGGTCGGAGTCCAGCTCGTCATAAGGCTCCCGCCAGCGACCGATCTGGCCGTAGCCGGCGGACATCACCACGTCCAGCACCCGCTCGGTCGGCGGCACCCGAGCGGCCAACGCGGCTGAGGAGATACCGATGGACGGTCGGATCTCCGCCAGGTTCACTGCGCCGAGTCGAGCGCCCAGCACGTGCGCCCGGCCTGCCGTCGGATGTAGTTGTGCGGCCGCGATCTGCAGCAGGGTAGTTTTTCCGGCGCCGTTCGGTCCGAGCACCACCCATCGCTCATCGACCGAGATGTCCACGCTGACCCGATCCAGCAGCAGCGTGGTGCCCCGTCGCACCGTGACCTCGTTCAGATGGACGACCGACTCCGGCCCCGGCTGCACACTCACCGCCGGTGTGGCGCCGGGGATGCCTTCAGGCGTCGGACCTCCCGCCGGAGCGCTGCTCGCGGAAGTGCTCCCCGCGGAAGTGCTCCCCGCGGAAGTGGTCCCCGCGGGGGTGCTCCCCGTGGGGGTGCTCAGCGTGGGGGTGCTCATGACTGCCTCTCCGGTGCCTGGCTCACCCCAGCATTGTTCCGCACACGACCCCCGAAACCGCTCGGCGACCCACCCGGCGGCGACAGACCAGCACCCGGTCAGCGAGAATCGCTGAATGTTCCTCGAAGTGGTGCCGTCCGACATCGCGGGACCGGCCCCGTTCCCCGGTAAACCGTTTCCGTTGGGAGCGACGGTGAGCCCGGAGGGGACGTCGTTCTCGTTGGTCGCCGATCGAGCCACCGCGGTCGAGCTGTGCCTGATCGGAGCCGGCGGTTCGGAGCGGCGACTGACCCTGCCGGAACGCACCGCAGGGGTGTGGCACGGTTTCGTGCCCGGCGTCGGTCCGGGTCAGCGCTACGGCTATCGCATCCACGGCGCGGATCCGGCGAAGCTGCTGCTGGACCCGTACGCCCGCCAGGTGGACACGGTCGAATACGACTTGGCCGTGGTGTCGACGCCCGGTGTCGACAGCGCCGGATTCGCGCCGTTGGGTGTCGTCAGCGCACCCCCGCCGCGTCCGCGACCGGGTCCGGGTGTGCGCTGGGAGCAGACCGTCTTCTACGAGGCGCACGTCAAGGGGCTGACCCATCTCCACCCCGAGATCCCCCGCGAGCTCCGCGGCACCTACGCCGGGATGGCGCATCCGGTGATCATCGACCACCTCAGATCGCTCGGCGTGACGGCCGTGGAACTGCTCCCCGTCCACGCCGGGGCGACCGAGCCGGGGCTGGCCGCCACCGGCCGGGCGAATTACTGGGGCTACTCGACGCTCTCCTATTTCGCGGTCCACCCCGGCTACGCGGTGGAACCCGGCGAGGAGTTGATCGAGTTCGCCCGTCTGGTCGACACCCTGCATGAAGCGGGGATCGAAGTGATCATGGACGTCGTCTACAACCACACCTGCGAGGGCGGGATCGAGATACCGATCTGGCTCGCGCAGCGTGGCCTCGATCGGGACAACTACTACCTGGCCGACGGACACGACATCACCGGAACCGGCAACACCGTCCAGTGTGGCTCGCTGGCGACGGTGCGGCTGGTCTGCGACTCGCTGCGCTACTTCGCCGACGAGTTGCAGATCGACGGTTTCCGGTTCGACCTGGCGTCGGTGTTGGGACGACCGAACGGCGGCCCCTTCGATCCGAACGCACCGCTGTTGGCCGCGATCGCCGCGGATCCGCTGCTCAGCAGCCGCAAGCTGATCGCCGAACCCTGGGACGCCACCGGGGAGGGCTATGCAGTGGGCCGGTTCGGACCCAACTGGGCCGAGTGGAACGACCGGTTCCGCGACACCGTGCGGGACTTCTGGCGCGGTGTCGGCGGGGTCCGCGACCTCGGTTACCGATTGTCCGGCTCGTCCGACCTGTACGGAGCTCTGCGCCGGCCGTGGGCGTCGGTCAACTTCATCACCGCGCACGATGGGTTCACCCTGCGCGATGCGGTGACCTACTCGCACAAGCACAACGCCGCGAACGGCGAGGAGGGTCGCGACGGCACGGACAACAATCGCAGCGCGAACTACGGCACCGAGGGCGAGACTAACGATCCGGCGATCCGGGCGATGCGAACCCGGCAGGCGCGCAACCTCGCCGCGACCCTGCTGCTGGCCACCGGCACGCCGTTGATCACTCAGGGCGATGAGATGTGGCGTACCCAGCAGGGGAACAACAACGCGTACTGCCAGGACAACGAGATCTCCTGGGTGGGTTGGGAGTTGTCCGACGAGGCGGCAGACATGCTGGCGTTCTTCCGTCGAACACTCGCGATCCGGGCACAGGCCCCGGCGCTGCATCAGGGCGAGTTCTTCGAGGGCCGAGCACCGGGTAGTGCGGACCGGGCGCCGGACTTGATGTGGTTCAACACCGACGGCGAGCCCATGTCGATGGCCGATTGGTTCGACTCCTACCGAAGCACGATGCAGATGTGGGTGAACGGCCGCGACGTGCGCGGCCGGGGTGCACACGACTCGCCGCAGTCCGACTCCTCCTGGCTGATGGTGTTGCACTCGGGCTGGGACAGCGCGGACATCACGCTGCCCGGCTCGCCGTACGGGTCGGCGTACACGCCGGTGATCGACACCGACACCCCGACCGGGACCCCGGCCGACGACAGCCCGATCGGCGGCGGCGTAGAGCTCAACATCAAAGGCCGCACATTCTGGCTGCTACGCGCCCATCGCGGTACGGACCCGAACGGGGGCGACTGAGCCGACCGGCACAGCTGAGCCGACCGGCGACCGGCTGAGCCGACCGGCACCACTGGGCCGGCCGGCCCTGCGGAACGGCGCACGCCGTCGGACCCCGGCGGGCCCGCCCGCCGGTCGCGTTCGGCCAGCTTGGTCAGCATCGCGTTGTAGGCGACCCGATCGGCGTCATCGTCCAATACTGCTCGCCGGTCGCTGCGGCGGGCCTCGCCAGCGTCACGGCGCGACCACTGCGCGAGCAGCGCGATGATCACCAGCACCAACGGTATCTCCGCGCCGCCCCAGGCCAGGGCGCCTCCCAAGTGCTGGTCGGACAGCAGCGAGTCGACCCACGGCAGTTTCAGGGAGCCGAAATACTGATCGGCGAGCACGGTCCGGGTGTTCATCAAGGCCAGCCCGAAGAAGGCGTGAAACGGCAAAGCGCCCATCAACAGGGCCAGCTTGACGGGCGATCCGAGCCGTCGCGGCGCCGGATCGACGCCGATGATCACCCAGTAGTAGAGGTACCCGACGGTCAGAAAGTGCACGTTCATGATCAGGTGCCCGAGGTGGGACTGGATCATGGTGTCGAACAGCGGCGTGAAGTACAGGGCGAAGAAGCTGCCGACGAAGAGCGGGAAGATCACCAGCGGTGAGGTCAGCCAGCGGAGCGGGCGCGCTTTGGTCAGACCGACGATGGCCTCCCGCAGACCGGGGACGCCGTCCCCGCGGGCCGCGGGTAATGCGCGGAGTGCCAGCGTGGTCGGGGCGCCCAGCACCAGCAGAATCGGCGCCAGCATCCCGAGCGTCATGTGCACCATCATGTGCAGGGAGAACTGCGCCTCCGCATAGCGGGCGAGTCCACTGGACGTGGCGAACACCACGGTCAGGCAACCGGCGAACCAGGCGATCGATCGGCCCACCGGCCATTCGATGCCACGCCGGCGCACCCGCACCAGGCCCAGGGCATAACAACCCGCGAGGAGCAGGCCCGCGATGCCGAGAATGAAGTCGAAGCGCCACTCGGTGAGCAGCGACCACAGGGTGGGCGGGCCATTCAGGTCGTACCCGAGCACCAGCGCTATATCCGACGGAGCCACCGGGGACGCGGGCGGCGGTGCGGTCCGACCCAGGGCGACGGCGACACCGATCGTCGCGGCCATCACACCGACCTCGTACACCGCCAGCGTCAGCAGCGGGCGGCTCTTCCCGGTCAGCAGAGCGGGCACCGACTTTCGCCGCTGGACGTACCCGAACCCGCCGAGCAGGATCAGCAGCACCGCCTTGAGCAGCACCAGTCGGCCGTAGTCGGTGGTTGTCACGTCGGCCCAGCGGGGCACGCGAACCAGCGCGTTCCCGATTCCGGACGACGCGACTGCGATGAACGCGATGAGCGCCACCGTCGAGTAGCGGCGGGCGATGACCTCCAGGTGTGGGGCGCGCTGACGCGCGAGACCCAGGAATGCGATGAGCCCGCCGACCCAGATCGAGATGCCGACCAAGTGGTACAGCATCGTGTCGGTCGCATAGTCGTGAGAGCCGCTCCCGGCCGCATGACCCGACACCGCGATCGGGACCATGGCGCCCAGGGCTAGCAGCAGAACGCCGGCGGTGGTGGCCGGCCGCAGTACCAGTCTGGCGAGCAGCGCGACGAGTCCGGCCAGCACGGCTGCCTGCAGCGCGGCGGTCACCGACGCGTAAAACCGGACTCCGATGGTGACGCTGTCCGCAGTCAAGGCGTTGCTCAGGGTGCCGCCCGTGGTGCTCGCATAACCGAGCGGGATGAGTGCGAGTGCGGTGAGACCCCACCAGACGGCGGCTTTCGAGGCGGCCTGGGTGCACCGGTACCCGCTGACGTCGAGTCTCCCGCGGGTGGTCGGCGGGGCCAGGAACACGGCAGCCACCAACCAGCCGATGGTGACCGCACCCAGCAGGTCGAACGACGCCTTGACCGCAGGTAAGCCGAGGGTGACGATCGGTCCGGGGTCGCGGCCGGCGAATTCGGGGAGCACGGTGTTCGGCAGCGCCGCGGCGAGACCGACCGCGACACACCCGGCCACCAGCGCTGCGGTCGTGACGACCGTCGCAACCGACCACGCCCGGCGGCTCGCCGTTCGATCCGATGTCGAGGTCGACCCAACGGTGGGAGACGGCTCTGCGGACACCTGATCGAGGATACAAGCGGGTCACAGGGGTCACGGACGGTCCAGCCGGGCCGGACAACGCAAATGCGCCGTCACACTTCCAGGTGGATGCATGCGCTCGTTCGGACTCTCACTGCCAGCTGCCGGCGACTGCGAAATCAGACAATCGTGTCGCAAAGCCGCAGCCGGGGGTAGTCTCGGACGGAGTTGTGGAATCTGTGCGTCAATATTTAGGGGAGGCGACGCCCATGTACACCCGATCAGCCGCAGGCATTCGACTACGATACGTGACCTTGGTCGCGGTCGTAGTCATGGCTCTCGTGCTCGGGCTGGTGACAGCCGTGCAGCGCGCGCGCTCATCTGCCGCACCCGAGGTGGTCGACGCCGGCGCCCCGGTTGCCGAGTCCGGGGCGACCATCGACGCCCTGCCCACCGTTCAGATCAACGGCGTCGTGTGGTCCCAGGCGGTATCCGGGAACACCGTGTACGCGGGCGGCGCCTTCACGTCGGCGCGCCCCGCGGGCAGCCCAGCGGGTACGAACGAGACTGCGCGCCGCCGATTGGTCGCGTACGACATCACCACCGGCGCGATGACGAGCTTCAACGCCGATCTGAACTCCACCGTCCGCGCGGTCGCGGTGGCCCCCAACGGCACCGTTTACGTGGGCGGCGACTTCACCCGGGCAAAGGGTGCGGTCCGTTACCGGATCGCCGCCTACACCCCGAGTGGCAATCTGATCAGCACATTCGCACCGAACATCAACGGCACCGTCCGGGCGCTCGCAGCGACCAATGACACCGTCTTCGTCGGCGGCGACTTCACCACGGCCGAAGGTGTCGCGCGCAACCGGCTTGCAGCGTTCACCACGGACGGATGGTTGACCTCGTGGGATCCGAGCGCGGATGACCAGGTCTTCACCATGGTGTTGACCCCGAGCGCTGATCGTGTGGTCGCCGGTGGCCGGTTCACCACGTTGGGCGGGGTCGCCAACTACGGCATGGGTGCGATCAGCACGCAGAACGCCGCCACCAAGCTCAGCTTCGAGGCGAACAAGGTGATTCAGGATGCCGGCCCCAACGGGGCGATCTGGAACCTCTCCTCCGACGGTAAAGGCGTCTACGGCGCCGGATACGACTACGGCACCGGTGCCAACTTCGAGGGCTCCTTCTCCGCGGACCTGACGACCGGGGCCATCCGCTGGCTCGAGGACTGCCACGGCGACAGCTACAGCGCGTTCCCGCTGGGCGGCGCCGTTTACACGGTGAGCCACGCCCACGACTGCAGCACCATCGGCGGGTTTCCGCAGAAGGTCTACTGGCACCGGGCGCTCGCCTTCACCAACGAGGCCACCCACAAGGTGATCCCGACCACCGCCGGATCGATGTACAAGAGCTTCACGGGGCAGCCGGCACCGACACTACTGAGCTGGTATCCGCTACTGGAGCCCGGCAAATATACCGGTCAGGGCCAAGCCGCCTGGAACATCTCCGGCAACAGCAAGTATCTGACGCTGGGCGGGGAGTTCCCGATGGTGAACGGCACAGCCCAGCAGGGTCTGGTGCGCTTCGCCATGCGATCGGTCGCGGGCAACCCGCAGAAGCACGGCCCGGAGCTGGCTGGATCGGCGCTGAACCCGACGCTGTCGTCCACCGCGGACAACACGGTGAAGGTCACGCTCCCGGACAACTGGGACCGCGACAATCACAGCCTGACCTACAAGATCGTCCGGGACGGCGACACCGCCAATCCGGTCTACACCGGGACGGCGACGACCGACTTCTGGAATCTGAAGACTCAGACCTGGACGGACGCCGCCGCACCCGCCGGCACCCGCAAATACCGCATCTACTGGCTCGACTCGGCGCTGAACACGTCCAGCTCGAGCGAGGTCTCGGTCACGGTGAAGGGCGTCGCGAATCCCGGTGGGGGTGGCGAGGTCAACAGCCCGCCGAAGGCCGTGTTCAGCTCCACCGTGTCCGCGCTCAAAGTGTCGGTCGACGCCTCCGCGTCCACCGATGCAGACGGCACGATCGTCGACTACTCCTGGGACTTCGGCGACGGAAAGAGCGGGTCGGGCAAGATCACCTCGAACACCTACACCGCCGCCGGCACCTACAGCGTGGTGCTGACCGTCACCGACGACAAGGGTTCGAAGAACTCCACCTCGAAGTCGGTCACGGTGGCCGATGACACCCCGCCGCCACCGCCGCCGCCGCCGGGCCGGCTTGCAGCGGATACGTTCACCCGAACGGCCACCAACTCGTTCGGTACCGCCGACACCGGTGGGGCCTGGTCTGCGGTCAACAGCCCCAGCGCGCTCGCTGTGGACGGCTCGGTGGGTCGGATCACGCTGGCCAAGGGTGGCTCCGGTGGCGCGGTCCTGAACTCGGCTTCGGCGCTGGACGCGACGATGACGATGGATACCAGCCTCACCCAGGTCCCGGCCGGCGGCAGCGTCTACCTCTATGTGGGTGCGCGCAAGATCGACGCGTCGTCGTACCGCGCCAAGTTGATCATCGCCACCAATCGCTCGGTCCAACTCCGGTTGGTCAGCGTGGTGAACGGCAAGGAGACCATGCTGAGCAGCACCACCGTCACCGGATACACCTTCACCGTGGGGAGTGCCATCCGGGTCAAGCTGTCGGTGGCCGGTTCCGGAACCACCACGCTTCGCGCCAAGGCGTGGGACGCCTCCAAGGCGGAACCCGCATCGTGGATGCTGACCTCGACCGACTCCACGGCCGTTCTGCAGCAGCCGGGTGGGCTGTCGATCTCGGGCTACAACTCCGGGAACTCGACCAACCCCCCCGCGGTGGTCCTCGTGGACAACCTGTCGGCGACCGCTGATTAAGCCGAACATGAACGGCTGACGAACCGGCCGGGTGCGCGGTGATCTTCGGATCACCTCGCACCCGGCCGGACTCGTTGTGCTCCCCGGGCACCCGGTCATCCGCAGCCGTGGCGTGGTCGTCAGCCGCACCCTGGGGCCGCCGTCATCGACTGTGCCCCCGGTAGGAATCGAACCTACGACCGCCGGATTAGAAGTCCAGTGCTCTATCCAACTGAGCTACGGAGGCGCGCGCAGGAGTCTAACGGCTAACCGCGACCGTGTCGCCGCTTGATTAAGACACCGACGGCGGCGCCATTCGATCAGATGCCGTCGTCCAAGTCGACGAGTTCGTCGTCGGGCACGTGTTCGAACTCGTCCGGGACGTCGTTGCTCCACAGCCCCGGCTTGGGTCCGGTGCTGCGGCCCGCCTGCCAGGCGACGATGTCCAGTGCACGCAGTGGGGTGATCGCCGGATTCGTCGCCATCGCCACGACCTCGGACAGATACGACGCTTCGCGCCGGAGGTCGGCGATCATCGCGGTACCCAGCAACTGGATCAGCTCCGCCCACGGACGCCGCCTGTCCTTGGTGATGGGCGCGTCCGGCCCGCCTCGATAGCAATGGTCGACATGCCGGTCGTACAGCGGTACGAAACCGGGTCGCTTCCGGTGCATCACTTTTGCCAGCACCGATCCGCGAATGTGCGGCCGCCGCTCAACCCCGTCGAGGACGGCGAACAGAGCGCCGAGCTCGGCCAGTTCGGCCGGCCCCGCATCGATCAGTCGAGCGTCCGGGGGAACCCGCAGCAACCAACCGTCCAACTTCTCCCGCAGATCGGACAGCGCGTAGAACGTCTTCACCGACACCGGGACGTTCAGCAGGACGGGGGTCAAGAAGTCGCCGTCGCCCACCCGGAACGCGCCGGCGCCGGAATCGAAGCCGTCGTAGGCGGGGTATCCGAAACGGTGGCCACGCGCGGCCAGATATTGCGCCGCAGCCGAAGTGGCCCGATCACGGTCGATGTCGACACCCCCGATCCGAATGGAACTCGTGGTCGTCGTACTGACTGCTGCGGTCACCCTGCCTCCGTACCCTCATCGGAACTACACCCTGATCGGACCGCACCTCGCGAGAACGTCATCGAGGAGGCGATTGCACCCGCCACCGGGCCCGGCGCGTGCGTGCGGACCTGATCAGCCTAGAAAGCGCGCCGACTCCCTCGCCGCGCGGGTCCGTTTCCCGACGGCGCCGGCAGGGCACAATCACTTCGGCTCGGCCGGCTCCGGTCGGGCATCAGCGAATGGACACCATCCATTCCACCTCGTGGAAAGGCTTCACCATGATCGGATTGATCATCAGCCTGGTGATCATCGGGCTGATCGCAGGCGCCATCGCCCGCCTCCTGGTCCCGGGCAAGCAGGACCTCTCCATTCCGATGACGATTCTGCTCGGCATCATCGGATCGTTCGTCGGCGGCTTCCTGGGCTACCTGATCTTTCACAAGGACGGTCAGGACGGCTTCTTCCAGCCATCGGGGATCATCGGATCCATCATCGGATCGGTGATCGTGCTGCTGCTGTGGCTGAAGTTCGGCGCCAAGTCCCGCACCCGCAGCGTCCGCTGACCTCACACCGCAGCGCCTAGAACGAACGCCCGCTCAGCGGCGCGAGGAATGCAGAAGAGCCCGCCCGGTCAACAGACCGGGCGGGCTCTTCTCAATGTCGATCATCAGTGTCGATCATCGATGTCGATCACTGTCGATCAGTGTCGATCATCGATCTGTCGATCAGAGGGCGAGCAGTTGCCTGACCTTCTGGTCGATTCTGCTGACCACAGCCTCCCGAGCCGACTCTGCGGAGTCGGCCTCCAGCGCCGCCGTCGACAGCGCACGACACCAGTCCAGCGTGTGCTTCGACAGGATGTAGCGTGCCGTCGCCACTGCGGCGGGTGACATCGACAATGACGACACCCCGAAGCCGACCAGCACCAACGCCATCAGGGGGTCCGCTGCGGACTCGCCGCACACCCCGACCGGAGTTCCGGACTTGGTGCCGGCTGCCGCCACTCTGGCCACGAGGTCCAGCACTGCCGGCTGCCACGGATTGAGCAGATCCGCGAGCTCGCCGCGGAGCCGGTCCGCCGCCATCGTGTACTGCGCCAAGTCGTTCGTTCCGATCGAGACGAAATCGACCTCGGCCACGATCTGCTCGGCCCGCACCGCTGCGGACGGCACCTCCACCATCACACCGACGGTCTTGATCCCCTGTGCCCGAGCCTGAGCGGCGAACTCCCGAGCCTCGGCCGGGGTGGCGATCATCGGCGCCATCACCCAGGGATGAATCCCGGTCTCCTTCTGGGCGTCCGCGAGAGCACCCAACTGGGTCGCCATCAGTTCCGGTGTGATCCGTCCCAACCGATAACCGCGAACCCCGAGGGCGGGGTTCTCCTCATCGGGCTGGGTGGCGAAGGCGAGCGGCTTGTCCGCGCCCGCATCCAGCGTGCGGACGACGATCTTGCGGCCCTCGAAGGCGCGGAACACCTCGGCATACGTCGCGGCCTGTCCCTCGCGGGACGGCGCATCCTTGGAATCGAGGAACAGCACCTCAGTGCGGAACAGTCCGACGCCTTCATTGGCGCGCTGCGCGGCTCGCTTCGCGTCCTCGACTTGACCGATGTTCGCCAACAACTGCACCGGATGCCCGTCCGAGGTGACACCTGCGGCGGTGTTCTCCTCCAGCGACTTGAGCAGCGTCGCCCGGTCGGTGAAGAGCTGCCTGGTCTCCTCGGAGGGATCCAGTTCGATGGTGCCCGCAGCCGCATCCACGGCGACCTGCTGCCCGTCTTGAAGCTCCATCACACCCGTGACCCGCACCACACATGGAATTCCGTGCTGGCCGGCGATGATCGCCGTGTGGGAGGTCGGGCCGCCGAGTTCGGTGACGACTGCGAGAACCTTCGTCAGGTCCAGCGCCGCCGTGTCCGCCGGGGCCAGATCCTCCGCGACGATGACCGATGGGACGGAGAGGTCCGGGAGGTCCGGCTCATCCTGTCCGAGCAGCCTGGCAAGCACCCGACTCCGCACGCTGCGCAGGTCGGTGACCCGCTCGGCGAGATACGGGCCGAGTGACAGGAACATCGTGCAGAAACCCTCGACCGACCGGTCGACGGCGTTGAGCATGGGTTCTGAAGCGTCGAGCCGCTTCATGATGTCTTTCAGCAGCGCCTTGTCTTCGGCCATCAAGGCCGTCGCCGACAGCACTGTGGACAGGGTTCCGCTCGTTTGCGCGGCCCGCGCCCGCAGACCGGCGGATACAGCGACGAAGGCCGCCTGCACCGCCTGTTTGGCCGCCTCGGCGTCGGTTTGCGGCTTCTCGTCGGCGGGTGGCTTGGGTACTGCTGAAACTCGGGCGACCGGACCGGCCACCGCCCCGCGCCCGACTCCCACACCCTGCAGTACGGTCCTCCGGCCGGGGGCCGGAGCCTCGTTGACCTCTGCTGTCATACCGTGGCGTCCAAATCCGTCGCCAGCAACTCCACCAGGCTGTCCAGCGCCGCGTCAGCGCCGTCGCCCTCGGCTTCGAGCACGACCTCTTCGCCGTGTCCGACACCCATCGCCATCACCATCAGGATGCTGGAGGCGTCCATGGGCGGCTGCCCGGGCTTGGCGATGGTGACGTCGAGCCCGGTCGCCGCGACCGCCTGCGTGAACAACGACGCGGGGCGAGCATGCAGACCGACACTGGACGCAATGGCAACAGTTCTCGTTGGCATGAAGTTTTTTTCTCCTTGAATAGGCACTACAAGCGACCCGGAACGGCTCTGTGTGAGACGACCCTCACACACTAGAGCGTGGGTGCCCACACAGCTAGGTGGGCACCCACGGCAACAGATTTCAGCGGAAGTGACGGGTTCGGCGCGCCGAACCCGTCACCACACGAGCCGGATGATCAGTGGGATGCGAGCGCGTCCTGCTGGGCGACGATCGCTTCGGTCTTCTCCTTGTTCAAGCTCAGCAACGCGATCAGAACGGCCGCGGTGATGACCATGCCGATGGCGATGGCGAGCAGGTACAGGAACGGCTTGCCGACCAGGGCGATGACCCAGATTCCGCCGTGCGGTGCTTCCACGGTGTTCTGGAAAGCCATCACCAGTCCACCGGTGACCGCGGAACCGGCCATCAGCGAGGGGATCACCTTCAACGGGTTGGCGGCGGCGAACGGAATCGCGCCCTCGGTGATGAACGACAGACCCAACAGCCAGCAGGCGATGCCGTTCTCACGCTCGGCTTCGGTGAACAGCTTCTTGCGCACCGCCGTGGCCAGCGCGAGGCCGAGCGGCGGGGTCATACCCGCGGCCATCACCGCGGCCATGATCTGCAGCGCGGGACCGGTGCGGTCGCCGGCGGCGATCGCAGTGGCCAGCCCACCGGCGGCGAAGGTGTAGGCGACCTTGTTCAGCGGGCCACCCATGTCGAACGCCATCATCAGACCCAGGATGATCCCCAGGA
Source organism: uncultured Actinomycetota bacterium (assembly GCA_963825975.1). Taxonomy (GTDB): domain Bacteria; phylum Actinomycetota; class Actinomycetes; order Mycobacteriales; family Nakamurellaceae; genus Nakamurella. The sequence goes on from CAWGUZ010000019.1 coordinate 190,873, forward strand.
CGATGCCGCTGGTTCCGGTCAGGCTGTTCAGGAAGTCCGCCAGACCGGTCTGCACGGCGGCGATCGGCTTGCCGAGCACCAGCAGCATGATCGCGCCGATCAGCAGCGTCGACACCAGCGGGATGACCACGACGGGCATGACGCCCCGGACACCCTTGGGCACCTTCAAGCGCGCGAGGTACAGCGCGATGAAACCGGCGATGAAGCCGGAGACCAGACCACCGAGGAAGCCCGCACCGATCATCGAGGACAGCAGACCACCGACGATGCCGGGGACCAGGCCGGGTCGGTCGGCGATCGCCCAGGCGATGTAGCCGGACAGGATCGGGACCAGCATGAAGAACGCCGTCTTACCCAGGATGAACATGAAGCCCGGGAACCCGGCCTGCGCGATGAGGCCGTAGATGTCGACCCCCGCCGGGAAGCCGCCCTCCAGCGAGGGGGCGACCGCGGTGTAGGTGACGCCTTCCCAATCGCCGCCGTACAGCTTGAAGACCACACCGTCGCCACCGAACAGGAAGCCCAGCGCGATCAGGATGCCGCCTGCGGCGACGAACGGGATCATGTACGACACACCGGTCATCAGCCACTGGCGGATACGAGTGCCGGTGCCGACCTGGACCGGGGCTCGCGGCGGGGCGGCCGGGGCGGTACCGGAAATCGACCGCGGATTCGCGCGGCCGGCTTCGACCGCGGCGATCGCGTCGGCGATGACGCCCTTCGGGTCGTGCACGCCCTTCTTGACACCGACGTCAACGGTGGGCTTGCCGGCGAAACGCTCCTTATTGCGGACCTCCAGGTCCGCGGCGAAGATCACCCCGTCTGCAGCGGCGATGACAGCCGGGTCGAGCGGAATGGTGCCCGCCGAGCCCTGTGTCTCCATTGCCAGTTCGTGGCCCTGGGCCTTCGCCTCCTGCTCCAAAGCCTCAGCGGCCATGTAGGTGTGGGCGATACCCGTAGGGCAGGATGAGACCCCTACAAATTTCATGAAACGACTACCTCTCTCGACACGATTTCGGCAACTTCATTGGCGTCGGCTGCGTTGAGCAGCGACGCCCGGAACGACTCGTGCACCAGCCGACGGGCCAGCGAAGCGAGGATCTTGAGGTGGTCGGAGCCACCGCTTGCCGGCGCGGCGATCAGGAAGATCAGGTTGGCCGGACCGTCGGGCGCGCCGAAGTCGACACCACCGGGAACCCGACCGACGGCCAGGCTGGGCGCGACGACGTGCTCGGAGCGGGCGTGCGGGAGTCCGACACCGCCGGGCATGCCGGTCGCCATCTGCGCCTCGCGGGCGCGCACGTCGGCGTGGAAGCCGTCGGCGTCGGTGACCCGACCCGCGGCAGCCATCAAATCGATGAGTTGACGGGTGACGTCATCTCGGTCCGTGCCGGTCAGGTCGATCCCGACCAGTTCGGGGGTGATCAGCGGCGTGGTCATACGTGTAGCTCCTTCAGTGGTAGGGACTTGTCGGGTTCGGCCACGACGGTCACCGCGGCCAGGTCGATGTGTTCGGGACCGGGTGCGCCACTCCCCGGAAGCATTACGGCGGCTCGGCCCCAGGCGACGGCTGTGCGCAGCGCCTCCGCCTGGTCGTACTCAGCGGCCGCGGCCACACTGAGGAATCCGGCGAGCGTGGTGTCGCCGGCGCCCACCGTGGACAGCGGAACGAGCGGGGGCCCGGCTGCCCACCAGGTTCGGTCGGCGGTCACCAGCAGCGCACCGTGCGCCCCGAGGCTCACCAGAGCTGTCTCGATGCCGACTGCCATCACCTCGCGAGCACCGTCGATCACTTCGCCGACGGTGGTCAGCTCCCGGCCGAGGAGTTCGCCCAATTCGTCCTCGTTGGGCTTGATCAGGCTGATGGCGCCGGACGAGACGGCTGCCGCGAACGGCTCCCCGGATGTGTCGAGGGCGAACCGGACGCCACGCTCGGCCGCAGCCGACGCCACGTGCCGGTAGAAGTCGCCGCCGACGCCGTTGGGCAGACTGCCCGCGCCGACCACCCACGACACCGACCCGCTCAACTGCTCACGAACGGCTTGCAGCAGGCCGTCTCGCTCGTCGTCGCTGAGCGTGGGGCCGGGCGCATTGATCTTGGTCGTCTCGCCTCGGGAGTCGACGAGGGTGATGTTGCTTCGGATGGAACCGGTGATGGGCACCGGTTGCACCGTGACCCCGCGCGCACTCAACTCGCCGGTCAGCAGGCCGCCGTCCGGCCCACCCGCCGGGAACACCGCGCAGGTGTCGATGTCGTGGAGCACGAAGGCCCGCGAGATGTTGATTCCCTTGCCACCGGCGTCCGTGTGGGCGCGCAGCGCGCGATTCACCTCGCCGACCTCGAGGGTGTCCAGGTCCAGTGCGCGATCGACGCTGGGGTTGGGCGTGACTGTCAATATCATGCGAGCACCACTTTCGGCCCGGCCGCTTCGATCTCGGCGGCGGTATCGGAATCGAGATCGGTATCGGTGATGATGGTGTCCACGTCGTCCAGGTCGGCGACGTGGGCGAAGTCGGTGCCCCCGAACTTACTGTGGTCGGCCAGCAGAACGGTTCGCCGCGCCGCTTGGATCAGGGATCGCTTCACAACCGCCTCGGCCAGGTCAGGGGTCGCCAAACCCTCCCGCAGGCTGATCGCGTTGATGCCGAGAAACGTGACATCAACACTGATGTCGCGCACATTGCGGACCGCCCACTCGCCCACTGCGGCCAAAGTGACACCACGAACGAGTCCGCCGAGCAGATGCAGTGTGATGTTCGGGTAGGGGGCGAGTGCCGACGCCACCGGGAGTGAGTGGGTGACCACGGTGAATTTGCGATCCGTGGGCAGCATGTTCGCGAATCGCACGGTGGTGGTGCCCGCATCGATGATCATCGAACCGCCATCGGGCAGTTCTTCCAGCGCGGCTTTGGCGATCCGATCCTTCTCCGGTCCGAATCTGGCCTCCCTGGTGGCGACGTTGGGTTCGTAGCCGAATCGCTCCACCGGCATCGCGCCACCGTGCACTCGGCGCAGCACACCGAGTCGCTCCAGCGCGGTGAGATCGCGACGGACCGTTTCGGGAGTGACATCCATTTGGGTGGCGAGCGAAAGGACTTCCACCCGGCCACTCGACCGAGCCTCTTGCAAGATCTGAGCCTGACGCTCCGCTGCGTACACCCCGACCCCGTCGTCTCGTAGTACTCACCTGTGAAGCCCGGTAAACCCTGTGAATCACCGCCGAGTGCAGCCCCGGCGGCCCCCGCGACTCCGCGGTCCCATCGCGTCCGTTGTCGAACCCGATGTTGTTATCTCTTTGTTTAGTCCCGTTTCTGTTGAATGTCAACATCGGGAGTGTGATCATCACCCGTTTGCCCCAGTCCGTCAGGGCACGACTAAGTCGCGTCAGCCATTGTGTACCCGGAGCGGCGTCAGCGCGCGACACCGGCCGCATCGCGCGTGTCTCGGTGGTCGACGCTTGCTCAGCCGGCGACGGCCCGACCCACGATCAGGCTCATGATCTCGTTGGTGCCCTCCAGAATCTGATGCACCCGTAGGTCACGCACGATCTTCTCGATGCCGTATTCCGCGAGGTACCCGTAACCGCCGTGCAGTTGGAGGGCCCGATTGGCCACCTCGAAACCGGCGTCGGTGACGTACTTCTTCGCCATCGCCGCGAGCTCCGCCTGTCGCGGTTCATCGCGGTCCAAGGCCACGGCCGCCCGATGCAGCAACAGCCGGGACGTCTCCAGCTGGGTGGCCATCTCCGCCAGTTGCAGGCGAATGGTGTCCATGGTGGCGAGTTCGACGCCGAAAGCCCGGCGCTGATGGAGGTACCGCACTGTGCGATCGAAGGCGGCCTGCGCCCCACCCAGCGAACACGCCGCGATGTTGACCCGGCCACCGTTCAAACCCCGGAGTGCGAGACGGAAACCGTCCCCCTCGGCGCCCAGCCGGTGTGCCGCCGGGACCGCCACACCGTCCAGCACCACCTGCCGCGTGGGCTGCGCCCGCCAGCCCATCTTCTCCTCGTTCGCGCCGAAAGACAGCCCGGGCGATCCTTTCTCGACCATGAACGCGGAGATGCCCCGAGCCCCGGTGTCACCCGTCCGAGCGAACACCAGATAGACCTCCGCAGCACCGGCCCCGGAGATGAACTGCTTGACCCCCGAGAGGCGGTAGTCCGATCCATCAGGCACCGCTCGTGTCGTCAGGGCTGCGGCGTCGGATCCGCAGCCCGGTTCGGTGAGGCAGTAGGCGCCGAGCGTTCGCATCGCCGCGAAGTCGGGTAGCCAACGCCGGCGCTGAGCGTCGTCCCCGAAGGTGCCGAGCATCCACCCGACCATGTTGTGAATCGACAGGTACGCAGCGATGGTCGGGCAGCCGGTCGCGAGGGTCTCGAAGATCAGCGCCGCGTCCAGCCGGGACAACGCCGAGCCACCGTGTTCCATCGGCAGATACACCCCACCGAGGCCGAGGTCGGCCGCACGACGAATGGTGGCGAGCGGGAACACCTTGTCGGCATCCCAGCGCAGCGCGTGGGGCGCGAGTTCGCGATCCGCGAACTCACGGCAGGCGGCCACGATGGCGTGCTGATCGTCCGTCAGGTCGAACACGGCCGCTCCGATATTCGCAGGGTTGCTTGCAGCGTCATCTGCAGGGTTATTCGCCGGTCTATTCGCAGGGTGCATGCCGTTCGCCGCGCTCGCCGAGGTTCCGATAACCGCAGGGTGTCCTATATTCGGACATCCTATTACGAACACTGACGACGGTTCGACGTGAGGCCGAGTGGAATAGTCCCGGTGCGCAGCCGGTTCACCTCTTCGTGACCCCGCTCGTCGTGACTCCGCTCGTCGTGACCCCGCCACTGTCCATCCTCGACCTCTCCCCCGTCGCCAAGGCGGCCGGTCCCGCCGGCGGCGCGCAGGCGCTGGCGTTCACCACCACATTGGCGCGCCGGGCGGAGGAGCTCGGCTTCCACCGCTTCTGGGTCGCCGAGCACCACAACATGCCTGGCATCGCCAGCTCGTCGCCTGCGGTACTGCTCACCCACCTGGCTGCTTCCACCAGGCAGATCAGGCTGGGCAGCGGCGGAGTGATGCTGCCCAACCACGCACCGCTGGTGATCGCCGAGCAGTTCGGCATGCTCGCGTCGCTGCACCCCGGGCGCATCGACCTGGGCATCGGACGCGCCCCGGGGGCGGATCAGCGCACCGCGCTCGCGTTGCGGCGCACGGTGGAAGGGCTGTCTGCGGAAGACTTTCCGGCCGAACTGTTCGATGTGATCGGCATGCTGGACGGTGACCCGAATCGTCTCACCGCGGTGCCCCGCGCCGAGGTGCCTCCCGCCGTGTGGTTACTGGGATCGAGCGGGTACAGCGCCCAGCTGGCCGGATATCTGGGCCTGCCGTTCTCCTTCGCGCATCACTTCTCCAGTCGAAACACCGACGCGGCACTGGCGGCCTACCGGCAGAGCTTCAAACCCTCCCGGTGGCTCGACCGGCCGCACGTCATGGTGGCCGTGAGCGCGGTCTGTGCCGACACCGACGAGCGGGCGGGCTATCTGGCCAAGCCCGGCTGGTTGTCGTTTCTGCGTTTGCTGGCCGGCGCACCGGAGGCGCTGGAGACTCCGGATGTCGCCGCGACACACGCCTGGACGCCGGCGGAGGAGGACTTCGTCGCCGACCGCAGGCAGGGTCAGGCACTCGGCTCGCCCGACACCGTCCGCCGCCAACTGCGCGATTTGATTGAACGCACCGATGCCGACGAGATCATGCTGACCAACCAGGTCTACGGGATCGATGATCGGATCCGGTCCTACGAGCTGATCGCCGACATCGCGGCCGGCGGCTTCTGACCGGGTCCGCACCCGATCAGAAGCTGCCGAAGTCTCCCCCACCGCCGAAATCACCGCCGAAATCACCACCGAAATCACCACCGAAGTCGTTGTCCCCGAAATCACCACCGTCGGTTTTCTCGCCGAAATCAGCGCTGCCGTCAGTGTTCTCGCCGAAATCTGCAGCACCGAAATCGCTCCCGTCGTCGGCATCGCCGCCGTAGGGGAATCCTTCCGCGTAGGCGTTTCCGGCCATCCCGCTGAACAGCGCAGTAGTCAGCAGATAGCTGCCCATCCCCCAGGCGCCGCCGATCAGCGCGGGTCGCCACCAGGGCTCGGAGTACCACCCCCGCGGAACCGGTCGACCGGCGACGATCCCGCCCGGGAAGTAGTTGCGGGTGCCGGGCGACGACTCGGGCGAAGCCTCGAATGCGTGCCCCTCCACCTGCACCCTGCGGTGTTCCGTGACCGCGCCCGCCTCCCGCTGCCCGACCAACGGGGGTAATTCGGGTCCGGGGTCGATCCCCAACACCCGGCGCGCGGCGGCGACGAAATACAAGCCCTCGTACGCGGTCTGCTGCGCCAACCGGTACTGCTGGATCGACTTCGCCTGCTCGACTTGGGATCCGGCGGCGGTAAAACGTTCCGCGGCGTCAGCGATCGCCTGCGTGGCCGCGGGCTCGCCGCGGGAGTCCAGCGAGTAAACCTGCCCACCGAGACGCTCCACCCACCTGCGGGCCTCGGCCGCGGCATCCTGCAGTGCCGTCTGGTCGGCCGCGGTCCGCGACCCGATGAGGTAGAGCCCGCCGATCACGATCACCGCAGCAACCACCAGCCAGAAATAGATCATCTGCTCCCCATCTCGGTCTGCGAACCACGGTCAGCGCCCACGCCTCTGCACCCGACACTCCGCACTCCTGACACTGAGCACCCGAAACTGAGCGAACGGTACTCAGCGCTCTCGCGACATCCGGCGCCTCTACTCAGCGTCCTCCAGACTCGGCGCTCCTGACACACAGCACTCCAGACACTCAGCACTCCTGACACTCAGCACTCCTGACACTCAGCGCCGGCGACGTCGGGTGCCGGTGATGCTGCGTCCGAGCGCCCCGCCCGCGGCGGTGCCCAACGAACGCCAGAACGACTTCACCGCGGGGTTCTGCGCCAGATCGGAGAGGAAGCCGCCCAGATTGCCGCCGCCCCCCTCCGGCTCCGGCTCGTACCCGGGGCGCGGGTCGGAGAACGGCGGCACGCTCGGCCAGTCGCCCCCGGCACGACCCGACGAGGTGGCAGGCGGACTCGGGATCGGGATCGGGATCGGGACCGGGATCGGGGTCGGCGGGACGGGCGGGGCCAGCCGCGCGGTGAGTATCTCGTAGGCGGAATTGCGGTCGACCGCGGTGCTGTACTTGGCGTACAGCGCGGAGGCCGCCAGCGCGGCTTCGACAGTGCCCGCCGGGGCGGGGCCCATCAGCGATCGCGGCGCCCGCATCCGGGTCCAGGCAACCGGCGTCGGTGCGCCCCGTTCACTGAGCACCGTCACGATCGCCTCGCCGGTGCCGAGGCTGGTCAGCGCCTTGGACAGGTCGTAGTCGTCGGTGGTGGGGTACGTCTTCACCGTGCTGGCCAGCGCCTCCTGATCCTGTGGGGTGAAGGCACGCAGGGCGTGCTGGATGCGCGCTCCCAACTGTGACAGCACCGGTCCCGGCACATCCGTCGGCAGCTGCGTGCACAGAAAGACACCCACGCCCTTGGAGCGGATCAGCTTGACCGTCTGCTGCACCGCCGTGAGGAACGCCTTCGAAGCGTCGGCGAACAGCAGGTGCGCCTCGTCGAAGAGGAACACCAGCTTCGGCTGATCAAGGTCTCCCGCCTCGGGAAGCTCTTCGAACAGCTCGGAGAGCAGCCACATCAGGAATGTCGAGAACAGGGCCGGGCGGGTCTGCAGGCCCTGCGCGTCCAGCAGCGAGATGACGCCTCGACCGTCGATCACCCGGAGCAGATCAGCGACCTCCAATTGCGGCTCGCCGAAGAACTCGGCGCCGCCGTCGGCCTCCAGGTTGGACAGCGCGCGCAGAATCACGCCCGCGGTCGCCTTGGACACCCCGCCGAGGGCCGACAGGTCCGCTTTGCCCTCCGCGCTGGTCAGGTGCGACACCACCGCTCGGAGGTCCTTGAGGTCCAACAGCGGCAGATTGTTCTGGTCGGCGTAGTGGAAGATCAGTCCGAGCGTCGACTCCTGGGTGTCGTTCAGGTCGAGGACCTTGGACAGCAGGATCGGCCCGAACGAGTCGATGCTGGCCCTGATCGGTGTCGCGGAGCCCTGCCCGGCGATGCAGAGGTACTCGACGGGGAATCCCGCCCCCGTCCAGGCGTCACCGGTGTCCGCCGCCCGCGCGGTGATCCGGTCGTTGGCCGTCCCCGCGACCGCCATCCCGGTGAGGTCCCCTTTGACGTCCGGCATCAGCACCGGAACCCCCGCCGCGGCTAGCTGCTCGGCGATGACCTGCAGGGTCTTCGTCTTGCCGGTTCCGGTGGCGCCGGCGACGAGGCCGTGGCGATTGAACATCGCGAGCGGAATCGACACTGCCGCCGTGGGATCGACTGTGCCGTCGACGACCACCGTGCCGAGAGTCACGGAGCCGCCCGTGAAGCGGTACCCGGCCGCGATCCGAGCGGCCGCCTCGCGATGGGCCGCGTCCAGCCCGCCTGCGGACGACTCCGGCTCGACGGCCGGGACGCCGCCGGGTGCGGTATTCGTGGGCTCGTTCTGAGGGTCGGTCATCGTGTCCTCACGCTCCGTCTGTGCGCTCACACTGCTGAAGTCCGCCACCCGCCGGACCCTGGCAGCGTAACCAGTGCCTCCACGGAACCAGTCCCGCAACCTGCAGCGAAGGTCCGTGCCGGCCGCCACGGGCACTAGAGTCCGTGCGATGAACGACAGGTTGGTATGGATCGACTGCGAGATGACCGGGCTGGACCTGGAGCATGACGTGTTGATCGAGATCGCAGCGTTGGTCACGGATTCGGAATTGAACATCCTGGGCGACGGTGTCGACATCGTGATCGCGGCCGACGACGCGGCGCTGTCCGCCATGCCGGAGGTGGTCGAGGCCATGCACGCATCGTCCGGGCTGACCGACGAGGTGCGGGCGTCCACCGTCACCGTCCGCGAGGCGGAGGAACGCGTGCTGGCCTACATCAGGGAGTGGGTTCCCGAGCCGCGCACGGCGCCCCTGGCAGGCAACTCGATCAGCACCGACCGGGGGTTCATCGCCCGGTTCATGCCGGAACTCGACCAGCACCTGCACTACCGGCTGATCGACGTGTCGTCGGTCAAAGAGCTGTGCCGACGCTGGTACCCGCGGGTGTATTTCGCCCAGCCGGCGAAGGGCATGGCGCACCGGGCACTGGCCGACATCAAGGAATCCATCCACGAGCTCGCCTACTACCGGGCCACCGTGTTCGTCGCCCCGCCCGGGCCCACGTCGGAGGAGGCCCAGGCCGCCGCCGCGTCGGTGCTCGCGGTTGCCGCGCACTCGGCGGACTCGGCGGACTCGGCGGACTCGGCGCAAGCATCCGGTTCACTCGGTTAGAATGATGTGCGGTCGTCGCGCGGCGGCCGATGTGGCGGGCGTAGCTCAGCTGGTAGAGCACTGGCTTGTGGTGCCGGTGGTCGCGGGTTCAAGTCCCGTCGTTCGCCCCAGTCGTCAGGGCCCCGGTTTCGACCGGGGCCCTGATTCCTTTTCGGAGGTCAGGAGCGACTGTGGATCATCCCGCCGAACTTCGATCAGCCGGGCCGCAGCAGGCCGGTCCAGCGACGATCACCGGCTCAATCCTCGTGATCAGCGGGTGTGCCGTCGCCACCGTCGACGCCCGTGACACCGAATACGCGGATGGTCACGTCGTCGTCCAGGGCAACCGGATCGTCGCTGTCGGACCGGGTCCCGCTCCCGCTGAGTGGACGGCGCGGGCAGCACGGCGAATCGACGGCCGTGGCGCAGTGGTCACCCCCGGTTTCGTCAACACCCACCACCACCTGTACCAGTGGATCACCCGCGGCTACGCCCAGGACACGGGCTTGTTCGGCTGGCTGACCACGTTGTATCCGGTCTGGGAACGACTCGACGAAGAGGCGGTGCACGCCGCCGCGGCGGCGAATCTGGGCTGGTTGTCGCTCTCCGGTTGCTCCCTGACCACCGATCACCACTACGTCTTCCCCCGGGGGGGCGGCGACCTCCTCGCGGCCGAAATCCGCGGCGCCGCCGACATCGGTATCCGGTTTCATCCCACCCGCGGCTCGATGGACCTCGGCGCGGCCGCGGGCGGCCTGCCCCCCGACGCCGTCGTGGAGGACACCGACCAGGCGCTGCTCGCCACCGAGGCGGCGATCACCCGCTGGCACGACCCGACGTCGGACTCCATGCTCCAGATCGGGGTGGCGCCCTGCTCGCCCTTCTCGGTGACTCGCGACCTGATGGTCGGCGCCGCCGAACTCGCCCGCCGGCACGGCGTCCGGCTGCACACCCACCTCGCCGAAACCCTCGACGAGAACGACTTCTGTCAAGCCACATTCGGCCGCACCCCGGTCGACTACATCCAAGATCTGGGCTGGCTGGGTCCCGATGTCTGGCTGGCGCACTGCGTCTGGCCGTCGGCGGCCGACATCCAGACCTTCGCCGCCACCGGAACCTCCGTTGCGCACTGCCCCACCAGCAACGGACGACTCGGTTCCGGGATCGCACCGGTGGCCGACATGCTCGCAGCCGGGGTGCAGGTCGGCCTCGGCGTCGACGGTGCCGCGTCGAACGAGTCGGGCTGGCTGGCCGAAGAGCCGCACCAGGCACTGCTGTACGCGCGGCTCCGCGGCGGACCGTCCGCACTCACCGCGCGCCAGGCACTGCGACTGGCCACCATCGGCGGCGCCGGTGTGCTGGGTCGCAGCCGGGATTTGGGATCTCTCGAGGTCGGCAAGCTCGCCGACATCGCGCTGTGGCAGCTCGACGGGCTCGGCGCGATCGACATCGCCGACCCGGTCTGCGCTCTCGTGTTCGGCTCCCGGCATCCGCTGCGGCTGTTGCTGATCAACGGCCGACCGGTGGTCGAGGACGACCGGCTGATCACCGCGGACGAGGCGGCACTGGCCGGCCGATCCGGTGCAGCCGCCCGCCGCCTGGCGGGCCGATCACCCGGAAGCCCGTGGAGCGGCGGCCCCTAGCCGGAGCAGGCGGGGCAGCAGCACACCGAGTGCCAGCACCCCCACCGCGACGGACAGCAGCCCGCCGACCGCCCACGCGGCGTACACGAGCACCGCGGCGACCTCGGTCAGCAGACTGGCCACCGAGGTGACCGTCGCTCGCGATCTGCTGCTGATCGCGTGCTGCAGTCGGACGTCCACTGCGACCGCGACGAACTGGGTGAGGCCGTAGTACACCGCCACTGCGGCCAACCCGACCGGTAACCGGAGCAGCGCCGCGCCGGCCAGCAGAACACCCGCGGTGCTCAGCGCGAGCCGCAACGCACCCGGCGTGCGGGCGGACCCGCTCCCCGCCAGCGCCGCCCCCGACGCACCGACGACCGGCATCCCGATCAGGATCAGCGGGATCACCAGTGTGGCCACCCCCCAGTCTCGGGCCATCAGCGAGAAGTACTCCTCCAGCGCGTCCAAACCGCCGGTCAGCGCCACCGCCACGACGAGCAGCAGCACCGCCGGCGTGCGGGCCACCACCCACAAACCGGCAACGATCCCGCGGAAGGACTCGGGTGCCCCCGCCTCCGCCGCCGCGTCCTGCACCACCGCCGCAGGCTCCCCCACCGCCACCACCGAACCCGCCGCGACGGTGTCTACCGAGGTGTCGTCCACCGAGGAGTCGTCCACCGAGAACCGGCGGGCGGGCTCCCGGAAGCGGGTCGCGACCACGGCGGCGGCGAGGCTCACGCCGACGCTGACCCAGCCGGCGAGCTCGTAGCCGCCCACGGCGAACAACACCGTCGCGGCCAGACCCGCGGGCAGCTGAGCGAGCAGCCCGGTGGAGGTGACGGTCGCCAGCAATCGGCGGTAGCCGGCCTGCTCCCCCACCTCCGCGAGTCCGTCGAACAGCAGCGCTTCGAACGCGCCCGACATCAGCGAACCGCTGATCCCCCACAACACGAATCCGACGGCGAAACCGGTGAATGTCGACGCCGCCGCCCAAGTGGCGAACCCGGCCGCCTGCAGGACGCCGGCCGCGATCAGGGTGGCTCGCCGCGAGTAGCGGTCGGCCAGCACCCCGGTGGGCACCTCCGCTACGAAACCGGTGACCGACCAGATGATCAACAGGGTGGCGATCTGACCGTCGGACAGACCCGTGTCGGCGAACCACAGCGCGTACAGCGCATAGATCGGCATCGTCTCGGACAGCATGATCCAGACGATCGCCCGACGAACGAGCGGACGGGCAGCAGCGGGGAATGCGCGTCAACCGAAAGGCATCCCAGCACCCTATCGCCAGCTCACGTGCACAGCGCGGGCATCGTCGACGATGCGGACGGCTGCGGAACCGCGTCGGGTCAGACCGCCCCGTCGAACCCGTGTTGCCGCCACGCCTCGTACATCACGATGGAGGCGCTGTTCGCCAGGTTCAGCGACCTGCGACCGGCTCGCATCGGGATCCGTACCCGCTCGGTCACCTGCTGGGCGTCGAGCACTTCGTCCGGTAGGCCCACCGATTCCGGTCCGAACAACAGCACGTCCCCGAGCCGATAGGCGATGTCGGTATAGCGGACGGTGCCGCGCCCGGTGAAGGCGAACACGCGATCGGGGTTCAGCGCCGCCCACGCGGCTGCCAAGTCGCGATGCACGGTCACGTTGGCGAGGTCGTGGTAGTCCAATCCCGCGCGGCGCAGCTTCGCATCCGACAAATCGAAACCCAACGGCTCGACCAGGTGCAACTCGCACCCGGTGACCGCGGACAGCCGGATCGCGTTCCCGGTGTTGGGGGGGATCTCGGGGGTGTAGAAGACGACTCGGAACACCGGGCGATCCTAGGTGGCGCGCCGCGACCCGGGCCGCCCGGATGCGGTCGGCGCCGGGTGCGCGTCGGCGCGACCCGCGGTCGCGCTCAGGGTGTCACTCGGATCACCGAGGTGACTGTGGTGGCGCCGACCACGATGTCCGATCGCATCAGCGCGGTCATCTTGGCCACGCCGCGATGTTTCCCGAACACCGAGACCTGGTAGCTGAGCGACCCACCGGCCGCGCCCGGGTGGGTGCTGACCCGGTAGCTGCCGGTCTTGGGCGTGCCGGCGATCTGCGCACCCTGAGTTCCGGAAGCGTTCTCAGCGCCCACGGTGAGGCCCAGACCAGCCGGAACACCGCGGACCGTGGTGGTCGGATCGAGCTGATAGGTGATGTCCTCGACTCCGTTGAGGCCGATCCACACCTGCAGCGCCCGTTCGGAACGGGGTCCGGTGACACCGAAGATGCCCGCCTGCCACTGCACCACCAGATAACGCAGGTCCGCCACGGTGACGACCGCGACTGTGATGCCGGGGTGGTCGGTCGGATCGAGATCGGTCCAGTACGGGGCGAGTACGCCGTTGGGACGGGTCTCGTCCGGCAGCGTCTGGGGCGGGCAGCAGACGATGTCGTCGGACGTCTCCACGCCGCCGATCACCAGGTACCCGTCGGCCACCACACCGATGGCGGTGTGCGCGGTGCCGCCGTACCAGAACTCCGGAACCGAGTAGTTGACGGCCGCCTCATCGCCGATCGGCGTGGGGTGGGCGGTCTTGTCGTCGAGCAGCCGGAAACCGCCGCCCGGCGTGGTGCCCTTGTCGACGGCGGCGATGGTCGGTACAGCGGCACCCTGCCCGCCCAAGACCGTCGGTTTCGTCGTCGCGGACCGGCCGGCGTCGCCGATGACCGCGCCGTCCGCCTCGGTGATCCGCAGCCGACTGCTCGCCCAGGACTTCAGCCGAACCGTGGTCGGCCCGGTCGAATTATTGGTCGCGGTGATGGTGCAGGTCGTCTGGGTGGAACGCCTGATCGTCGCGTCGTCGCAGGTCTGCTTCAGGCTGACGTCACCCTGCCGGTTGTAGAAGGCGATCGGCAGGTGCAGTGTCGGGGTGTCCGGGGCGTCCAGAACGAACTGCCCGAAGTACTGGCCGGTCGGGGCGCTGGAGCTGATCTCCATGGTGAACGTCTGGCGGCCGCCCGGCGGGATGACGCCGGTGCTGGGCGCCACCCCGATCTTCGCTCCGGTCGGGGCGACCGCCGAGGCCGTGAACAGATACGGCTGATCGGTCACATTCGTGGCGGTGCGCCGAATCTTCACGCTGCCGGGCATCGTCGGCACGTTGATCGACGGCAGGTTCAGCTGGGCCGCGGCAAGGGGGTCCGAACCGACGGAGATCATGCGTTCGGCGGTCTCGTCGAACACGACGGGGGCGCGCCCTGCCGCTGTCAGGTCGATCCGGCCCGCACCGCGCTCGAACGGGTCGGCAGGGGTTACCAGGTCCTCCTGGAGCACCGCTGTGCCCGCCGTCGTCATCAGCGCCGACTTGATCGCGCCCGGCGTCCAGTCGGGGTGCAGAGCCTTGAGTAGCGCGGCCGCGCCCGCGACGTGCGGCGCCGACATCGACGTGCCCGCGATCGCCTGGTAATAGCTGCCCGCCGGTCCGACCGCCGACTCGTCGGGGGTCGGCGTGTTACCGCCGAGGATCGCCACGCCGGGCGCCGTCACATCCGGCTTGAGAAACGTCCCGGCGGGTCCGCGAGAGGAGAACGCGGCCATCACATCGCCGCGGGTCTGCACCGCGGCGCCGGCCGGAAAGCTGCCGGTCGCGTCGGGGTGGTCGGAGAGGAACGACAGGAAGGCAGCCCCGTCCGCCAGGTGGATGGTCGGCAGGAAGTGGCTGTCGGTCTCGGTGTCGGCGAGGGTCGGGTTGTACAGAATCATCCCGGCGGCGCCGCCGGCGGCGACGTTGAGCCCTTTCTGCACCCGACCGACGCCGCCCCGCTCGCACGCGACCAACGCCCCGGTCACCGCGTCCGAAGCCAACGGCGTGGAGCATTCGGCGTCGTAGCCGCTCAGGCTGCCCGCGAGCACGATCCTGGCGGGCTGATCGACGCCGGCGGTGAGTGACGAGCCGGTGAAGGTCGCGCTCGCCGCACCCGCGGTGAGCGTCAACGTGGACTGGTAATCGTGGTCGGGGGTCGACGCCGCGACTGTCATCACCCACGGGCTCAGGTGCTCGACGGTCCCCGCGGTGGGCCCGGAGTTACCCGCGGACGCGGACACCAGGATCCCCGCGTTGTAAGCGTCCAGGAAAGCCTGTTCGACGGGATCGGTGAAGGGGTCGCTGGACCCGCCGATGGAGAAGTTCAGCACGTTCACGCCGTCAGCCACGGCCTGCTCGACGGCCGCCATGGTGTCGTCGACGGGACATCCGGCGAGCCCGCACGCCTTGTACGAGATCAGCCAGGCGCCGGGGGCGACCCCACTCACCGGGCCCCGGTCCACCCCGAGGACTGACGCGTTCTGCACGGGGTCGCCGACTGCGGTGGAGGCGGTGTGGGTGCCGTGGCCCTGGCTGTCCCGGGCGCTGTTCGGATAGGTCTCGCCGTTCGGGTCCGCACCGGCATCCGCGTCATCCGCAGCGGACGGGCCGTACGGATCGACGAAACCGGGCTCGAGAAAGCTCTCGCCGCCGATCAGCTTGGAATTGCACTGAAACACGTCCCGCTGCGGTGTCAGCGGGTTGTCGCCGAAGTCGCAGGTGCGGGGCGTCCCGTCGGCCTTCGGCGGCGGCGTCCCGAGCGCCGGGTTGTCCGCGAACATCGGATGTTCCGGCCACACTCCGGTGTCGATCACGCCGACGATCACGCCGCGACCGGCCAACTCCCGGCCGCCCGTCACCGACCACAGGGCGGGAGCGCCGATGAAGGCGGCACTGGTCTGGGTGCCGGTCGCGCCGGCGTCAGCGGCTTGCGGAACCGCCTCCTGCAGGGGCTGCCGCAGCTCGTTGGGCACCACCGCCGCGACATTGGACATCGCCGCGACCGTTCGGGCGGCCTTCGCTGGCAGCGTCATCGCCACGCCGCCGTACACGCGTTGCAGGCTGCGTTGAATGCTCGCGTCGGGCACCTCGCCGGCGACGTCGCGGCGAAACTGATCCTCGATGGTGGCGATGTATTTCTGGTATCCCAGTTCGGCCGGGGTGCTGCCGGTCAGTGCCGCCCCGGTCACCCGCGGGTTGGTGGCGGGGAGACCTGTGATGTTCCCGCCGTAGCTGGCGACCGCGTCGTAGTCCAGTTTCACCACGATCTGCACCGGGGCGTCGTCGGACCTGGCCAGCAGCGCGGGATCGGATTCGGCGATTCGACCCGACGCCGACTTCGCGAAGGTGCGGATCGTGTCGGGGTGGAGGCCGATGACGGAGTCCGGCTCCGGGACCGGGGATTGGGCGCCCGCCGGCGCCGCGGCGAATATCGCGGTCAGCGCCAGCAGCAGGCTGAGCATCGTGGCGCGCCGGTACGTTCGACGTCGCAGCATTCGTTCTCCCGGGGCGTTCAGGCCGACTCGCAAGTGGTCATGACGGTGCGACCGCGAGCCTGCCCGGATGCCGGAAGAGACAAACGGGACGAATGTGCGGATGCTTCTCTGACGATAGAGGAGCGCTACCGCACCCGACGAACCGCCCCGGCCGTATTCGGAATTCGTGTCCGGTTCGTTGTACTGACCCGGCCTGCGCGAGCGCACCCGGTGTTTGATCGGGTGCGCCAGCGCACCCGGTGTTTGATCGAGTGCGCGAGCGCACCCGGTGCCCGATCGGATGCGCGAGCGCACCCGGTGCCCGATCGGATGCGCGAGCGCACACTGGAGGGTGATGCGATCACAGCCCGACTTCGACCCGCCGGCCCGGCGTCCGCCGCGGGTGCCGGGGATTCCGGACCAGACCGGCGCGATCTATCTGCCGGGGGACGACACGGCCCGGCAGGCGCCGGTGTCTGCACTGCTGCTGTTGATCCTGTCGATCGTGGTCGGCGGCCTGTACGCCTGGACATTCTGGCCGCGGCTGGCACATTTCGACTGGGTGGCCGCCCTCACCCTGAAGACCTCGGTGCTGGCCGTGGTCGGCGGCATCATGCTCGCTCTCGGCGGGCTGTTACTGATCCGTTTCGGCCTGGTCTGGTCGGTCCGGGCGGGCAGCATTCTGGCGGCGCTGGCGATGACACGTCCACTCCTGGACGCCGCCCTGTCTGACGTAGGGGACCCGGGGGCGGCCGGCGTGACATTCGTGCTGTCGGCGGGGCCGGCCCTGATCACGCTGGGCATCTCCTTCAGCGGATCCCTGCGGCATTGGCGACGAACCCGGTTCACCCCCGAGCGGATCGGCCGGCCGCCGAATTGAAGCACGCTTGACAAGTGGTCGGGTTCGGGTTGAGGTCGATGGATGGAATCGAGTACCGACGCGCCCACCGCCGACCCGATCGCCGCAGTCGAGCTGGCCACCGACCTCCGTCGACGGGCGGAGGCGGCGGCTGAGAAGGCCGTCGAGGAACAGACGATCGCCATTCGCGCCGCGATCGGTGCCGGCGTCAACACGCTGGAGTTGGCCGGGTTGACCGGCCTGTCGCGAGCCCGGATCTATCAGATTCGGGACGGTCGCCGCTGACCCCGAGGGACCTGCCGGCGCGGCCGCCGCGGGATCACGGCGGCCGCTCCGACAGATCAGTCGATGCGGTGAGAACCGGGCGCGAGAATGTCCCAGGCCTGGTTGCCGATGTTCCACGCGTCCGTCGAACCCACGCAGTCCCACTGCTGAAGAACCGCCTGGACCGGCGGACGTCCCCCGCGGCCGTTGTCCGCGTCGAGACACCGACCGGTACGTCGATTGACCAGCAACGTCTGATCGATACCGGTGCGGCAGATCCCGTTCGAACAGCGTGTCCCGGACAGCCTGCGCAGGCTCCACTCCGCCGGGGTGTACCCGGCGCTGCAGTACGGGTACTGAATGATCCGGGTGCCGTTGCCGTAGGTGCCGCCCCGCCAGTCCAGCATCAGGCACTGACCCGAGTGTCTCGCGCGGATGCGGAAGTAGCCGCCGCCGCTGTCCAGCAGGTCGAACTCCTGCGACGCACTGGCGTTGTCCGGCCACAGGAAGACCTGTTGGTAGGCATTCTGCGACGCCCACATGACATCGGCGCGGTACCCGCTGTAGGTGTTCACGATCTCCATGCGCAGGGTGTCCGCGGACGCGGATCCCACCGATCCGAAGACAGACAGGAACGACGCCGCCAGCGCCAGTAGGACAGTGCGCGCGATGATCACTCGACGTCGCCGCCCGCGATGTGAAGTTCTGACGATGCCGACCGATCCCGCTCTGGTGACTCTGGTCATGCGGTCCTCCCCTTGTCCATCGAGGCACGGCGCCTCAGCGGAGTAGAGGTCGGAGCGGGCGGGGAAGATTCGATTCGGGGTTCGGTCGCGTTCTATTTCACTCCATCAGCCGCAGCCGGCGCGCCGAAGCGCCGCCGAGACCCCGGGTCACAGGTTGCCGCGGCGCTCCTGCTCGCGTTCGATGGCTTGGAAGAGGGCCTTGAAATTGCCCTTGCCGAACCCCAGTGAGCCGTGCCGCTCGATGATCTCGAAGAACACCGTGGGTCGATCGCCGATGGGTGCGGTGAAGATCTGCAAGAGGTATCCGTCCTCATCGCGATCCACCAGTACACCCCGCCGCTGCAGCTCGTCGATGGGTACGCGGACACGACCGATTCGGGCCCGAAGTTCCGGATCGGAGTAGTACGAGTCTGGGGTGGGCAGGAACTCCACACCGGCCGCTCGCATCGCGTCGACCGCCGCCAGGATGTCGTCGGTGGCCAACGCGAGATGCTGCGCCCCGGGGCCGCCGTAGAACTGCAGGTACTCGTCGATCTGGCTCTTGCGCTTGCCCACCGCCGGCTCGTTCAGCGGGAACTTGACGCGGTGATTGCCGTTGGCGACGACTTTGCTCATCAGCGCCGAGTAGTCGGTGGCGATGTCGTCCCCGATGAACTCGGCCATGTTGGTGAAGCCCATCACCCGTTGGTAGAACCGCACCCAGGTGTCCATCTGTCCCAACTCCACGTTGCCGACGACGTGGTCGAGCGCCGAGAACAGCCGGCGACCGGTGCCCGGCGCGCGGGCGCCCGTGCGAGGCGTTCCTTCGGACCGGCGCTCGACATAACCGGGCAGGTACACCCCCTCGTACCGCGACCTTTCCACCAAGGTGTGCACGGTGTCGCCGTAGCTCGCGATGGTGGCCAACCGGACCGTGCCGTGCTCGTCGGACTCGTCGTGCGGTTCGACGACCACCCGCGCTCCCCGGGTACGGGCGTGGGCGATGCACCGATCGACGTCGGGCACCTCCAAACTGATGTCGACGACGCCGTCGCCGTGGATGCGGTGGTGGTCCAGCAGCGCGCTCGCGGGGTCGACGCCGCCTTTGACCACGAAGCGGCAGGCGCCACTGGTCAGCACGAACGCCTTGTGATCCTTGACTCCTGTCTCCGGGCCTGCGTATCCGACGAGTTCCATGCCGAACGCCGACTGCAGGTGCCGAGCGGTCTGGGTCGCGTTGCCGACCACCCAGACGATCGCGTCCCAGCCGATCACGGGGAACGGGTCGCTGCGCTCGTCGTACTCCACCAGGCCGACGAGCTCGCGCAGCTGATCGGGTTCGAGCCCGGCCAGGAACTCATCGTGCGTCAGGACGGTGTGCGTGAGGACATCGGTCATGCCCCCATCCTCGCGACCTTTGCAGTTTGTGCAACAGCGCCGCGATTTGGCACACAATTTGTACACTCAGTACGCTCTGAGCGGGAATCTTCATGCGGTTTGGGCGACAAGGGGAGCACACATGGCTACTTCGGCGGGAGCGGTCGACGCGCTGGACGGTCGGATCCTCGAGTTGTTCGCCGCCGAGCCGCGGGTCGGGGTGCTCGAGGCGAGCCGCCGGCTGCGCGTCGCGCGCGGCACCGTGCAGGCGCGGCTCGACCGACTGATGACAGCGGGCGTGGTGAGCAGTTGGGCGCCGCGGATCGATCCGTCCGCGCTGGGTTATCCGGTGACGGCGTTCGTGACCCTGCAGATCGTGCAACACGAGGGACGCGACGCGATCACCGAACGCCTCGCCCAGATCCCGGAGCTGCTGGAATGTTGGACCGTCACCGGCAGCGGCGACCTGTGGTGTCGGGTGGTCGCCCGCTCGAACAGCGATCTGCAACGGGTCCTCGACACCATGGTGACCGACGCCGGGATCGTCCGGTCGGTGTCGCTGATCGGGTTGGCCGCACCGGTCCCCTATCGCACCGAGCCACTGGTGCGACGGACCGCCGAGCTCGACTGACGCCCGTCAGCGGAGCGCGCGGTTCCAGCTCAGTGCGTAGACGCCGTCGTCGCAGGCGCGACCGCCCTCGCCCAGTTCCAGCGGTCGAAATGTGTCGATCATGACCGCTAACTCGTCGAAGTAGTGCTTGCCGATCGCGGCCTCGGCGGCGCCGGGCTGCGGACCGTGCGAATGGCCACCCGGGTGCAGCGAGATCGAACCGAGCCCGATCCCGGACCCCTTGCGGGCCTCGTAGTCACCGCCGCAATAGAACATCACCTCGTCGGAGTCCACATTGGAGTGGTAGTAGGGCACCGGGATGGCCAGCGGGTGGTAGTCCACCTTCCGCGGCACGAAGTTGCAGATCACGAAGTTGGCACCCTCGAACACCTGATGGACCGGCGGTGGCTGGTGAACGCGCCCGG
Organism: uncultured Actinomycetota bacterium; assembly: GCA_963825975.1. Classification (GTDB taxonomy): domain Bacteria; phylum Actinomycetota; class Actinomycetes; order Mycobacteriales; family Nakamurellaceae; genus Nakamurella. Next base: position 211,463 of record CAWGUZ010000019.1, read on the forward strand.
TGATCGGTTCGAAGTCGTCCACGTTGAAGGTGTACGGGTACAGGCAGCCGTCCCAGCCGACGACGTCGAACGGGTGCGTGGTGGCCACCACGATGGAGCCGGCCAAACCGGTCGGACCCGAGCCGCGGTGCAGGGTGTAGACCTCGGCGTCGACACCGTCGACCAACAGTGGGGCCGCCGGCCCGTGCAGATCCCGTTCGCAGTACGGACTGTGCTCCAGCAGCTGACCGAACCGGGACAGATAGCGCTTCGGCGGGGAGATGTGTGAATTCGCCTCGATCGCATAGGCCCGGACCACGCCGTCCGGCACCCACCGATGCACGGTGGCCCGCGGCAGTAGCACGTAGTCGCGGTCGGCGAACGGCAAGGCTCCGAACACCGTCTCGACCACGCCGTGGCCGGACTCGATGTAGACGCACTCGTCGCCGATGGCGTTGCGGTACAGCGGTGAGGGGGCCGCCCCGACTACGTAGCCGATCCGTACGTCGGAATTCCCCAGCACCAATCGGCGCCCGGTGACCAGGTCGACACCGGACGGGCTGCCGCCTGCGAAGAGTTCCGGCAGCCGCAGGTGCAGCGGCCGCAGCGGATGCAGCGGCGTTGTGGACCGGTCGCCCAGTTCCCAGGACAGTGCGTTGCTCATCGCCGACGGAATGCCCCGGTGATACAGCAGCGACGAATCGGAGCTGAAACCCTCCTCGCCCATCAACTCCTCGGCGTAGAGGCTGCCGTCGGGCTGGCGGAACTGGGTGTGGCGCTTCGGCGGAATCTCCCCGACGCTGCGGTAGAAGGCCATATCGAAGCCTAACCCCGACCCGGCGGGCGGCCGGGGAATAACCTGCAGGAATGGTGGTCGCAGGCGCACTGTTCGTCGATCTGATCGACGACGCCGCCATGTTCCCACCCGGCGACGCACCCGTGCCGGCCGCGGTCGCGGCCCATCTGGACTATCGCCGGTCGTGGTTCGCTCCCATGATCGGGCCGCTCGTGGTGCGTGACACCGACCTGGACCGGCTGGGGCGGGCAGCGCTTGCCGCCGGAGTCAGTGAGATTCAGTCACTAGCGGTGAGTGTGATCAACGGCGGCGGTGTGGACGGGCTGCGGGAGCTGGCCGGGCGACGGGTCGACGGGGTGCGCGTCGTCGCCGTCGAATCCGCCCTGCGCGAGACGGACGATCTGGCCGGCGAGGCGCGTCGCACAGTGGCCGCCGTCGACCGACTGGGCGGCGGGGTGACCCTCTTCGTCGAGTTCCCGTTCGCGCCCGGCTGGGAGGGGGCGGTGGAGGCGGTACGGGCGGCGGGTGTGATCGGCGTGGCCGGGAAGCTCCGCACCGGCGGGCCCCACCCCGCTGACACCCCGTCCTGCAACCGGCTCGCCGAGCGCCTGCGGATGCTGATCGGCGCGGGTCTGCCGTTCAAGGCGACGGCCGGCCTGCACCACGCCGTGCGCGCAGCGGGCGCCGACCCCGACCACCCGCGGACGCACGGTTTCCTCAATGTGCTGACGGCGGTGCAGGCCCTGCTGGACGGCTGCAGCGAAGCGGACACGGCCTCGTTGCTGGGCGCCGGCGGCGGGCAGTGGCTCGCTCGGCTGAGCGCCTGGGACACCGCGGAGGTCGGCCGGGTTCGCCGGATGTTTCGCAGTTTCGGCTGCTGCGGAGTCGGCGATCCGGTCCGGGACCTGGTCGCGCTCGGTCTGGTCCGGGAGCCGGCATGACGTCGCCAGAACCATCGCAGACGCCGACGCACACCGCCGCGTCGGGGGTGCCGACCGGTGCGTTCGGGGTCACCGAGCTTCCCTACGGCGTGGGTTCCCGGCTCGGCGGATCGCCCGGCGTGGTGGTCGCCGTCGGTGATCAGGCCCTCGACCTGGCCGCTTTGTGGCGGGCACTCGGGCGGCACCCCGAGGTGTTCGAACAACCCAGCCTGAATGTCTTCCTGGCCCGGGGCAGGCAGGTCTGGGCCGATACCCGCCGGAAGTTGCAAGAGCTGCTATCCGATCCGGCTGGTCGCGCCGTACTCCAACCGCACCTGTCGCCGATCGCCGCGCTGACGATGCACCTGCCGTTCGCTGTGGCCGATTATGTCGACTTCTACACCTCCGAGCACCACGCGACGAACGTCGGCCGGATCTTCCGCCCGGCGGGCGAGCCGCTGACGCCGAATTGGCGGCACATGCCGATCGGCTATCACGGTCGGGCCGGCACGGTCGTCGTCTCGGGCACGCCGATCCGCCGGCCGTGCGGTCAGCTGAACGCAGACCCGACCGCGGCCGCGCCGACCTTCGGTCCGAGCGCGAAGCTGGACATCGAGGCGGAGCTCGGGTGGGTGGTCGGCGTCGGGTCCGAACCGGGCCGGCCGGTGTCGGTGGCGAACTTCCGGGAGCACGTCTTCGGCGTGGTGGTCCTCAACGACTGGTCTGCGCGCGACATCCAGGCCTGGGAGTACGTCCCGCTCGGGCCCGTTCCTGGGAAAGAGCTTCGCCACCTCCGTGTCCGCCTGGGTGCTACCGCTGGCGGCTCTGGACGACGCCGAGGTGGAGTTGCCACCCCGGCGTCATCCATTGCTTCCGTACCTGCGCGGCCCCGGCAGCGGCTACGCCGTGGACGTGGAGGTGGTGCTGAACGGGACGCTGATCAGCACGTGTCCGTACGCGACCATGGCCTACTCCCCCGCCCAGATGCTCGCGCACCTGACCGTCAACGGGGCCTGGCTGCGCACCGGCGATCTGTACGGGTCGGGCACGATCTCCGGACCGGCCGTCAACCAGCGCGGCAGCCTGCTCGAACTGTCCTGGAACGGAACCGAACCCTTCGAACTCGCGGCCCCCGGTGGGGGCGTCGGTGTGCGGCGGACGTTCCTCGAGGACGGCGACGAGGTGGTGTTGCGAGCCCGGGCCGGCGGACCCGGCCGAGCACGGCTGGGAGAGGTCCGGGGCGTGATCCTGCCCGCCCCGGCAATCTGACCCATGGTCAGGCGGTCGCCGTCGCCCGGTGGAGCAGCTCCTGCACACGATCGTCGTCGACCTCGGCGAAGAACCCGCCGACCACGTCCTCGACCTGGGTGAAACCCTCGGCGCAGAACAGAATCGGTTGATAGTGGGTGATGTCGTAGGTCTGCACGCCCATCCGGGCGATCTCCAGCGGCCGAAGGTCCGCCTGCGCCACCTGTTGGATCTCGCCGTAGGAGGACAGCAGCCCGGCGCCGTAGCAGCGCACCTCCCCACCCTCGTGGACCACGCCGAACTCCAGCGAGAACCAGAAAACCTTCGAGATGAACTCCAGCGCGTCGGTGGTCTGCGACGCGGCGGGCGGCGTCACCGGCGAGGCGGTACAGGGCGGCGAACCGATCGTGGGCCAGACAGTTTCCGTGCCCGACGACCTCGTGCAGCACGTCGGGTTCGGGTGTGTAGAGCGGCACGGAGTGGTGCCGGACGTACTGCGTGGAATGGAATATCCCGTCGGCCAGCGATCCGTAGAACTGCGCCAACGGCACCAAGCCCGCCGCAGGCACGTAGCCGAACCCGGTCAGCGGCCGGAGCAGCTCGTTCACCTCGGTCAACTGCGGGATCCGCTGCTCGGGCAGCCCGAGGCGCTGCTTGCCCACCAGGTACAACGCGCAGGCGAGACGCTCGTGCAGTCGGTGCAATTCGCCGCAGACGATGCGCCAGACTTCATGCTCCGCGTCGGTGTACGGGCGCTGTCGGCAGCGGATCGCCGGGGTGCCAGGCCAAGGCCAAACCGGCCAACGCGTTCCGACGTCCCCGGTACTCGTGATCCACCGCACCGGGATGACTGTCGCTCAAGTGCACCGTGACCTGACCGTCGCCGGAGCGGGTCACCGGTGCGTAAAGCTGCCCTTCCTCGAACATCTCCGCCTCCGCTTCACCACCAATCTACGCACTTCGAATCTCCGGCCGGGGTGGTCCGCGCACCGCACGCGACCGCGGAATGTTCCACGAAAGGCACCTTTGGCCCTAGACACGCACCCCGGCACCGGCCACCATGGAGCCACACCGTGACGGGAGTCGAGATGACGATCACCGAACCACTCGTGTCCGCAACCAGCCCCCTCCAATCTGCGATGGAAGCGGCATTTCGAGCTTGGGAGCAGTCGACAATGTCGATGCTGGAACAAGTGCGGGCGGTATCAGGCGTAGACGTCGTCGCACCGGCGCAGTGGTATTTCACCAGTTGCGATCGCGCGTTCGACCTCAACCGCGAATTCGCCGAGCGATGGTCCGGCTCGGTTCTGCGGGCGACGGACGTCGTGGCTCGCCAGGTGGAGGAGTTCGAATACACCTTCGCGCACGAGGCGGAGGCGTTCGTCGCGGGTGCCACCGCGGACGACACCCCGCCCGACGCCTACCGCACGCGGGATCCCTCGGTCGAGATCTGAGGCCTGCCGGACCGTCCACCGGGCAGCCCTGACGGGGCGCTCTAACGGGGCGCCGTCGCGCTCGCCCGGGTGATCAGTTCGGCGGGCAGCAGGACGTGGGTCGTGGGCGCGGTGCGCGGGTCGGGGCCGGCAGTCGAGGGCTGTCATTGTCGGGGCTGTCATGTCGCGCGGGGCTGTCATCGTCGAGGCGGTGACGGTCGAGCCAGTGACGTCCACCAGTTCCAGAAGTGCGGCAGCGGCCAGTCGACCTTTGGCTTCGACGTCCTGCCTCACCGTGGTCAGGGCCGGCCGCAGCCGCGCCGCCAACGGGCTGTCGTCGAAGCCGACCACCGAGAGATCTTGCGGCAGGGCCATTTCCCGGTCCTGCGCGGCGAGCATCACGCCGTGGGCGAGGGTGTCGGCGAAACACAGCACTCCGGTGGTGGCGGGTGCCGCGTCGAGTAGCAGGCCCAATGCCGCGTACCCGTCCTCCTGGGTGGGGTGCGGCTGCAGCACGATGACCGGTTCGATGCCGGCGTGTTGCAGCACGGAGAGCCATCCGCGCATCCGTTCGGCACTGACATGTGCTCGGGGATCGACGTTCTCGGCCGGTTGCACGCCGTGCGGTCCGACGAACTGAGAAGACACGATCCCGATGTGCCGGTGCCCGAGGGACACCAGGTGGTCGGCGGCGGCCCGGGCCCCGCCGTAGTCGTCGACATTGATGCTGGGGATCTCCGGCACCGGTTGCTGGTCGACGAACACCAACGGCAGTTTGCGTCGCTGCAGCCAGGAGACCGCGGGCGACAGCGGATCGCACGAGAACACCACGGCGGCGTCCATCGGCACATCCCGCGCGGGCACCCGGCCGTCGTGTTCCGCGGAGCTGAGCAACGTCATCGACAGACCCGACGGGTCGAGCTCGCCGGCGAAGGCGCCGAGGAAGGCGGTGGCCACCTCGTCTCGAAACGCCGTCTCCACCGCAGCCGTCAGCACCACTCCGACCGTGCTGGTGGTGCCTCGCGCCAAGGCGCGCGCGGACGGGTCGGGCCCCACGTAGCCGAGTTCGGTGGCGGCGGCGAGGATTCGATCGCGGAGTTGCGCGGAGAGCTGGTCCGGCCGGGAGAAGGCGTTCGACACCGTCATCCGGCTGACTCCGACGTGGTCGGCGACCGTCTGCAGCGTCACTCGGCCCACCTGGACACCCTTTCCCTTGTGAGCTCGACGGTAACGCGGTCAGGCGCGAGCGCGATGTTGCGGGCTGGAGGGGCCGCCGCGAGTGCGCGGACTGCGATCGGAGGACGCCGGGGAGACCGCTTTAAAACACCGTATATCCGCCGTCGGCCACGAGCACGGACCCGGTGACGAAGGACGACGCGTCACTGGCGAGGAAGACGATCGCAGGCCCCAACTCCTCTGGTCGGCCGTACCGCTGCTGCGGCGCATCCTCGATCCAGTGTTGGCGATATCGCGGATCGTCGACAGGCGACATGTCGGTCTTGATGTATCCGGGGGCGAGCGCATTCACCCGCACTCCCAGGGGTGCCCACTCGGCAGCGAGGCTTCGGGTCAGATGATGCACGGCCGCCTTGGATGCGTTGTATGCCGGCTGCCACTGCGGGCGGTTGACGATCTGAGCCGACATCGAGCCGATGTTGACGATGTTTCCGCCGCCCTGCTCGACCATGTGACGACCGAAGACCTGGCACGAAATCCACAATGCGTCCAGGTTGACCGCCATCACCTGGCGCCACTCGTCGTCGGAAACCTCCAGCGCCGGCCGGTGAATGCACGCTCCCGCGTTGTTGATCAGGATGTCCACCCGCCCGAACCGCTCGACCGCAGCGGTGAGGACCCCCTCCACTTCAGACCGATGAGTGAGGTCGGCCAACACGGTCAGCGTCTGTGCACCGATCGCTGAGAGCTCAGCGGCGACCTCGGCAGCCGCAATGGCGTCTCGGCCGACGATCACGATGTCGGCGCCTGCCTCCGCCAGCGCCCGAGCGAACGCACGCCCCAGGCCGCGGGTGGAGCCGGTGACAACCGCGGTGCGGCCGTGTAGGTCGAACGCGGAGAGCACCGTCACTGAATCTCCTCCTGATCGTGGCCTCCGACGTGGCCCCGGCCTTGAACTTGCCCCGACCCAGTCGAAAGCACAACCCGTAGGGAGGTGCGGTCGACCGCCTGGACCGGTGGCGGTCGGGTTCAGGCGGCGACGCGCCGAGCGGGCAGCCGGTTCGGCGCGAGCGGACGGGGTGCGCGATTCAAGAGCGTCGCAAGCCGATGCCGAACCGGTCCGACGGTGTGCGCGGGTTCCACTGCGCCGTCGAGGCGGGCAGCGTCGAAGAAGCGCTGCTGAGCACCCAGGGCTTGGATGTGGGCTGTGGGGATGAACTGCATGATCGTCCTCTCGAGGGGGGTTCTGTACCGCTACAGTTCAGAACTGTAGAGGAGGCGTCTGTACCGGTCAAGACGTGTGGTTGATAGCTGGAACACACAGGACCTGCCGGCCGTCGGCAGGTCCGTGCACGTTTCATCGCGCGTGAGACGGCCCGGCAGCAAGTCGCCGCACTACACATGTTGTCTTTACGACTACAGGTGTAGTAAACTGTGGTGATGGCAGACCGACGCACTCGGATCCTGGACGCTGCGATCACCATCGTCGGCGACCGCGGCGTTCGAGCCCTGACGCATCGCGCGGTCGACGCCGAGTCGGGGCTCCCTCCGGGTTCGACGTCGAACTACTTCAAGACCAAGGACCGCTTGCTCCAGGTCGTCGTCGAGCGATTCGCCGAAAGGGAACGCGTCGCCTGGGAGGTTGTTGCAGCCGCGGTCAACCCGCGCTCGCCGCGGGATTTGGCGTCAGCCCTGAGCGCTGTTGTACGCGACGGTTGCGGACCTCACCGCACCCTGACCCTGGCCCGGTATGCACTCCTCGTCGAGACCGCGCAGCACCCGTCCCTTCGGTCGGCCATGACCATCGTCGGCGCCAAAGTCAATGTGTACTTCGAGAACTGGTTGCTGCGAATTGGTTCGGTGAGTCCCGAGCGCGACATGCGGATCGTGGCGAACTTTCTGACCGGGCGAGTACTACACGACCTGGCCATCCCCGATCCAGAATTCGACCCGGAACCGGACTTGGTCGACCTCCTCGAGAGGCTGCTCACGCCGGCCCCGGACGACCCGGCGCACACCCGGCGCGCCGCCTACGCGACGACGATCTGACACCGGAGGGCGTCATGGATGAGGATGCGGTCTGGTCGGCAATCGACACCCAGCGGCTATGGGTGGCCGACCTGCTGGAAGGACTGCATGAAGACCAGTGGCGCCAACCGTCGCTCTGCGTCGGGTGGTCTGTGCGTGATGTCGCCGCCCATCTCACACTCCAGCAGATCGGGTTCTCGGAGATCTTGCGCAACACGCCGACGCTGATCAAGGCACGCGGCCTCAACCGCGCCATCCACGACATGGCCTGCCTGCGGGCGGGCCTACCGACGTCGCGCCTCATCAGCGAGCTCCGCGCGGGCATCGGTTCACGCAAACACAACCTGGGTGTGACGTACCGGGAGACGCTGGTCGACATCCTCGTGCACAGCCAGGACATCGCCGTTCCATTGGGTCATCCACTCTCGCTGCCGCCCGAGCCGTCGGCTGCGGCCGCCCAACGAATCTGGGAGATGAGGCGCATGTTCCACGCTCGCGAACGATTCGCTCCGTACTGTTTGGCGGCGACAGATGTCAGCTGGACCGCCGGTACCGGCCTTGACGTGCGCGGCCCCGCCGGCGCCCTGCTGCTGCTGATCACCGGCCGTTCGGCGGCACTTCCGCTACTCGATGGCGAGGGCGTGGCCGCCCTTCGCGAACAGCTCCGACCAGTACGGCACGAATCCCGATGACGTCGAACCGTCGAAAGGCCTCGCGCCCGGCCGTTCGCGCGGCAGTGGCTCTCGCCCTGGTGGCCGCCATGGCGATCGGCGGCGCCCCGACAGTTCTCGCGCCGGCCGCGGCCGCCATGACGACCGGTCAGGACAACTCTCGGCACCGGCCCGCGTCGTACCTGCTGGCCCTGGGCGACTCCATCAGCTTCGGGTTTCAGTCGGCGAAAGTCGGCGCGCCGCCCGATCCCTTGGCATTCGACTCCGGGTACGCAAACGTTCTAGCGGCCCGGGACCCGCGCCTCCAGATCACCAACTACAGCTGTCCGGGCGAGTCCACCCCTACCCTCATCGCGGGCGGATGTCCATGGCGGGCAGCAGGTTTCGCGCTGCACGACAATTACTCGGGCAGTCAACTCGCGGCCTCGGTCGCCTTCCTGCGGGCACACCGATCGAGCAGCGGAACCGTTTCGTTGGCAGTTTGGGGAAATGACATCCTGACCTTGATCACCGGGTGCGGGGGTGATCTCACGTGCGTGGCGGAGCGCGCGCCGGCCGAGATCAGGGCTTTCGCCGCCCGCCTGGGCGTGATTCTGCGCTCGTTGCGGTCCGGCGCCCCGGCCGCCGACATCGTCGTGGTCGGCGCGTTCCACTCCTTCCCGCCACCCAGTCCACTGGTGGATTCGCTCTATGCAAGTTTGAATGCCGCCATCACCACCACGGCGACATCGGTGCGAGCTCGGATCGCCGACACTGCGATGGTGTTCAATCCGCCCGACCCGGCGTTGCGGGCGGCGGCGATCTGCAACTTGACACTGGTGTGCGTCACGAATGGCGCCGATGGCCATCCATCGGATGCGGGCTACGTGGCCATCGCGGACGCGGTCATTGCGGCGACATGTTCGCCAGGTGGCCGATCGTCAACTCCGGTCGGACTCTGCGGAAGGTGAAACTACCGATCGCCGACGAGGGTTGGTTGCAGAGTCGCCTCGCCGGCTCCCGCCAGTCCGCTGCATTAAGGCGCTGACGCTGAATCCACGAGCGAAGCCGGATTGATGGCTCATTCCCAGCTTCGACACAGCTTGGCGGTTCACGGTGGTAACAGAGCGGGCAAGCGCCCGTCCTGTGATCAAGGAGAACCCGTGAACATGAGCACGAAGAGCAACCGCTGGAAGAGTTACGTAGCAGGCGGCGCGCTAGTCATCGGCGCTGCCACCGGCGCCGCCGTGACCGCGAACCTCGTCGCCAATGCTGACACGACCGGCTCGACCACCACCGGCTCGACCACCGGCTCGACCGCCGGCTCGACCGCCAGCGCAGCCGACACGACCTCGTCGAGCACCACGGACACCAGCACCCCGACCAGCACCGACACCTCGGCGACGGACGGCACCGCCGACAGCACCCGGCCGCAGCGTTCGAGCGAGACCGCCCTCACCGGCGACACAGCCACAAAGGTGACCGCCGCAGCCCTGGCCGCCTACCCGGGCGCCGCCGTCGATCGGGTCGAAACCGACTCCGACGGCGTCTACGAGGCCCACCTCACCACTGCCGCGGGCGACAAGCTCATCGTTCAGATCGGTGCGGACTTCACCGTCACCGGCACCCAGACGGGCGGAGGTCACGGCGGGGGCCACGGCGGGGGTCGCGGCGGCCACGGTGCAGGCGGCAAGGGCCACGGCGGCTCGGGTGAGACCGCCCTCACCGGGGACACGGCTACCAAGGTGACCGACGCGGCAACGGCCGCCTACCCGGGCGCCACCATCAACCGGGTCGAGACCGACTCCGACGGCGTCTACGAGGCCCACCTCACCACCGCCGCCGGCGACAAGGTCACCGTCGAGATCGGCGCGGACTTCACCGTCACCGGTACCGAGTCCCACTGATACCACTCTGATATCAGCAGATGTCACCAGATACCAACTGATCTTCCACTCGGCGCATCGGTGGCCACCGGCTCGACCCGGACGCGCACCACCGGGTCGCTGGTCAGTGGTGATCGGGCCATCCGGTATAAGCCTCGGCGAGGTACGCGGACCCGTGCAGGGAATTGACCACTGCGGCCAGTTCACCGAGTTGCCGCTTGCGGTCGAAGGTGGTCATGTCCGGCTCTGGTGCAGCATCGACGTCATCCAGTAGGAGAAGTTCTGCGCCTTCCAGATTCGGTCCAGCGCCCGGTCGCTGTACTGATCGAGTAGCTCGCGGGATCTCGTGGCAGCCCACGCGTTCGGCCCAGATCGAACAGACCCCGGGCATCTGCGAAGGCCAGGTTGACATCCAATTGCGCCGGTCGGCGGCACCGTGTGCTCGGCGTCGCCGCAAGGAACGGTTGCCTACTCAGCAGGCTCGCAGACGTAGCTGCGGAACCGCGGCTGTCCTGTCGAAGGACATCCGCTTCACCGCCCAACGGACGGCTGAAGTGAGGGCATGACCCGCGGCACCGAATCGCTGCTCGAGATTCCTCGTGCGTTATGATCCGGAATCCCGGTCGGCGACGCCCGTGTCCGGCGACAGCGGGACACTGCCGTGCTCGGCATGCCGTCCCGGTGGGTGGGTGAACGCTCGTACACCGTGCTCGACCAGAGTTGTCGTGCCCGCCTGCGAGCAGATGTGCGAGGCATCGAGCCAGGGGGTGCCACCACCGCCGAGGCACTGATGGCAACGCTCGGCTGCGTGCTCGGTCGTGGCCACACGATCTTCATTGAAGGTGGATCTGCGCACTCGGCGTCCAACGGTGTCGGGCCCAGATCAACAGACCCCGGGCGCAGCGTGACATCCAAGGCGCCGGACGGTGTTCGGTGCCGTCCGGAGCATCAGCCGCGGGCTCAGCGCCGGGCCGTAGTCCATTCTCGAATAGGCCCCGAGCGTCCCCCGCCATCAACTCGTCACCCCGTGGCCGTGCTTCGGACTTGTGGAGTTGCTGGAAACGGGCAAGATTGGTCGCTGGGGAGGACGGGCTCATGGGCGAGCGATCATCCGAACAGCACGACAGTGCGGTCCCGGCGCGCGGGCCGGATTCCATTCGCAACGTGGTGCTCGTGGGCGCGTCCGGCGCCGGGAAGACGACGCTTGCCGAATCCCTGCTCGTGGCGGCGGGGGCGATCGCCCGCTCGGGCACGGTGCCGGCCGGAAGCACGGTGTGCGACTTCGACGACGCCGAGATCCGGCAACAGCGCTCCATTTCACTGGCGCTGGCGCCGCTGTTGTACAACGGGGTCAAGGTCAATCTGATCGACACGCCGGGGTACGCCGACTTTGTCGGGGAATTGCGGGCGGGCCTGCGCGCCGCGGACTGCGCGGTCTTCGTGATTGCGGCGAACCGGGAGGTGGACGCCGCCACCACGGCGCTGTGGCGTGAGTGCGACGACGTCGGGATGCCACGCGCGGTGGTCCTCAGCAAGATGGACCACCAGCGCGCCGACTATCCCGGCCTGCTCGCCCGGACCCGAGAGCAGTTCGAGGGCAGGGCGCTCCCGCTGCACGTGGTGCGGTATCCGGACCCACCGATCGCCCTCCTCTCGCCGACGTCGACCGATGACGGCGCCGGGATAACCGACCTCGACGTCGAAACGAGCCGGGATGCGCTGATCGAGGCGATCATCGAGGAGTCCGAGGACGAGTCTTTGATGGAGTCGTACCTGGCCGGCGAGCCGGTCGCCGAAGCGGCGCTGCTGAAGGACCTCGAGCGAGCGGTCGCCAAGGCGACCCTGTTCCCCGTGGTCCCGGTCTGTGCGGTGTCCCTGTACGGAGTTCACGAGTTGCTCGAGATCATCACCCACGCGTTTCCGCCACCCGGCGAGCGGCCGCTGCCGGATGTGTTCTCCCCCAACGGTGCTGCCGCGTCGCCACCTGGCTGCGATCCGGCCGGGCCACTGCTCGCCGAGGTGATCAAGACGACTTCCGACACTTACGTGGGCCGGGTCAGCCTGGTCCGGGTCTTCTCCGGAACGCTCCGACCCGACCTCACGGTGCACGTATCCGGCCATACCGCATCGATGGCCGGCACCGCTGAGGACGGCTTCCGCGGTCATCCCGACCATGACGAAGACGAACGCGTCGGGACGCTGACCATCCCCTTCGGCCGGACCTTCCGCCCTGCCGCCGCAGTACTCGCCGGTGACATCTGCGCGGTGGGCAGGCTGACCCGGTCGGAGACCGGAGACACGCTCTCCGACAAGAACAACCCGCTGGTACTCCGCCCCTGGACGCTACCGGAGCCGCTGTTCCCGCAGGCAGTCCAGGCGCGCACCAAGCTCGACGAGGACAAGCTCGCCCAGGGGTTGACCAGGCTGGCCGCCGAAGACCCGACCGTACGGATTGAGAACAACCCGCACACCCACCAACTGGTGCTGTGGTGCGTCGGCGAGGCGCATGCAGAGTTCGTGCTGGAGCAACTACGCACCAGATACGGCGCGACAGTGGACATCGTCGACCTCAAAGTGCCGCTGCGGGAGACCTTCGCGGGCCGAGCGCGGGGACACGGCCGACACGTCAAACAGTCCGGCGGTCACGGCCAGTACGCCGTCTGCGACCTCGAGATCGAACCCCTCGACGACCCGCTGGGGTTCGAATTCGTCGACCGGGTGGTGGGCGGCGCGGTCCCCCGTCAATACATCGGCAGCGTGGAGAAGGGCATCCGGACCCAGATGGAACACGGTCTGGACTCCGGCATCCCCCTTTCCGGCTTCCGAGCGATCCTGGTCGACGGCAAGGCCCACAGTGTCGACTCCTCGGACGCCGCCTTCCAGGCGGCCGGCTCGTCGGCCCTCCGGGACGCCGCGGCGAGCGCACCCATGAGTTTGCTCGAACCGGTGGACGCCGTCGAGGTCCAGGTACCCGACGACCTGGTCGGCACCGTCATGAGCGACCTCAGCGGACGGCGCGGACGACTACTGGGCACCGATCAGCAAGAGCGACACACGGTTGTGCGCACCGAAGTCCCGTCCCTCGAACTGCGGCGGTACCCTGTCGACCTGCGCTGGCTCACACACGGGGCCGGCACCTTCACCCGCCGGTTCGTCCGGTTCGAGCCGATGCCGGAGTCGGTGAGCCGAACCCTGCCACATCACTGAAGCCGGTTGATGGTCTTACTTGATTGTTCGTCGAGCCGGATCGACTCCCCCGAGTCCCGGCCGGGGAGCCGATCAGCCGGCACTGTCTCGTTGGAGCTCGACCGTCATCAGCACCGTGTTGTATGGATTCCACGTCGACATCACGAAGCTGAGCTCAGCCCGACGGTTTCCGTGCGCGTCCACACCGCCGTCTCTGGTGAATCGGTCGATGATGTAGGGGCCGTATTCGCCGCCCCATTCGCCCTCCCGCCCGGGGTCGGCCAGACCGTCGGCCGCGTCCTTGACGTGCATGAAGTGTCCGTATCCCACCCCCGGGGCGCCGGGGTCGAAGACGACGAAGGGGTCGCTCCACGGGCCCCAGGGGGTGGTCGACACTCGACCGTTGATGCCTCGCGGGGCACCGGCGTTGTAGAGCATCAGCCAGACACCCAGCGGGGCGATCCAGGCGGCCGAGAGTTCGCCGATCTGCGGCTGCACGAAGAGCGGCTGTGCGTCGTGCTGATCGGTGGACCACAGGGGTCGCGTCACGCGCTGCCGGTCGTCGTAGCCGGCGAAGAACCTCCAGGCCGTCGGGCTCTCCACCTGAGTCAGGGGGACGGCGGCCAGGTAGGGGTTGCTCGCTCGATATCGGCCTGAGCCCCACGCGAGGAGGATGTCGCCGTCGACGGGCAGCCCGACACCCGCACCCCGCACTGTCGCCACCGCGATGTTGATGAACCGGCCATCATCAGCGATACGCGAGATCTCATAGAGCGCATGCAGATTGGTGGGATCGTTGCCAATCGCCCGCGCCAGCACCGTACGTCCCATGATCATCGGGCTGCCGCCGTTGACCCGGGTGAGGGCCGCGATCGGCGCGTTCTCGCCGGTGGCACCCGGCGGCGTGATCGGGAACGGCGGATGCCACCTGCCGTTGTCGACCTTCGGATTCGCCCACGTACTCGCGACCGCCCCGTCCGAGCCGACCCAGAACACGTCCAGCGCACCGTCCAAACGGGTCACCGCGGCCAACGGCGAACCCGGCCGGGCCGCACCCGACGGCGTGATCGGGAACGGCGGATGCCACGTGCCGCTGTCGACCTTCGGATTCGCCCACGTACTCGCGACCGCCCCGTCCGAGCCCACCCAGAACACGTCCAACGCACCCTCCAGACGGGTCACCGCAGCCAACGGCGAACCCGGCCGGGCCGCACCCGACGGCGTGATCGGGAACGGCGGATGCCACGTGCCGCTGTCGACCTTCGGATTCGCCCACGTGCTCGCGACCGCCCCGTCCGAGCCGACCCAGAACACGTCCAACACACCCTCCAGACGGGTCACCGCGACCAGGGAAACGGCCCCCGTGGTGGCGCCCGGCGGCGTGATCGGGAACGGTGAATGCCAGCCCCCGTTGTCGACCTTCGGATTCGCCCAGGTACTCGCGACCGCCCCGTCCGAGCCGACCCAGAACACGTCCAACGCACCCTCCAAACGGGTCACCGCAGCCAACGGCGAACCCGGCCGGGCCGCACCCGACGGCGTGATCGGGAACGGCGGATGCCAGCTCCCGTTGTCGACCTTCGGATTCGCCCACGTACTCGCGACCGCCCCGTCCGAGCCGACCCAGAACACGTCCAACACACCCTCCAAACGGGTCACCGCAGCCAACGGCGAACCCGGCCCGGCCGCACCCGACGGCGTGATCGGGAACGGCGGATGCCAGCTGCCGTTGTCGACCTTCGGATTCGCCCACGTACTCGCGACCGCCCCGTCCGGGCCCACCCAGAACACGTCCAGCGCACCCTCCAGCCGGGTCAGACAGGCGACCGACGAGTCGCCGCGGGAGTGTCCCGGCGGAGTCAGCTCCGACGGTGGCTGCCACCGGGCTTTGTCGATGCCGGGGTTCGCCCATGCGGATACGACAGCGCCATGCGGTCCGATCCACAGCGCGTCCAGGCCCCCCGGGCGGCCGACTTCGTAAGCGGCGTCGACTGTGTGGAGGATGTACATCTGTCCGCCCGCGCTGAAGCCGGCGATCGGCACTTCGAAGGGCCCTGTCGGCAGACGCTCACCGGCGGGACCGGTCAGCGTCGGGGACTTGTAGCAAGTCCGACCGAAGGGACCCGCTTCGCTCACGAAGGTGAGCGACAGCGACGGAGTGGCGTCGGTTGCAGTGGTCCATGCCACGCTGTCGGTGTCGGATACGGTGCGGTTCGGCGGGCTCGGCCAGGTGTCGCCGAACAAGAACCACAGAACGCCGGCGTGTTCGAACGACGAGCCGAGGTCCGTCCCGAACAGGCCGTAATTCGTCTCGGTCTTGGTTGTCGTCGTCACGCCACGTTCTCGATCGTGCTCGCCGGTGAGTTGGCAGACCTTGCGGACAGACCCCGGCATCACCCGCACGCTCGGCACCATCGTGACCTCGATCCATTCATGCTCAGTTCTGATCTCGCGGCCCTGCATAGAGCTCCTTGCGCCACCAGCCTCATGCTGCTCCCCGGAGCGGCCTCGGTCCATGGCCGGACAGGTTAATTCTTCGGGAGGGTCGTAACCGATCAAAAAGCAGAATGAGCGCCGTCGAGATCGACCAGAACGGCAAGCGCTAGTAGCAGTGACCGATGGTCAGTAAAGGCGCGCCGGCTCTACGGCGCGATGCGGCCGGGCAGATCCAGAGTTGGGTCGGGATCGAAAATGCCTCCGCGTCATCATTTTCCACCGGTGACAATGCTCTGGGCCGGGCGTAGGCTCAGCGCGCCGGACAACGTTGTCACTGCGCGGAGGTATAGAGATGCTCGAAACCGACGAATCCGCGTTTTCGGCGCTGTCCACTGCGCTCGGCGGCAACGTCCTCGCGAGAGCCGACGATGGATTCGCCGCGGCCCGCGCAGCCGCGATCTGGAATGGCAACATCAGCCGGCAGCCGGCGGTCATCGCGCGGCCCGGTTCCGACCGCGAGGTCGCTGCCGTCATCGAGTTCGCCCGCCGTGGCGGACTTGATCTGACGGTTCGCGGCGGCGGGCACAGCTTCGCCGGCCATGCCGTTGCCGACGGCGGCGTGATGCTCGACCTCGGCCGCCTGAACTTGATCTCCATTGATCGCGAGAACAGGCGTGCCCTGGTCGGTGGCGGAGCCACATGGGCGCAGTTGGATGCCGCCACTGCCGAGCACGGCCTGGCAGTCCCTGGCGGATTCATCAGCCATACCGGTGTCGCGGGGCTGACCCTGGGCGGCGGCATGGGCTGGCTCAGCCGCCGCGCGGGCCTCAGCAGCGACAACCTCCTGTCCGCGCGGGTCGTCACCGCCGACGGGCGAACCGTGACCGCGTCCGCTGCGGAGAACCCCGACTTGTGGTGGGCATTGCGCGGCGGGGGCGGCAACTTCGGGGTTGTCACCGAGTTCGAGTTCGCGCTCATCGAATCCTCTCCGATGGTGAACCTCGGCCTGTTCTTCTGGACGCCGGAGAACGCTCGCGACGCCCTCCGGTTCGCGAATGAGTTCATTCCGAGGCTCCCGGACGAATACGGCGCATTCATCGCCGGGCTGTCCGCGCCGCCCGCACCGTTCGTACCGGAGCAGTACCAGGGTCGGCCGGGTTTCGCCGTTCTCGTCGTGAACTGGGGGTCGGCCGACGAACATGCCCGCACGGTCGAGCCACTACGGGAACTGTCGCCGCAGTTCGAGCTCGTCACGCCGATGCCGCACGTGGCGTTGCAGCAGATGTTCGACGACAGCGCCCCGTGGGGTGTCCAGGCATATGAGAAGGCGCTGTATCTGGACGAGCTGTCCGACGAGGTGATTGACGTGCTCATTGAGGCGCTGCCCCGAAAAGCCTCACCGATGACGTTCATTCCCACGTTCCCGCACGGCGGCGCGTACACCCGAGGGGGCCAGAACGACACCGCATTCGGCGGCCCGCGCACCGCCAAATGGACCCTCAACCTCGCGGCCCTCGCCGCCAATCCTGACCTGCTCGACACGGACAGGGTGTGGGTGCGCCAATTGTGGGACACGCTCCGGCCACACGCGGCAGGATCCGGTTCCTACGTCAATTTCATCGCCGACGACGACCCCGACCGAGTCGTCGCCTCCTACGGCGACAGTAAGTACGCGCGACTGGCCGACATCAAAGCCGTGTGGGACCCGGACAACGTGTTTCACCACAACGCCAACATCCGTCCCGCCGCGAGCGAATCGGTTAGCACCTAGGCATGGCGGTTCGAGCTCTGGACCTGGCCGGGGCCCTTCAGGTCGGGTCGAGATTCGGGGCGGGTCAGGGCGAATAGAGCGGCCAGGGAGGCACCCACCGGGACGACGATGATCAGCGCGATCGGGACGGCGGTGTGCTCACCGCCGAGACCGGCGATAGGTGCGACGACGCCGGCCATGCACCCCTGCAGGAACCGCGGGACAGCTGAACCGGTGCCGGGGTGTGCGGGCACCTGCGCCGAGGGCTGCGACGGCCAGAACGACACCCGCCAGTGAGGACAGCTGCAGGATGACTGCGCCAATCGGCGGCCCAAGGCGATCCTGGAAAAGATCGCCAAGGACCAGGCCGAAGCTGCCAAGGACAAGCTGGAAGAAGCCGGCGCCGAGGCGACCGTCAAGTAGTTTCTTGCGACCGGACCGGTCACCTGGTCATCGCACCACCCCGCCCTGGGGCTGGGTTTGCTTCTCCCCACCGGCTCTGCCGCTGCGCTCTGGGGCGGGTCCGCGAACAGCGAGCCCGCCCTTCGGCGCATCTGTGCTCCTTCGCGCGAACGATGCTGTCGTTTGCGACTGATGCTTCGTTCGCGGGGAACAGTTTCGTTCGCGGGAGCCGGATCATATGGCGGGAGCCGGGCACCGGGTCGCGCGCGGTGGGTGCTCGCGGCGGAGCGGAGTCTCCCGGCTGAGAGGTGGCGGGTGACGCGGAGCGGCGATGCCGAGCGCTCCTTCGCGAACGATGCTGTCGTTTGCGACTGATGCTTCGTTCGCGGGGAACAGTTTCGTTCGCGCGAGCCGGATCATACGATCGCCCGGTTCGATGATGAGTCGTGGTCTCACGAGCAGGCTCGGGTGATAGCGAGAGGACACCGACGATGGCCGACCAGGACGCGACCCGCGGAACCAGACCACTGCGGTTCGGGGTGGTCGCACCCATTCGGACTGATGTTGCGGGTTGGCGAGACCAGGTGCGCCGCATCGCCGACAGCGGTTACTCGACGCTCCTGATGCCCGACGTTCCGCCGTGGCAGCCGGCGCCGGGACCGACGTTGGCCGTCGCGGCAACTCTCTCCGCGGACCTCCGGGTGGGTACGTGGGTGTACGCCTCCCCGCTGCGCACCCCCTGGAATACGGCGTGGGAAGCACACTCACTGTCGGTGCTCACCGAAGGTCGTTTCGAAATGGGCATCGGCACCGGCAGACCCGGGATCGAAGATGAACTGCGCCGGCTGAGTCTTCCGGGGGTGACGCCGGGCGAGCGGTTGTCGCAGGTGCATGCCGCGGTCACGGCGCTCAGAGATCTCGACGGATCAGACCTGCACACACCGGTCGTGATGGCCGTGCGCGGCCCGAAAGCCCGGGCTCTGGCGGTCGACCTCGCGGATACCGTCACGTTCGCGGCGATGCCCGGCGACTCGCGGGCCATGATCGTGCAAATGGCGACCGATTTCCGCGCTGTCCGAGACATCGAACTCGCGCTTCACGTCCCGGTGGTCGGCGACGCCGTTGCCCCGTTCATGGCACCCCCCGACACGGACATTGCGGCGCTGCGAGCGGCGGACGCACTCGGTGTGCTTCCGAGCGACCCCAAGGCGGCCATCGAGGAAATCCTGAGACGCCGCGAGGAGGCCGGTTTCTCGTATTTCATCGTCGGCGCCGTCGCCGCTGCTGCGCTCGCTCCGGTCGTGGCCGACCTGGCCGGACGCTGACCCGCGAAGCGCAACCGTCACGACCTGTGCATCAGCGGTGGTTCCCGACTGCTTCGAAGACGTAGGCGAAGGCGCCTTGGTGCATGCGATTCCTCGATCCTGGCGGTGGATCGTGTCGGCTCCGCTGCCGCGGGTCTCTTGAGAATGAGGTAGCGGTCCAGGTTTTCGGCCGGGCCCGCGACGTCGGTCAGCCGACGGGCGTGGCCCGGAAGTCACGGGCCATCGGGCCCGCGCTCCGTCTGAATGCCGATCGTGTTGGGTCAGCCTTTCTTCAACTCCTGAGCGAGCATCACGATGATGCCGCTGGGCCCGCGAACGTAGGTCAGTTTGTAGACGTCCCCGTAGGTAGCCACGCCGCGCAGGGGGTGGCAGCCGTGCCTCGCGGCGATCTCGAGCGCTTTGTCGATGTCGTCGACGGAGAAGGCGACACGGTGCATGCCGATCTCGTTGGGCCGGGTGGGCGTCGTCTCGATCGCGTCGGGGTGGATGTACTCGAAGAGTTCCAGACGACCGTTGCCGTCGGGAGTCTGAAGCATGGCGATGTGGGCGTGGTTGCCGTCGAGGCCGACGGCGGTGTCAGTCCACTCTCCGCTGACCGTGTCACGGCCGAGGACGGACAGACCGAGGTCGGTGAAGAATGCGATCGCCGCTTCGAGGTCCCGGACGGCGATCCCGACGTTCTCGAGCTTGATGGGCATGGTCGCACGTTACCGAGCGCGGGCTGAGCCGCGCCGAATCGGGCTGCTCGCCCGGCGATCAACCCTCGACGTGCGCCTTCAACGCGTCGAGCATCTGCTGCCAGTTCTGGCTGAACTGGTCGGCCTGCTGCTGATCGGCGCAGCCGTCCTGGGTGAGCTCGAGCTGGGTGCCGTCAGCTTCGGGGCTGAGTGTGTAAACCAGCGTGTGGTAGTTCTCCGGCGCGTCGGGCTCCCCCATCATCGGGCTGTAGTGGGTCATCGACAGAACGTGCGGCTCGTCGTAGGTCAGCACCTCACCCTTGTCTTGGTACCGCCGGTCGTCATGCTCGCCGTCCCAGGTGATCGGACTACCGACTTCCCAGGAGGTGCTCACCTGTGACCCCTGCATCCAGACGGCGATCTGAGCCGGCTCGGTGAGGCCCTCCCACACCCGCTCGGGCGTCGCATCGATGGTGGTGGTGGCGGTGGCGATCATCCCAGCCATGAAGCTCATCTCCTCGTTTGTATGACCCAACCATACAAATAGACGGCACCGAGGTCAGCCAGTTGGCGCACGTACTGGCGCTGAGAGGTTTTCGGTGTCTTGCTGGTGCACGCCGGTAGCCCGTCCCCTCATCAGAGACCGCCTCGCGGGCCTACCCGGACTCCTTTATCCTGCCTTTACCAGACAGCCGTCAGATGCTCGGAGGCAGCGGTGAACGCTCGAAAATTACGGCGACCTCAAGCAGTGCCTCTCGCGGTAGGACTGGTCATGACCCTGCAGGCGTGCAGCTCAGCTTCGTCGCCGGCGGCTTCGACGGCGGGCACGAGCCCTTCGGCCACCGTGCCTGCGGTGTCTACCCCGTCCATCGCGCCGCCCTCGGAGTCCGGTTCATCCAGTCCGAACACCACTTCCGCGTCCCCGACGCAGACCTCGGCGACCTCCGAAGAGATGACCCCGTCGTCCAGCGCCGCGCCGATGACCGAGGTGATCGACTTTCCCAATCAGCTCGAGAACATCGCGGGCGTGCAGTTCAGCGACTCCACGACTGTTGACAACACCTACTTCCCGCTGAAGCCCGGCATGCAGTACACCTACTCGGGCACCGCGGACCAAGACGGTGTGCCCACTCCACACACCTTCATCCTCACGGTGTCCGACATGGTCAAGACCGTCAACGGGGTTCGCAATGTGGTGGTCTGGGACCAGGACCTGAGCGACGGCGTGCTCCACGAGGCCGAACTCGCGTTCTTCGCCCAGGCGGATGACGGGAATCTGTGGCACTTCGGGCAGTACCCGGAGGTCTACGAAGACGGCGAAATCGTTGCCACGGCGACCTGGATCGCCGGCATCGACGGTGCGGCCCCCGGCATCAACATCAAAGCCACGCCGAATCTGGGCGGGCCGTCGTACTCGCAAGGTTGGTCTCCGACCGTGCCCTGGACCGACCGGGCGCGCGTCGGCCAGGTGGGTTTGGAGACCTGCGTACCGACGGGTTGCTACAAGAACGTCATCGTGACGGAGGAATTCAGCCGCGAGGAGCCGAACGCACTTCAGCTCAAGTTCTATGCACCGAAGGTCGGGAACATTCGCGTTGATTTCAGCGGGGCGGACCAAACGAAGGAGACCCTGGAATTGGCGAGCGCCGTCGAGCTTGACGCCGCCGGCCTGGCGAAAGTGCGCCAAGCCGTCCTGGACCTGGAGAAGAGCGGTTTCGAACAGAGTCCGGACGTGTACGGCAAGACAGAACCCATGCACCCCCTGGGCTGAATCACCCCGCCCAATGGTCCAGACACCACCCCTGCGGCAGCGCAGTGCTGTTTACTTGTCACACCTGGATTGAGGGCTCGTCCGGGATTGTCGGCGTGACGGAGGCGTCCGGTGAGCAACCTGCAGCACAAATTGACGCGAGCCGGGAATCGGATCGGCGTGTGGATGTACCGGGTTCTTGACGGGCGACTTTCCAGCGGGAGCAAGGAGGTCCGCGTCCTGATGATCACAACGCCGGGCCGCCAGACTGGCGAGCCGCGCGCAACCTGCGTGCGCTACCTCGACACCGCCGACGGGTTCCTCGTCTGGGGCACCGGCTCCGGCTCCCCCCGCGACCCGGACTGGTTCCGAAACCTGCGCAAGGTCCAGATCGCCGACGTTCAGATCAGGGCCAAGCGGCTGCAGGTACGGCCCCGGGAACTGTTGGGCGACGAGCGCGACGACGTCTGGAACGGTGTTGTGCTGGTTCAAGCGCCTGAGGTCGCGAAGTACGCGCGCCGAGCGGGACGAACAATTCCGTTGGCTCTGCTCGTGCCCGTCGAGGATGCGTCGAGCTGAGGACGCGAACCCAATCACGTTTCGCTGCAGCGGATCGCCCGGATTTCGCGCACAGCTCCTATCCATCTGTGATCGTCGGCGGGTCGATGTGGTGCACAGTGTTGCGTCTGGGTTTCTGCTCGCGGTCCAACCATTTCGGTGGAACGAATTCGGGGACCCCGTCGGGCCCGGGTTGTATTCGCCAGTCACCCCGGTGGATCTCCGTGTGGTGAAAAGCGCATAACAGGGTGCCATTCTGGTAACTCGTCTCGCCGAGGTCGCGCGCCCACCATTTCAAATGATGCGCATCACACCAATTCGGCGGTCTGGTACACCCCGGAAATGAACACCCGCGGTCCCGCACGGTGATCGCCCGCCGAATCGCGGTGCCGAACGTCCGGGACGACCTCCCCAGGTCCAGGACCTCACCGGCGCCGCCCAAAACCGCCGGGATGACGCCGGCGTCGCACAGCAGGCGGCGGGTGTCCGCCGGGGAGAGCCGGTGCCCGTCGTCCAGGACCGCGCCGCGGGCCTGTTGCTTGAGGATGTCCCAGTCCAGGGTGACGGTGATGTGCGGCCTGACCCCGGCGGTCTCCGGGAGTGGGTTGTCCGTGTTCCCGCCGGTGCGGAGCACGTACTCCAGGACTTCAACGAGGGCGTGGGCACGGCGGGTCGCCGCCGGGCGGGGGTCCTTCGAACCGTCGACCGCCGGTTTCGGTGCGGCGAGCGGGTCGATCACCGCCCGCAAAGCGGCCACACCCAGGTCGTTCAAATATCCGTGGATCCCGGTCAGACCGGTGGCGGTGCTGCGGGAACCGATTGTCAGTTCCATCTTGGACCGGGCGGCGGTGTCGTCGGGTGGGGTCCCGTCCGGGTCCAACACGCACTCCAGATGCCGGGCCAGCTTCTTGAGCTGCTCCGGATCCTGAATCAACGCGTTCTCCACCAACACCCGCTCCGCCTCCGACACCACCTCGGCCGGTAGGGCGTCCGGCAACCGGCGCAACGTCGACACGATGGTGCGGACGTGATCGACCGACACGTCCCCGGAGTCGATCGCAACACCCAGGATCGGCCGCTGCGCGGGTCGCTCCCCACCGGACGGCAAGTCCTGCGGCTGGGTCGCCCGGGCCGCGGCCACCCGCGCGGACGCCTCGCCGGGGGAGATCCGCAACGTCTCCCGGAGCAGCGCCGCCGTCGAGGACACCGACCGGGCCGTCGCGACACCCTGCTGGTCCAGTTCGTCGGTGAGCTGGACTTGCGCCGCCCACGTTTTCCGGCTGAGTTTCTCCACACCGAGAGAAAGGTTCAACAATTCGTCGCCGTTCAACTTCCAGCGTTCACCGGCGACCAGACCGGACACGGCTTCCATCGCATTCTCGACGAGGCGCATCGCCTCGTCGAGTGAGTAGAAACCGGCCCCGCTCATACCCTCAATGATACTAGGCGCCACCGACAACAACCTCGGCAAAGATTAACAATCGCGAATTTCGACGGCGATCATCGGCGGTCATTATCGGCCCTGCACAAATGACGGCGGAGTGGGGTTTACCGTGGGGAAGAAGACGCTCGCCTCGAAGTCACGGTCGCGGACCCGGCCCCCCTCGCCGTGCTAATCCTTCGTGACGTGCAGCCGGACCGGCGAATCATCATCGGCCTGACCGACCCGCCCGGAACCGGCAACTCCACGCTGGTCCACGGTGGGTCGCAGTACTCGCCCGAGCCCACTCCCCCACTCCCCAACTCCGTGGCGGTGGAGCCGATGGACGACTTCCACCTGGCCCACGCGATCATCCGCGGCACCCCACCCGAACACGCAAAGGCGCCATCGACACGTTCGACGCCGCCGGATACGTCGAGAATCAGAACACCACAATGCATCTCACTCACTATGCGACACGGGTCATTGAGGGACACCACGGAGTTGTCGTGGATACCGATCACAGATGGCGGCGTCGGCGGACCAGCGTCAGCACGAGGGCCAGCAGAACCCCCGCGGGCACTGAGATGACCAGTGGCAGCACCCCGGCGGACTCGACGATTCGCTGACCCGCTATCTGTAGAGCGATCGGGCTGCTCACTGCGGCAGTTCGCTCGGATTCGTCCGTGACCGTCACGTACAGCACGAGCGGACCGCCGGTGACGGCCTGGAGGGACCAACGCTGCTGAGCCGACTCGCCGGCACCCAGCTCAGCGAAGTACTGGGTCCGCTTCGAAGACCAGTCCTCCGGATCGACGTAGACGTCGGGATCGCTGCTCAGGATGCTCAGGTGCGCGATGACGCCGGCCAGGCGCGTACTGCCGGTGTTCGTCATTGTCGAGGTGAAGGTGATCGTCTCGCCGGGTGAAGCCGCAGCAGTCGACCGGTCGACTTCGATGACGACCGGCGAGGATCCGGGTGAGCTCGCCGCTGCCAGGTCTGGTGATGTCCAGGATAGGACGCAGTACGTCGCAGTCGCGAGACCTGCTGCGAGACTGGTGAGGCGGCCGGTGCGCCGGCTCACGACTGGCTCCCCGGCACCAGAGCGAGGCGGCGAGCGAACACGGCCGCCAGCAGCGTTGCGACGATGCCGGCGACGAGCGGACCGAGCAGCAGGCCGAGGTCCTGACCCACGGAGTGCGCATTCACCGTCACCCGCTGCAGGTACAGCAACCCGGCGGCGAACGGGTCGGCCCGGTACACCATCTCACCGAGCCAGCCCCTGGTCGCCTCCGCCGGCAGCTGGCTTGGTGCGACGAGCGCGAGCAGAACGAACAGGCTCAGCGACAGGCTGAGCCTGTTCGACTGGGTGAACAAACTGATCACGAGCCCGAGCCCGGTCATGAACAGCGCCAGCAGGGTGCCGGTGATCAGGCCCGCGGTCGCTGCGGCGGCGAAATGTCCCACGTCCCGGCCGATCCACCAGATGTACGGCAGCGCCAGTAGGTACGCCGCGATCCACAGGGAAAACGGGGCCACTCCTTTGCCGATGACGATGGCGGCGCGGGGAGCGGGAGTGAGAAGCAGGCTTTCGAGGGTCCCTCGTTCCCGCTCGCCGCTGACGGTGTCCGCAGCGGCGACGACGACGAGCACCGAGCCGACGATCACCGCGACCTTGAGGGTCAGGCTGACGGCATCGCGCTGCTCGAGGAAGTTGAGTTCCTGGTTGGTCGCGACGAGAACGACCGTGAAGCTCAGCAGCAGCGTGTGCGCCAGCATCATGGTGAGTGCTCGTCCAGACCACCAGAGGTCGCGCAGTTCCTGACCGGCAACAACCAACCACGCGGTGGGGCGCACGGCGGGCGTCGCCGGCCGATGCGCTGACAGTTGTGTCATCGTTCCCCGTCCTCGGTGACCGCGAGAAAGGCGTCGGTAAGCCGGCCTCCCTCGAGCGAAAAGCCGCGGACCACGATTCCGTTCTCGAGCAGGCACTGCAGTGCCGCGGTCACCGACGAGCCCGCTTCTACGTCTCCGGGCAGCATCAACTCCAGGTCGTCTCTGTTGCCGGTGGCAGACGCGGTTGCCTGAAAGTGTCGACTGCCCAGCAGTTCCAGAGCCCGGTGGTGAAGTTCGGGTGGCACCTGTACGACGGCTCGACGCTCAGCGGCCACCAGTCGGATCACCTCGGCGACCGTGCCGTGGGCGACTATCCGGCCCCGGCTCATGATCACGACGCGATCGCAGATCTGCTCGACTTCGTCGAGTACGTGCGTGCTGAGCGCCACGGTCACGCCATGATCGCGGGCGATCCGTGTTACCAGGTCGAGCACCTGCCGCTGGCCCTTCGGGTCGAGCCCCAACGTGGGCTCATCGAGAAAAACCACCTCAGGATCGTTGACCAGGGCGCGGGCAATCCCCAGTCGCTGGCGCATGCCACGGCTGAGACCGGCGATCAGCGATGCACGACGGTCGGCGAGACCTACTTCGCTCAGCAGCCGTCGAGCTGTCGACATGGCTGCGGTGCGTGAGGCTCCGTACAGCCGGCCGTGCCACCCGAGCCATTCCTCACATGTCTGCGTACGCGGGTATCCCGCGCTCTCCGGGAGGACCCCGATCCGATTGCGTATCGCCGTATGGTCCGTGTCCGGAACCCCCGCAACAGTGAACGACCCCGCATCCGGGGTCAGCACCGTGGAGAGCATCCGAATCAACGTCGTCTTGCCGGCCCCGTTGGGGCCGAGAACACCGAGGACCGTTCCGCGGGTGACGTCCAGATCGACCGTGTCCACGGCGACCTTCGGCCCGTAGCTCTTCCGCAGGCCCTTCGCGCTGATCGCTAGCCCGTCACCGGCTTCGCTCGGCCGCATCGATCGCGCACCGGATTCCGTGGTCGCTTTCAAATCGAGCCTCCCATCGAGTCCACACCCCGGGCTCACAGCTACCGCACCATCCACTTTAGAAGCCTTTTACCTCGGAATGGGTGTCTCGCCAGAGGGTTCTTGGCGTCCGTCGGCGGGTTGCACTTCGCGGAAGGTAGACGAGAGCGCGATCCTCAGCGGTATCTGCAGTGCGGCGTAGCCCGCGTGGAGGGCGTAGTGGTAGATGGAAGGCTTAGTAATAAATGGACTGCTCGGGCAGAACCCTGGTCGGTCATCGGCGTCGAAATCTCCGGTCGGCGGGTGTTCAGCTCGGCGAGCCCTCGGATGACCGTTGTGATGTCGCGGTGTCCGGCAGGTTGCTGATCGTCGTGTTCGGGTCCCGCCAGAACCCGGTGACCACGTCGACGACGGTGGGCGCGGCCTGCAGAAGGGGTCCGATGTGACCGTCGCCGGGCAGGATGACCAAACCGCCGCACTGGAGGTGGCTTGCCGCCACTTGGGCGTCCGGCACGGTCCACAAAGGGTCGTGATGATTGGTCGCCAGCAGGGTAGGGGTGCTCAGACGGTCCAGGACCGGTGTCAAGTCCCGCCGGTTGACGCTGAACCACCGGGTGCGTCGTACATGCCCCGCCGGTCGGCTCGACGGAACGCATCGCCGACGATCGCGAAGCCCTCCGGGTCTTCCGTCTTGGCCTTGGGCCCCAAGTGGGCCGCAACGAGCCAGTCGGCCAACGGCCGCGGACCGGTGACCCGGTACAAGCCGGCGAGTAGCCGGGTTTGCCACCGGTCGGCCGGGGTCAGCGCGTGCACCGGCGTGCCGATGGCGATCAGGCTGCGGCACCTCTCGGGGTGAGCGGCGGCGAACAGGATGCCCACATGCCCGCCCCATGCGTTGCCGAGCCAGTCGACACGATCGTCCACGCCGTAGTGATTCAGCACGTCGATGGCGGCGCCGACGCAATCATCCGCGGTGAGGGGGCCCCGGGCCGGCCCGTTAGTCCCGTGGCCAGGGCCGTCGATGAGGATCAACCGGCGATGGTTCGCGAGCCCCGGTTCGACCCGGGTCCAGGTGGTGGAGTCCACGAACAGGCTGTGCCAGAGCAGGGCAGTTCGGGCCGGTGCCGGTTGTCCGGACGTGCAGCGGACCGAGTCTGGTGTTGACGGTGCCGCCGAGTGCGGCGTGTTCTGAGGTCATGGCGTCCTCCCGCCGAGTAGCATTTGATTGAATCCAGCGTTCACCTAAATGATTGGGTTGTCAATGTGTCCGAGGGCCTATTCGATGCAGCGCCGAGCCGAGCTGGTGGCGCAGACCCGCGCGCGCATCGTGAGCGCCGCGGTGGAGCTCTTCGCCGAACACGGCGCCCGGGGTACGACCATGAAGGAAGTCGGTCGTGTAGCGGATGTGTCGCCGGCGACCGTCACCAATCACTTCGCCACCTCAGACCAACTACTGGAGGCCGTGGTGGAGCATCTGATGACGAACATCCGGATACCGGACCGGAGCATCTTCACCGGCGTCGAGTCGTTGGACGGCCGCGTCCGAATCCTGACCGCGAACATGATCGACTTCTACAGCCGCACGCAACGCTGGTTCGATGTGCTCGGTGCTGAGCTCACCGAGGTCCCGGCCCTGGCGCGGGCACAGGGGGATTTCTGGCAAGCGATTCAGGCGCTCTACGCCGAGGCCCTCGCCGGTACCCTGGACGAGGTCCTGGCCAAGACAATGGCCGGACTGGTGCATCCGGCGACCTTCAACGCGCTGAGGGCGGTCGGATTGTCGGTTCAGGAGGCGACCGATGTCGTCGCCGACTCCATCATTCATCAGGCGCAGAAACGATGCCCATGAGGTCAGCTCGACCGGGGCCTCAGCGAGTGCGTTGTCGCACGCGTCGCCGACCGACCCGACCGACGGGGTCAGCCCGACCTATCAGCCTTGTGAGCCCGCCGACAGCTGGCTTAAGAGCTGCCGTGATCGGTCGAGAATGCTGCGTCGAAGCTCGCCGTCGGCGGGTCGAACAGCTTGGAGCGCACGAACTCCAGTGCCTCCGGCGCACCCCTGAGCCGGTCCATTCCGGCATCCTCCCACTCGATGGATATCGGTCCGGTGTACCCGATCGCGGCGAGCGTGCGGAAGCAGGTCTCCCAGTCGACGTCGCCGTGGCCGGTGGACACGAAGTCCCAGCCCCGCCGCGGATCCCCCCAGGGCAGGTGTGAACCGACGATGCCGGCCCGACCACTGCCCATTCGCATTTTGGTGTCCTTGCAGTCCACGTGGTAGATCCGGTCGCGGAAGTCCCAGATGAAGCCTGCCGGGTCGATGCCCTGCCAGACCATGTGCGACGGGTCCCAGTTGATGCCGAACGCCGGGCGGTGGCCGATGGCGTCCAGGGTGCGTTGGGTGGTGTGATGGTCGTAGGCGATCTCCGACGGGTGCACCTCGTGCGCGAAGCGCACCCCCACCTCGTCGAACACATCGAGGATCGGATTCCAACGGTCCGCGAAATCGCGGTACCCGTCGTCCAACACCTGCTGCGAGACTGGCGGGAACATCGCCGAATACTTCCAAATGGACGAGCCGGTGAACCCGACGACCGTCGAGACACCCAACCTTCGCGCGGTTCTCGCCGCCAGCATCATGTCGTCGGCCGCCCGGGTTCGCACCCCCTCCGGATCACCGTCACCCCACACCCGCGACGGCAGGATGTTCTGGTGCCGGAAGTCGATCGGGTCGTCGCAGATCGCCTGCCCGACCAGGTGGTTGGAGATGGCGTGCACCTCGAGCCCATTGCGCTCCAGGATGTCCAGCCGCGACTGGAGGTACACGTCGTCCTCTGCCGCGCGAGAGACGTCGAGATGGTCTCCCGAGCAGGCGATTTCGAGACCGTCGTATCCCCATTCAGCAGCCAGCCGGGCGACCTCGGTGAACGGTAGATCGGCCCATTGTCCGGTGAACAGGGTGATCGGGGCAGGCATTACACACCTCAACTCTTGAACGCGTCGGCGCTGCAGGGCCAGCAGGGTCAGATCTTCGCCAGGCAGGACTTCACATAGGCGTCGGAGTTCCGCAGCTGGTCGGTGACCTTCTGCCAGCGGCCAACCTCCGGTGCCGTGACATTTCAGGCTGGCGGCCCCCTCGTAGCCCACCCGCTTGAGCGTACCCAGCGGTACCGCATGGTCGATGGTCCCGTTCGGGCGGGGCAGCTGGTTCTCGCCCGGGCCGAAGTTCAACCCGTCCTGTCCGTGCCGATAGGCCCGATCGACGTCCCAGATGTAGTAGTAGAACAGCCGCTTCCGCTCGGCGAGGAACGTGATGACCTCGCTGATCGTCTCGCCCATCACCCACAGGTGCGGCGGTGCGACGCAGACCCCGAGGTTCGGGTGGTCGATGTCCTTCACCAGCCGCTTGATCTGGGCGAAGCTGTCGACGCCTTCGTCCCAGCGCTTGTCCTCGTTACCGCCGGCCTCGAAGTCGGCGCTGAACGGCACGGTGAGATGGTTCTCCACTGCGATCCGGACGCCGGCCTCTGGCGCCCGCCTCGACGAGCGGCGGCAGGAAGGCGGACACGAAGTCGCTGTAGTTGGCCTCGCAGTCGAACACCACGGTGTCGATGCCCAGATCGGCCGCGAATTCGATGCGCTCCAACATCTCCTGCTGGTTCTTGCCGTACATGGTCAGACCGCACGGCGTCAGCTTGTACTTCGCGAGCAGGTCCTTGATCTTCCCGACGTCATCGCCCGGGTTGACATGGTGGCCGAGCGGCGGGGCGGATGACCACAGGTTCACCTCGGTGAATCCGAGGCCGGCGACCTGGGCCAGCGATTCCTCGAGTGAGAAGTCGTGGTAGGGAAGGATTTCAGCGGTGTAGCGGAACATGAACAGGCCTCCTCGGCATTCGTTGTGCGGGTGGTGCGGGCTGTCGCGATCAGTCCCAGACGAAGACGGCCTTCTCGGTCTCCCGTGCGTCGAAGGCGCGAAACGCTTCGGCCGCCTCGGAGAGCGGAAAGGTGTGGGTGACAAGCGCTTCCACGTTCAGCTTGTGGTGAGAGACGAACCGGCAGATCTCGTCCCATTCATAGACGGGGAAGTACCAGCCGCCGACGACGGTGAGCAGCTTTCGGATGATCTGGTCACTGGGGTTGATCGTCGTCGAGCGGGATTCGCCGACGAACGCCACCGCGCCGCGCTTCTTGACCGCGTCGAGCGCGGCATTCTGGGCCGGTGGTGCTCCGGAGCAGTCGATCGCCACGTCCACGCCACGGCCGCCGGTCAACTGATGCAGCGCTTCCACCGGATTCGTGGCGGCGCTGTTGACGGTGGTCGAGGCACCGAGCTGCGAGGCCATCGTGAGCCGTTCGTCCAGCACGTCCACCGCGATGACCTGCGCGCCGAGAGCACTGGCGATCATCACGGCCGCCGCACCCATCGGGCCCAGGCCGAACACCGCGACGGTCATCGATGCGTTCACGCCGAGCACTTTCTGGGTGTGGTACTGGGTGCCGATCATGTCGGTCATCAGGGCGCCGGCGACGAAGGAGAACTCGTCGGGCAGCACCAGGCAGTTCCGCTCCGGCAGCACCAGATAGTCGGCGTCGCCGCCGTCGACGTCGAACCCGACGCACTTCCACTGCGGGCACAGCATGAAGTAGCCCTCGCGGCAGTGCTCACAGTGGCCGCAGCCGATCGGCAGGTAGCCCGCCACCCGGTCGCCCGGCTCGATGTGGTCGACGCCATCTCCGACCGCGGCGACCTCGCCGGCCGGTTCGTGCCCGGGCACGATGCATTCCGGCACCCGCCTCCACCGCTCCGACGATGGCCGATGTGCCCGTGTACAGACCCATGTCGCTGCGACAGATCGCGGACGCCCGGGTCCGGATCAGGACCTCGCCGGGTCCGGGGACGGGAATCTCCCGTTCGACGATCTCCACTCTGCGATCACCCGGGAACAGAACAGCCTGCATGGTGCACCTGCCTTACTTGACGGCGCCGAAGGTCAGACCGGAAACGATCCGACGGCGCAGGATGAGGGTCATGATGACGATCGGGGTGACGATGATGGTGGACGCCGCGGTGAGCAGACCCCAGTCGGTGCCGAACATCCCGGTGAATTCCTGGACGCCGACCGGGCTGGTCTTGGCGGCTGCGCGGGTCAGGCTGAGCGCGAACAGGAACTCGTTCCAGACCAGGATCGCGGAGAGGATCGCCGCGGTGGCGATCGACGGCACCAGCACCGGCAGGATGATCCGGCGCAGGACGATCCAGCGACTCGCCCCATCGACCATCGCAGATTCCTGGATCTCGTAGGGAATCTGCAGGATGGAACTGCGCAGGATCCAGACCGCGATCGGCAGGTTGAACGAGGCGTACGGAATGATCAGCACCGGATAGGTGTCGATCAGACCGAGCTTGCCGGCGTAGATGAAGATCGGGATCACCGACAGGATCGGCGGAAACATGTACGTCGACAGGATCCACGACGAGAACCCCTTGCGCTGCCGGAACGAGCGCAGCGACAACGCGTAGGCAGCCGGGATGGCCAGCACCAGCGTCAGGATGACGGAACCGACGGTGATGATCGCGCTGTTCATCAGCAGCCGGCTGAAGCCCACCGAGGTTCCGGTACCGCCGGAGAGGGCCTGGGTGTAGTTCGAGAACGTCGGCGTGAAAACCCATACCGGTGGGATCTGCTTGGCGATACCTGCCGGTTTGATCGATGTGAGCAGCATGAACAGCAGCGGCAACATGGTGGCCACCAGCCACAGCCAGAGGACGACGCGGCCGAACTTCTGCAGCGGCGTGCGCCTGCGCTTGGTCTGACGCCTGGTCGGCGTTGCGCTTCACACGTCTGGGCTCGGCCGCCTGGACGGCGGCGTCGATGGTGGTCACGTCAGGCCTCCTCGGCGTTGTTGCGGCCGACCGCGCGCAGCAGGGCGGGTACCAGCAGCAACAGCAGGATCAGGAGCAGGATTGCGGTGGCCGAGGCAGCGCCGATCCGGAAACTCTGCAGCGCAACGCGATAGATGCCGAGGTTGATGATCTCGGTGGAGGCGCCCGGGCCGCCGCCGGTCAGGATCTTGAACGAGTCGAAGGTCTTGAACGCCTGGATGGTGCGCAGCACCACGGCTATGGCCAGGAAGGGCGTCAGCATGGGGAAAGTGATGTGCCGGAACGTCTGCCAGGTCGTGGCCCCGTCGATGGACGCCGCTTCCCGCGGTTCGATCGGCAGCGACTGCAGGCCGGCGATCAGGATCAGCGCGACGAACGGCGTCCACTGCCAGACGTCGAGTCCGATGATGGCGATCCAGGCGGTTGTCGGGTTGCTGAGCCATTCGACCGCGCTCGGCAACCCGACCAGGCCCATGAAGTAGTCGACCCAGCCGTAGTTGGGGTTCAGCAACTCCTTGAACATCATGGCCGACACCGCAGGCGTGACGGCGAACGGGAGCAGGAGGAGCATGGTGCCCCAGGTGTTCCCGCGCGTCTGCGCCGCCAGCGGGAGAGCCAGCGCAAGACCGAGGGCGACCTCGATCAGCACGGCGACCGCGACGAAGCCGACGGTCACACCCATGCTGTGCCAGAACGAAGGATCGGTCAGCGTGTTGGCGTAGTTGTCCAGCCCGACGAATCGACCGGGAGGTCCGAGCAGGGTGTCGCTGCGCAGGCTGGACCAGGCCAGGTAGATCGTCGGGACGATCGTCATCAGGGCCAACAGCGCGAGGGTCGGCGACATCAGCACCCAGGGCGCCCAGCGCTCACTCGATCTGCCGCCGCTGTGCTGCTGCCGTTGTCCTTCCGTATTGGCCTTCAGGTCGGCGGGTGCGGGTGTCTTGCTCAGAACTGGTGACGACATGAGAGTGCACCTCCTTCAATGGCGTTCGCGAATGGTGGTGTCACGGGACTTCGTAGCCGGCGCTGGTGAGCAGCCGCTCGACGTCGGCGGCGGCCTTGTCCAGCGCGTCCTGCGCGGACGCACTGCCGCTCGCTGCGCTGTTGACGGCCTTGGCGATCACGTTGCTCACCTCGGTGTAGTTGGTCAGCCGGGCCCGGCCGACACCGACGGCCAGCGAGTCACCCAGGACCTGGTAGAACTCCTTGCCGGCTGCGTCGCTTTCGCCGCTGCCGGTGACCTTCTCGTACACCGATGTGCGTGTCGGATGAAGCTGGAGTTTGGTCATCTCCAGCTGCTGCTCGGCCGAGGTGAGCCAGCTGATCGCCCGGTAGGCCCAGGCGCGGTTCGCCCCGAACTTGTTCACACTGAGCATCCACGTGCCGAAGTGCGGACCGATGGCCTTCTGCTTCGGTACCACCGCGTACCCGATCTCACCGCCGGTGACGGCGGTGTCGAGCTCCAGTGCGTGGTAGTTCATCGTCATCACCGCGGTGCCGGCACCGAACAGCGAGGCTGCCTCGTCCCACGACGCGGCGGTGCTGCCGGGAGGGGTCACCTTCGCTTCGTTGATGAGGTCCACGTAGTACTGCAGCGCATCGACCGCCTCCGGGGCGTTCAGCGGCAGACTCAGATCATCGGCGACCAGGTGGCCGTTTCCGCCCCAGGCGGCGACCATGCTCTTGAAGTCGTCCGTCGCCCAATCGCCGACGCCCGCCATCACTGTCGTGCCCCACTGCTTCTCGTCGGGCTTGGTGAAGAACTTGGCCACTTCGGTGAACTCGTCCCAGGTGGTGGGCACCGCGAGAGCTTTCCCGGTGGCTGCCTTGTAGGCGGCGATCTGGGCGGGGTCGGTGAACAGGTCCTTGCGGTATCCCATCACCTGACAGTTGGCCTGGATCGGCAGACCGAAGATCTCGAACCCGCTGCCGGTGATCGTGGCCGGGTCCGGAGTTGCCGTCTCGTCGGCGAAGTGCTGCAGCGGATTGCCGACGTTGTAGACCGTGGTGTCGTAGAAGACCTTGGGGATGAAGTCCGCGACGTCGACCTGGGCCATGTCGTTCAGGGAGGCGTCCCCGATGTAGGAGCTCAGCGGTTCCAGCTGCGAGACCAGTGCGGGTGCCCACGGCGTGTCCACGATGATGATGTCGTAGTAGGAGCTTTGGCTCGCGAACTCTGCGAAGACCTTCTGCTGCAACGCATCGTAGGGCTGGGTGTCGATCGTGAGATCCATCCCGAACTTGGCCTTGAACGCCGGCAGCAGCGACTGCACCGCTGCCGCATTGGCTTCCGCGGTCGCGTACAGCATCTTCAGCCCGGCCGGCTTCGCCGCCGCCGCGTCGACGGTGCCGCCCGTGGCGGACCCTCCGGGCACCGACGGCGTGCACGCGGCCAGCAGCGGGCCCGCCGAGCGCGCCCGCGACCAGTGCGGATCCGCCGATCAAGAAGCGGCGGCGGGAGAAGAGCGGATTCACAGGCATTTTTCCTCCGTTGGAAAGGTGGTGTGGTCGGAGCGAGCGGGCATGAGTCGCCGGCGGGAGACCCCAGCGACGACGGCAATCTGTTATGACGGGACGTCAACCCAGGCGCCTGTGGAGGCGGACCGAAGCAGTGCGTCGACGAGGCCCGCGGAGCGGAGCTCCGTCGGCGAAGGTCGGCAGCGACTCCGGCGCGGCGCCGTCGATCGCGGCATAGGTATCGGCCACGAAGTCCTCGAAACACCGGGCGTATCCGTGAGAATGACCTGCAGGTAATGGATCCCGGCCGCGCTGGGTGGCCGAGCCGTGCCGCGGGTCGCGGGCGAGCACGGTGGCGCCCGCCGTGGACCCGAGCCAGATGGTCTCCGGGTTCTCCTGATCGAAGACCGCACTTCCACGGGCGCCGTCCAGCTCGAACCACAACCGGTTCTTGCGGCCGGCGGCGACCTGCGACACCGTCAGACTCCCGAGCACACCCGACTCGGTGCGGAACCCCACCACCGCGCTGTCCTCGGTGGTGACCGTGACGGTCGCCCGATCGGCGACGGCGACGGAGCCGTGGGCGCCGGAGCCGTGGCCGGCTCGCGCCGAAGGTCTGACGTGGTCTGCGATGCCCCGCTCGGCATAGGCCGTCGACAGCGCCGCGGAGAGGCTGACGATGCGCTCACCGGACACCCACTCCACGAGGTCGCACCAGTGGGATCCGATGTCGGCGAATGCTCTCGATGCGCCGCCGAGCGCGGGGTCGACCCGCCAGCCGTTGGCCGACTGGTTCAGCATCCAATCCTGCAGGTAGCTGCCGTGCAACAGATTCCAGCCACCGAACTCGCCGGCGATCCGGCGGGCCCGGATCTCGTGGACCAGCGGGTGGTAGCGATACACGAACGGCACTGTGGCAACGGTGCCCGCCGGCATCGCGGCATTCATCGATCGTGCTTCGTCCAGCGAGACGCCGAGCGGCTTCTCGCAGATCACGTGCTTGCCGGCGGCCAGCGCAGCGAGCGTGTAGGAGGCATGGGTCGCGTTCGGCGTGCAGATGTGGATGACGTCCGCCGGTGCGGCGAGCAGGGCGTCCAGGTCGGCGAAGGCGGTTTCGACGCCCCAGCTCTG
Organism: uncultured Actinomycetota bacterium; assembly: GCA_963825975.1. Classification (GTDB taxonomy): domain Bacteria; phylum Actinomycetota; class Actinomycetes; order Mycobacteriales; family Nakamurellaceae; genus Nakamurella. The sequence continues at coordinate 247,434 of CAWGUZ010000019.1, forward strand.
GGCGACTTCCGCCGAACGTCGAGGTGTCGACGCCAGCACGCCGACGACCTCGGCGCCGGCCAGCCGGGCCGCCCGGCGGTGCACAGCACCGATCATTCCGGCGCCGATGATGGCGACCCGACGGCCACGGGTGGCTGGACAGGCATCATGCGGGACTCCCTTGTCCGGTTCTTGGGCGGTAGTGACCTGCGCCGCGCGGGTGTGCCGACCCCAGAGGATCGGCGAAGATGGTGGGTGGTCGTCTGTTCCACCAACTTATGCATCTATCATGCGTAAGTCAACACCCTGTCGTGCATATAATATGTGTCGCAGCTTCTTCACCCGCAGGTAACAGCCCGTCGCACTGCCTCGTCGCCAGATTTCAGAGGAACTATGAGCAGCCGGAGGACACATGACTGCCACCGAGAAGGCCATCGAGAAGTCAGCACTCAGCGAAGACACCGACTCGCCGGCAGTCCACAGATGCCCGTCGGCGTCGGACGGGTGCGGCGGGCGGGGTCGGGGCGGCAGCTCCGGCCGCCGGATCACACGGACGCGCTCGTGACGATTCTCGACCTGATCCGTTCCGGGCAGTGCCGGACCCGACCGCAGATCGCCGCGCACACGGGCCTCGGCCGCAACATCGTCACCCAGCGGGTCGCCGACCTGATCGCCCACGGTCTCGTCGAAGACAGCGTCCTCGGCAAATCGACCGGCGGCCGCGCACCGCGGGATCTGACCTTCCGCGTCCGACGTCGGCCAGGTTCTGGTGGTCGCGCTGGGCGCCAGCAATCTCGCGGTCGGTGTCGCCGACCTGAGTGGCATCGTGCTCGGCGAGCGATCCGAACCGGTTGACGTCGCAGACGGTCCGGAGGTCGTGCTGGGTCGGGTCGAGGAACTTCTGCAGGATCTGCGTGCCGAGCACCCGGGTGATGTGTGGGGCATCGGCATGGGAATTCCCGGCCCGGTCGAGTTCTCCACCGGTCGCCCGATCGCACCGCCGATCATGCCCGGCTGGGACGGCTTCGACATCCGGGGCTATTTCAGCGAGCGGCACCGGGTCCCGGTCTGGGTGGACAACGACGTCAATGTGATGGCGGTGGGTGAATTGCGGGGTGGACCGCACCGCGATGTCCGGGACATGCTGTACGTCAAGGTCGGGACCGGCATCGGGGCGGGGCTCATTTCCAACGGCGCTCTGCACCGCGGCGCCCAAGGCTGCGCGGGCGACATCGGCCACATCGAGATCCTGCAGCCCGGCCACCAGACCGTGATCTGCCGCTGCGGAAACACCAACTGTCTGGAGGCATTTGCAGGCGGGGCGGCGATAGCCCGGGACGCCACGGCAGCCGCCCTCGCCGGCCGCAGCCCACGACTGGCCCAGATTCTGGCCACCGGTCGCAGTCTCGAGGCCGCCGATGTGGGACTGGCCGCCCGGCACGGTGACCAGGTCAGCAATGAGCTGCTGGCCAGATCCGCGCAGTTCCTCGGCGAGAACCTCGCCCGGATGGTCAACTTCTTCAATCCGGCCACGATCGTGATCGGCGGCGGCGTCGCGACGTCGGGCGACAGCTATCTGGCCAATGTCAAACAGATCGTGATCAAACGGTCGCTGCCACTGGCGACCCGATCGCTGCAGATCGTGCGCTCCACACTCGGCGCTGAAGCCGGCCTGATCGGCGCCGCGTTCATGGTGGTGGACGAGCTGTTCTCCAGGGAGCTGATCACCGAGTGGGTGCACGCACACCCGGCAGTCCTCAATCAGGTGCTGGCCTGAAGTAGGCGAGTCAGAGAACGGCCACTACTGCTGAAGCCCCCTCGTCGGCGACCTTGGGTGGCGATCGACATCCCAGGGGATCCCGCACCGGGATGGTGAACGGCGAACGTGATACCAGGGCCGCCGACGAGCTGGCGCATTGCGGGTCTCCAGTTCGGCCAGGACAGGTGAAACCGGCTCTACCGGGCGCCGTCAAGAAGCGGCCGGAGAAATGTCACCGCATCCGCCGCCAGCGCGTCCATTGAGGCGGCTACGGGTCGCCACAGCGACACCGCCTTCGCGATCTCCTTGACCGTGGGGAGGAACGACTCGACGACGATCGACCCGCGGTAGTCCACGTCGCGCAGGGCCTGAACCACCCCCGCCCAGTCGGTATGACCAGCGCCCGGGGTGCCGCGGTCATTTTCAGAGGCTTGGAAGTGGAACAGGTACGACCCCGCGGAGGCGATCGCCGCGGGTAGGTCGCGTTCCTCGATGTTCATGTGGAAGGTGTCGAGCATCAGCCCGACATTGGCCGCGCCGACGTCCCGGCACAGCCGGACGCCCTGCTCCACGGTGTTGACCAGATCGGTCTCGAAGCGGTTCAACGGCTCGACGGCGAGGCTCACGGCGCAGCCGCCCGCTACTGCGGCGACCTCGCTCAGGCTTTCGACGGCGCGCTCCCACTGGGCCTGCCGCTCGGCGGCTTCAAGTAGCCGGGCCTGCCCGGTCGCCGCGTACATCGGGCCGCTCACCCATGGGCTGCCGACCTCGGCGGCGAATTCCACGCAGTGCTTGAGGTAGTCGAGGCCACCTGAACGGCGCCGCGGTTCGTCGGACGACAGGTCGCGCTCAGGTCCGAACGCGCCGCAGATCAGCACCTCCAGCCCCTCGGCAGCTGCCGCCGCGGAGACCTTTCCCGGGGTCAGCAGCGCCGGGTCCTCTATGCAAACCTCCACTTGGTCGTATCCCCACGCCTTGACCTTGCCGAAGACGCCGAGATCGGCGTCGGAGAACGGGGAGGCGAGCACGAAGGTGCTGAGCCCTAACGGGATTCGATGGCCGGCCATGCTGGTCAGCCCTTACCGGCGAGGGCGCGGCGGGCACGGACCGTCTCTTCGATGCCCTTGATGACCCGGATCGCGCGTTCGGTGTACCGGTCGAAGAACTCGTCGTGCCGCCCCGACGCGAAGGGGTCCGCGAATGCCGGCAGCAATTCGAAGCTGACGTATTTGTCATAACCGATCTCCACCAACGCGTCGATGATCGGCTCGAAGTCGATCTGCGCACCGCCGGGCGCGGAGCGGTCGGAGTCGGCGAGATGCACATGCTGCAGGACGCCGGCCGAGGCGCGGAATGCATCGGGGATCGAAGCCTCCTCGATATTCATGTGGAAGGTGTCACCCTGCACCCCGCCGTTCGTCAAACCCGTCGCCGACCAGAGCTTGCGGGCTTGATCGAGCCGGTTCACGAAGTAGGACTCGTACCGGTTCCATGCCTCCAGTGAGAAGCTGACGCCTCGCTCGGCGGCGTATGCGCCGGTCTCCTGGATCGATTCGACCGCCCAATTCCACTCGTCCCTCGGATCTGCCAGGGCGGCCGTCTTCATGCAGGCTGTCGGGTGAACGACGACGGTCGGGCAGTTCATCGTCGCCGCGAAGTCGGCGAGGTCCTTGACGTACTGCACTGCCGAAGCGCGGGCCACCGGGTCGGGGTGGGCCAGGTCGCGTTCCGCGGTGTAGATCGAGCAGATGCTGCTCACCCCGACGCCGGCGTCGGCGGTGAGCTTCGCGACCCGCTTGGCATCGATCCGGGCCGGCTCACCCACGATCTCGATGGCGTCGTAGCCGAAACGGGCGACCCGGTCGACTGACTCGGCGGTGTCTTCGCCGAAGTACACCAGTGAGTTGTAGGCATAACGAAAATGGTCGTTGTCGGCCATCGGAACCTCCATGGATTCTGTGGAAAAACGAATGTCGGGATTGGGGGTGATCGCCACTGGGTTCCAGTCGGCGATCAAGCAGGGGCGACTACTTGACGGCGCCGAAGCTCAAGCCGCGGACCAGATAGCGCTGGGCGGCGATCGCCGCGATGATCACCGGAGTCACCACGACCACGCCGGCTGCCATGATGCGGGTCCAGTCGGTACCGACCGGCGTCACGAACTCGGTCAAAGCGACCGTTGCCGTACGGGTGGAGGCACCGGAGAGGATGTTGGCGAACAGGAATTCGTTCCAGGAGAAGACGTAGCTCAGCAACGCCGTCGACGCCACTCCCGGCATCGCCAGGGGCAGCACGATGCGAGCGAACGTGGCGAACCGGCCAAGGCCGTCGATCTGCGCGGCTTCCTCGATTTCCTTGGGCACGTCGGCGTAGAAGCCCTGGAGCAGCCACACCGTGAGCGGCAGGTTCATGAAGGTGTGCAGGATGATGATCGACAGCAAGGTGCCATTGAGGTGCAGCGTCCGCATCACCAGGAACAGCGGGATGATCGTGACCACCGGCGGGATGATGCGCAATGAGAGGATCCAGCTCTTCAATTGTTTCTGGCCGCGCATCGGGAACCGGGCCATCGGGTAGGCGATGCCGGAACCGAGGATGACCGCCAGCAACGACGAGATGATAGACACCTGAAGGCTGTTGATCAGCGCGTACCCGAAACTGCTACCGATGATGACCTGCTTGAAGTTCTCCAGCGTCGGCGTGAAGAAGAACACCGCCGGCTTCGCGAACGCCTGGTTTCCGGACTTGAACGCGGTGGAAATCATCCACAGCACGGGCGCTATGAAGATCAACGTGGCGACCAGCGCGATGACGAATCTGGCCACTCTGGACCACCGGAACTTCTGCCGGTTCAGTCGGATCTCGATCGGCCTGACGGCCGGAGCGGCGACGGATGCGGTCATGTCAGGACCCCGATTCGTGGGAAATGATCCGACGCATCATGCCGCTGACGACGACGAGGACCAGGATGAGCAGCAGCCATGAGAACGCCGCCGCGTAGGACAGGTTGAAGGACCGGAAGCCGACGTCGTAGATCTGCCACGACATGGTCGAGGTCACGTCGACCGGGCCGCCGCGGGTGGTCATGAACACGACGTCGTAGACCCGGAATGCATCGATCAGCCGCAGTGCGAGCCCGACCATGATCGGGTACCGCAGCAACGGCAGGATCTGGTGCCAGATGATTTGCGGCCAGGACGCCCCGTCGATCTGCGCGGCCTCGATCACCTCTTCGGGCAGGCCCTGCATTGCAGCCAGCAGGATCAGGAACAGGAAAGGCGTCCACTGCCAGATGTCGACCGCCATCAGGGTAGGCAGCGCCATCGACGTACTGCCAAGGAAGTCGTACGGCCCCAGGCCGATCCAACCCAGGATCTGGTTGACGATGCCGAAGGACGGATCGAGACTGAACTTGGTGAGCAGGCCGACGACCACCGGCGCGCACAACATCGGCACCAGAATCATCGCCCGCATGACCTTCTCGCCCGGCAGTCCACGGTAGAAGACCAGTGCCAGACCGAAGGCGAGCAGGAACTCGACACTGACCGTGCCGGCCACGAAAACGAGCGTGACCTGCACGGAGTGCCAGAACGCCGAGTCGGTCAGTAGGTCCGTGAAGTTCGCCAGTCCGATGAACCTCCGGTCGGCGCTGTCCTGCAGGTTCCACTTGAACAACGAGACGACCAGCGAGTAAATCGTCGGGTAGAGGGACAGCCCCGCCAGGATGATGAGCCCGGGAAGCATCACTGCAAGCGGGCCTATCCTGCGGCGCCTGACCGGGGCGGGCCCCGGCGGCACTGCCGCAGCCGGAGCCAGAGCCGTTGGGGTGCTGCTGATCTGGGTCATCGTGGTGTCCGTTACCGTGCGAGCATCTTGTCGATGGCCTTGTCCGCGGCGGCGAGGCCGTCGGCGACGCTGGCCTCGTCTGAGGAAATCGCGCTGAGCTGGGTGCTCAAGGCGGTCTCCCAGGACTCTTCCGCGGGGAAGAACGGCCGCGGTTGCGCGGTCTTCATCGCGTCCAGTACCACCGGGTAGCGGCGGAAACGGAGCACGTCAGTGCCGGCGAGCTTCTGGCCGGTGAGCGTGGCATCGGCGTAGCTGGAGGTGCGCACCGGGTCGCCGCCGCCGTTGTCGGCCTGCAGCACGTCGTTCTTCTTGGTCTCGAGCCAGGCGGCGAACTTCTTGGACTCCTCGACGTTCTTCGAGTACTTCGACACCGAAACGACCCACTCGGCCAGGTGCGCACTGCTGATACCGGTCGGGCCGGCCGGGATCTTCACGAAGTCCCATTTACCGACGGTCTTCGACGCGGCGGGGTCGTCGACCGCGAACGCACCCCAGGACCACTGGACCGCGGTGGCGATAGTGCCCTGCTGCGCGGCGGCGGTGACATTGTCGTAGGTGAACTGGTTGGCGCCGGCCGGCATGTACTTCATCATGTCGGCCCACTGCGCGGTCGCGGCCTGCGCTTCGGGCGTCGCAAGGTTGGACTTGGTGAAGTCGTCATTGAACGGCTTGCAGCCATAGCTGTAGCAGAAGCTCAGCCAGGTGTGCACATTACCGAAGCCTTTGGCGGCCTGCGCTGCCCAGCCGGAGAGGGTCTGCCCGTCGAAGCTGCGGCCGTTGAAGAACTTCACTTGCGCGGCCCACTCCTCCATCGTCGCAGGGGCTGCAAGGTCGTGACCGGTGGCGGTCTTGTAGTCGGCCATCGTTGCCGGGTCCTGGTAGAGGTCCTTGCGGTACCACAGCAGCGCCGGGTGAATGGTCTGCGGGATCCCGTACAGCACGTTGTCCCAGGTGGCGACCTTCAGTGCGAGCGGCAGGAAATCAGCCTTGTCCTCCGCAGTCAACTGGTCGTCCATCGGCACCAGGTGCCCTGCCTTGGCGAACTCGGGGATCCAGTTGTAATCGAGATTGAAGATGTCGAAGCTGGAGTCCTGCGCGGAGAACAGGGTTGCCATCTTCTCGTGGATGGCGTCCCGACCGATCAGCTGGACGTCGACCTGGACGCCGGTCTCCTTCTCATACTCAGCCGCGAGTTGGTCCTTGACGATCGTTCCCCAGGTGGCGGGCAGGAAGATCGCGTGCAGGGTCGGTTTGCCGCCGGCCCCGGTGTCGCTGGACGCGCCGGCCGCGCAGCCGGTCAGAGCCAGCGTGGCGGCGAGGGCACCGGCCAGGGTCTTCTTCCAGGCGCGGCGGCCACTGCTGCGGTTGGTGCGAAACATGATGTAGCCCTTCGTGAGTCAGATTTGGATGTGGACTTTGACGATGGAACGGTCGTGCTCGAGGGCCTTGACGGCTTCAACGCTCTCGGCAAGGGGTCGGACGGAGTCGACGATCAGGGACGGATCGAACCGGCCGCCCGCCAGCAGCGAGATCGCTCGCGGCCAGGTGTGGTAGGTGCCCGCATACGAGCCGACGATCGTGAGTTCCTTGGAGTAGATGTCAAACGGACGCAGTGACATCTGGGCGGTCTGCGGGGGCGCCCCGTAGGCCAGGATGCGGCCGCCGCGGCGGACGAGCGCAACCGCACTCTCGTATGTCGGGACGCTGCCAACGGCCTCGATGACAACATCCGGCCCGATGCCGTGGGTGAGATCTCGTAGTGTCGAGGCGATATCAACTTCGAAGGGATTGATCACCTGGTCGGCGCCCATCTGCGCAGCACGCTTTGCTCGGGCGGGATCGGGCTCCGAGACGATGACGGTGGAAGCACCGCTCAAGCGCGCCAGGGCGATGTGAGCAAGTCCCATCGGGCCACCGCCGATGACCAGAACAGAGTCTCCGGATCGGATCCCGATCCGATCCTGACCGTGGATGGCACACGCCAGCGGTTCGACGTAGGCAGCAGTGTCCAGCGAGACGGTTGTGGGCAACACGTGGAGGTTCGCGGCGGGGGCCACGACATACTCCGCCAAACCGCCGGCGGAATGGACCCCGAGTTGAGACACGAACGGGCAGAACAACTTCTGGCCGCGGGTGCAGAAGTAGCAGTGCCCGCAAGACATGTTGATGTCGACGACAACGCGATCGCCGACCAGGCCCTGGTCAACCCCCTGCCCGGTTGACACCACCGTTCCGGAAAATTCGTGGCCCAAGGTCAGTGGCAGATTCGGTGCCGGAAAGTTGCCCTTGGTGATGTGCAGATCGGTTCCGCAGATGCCGCACCGGTGGACATGGACCAACACCTCCCCCGGTCCCGCCTCGGGCACCGGGATCTCGTCGAGTCGCAGGTCGTTTGGTGCGTGCAGGCGCAGGGCGAACATGGTGTCAGCCATGTGGTTTCCTTCCGGTAGGTAAGCGGGAAGTAGTTGGGGCGCAGCGTCAGCGGCTGGCGACTGGAGGGAATTCTGAGAACGTCGAACCCGGTGTCATGGCCAATGGAGAAGAACTCGTCTCAGTCAGCGCTGCGCGCAGTCCGTCGCTGAAGTGAGGGGGCAGTCGATGCGGCGCGACGGTCGACGGCGCTGCCGGGTTGCAGACGACGGAGACCGGGTGGCACTGCCAACTCGAGAATCAGAGCTTCATAGACACGCTGACCTCACTTCGCTGTGGGGGTGGTGGCTTCAGATCGGGCGCGGCGGGCTCGTCGATGCCAGATAAGTGCGACTCGTGCAGTCTATTGCTGAATTTGTGCAGAAGTCAACACGACTGGGTCATATTGGTATTTGCTGTAGAGGGACGCGTCCAGCCGGGACGCGGTCGAGGTCAACCCACGCCCCTCTGTCAGACTTGTGTGAGACACCCTGGCGATGGGTCCGCGCTCCTGCGGCGGGAGGGAATGTTCCGTTCCTACGTCTGCGAGTAAGCGACAACCCGCGACGCCGGCGCGTTGGCTGGGCTGGATCGCGCCGGTCAGGGCGGCACCACCATCCGGGAGCGGTGGGACAGCCTCCAACCCGACGGCACCGTCAACCCCGGCGGCATGACCTCGTTCAATCACTACGCCCTCGGCGCGGTCGCCGACTGGATGCACCGCACCCTCGCCGGCATCGCTTAGACCTTCGCGCCGCCCAGGCTCCGCTGACACCTTCGGCATCGAGGTGCCGAGCGGTGTTGAACAAGCGGAGATAATGGCAACTCCGGCACCCGCTTCAAGGTGTTCTCCTCCGCGGGATACCGCGGAATCCCAACGAGAGGATTGCCGACGCGGCGCAGGTGCCCGCGATGACCGGTCTGGCACCGAAGGCGTCGTTGCGCATCCCGTGGGATCGGGTGGCCGACTCGGCCGGGTCCAACAATCTGCAGATCTGGCTACCCGACGGTGCGAGCTTCGTCGGCCAGGACCCGGTGCGCGGGCAGTAGGATCGGTTGTCGGAGTCGTTGGCGGCTGATCATGCCGCTACGGACGACGATCAGCGACTGGTCCCTTCGACTCACCTTGTGTCGGAGGGCGTTCGAGTCGATTCCGGGCAGCCTCGGCAGGCGATCGGGGGAGGTGCGCGCTCGGCCGAGATCGTGCGGACTACAACATCGACGATCGATTGGATCTACTCGTATTGAATGGTCACATTCTGGCGTAGAACCGGCAAACTCGACAAGGTGGCCGACCTATTCTTTCGGTGGACAGCGTCGCAACCGAGGTCTTACAGTTCGCCCGTCAGGAACTGCGCACGGCCGAGGCCGAATGACCAGTCCTGTCGAGTGTTCTCGACGATGGAGATGACCAGGTCGGCGGGTCGGATACCGCATTTGGCTTCCAGCTGGGCCGCGAGTTCGGCGTACGCGCGTTGCTTCTGCTCGACGCTGCGGCCTTGCTGGAAGATCTGGATGATGGTGACGCCGTCGCTCCGTTCGAGGCCGAGACCGGAGTCCTCGACGATGATGTGCCCGACCCGATGTTCGTTGATGATCTGGTAGCGGTCCCCTGGCGGTGCGGCGAAGAATTCCAGCATGACGTCCTGGACGACGTCAGCGATGGCCCGGACCTGGGGGGCGCTTCGCCCAGCGTGGAGATCGATCCGAACGAGGGGCATGTCAGCTCTTTTCGAATAGGTCGTGCCTCAGGGATGTCGTCGGCGTTCCCTCCCAGCCGACCATGCAGACGGCGGCCACCCAGCGTCGTCCCTAGCCTCCGAGTCGTACGGGTGCCCCTCGAGTGGTCGCTGCTGGGCGGCCGCGATGAGCGGTCGGGTCTGCTAGTAAGGCCAGCGCCGGACCGGGCCCAGCCCGCAGGCGGTGAGGTAGCCGGCGGCTCGGGCTTGGATTGCGAGGGGAATTGCGGCGCCACCGGGTAGAGGTCTTGTTCCAGGATGGTGAAGACCTCTCGGTCCAGCCGAGCCAGCGCGTCCAGCAGCGGCGGAACGGCGGGTTCGCCGTAGGGTGGTTCGACCATCACCCCGAGGGGGACGGCGTCGGACAGTGCCAGGCCCTCAGCACGGACACGGGCCCGCACCGCCGGATCCACGAACTTCAGGTGCACATAGGTGATGCGTTCCGGTGCTTGCCGGATGATCTCGAGATTGTCGCCGTCGCAGTAGGCGATATGCCCGGTGTCCAGGCACAGGTTGACGTACCGCGGGTCGGTGTCGGCGAGGAACTGCAGGATGCGTTCCTGAGTGTCGACGTGGGTGTCGGCGTGTGGGTGGAAGACGAGTTCGACGCCGTGTTCCTCGTAGATCGCCCGACCGAGTTCGTCGGTGCCGGTGGTCAGGTTCGTCCATTGTTCGGCGTCGAGGTCGCCGGACTGGGTCGCAGCGCCGGTGTGCATGTCCGTGTACTGCTCAGGCAGGTGCACCAGATACTTCGCGCCGACCTCGGCGAGTAGTTTGGCTTCCTGCCCGAACTCGCGCAGCGCCTTGTCCAGGCCCTCCTTGCCCTTGTGCAGCGCGGCGAAAACGGTGCCACCGCAAACCTTCAGCCCTCGGGAGTCCAGTTCATCGCGGAGTTGCGCTGGATCTTGCGGCAGGAATCCTTGCGGACCCAACTCGGTCCACACGTATCCGGCGTTGGCCACCTCGTCGAGGTACTGTTTCCAGCCGACCTGGTGGTCGTCCTTCGCGAACCAGACGCCCCAGGAGTCCGGTGCCGTGCCGAGCACGAGTTGCGATACGTCTTCGGTGGGAATGCCTTTGGTCATGAAGTGCCTTTCTCGGTGGATGCATCAGTCGGTGTCAGGTATGGAATTCGGTCGCTTTGTCGTCGGCGCAGACTCGGTGTGCGCTCTGACCCGACTCTTTCAGCAGCGCGGTGATTGATCGTAGCGAGCCGGTCACCCCGGCGTCAGGAGCCGTGGACCCCGGCTGGTGCGGTCTTCACCAGGTGCGTTGCATCGTGTAGTCGGAAGTCGTCTTCCAGTTCCTCCAAGGACCGCCCGCGGGTCTCGGGAACGAACTTGGTCACGAAGGCGATGGACGCCAAATTGACGACCACGAATAACCCGAACGTCACGGTGGCGCCGGCCGCTTCCACCAACAACGGGAATATGTAGGAGATGAGAGCATTCACGCACCACAGGGTGAATACTGCGATACCCATCGCGAAACCGCGGATCGTCATCGGGAATATCTCCGACAGGAGTAGCCAGACCAAGGTGCCGATGAAGCCCTGCACGAAGGCGACGAACAACAACATCGCCGCCAGGATCAAATAGCTCCGGAACGTCGACTCAGGCAGCAGGAACGATAGCGCGAGCACCAACTGTGATCCCACTACCCCGCTGAAGCCAACGAGCAGCAACGGTCTGCGGTTGAACTTTCCCAGCAGGATGATACCGACGACAGTCATGATCACCGATGTCACACCGACCGCAATCGTCGCCGTCAGCGCTGCGCTGGTGCCCAGACCGGTCGATTCGAGAATCGTCGGTGCGTAGTAGTTCACGGTGTTGATGCCAGTCGCCTGCTGGACGGTGGCCAGGCCCATGCCGAGCCAAAGAGTGCGTCGCATCCACGGGAACGCTTTGAGGTCACGCAACGCCGCGCCTTTGTCCTCGCGAAGGTCACGCTTGGCGTGTTCGGTGATGACGTTGTATTCCTCGGCAGACTCTGCCGGGTCCCGACTCATGTCCAACACCCGTTTGGTGTCCTCGAGGCGACCTTTCACTGCGTACCAACGAGGTGAATCAGGTAGGAAGAACATCCCGACGAACAGCGCGATCGCCGGAATTGAAGCCACACCCAGCATGTAACGCCAGACGTGGGGGTCTTTGATCACCGCGTCCAGAACCGCGTTCATGATGAAAGCGAGCATCTGGCCGGTGACGATCATCAGCTCGTTGATGGTGACCATCCGGCCGCGGCGGTCCGTGGGCGCCATCTCGGCCAGGAACAGCGGGCAGGTGGTCGCGGCAGCCCCGACCCCCAGCCCCAGGATGATCCGAGCGGTCACCATCACGCTCAGATTCGGTGCGACCGCACACAGCAACGCCCCCACGAGGAACAGGGCGGCACACACCAGCAGGCTGCCCTTGCGACCGAGCACGTCGGCGAGTTTGCCGCCGAGGAGGGCGCCAACCGCGGCGCCGGGGAACAGCAACGCCGTCACGACCAGCGCTTCGGAACTGGTCGTCAGGTTCAGATCGTCCTTCATGTACAGCAGGGCACCGGAGATGACACCGGTGTCGTAGCCGAACAGCAGACCACCCAGCGTTGAAATGATCGTCAGCTTGGTCAAGAAGCGGTTATTCGCTCCCCGCCGACTCTCAACGCGACCACCCGAATAGCCGACCACCTGAGACTCCTTTGTCGTCATGAATTCTTGAACATCGCTCGCCGGCGCAAACGCCGGCGTGTCAACACCGAGTGGTTGACATCTCTCGTCTCTGGATCAGTCGGGTACCGCCTCGCTCGCGGTCTCGCCCCGATGCGTGGTCGTCAAGCCACCACGGCGTCCCCGCCCGTCAGAGATGTCCGCCGTTCTCAGTTGTTTTCGCCGAGGCCGGCGCAGCGCCCGTTGGTTCGGCGAGGCTGTCCACATACGACTCCAGGTCCTTCACCCGGATCCGGGCCGAACGCTCTACATGGACCTGTTTCAAACGACCGGTAGCAGCCAAGCGCTCAACGGTCCGCAGGGACACACCGAGCCGCTCCGCAGCCTCTGCTTTGGTGACGAGCAACCGATCGGGCATCCGGCCATCGTGGCGCAGTTCATCTCGCACCGCCGAAGGTGGCGGTTCCTGGCGGCTACGGGCGAGATAGGTCAATAAACAAGTCAGGTCCTCCAGCTCGCGGGGCACTACAAATCCTTCGAGACGCAGCCGTTGCACATGACCGGACAACGCCATCGTCAGATGACGAAGTACCTCGGGCAGCTGCCCACTCCCGGGGGCCGTACGCGATTCATGGGAACGCGCCACATCGGCGTCCCGCACCCGATCCGCATTCACCGACCGATACCGACTGCCGCCGGTGCCCGGCGAAGAATCAGCGACGTACACCGCCGAACTGCCACGAACATGCTGACTCGTCACCTTTCTTCACCGCACTAGGCACGCATGAGCACGCACTGATCAAGGACGGCGGGACGCCCGTGACTGCGACCGGCGTCGCCGTTCCAACAGACCGCAGCTCGGATCCGGCGGCGAGATCAGGCTTTCAAGCGCTTTAAATGATAGGCTGAGTTTAACCCGCATCTCTGTGTATATGTCAAGACAAACTAGGTGATTTTTGCCACGCGACGTGCATGCCCGCCGACCACGCCTGGAGGATGTCGCTGCCGCGGCGGGTGTCTCACCTTCAACGGTCTCCCTGGTGCTGCGGGGAATCGCAGGTCCCAGCGCGGCGACCTGTCAGCGGGTCAGGGAAGCGGCAGCCCGCCTGGAGTACCGGCCCGATCGTGCGGCGAGTGTGCTGGCCAGCCGACGGAGCCGACTGATCGGCATCGTGATGGACATCAGCAACCCCTTCCATGCGCAGCTCGTACAGGACTGCCATGACGCAGCCCAACGGCACGACTACAGCCTCGTGCTGAGTACTGTCACCCCGGAGCAGGACGAGGCAAGCGCCGGCGAGACGCTGCTCGATTCGCGATGCGGCGCACTGATACTGCTCGGCCCCACGGTCTCGGCCCGGCACTTGGCCACGCTGGTCAAGCAGGTACCCGTAGTGGTCGTCGGCCGGCCATCGCCGGCCCCCGACGTCGATGTGGTGCGCACCGACGACGCCATGGGTCTGGAGCTGGCGGTGGCTCATCTCCACGAACTCGGCCACCAGCGGATCAGCTATGTCGACGGCGGAGACGACGCAGTCTCACCGATCCGGAGCGCTGCCTACCGGGATGCCATGCGCCGACACGGCTCCAGCGAACACACGCACATCCTCAGCGGCGGTGACACCGAAGGCGCTGGTGCCGCCGCCGCTGCCGCTCTGCTCGACTCCTCGGTGAGGCCAACCGCGCTCATCGCGTTCAACGATCGCAGCGCTATCGGCCTCATCGACAATCTCAGGCGGAACAGCATCGGTGTTCCCGGCGAACTCTCCATCGTCGGCTACGACGACAGTCCCGTCGCGCGCCTCGGGCACGTCGACCTCACCACGGTCAGCCAGAACACGAGAGCCTTGACTGAGCATGCGATCGCCACGATTGCCGACCGATTTGAAGGTGCCCGAGACGACGACCGTGAGGTGATAGTCGCTCCGCGCCTCGCAGTCCGAAGTACCACGGCCGCGCCGGCACCGCGGCCAACCAGTTCACGATCCCACTGACACTGCGACGTCACCCGGCCCAATCAGCCGCCGGCGGCGGGCACGTAGCTGGGCGGGGGTCGAGGTGCGTGATCAAGTCAGGCACCCGTCACTGCCGGCAACGGCGGTGCGATGATTCCTGATGTGCCGATTGACTTCCGCGTCAGGTTCAGCGTCGATGAGGTCGCCTTGTCCACGTTGCATGAGCAGGCCTTCGCCGAACCTGCCGAACCCCCGCCGGCCCCCTCGCAGCCCTGGGGCGCCCGCCTCGACCGCTACAGCCTGACCTGGGTGGGAGCATTCGACCGCGACGATCTCGTCGGGTTCGTCCACGCCTGTTGGGACGGAGGCCGGCACGCCTTCCTCCTCGACCCCGTCGTCGCCCCGGCCCACCGGCATCAGGGCATCGGGACCCGCCTGGTGCGACTGTTGGTCGACCAGACAGCGAGAACCGGCTGCCATTGGCTGCACGTCGACTACGAACCCCACCTGGAGTTGTTTTATCAAGCTGCTGGATTCCGGACCACTCAAGCAGGCATTATTCGGCTCGTTTGAACACGCCGCTTTTGTGACGCTGTGGGGGGTGCGGCAGACGGCGGCGAGCACTTTGCGGCGTCAGATGCGGCCGGTCTCGTGGGCCCACATGGCGACCTCGACGCGGTTTCGGGCGCCGAGCTTTCGCATGAGGCTGGCGAGGTGGGCTTTGACGGTGCTCGGGGTGATGTAGAGCTCGCTGGCGATCTCATTGTTGGTGCGGCCTTGGGCTACCGGCACGAGGACTTCCTCCTCGCGGGCGGTGAGCGGTTCTATCGGCTGCCTCGGTGGTGAGGTCTGTGCGTGGGCGAACGCTGCGAGCAGTCGGACAGTCACGCTGGGTGCGATCAGTGCGTCTCCGTCGGCGGCGGCGTGGATGGCCTGGGTCAGCAGGGCGGGTCCGGCGTCCTTGAGCAGGAACCCGCGGGCGCCGGCTTTGAGCGCCCCGTGGACATACTCGTCGAGGTCGAAGGTGGTGATGACCACGATCGGCAGGGGGTCGGTGACGTCGGGGCCGGCGAGGCGTCGGGTGGCTTCGATGCCGTCCATCAGCGGCATTCGGATGTCGAACAGGCCGACGTCGGGGCGCAGCTGGAGCGCCAGGCGGACTGCCTCGCGCCCGTCGGCGGCCGCGCCGACCACTTCGATGTCGGGTTGGGCGTCGAGCAGCATCGTCAGCCCGGTGCGCACGATGGGCTGGTCGTCGGCGATGAGGACCCTGATGCTCATCGTGGCGTCCCGGTTCGGGGCAGGACCGCCTCGACCCGCCAGCCCCGCTCGGCGGCGGGGCCTGCGTGGAAGGTGCCGCCGAGCAGTGAGGCGCGTTCCCGCATGCCCACCAGGCCGTAGCCTGCTGGGGCGCGGCCGCCGGCGGCGGAGCCGTCGTCGTCGATGGTCAGCCGTACCTGGTCGGCGTCGCCTGTGACGGCGACGGTGACCTGGGTCGCGTGGCGGGCGTGCCGTCGAGCGTTGGTGATGGACTCCTGGGCCAGGCGGTAGATCGCGGCCCCGACCGCCGGGCTGAGGTCGTCGAACTCGCCGGAGAGCGTCACCTCGACGCAGGGACGCGTCTGGCCATCGGTGGCGAGCTGCTCGACCTCGGCCACGCCGGGCTGCGGCGCGAACTCGGTGTCCTGGGTGGCGCGGAGCACGCCGACGATGGCGCGCAGCTCGGTGAGGGTGCGGGTCGCTGCGTCCTCGATGATGGCCAGGGCCTCGACGGCACGCTCGGGGTGGGAGGCCGCGATGGCACGTCCTGCCTGGGCCTGGATGGCGATGCCCGAGACGTGGTGGGCGACGGTGTCGTGGAGCTCGCGAGCGAGCTGTTCGCGTTCGCGGGCCTTGGCTTGGTCGATGTCGCGGATGCGGATCTTCGCGCGATAGCGGATCGCGGCGCCGAGCGCGGCGGCGAACAGGAAGAACGCGTACCCCGCGACCGTCTCCGCCAGGCTGGTGGGGTCGGCGACGTGGATGGTGATGGGCAGCCAGAGCAGGATGACGCCGAGGCCGCTTGCGGCTTCCCGACCGGAGCCCCACCGGAACAGGGCGTAGGTCAGGATCAGCGTCGCGGAGATGCTGTTCAGCAGGGCGCCTTGCGACCCGGTGAGGATTCTGACGATGTCGACGATCGTCAACGTGCCGAAGGAGACCGCAACCGCGACGAGCGGGTGCGTGCGTCGCCACAGCAGGGGGCCGAGGACCGCGAGCGCCGCGAGCAGCAGCAGCGGGCGCGGCGCCAGGTCCTGGCGAAGCACCACTTCCACCACGGACCAGCAGATCAGTGACTGCGACCAGGGCCCAGTCCCGCGGCCCCCGGTCCGGGGCATTCGTGGGTCGAGGTTCGGCCCACAGCGAGCGGAGTGCGTTGGTGGCCATCTGATCAGCCTAGGCAGCCCGCGTGCTCGGCGTATCCGCCGAAAGTACAAGAGCTCGGCTGTGCCAACGGCCAGGTCGAATCAGGCTCCGGGGCTGATGTGCCCGCCGCCGGCATCCGTGAAGGTGGAAGCACCCACCCGATCAAGCCAAGGAGCATTGTGATGAGAACGCCTCAATCCCACACCGCACTAGAGAATCCGCCGTCCCAGCAGCACGCTGGAAGATCTGCGCATGCCCGTGCAGGCCAAGCTCGCCGCAGCATGGACCAGCTTCATGTTCTTCTACATCTACGTCGACTACTTCCACCTCTACAAGCCCGGCGCCATCGACCAAATCCGGGGTGGCGGCATCTTCGAGTTCGACATCACCCCGACGTTGTTGACCATTTTCGCTCGTGCTCATGGCGATCCCGGCCCTGATGGTGCTGCTCTCCATCGACGCTGCCCGCCCGGGTGAACCGCGCCACGAACCTCGTCGTGGCATCGCTCTACATCCCCGTCATGGTGTTCAACGCGGCAGGGGCGTCCTGGGACTGGGCCTTCTTCTACGGCCTCTCCATCGGACTCGAGGTGCTGCTCCTGGCCTTCATCCTGCGCTCCGCCTGGACCTGGCCACGCCGCACCGCATCACCGGCGACCCTGGCAGCCGGCCTCGACAGCGAGCCACTCCGCACGCCGCAGCAGGCGTGACTGCCCGCCCCGCGCCCGACCGTCCTTCGCTCGCGCCACCCGCGGGCACGGTCACCTGCCTCAGCGTTCGCTGTTGAGCACCCCGTCCCACCCCTCCCCCAGAACGGTCCCGGTCACGGCGAGGTCATCGAGTTGACTACCAACCTCGGCAGGGAGTCGCACCTGCCTGGTGCGGGAATGGTGGCCCGGCGCCGCAGCCGGATCGATGGACGGCCGACCGCCACCGCGGATGACTCGCTCTATACCGTCAAGGCTGTTTTGCTGCTGCGGCTGCGTTCGCAGCCACTCTCATTGAGGACGAGTTGGAGGGGAATCCAGTCAACTGGGGCGCCCGGTGAGCGCCACTCGGGCGCCGAGGCCGATCATCACTAGGCCGCTCGCAGCGCCGATGCCTTCGATGCGTCGCGGTGATCGGGCCAACCAGGTGCGGGCGGTGCCCGCGCTGAGCGCCCAGATGCTGTCCGTGACCAGTGCGATGCCCAGGAAAACCGCCCCTAAGAGCAACATCTGCAGGGGTACCGCGCCGGCGGCGGGGTCGACGAAGGGCGGCAGGGCAGCGGTGAAGAAGACCGTCGTCTTGGGGTTGGTCAGACCGACCAAGAACCCCTCCCGCAGCACCCGGCCGGTCCGCGTCGGTTCGGTTGCGACGGTGCTCTGGACGGCGAACACGCGTCGGTGCCGGAGAGCTTGCACCCCGAGGAACACCAGGTAGGCGGCGCCCGCGAACTTCAGAACGGTGAACGCCAGGATGGAACGCTCGACCAGGGCGCCGACACCGACCGCGACCGCGATGACCTGGACCAGCGTTCCGGTGGCGTTCCCCAGCGCGGTGATCAGGGCTCCCCGTCGGCCGAGGGTCAGCGCACGGCCGATGACGAACAGCACACTGGGCCCGGGCACGGCCACGATGAGCAGGGCGACGAGGAGGAAGGCAGACATATCAGGCACGGGCATGCGCCGACTGTAATCGGTCCCTCTCCGAGTAGACCGTCGAACTCGACGGGGCGGGTGAGCACTAACCGTGGCCATCTCGAACCAGCCTCCGGGTACAAAGGCCGACCGGTCGCCGTCCGGGCATGCGGGCGACGACCGGCCGGGGTCAGCGTTGGTGGCGCCGACGGCGGCGTCACCACGGGTTGCCAGGGTCAGCGGGCGGCGGTCACCGCCGGCGCGGTGATCAGGGCGGCGACCATGCCGCCCACGAACGAGTCGCCCAGGCCGATCGTGGTCGGCTGCGCGACATCGAGCAGAAATCCCGGTACGCAGTGCACCGCACCCTCGAGCCGGGCCCCGATTTCGTCAGCGAAACGCTCGCCGACCGGGTTGACCGGCCCGGCTGCGATGCGGGCGTGGTCGGCGGGCGTGAAGTCGTCCCCGTGGGCGAAGCGGGTGCTGGCCATCGTGATCCCGCCGCGCAACGTGGCGTCCCACCGCCGCGCATCGGGGCCGAGCGCCGCCGACCAGAACTTGGTGTGCACCACCAGGGTCTGCGCCGGGATCAGCTCGTGAAGCTCCCACAGGGCGGTCGCCATCCCGTCCGGGTCGAGCAGATCCACCGAACGCCCGAGATAGCCCTGCATCTCGTCCTCGTTGAGGCTGTACAGGTCGACCAGGTCGACGACGCCGGCCAAAACCCGGGCGCGCAGCGAACGGTCGTGGAAGCCGGCGTCCTCATAGAGCACGACGGCGCTGTCGGGCAACCGACGGACCGCGGCACGCACCCGGTCCAGGCGGTCGGCCAGCAACGCCGGGTCCTTCATCGTGTTGAACCCCGAGAACAGGAAGACCGGCGCGTCGGTGAGGACCTCGCCGAGCTGGTCGCTGATCCGAAGCAACTCGTTCGGCGTATCGTTGACCAGGATCACCCGGTTCGGGTGAGGCGCAACAACGACCGTGTCCCCCACCCGGACCGAGGTCCCGGCGTCGAACTGGACTATCAGGTGCGGATCCGTGCTGTCGGTCTCGGCGCTGCACAGATACCCGACCGAGTCGGGTAGCAGCCGCCGGACGTGGTCGTCGATGCTGACCAGGTGCACGGTGGAACCGAGACCCAGTCTGGCCATGGCCAGCGCGGCCCGCACACAGGTCCCCCCGAGGGTGATCCTGCTGGGAAACCGGGCGGCGAAGGCTTCGACCACAGCAGGCGAGCTGACGAACCGCTCACCCCCGGAACCGTCCACGACGAACCCGAGAAGCGCTCTCAACAAGGACCTCTCGTCGTTGATCGGCCCCCAGGGATCAACTTCGTCGGGCGTGATCCCGTAGCTGTCGACCAGCCCCTGCACGATCGACTCGTCCCAGTGCACCTCGTAGTCCACGGTGCCGCCGAGCCCCAGGACCGGGAGGGCCCCGGGGCGGGCGACGCCGGCGGACCTAGTAGAGATCGGCTTTACCGGCGGCATCGAAGAGCTCGATCTTCTGGGCGGCGGTCGCCTTCATCGCGGCGATGCACGGCGGCTGGATGGTGTTGGGCTCACGAACACCCACGTCGGCCAGCACCTCGCGCATCTTGTTGTGGTAGCTGACCTTGATGTCACTGGAGATGTTGATCTTGTTGACGCCCAGCTTGACCGACTGGCCGATCTCGCCGTCGGGGTTGTTCGAGCCGCCGTGCAGCACCAGCGGGATGCTGACCGAGGACTTGATCTGCTCCAGCAGGTCGAGCTTGAGCTCCGGCTTCATCCATGACGGGTAGATGCCGTGGCAGGTGCCGATGGCGATCGCGAGGCTGTCCACCCCGGTGCGCTCGATGAAGCTCGCCGCCTCCTCGGGCCGGGTGTAGATGATCTCGGCCGTGCCGGCCTCGGCCTCGTCGTCGGTCTTGCCGATGGTGCCGAGCTCGCCCTCGACGGAAACCCCCACCGCGTGGGCGATGTCGACCACCTTGCGGGTGATGGCGACGTTGTCCTCGAAGGGCAGCAGCGAGCCGTCGATCATCACCGAGGTGAAGCCGGCCTGGATCGCGGTCAGCACCTGCGCAACGGTGGCGCCGTGGTCGAGGTGGATTGTCACCGGCACTGACGAGCGGTGTGCGCGGGCGATGATGGCCGGCAGCACGTCCGTCCCGATGTGGCTCAACTCATCCGGGTGGATGGCCAGGATGACCGGCGCGCGGCGCTCCTCGCTGATCTCCATGATGCCGTTGAGCATCGCGTAGTCACTGATGTTGAAGGCGGGAACGGCGAAGTTGTGCTCGTTGGCGACGTCGAGCAGTTGTCTTCCGTTGATCAGCATGGGTTCTCCTCGTGAGATATGTCTGGTGCCAGTAGGTCTGGCGGGTGGGGTGCAGGACGTCCTGGTGGCTGGGAAGCGTCAGCTCTTCACCGCTCCGGCGGTCATTCCGCCGATGAAGTAGCGCTGGAAGAGCAGGAACAGCACGAGGACCGGGATGCTGCCGAGGAGGCTCATCGCCATCATCTCGTTCCACTCGTACGAGTGCTGACCCATCAACAGCTGGATACCGATCGGCACCGTTCGCATGTCGTCGGTCTTGGTCAGAGTGAGCGCGAACAGGTACTCGTTCCACGCGATCATGAAGGTGTAGATGCCGACCGAGACGATGCCCGGGATCGACACCGGCACCAGGATTCGCCAGAGTGCGGTCATCGCGCCGCCGCCATCGACCTTGACCGCCTCGTCGAGCTCCCGCGGCAAGGTGTTGAAGTAGCCGGTCATCATGATGATCGCGTACGGCAAGGTGAACACCATGTAGGTGAGAACCAGCCCGGCGTAGGTGTTGTAAAGCTTCAGCGTGACCATCAACCCGAAGAACGGGATCAGCAGGGTGATCGGCGGTACTGCCTGCACGCTGATGATCACGACGTTGAGGATCTTCTTGCCCGGAAAGGTGTACCGACTGAACGCGTATGCCGCGAACAGCGCGACGATGAGCGTGAGCACGGTGACCGCGATCGAGATGACATAGCTGTTGACGAAGAACCGCAGCTTGACGGAGTCGGTCAGGATCGAGGCGTACGCGGAGAACGAGAAGGTGTCGGTGATCAGACGTGGTGGTAACTCGAAGATCTCGGTGTTGGACTTGAACGAGCTGGAGAGCATCCAGAGCACCGGGAAGCCGGCGAACACGGCCCCGGCGCACAGTGCGAACAGGGTGGCGATCTTGGCGAGCAGCCGGTTGCGATTCTGGTGCGGCATCGCCTCGACCGTCGACACCGCTTCCCTGGCGCCGTGTTTGGTCATCAGCATGTCAGTCCCTCGCCTTCTGGTGGCGGACGTAGAGGAAGGCCAGCACCATCGAGCCCGCGAGGATGATCACCGCACTGGCCGAGGCGAGCGAGAACTGGTATTGGCTGAAGGCCAGCTTGTAGGTGTAGGTGGACAACATCTCGGTCTTGTCGATGGGCCCACCCCCCGTGGTCATCCAGATCAACGCGAACTGCTGCGTCGTCCAGATCACGTCCAGCATCGCCATCGAGATGACGATCGGCTTGAGCTGCGGAAGCGTGACATTGCGGAACTGGGCGAAGTTGCTCGCGCCGTCGACGCGAGCCGCCTCGTACAGATCCTTGGGAATGCCCTGGAGCCCGGCGAGCAGGCTGACCATGTAGAACGGGTAGCCCGCCCACACGTTGATGAAGATGACGGAGATCAACGCGGTGTTCGGCGACGACAGCCATTCCACGCCGGAGTCGATGACCCCGACCTTCTCCAGCAGGAAGTTGACGATGCCGTTCGGGTTGAGCATCAGGCGCCACAGGATCGCGATCACCGCCACCGTGAACAGCCACGGCAGGAAATAGATCACCCGGAACAACGCCTTGATCCGGTTGCCCAGCAATGGGGAGTTGAGCAGCAGGGCGAATCCGAGTCCGAGGAGCAGGTGGGCGACGACACTGGCCACGGTGAAGATGGTGGTGTTGACCAGCGCCTTCCGGAACACCTTGTCCGACAGCACTTCAGCGAAGTTCCCGAACCCGATGAACGTCGAGTTCTTCCGCATGATGACGTTGTCCTTGAGCGAGTACACGATCACCATGACGATCGGTACCAACATCAGGACGAGCATCAGCATCACCGTCGGCGAGAGGAACGCGTACGGGGTGAGTCGGTCACGGGCGGGCCGGCGGCCGCCTCTACGCTTCGAGGGTTCTGTCGCGTTCTCGGGAATGATCTGGAGCAGGGTCACGATGGCCTCCTGATGCGGTTACCGGGAAGACCGGATCAGAACTTCGCGGTCCAGGCGTCCTGCGCCGCGGCCAGCATCTGGTCGACGTCCTGCTCACCGGTGAGCATCCGCTGGAACTCCTCGTCGAAGGAGCGCATCAGGTCCTCCGCGGTGGGCAGTCCGACGAATTCGTTGGCCGGGGTGCCGCTCTTGTAGATGTCGAAGGCCTTCTTGAACAGCTCATCGGAGGCGACGAAGTCCGGGACGGACTGGGTGTTCCCGGGGAACGCCTTGGCCTGCGAGGACAGCTGCGAGTTGACGTCCTTGCTCATCAGGAACTGGACCAGCTTGAAGGCTTCGGCCTTGTGCTCGGAGTTGTCGCTGACGCCGATACCCCAAGAGGCATAGGGGATCCCACGCTTGCCGGTGTAGCCGTCCTCGGACGGGACCGCCGAGATGGAGAACTTCAGGTCCGGGTTCTTCTCCCGGATCGCGTTGATGTGGGCGAGCGAGTCGATCATCATGCCGACACGCCCGTTGGTGAACTCCTCGACCTTGTCCTGCTCCTTCATCGTCAACGCACCGGGAGCGACGTCGCCGCCGTCGTAGAGACCCTTGACGAACTCGACCGCGCTCTTCACCTCGGGGTTCGTCAGGTCGGGCTTGCCGTCCTTCAGCATGGTGCCGCCGGAAGCCCAGACCCACGACATCAGGTCGTTCTGGATGCCGTTCGGTGCCTCCAGCGACAGCGGGATGATCCAACCCTTGGCGCTGGCGTCGGTGGTACTGACGGCCTTGGCGGCGGCGGCGAACTCGGTGCGGGTGGACGGCGGGGTGGTGACGCCGGCGGCGGAGAGCAGGGCGTCGTTGGTGAACAGCGGGTAGACGAAGTTGACCACCGGGATCATGTATGTGGCACCGTCGATGCTGATCTGACTGGCGAGCTGGCTCTCGTCGTAGCTCGCGTCCTTCATCAGGGCGCTCAGGTCCGCTATCGAGCCCTGCTTCACGAAGTCGTTGACCCAGGCGCCGTCGAGGCCGACGACATCGGACATCGTGCCCGCGGCAGCCCCCGCGATGACCTGCTCCTTGGTGGAGGCGTAGGGGCCGCTGAGCAGCTTGACCTTGATTCCCGGGTTCTGGGATTCGAAGGTGTCCATCATCGAGCGCAGCGAGTTGGCCGGCAGCTCGGGCTCCCACCACTGCGCGAACTCGAGCGTGACGGTGCCGCCGCCCGAGGACGACGTTGAGGACGAGGAGGTTGCCGCATCCGAACTTCCGCCACACGCCGAGAGCGCCAGCGCGGCCACGGTCCCCAGGACCACCGCCACCGACTGCCTACGAGCATCTTTGCTCATGATTCTCCGTCCAACGATGCCACAGTGACCGGTCGCAACCCTGCGACTTACTGCGACTATCTGCTTATCAATGCGCTTTTGCACCTGACCAGAGAGACGGTAGACCTGGGTGTGACGCAGGTCAAGCATAAAACCGCATCAATTTGCTGATTTCTTGCGGTTTTGGCCAGCTCTCTGCGGGCGGACGCGTCGTTGGGTCCCCTTGGGAGTGCGTCGGCTGCGTGTTCGTGCGTGGTTGGGTACGCTGATCCCTCAGCCAACAGAGGCCGCGTGCTGCAGTCCTGCGGCGAACGGAGACCCGATGCCCGTTACGCCCGTTGAGGACGAGGACCGCCGCCTACCGGCCACTCGTAAGGCCGGGCTCGCCGCGTACGTCAGTGAGGTGGGCCAGGTCACAGTGGCCGCACTGGCCAACCACTTCAACGTCTCCTCCGACACGATCCGGCGGGATCTCGACCAGCTCGACGCGGAAGGCGTGCTGATCCGGACACACGGCGGCGCCATCGCACCGCAGGCCCTGCCTCGTCCCGATACCACGCTGGACGTCCGGGCCCGGCTGCGCGCGGACGCCAAGGACACGATCGGCGCGCTCGCGGCCGGTCTGGTGCAGGACGGGCAGGTCGTCATCATGAACGCCGGGACGACCATCCTGTCGGTGGTGCGCCACCTCCGCCAGCATCGGGATCTCATCATCGCCACCAACAATCTGCGGATCCCGATGGAGATCGCTCCCACCGTCTTCCACGAGCTCTACATCTTCGGCGGTGCCGTGCGGCTGTCCGCCCAGGACACCACCGGGCCGGTGAGCTTCCAGCTGACCACGGGCAGCGATCCGCTCAGCGTCCATTGCGACCTGGCGCTGATCGCCGTCGGCGGGGTATCAGCCGAAAGCGGTTTCACTACCAGCCATCTCGCCGAGGCGAAGATGATGCGGGAGATGATGGCGCGGGCCGAGAAGGTGGCGGTGCTCGGGGACTCGTCCAAGTTCGGCCGCAATCTGTTCGCTCAGGCCGCCGACTTCACGATGGCCGACGTGTTCGTCACCGACACCGCCCCCACCGGCGACCTCGCCCGGGCGATGGCCGAGGGCGGCGTCCAGGTGTTGACACCGAAGCCCGCCGGCGGCTGATCACCGGGTGCGCGGCTGCCAGGTGACGATCGCCGCCGTCGGGTTCCGCATGTTTCAGGCGGTTCGGTTCGGTGCGGTGGAGCCGCGGATGTGCAGCTGGGTGGGAACGGAGTGAATACGGGCCGGGAGGTTGGGCACATCGAGTCGTTCGATCAGGTACTTGCCGGCTTGCACGCCGACGGCGAAGTTCCCGTTGTCGACGCAGGTGAGTGAGATGTGCCGGATGCGGGCCAGGTAGGTGTTGTCGTATCCGACGAGGGAAAGTTCGGCGGGGACGGTGATTCCCTGGTCGGCCGCGGCGGACATCGCCCCTACGGCGGCGATGTCGTTGAAGGCGAAGATCGCGGTTGGCCGGTCGGGGCGGGTCAGTAGGCGGCGGGCGGCCGCGTAACCGCTGTCCTCGCTCATTCCGCCTTGTTCGTTGTACCGGTCGGGGTCCAGTCCGGCGTCGGTCATGGCGGCGCGGTAGCCGGCGTGCCGCAGCGCACCGACCTCGCCGGGGCCGCGAAGGTGGGCGATGCGCTGGTGTCCGAGGGTGATGAGGTGGTCGGTGGCCAGTCGGGCGCCGGCAACGTCGTCGTTGACCGCGATGTCCACGTTCGGCAGCCGCGGCTCCCAGGTGCCGGCGAGGACCACGGGGATGCTTTGGGCGGCGGCCGTGATCGAAGCCGTTTCTGGGGTGGTGCCGACGACGATCAATCCGTCGATGCCTTGTTCGAGCAGGGTTTCCACCGACCGTCGCCCAACCCGCGTCGCGGTGTGACTGTCGGCCAGGATCGGCGCCAGGTTCTCGCTGTACAGGGCTGTGCTCAGCCCTTCCAGCAGTTCCACGAACCACGGGTTGCGCAAGTCGTTGAGCAGAACCCCGACGGTGTTGCTGCGCGCGGTGGCCAGGGTTTGGGCAAGCCGGTTGGGTCGGTAGTCCAGCGCGGCCATCGCATCCAGCACCGCCTGCCGCCGCGCCTGGCTGACGTGCGGTGCGCCGCGTAACACCAACGACACCAACGACTTCGACACTCCGGCCCGGTCGGCGACATCACGAATGGTCACCGGACGGCCGGCCGCGGCCGGGGCGGATTCGGTCATGCCCCCCTCCTCATCGATCCAGCATATGGGGCTTGCGACGCCGGACATGACCTGCTAATTTGGACCGGTCCACATTTGTCCATAGATTGTATGAGGTTGAGCATGAGTGCACCCCGCAGCCTTCGTCTGAGTGCCGGGATGATCGGTGGCGGCGCTCGGAGCCGACATCGGCAAGACCCATCGGTACGGCATGCGGCTGGACGATCGGTACACCCTGGACGCCGGGGTGTTCGGCCGGTCGCCGGAGCAGTCTGCCGCGGTGGCGGCGGGTCTGGGCGTCGACCCGGACCGGGTGTACGGGGACTTCCGGGAGATGGCCCGCGCTGAGTCACAGCGGCCGGACGGGATCGACCTGGTCGTGGTGGCCACCCCGAACGACTCGCATTTCGAGATCGCCGCCGCGTTCCTGGAAGCGGGTATCGCGGTGGTGTGCGAGAAGCCGCTGACCGGGGATTCAGCGTCCGCGGCCGAGCTGGTGCGCATCGCCGACGAGCGTGGGGTGCTGCTGGCGGTGCCGCACTGCTATTCGGCGTACGCGATGGTGCGGCACGCGGCGCGGCTGGTACGGGATGGGGCGATCGGCCGGGTCACCTTCGTCGACGTCGAGCACGCGTCGGGGTGGGCCGCGACCCCGCTGGAACTGACCGGCCACAAACAGGCTTCCTGGCGGACCGATCCTGACGTTGCCGGATTCCCCAGCGTCGTCGGTGATCTCGGCACCCACGCCTATCACCTGGCCCGGTACATCACCGGGCTGGACGCGGAGGAGGTGTCGGCGCAGCTGCACACCCTGGTGCCTGGTCGCCGGGTGTTCGACAACGCCACCGTCTCGCTGCGCCTGGCCGGGCAGACGCCGGGTCGGTTGTGGGCGGGGATGGCCGTGACCGGGCACAACCACGGTCTGCGGATCCGCGTCTTCGGCGACCAGGGCAGCCTGGAATGGCAGCACGAGGACCCCCATCACCTCACCGTCCAAGACCTCACGGGCCGATCCACGGTGCTCGCAGAGGGGATGAGCGGACTGTCGGCGGACGCCTCCCGGTTGACCAGGATCGGCCTGGGCCACCCCGAGGGGTTCATCGAGGCGTTCGCGAACTTCTACCGGGACGTCGCCGACGAGGTCACAGCCCGGCGCGACGGACAACCCTCGACAATCCGTGAGCTCTCCTTTCCCACCGGCCGCGACGGGCTGATCGGTGTGCAGTTCGTGGAAGCGGTCGCCGCTTCCCACCGTGACAACGGCGCCTGGACCATTCCCGGCGCCCTCGAAGAAGCAGGGAACTGACATGCAGCGCTTCGCTCTCATCGGTGCCGGATTCATCGGCACCGTTCACGCCGCCAATCTGGCCGCCAACCCCGATGTTGATTTCGCCGTCGTCTACGACGTGGATCAGCAGCGGGCAACCGCCCTGGCCGAAACGAACGGCGCCAGAGCGGTATCTGACATCGCCGAGGCGTTCGACCCGTCGACCATCGACGCCGTGTTCGTCGCGTCCTCCACGGACACCCACGCGCAACACCTACGGCGCGCCGCCGAAGCCGGGGTCGCCGTGCTGTGCGAGAAACCCATCGATCTTGATCTGGTGCAGGCCACCGACGTCGTCAAGTACGCCGACGAACGCTCCGCCCGGGCCATGGTCAACTTCAACCGCCGATTCGACCGCGACTACGCCGAGGTCAAAAGGATTGTCGACAACGGGGACATCGGTCAGGTGGAACTGATCCAACTCACCAGCCGCGGCCCGGCCATGCCCCCGCTGCCCTACATCGCCGTCTCCGGCGGGCAGATGCGGGACCAGACCGTGCACTTCTTCGATCTCGCCCGGTGGATCGCCGACCTCGACCCCACCGAGGTGTTCGCCGCCGGCTCAACCCTGGCCGAACCGCGTTTGGCCGACTACGGCGACGTCGACACATCCGTCGTCACCCTCCGGCTACCTACCGGTGCGCTCGTTCAGATCGACTGCACCCGCCGCACCGGATACGGCTACGACGAGCGGATCGAGGTCCTCGGATCGACCGGCATGGTCCAAGCGCAACGGCACCGCACCGGCGCGGTTTCCCGGTACTCGAACGGCAAGGTCATCGACGACGGCCTGCACCCTGGTTGGTTCGAACGCGTCAAACCCACCTACGGAGCCGCGCTGGCCCATTTCGTCACCGCCTTGGAAAACGGTGACCCCATCACCCCATCCCTGCAGGACGGCCTCAAGGCCCAAGCCATCGCCGAGGCAGCCACCCGTTCCCTGACCACCGGTAAAAGCGAAACCATCACCTACTGAACGCTTTCCCGGTCATCACACACCGACCGGTGCCAGGACCAGG
>CAWGUZ010000020.1:0-298210 GCA_963825975.1 uncultured Actinomycetota bacterium
CGTGATCACGGTGGCGACCTCGGACCAACCCGACGCCGACCCGGCGGCCATCCGGAAGACCGCGGGCGGGCTACTCGGCTGGCTGGTCGGGCGACCCCTGCTCATCGGCGTGACCGTGTTCCCGGCGGTGCTGATCCTGATCCTGATCGGTGTCTTCGGGGTTCTCGTCTTCAGTGGGGTGTCGGTACGCGAGGTACCCGGTCGACTGGCTGTCGGCTACGACTGGATGCGTGGCAAGCGGGTGGCCGGTAACCCGGCCGCGGAGGGAGACCAGACCGACGTCGGAGCCGGCTACTGGGACGAGTCGGACCCGGCGGGGACGATCGTCGCCGACGAGGTGACCGATCAGGACGACCTGGGATATCACGAGCCCGCAGATCCCGCCGCAACGCTGCGGCTGCGGCGGTCGAGCCGTCGCCACCAGGCCGCCGACGCGGATCCGCACGACGCGAAGTCCGGCAGCACGGCAGTCGCCGGGGAGCCGGCGCCCAGCAGTGACGACCCTCCCTGGACCCCGCCGGCCGAAGCCGCCGCGCCGGCAGCGTCGCGGGCCGCCGGTCGGGCTCGGGTGCTCCGGCCGGCCCGCCCCGATGATCAGACTCTGCCGCCGGTGAAAGCGGCGACCCAGCTGACCCTCGATCGGATGACCGAGAGCGGCTATCACCTGCCGCCGGAGACGATCCTGAAACTGGGGGCCCCGCCGAAACGCAATTCCGCCGGCAACGATCAGATGATCGAACGTTTGACCAGCGTGTTCGAGCAGTTCAACGTGGATGCCGAGGTGTCCGGCTACCTACGCGGCCCGACCGTGACGCGCTACGAGGTGGAACTGGGCCCGGGCGTGAAGGTCGAGAAGATCACCAACCTGACCCGCAACATCGCCTACGCGGTCGCGTCCGAGTCGGTCCGGCTGCTCGCACCCATCCCCGGCAAGTCCGCAGTCGGCATCGAGGTGCCCAACCTCGACCGCGAGATGGTCCGCCTCGGTGACGTGCTCGCCGACCCGAGCGCTCGCCGGGATCACCACCCGCTGATCATCGGCCTGGGCAAGGACGTGGAGGGCGGCTTCGTCACCGCCAACCTGGCGAAGACCCCCCACCTGCTGGTGGCCGGTGCCACCGGCTCCGGCAAGTCGTCGATTCGTGAACTCGATGCTGGTCTCGCTGCTGCAGCGAGCCAGCCGGCCGAGGTCCGAATGATTCTGATCGACCCCAAGATGGTCGAGCTGACCCCGTACGAGGGCATCCCGCACCTGATCACCCCGATCATCACCCAACCGAAGAAGGCCGCCGCCGCACTGGCCTGGCTGGTCGAGGAGATGGAGCAGCGCTACCAGGACATGCTGGCGCACGGGGTGCGGCACATCGACGACTTCAATCGGAAGGTGCGCAGCGGCGACATCACCGCGCCGCCGGGCTCGCTGCGGGAGTACCGGCCCTACCCGTACATCCTGGGCATCATCGACGAGCTCGCCGACCTGATGATGACCGCACCGCGGGACGTCGAGGACGCCATCGTGCGGATCACCCAGAAGGCGCGGGCCGCGGGCATCCACCTGGTACTCGCCACTCAGCGGCCGTCGGTGGACGTGGTCACCGGTCTGATCAAGACCAATGTGCCCTCCCGGCTGGCGTTCGCGACATCGTCGTTGACCGATTCCCGGGTCATCCTCGATCAGCCGGGCGCGGAGAAGTTGATCGGCATGGGCGACGGGCTGTACCTCCCGATGGGTGCGGGTCGCCCGGTCCGCATCCAGGGCGCGTACGTCTCGGACGAGGAGATCGCCGAGGTGGTGGCGTTCGCCAAGACGCAGGCCCAGCCGGACTACACCGAGGGCGTCACCACGGCGAAGCAGGACCCGTCGAAGAGCGGCGATCCCGACATCGGCGACGACTTGGAGATGCTCGCTACTCGCGGTAGAGCAGGTGGTCACCTCGCAGCTCGGCTCGACCTCCATGCTGCAGCGCAAGCTGCGGGTGGGTTTCGCCAAGGCCGGGCGGCTGATGGATCTGATGGAGAACCGCGGAATAGTCGGGCCGTCAGAGGGTTCCAAAGCCCGCGAGGTGCTGGTCAAACCGGACGAGCTGGAATCGGTGATGTACCTGCTGCGCGGCGGCGACGACGACGACGACGGCGACGACGACTAGTCCGACCGTCCCCGGGTGACCACTCCGTCGTGAAGGCGGTGGTCAGCCGGGGCCGGGCGTGCCAGATCAGATCAGACCGAGCCCGCGGATCGCCTCGCGTTCCTCGCCGAGTTCGGCGACGGACAGGGCGATCCGCTCCTTGGAGAATTCGTCCAGGTCCAGGTCGGGCACGATCGTCCAGTCGGTACCGTCGCTGGTCACCGGGAAGGAGCTGATCAGGCCCTCGGGGACGCCGTACGACCCGTCGGAGACGACGGCGGCGGAGGTCCAATCGCCGTCGGCCGTCCCGTGCACCCAGGTGTGGATGTGGTCGATGGCCGCATTCGCCGCCGACGCCGCGGACGAGGCGCCACGCGCCTCGATGATGGCCGCACCCCGCTTGGCCACCGTCGGGATGAAGGTGTTCTCGATCCACTCCAGGTCGACCTGTTCGGCGACCGGGCGCCCGCCGAACTGCGCGCGGAACAGGTCGGGGTACTGGGTGGCCGAGTGGTTGCCCCAGACGACCATGTTGGTGATGTCGTCGACCGAGACGCCCAACTTGGTCGCCGCCTGGGACAGGGCGCGGTTGTGGTCCAGGCGCATCATCGCACTGAACCGCGACGCGGGGACGTCGGGTGCGTTCTGCTGGGCGATCAGCGCATTGGTGTTGGCCGGATTGCCCACCACCAGCACCTTCACGTCGTCGGCCGCACCCGCGTTGATCGCCTCGCCCTGCGGCTTGAAGATGCCGCCGTTCGCCGAGAGCAGGTCGGCGCGCTCCATGCCGGGGCCGCGGGGGCGGGCGCCCACCAGCAGCGCCACGCCGGTTCCGTCGAATGCCTTCCGGGCGTCGTCGGTGATATCGATGCCGGTCAGCAACGGGAACGCGCAGTCCTCGAGTTCCATTGCGGTGCCTTCGGCGGCCCGCAGCGCAGGTGCGATTTCCAGCAGGCTCAACCGGACGGGGGTGTCCGGGCCGAGCATCTGCCCGGAGGCGATGCGGAACAGCAGTGCGTAACCGATTTGGCCGGCAGCACCGGTGACGGTGACCTTGACCGGAGCGTGGCTCATGGTCCTCCTCCTTGAGGGGTGGTAATCAGCGGGTCCGCTGAACGCGCGGCCGGAACTCGGCCGCGCAGTGTTCTCGCTGCGGTGCACACTGACGGACACCGGAGCGCTGCCCTAGCATGTCAGGCGATCGGAGCCCGAAATACCGTGGAGGGCAACCTCACAGCCGCCTCGCGGTCGAGCAGCCACAGGGTGCGAACCGTACCCACCGCGCCCACCGCGGGAATGGCCACCTCGCCCGCACCGTCGAGGGCCATCGCGACCGCATCGGCCTTGGACGACCCGCCGGTGATCACCCAGACCTCCACCGAGTTGCGGATGGTCGGCAGGGTGAGCGAGATCCTGATCGGCGGTGGCTTGGGGGAGTTGCGCACGGCGATGGCGGTCCGGCGGTCGTAAACGCCGGGATGCTCGGGGAAGATCGACGCGACATGGCCGTCCGGGCCGAGCCCGAGCAGGGTGATGTCGAACGGGCCCTTGGCGTCGACCAGCTCGGCGTAGGCCGCGGCTCCCGCGTCGACGTCGTCGCCGAACGGACCGTCGGACGCAGCCATCGGGTGCACCAGCTCTGGATCCACTGGAATGTGGTCGAGCAACGCCTGCCTGGCCTGCTTCTCGTTGCGATCGTCGGAGTCGGCGGCCACGAAACGCTCGTCGCCCCAGAAGAACTCCACCCGTCGCCAATCGACGGAAGCGCAGCTAGGGGAGCTGCGAATCTTCGCCAGCAGCTCGATGCCCAGGGTGCCTCCGGTCAACACGACGGACGGGATCCGGCCGGCGGCCTGCAGGTCGACGAGCTTGGTGACCAGTCGACCGGCGACCTCGGCCGCGACGTCGGAGGCCGTCGGCAGCAGCACCAGTTGTGGGCTCATCCGGCCGCCTCCACCGGTTCGTCCGCCTCCCGAATCAGCGGCAGGCCGCGGTGCAACACCTCGTAGTAGACCTCGTCGGCGTCCAGCCTGCGCAGTTCCTCGGCGATGCAGTCGCGCAGCACCCGGCGGGGCAGCGAGAGCTGGCGATCCGGCTGGTCCGGGGCCGACAGGGTGGCCGTGCTGTCCTCGTCCCGGGTCATCCGGATCGGGCCGGACTCCCGCATCAGCGTGACGCACTGGATGCCCGCCCCGCCGGGGGTGTAGCGGCGGCGGACCGGGCAGTCCAGCGACATCGCCAACCACGCGGCCAGCAGGTCGGTGGACGGCGAGTCCGACGACCCCTCGACCAGCACGGAGGTGATCGACTCGAACGGCGGCTGATCCAACGTGGAGGCCAGGAGGCCACGCCACAAGGTCAACCGGGTCCACGCGAGGTCGGTGTCGCCGGGCCGGTACTGCTCCCCACGCCGCCGCAGCTCCGCGTTCGGATCGGCCGCCGACGCGGCGTCGGTGATCCTGCGGTGCGCGAGCCGGCCGATCGGGTCCTCGGCCGGAACGGCGGGCGCTGCGTGCGGCCACCATGCCACCACCGGGGCGTCCGGTAGCAACAGCGGCATCATCGCCGAGGCGCCGTGCTCGACGAGTTCTCCGGAGAGGCGTAACACGATTACCTCACTGGCACCCGCGTCGCCGCCGACGCGGATCTGACCGTCTAGGCGGGCGTCGCCGTCGCGGGTGCCCTGGGCGACCACGATCACGCGGCACGGATGCTCGAAAGACGCTTCGTTGGCAGCGCTGATCGCATCCTCGGACATGGTCTCGTCGGTGATGATCACCAGCGTGAGCACCCGGCTGAGCGACACCGTGCCCCCGCGTTCGCGCAGCTTGATCAGCGACTTGTTGATCGCCGACGTGCTGGTTGCAGGCAGGTCGATGATCACGTGCGGGTGCCTCTCTGCTGAGTGGGACCGGTGCCGAAGCTCGACGTGCCGGTCACGGCCGCCGCCAGCTGCGACCGTCGCGGGCCATCATCTCGTCGGCGGACGCGGGTCCCCAGGTGCCGGCCGGATACTGCTCGGGCTGCTCGTTGGTGGCCGCCCAGGCCTCCTCGATCGGATCGAGAATCTGCCAGGACAGTTCGACCTCCTCGTCCTGCGGGAACAACGACGGCTCGCCGAGCAGCACATCGAGGATGAGCCGCTCATACGCCTCGGGTGAGGCCTCGGTGAACGCTTGACCGTAGGAGAAGTCCATGCTGACGTCGCGGACCTCCATCCGCGGGCCGGGGACCTTCGAGCCGAATCGGATGGTCACCCCCTCGTCGGGCTGAACCCGGATCACGATCGCGTTGGCGCCGAGCTCCTCGGTGTCGTTGGCCGAGAACGGCAGGTGCGGTGCGCGTTTGAACACCACCGCGATCTCGGACACCCGGCGGCCCAGGCGCTTCCCGGTGCGCAGGTAGAACGGGACCCCGGCCCACCGACGAGTTTCGACCTGCAGCTTGATCGCGGCGTAGGTCTCCGTGGTGGAGGTGGGCGACATGCCCTCCTCTTCGAGATAACCGCGCACCTTGGTGCCGCCCTGCCAGCCGCCTGCGTACTGCCCGCGGGCGGTGGAACACAGCAGGTCCTTGGGGAGCTGCACCGAGGCCAGCACCTTGGACTTCTCGGCCCGGATGGACGGCGGGTCGAACGCGCGCGGCTCCTCCATGGCGGTCAGCGCGAGCAACTGCAGCAGGTGGTTCTGGATCACATCGCGGGCCGCGCCGATGCCGTCGTAGTAGCCTGCTCGACCGCTCACCCCGCCGTCCTCGGCCTGGGTGATCTGCACATGATCGACGTAATGCGAATTCCAGATCGGCTCGTACAGCTGGTTCGCGAAGCGCAGCGCCAGCAGATTCTGCACGGTCTCCTTGCCGAGGTAGTGGTCGATCCGGAAGACCGACTCCTCGGGGAACACCGAATTGACGACCTCGTTGAGCTCGCGCGCGGTCTGCAGGTCCTGGCCGAACGGCTTCTCGATGACCACCCGCCGCCATTCGCTGGGCTCGTGGTCGGCGAGGCCGGACCGGGCCAGCTGCTGACACACCACGGGGAAGGCGTCCGGCGGAATGGAGAAGTAGAACGCGAAGTTGCCGCCGGTGCCCCGCGTCTTGTTCAAGTCGACCAGGGTCGACTGCAACCTGTCGTACGCGCCGTCGTCGGAGAAGGTGCCCTTGACGAACCGGAACCCCTCCGCGAGGTGTCGCCACACACCCTCCGAGAAGGGGGTCCGCGCGTACTGCTTGACCGAGTCGTGCACGACGGCGGCGAAGTCGTCGTCCGACCAGTCCCGACGGGCGAACCCGACCAACGAGAAGCCCGGTGGGAGCAGACCGCGGTTCGCCAGGTCGTAGATCGCGGGCATCAGCTTCTTGCGGGAGAGATCGCCGGTGACGCCGAAGATCACAATTCCGGACGGCCCGGCGATGCGCGGGAGTCGCTTGTCGCGGGAGTCGCGTAGGGGATTGATGGTCGGTGCCATGGGAACCGCTCCGCCTTTCGAGGGAGTGTCGAGTGAGGGGGGCTCAGTAGCGCGGACGCCGGCGAGCCCCCCAACAGTTCAGCTCGGAGAGGACGCCTTCTGCAGCGCGGTCTGGACGGTCTCGACCAGTTCGTCCCAGGACGCGACGAACTTGTCCACGCCTTCGGTCTCCAGGACCTCGTAGACCTCGTCGAGGTCCACGCCGGCCGCCGTGAGGTCGGCGAAGACCTGTGCGGACTCCTCGTAGGTGCCGTGCACGGTGTCGCCACGGATCACACCGTGATCGG
This sequence comes from uncultured Actinomycetota bacterium, assembly GCA_963825975.1. Taxonomy (GTDB): domain Bacteria; phylum Actinomycetota; class Actinomycetes; order Mycobacteriales; family Nakamurellaceae; genus Nakamurella. The sequence goes on from CAWGUZ010000020.1 coordinate 6,880, forward strand.
CGACCGCGTCGATGGTCTTCTCCGGCGCGGTGTTGACGGTGTTGCCGGTCACCAGTTCGACGACGTAGCGGGTGTCGTCGTACGCCGGGTCCTTGACACCGGTGGAGGCCCACAACGGTCGTTGGGCGTTACCGCCGGCCGCCGCAAGCTCGGCCCATTCGTCGGAGGCGAATTTCTTCTCGAACAGCTGGTAGGCGAGCCTGGCGTTGGCGATGGCCGCCTTGCCCTTCAACGCCTTGGCCTCGTCGGTCCCGATCGCGTCCAGCCGCTTGTCGATTTCGGCATCCACGCGGGAGACGAAGAACGACGCGACGGAGTGCAACTTGGAGATGTCCTCGCCGGACTCCTTGGCTTGCTTGATACCGGCGATGTACGCGTCGATGACGGCCTCGTAGCGGCTCAGCGAGAAGATCAGGGTGACGTTGACGCTGATCCCGCCGGCGAGGGTCTCCGTGATCGCGGGCAGACCCTCCTTGGTGGCCGGGATCTTCACCAGCAGGTTGGGTCGGTCGATGATCTTGAAGAGCTCCTGGGCCTGGGCCGCAGTCTTATGGGAGTCGCGGGCGATGCCCGGTTCCACCTCGATGGACACCCGGCCGTCGACGCCGTTACTGGCGGCGAAGACCTCCAGGAAGAGGTCCGCGGCGTCGCGGACGTCGTCGGTGGTCAGCGTCCGGACCGCGTCGTCGACAGTCGCCTGCTGTTCGGCGAGCACCCGCACCTGGGCGTCGTACGCCTCGCCGTTGGACAGTGCGCCGGCGAAGATTGTCGGGTTGGTGGTCACCCCGGAGATGTGCTTGCTGCCGATCAGCTCCGCGAGGTTCCCGCTCTTGATTCGCTCGCGGGACAGGTCGTCCAGCCAGAGCGATACGCCGGCTCCGGTGAGGTCGGCTAGTGGGTCTGTTGCCATGCTGTGTTCTCCTTCTCGACTGCTGCGGTCTGAGGGCTAACGGAGTGCTAGCCGGCAGCCGCGATGGATGCCTCGGCGGCCGCGACTGCGGCTTCGTCGGTGATGCCGAATTCCCGGTACAACGTCTGATAGTCGGCGGAAGCGCCGAAGTGTTCGATGCCCACGTGCTGCCCGGCGTCGCCGATCCAGCGGTACCAGGGCTGCGCGATACCGGCCTCCACCGAGACCCGAGCGCGGACCGCGGGCGGCAACACTTCGTCCCGGTAGGACTGATCCTGATCGGCGAAGACGTCCATGCAGGGCATCGAGACGACGCGGGCGCCGATCCCCTTCGCCTGCAGTGCCGCCCGGGCGGCGACCGCGATCTGCACTTCGGATCCGGAGGCCATCAGAATGACCTGCAGGTCACCCTCGGCCTCGGCGAGCACATAGCCCCCGCGGGCCACTCCCGCGGCGGAGGTGCCCTCCAGAACCGGCACGTTCTGACGGGTCAGACACAGACCGACCGGGCCGCCCTCGTCGTCGATGTGGCGTTCGAGGATGAACTGCCAGGCGTACGCGGTCTCATTCGCATCGGCGGGTCGGACGATCGCCAGGTTCGGAATCGCCCGAAGCGCGGCCAGATGCTCGACGGGCTGATGCGTGGGGCCGTCCTCACCGAGGCCGATCGAGTCGTGCGTCCAGACGTAGGTGACCGGGGCCTTCATCACCGCTGCCAGCCGCACCGCGCCGCGCATGTAATCGGAGAACACCAGGAAGGTGCCGCCGTAGGGTCGGGTCGGTCCGTGGACGGCGATGCCGGTCAGGATCGAGCCCATCGCGTGCTCGCGGATGCCGAAGTGCAGTGTCCGACCGTAGGGGTTGGCGTTCCACTCGTGAGTCGCCGCCGCGATCGGGCCGAACGAGTCGGCGCCCTTCATCGTGGTGTTGTTCGACTCGGCCAGGTCGGCTGATCCGCCCCAGAGTTCGGGCAGCAGGTCGGCCAGGTCCGCCAGCACCTGGCCGGACGCGGCGCGGGTCGAGACGCCCTTGGGGTCGGGCTGCCACGACGGCAGGGCGTCAGTCCAGCCGGTGGGGAGTTGCCGGGTCTTCAGCCGGTCGTACAGCTTCTTGTGCTCTGGGTGCGCGGCGGCCCACGCGTCGAACGTCTCCTGCCAGCTGTTCTTCGCGGCGACGCCGCGTTCGACGGCCTGCCGGGTGTGCGCCAGCACGGCCGCATCGACGTCGAAGCTCTTCTCGGGGTCGAAGCCGAGGACCCTCTTGGTGGCGGCGACCTCGTCCGCACCCAGCGCGGAGCCGTGAATCTTTCCGGTGTTCTGCTTGCTCGGCGCCGGGTAGCCGATGACAGTGCGAATCTCGATGAAGGACGCCCGGTCGGTGACCTTGTGGGCCTCATCGATGGCGGCCAGGATCGCCTCGACATTCTCGCCACCGTCGACGACCTGGGTGTGCCAGCCGTAGGCGGCGTACCGGGCGACGGTGTCCTCGGCGAGAGCGATGTTGGTGTCGTCCTCGATCGAGATTCGGTTGGAGTCGTAGAACACGATCAGGTTGCCCAGACCCTGCCGGCCGGCGATCGACGACGCCTCGGAGGTGACCCCCTCCTCGATGTCGCCGTCGGAGACGATCACGTAGATCCGGTGGTCGAAAGGCGACTCGCCCGGCGCGGTGTCGGGGTCGAACAGGCCGCGTTCCCGACGGGCGGCCATCGCCATGCCCACAGCGGAGGACAAGCCCTGACCCAGCGGTCCGGTGGTCAGTTCGACACCACGGGTGTGTCGGTGTTCGGGGTGGCCGGGGGTCAGCGAGCCCCAGGTGCGCAGGGCCTTCAGATCGTCCAGTTCCAGACCCAGGCCGTGCAGGTACAGCTGGACATACAGGGTCAGGCTGGAGTGACCGCAGGAGAGTACGAACCTGTCCCGGCCGATCCACTGGTCGTCCTCCGGGTCGTACCGCATCACCTTCTGATAGAGGGTGTACGCCAGCGGCGCCAGCGACATCGCGGTTCCGGGGTGCCCGTTGCCGACCTTCTGGACGGCGTCCGCTGCGAGTACTCGAGCGGTGTCGACCGCCTTGGTGTCCAGCTCAGACCAGTCTGCGGGATAGTGAGGACTGGTCAATGCGGCGATCTGGGCATCGGTGTAGTTGGCGGCGGCCATCAGGTGTCAAGCTCCTCAGGGGCGGGGCAGCGCCGAGACACTTGCCCCGGCCGAGCACACATGTTTTCGTTCGGGCAAAGCCTAGACGCTCGGGGAACGAGCCGACGCAGGTGCCCAGGGCAGTCGCCGCATAGGATGAGTCGGCCGGTCCGACAGCGACATCGGTGTGCGAACCGGGTCCGCCCGGCAGAACGAGCACTTCTCCGAATCCCGAGGAGCGGCCAGCGTGCGTCCGGCAGCCCAGTCCGCCGTCAAGTCCCTGCAGCCCGATGGCGTCCCCACCCCGCTCCCGCGGGCGGGTGACCCGGATCCGGTCGGCGGCCTCCCGGCGCCGCTCGAGTCCGTCGACGACTGTCACACCGATGCTGCCGGTGCTGTTCATGGCCTGCGTGCTCGCATCGGGGCGTACGTCGGGCTGACCAAGCCGCGGATCATCGAGCTGCTGCTGATCACCACCGTGCCGGCGATGATCGCCGCGGAGCGGCACGTGCCGTCGATCGGTCTCGCGGTGGCAACCCTGATCGGCGGCACCCTGGCCGCCGGGTCGGCCAACGCGCTGAACTGCGTGATCGACGCCGACATCGACGCTGTGATGCGCCGCACCCGCACCCGCACGCTGGCCAGGAACCTGGTGCCCACCCGGTCCGCCCTGATCTTCGGTGTCCTGCTCGGCGTCGCGGCGGTGGGCTTCCTGTGGCTGACCACGACCTGGCAGGCGGCCGCTCTCGCGCTGCTCGCCATTCTCTTCTACGTCTTCGTTTATTCGCTGTGGCTTAAACGTCGAACCAGCCAGAACATCGTCTGGGGTGGGCTGGCGGGCTGCATGCCGGTGATCATCGGCTGGTCGGCTATCACCGGCGGCATCGGCTGGCCGGCGTGGGTCTTCTTCGGAGTGATCTTCTTCTGGACGCCGCCGCACACCTGGGCGCTCGCGATGCGATACCGCCAGGACTATGCCGCCGCCGGCGTGCCCATGTTGCCGGTGGTGGCCACCGACGCGGTGGTGGTCCGCCAGATCGTGCTTTACAGCTGGGCGATGGTCGTCTGCTCACTCGCGCTGATCCCCGCCTCCAACTGGATCTACCTCGCCGTCGCGGCTCCGGCCGGGTTGGGTTTCCTCGTCGTCGCGCACCGCCTGCACCGCCGGGTGGCGCTGGGCGGCGAGACCAAACCCATGACGCTGTTCCACCTGTCGAATGCCTACCTGACCTTGGTCTCGGTGGCCTGGGCGGTCGACGCCGCCGTGGGACTCCCCGTACTGGGCTGGCCTTTCTAGGTGTCCGTCGAACCGGGCCCCGCCGACCCCGTCCTGCCGCCCGCCCCGCACGGGGAGGACTTCGAGGATCATGCGGCGCGTTACACCGCGATGGTGCAGCGGTCGATCAAGGTCGCGGTGAGACGCCTCGGCCGGTTGGCCGAGCGGCACGGCGAAGGCACCCTCGCGTTGGCCAACCTGGGAAACCGCGGCGTCCGGATCGTCTACGTCGCCGGTGACGGAACCTTCGGCGATGTACTGGTGCCGTCGGTGGCGGCAGCCGAGCGGGTCAGCGCCTTGGGCGGCTGGGAGATCTCCGGATGGGACCCGCACACCGTCCGTCGGATGGTGCCGAGCCCGGCGGACCGGCGTCGAATGGCCGGCACCGGCCGCTGACGGTCAGCGCAGCTCGACGAGTCGATCGATGTCGTCCACCGGCAGCGCGCCCTCGACCACTGCGAACACCCGGGAGCAGTCCAGAACGACCAACCCGCCGTTCGTCGACATGAAGGCCGTGTCGGCGGCGTCGCGACCGGTCGCAATCCGGACGAAGGTCTGCCGCGGGGCCATCAGCGTCGCGTCGACCACCTGCCACCGGTCGCCCACCGCCGCCTCCACCACGGCGTGGAAGTCCATCGGGAAGCAGCCGGGGGCGTATACCGCGACCACCCGAGCCGCCAAGCCGCGGGCTCGCAGCATGGCCGCCACCAGATGCGCGTAGTCGCGGCATACACCGGCCCCGAGATTCATCGTCTGGCTCGCCCCGTCCATCGGGCCGCTACTGCCGGGCACATAGGTCAGCGAATTGCCCGTCCAGGTGGTGACGGCGGCCAACAGCGCTGCGGGATCGCGGATCGACCCGAACAGCTCGGCGGCGACGTCGTTGAATCGGTCTGACTCCACGTAACGGCTGGGTCGTCGGTACTCCCAGACCTCGGCCCGAGTCGGCGGGGCGACGTCGAAGTGGCCGGTGACAGTCGCCTCGTACTCGACGGCGAGGACGCCCGGCGGGGCGTCGACGATGTGCATCCGCGAACCGGTGGGGGACACCGCTTCGACGGGCTCGACTCGTCGGCCGTCGACGGTGATCCGTAGCGAGTCCGACACCGAGGCTCCGGAGCGCAGGGACACTGCCAGTTGAAGGGCCACCTCCGACGGCTCCACCACGGTCGCCTGCAGTGAGACTGCCAGCTGCCGCTTCTGTGTCACCTGTGCCCGCCCCGTCGTGTCTGCTGTCGATGCGGGCCGTGATCGGACCGTCGGATCAGTGTGCCCCGGCGCCGTTTCCGGGAGATGTTCAGCGAATCTCCATGAGTTCGGCGGGATCGTCGACCGGCAGGTCACCGTGCACCATGGCGCTCATCTTGCCGGGCGCGCCGGCCCGGATCGGACCATCAGCAGGGCGGCGTGATCGGTCTCACGTAACTGCGGGCAGCAGCGCTTCCGCCGGCCGCGTCCGGGTCGCGAATACCATCCGGGCGGCCGCGGTCACCAGCAGCACCGCACCGAGAACGTGGAGCACCACGAGCACTTCCGGCACCCCCAGGGTGTATTGCACAATGCCGACCAGCCCCTGTGCGACAGTGACTCCCACCAGCACCCACGTCCGTCGTCGTAGACCGCTCGGCGCACGCACCGCGATCAGTGCGACACCGAGCGCCACCAGTAGACCCAGGTAGCCGAACATCAGATCCGCGTGCACCTGCGCCAGCGTTCGCACCGGGAGCTCCAGTCGCGGGGTGTTCGCGTCCCCCGCGTGCGGACCCGCCGCCGTCACCAGAGTGCCCGCCGTGCACAGCAGCAGCAGCACACCCGCGGTAGCGGCGGCCAGCGCACCCAGCGGGCGCGCCACCGTCGGGACCGGGGGCCCGTCACCCTCCGTCAAGCGCTGGTGGACCCAGACGGCGACGAACAGCAGACCCAGCGAGATCAACATGTGCGGTGCCACCACCCACCAGGCCAGCTGAAGGCGCACCGTGAGACCGCCCCAGACGGCCTGCGCGATGACCAGTGCCGGTAACAGTGCCGCGAGCCGGACCAACGGCCGGCGCCGCGCCGACGACCTCCAGATCAGCAGGAATGTGCCGAAGGAGGCGATCAGCACCACCCCGGTCAGGGTCCGATTGCCGAATTCGATCAGCTGGTGGAGTGCGGAGTTCTCCTCGCGCAGCACCGGCACGAGCGACCCGGCCTCACACTCCGGCCAGGTCGGGCAACCCAGGCCGGAGCCGGTGACTCGGACCACCGCGCCGGTGACCGCGATCATGCCGTTGGTGATCACGGCGGCCAGCGCGAAGCGGCGGACCAGAGCCGGTGTGGGTCGCCATCCGGTCACCCCGGTCGGCGGTGTCGAACGGGTCAGGTCCCTGACTGCCATCGAGGCCTTTCTGGCTGTGTCACCGGGACGTGCCCCGGCCCGGACGAACGGTCGCACCGACGATCAGTGCCATCGAAACCATCGTAAAGTCGCCCCCCAGCCGACGACCGCCCATCCGGCGAGGACGGCCAGCGAGCCGAGCTGGGGGGCGGCGCCCGCGGTCAGCACCGCGTGCAGAGCGTCGGACAGCGCACCCGCCGGAGTCGCCGCTCCCAGCGCCGCCAGCCAGCCGGGCGCTCGGCTCAGCGGGACCACCACACCACCGACGGCCACCATCGCCAGCCACAGCAGGTTGGCGAGCGCCAGCACCACCTCGGCCTTGAGGGTGCCGCCGAGCAACAGCCCGAGCCCGGTGAAGGTGACCACGCCGAATCCCACCACCAGCACCGCGAGTGCCACGCTGCCCGCGGGTCGCCAGCCGAGGAGTGCGCCGAGAACGCCGAGGAGGACGACCTGACCGGCCACGACGACACCGGCCGCCGCAGCCTTACCCGCCAGCAGCACCCGCCGCGGCACCCCGCTGCCGATCATCCGTTTGGTGACCGCGTACCGCCGGTCGAACGCGGTGGAGATGGCGAGCGCGGTGAAACAGGACGACAACACCGCCAGCGTCCAGATGCCGGGTAGGACTGTCGCCACCCGCGGCTCGGGCAGGGCGATCACGCTCACCGTGCTCAGACCGACCAGGGCCGCAACCGGGATCACCAGGGCCAGGATCAACTGTTCGCCGTTGCGCACGAGCAGGCGCAGTTCGAAGGCGGTCTGCGCCCGGAGCATCCGTCCGGCGGGCGCCCCGCCGGGGGCGGGCCGGAAGGTTCCGGCGGCGACGCCGGTCATCCGCGCAGCCCCCGACCAGTGGCGTGAAGGTAGACGTCTTCCAGGCCGCGGCGACCGATCGCCAGATCGGTGGCCAGGATCCCGGACTGGGCGCACCACGCGGTGACGGTGGCCATCATGGCGGGGGTGACCACACCCTCGACCCGGTACCGGCCCGGTTGCAGCTCGTCGACCAGGTATCCGTCGGGCAGTGCGGTACGCAGTCGGGTGAGATCCAGACCCGAGGTCGCGGAGAAGCTGAGGTGCTCGTCGCCGCCGACGAGGTCGGCTACCGTGCCCTCCGCGACCACCCGACCTACGTCCATGATCACCACCTGATCCGCGAGCAGTTCCGCCTCGTCCAGCAGATGGGTGGTCAGCAGGATGGACACGCCGTCGGCGCGGGCTTGTCGGAGCAGGTCCCACACCAGGTGGCGGGCGTGCGGGTCGAGACCGGCAGTGGGCTCGTCCAGGAACAACAACTCGGGACGGCCCACCAAGGCCATCGCCAGATTCAGCCGCTGCGCCTGGCCACCCGACAACCGACGGATGGGCGTCCGGGTCACCTCGGTGAGGCCGAGCACTTCCAACAGCCAGCTCGGGTCGTGCGGGGTTGCCGAGCAGGCCGCCACGAGCGACAGCATCTCGCCCGCCTTCGCCGAGAGGTGGGCACCCGCGGTCTGCAGCATGATGCCGATCCGCGGCCGTAGTGCCGCCGCCTGCCGGGCGGGATCCAACCCCAGCACCCGCACGGTGCCGGCATCGGGCCTGGCGAAACCCTCGCAGATCTCCACGGTGGTCGTCTTCCCCGCACCGTTGGGCCCGAGCAACGCCACCATGGTGCCGGTCGCCACCGTCAAACTCACGCCGTCGACGGCGGTCCGACTGCCATAGCGCCGCACCAGGCCCCGGACCTCTACCGCGTTGCTCACAGGGCTCACAGGGCTCACAGGGCTCACAGGGCTCACAGGGCTCACAGGGCCCACGGAGTCACCGGTGCTCACGGTCGCTCGCGACTGCTGGGGTGCCGCATCCGCGCCAGGCGAGCCGCGGACGCCAGGCTGCGACCTCGGTCGCCGTCCGGGATCAGTCGGCGGGACTTCAGGGTTCGATGCAGCAGCGCGACCACGACGGCCGCGGCGGCCACTGCTTGCGCGATGACCAACGGCTGGATCACCGACCCGCTCGGCATGATCAGGATCGACAAGGCGACCAGGATCGACACGGTGATCTTGCGGTAGCGCGCGAGGGGCGTCGCGGCTGCCAACGGCACCGCCGCCCACAGCAGGTACCACGGCTGCACCACGGGTGACAACATCACGAACAGTCCAATCGCCAGAGCCAAGCCCAGAATCGGGTCCAACCCGCGCGACCAACAGCGCCACAAGATGATGCCCGCTATGACGGTACCGAGGACGGTGCCGAGCGGTTGCACGATGTCCAACACGCCGCTGGTCTGGTCGCCGAGTCCGAGCAGTTTGCCGATCGCGCCGGTCACCACACCGATCACCGTGGTGACGGACAGGTACGAACGAACCAGGCCCGGTGTGTTGAGCGCGGCCAGCCAACCGACTCCGACCCCGGCCAGCACGGTCAGCGCGGCGAAGGTCGACACGAACACGGCGCCGACCCGCAGCCCGCTCCGGACGAGGTCGCGCAGCGTGCCGCCGCTCCGGCGGGCGATCTCGACCACGACGAAGGCCAGCGCGAGGCCCGCGGTGGCCTTCACGCCCACCGCCAGCGTCAGCAACACCGTGCCCAGCGTGAGCCGGCGGTCGAGTGCGAAGACCAATCCGGTCATCATCATGCCGACCATCAACGCCTCGTTGTGCCCGCCGGCGATCAGGTGGAACAACACCAACGGGTTCAGGGCGCCCAGCCACAACGCTGAGATCGGATCGACTCCGCAGCGTGCGGCGAGTCGGGGAAGTGCCCACACCATCAGGGCGATTCCGATCAATTCGACGAGCCGCTGCAGCAGCATCGCCCAGATCAGCTCCGGTCCCGTCACCCAGACGATCGCCCGCACGATCAGCAAGAACAGTGGACCGTAGGGCGTGGCGGTCTGCTGCCAGCGTGCGTCGACCTGATGGGCGAAGGGGTCCGCGTCGCCGAGTGCGTCCAGCGGTCCGCTGTCGTACGGGTTCGCCCCGCGCAGCATCATCTGACCCACCGCGAGGTAGGAGTAGACGTCGCGCGAGAAGATCGGCGGCGTCGCGACGAACGGCACCGCCCACATGGCCAGCGTGTGCGTCAGTTCGGTGCGGCTCAATCGACGTGATCGGTCCGGCACCGTCAATCTGCCCAGCAGGAACCAGGCGGTGACCAGGAGGGCCATCCCGGTGTAGGACAGCGCCAGGGACGCGGGGCCGATGCGGGACAGCAGACCGACCACCCGCAGTCCGTCCAGCGGATTGGGGATCGGATTGGCCGCGCCGTAGGAGGACACCGAGCTGATCGCCATCACCAGAGCGCCGGTCGTCCCCACCCGGCGCAGGACGCGCAACTGTCGACGTTCGACGTCGTCGAGCGGCTGAGCGGCGCCCGCGTTGTCCACTCCAGGAGTCTAGGTCTCGGCGACAGGAGGGCCTGCGGGCCTGACGACCGTGCCTCTGGCGCCCTCCCGCGCGGCGCCCGTTCCCGCGGACTCGCTGCCGGTGTGGCACATCGAACACACTCCGGGTCCGGCCGACTTTGAATCATCGACGCAAATACGTCACACTGGTGTTGTGAATATAGCGGCGCCACCTCGCGCCGGTGCTTCGAGCACCGGATCGGGTAGCAGCACCGGTACGGGCAGCAGCACGGGTGCCGGTACGGGCACCCGAGCCGCGGTGGTGCGGTTGTTGTCGGCGCACGGCCCGAGCACCGTTGCGGCACTGGCCGACGGGTTGGGGCTGTCGGCGGCCGGTGTGCGGCGTCATCTCGACGCGCTCGTCGACGAGGGCGCCGTCACCTCTCGGGTGCAGAACACCTACAACCCGCGTGGTCGCGGCCGCCCGGCGCGGGTGTACCTGCTCACCGAGACGGGCCGCTCCCGGCTTCCCCACACGTACGACGACTTGGCAGTGCAGGCGTTGGAGTTCCTGGCCGAGCAGGGCGGACCGGATGCCGTCACGGCGTTCGCCACCCGGCGGGCGCAGCGGATCGTGTCCGCCCGAGGCGCCGACCTCGCGGCCGCGGACACGGTCGACGCCAAGGTGGCGGTGCTGGCCGCGGCGCTGACCGACGCCGGGTACGCCGCATCCATCGATGAGATGCCCGCCGGTCACCAACTGTGCCAACATCACTGCCCGGTCGCACATGTGGCGGAACGGTTTCCGCAACTGTGCGAGGCGGAGATGGCGGTCTTCACCGATGCGCTGGGTACCTATGCCCAGCGATTGGCGACCATCGCCCGCGGTGACTCGTTCTGCACCACCTTCGTCCCGCTGACTCGGGTCGCACACCGCACGACAGGTCGGGCGGCATCGCCCCGACCCGGAACCGAAACTGGAGGATCGCGCATATGACCGCGGACGTCACCGAGGCACCGGAGGTGCTGCACGAGGTCAGTGCGGCCAAGCTCGCGCAGGAAGCGACCATCAACTCGCTGGGCAACTACGCCTTCGGGTGGGCGGACACCGACACCGCGGGCAGCAACGCCCGACGCGGGATCAATGCGGACGTGGTGCGCGACATCTCGGCCAAGAAGAGCGAGCCCGAGTGGATGCTGGAGAAGCGGCTCAAGGCGTTGGCGCTGTTCGAGAAGCTGCCGATGCCGACCTGGGGGAGTGATCTGTCCGGGATCTACTTCGACACCATCAAATACTTCGTCCGGTCCACCGAGAAGCAGGCTGCGACCTGGGAGGACCTTCCCGAAGACATCAAGCGGACCTACGACAAGCTCGGCATCCCGGAGGCGGAGAAGCAGCGCCTGGTGTCCGGTGTCGCCGCTCAGTACGAGTCCGAGGTGGTCTACCACCAGATCCGCGAGGATCTGGAGAAGCAGGGTGTCATCTTCCTGGACACCGACACCGCACTGCGTGAGCACCCCGAGTTCTTCACCGAGTACTTCGGCTCGGTGATCCCGTCCGGTGACAACAAGTTCTCCGCGCTGAATTCGGCCGTCTGGTCCGGCGGGTCCTTCGTCTACGTGCCGCCGGGGGTCCACGTGGACATCCCGCTGCAGGCGTATTTCCGGATCAACACCGAGAACATGGGTCAGTTCGAGCGGACGCTGATCATCGTCGACGAGGGTGCCTACGTGCACTACGTCGAGGGGTGCACCGCGCCGATTTACAAGTCGGACTCGCTGCACTCCGCGGTGGTCGAGATCATCGTGAAGAAGGGCGGCCGTTGCCGCTACACGACGATTCAGAACTGGTCGAACAACGTCTACAACCTGGTGACCAAGCGGGCGAAGGCCGAGGCCGGCGCAACCATGGAGTGGGTCGACGGCAACATCGGCTCCAAGGTGACGATGAAGTACCCGTCGGTCTGGCTCACCGGAGAGCACGCCAAGGGTGAGGTGCTGTCGATCGCATTCGCCGGTCCCGGCCAGCACCAGGACACCGGTGCCAAGATGCTGCACCTCGCGCCGCACACGTCCTCGACGATCATCTCCAAGTCGGTGTCCCGCGGCGGCGGTCGCACGTCGTATCGCGGACTCGTGCGGGTCAACCCCGGAGCGCATCACTCGAAGTCCTCGGTGCAGTGCGACGCACTGCTGGTCGACAACATCTCGCGGTCCGACACCTATCCGTATGTCGACGTCCGCGAGGACGACGTGCAGATGGGGCACGAGGCCAAGGTCAGCCGGGTCAGCGAGGAGCAACTCTTCTATCTGATGTCCCGCGGGCTGACCGAGGAGGAGGCGATGGCGATGATCGTGCGCGGTTTCGTCGAGCCGATCGCCCGCGAACTGCCGATGGAGTACGCGCTGGAACTGAACCGGCTCATCGAGCTGCAAATGGAAGGGTCTGTGGGCTGATCGTGTCGTCCCTCACCGAGGTTGGTGCACCGCTCGCGGCGCCGACCGACCAGCATGGTCTGACCGCACACTCACATCTGGGCGCCAAGTCGCTGCCGACCGCGGCAGCCGGTTCGCACATGGTGCGCACGTTCTCCACCGTCGTCGCCGATCATCCGGTCCCGACGGCCAAGTTCGAGGCCTGGCGGTTCACCCCGCTGCGCCGGCTGCGTGGTCTGCACGACGAAGCGCCGCTGATCGGTCGGGCCGGCATCGATTACGAAATCGAGATCGACGCCCCCGAGCCGGTGTCGGCGGTGTCGCTGGCCGGTGCGGCGGCGGAGTCGATCCGCGGTCTGTCCGGAGATCACCCGGTGCATCGTCCGGCGGCTCGGGCCTGGGAGCATGCCGAAGACGTGCTGTTGATCGACGTGCCCGCGAATGTGGAATTCGACGAGCCGATCACCGTCACCTTCCGCGGCTTGTCGACGGAGCACGCGATCGCATCCCACCTGGTGATCCGGGTCGGCGCGAACGCCAAGGCGTCGATCGCCCTCAGCTACGAGGGGAGCGCCACCCTCACCGAGAACGTGGAGATCGTCGTCGGCGACGGCAGTACGGTCAGCTTCGCGGCGTCCCACGAATGGGCGGCCGATGCTGTCCACCTGAGTTCGCACCGGCTCCGAGTCGGTAGGGACGCCCGGCTCAAGCACTCGGTGCTGACCTTCGGCGGGGACCTGGTACGCATCGTCACCACCGCGCGCTACGACGGCCCCGGCGGCGACGTGGAACTGCTCGGCCTCTACTTCGCCGACGCCGGGCAGCACCTGGAACACCGCCTGCTGCTCGATCACCAGGCCCCGCAGTGTCGCTCCCGTGCGTACTACAAGGGCGCCCTGCAGGGGCGGGGAGCGCACACCGTCTGGGTCGGCGACGTGCTGATCCAGCCGGCCGCGGTGGGCACCGACACGTACGAGATGAACCGGAACCTGCTGCTCACCGACGGCTGCCGGGCGGACTCTATTCCGAACCTGGAGATCGAGACCGGCGACATCGTCGGCGCCGGCCATGCCAGTGCCACCGGAAAGTTCGACGACGAGCAGTTGTTCTACCTGCTGTCGCGCGGGATTCCCGAGGACGTCGCCCGCCGCCTGGTGGTCCGTGGCTTCTTCGGTGAGGTGCTCAACCGGATCGGCATCCCCGCGGTGGTCGAACACGCCGGCCAGATCCTGGAACGCGAGCTGGCGATCGCCGGCATCTAGTACCGCTCGACCCACCACCAGCATTCGACACCGCTAGGAGCTTTTGACATATGGCCACTCTCGAAATCCGCGACTTGCACGTCTCGGTGCTGACCGACGACGAGCCGAAGGAGATCCTGCGCGGCGTCGACCTCACGGTGTCCAGCGGTGAGACGCACGCGATCATGGGCCCCAACGGATCCGGCAAGTCCACCCTGGCCTACTCGCTCGCCGGCCACCCGAAGTACCAGATCACCTCCGGCTCAGTGCGAATGGACGGCGTCGACCTGCTGGAACTGACGGCCGATCAGCGCGCCCGCGCCGGGCTCTTCCTGGCCATGCAGTACCCGGTCGAGGTCCCCGGCGTGTCGATGTCGAATTTCCTGCGGGCGGCTGCGACCGCGATGCGTGGTGAGGCGCCGCCGATTCGCAAGTGGGTCAAAGAGGTCAAGTCCGCGATGGGCGACCTCGACATCGAGAGCGAATTCGCCGACCGCAGCGTCAATGAGGGTTTCTCGGGTGGCGAGAAGAAGCGGCACGAGATCCTGCAACTGGGGCTACTCCGGCCGAAGATCGCCGTCCTGGACGAGACCGACTCCGGCCTGGACGTGGACGCGCTCCGCATCGTCTCCGAGGGCGTCAATCGCTACAAGGCGTCGTCGGCCGAGTCGGGTGAGGCGGTGGGCGTACTGCTGATCACTCACTACACCCGCATCCTGCGCTACATCCAGCCGGACTTCGTGCACGTCTTCTCCGCCGGCCGGATCGTCGAATCGGGCGGCGCCGAACTCGCCGACGAGCTGGAGACCAACGGCTACGTGCGGTTCACGGGGGCTGGTGCGTCGGCATGACCCTGATCGACCAGCGGGCGACCACCGTCCCCGACCTGGCGCTCGACATCCCCGCGATCCGTGCGGACTTCCCGATCCTGCACCGCACCGTCCGGGACGGGAAGCCGCTGATCTACCTGGACTCGGGCGCCACCAGCCAACGCCCGATTCCGGTGATCGACGCCGAGCAGGAGTACGTCACCCGATCCAACGCGGCGGTGCACCGCGGGGCGCACCAGTTGTCCGAGGAGGCCACCGACCTCTACGAGTCCGCCCGACAGCGGATCGCGGCGTTCGTCGGTGTGACGAACCCCGATGAACTGATCTTCACCAAGAACGCCACCGAGGCCGTCAACCTGGTCGCATACGCCTTCGGCAACGCGAGCTACGTGCCGAGCGCGTCGAAGTTCGCCCTCGGGCCCGGCGACGAGATCCTGGTCACCGAGATGGAACACCACGCCAATCTCATCCCGTGGCAGGAACTGTGCCGCCGCACCGGCGCCACCCTGCGCTGGATCCCGGTCACCGATGACTTCCGGCTCGACCTCACCGACCTCGGCACGCTGATCAACGCGCGGACCCGGGTCGTCGCCTTCACCCACCAGTCGAACGTGCTCGGCACGGTGAATCCGGTTCGCACGCTGGTGGACGCGGCGCACGCCGTGGGCGCCCTCGTGGTGCTCGACGCCTGCCAGTCCGTTCCGCACATGCCGGTCGACTTCTACGAACTCGGTGTCGACTTCGCGGCCTTCTCCGGTCACAAGATGCTCGGCCCGTCCGGGGTCGGATGTCTGTACGGGCGGTTCGAACTGCTCGCGGCGATGCCCCCGTTCCTCACCGGTGGTTCGATGATCGAGCAGGTCTTCATCGATCACGCCAGCTACGCACTGCCACCGGCCCGTTTCGAGGCGGGCGTACCGATGACCAGTCAAGCCGTCGGACTGGGTGCAGCGGCCGACTACCTGTCGCAGCTCGGGATGGACGCCGTCAGCGCCTGGGAGCACCATCTGGTCGACCTGATGCTGAGCGAACTCTCCGCGATCGACGGCGTCACGATCATCGGCCCGGCCGCAGGGGCCGAGCGCGGAGGTGCGGTGTCGTTCCTGGTGGACGGCATCCACGCCCACGACGTCGGTCAGATTCTCGACGACCAGGGGATAGCGATCCGGGTCGGGCATCACTGCGCCTGGCCGCTTCACCGACGGTTCGGCATCGCGGCCACCGTCCGCGCGTCGGTCGCGGTGTACAACACGCCGGACGAGATCCGGGCGCTGGCCGCGGCGGTACGCCAGGCGCAACGCTTCTTCGGCACCGCGCCTGCGAACATGTCGGCGAACACCACGACGGACGAGGTCTGACCCGCCGATGCTGATGCAGCAGCTGTACCAGGAGATCATCCTGGACCATCACAAGCACCCACATCACGCCGGCCTGCGCGATCCGTTCGACACCGAGGTGCACCACGTCAACCCGACCTGCGGCGACGAGGTGACTCTGCGGGTCGCGCTCGACGGCACCGGCCTCGAGGCGCTGGTGCGGGACGTCTCCTACGACTCCTACGGCTGCTCGATCTCGCAAGCCTCGACCTCGGTGATGACCGATCTGGTCATCGATCGATCCTTGGGTGAGGCGCTCGACGTGCTCGGTGCCTTCACGACGATGATGACCAGTCGGGCACCGTCGAGGGTGACGAGGACGTGATCGGCGACGGAATCGCCTTCGCCGGGGTGTCGAAGTACCCGGCGCGGGTGAAATGCGCGCTGCTGGGCTGGATGGCGTTCAAGGACGCCGCCGCCCGAGCGGCGACCTCGACGCCTCGGCGCGAAGAAGACACGAAGGCCTCAGACGCTGCGGCGGAAGGATCGGCATGACACATTCGACAGACGCTCTCGATCACACCACCGAGGGGAGTGCGGACCGCGCCGATCGCGGCGCCGCCGTGCTGGACGCCCAGACCGCCGATGCGCCTGCCGCTGCCGACCCTCCGAACGGCCTGACGGACCTTCAGGTCGAGGAGATCGAGGAGGCGCTGCGCGACGTCGTCGACCCCGAACTCGGGGTCAACATCGTCGACCTCGGTCTCGTCTACGACCTGCAATTGGGCGGGGACGGCAAGCTCACCATCGACATGACACTGACCAGCGCCGCCTGCCCGCTCACCGACATGATCGAGGACCAGATCAACTCGGCGTTACTCGGCCCGGACACCGTGCAGGCCGTGGTCAACGACTACACGATCAACTGGGTCTGGCTGCCGCCGTGGGGTCCGGAGCGGATCACCGACGACGGTCGGGAGCAGTTGCGCGCCCTCGGCTTCAACATCTGAGGCGGAGTCAGATGGCGACCACCCGGCCCGCCGCCGGCGGGGGCGTGGTGGTCGAGGTCCCCGCGGATCGGCTGCCGGGCTGGGTGAACCGGTTCGGCGGTCGCAACGCCGGGCTGCTCGGCGTCGAGGCGGCCCCCGATCACGTGCTGCTGCGCGCCGGCGATGGGACCACCGCCGAGATCTCCGTTCCGTTCGCGCCGATGAGCATCGGCCACCGCGAGCCGATCGAGGCGCTCATCGCCCACGTGGCCGGCATCGGCGCAGTCGGCATCATCGCGGTCCGGGCCGGCGCGCACTCGGTGGCGGTCGCGCGGCACGGGGTGGTGACCGCCTCCAAGACCGACCGGCCGTACGTTCAGGGCCGCACCGCGGCCGGTGGCTGGTCGCAGCAGCGGTACGCGCGTCGCCGGGGCAATCAGCTGACCGCCTCGTTGGCCGGGGCCGCCGACGCCGATGGCCCGGGTGCTGCTCCCCGTCGTGAGGTCGCTGGACGGTCTGGTCCTCGGCGGCGACATCACCGCGCTCCGCCGCGTCCTGGAGGATCCGCGGCTGCCCGACCTCGGCGCATTGAGCCGACGCGAGTTTCGCGACATCCCCGAACCGCGGCGAACCGTCGTCGACGACCTCGCCGTCCGCGTCACCGCGGTCGAGATCACCGTCCGCCCACCGACCACGTGACGAGGTCGGCGGACCGCGGCGCTCCAGCCGGCCCGGTCCGCCGGTAGAATCAGGCCACGTGATCACTGCAACCGGCCTTGAACTGCGGGCCGCCTCGCGGATCCTGCTCGACGACACCCATCTTCGCGTCCAACAGGGCGACCGTATCGCGTTCGTCGGCCGTAACGGCGCCGGCAAGACCACCACCCTGCGAGTGCTCGCCGGCGAGGGTCTCCCTACGCGGGCTCGGTCACCTGCAGCGGGCCATCGGGGTATCTGCCGCAGGATCCACGCGAGGGTGACCTCAACATCACCGCTCGCGACCGGGTGCTGTCGGCTCGTGGCCTGGACGTGCTCGCGCACGACCTGGCGAAGGTGCAGATCGAGATGGGCGAGCTGGTCGACGGTCCGGAGCGGGACGCGGCGATCAAGCGCTACGGCCGGATCGAGGAGCGATTCTCCGACCTGGGCGGGTACGCCGCCGAATCCGAAGCGGCCCGCATCTGTTCGAACCTCGGACTGCCCGACCGGGTGCTCGGCCAGCCGATGCACGAACTGTCCGGTGGTCAACGACGCCGGGTCGAACTCGCCCGCATCCTGTTCGCCGCCGCGGACGCCGGTGACGGCACCATGCTGTTGCTGGACGAGCCCACCAACCACCTCGACCACGACTCGATCGTCTGGCTGCGGGACTTCCTCAAGGGATTCAGCGGCGGGCTGGTGATCATCTCGCATGACGTCGAACTGCTGGCGGCCGTGGTGAACAAGGTCTGGTTCCTGGACGCCGTCCGCGGCGAGCTCGACATCTACAACATGACCTGGCAGCGCTACCTGGACGCGCGCAGCACCGACGAGCAGCGGCGCCGCCGGGAGCGGGCCAATGCGGAGAAGAAGGCGTCCGCGCTGGTCGCAGCAGGCGGCGAAGATCGGCGCCAAGGCCACCAAGGCCGCGCAGGCGCACTCGATGGTCAAACGCGCCGAGAAGATGCTCGGTGAGCTGGACGAGATCCGGGTCGCCGACAAGGTCGCGAAGATCCGGTTCCCGCAACCCGCGCCGTGCGGCCGGACTCCGCTGACCGGCAGCAACCTGTCGAAGGCCTACGGCTCACTGGAGATCTTCGCCGGGGTCGACCTGGCCATCGACAAGGGCTCCCGGGTGGTCGTCCTCGGGTTCAACGGGGCCGGCAAGACGACCCTGCTGAAGATCCTCGGCGGCAATGAGAAGCCGGACACCGGTCAGGTCGAAGCCGGACACGGTCTCAAGCTGGGCTACTACGCCCAGGAACACGAGACCCTGGACCCGCTGGCCACCGTCTGGGAGAACATTCGACACGCCGCGCCCGACACCGGGGCGCAGGAACTGCGGACGCTGCTCGGCACCTTCCTGTTCAAGGGCGAGCAGCTGGAGCAGAAGGCCGGCACGCTGTCCGGCGGCGAGAAGACCAGGCTCGCGCTGGCCGGACTGGTCTCGTCGGCGGCCAATGTGTTGTTGCTCGACGAACCGACGAACAACCTGGACCCGGCCAGCCGAGAGCAGGTCCTCGACGCGATCCGGAGCTACGCGGGCGCGGTCGTGCTGGTCACCCACGACGCGGGCGCGGTGGCCGCCTTGCATCCCGAACGGGTCATCCTGCTGCCCGACGGCACCGAGGACCATTGGTCCGACGAGTATCTGGACCTCGTCGAACTGGCGTAATCACAGCTCTCGGCTGAGCGGAAACGTCGATTCCGGGCCGATTTCACCGAGCGGGTCCCCGGTTTACGGGCGATCATTGATGAATATCGCTCAACCGTGGGGAGCGCTCCATGAATCAATCGGCCGGGATGAAGGGCGCGCGGGTCACCGGGGACGACCGTGCTCGCCTTGCCGCCGACGTCATACGGGGCTACGAGAACGGTGAATCCATCAGGCATCTCGCCGCCGAGTGCGGACGGTCGTATGGATTCGTGCGCGGTCTCCTCGTCGATGCGGGAATTCAGCTGCGCAGTCGCGGTGGGGCCACTCGCCACCGACCGGGGGCGTAGACCGCGTCCCGAAGCGGCCGACCGTACTAATGTCTGACCGGTGACTGCCTCACGCCTCAGTCCACACCTCCAGTTCCAACCTTCCAGTCCACGCCCTCCAATTCCACACCTTCCAGTTCCACACGTTCCAGTTCCACACCGAACGGCACTACCCGGCCGGCCGGGATCGACATGAAGCCGCGCAGTCGTGAGGTCACCGACGGCATCGAGAAGGCCGCCTCGCGCGGCATGCTCCGCGCGGTGGGGATGGGCGACGCGGATTGGCACAAGCCGCAGATCGGTGTCGCCAGCTCGTGGAACGAGATCACCCCCTGCAACCTCTCGCTGGACCGACTGGCCAAGGCGTGCAAGGAGGGCGTGCACACCGGCGGCGGGTACCCCATGGAGTTCGGCACCATCTCGGTGTCCGACGGGATCTCGATGGGCCACGAGGGGATGCACTTCTCGCTCGTGTCCCGCGAGGTGATCGCGGACTCGGTGGAGACGGTCATGCAGGCCGAGCGGTTGGACGGATCGGTGCTCTTGGCCGGCTGCGACAAGTCGCTGCCCGGAATGTTGATGGCGGCGGCCCGCCTGGATCTGTCCTCGGTCTTCCTGTACGCGGGCAGCATCGCCCCCGGCTGGGTCAAGCTGGAGGACGGTAGCGAGCGCACGGTGAGCATCATCGACGCGTTCGAAGCGGTGGGTGCCTGCCTGGCGGGCAAGATGAGCGAAGGCGACCTCGGCCGCATCGAGCGGGCCATCTGCCCCGGTGAGGGCGCGTGCGGCGGGATGTACACCGCGAACACGATGGCGTCGGCGGCGGAGGCGCTGGGGATGTCCCTGCCAGGCTCGGCGGCGCCCCCCGCGGCCGATCGACGTCGAGACTACTTCGCGCACCGCTCCGGTGAAGCGGTCGTCAACCTGATCGCGCTGGGCATCACCGCCCGCGACATCATGACCAAGAAGGCGTTCGAGAACGCGATCGCCGTCGTCATGGCGCTGGGGGGCTCCACGAACGCGGTGCTGCACCTCTGGCGATCGCCCACGAAGCCGACGTCGACCTGAATCTGGACGACTTCAACCGGATCGCCGACAAGGTGCCGCATCTGGGAGATCTCAAGCCGTTCGGTCGATTCGTGATGAACGACATGGACCGTGTGGGTGGGATCCCGGTGGTGATGAAAGCACTGCTCGACGCCGGGCTGCTGCACGGCGACGCGCTGACCGTCACCGGCAAGACACTCGCCGAGAACTTGGCCGCCCTGGACCTGCCCGATCTCGACGGCGACGTCGTGCGCAAGCTCTCGAATCCGCTGCACGCCACCGGCGGGATCGCGGTGTTGCACGGCAGCCTCGCGCCCGAGGGCGCGGTGGTGAAGAGCGCCGGTTTCGACCTGGCCGCCTTCGAGGGGCCGGCTCGGGTGTTCGAG
The DNA here is from genome assembly GCA_963825975.1 of uncultured Actinomycetota bacterium. Taxonomy (GTDB): domain Bacteria; phylum Actinomycetota; class Actinomycetes; order Mycobacteriales; family Nakamurellaceae; genus Nakamurella. The sequence goes on from CAWGUZ010000020.1 coordinate 27,839, forward strand.
CGTGAGCGCGGTGCCATGGACGCGTTGCGCGACGGCGCGATCGCCGGTGGGGACGTCATCGTGATCCGGTATGAGGGCCCCAAGGGTGGCCCCGGCATGCGCGAAATGCTGGCCATCACTGGTGCGATCAAGGGTGCGGGGCTGGGCAAGGAGGTGCTGCTCATCACCGACGGTCGGTTCTCCGGCGGCACTACCGGTCTGTGTATCGGACACATCGCACCGGAGGCCGCCGACGGTGGGCCGATCGGCCTGCTGCGAGACGGTGATCGGATCCGCGTCGACATCGGCAACCGAACGCTGGACCTGCTCGTCGAGCCGGCCGAACTGAGAGCGGCGGCGTGGTGAGTGGGAGCCGCTGCCGCCGCGCTACACCCGGGGTGTGCTCGCCAAGTACGCGAAGTTGGTCGGTTCGGCCGCGAAGGGCGCGATCACCGGCTGAGCCGCACGACCTGGTGATGGGTCGGGTGTGCATATTCCTGCAAGGAGATGGTGACCGGCGGGGCGGGCCGACCACCGGAATGTGTTCGCCCACATAGGCCGGATGTTTCCGCGGAAGCGCCTTGCCGGCAGGGGCACAGATGTTTCCGCGGAATCACCGACCCACCGGGTGCGGAGACGACCCGGTGTGACAGGCCGCGCCGCGCCCACTACCGCGCCTGATGAAAATGCACTGCATGCGAATACGGCGCCCTCGGATTCCGAGCTCGGTCGCCTATCCGGTGGTGACCGGGGTCGGGGTCGCCTCAGCCGTGGAGGTGTTCACCACGGTGGGGCCGGCCGACTCGGTCGGCTCCTGCGGCAGCGAGGTCTCCACCATGGAGCCGTTGGGGAGCCGTGCGGTGACGTGGCACGCCGCGATGTCGTCGCGCAAGGCTTGCTGCAGGGGCTGCAACTGCCGGATCACGATGTCCAGCGCCGTGAGGTCGAGTTCGCGTACCGCAACGGCGAGCTGATCGATCGCGGTGTAGGCGTCTTGTGCCTCGTTCACCGCCCGGAGGCATTCGTTGTTCACCACGATTTGTATCGCCGTGTCCGCGTCGGTGCCGGTGGTGGCCGGCGATTCGGACACGGTCGCGGTCGTCCCCGGTTCGCCGGGCGTGCTCGCCACTTCGCGGGGTGCGGGTTCGATGAGCAGCCCGGTCAGCACCACGCCGACGATCACACCGCCGACGAAGACCGCGGCGCCGATCCACCACCGGGTGGCGCGTCGGGACGGGTCGGGCACCCGCTGCGCTGGCTTGGCCGGAGGCTGGGTCACCGGTGTCCTTTCGGGGAGCAGAGAGCTCGAGGCCCTCGACAGACTGGGCGCCGCCCGAGCGGCGGCCGTACGCTGCGGATCTAGTCGCCCCTTACGGTAGCGCCGTACAAGGCGGGCTGTGCACGTCGACTGGAGGGGGACGGGTGAGCTGGCGGTCCGTACAGTCCGCGCGCCACCTCGTCCGCGGCGCCGGGGCGACGGTGAGCCGGGCCGGCGCGTTCTATCGCAACTTCATCACGCGCGCGCGCTGGGTGGTGGTCGGGGCTTGGATCGGGCTGACTGTAATGCTGTCGATCGTTCTGCCGACCAATTCCGGCAGCGGCGGTGGGTCGGACATCGGCAGCCTGCTGCCGCCCAACAGCGCGGCGGTGGCCGTGCAGGAGCGTTCACTCGCCGACTTTCGGGTGCCGGTGTTGTCGGAGACGTCGGTGGTGGTGCACGATCCCGCCGGGCTGAGCCCACTGACCAGAGCGGACATCGTCTTGTGGGCGCTGTCGTTCGTGCAGGCCTCCGCCGAGGGTCGAGTGCCGGAAGGTGCAGGTCAGATCATTGCCGCGGTCCCGGTGCCGACCGACACACCGACGACGGCGGTCACCTACCTGTACGTCTCCAAGTACACCTCGCTGGCGCAGACGACGGCGTTGGCCCAGCAGTACGCGTCGCATTTTCACAACCAGTCGTCCATCCGCACCTACGTCACCGGCATCGCACCCGCACAGTTGCGCCAGGGCTACTACCTGCAGAGCCGACTCGCAATCTTCGAGATCGCCACCTTGGCGCTGATCGCGATCGTGGTGGCGATCGCGTTCCGCTCCCCGGTGGCGCCGCTGGCCGTGCTGGCGGTGGCCGGAATCGGCTACCTGGTCGCGATTCGGGTGCTCGGTGCGCTGGCCGCCGCCTTCGGCTTCGCACTGCCTGATCAGCTGCGTCCGCTGATCGCGGCCCTGTTGATCGGCGTGGTGACCGATTACTCGGTGCTGTTCTTCTTCAGTTTCCGACAAGAGCTCCGTCGCGGGCTGTCCACCATGGACGCCGCTCGCCGGACGGTGGCCACCGACGCGCCGATCATCGCCATCGCCGGCCTGACCGTGGCCGCCGGCACCGCAGCCCTGCTCACCGCGAACTTCGATTTGTTTCGCGCGTTCGGCCCCGCGCTGTCGAGCACGGTGGTGGTGGGGGTGGTGGTGTCCCTGACGCTGGTTCCGGCCTTGATGGCGATCCTGGGTCCGCGACTGTTCCGATCGTGGCAGCGGGCCGACGAGATGCCTCCGGACCCGCAACGTTCCGCGCGCAGCGCCGGTGGCCTGGTTCGCATCGTCGTCGACCGGCGGGGGGCGGCGATCGCCACGGCGTTGGGTGTCGCGGTGTTGTTGCTGGCCTCGGTACCGCTGCTGCACATGCGGCTCGACCTGTCGTTCACGTCCGGGTTGCCGGCCCAAGATCGGGTGCAGCAGGGCGCGCGGGTGCTCGAAGGGTCCGGCGTGCGTGGGATAACGGCGCCCACCGAGGTATTGGTGGAGGGGCCGGCGGTGGCGGACCAGCGCGATGCGCTGCGCGTCCTGCAGGGGATGATCGCTCGGCAACCCGGGGTGGCGGCCGTATTGGGCCCGGACCAGAACCCACTGCCGGATTCATACGGAATCGTCTACTCCACCGACGGAAATTCGGCTCGGTTCCTGGTCGTCTTCGACAGTGACCCGCTCGGCGGCACCGCGATCGCCGATCTGGAGCGGCTGCATCCGGCGCTGTCCGGCCTCGCGGCGCAGGCCGGGGTGGTCGGCACGGTGTCCGTGACAGGTCAGACCGCGATCGCCGCCGAACTCGCGGAGATCACCCGACAGAACCTCTGGATCACCCTGCTGGCGGCGTTACTGGTCGAACTGATCATCCTGGTGATCTATCTGCGCGCTCTGATCGCGCCGCTGATTCTGCTGATCTGCAGCGCCCTCGGGGTGGCGGCCGCCCTGGGGCTCACGGTCCTGGTCTTCCAGGATCTGCGCGGCGACCCCGGCCTGACGTTCTACCAACCCTTCGCCACCGCCGTCCTACTGTTGGCGCTGGGTTCGGACTACAACGTCTTCATTGTCGGTTCGATCTGGAAACAGGCGGCCCGGCACCCGCTGAGCAGGGCCCTGGCGATCGCGATGCCGGGAACGGCGCGCGCCATCGGCACCGCCGGGGTCATCCTCGCCGCGACCTTCGCGATGGTGGCCCTCATCCCGTTGGAGACGTTCCGACAGATCGCGTTTACCATGGCCGTCGGGCTGTTGATCGACACCTTTCTGATCAGACCTGTACTCACGCCCGCCCTGCTCACGTTGCTCGGTCCTGCCGCCGGCTGGCCGAGCCGCCGCATCCGGACCGACAGGGTGTCGCGGGCCGAATTGACCGACGCCGCGGCAATCGCCCAAGGAGGGCACTCTGTCGACCACCTCTGAAACTCAGTCCACCGACGCCGACAGGCCTCCGGTGACGCCTGTCTCCCGCACTCTGATCATGGCGCTGTCCGTCCTGCTGGGGATGGTCGCGGTCCTGGTCGCGGGGGACTGGCTGTCCCGGGTCGGGGCTCAGTCCCTGCTGGCGCGGAGCGTGCAGGAGGCGAGCGGGACGTTCGAGGAGCCGCAGATCGCGATCTCCGGTGCCTTCTTCCTGCCACAGGTGATCCGTGGTCGTTACGACCGGGTCGACATCGATCAGGTCAACGTCTCTTCCGGTCCGTTGCGCATCTCCAGCATCCGGTCGGAGCTCAACGGGGTGCACGTCTCGTTTCACAATCTGCTGGTGCAGAAGGTGGACCGGATCGTGATCGATCACGCCACCGAGGTGGCCCTCCTCACGTTCGACGACCTGAACAGCTATCTGGCGCAGACCGGACATCGGGTGACCGTGCAGCCGACCGCGGATGGAGCGGTCCAGATCACCGGCACGGTGTCGATTCTCGGTCAGTCGATCTCCGCGTCCGCGGACGCCAAGGTGTCCAGTCAGGACGGCGCCATCGCCCTCGACCCGCTTCGAATTCATACCGATACTTCGCTGGACCAGGCGAGCGAGGTGTTGCTCGGGCAGCGGTTCCGGCTGCTGATTCCGCTGGATCCGCTGCCGTTCGGTCAGGTGATCAGCTCCATCGAGCAGCAGGAGACCGGATTCCTGGTGCACGCCGGCGGCACCGGTGTGGTGATCAACCCGTAGCCCGGGGGAGAAATCACCGGCGGTGCCGGACCGATGACTCGATCAGATCGAGCACCGCCCCCAGGCCGCTCACCGGCTGCCCGGAGGCCAGCCGGGACACCAAACCCTCCAGGACCAACTCCAAATAGTCGGCCAGCACATCGACGTTGACATCGGGGCGGATCACCCCCGCGTCGCGTTGCCGACGCAGCCGGGACCTGGTCGCCGCCCGGATGCCGGCCTCGCGCTCCGCCCACGCGTCGCGGAAAATCGGATCGGTGCGCAACCGGCGGGTGATCTCCAACTGAGTGCCCAGCCACCCGACGTCCGGGTTGTTCAGCAGGTTGCGCATCACCTGAACCAGACCCGAACTGCTGACGATCGCCACCATCGCTGCGGCGTCCTGTTTGGCCAACTCCATGAACAGCGCGGGTTTGTCGGTGAAGTGGTGGAAGATCGCACCGCGGGACAGCCCGATCTCCTGCTCCAGGATGCGCACCGTGGCACCCTCGTACCCGTGCCGCGCGAACGCGGCACGGGCTCCGTCGAGGATCTGCCGACGCCGGGCTTCGAGGTGCTCCTGGCTGACCCGGGGCGACAGCGCGAACCGGCCTTAGTTCGCCGCGGCCAGCAGGTTCCGCAGCACGTACTGCATGATCCCGCCGTTGCGGTAGTAGTCGGCTTCACCGGGGGTGTCGATGCGCACCTTCGCCTCGAAGACGATCGGGTCCGCCCCGGCGTCGACGGGGGTGGCGGTGACCGTCACCGACTTCGGGGTGCCCCCGTCGTTGAGGGCGGTGATGCCACTGATCGCGAAGGTCTCGGTGCCGGTCAGGCCGAGTGAGTCCGCAGTCTCGCCGGCCGGGAACTGCAACGGGATGACCCCCATGCCGATCAGGTTTGACCGGTGAATTCGCTCGTAGGACACCGCGATCACCGCCTTGACCCCGAGCAGTGCGGTGCCCTTCGCAGCCCAGTCTCGCGACGATCCGGAGCCGTACTCGGCGCCGGCCAGGATGACCAACGGCACGTCCGCCGCCTGATAGGCCGCGGACGCGTCATAGATGAACGTCTGCTCGCCGTCGGCGAGGAAGTTCCGGGTGTAACCGCCCTCGACGTTGTCCAGCAGCTGGTTGCGCAGCCGGATGTTGGCGAAGGTGCCACGGATCATCACCTCGTGGTTGCCGCGACGGGAACCGTAGGAGTTGAAATCCTTGCGGGTGACGCCGTGTTCGGTGAGGTACTGCGCAGCCGGCGTGCCGGCCTTGATGTTGCCCGCCGGCGAAATGTGATCGGTGGTGACCGAGTCGCCCAATTTGGCCAGCACTCGAGCCCCGCTGATGTCGGTGACCGGGGCCGGTTGGGCCGGCATTCCCTCGAAGTACGGGGGCTTACGGACGTAGGTCGACTCCGGGTCCCATTCGAAGGTCTTGCCGGTCGGTGTCGGCAGCGACTTCCAGCGCTCGTCGCCGGCGAACACGTCGGCATAACCGCGGGTGAACATCTCCTTGTTGATCGCCGAGGCGATGACCTCTTCGATCTCGTGCGGCGACGGCCAGATGTCCTTCAAGAACACCGGATTGCCCTCGGTGTCGTCGCCCAGGGAGTCCCGGGTGATGTCCACGTCCATCGAGCCCGCGATCGCGTAGGCCACGACCAGCGGCGGCGAAGCCAGGTAATTCATCTTGATGTCCGGATTGATGCGGCCTTCGAAGTTCCTATTGCCGGACAGCACCGACACGACGGCGAGGTCGGAGGCGTTGATGGCGGCGGAGATCTCGTCCTGGAGCGGCCCGGAGTTGCCGATGCAGGTCATGCAACCGAACCCGGTGAGGCTGAAGCCCATCTTCTCCATGTAGGGCATCAGGCCGGCCCGGTCGTAGTAATCCATCACCACTTGGGAGCCGGGGGACAGGGTGGTCTTCACCCAGGGCTTGCGAGTCAGCCCCTTCTCCACCGCCTTCTTGGCCAGCAGTGCGGCCCCGATCATCACCTGCGGGTTCGAGGTGTTGGTGCAGGAGGTGATCGCGGCGACCGCGACATGGCCGTGGTCGATGACGAAGGTCTGACCGTCCATGGTCACAGACGTCGGCTTGCTGGCCCGCGGGCTCTTCGCACTGTCACCGGGCGTGTCGCGATACGACCCGGAGGACGCGGTGACGTGTGACTCCTCGTGGGACGGCGGATCCGACGCAGGGAAGGTCTCCAGCAGCGACTCGTCGACCGAGTCCAGGTCGTCCCCGGTGACGTAGGCGCCGAGCGCCGTGCGGAACCCCGCCACCGCGTCGGCCAGAATGACGCGGTCCTGGGGACGCTTTGGCCCGGCGATCGAGGGCACCACGGTGCCCAGGTCGAGCTCCAGGTACTCGGAGAAGACCGGCTCGACACTCGGGTCGTGCCAGAGGCCCTGCGCCTTCGCGTACGCCTCCACCAGCGCGAGCGAGTCCGTCGACCGCCCGGTGAGCCGCAGGTAGCTGATCGTCTCCTCGTCGATCGGGAACATGGCCGCGGTGGACCCGAACTCCGGCGACATGTTGCCGATGGTGGCCCGGTTGGCCAGCGGGACGGCGGCCACGCCGGCGCCGTAGAACTCGACGAACTTGCCGACGACACCGTGCTTGCGCAGCATCTCGGTGATGGTCAGCACCAAGTCGGTCGCGGTGGTGCCGTCGGGCAGCGAACCGCTCAATTTGAAGCCCACCACCCGCGGAATCAGCATCGACACCGGCTGTCCCAGCATGGCGGCCTCGGCCTCGATGCCGCCGACACCCCAACCCAGCACCCCGAGGCCGTTGACCATCGTGGTGTGCGAGTCGGTGCCGACCAGGGTGTCCGGGTAAGCCTGGCCGTTGCGGACCATGACGGTGCGGGCGAGGTGCTCGATGTTGACCTGGTGCACGATGCCCGTTCCCGGCGGCACCACCTTGAACTCGTCGAAGGCGGTCTGTCCCCAGCGCAGGAACTGGTAGCGCTCCCGGTTGCGCTCGTACTCCAACTCCACGTTGCGCTCGAATGCGTCGGGGCTGCCGAAGACGTCGGCGATGACCGAGTGGTCGATCACCATCTCCGCGGGCGCCAGCGGGTTGATCCGGTCCGGATCGCCTCCGAGGTCGGCCATCGCCTCGCGCATGGTGGCGAGGTCGACCACACACGGCACCCCGGTGAAGTCCTGCATGATCACCCGCGCGGGGGTGAACTGGATCTCGGTGTCCGGCTCGGCGTTCGGGTCCCAATTCGCCAGTGCGCTGATGTGGTCGGCGGTGATGTTCGCGCCGTCCTCGGTGCGGAGCAGGTTCTCCAGCAGCACCTTCAGCGAATACGGCAGGTTCGCGGCGTTCTCCAGGCCGGGAACGCCGGCGATCTTGAAGTACTCATAGCTCGTCTCGCCGGATTCGCCGGTGACGACCAGGGTGTCCTTGGCGGAAAAGGTGTTAGGGGCGGCAGGCACGGCATCTCTCCTGATAGCGGTGGCGGTCCGGCGGCGGCGTCGAGGCGACCGGCGAGCACGATAGGGACGGTTCGCAAGGATTCGTGCCCCTATGGTGCTCTGCCGGACGGTCCGCACTGCGGCCGGGTGTCCCGGAAAGCATGGCAACACCCAAACCGTACGCTCGTCCTTTATTCCGGGCAACTCGGCGAGCCGCACCGCACGTAGCCTCCGTGGCATGACCAGACCACACCAGCACGGCCGGACCAGGGCCTGGGTGGAAGACGCCCTTCGGCTGGTCGAGGCGGACGCCAACCGCAGCGCCGACACACACCTCCACGTCTACCCGCTGCCGCCGGACTGGGGGGTCGACCTCTACCTGAAGGACGAGTCGGTGCACCCCACCGGCAGCCTCAAGCACCGACTCGCCCGCTCGCTGTTCCTGTACGCGCTGTGCAACGGGTGGATCACCGAGGGCACCACCGTCGTCGAGGCATCCTCGGGGTCGACGGCGGTCTCCGAGGCGTACTTCGCCAAGCTGCTGGGGGTTCCGTTCATCGCGGTGATGCCGCGCACCACGAGCGTGGAGAAGATCGCCCTGATCGAGGCCGTCGGCGGCGAGTGTCACCTGGTGGACGACGCGACCGCGCTGGACGCTTCGGCGCGACGGATCGCCGCCGAGCGCGGCGGCCACTTCATGGATCAGTTCAGTTACGCCGAGCGGGCCACCGACTGGCGGGGGAACAACAACATCGCGGAGTCGATCTTCGCGCAGATGTCGCAGGAGCGGCACCCGATCCCGAGTTGGATCGTGGTCGGTGCCGGCACCGGGGGCACCAGCGCGACGATCGGCCGCTTCCTCCGCTACCGCCGGCTCCGCACCCGTTTGATGGTGGTGGACCCGGAGAACTCCTCGTTCTACCGGTCCTTCACCAACGGAGATCCGCAGTACGCCTCGGGCCTGGCGTCCCGGATCGAGGGGATCGGTCGACCGCGGGTGGAGCCGTCGTTCCTGCCCGCGGTGATCGACCGGATGGAGGAGGTCCCGGACGCCGCATCCATTGCGGCGATGCGTTTTCTGCACACTCAGACCGGTCGTCGGGCCGGCGGTTCCACCGGCACCAACATGTGGGCGACGTTGGCACTGGCGGCCCGGATGCACCAGGTCGGGGAGCGCGGCAGCCTGGTCACGCTGATCTGCGACGCCGGCGACCGGTACGCCGGGACGTACTACAACGACCGCTGGCTCGCCGAGGTCGGGCTCGACATCGAGCCGTATCAGGCCAACTCTTCGTCTGTTCACCGCGACCGGCGAATGGCGGCCGCCTACCGCTTGAGCAGCTCGATCAGCATCCGGATGTCCTGCTGTTGGACACCGCTGAGCAGGGTCGTGACCACTCCAGTCGTCGTCCGTAACGGACTGACGTACCACTGGCCGTCAACCTGAGTCGTGACGATGCCGATACCCAACGCCGCGCGGAGCATCCGGCTCACGAAGTCGGGCAGATTGGGATGGACGGACGCGAGGTCGGTGGCGCCGACCAGTCGGCTCAGGGTGCTCGCGTCGAAGGTCTGGCGCTGCCCGCTCGCGTCGATCACCGTCACGGTGCCGCCCGGTTGGTCGACCTCGACGGTGCCGCTCTCGCCGTTGGCGGTGAACGTCAACGACCGCAACGAGACCAGGGTGCCGCCGGTGACGTCGCTGGTGGCCCAGTCCGCGGCGAACTCCGCCGGGGTCGCAGCTGCGCTCGCATTCGCCGCCTGCACGATCTGCCGACCGTACGTGTGCACCGCGGCCATCTCGTCCGGCGGCAGCAACTCGACAACCCGGGAGGCGTCCTGGTCGAGGACCGCTCGCACCATCGCGTCCACTGCGGCCTCGGGCGTCGCCGCCCCGGCACCGGCGACGGCATCCCCGGCGGTCACCGGACCGGATCCGTTCTGCTGCGCCCAGTAGTCCGCAGCGGTGAAGAACAGGCTCGGGTACCAGCGACCGTCGTGTTGGACGGTCGAGATGCGAACCGGTTTGCCGTCGTTGTCGTTGACCAGTCGGGCGATGTCCACGACGGTGGGTTCGCCTGCGCCGCCACCGGTCATGGCACCGCCCAGTCCACCGGCCGTCAGATCGCCGCCGAGCGCGGAGCCCCGACCGGTGCCCGTCGATCCGGACGCCGTCGCGATGGCGTCGGTGAGTTCCTTCATCAGGTCGGTCTGCTTGCCGCCGGACGCGCCCGCGACCGGGGTGATCGTGATGGTGCCCGCGGTCAGCTTGACGATGGTCAGGTCGGGCAGTGGCTGCTCCCGCGCCGCGTCGTCGAAGGTGATGCCGGTGACGGTGATCGTCGCCGGACTCGCGTCGCCGAGGGTGGCGTCCGGGCTGAGCAGGCCGATCCGCTTGAGCTGGCCCACCACGTCGGTGCCGGTGTCACTGAGGAAACGCGCCTCGACCGGATCGAGGGTGTCGGCCAGCGCCAGCAGGTCGCCGCCGGCCAGATTGTCGAACAGGGCCGTCGCCGCCTCCCGGGGGGACGCCTGTCCGCCCGACCCGGCGTCCCGGAGGGCGAAATACCAGACTCCCGTCCCGGCGACCAGTGCCAGTACGACCGCGACCACGGTGAGCAGCACGCCGGAGTGGCGTCGCCGCTGGTGCGGCTCGATCGGTGTGGCAGGCGGGTATGAGACCGGAAAACCGGTCGGTTCCGGTTCCGGTGACTGGCCGGCGGAGCCGTACGGTGTGGTCATCTGCTCGTCACGCTTCCTTCTACTTTCGGCCTGTGTTGCGGCGTGCCACCCATCTTCCATCACCCGGATGGCCGCGCGGGAGATTTCCGGAGATTCAGTGCCGCGCGCGAAGCAGCGCAGATTCAGTGCCGCGCGCGAAGCAGCGCGGCCCCGGCCAGTGCCATCGCACCGCCGAGGGTGACCAGGGGTCCCTCCCAGCGCACCTGGATGCGAGCCGACTCCAGACTCAGGCCGGTGGACAAACCGGCACCGACGGCCAACACGGCGAAGAATGCGATGCCCACGGACAACACCGCGGCGGCCCGATGTCGGCGCACCAGCACCAGCACCACGGTGACGGCGCACAGCACGCCGAGCAGCGGCCACGCGCGCATCAGCAGGTCGGCGGGCAGCGTCGATTCGGAGCGGCGGTCGCCGTAACCGGCGAGCTGGTAGCTGTTCTTGCGCACCGTGCCGGACTGCAGCCAGGGCAGAAAGCTGCCCACCACTATCGCCGGCATCGCGACGACGCCCAGAGCCGCCCGCCACCGGTGGGGCGGCGATCCAATGTCGATGGGCACTCCTCATTCTGTCCTGAGAGCCGCCACGTCCCGCGTTCCCGCAGAAGAGTGATTGGAATGTCTGATTTGAGTGTTTTGGGACAGAAGTTATCGCCGGGACGGCTGGCGTTGGAGGGGAACAGAGTGGCATCCTGAGGCACTGGAGCGTCGCATTGACATCTCCGCCCGAGCAGCTTCGTCATCTGAGCTGTGTGCGCGGAGCCGCCCGCACCAACCGCATCATCCGCCTATCGCAGGAGTAGTCCGTGGCGCACGCACAACGTCGGACGCGAGGTCGGTCACTGCCGGCGCGCAGTTCGGGACCGCTGGCCCGTCAGGTCGGAACCGCGGCGGAGCGTCGCACCAGGATGCCGCTGCGGACGGTGACCCTGGCCATCCTCACCGGATTGATGCTGGGCGTGGCGTTGCCGGCCGGTGCCCTCCCGCCGCCGCCGGATAATCCCAGCGACGATCAGATCAGCCAGAGCCAGAGCCAGGCCGGATCGATCAGCGCCGCGGTGGGCGAGTTGTCCGCCAAGGTCGCCCGCACGCAGGGTGAGATCCAACGGCTGAACGACGACATGCAGCTCAAGCAGGAGTTGGCCCAGAAGGCCTCGGTGGATCTGGAGATCGCCCAGGCGGACGCGGCCGACGCGGCCGACGCGGCGACCGCTGCGGCTGAAGCCGCCACCGCCGCCCAGCAGGACATCCTGGCGGCGCAGCAGAAAGCGGATGATTTCGCCGCCGCCTCATTCCGGCAGGGTTCGCAACTGGGCTCGGTCAGCGCCTTGTTCGACGCGGGCAGCGCCAGTGAGATGTTGCAGCGCCAGCAACTGCTGGACGCCATCTCCGGCTCCCAGCTGGACGTGATGGGGAGCCTGCAACGGGCCCAGGTGAACAAGGCGAATCTGGACGCAGCCGCCAGGGACGCCCTCCAGAAGGCGATCGACAAGCAGGCGGCAGCCGACGCGGCTAAGCAGACGGCGGACAGGGCGGCGCTGGACGCGCGGAACGCCTTCCAAGTGGGTCAGGCTCAGTTGGCCACACTGCAGCAGCAACTGGTCCAGCAGCAGGTCGCCTATCAGGCGGCGGTCAATACAGTGAACGCCCTCCAGGGCAAGAGGCAGGCGTACAACGACTGGCTGGTGCTGAAGGCGGCGGAGGAGGAGCGCCTCCGCAAGGAGGCGGCGGAGCGGGCCCGCAAGGCCGCGGCGGAGGAGGCGGCGCGACGGGCCGCCGCAGCGGCAGCGGCCGCCGCTGAAGCGGCGCGGATCGCGGCCGAACAGGAGTCCCAGCGCAGGGCTGCCGCTGCGGCCGCCGCGGCAGCGAGGGCCGCGCAACTCGAAGCCGCCCGCCAGGCGCAAGCCGCCCAGGCGGCCGCCCAAGCCGCGGCTGCGGCCAACAACCCGACGGGTGGCTCCGACCCGGTCCCAGCCCCCGCGCCTGCGGGTTCGAACGCCTCCGCCGGCCGGAAGATCATCGCGGCCGCGAAGGAGTGGCTGGGCACCCAGTACGCCTGGGGCGGCGGTACCGCCCGCGGTCCGAGTCTCGGCATCCGCGATGGTGGCGTCGCCGACCAGTTCGGCGACTACAACAGGGTCGGCTTCGACTGCTCGGGCCTCACCCTGTACGCCTACGCCCGAGTCGGGGTGGGGCTCCCGCACTACTCGGGCTACCAGTTCTTCCGCGGGCCGCGAATCTCCAGATCCAATTTGCAGCCTGGTGACCTGCTGTTCTGGGCGTACGACACGTCGGACCCGGCGACGATCCATCACGTGGCGATCTGGGTCGGAGACGGCACCATCGTGGAGGCCCCGCAGTCCGGGTCGTACGTCAAGGTGTCCCGGATGCGCTGGGACGGATACATCGGTGCGAGTCGGCCGTACGCCTGAGGGCGCTGAGGGCGCTGAGGACTCTTCCGGACCGCCGGCCCGATCGTTCGCCGCCGTGTTGCTGGCGGGCGGACGGGGGAGTCGGCTGGGTGGCGTCGACAAACCGACGGTCACGGTGCACGGCCGAACGCTGCTCGACCTGGCGGTGGCCGCGGTGGCCGGGGCGTCGCAGCTCGTAGTGGTGGGGCCGCCGCGAGTCGTCGGCCGATCGGTGATCATCGCCCGCGAGAATCCGCCGGGCGGTGGCCCGGCCGCCGCACTGTCCGCGGGGGTGGCCGCGCTGGCCGCGGCGGCCCCGATGCCGCCCGATGCGCTGGTGGTGGTCTGCGCCACGGATCTTCCCGGACTCCGCGTCGGCACCGTCGAACGGCTGCTGGACGCGATGGATACGGTCACCCCTGCGGCCTTCGGGCCGGTAGGGGCCGTGCTGCAGGACAGCGGCGGTCGCGAACAGCTGCTGATCGGGGTGTGGCGGGCGGGGGAGTTGGCTGCGGCGTGCGGGTCTCGTCCCGATTGGTCCGGTGTGTCGCTGCGGACATTGTTGGCACCGTTGGTGCGACTGGCCGTACGCGCCGCCGGCGACGAGGCGCTGGATGTCGACCTTCCCGCCGACCTGGAGCGCTGGCGGCGGCGCGCGGGTGAGGCGTAGGTGCCGGATCGGAAGCGGGCCCGCGGTCACGTACCGTTGAACGGGGTTTGGAACGAGGGGCGGCGCGACCCCGGCCGGCCGGCCCCGGCGGCTGAGTCCAGCGACCACCCGATGTGCAGGTAAGGAGACCCGCCGGTGACCCCGGAAGTCAGCAACGGACACCCCGCCGGCCCGCTTCAGCCCGGCTTCCAGCCCGGGCCCGACTCGGACGCCGCACTGCTCGAGCGCACGGCATTCGAAGTCAAGCGCGTGATCGTCGGACAGGACCGACTGGTCGAACGCATCTTGGTGGGGATGCTCGCCCGTGGGCACCTGCTGATCGAGGGCGTGCCCGGCGTGGCGAAGACGCTGGCCGTCGAGAGTTTCGCCCGGGCCGTGGGTGGCACCTTCTCGCGGATTCAGTTCACCCCCGACCTGGTGCCGTCCGACCTGCTCGGCACCCGCATCTATCGGGCCGGCCGAGAGGAGTTCGACACCGAACTCGGACCGGTGGTGGCCAACTTCGTGCTCGCCGACGAGATCAATCGGGCTCCCGCGAAGGTGCAGTCGGCGTTGCTCGAGGTGATGGCCGAGCAGCAGGTGTCGATCGGCGGTACCACCCATCCGATGCCCGACCCGTTTCTCGTGCTCGCCACCCAGAATCCGATCGAGAACGAGGGCGTCTATCCGCTGCCCGAAGCGCAGCGCGACCGGTTCCTGTTCAAGCTGTTGGTCGGCTATCCCGAACCGGACGAGGAGCGCGAGATCGTCTACCGGATGGGTGTCCAGCCGCCCGTCGCGAACCGGGTCCTACCGCTGGAGGAACTGGTCCGACTGCAGCGGGTGGCGTCCAACGTCTTCGTCCACCACGCGTTGGTCGACTACGTGGTCCGCCTGGTCTTCGCCACCCGAACTCCCGCCGAACACGGTTTGACCGAGGTCGCCGGCTGGCTCTCGTATGGGGCGTCGCCGCGCGCCAGCCTGGGCATGATCGCCGCGGCGCGCGCGCTCGCCCTCGTCCGTGGCCGAGACTTCGTCGTCCCGCAGGACGTGCTCGACGTCGCCGCAGACGTGCTGCGGCATCGGCTGGTGCTCTCCTACGACGCGCTGGCTGACGGCATCCCGGTGGAGACCATCCTCGGCCGGCTGTTGCAGGCCATCCCGTTACCGCAGGTCAGCCCTTACGTGGGCGCACACTGACCGGCCCGCCGTCGTTCGCCGACCCGGCCCGCATCGATCAATCGCTGGCCACCCTGGAACTGACAGTCCGTCGCCGGCTCGACGGTCTGCTGCAGGGCAACCACCTCGGCCTGGTGCCGGGGCCGGGCTCCGAACCCGGCGACGCGCGGCCTTACCATCCCGGCGACGACGTCCGGCGGATGGACTGGTCGGTGACCGCGCGCACCACCGAGCCGCACATCCGGCAGACGGTGGCCGATCGTGAGCTGGAGACGTGGATAGTGGCCGACTTGTCCGCGTCGCTGGACTTCGGCACCGCGCGGTGTGAGAAGCGGGACCTGCTGATCGCGGCGACCGCCGCCTTCGCGCACCTCACCAGGGGTGGCGGAAATCGGATCGGCGCCGTGCTCGCCACCGGCGGCGGCATTCGACGGGTACCGGCCCGCGGTGGCCGAGCGCACCTGCAGCATCTGCTGCGGACGATCGCGCTGACCCCGCGCGCCTCGGTCGGGGAGCGGGGTGACGTCGCGACCGCCATCGAAGAACTCCGTCGCCCGCCGCGGCGCCGCGGGCTCGCCGTGGTGCTGTCCGACTTCGTCGGGCCGGTCGACTGGCAGCGATCGCTGCGCGGGCTGTCCGGGCGTCACGAACTGCTCGCGGTGGAGGTGGTAGATCCACTGGATCTGGAACTACCGGACGTCGGTCGGGCCACCCTGCTCGACCCGGAGACGGGTCGCACCCGGGAGGTGCAGACAACCCCGGCCCTGCGGGCGGGTTTCGCCGAGCTCGCCCTGGCCCACCGCCGCGACGTGGACGTCGCGCTGCGACGAGCCGGCGCGGCACACCTGTCGCTGCGCACCGACCGGGACTGGATCGCCGACGTCATCAGGTTCGTGATGGGTCGAAAGCGCGGCTGGACCGGTGCGACTGCGGCCACCGTGCCGGTCGTTCACGAGGGCGAGGCCTGGTGACCTTCACGTCGCCGTGGTGGTTGGCGCTCGGGCTGGTGGTGCTACTGCTGCTGGTCGGATACCTCCTGGTCAACCGGCGGCGGTCGCGGTACTTTCTGCGGTTCGCGTCGCTGGAGCTGCTGGAACGGGTCGCACCGGCCCGGCCAGGCCCACTCCGACATGCGCCGACCGCGGTGCTCCTGGTAGGTGTCTGTCTGCTGACCGTCGCCGTGGCCGGACCGACCCAGCAGGTGAAGGTGCCACGAAATCGGGCCACCGTGATGCTGGCGATCGACGTCTCACTGTCGATGATGGCCACCGACGTCGCGCCGAGTCGGCTGCAGGCCGCTCAGGACGCGGCCAAGCAGTTCGCCACCGACCTCACGCCCGGCGTCAATCTCGGCATCATCTCGTTCGCCGGCGTGGTCAATGTGCTCGTCGCCCCGACCACCGATCGAAACGTGGCAATTCAAGCCATCGAGTCGCTCAAGCTCGACCTACGAACCGCCACCGGCGAGGCCATCACGTCGGCGGTGAAGACCATCCAGGCGTTCACGAAGACGATCAGCGGCGCCGAGGGCCCGCCGCCCGCTCGGATCGTGCTGATGTCCGACGGCAAGGAGACCACAGGCCGATCGGCGTTCGATGCGGCCGCGGCGGCGCGGGAGGCAGGCGTCCCGATCTCCGCCATCTCCTTCGGCACCAGCCACGGCACCGTCGACATCGACGGCACCCGGCAGCCCGTCGCCATCGACGAGGACTCGTTGCGAGAGATCGCCACCCTGTCCGGTGGCGACTTCCACTCCGCGGCGACCGCCGCCGAGCTGCGCACCGTCTACCAGCAGCTCGGCGACCAGATCGGATACGAGATCAAAGACCAGGAGAACTCCCGGCCGTGGTTGATCGCCGGCACGCTCGCCGTGCTGATCGCGGCCGGCGGTGCACTGATGCTCACCCAGCGGATCCCGTGAACCGCGAACACCTCTACCGGCTCGGTGTCCGGTGGACGGGCAACCAGGGGAGCGGGACCAGCAACTATCGCGCCTACAGTCGCAGTCACGTGGTCTCCACCGCCCACAAGCCGGAGATCCTGGGTTCCTCCGACCCCTCATTCCGCGGCGATCTGTCCCGCTGGAGCCCGGAGGAGCTGCTGGTGGCCGCGGTCGCCCAGTGCCACCTGCTCTGGTACCTCCACCTGTGCGCCAACGCGGGGGTCGTCGTCACCTCCTACCGCGACGATCCGATCGGCACCCTGGTCGAGCAGGACGACGGCGCGGGCCAGTTCGTCGCCATCACCCTGCGTCCGACGGTGACCGTCGCCGAGGCGAGCATGTGCATCCCGGCCGAACTGTTGCACGGCGAGGTCGGGGCGAAGTGCTTCATCGCACGGTCGGTCAACTTCCCGATCCTGCACCAGGCCCGGATCAGCGCCGACCCGGCTCGTTAGCCCGCGCGCGAGTGCCGCGCGGCGAGCCGCGCGAGGGGGTCCACTGCGCACTAACCTAAGAGGCCGCACAGCACCGAGGCTCGAGGAGGAGACTGCGTGAGCGAGGACCAGGGTCGATCGGTACTGGTGACCGGAGGCAATCGGGGGATCGGGCTCGCCATCGCCCGCGCGATGAGCGCAGCCGGGCATCGGGTCTCGGTCACCACCCGCAGCGGCGACGCTCCCGAAGGACTCACCGCCGTCCGGTGCGATGTGACCGATGCCGCTTCGGTGGATGCGGCGTTCAGCCAGGTCGAGGCCGATCAGGGCCCGGTGGAGATTCTGGTCGCCAACGCCGGGATCACCGACGACACCCTGTTGCTGCGGATGTCGGAAGACCAGTTCAGCCGGGTCCTCGACGCGAACCTCACCGGGGCGTACCGCGTCGCGAAAAGGGCTGCGTCGCCGATGCTGCGCAAGCGGTTCGGTCGGCTGATCTTCATCTCGTCCGTGGTCGGACTGTCCGGCGGTGCCGGGCAGGTGAACTATGCCGCCTCCAAGGCCGGCATGGTCGGCATGGCCCGTTCGATCGCTCGCGAGCTCGGATCGCGGAACATCACGGCCAACGTGATCGCCCCCGGCTTCGTCGACACCGACATGACCAGGGAACTCTCCGAGGCGCGCCGGGCCGACATCGTCAAGCAGGTGCCCCTGGGCCGTTACGCCTCGCCCGACGAGATCGCCTCGGTGGCCGTCTTCCTCGCCTCCGACGCGGCTGCCTACATCACCGGTGCGGTGATCCCCGTCGACGGTGGACTGGGAATGGGGCACTGATCCGCGGTCCCACGGGACCCGCCCCAGCTCAGCATCCTCGCGCCGACCCGACCGAACTCGAAAAGGAAACCCCACTGTCATGACCGGATTGCTCGCTGGGAAGAACGTGCTGATCACCGGTGTGATCACCGAAGCATCGATGGCCTTCCACGCCGCCCGCCTAGCTCAGGAGGAGGGCGCCACGGTGGTGCTGACGGGCTACGGGCGATTGTCACTGGTCGAGCGGATTGCCAAACGGCTGCCCACACCGGCGCCCGTGGTCGAACTCGACGTGACCGACACCGCGCAGATCGCCTCCCTCGCCGAGCGCGTAGGCGCGCACGTCGACCGGTTGGACGGGGTGCTGCACTCGGTCGGATTCGCCCCCGGCTCGGCCCTGGGCGGCAATTTCCTGGAAACCCCCTGGGAGGACGTGGCGGTAGCCGTTCACACCTCGACCTACTCGCTGAAGGCGCTGGCCGTGGGATGCCTCCCGTTGATGACCGGCGGCGGGAGCATCGTCGGCCTGGACTTCGACGCGCGGCAGGCCTGGCCCGCGTACGACTGGATGGGCGTGGCCAAGGCCGGCCTGGAATCGTGTGCGCGCTACCTCGCCCGTGACCTCGGCTCGAAGGGGATTCGGGTCAACCTGGTCAGTGCCGGGCCGATCCGGACCATGGCGGCGAAGTCCATTCCCGGCTTCGGCGACCTGGAGGACGCGTGGACCAAGCGGGCTCCGCTCGGCTGGGACACCAGCGATCCGACCCCGGTGGCCAAGGCCGTGGTCGCGTTGCTGTCCGACTGGTTCCCGGCGACCAGCGGCTCGATGGTGATGGTGGACGGCGGGTTCCACTCCTTGGGCTTCTCCACCGCCGAGATCACCGACCCGGCACCCGCCGTCTGAGACCGCCTGCCGGCTGACATCACCGGCTCCGGAACGCCCGGTCGGTTGGGGCGGGTTAGCGATCCGTCCGGTCCGGGTAACCCTTTATCGGGTCGACAAGACGTGCCGATCCAGCCGGCGGACGTCGTCGGCGAGATAGGTGAAGGAGACCGATCATGAGCTTCGGCGACAAAGTGGAGCACTTCGGCGAGGAGATGAAGGGCAAGGCCAAGGAGGCGGCAGGCAAGGTCACCGACAACGAGGACCTCGAGGCGCGCGGCCAGGCCGAGCAGGCTTCGGCAAATGTGAAGCAGGCGGGCGACGACGCCGCCGACGCCGCCAAGAACGTCTTCAGCTAATCCCCTGCGAACGGGCCCCGGTGGCTCGCTGACGCATCAGTTCAGCGGGTCGCCGTGGTCCCGTTCCGCGGTCACCCGCGTGGGGGAACTGTCGCGCGGGCCCGTACCCACCGACGACGCCTCGATGTCGTCGATCAATTCACCCACGGCGGCCAGCCGCCCCGCACGGACCGCGTCCGCCAGCGGCCGCAGTGCGTCATCCACCGAAGCAAGCTCATATCGGCTGACCGCAGCGGTCTGATGGCCTGCGGCAACACCCAGCAGGGCCTCCAGGGACACCACCTTGGCCAGCAGCATGGAGCCGTGTCGGTGGGCCTTGCTGGTTCCCGTCGGCACCGTCACGGCCCCGCTCTGCATCAACTCGGCGATGCGCTCGCGGGCGCCGTTCGCACCGCGCGCCACATTCATCCGACTGAGCTGCCCGGTCGCGGCCGTGATGGCTGCATCCAAGTCCCGTTCGGCGTCGAACAGCGTGGGGAGCGCGGGCAGTCCCCCGGCGGGCAGTTCGAACACGCGCCAATGACCGTCCGCCGGTACCACGGCGATGTGGTTCAACGGGAGGACCACGGCGGCTCCGGCGTCCAACGCCGGTACCAGCGCCGGCGATCCGGGCGGGAACCCGCGTACATCGCCGGCGATCGGGAGTAGGAGCCGCGGTCGGCCGCCGCGGCGCAGCAGCTCGAGCAGTGCCATGGACCCGGTGCTGGCCTCACCCGGACCGGGCAGTCCGGCCCGTTGGGCCGACGGCGTGTCCGCCGCCCGGACTCCGGCGCTGCGACCGGCGCCCGAGAGGTGCTCCAGCACAGTGTCCGGTGCTGCCAGACCGGCGCGATAGGCGGCGCCCCACAGCGCCAGCACAGTGGCGGCGCGGACTTCTGACATGGCGTCACCGTACGCGATGGCTCACCGTGGTTGTGGGTGTATCGGCGGGACCGATCGTCGTCTTCGCGCGTGGCGCGTGGCGCCGCCGGCGGCGCGCGCCGCGCCCGTAACGTCGGCGGGCGTGAACTCCCCCCGTCGCCCCGTACTGCCGCCCGACCCCCCGCCGTCATTGCGCCGCACGGCCCGGACGGCGCCCGGGCGGTACCCGGGACTCATCCCCGATCGTCCCACCGTCGGGCCGGTCGCCGAGGTCGAAGCCACCCGTGACCTGGTCGCCGAGGACATCGCATCCGGATTCTGCGGCGCGGTGGTGGCGTGCGCGTCGACCACGGTGACGCTGGAGGACTTCCGCGGCAAGACCCGCACCTTTCCGCTGGACCCGGCCGCCTTCGCCATCGACGGCGACGTGGTGACGCTGATCCGTCCGCGGCCGGCCGGGGCGGCGGCGCGTCTTTCGGCGTCCGGATCGGTGCAGGTCGCCGGGTTGAAAGCGCGAACCGCCCGCGCCGCACGGATCTGGGTCGAGGGGATTCACGACGCCGCGCTGGTGGAGCGGGTATGGGGACACGACTTGCGAGTCGAGGGCATCGTCGTCGAGCCGATCGACGGATTGGACAACCTGGCCGATCGCCTCGACGCGTTCGGCCCCGCCGCGCACCGGCGGGTCGGGGTGCTGTGCGATCACCTCGTCGCCGGTTCCAAGGAATCGCGGATCACCGAGCAGATCCGGCGCCGGCCCGACGCCACACATGTGCTGATCACCGGGCACCCGTACATCGACATCTGGCAGGCGGTCCGGCCGGCGGCGGTGCGCATCGCCGGCTGGCCGGACGTCCCGCGCGGCGAGGACTGGAAGCACGGGGTGTGCCGCCGGCTGGGCATCTCCGACCCGACGGTGATGTGGGGTCGGGTGAACGGTTCGGTGCGCTCGTTTCGCGATGTTCAGACGCCACTGATCACGGCAGTCGAGCAGTTGATCGATTTCGTCACCGGGGTCCCCGAGGAGTAGCCGCGCGCCACCCGTCCGACGGTTGGGGCGAACCCACTCTGGCAGGATGGAGGTATGCCCGGTTGGATCTGGCTCAGCGCAGCAGTCTTGCTGTCGATCGCGGAAGCGCTCGGCGGCGAGTTCGTGTTGCTGATGCTCGGAGCGGGTGCGCTGGTCACCGCCGGTACTGCGATCTTCATCCCGGAACTGCTCTGGTTGCAGTTGCTGGTGTTCGCGATCTCGTCGGTGGGGCTCGTAGTGCTCGCCCGGCCGGTGCTGTTGCGTCGGTACCACAAGCCGTCAGAACTGCGCAGCGGGGTCGACGCCATCCTGGGCTCGAAGGCCACGGTGGTCGCGACCGTGGACGAACACGGCGGGCAGGTCAAGATCGGCGGCGAAATCTGGTCGGCGACCGGGGTGGACGGCGACCGGCCGCTGCCGCCGGGAACGCCGGTCACCGTGATTGAAGTCCGCGGAGCTACCGCGGTCGTCATCTGGGGTTAGGGCGTACAACATGGAACCGCTTGCCATCGTCGCGATCGTCATCGCCGTGCTCGCAGTGGTGATCGTGGTCAGATCGGTCAAAGTCATCCCGCAGGCGCAGGCTGCGGTGATCGAGCGACTCGGTCGATTCAACAAGACCAGCTACGCGGGTCTGGTCTGGCTGGTGCCCTTCCTGGACCGGGTACGGGCCCGGATCGACATGCGAGAACAGGTGGTCTCGTTCCCGCCGCAACCGGTGATCACCCAGGACAACCTCACGGTCTCCATCGACACCGTCGTGTACTTCCAGGTCAACGAGCCGCGGGCAGCGGTGTACGAAATCGCCAACTACATCGTCGCGGTCGAGCAACTCACCACGACCACCCTGCGCAACGTGGTCGGCGGGATGAGTTTGGAACAGACCCTGACCTCGCGGGACGCGATCAACGGCCAATTGCGGGGCGTCTTGGACGAGGCCACCGGAAAATGGGGTCTTCGGGTAGCCCGGGTGGAGCTCAAGTCGATCGATCCGCCGCCATCGATTCAAGACTCGATGGAGAAGCAGATGCGTGCGGACCGCGACAAGCGGGCCATCATCCTGACGGCCGAAGGTCAGCGGACGGCGGCGATCACCACCGCCGAGGGTCAGAAGCAGGCGGCGGTGCTGTCGGCCGAGGGCCAGAAACAGGCCGCGATCCTCGGGGCGGAGGGCGATCGGCAGGCCTCGATCCTGCGAGCTCAGGGTGACCGGGCGGCCCGGTACCTGCAGGCGCAGGGCCAGGCCAAGGCCATCGAGAAGGTGTTCACCGCGGTCAAGAACGGCAAGCCGACCCCGGAACTCCTGGCCTACCAGTATCTGCAGATGCTGCCGCAGCTGGCGCAGGGCGACTCGAACAAGGTGTGGATGATCCCCAGCGGCTTCGACAAGGCGTTGGAGCAGTTCGCCACCATGTTCGGGGAGAAGGGCGACGACGGCGTCTTCCGTTATGAACCGGCGCCGGTGGAGGACAAGGCGCCCCCCGCGGGTGCCATCGACGACGACGTCAAGGATTGGTTCACCGGTGAATCCAGCACCGAACTGGCCGAGCTGGACAGGCAGCGCGCGGCCGAGGCGGCCGAGGTGGCCGCGGAGATGCTGCAGGCGGCCCAGTTGAACGCCGCCCTGCCGATCAGCCTGACCGCGGCGCGCGAGCCGGCCTCGCACTCGTCCTCGGCACCGCAGATCACGCCGTTGCCGTCGACCCCCGGCCGGCTGTCGCCCGGCGAGATCTGAGGACTGCGAATGCTGGGCAGGAGGCGGCCGAGGTCGGCGCGCGGTGTGTTTCTCGGTGGTGTGCTGCTGTTGGTGGCCGCAGCGTGTAGCGCGGGTTCGACTGCCCAGACGTCCACCCAGAACACGTCCACCCAGAACACGTCCACCCAGAGCACGTCGACTGACAACACGTCCACCCAGAGCACGTCCACCGCGTCCGCACTGGCCATCGGTTTCGTCCTGGAGCCGACGAGTCTGGATTTCACCCAGACGTCCGGAGCGGCGATCACCCAGGCGCTGCTGCTGAACGTCTACGAGACACTGGTCAAACAGGACGAGAACGGCACGATCGTGCCGCTGCTCGCGGCGAGCTGGACGGTGTCCGACGATCGCCTCACCTATGACTTCACCCTGCACTCCGGGGTGACCTTCACCAACGGCCACGAGTTCACCGCCGCCGACGCGGTGTTCTCCATCGACCGGGTCAAGAGCGACTGGAAGCCCGCGATCAAGTCCGGCATGGACGTCGTACGGAGCGCCACGGCGGTGTCGCCGACCGAGCTCAGAGTGGTGCTGAACAGGCCGTCGACCTCGTGGTTGTTCCTGATGACGACTCCGATCGGGGCGATGTTCGCGGAAAACGGCGTCGCAGATCTGGCCAACACGCCCGTCGGGACCGGGCCGTACCGGTTCGCCGCGTGGAACCGCGGTGTCCTCGATCGTGCTGGAGCGCAACGACGAGTACTGGGGCACGGCGCCCGCGGTGAAGACCTTCACCCTCAAGTACTTCGCCGACCCGAACTCGATGAACAACGCACTGCTCACCGGGGGCATTCAGATCATGTCGACGGTGCAGACGCCGGAGGCGCTGTCCCAATTCTCCGACGCCGCCAAGTATCAGGTCATCGAGGGCACCAGCACCGGCGAGGTCATCCTGGGGATGAACAATCGGACCGGTCCGCTCGCCGACTCCCGGGTCCGGCAGGCGATCAGTCACGCGCTGGACCGCAAGGCCATCCTGGACGCCGCGTGGAGCGGTTACGGAACGTTGATCGGCACCCAGGAGGCGCCGACCGATCCGTGGTTCACCGACGTCGACAAATACCCCTTCGACCCGGACAAGGCTCGCGATCTGCTGACACAAGCCGGCGCCGGCAACATCACGCTGCGGCTCACCCTGCCGCCGGTGCCGTACGCCGCGGCGGCGGCCCCGATCATCATCTCCCAGCTGGCGACCGTCGGCATCACCGTCCAGGACTCGAATGTCGACTTCGCGACCTGGCTCAAGCAGGTCTTCACCGATCACGACTACGACCTGACCATCGTCAACCACGTCGAACCGCGTGACGCGGTGACGTTGTTCGGCAATCCGAACTACTACTTCGGCTACGACAATCCGACGGTGCGCGACCTGTTCACCAAGGCCGACCAGGAGTTGTCCGACGACGCCACCGCCGCCGACTACCGCCAGGCCCTCGACCTGCTGGCCACCGACGCCCCGGTGGTGTGGCTCTGGTCGTTCCCGAATCTGATCGTGGCCGATACGGGCGTCACCGGTGTGGTGAAGAACCAGATCAGCGCTGCGTTCGAGCTGGCGACCATGCTACCGCCTGATGTGGTGGCAGCTGCTACGCAGGTGCGTCATCTTCGTGATCAGCACCCTGGTGGCGTCGCTACTGGTCTTCTGGGTGCTCGACTCGGGCTGTAGCCCCGCCCAGACCGCCCTCGGGGTGGACGCGACACCGGGGTCGGTGCAAGCGCTGTGTACCCAGATGGGCCTCGATCGTGCGCTGCCAGTGCAGTATTTCGACTGGCTCGGCGGCGCCGTGCGGGGTGACTTCGGGGTGTCCTATGTGACCAGAGCCCCGATCGGGCCGACGCTGCTCGACCAACTGGCGGTCACGATGTGGCTGGTGCTGGGCAGCATGGTGGTGGCACTGCTGATCGCCGTCCCGCTGGGGATGATCAGCGCGCTGCGGAACGGGCGCCCCATCGGGTACCTGCTCTCCGGCCTGTCCCAGGTCGGGGTGGCGGTGCCGGCCTTCCTGGCCTCCATTCTGCTGGTCCTCGTGTTCGCGGTGCGCCTCGGCTGGCTGCCCGCCAACGGATACGTCGTGCCGGCGACCGATCCGGTCGCGTTTCTACAACACCTCGTGCTGCCGTGGGTGTCGCTCGGGGTCGTCCAGGGCGCCGTGCTCACCCGATACGTGCGCAGTGCCGTACTGGACGAGCTGGGGCAGGACTATCTGCGGACGGCTCGCGCCAAGGGGCTGACCCCGTTCCGCGCATTGACCCGACACGGGTTGCGCAACGCGTCGATACCGGTGGTCACCGTGATCGGGGTCAACCTGGTGACGGTTCTGGTGGGGGCGGTGATCATCGAACGGATCTTCACCATTCCCGGTGTCGGTAAGGGGTTGGCCGACGCCGCGCAGCGGCGCGATCTGCTGACGGTGCAGGCGATCGTGGTGGTCATCGTGGTCATCGCGTTGTTCATCTCGTTCCTGGTGGACGTCGCCTACTCGCTGATCGACCCCCGGCTGCGAACCCGGACATGACGGTCCAGGCCCCGACCCTGCTGCCGGCGTCGCGCCGGCAGTACAGCCCGCTCATCGTCGTCGGCGGGATCCTCGTCGGGTCGATCGCAGTGGCCGCGGTGGTCTCCTTCTTCTGGACGCCGTTCGACCTGCTGTACCTCGACTACGCGCACCGCAGCGTCGGGCCGGGGGTGAACGGCCACTGGCTGGGCACGGACCGGCTCGGGCAGGACATCGCCGGCAGGCTGATGGTGGGGGCGCAGACGACCCTCTACGTGGGGATCGTGGCGGTCGGCATCGCAGCCCTGGTCGGCACCCCGATGGGCATCGTGGCCGGCATGGTGCCCGCGCGATGGTCGGAGCTCATCCTGCGGGCCAACGACATTCTGCTCGCCTTCCCGGCGCTGCTGGTGGCGTTGATCCTGGCGGCGAAATACGGCGGTTCGGTCACCACCGCGATGGTCGCGATCGGCATCGCGACCATCCCCGGCTTCGTCCGCGTCATCCGGGCCGGGACCCTGCGGGTGATGAGCACCGACTACATCCGGGCCGCCCGGGTGGCCGGGCGACGAGGCCCGGCGATCGCGGTGCGACACGTGGTGCCGAATGTGTCCGGGCTGATCATCGTGCAGGCCTCGTCGTCCTATGCGATCGCCATCCTGGCGGAGGCAGGTCTGTCCTTCCTCGGTCTGGGGGCGCCGGCGAGCGTGCCGTCGTGGGGGCGGATGCTGTCCGAGGCGCAGTCGCTGCTGACCATCGCGCCGCTGACGGCGGTGTGGCCCGGCTTGGCCATCGCACTGGCGGTGCTGGGGTTCAACCTGCTCGGGGACGGCCTACGGGACCGGCTGGACCCCCAGTTGCTGAGCCGATGATGCACACCGGCGAGCCGTTGCTGCAGGTCACGGACCTGCGCCTGAGCGCGAGCGGAACTTCGCTGGTGCACGGCGTCGACTTCGCCGTGCGTCGCGGCGAACGCGTCGGCATCATCGGCGCCAGTGGATCGGGCAAGACGCTGACCTGTCTGGCGGTGGCAGGTCTGCTGCCGACCGGCATCACCGCGACCGGGTCGATCACGCTGGCGGGCGCCGCGTTCGACGTGGTGACGGCTCGCGAGTCGCAACTCGCCCGGCTGCGCGGCGATCGGATCGGCATGGTGTTCCAGGAGCCGATGACGGCGTTGAACCCGACCATGCGGATCGGGCGTCAGGTCGCGGAGGTGATGCTGATTCACACCGCCGTGAGCCGCCGCGCTGCCGCCGCCGCCGCGGTTGCGCTGCTCGCGTCCACCGGTTTGGCGGATCCCGACCGGATCGCCCGCAGCTACCCGCATCAACTGTCCGGTGGCCAGCGGCAGCGGGTGGTGCTGTCGATCGCCGTCGCAAATTCTCCCGATCTGCTGATCTGCGACGAGCCGACGACCGCGCTGGATGTCACGGTGCAGGCGCAGGTTCTCGGCCTGGTCGACCGCCGGGTGCGCGAGGAGAGGGCCGCGCTGCTTTTCATCTCGCACAATCTCGCGGTGGTCGCGCAGCTGTGCGACCGAGTGCTGGTGATGCTCGACGGGCGCGTCGTGGAGAGCGGCAGCGTCGTCGAGGTGCTCACCGAGCCGCGACACGACTACACCCGGTCGCTGCTGGCCGACGCCGAGTTGGCGTCGTGACCGCCCCAAGCACCGAGCCCGCAACCACCGACGCCGCAGTCGTCGTCGACGACGTGAGCAGAGTGTTCCGGAGGCGGTCAGCGCCCTTCACGGCGGATCAGACCGTGTCGGCGCTGGCCGGAGTGTCGCTGACGGTGCCACGCCGTTCGAGGTTCGGCATCGTCGGGGAGAGCGGCTCCGGCAAGACCACGTTGGTGCGCCTGATCGCGGGTCTCGACCGTCCCACGAGCGGTCGGGTGACAGTGGACGGAATCGACATCAGTGCGGCGTCGGAGCGTCGGCTCCGACCGTTGCGGCGGCGCCTGCAGCTGGTCTTCCAGGATCCGATGGGCTCCCTCGACCCGCGGATGCGCATCGCGGACATCGTGGCCGAGCCGCTGCTCGGATCCGATCGGGCCGCAGCCGCCGACCGGGTCCGAGTGGTGCTGGCCGAGGTCGGGCTGGACGACGCGGCGCTGCGCCGCTATCCGCACCAATTCTCCGGCGGGCAGCGTCAACGCATTTCGATCGCAAGGGCGATCGCCCCGCGCCCGAGCATTCTGCTGGCTGACGAGGCGGTCTCGGCCCTCGACGTGAGCACGCGCGGGCAGGTACTGGATCTGCTGGACCGGTTGGCGCGCAGTGAGGACTTCACCCTGATCTTCGTGTCGCACGACCTGTCGGTGATCCGGCGGGTCTGCGACCGGGTGGCGGTGCTGCGCGGTGGTCGACTGATCGAAACCGGAACCACCGATCAGGTTTACCAAGAGCCGCGAGAGGACTACACCCGCCGGCTGCTGGCTGCGGTGCCGACGATCGAAGGCGGCTTGGCGCGGGCGCGGGCCCGGGCGTCGGCCGGTGCGGCAGGATCGACCCCATGACGTCCGACGAACTGCGCTGCCTGACCCAGCTCGACGAAGCCGCCGTTCTGGAGTTGGCAGGCCGGCTGGTTCGACTGCGGACGGTGAACGACCCGGCGTCCGGTGTCGTCGAGACCCCGGTCGCCGAGGTGGTCGCCGGCGTGATGCGCGACTTCGGCTGGCAGGTGGCGGTCACCGATGTCGCACCCGGCCGACCGAATGTGGTGGGCGTAATCCACGGGCGGGCACCCGGCCGAACCCTGATGTTCGAGGGTCACAGCGACGTCGTGACCGAGGGCGACCCGGCCGGCTGGTCGTTCGACCCGTATGCCGGGGACGTCGTCGACGGTCGATTACGCGGCCGGGGCTCGGCTGACATGAAAGCCGGGGTGGCGGCGATGATCCACGCCGCGCGCGCGGTGGAGCTCGCCGGATTCAACGGCCGCATCGTGGTCGGTGTGCTCGTCGACGAGGAGGGGCTGATGCTCGGTGTCAAGCATTTCGCCGCGTCGGACGCCGCAGTCGGCATCCACGGCGTGATCGTCGCGAGCCGGAGGGCGGGGAGATCTGCCCCGTCAGCAAGGGCGCGATCCGGCTGTCCGCGATGTTCACCGGTCGAATGGCGCACGGGGCGATGCCGCAGATGGGCAACAATCCGATCCCTGCGGTGGCGCAACTGATCCTCGGATTGACCGAGCTCCAAGAGCAGCTGATCCACCGATACCCGCCGCATCCCGACCTCGGATCGCTTCTACCTGACCCCCACGGTGCTCAGCGCCGGAGACCAGGCCCAGATCAATGTGATCCCCGCGACTGCGAGCGCTGTCGGTGGACATCCGCACCATCCCCGGCATCGACCACCGCGGACTGATCCAGGTGATCCAGATGCTCGCCGAGCAGGTCGCCGCTGAATCCGGGCTCACGGTTGCGGTGGACGTCATCGACGACCGTCCGCCGGTCGATCTCGATCGGGGCGCGGCGGTGGTGCGCGCACTCGCGCTGGCCCACCGGGCAGTCACCGGTGCGGAGCCGATCTACGGCGGGGTGCCGGGGACCACCGACGGCACCATCCTGACTCGTGACGCCGGGTTGGAAACCGTGGTCTACGGGCCCGGTGGAAAGTGGATCGCCCACCAGGTCGACGAGTTCGTCGAGGTCGAGGATGTGGTCACCTGCGCCAGGGTGTTCGCCGCCGCGGCGGCCGCGTTCCTCGCCGACTGATGACGACCCTCCGGGGCGGCCTCGCCGACGTCGCCGGTCTGCGGGTCGGCCAGCACACCGTCCGGGGGGACGGATACCTGACCGGGTGCACGGTGGTGCTGGCCCCGCCGGGTGGAATGGTGGCAGGTGTCGACGTTCGCGGCAGCGCACCCGGAACTCGGGAGACGGACCTGTTGGACCCGACGGCGATCGTCGACCGGGTGCACGCGTTGCTGCTGACCGGCGGTTCCGCGTTCGGCCTGGCCGCCGCAGACGGTGTCGTGGCCGCGTTGGCCGACCGGCGCAGCGGATTCTCGGTCGGAGCCGATCCGGACTTCGTGGTGCCCATCGTGCCGGCCGCCGTGTTGTTCGACCTGGGTCGAGGTGGAACCTTCCGCGCCACCCCGGACGCCCGATTCGGCTATCAAGCGGTGCAGAACGCCCTCGTTGCTTCTGCTGCCGAGATGGGGGCCGAAGGGGTCGTCGGAGCCGGCACCGGAGCCTGCTGCGGCGGTCTGAAGGGTGGCATCGGCCAGGCCGGCGCTCGGCTTCCGGACGGCTCCACCGTGGCCGCGTTGGTCGCGTCGAATGCGACCGGCTCGATCTATGACCCGGCGTCGGGTCGACTCTGGGCGTCCCCGCTGCTCACGGCAGACGACGGTCCGGGTCTGCGACCGCCCAGCGCGCCCGATCTGCAGCGGCTGCAGCGGCATGCGGAGCTGACCCGGCTGGCCGTGGAGAAGTTGCCGTCGGATCCCCGTGCTGCGTCCATCAGACACACCACGCTCGGTGTCATCGCAACCGACGCCACACTGACCAAGGCTCAGTGCGCGAAGCTGGCGGCGATCGCGCACGACGGGTTGGCTCGGGCGGTCAATCCGGTGCACACCCTCTTCGACGGCGACCTCTTCTTCGCCGCGTCGACCGTCGTGCGACCGGCACCCGATCCGGCCGGGCTGTATCGGTTGCTCGCGGCCGCCGCCGACGTGGTGTCGCGGGCTGTCATCCGTTCGGTGCTGGCAGCCGAATCCGTGACGACGGCGGGCGGCTCGTGGCCCAGCTACGCGGATCTGGCGCCGAGTACGGTCAACCGATGACACCGATCGAACGGTCAATCGTCACGCCGTCCGTCGAGAGCTATCGAGATCTGTTCACCCTGCAGGGTAGGCACGCGGTGGTGGTCGGAGGCGGCGGCGGAATCGGCCGAGAAGTCGCGGTCGGCTTGGCCGCATTCGGCGCGCAGGTCACAGTCGCCGATGTCGACGGTGACGCCGCAGCGGCCACCGCGGCCCACATCGGCGACGCCGCCACCAGTATTGAGCTTGATGCAGTTGACCCGCGGGCTGTGGCCGGGCTGGCCGCCGACCGGCCTGCTGACATCGCGATCAGCACCGTTGGCATCAACGTCCGCAAACCCATCGCCGAGTTGACCGACGCCGACTACGACCGGGTGCTCGACACCAATCTGCGCAGCGTGTTCCGGTTGGTTCAGGCTTTCGCGCCGGGGATGGCCGCACGGGGGCGGGGGAGCGTGCTGGCGTTCGCATCGATCCGGGCGCAAACCGTCGAACCCGGTCAGGCGTTGTATGCCGCGACCAAGGCAGGCCTGATCCAGCTGCTGCGAACCGCCGCGGCGGAGTACGGCGCACGCGGCGTGCGCTTCAACGCGATCGCGCCGGGTGTGGTCGCCACCGACCTGACAAGCCCGATCCGCGCCGATCAGGCCTGGTCGGATGCCTACGCGGCGAAGACCGCGCTGGGCCGCTGGGCGGAACCGTCGGAACTCGTCGGAGCGGCGGTATTCCTCGCCTCGGATGCAGCCTCGTATGTGACTGGAACAGTGCTCACCGTGGACGGCGGCTGGACCGCGGTCGACGGGCGATTCGACCCGTTCGGACCGCGCCCGTGACGAATTGTCATGCTCGTGGCATTATTCATCGGCAGCCGTTGGTAGGTGAATGTGGTGGACGGTGTTCCGTCTCGGATTTTGCGCAGCGTCCAACCATTTCGGTGGCACGAATTCGGGGACGCCGTCGACGCCGGGTTGTATTCGCCAGTCGTCTTTGTGTATCTCGGAATGGTGGAATGCGCACAGGAGGGTGCCATTCTGGTAACTGGTCTCCCCGAGGTCCCGCACCCACCATTTCACATGATGCGCATCACACCAATTCGGCGGTCTGGTACAGCCGGGGAATGAACATCCCCGATCCCGCAGGGTGATCGCCCGCCGGATCGCGGTGCTGAACGTCCGGGATGACTTGCCCAGGTCCAGCACCTCGCCGGCCCCGCCCAGGACGGCGGGGATGACGCCGGCGTCGCAGAGCAGGCGGCGGGTGTCCGCGGGGGAGAGCCGGTGCCCGTCGTCCAGGACCGCGCCGCGTGCCTGTTGCTTGAGGATGTCCCAGTCCAGGGTGACGGTGACGTGCGGCCGGACACCCGGCGGTCTCCGGGAGCGGGTTGTCCGCGTTCCCGCCGGTGCGCAGCACGTACTCCAGCACTTCGACGAGGGCGTGCGCGCGGCGGGTCGCCGCCGGGCGGGGGTCCTTCGAACCGTCGACGCGCGGGTTTCGGGGCGGCGAGCGGGTCGATCACCGCCCGCAAGGCGGCGACACCCAAATCGTTCAAATAGCCGTGGATGCCGGTCAGACCGGTGGTGGCGCTGCGGGACCCGATTGTGAACTCCATCTTCGACCGGGCCGCGCCGTCGTCGGGCGGGGTGCCGTCGGGGTCCAACACGCACTCCAAGTGCCGGGCGAGCTTCTTGAGCTGCTCCGGATCCTGAATCAGCGCGTGCTCCACCAACACCCGCTCCGCCTCCGACACCACCCCAGCGGGAAGGGCGTCGGGCAACCGCCGCAGGGTCGACACGATGGTGCGGACGTGATCGACCGACACGGTTCCGTCATTGATCGCTGCGCCCAGGATCGGCCGCTGCGCGGGTCGCTCCCCACCGGACGGCAGATCCTGCGGCTGGGTCGCCCGGGCCGCGTTCACCCGCGCCGACGCCTCACCGGGGGAGATCCGCAACGTCTCCCGGAGCAGCGCCGCCGTCGAGGACACCGACCTGGCCGTGGCGACACCCTGCTGATCCAGTTCGTCAGTGAGCTGCACCTGCGCCGCCCACGTTTTCCGGGCCAATTTCTCCACACCGAGGGAGAGGTTCAACAATTCGTCGCCGTTCAACTTCCAACGTTCCCCGCAAATCAAACTGCCGACGGCTTCCATCGCATTCTCGACCAGGCGCAACGCCTCGTCGAGTGTGTAGAAACCGGGCCCGCTCATACCCCCGATGATACAAGGCACCACCGACACTGACCCCTTATGTGACATCGCGCCAGGCTATCGAAAGCGAATATCGGGCCCAGTACAATGAGAGTGAAGTTGGGTCTGAATCGGCCGCTTTCCAGCAGAGATCGGGCGATTCAGTAGGTGAGGTTCCGGAGGCCGAAGGCAAATCGACGGAAATATGGTGCGTCGTCCTAATGACCAATAGTCATCAGGACGTCGACGTTGCCACCATGGCTCGGATCGCGGCGGCGATCGCGGTCGCCCCGCGGGTTCCAAGGGTGATGCTGTAGTGGTTCGCGTCGGCGACCTCGATCAGTCGACGCCGATCCGGGCGTGCCGCGACGAGCGACTGCGCTGATTCCCCAGTAACGAACGGAGTGTTCTCGTTCATGAGACCGCGCGGGGCCCGTAGCAGCACGATGGGCTGCTCCAGCCCGGCCAGCGCGGTCCGAACGTCCTGGTCGACGAGGAGTTCGCTGAAGTCGGCCCGCACTGCGTCCGGACGTGCCCGCGGCCGTAACCCGTCGCGCTGCAGGCCCAGATCGGCATCGGCGTAGTCCACCAGATCCGCGTCGGAGATACCGGTGTGATCGAAGGCGGGATGGGCACGCCAGAAGTCGTGATAGCTCTCTCTGCTCGCGAAGACCTGGCTGAGGCGAGCGATCGCCGGCCCCAACGTGGCCCGTATCGCCTGTTCCGGATCCACACCGTCGGGCACGGCGATCGGCACCCCGCCGTCGACCACGACCACGGAGGTGACCAGGTCGGGTCGGCGCGCGGCGAAATACGACACCAGATACCCGCCCAGCGAGTGGCCGACCGCTATGCAGCTGTCGGCACCCACCTGGACCAGCACGGCCGCCAGATCCTCGGCGTGGGCGCGGGCTCCCCAGGGCCCGTCAATACGCGCGCTGTCCCCGCGACCGCGCAGGTCCGGCGCCAGTAGGCAGACGTCGTCCGCGGCGAGGGCGCGGGCGGTGGGCGCCCAGCTCATGTGGTTCGCCGTGATGCCGTGCGCGGCCAACACGACTGGAGCTCCGCTGGACACTTCCGCTCCCGCCCGCCAAACGGCGAGACGGCCACCGTCGACCTGCACATCGAAGCGATCCACGAAAGGGTCTCCCGGTTCGGGGACGACTCGGTCCGAGTACGGCATGACAGCCACCTTCCGCGCAGCGACCACGGCCCGGCCCTGGCGTCCGATTCTCGCAGAGGACTTTCAGTGAACGGCTACGCGGGTCGTCCCCGGTACTCGATGTCGCCGGTACTCGATGTCGCCGGTACTCGATGTCGCCGGTACTCAATAGGGTTGACCGGTGCGTCGCTCCCACGATGGGGCTGCTGCTCGTGCGCTATCTGTATCCGGACGCCGCGGTATCCGCGGGTCAGGCCGTCACGCCGCACGTCGGGACCGCCCGGCAGCGGCCCGGAAGGGGTCGGTGAATGCTCGACGGACTTGCACATCGATGGTTCTGGCCGGCTCGACGTCGGCTGCTCGGCGGGCTGGTGTCGTTGCTCGGCGTCGTCGGCGCCGTCGTCGTGGTGCTCGCGAGTGTCGTGCTGCCGGCGAGTATCGGCGGTCTGACCGCGTCGGGTGCGGTGGTGGACGTCGCCGGGATGGACGTCGATGCGATCGCGGCGCAGTCCAACGACGACCACGTGGTGGTCGTGACCGGCGCCCCAGTCGATCGAGCCGTGCTGCTGGCACAGGTGCAGCGGGCGCGGTCGGCCAATGTCCCGTTGACGGTCGTCGCGGTGCCACAGGAATTGACCGCCGATGCCGGCGACCAGTTCGCCAACGAATTGATGCGTCGGGTGGGCGGCACAGTGCTGCTGTTGTCGCCCAACGGCCGGTACGCCCAGTCCGATTCCGTCGGGGAGTCGCTGCTGGCAGCGGCATTGACCGCTGCCGTCGCGGCGCCCGGGGACGCCGCCGCGGCGACCGCTTTCGTCGACGAGGTGACCGCCAGGTCCTTCCCGTGGGCCTTGATCGGCATCATCGCGGGCGGTGTCCTGGTGCTGCTGCTGTCGTTGCTCGGCCTCGGGATTCGTCGGCGACGTCAACATGCCGTTCAGAACAAGTCGTAGGACGCCCGAGAGATCCGAAATCCATGGCCGGTGGCGTGGTTGATGCAGGTCACGCCGTTTTCGGCGGAGACGCAGCCGAACCTGCCCATCCCGGCGGTGCGCCCGTACTCCAAGACCGGACTGGTGGGATCGGACACCGTGTCTCCGGCGCACAGACCCAGGTAGGCCGGGCCCTCGGCATCCACTTCGGCACTACCGGCGGAGAAGTTGAGCTGGCCGCATTCGCCGGCCGGCGGCGGCTCGAATGTCCACTCCGCGATGTCGCAGCGCGCCGCGCCGAAGTCGGTGCCGTCGATGAGCCCACACATGATGTTGCCGGAGGGCGTCCGGAACTGGACGAAGCCGGCGGCGTCGGGTCCGAGGTCGGCCGACTCCGGCACCGCCGCGGTGGGAGTCTCAGGTGTGCCGCCCGCAGTACTCGCTGACTCGGACGGCGCTGTCGGTGCCGTCGGCTGCACCGATGGGGCGGACCGGGTGCCCAACTTCTTGCCGCCGCTGGAGGTGTTCGCCGCTATCGCGCCGCGGCCCGGCACCGTGCTGACACACCCGACCGCAAGAACCCCGATCAGCAGCGCCCCGATCAGCAGCGTCACCAGCAGTCGGGCGCGGGTTTTCGCTCGCGCCGTCAGTACCGCGCCTCGTGTTCGCCGCGCACCCATCCTCATGCCTGTCACCGTAGGGCCCGCAGGGTTCCGAACGCAGGGCAGAATGCGGCTGTGCTGAGCTGGTTGCGAATCGGTCGGGTGTGGGCTGCGGTGAGCGTGCTCGCGCTCGTCGTCATGCAGGCCGTGGCCGGTCAATGGTTTCCGCCGCCGATCTCCTTGAGCCAGTACGGCATCGGTCCGTGGGGGTGGATTTTCAGCATCTGGGCTGTCGCGGTGTCGACGGCACCTTTGTGCCTGTGGCGGGCCCTGCCGGATCGGCGTTGGTTCGCCGCGCTGCTCCTGGCCATCGGTTTCGTCGGCGCTGTGGTGATGGCGGCGGTCCGTACCGACGCCGGTGCCGGACCAGCGAGTTGGCACGCCGTGGTCCACACGACGGCGGCGGTGGTCGCCCTGTGGTTCATCCCGTTCGGCACGCTCGCTGTGCTGTGGCCGCTGGGTGGCAGGGCGCAGGCGATCGGTCTTCTGCTGACCGTGTTCATCTTCGCCACCCTCGGGCTGCTGCTCCTGGCGGCGGCGGGCTTCGATACCGCGGGTATGGGTGCTGCCCGTTCGTGGGCGTTCTGGCAGTCGGTCGCGGTCACCGGCGGTCAGGTCCTGGTGCTGCTGCTCGCCATCAGCATCAGGCAGCCCGGGAATCCGGTCCGGGATGTCGTGAAACCGGTCCGGGATGAGGAGAGCCACACCCCGCGAGGGGCGTAACGGACCGGCCGGCGGGTTGCCACTGCCTAGACTCGAATCAGGCGACAACGGTGTTGCACGTGTTCAGTCAGTGCACGTGTCGTACCCACCAGTCGCGCAGCCGCTCGGTCCGGCGACTTCCCTCCCAGAACTCGAGGCATTGTCATGTCCGGATCGACCGCGCGTCCCGACGCACCGGAAGCGTCGACTGCTCCAGCCGCACTGGAATCCGTCACCTCGATCACGACCGACGCGCCGCAGCGGTCCTCGTCCGTGCGACCCCGCCAAACCGGGGTGGCCATCGTGTCGATGGCCCTCGGCGGCTTCGCCATCGGCACCACCGAGTTCGCCTCGATGGGGCTGTTACCCAACATCAGCCGCTCGTTGGGGGTCAGCGAAGTCCAGACCGGCCATCTGATCTCCGCCTATGCCCTGGGTGTGGTCGTCGGCGCCCCGATCCTGGCGGCGCTGGGTGCCCGGATGGAGCGACGTCTGCTGTTGGTGGCCTTGATGGCGGTGTTGGTGGGCGGGCATGTGTTCTCCGCCTTCGCCCCCGGCTACGGCAGCCTCATGGTGGCGCGGTTCGTCTCGGCGCTCCCGCACGGTGCGTATTTCGGCATCGCGGCCGTGGTGGCGGCGTCGTTGGTGCCGCCGAACCGGCGGGGCAGTGCGGTCGCCGGAATCATGCTCGGTCTGACAGTCGCCAATGTGATCGGGGTCCCCCTGACCACAGCCATCGGCCAGGCGCTCGGGTGGCGCGCGGCATACGGCCTCGTCGCCGTTCTGGGTGTGCTGACCCTGGTGTTGGTGTTGGTGTTCGTACCGAGGGTTCCGGTGCCCGCGGGCGCGACGATGCGGAGCGAATTGCAGGTATTGCGCAACGGACGCATGTGGTTCACCTTGGCCATCGGTGCGATCGGCTTCGGCGGCATGTTCGCCGTTTACACGTTCATCGCGCCGATCATGACGAATCTGGCCGGTCTGGCCGAAACCACGATCCCCTGGATCCTCGGCGTGTTCGGCGTCGGCGGCACGGCGGGCATCTTGGTCGGTGGGCGGCTCGCGGACCGCAGCCCGAGGCGGGCGATCATCGTCGGTTTCGGCTTGACCATCGCGACGTTCGCGGCCTTCTCCTTGACTGCCAGTTCGCCGGCCTGGTCGTTCGTGAACGTCTTCGCGCTCGGTTTCGCCGGTTCCTCGCTGATCCCTTCGGTGCAGACCCGGCTGATGGCGATCGCGCCCGACGCACCGTCGTTGGCGGCGTCCTTGAGTCATTCCGCCTTCAACGTCGCCAACGCGGTCGGTGCCTGGCTGGGCGGTCTGGTGATCGCCGGCGGCTGGGGTTACCTCGGTCCGTCGCGGGTGGCGGTGGCGCTCAGCCTGATCGGCCTGCTGCTATTCGCCGGTTCGATGGTGGTCGAGCGGCGTTCCATGCGGGCGCTGCGCTAGCTGATCGCTCGCCCGCGGCACAGGCGATATGGTGACCCGCAGCACCCCTCGTCGACGGATTCACCGGTCGGCGGTCCCTGGTTCCCTCTCACCGCGAGGACTTCACATGAGCGCTCAACCGGTACCGGCCGCGCGGCAGACATCCCGCCGACGTCCGCACGTCGTCATACTCGGTGGTGGCTTCGCCGGGCTAGGTGCCGTCCGCGCGTTGCGCAATGTCGACGTCGACGTCACACTCGTCGACCAGCGCACCTACAACACCTTCCAGCCGTTGCTGTACCAAGTGGCCACCGCGGGCCTGAACGCCGGCGATGTCACGTTCTTCCTGCGCGCGACCCGGATGAAACAGCTCAACCTGTCCTTCCGGCACGGCGAGGTCGACACCATCGACACTGAGGGCGGCTCGGTGCACTTCACCGACGGCAGCACCCTCGGATACGACTTCCTGGTCATCGCCACCGGCGTGACGACGAACTATTTCAACACCCCCGGCGCCGCGGAGAACACCCTGGCGATCTATTCCCGCGCCCAAGCGCTGACCCTGCGCGACCGGATCTTCACCCAGCTCGAACACGCCGCCGCCTCCGGTGAGTTCATCGGTTCGCCGGAGCTGACCATGGTCGTGGTCGGCGCGGGCGCCACCGGAGTGGAGACCGCCGGCGCGTTGGCCGAGATGCGCAACGACGCGATGGCGGTCGTCTATCCGGAACTGGACCCGCGGCGCACCCATATCGTGCTGGTGGAGATGGGCAGCGTGGTGTTGCCGCCGTTCGATTCCGGACTGCGCGACTATGCGGCCCGCGAGCTGCGCGAGCGCGGTGTGGAGCTACGGCTGAACACCTCGGTCAAGGAGGTCAGCCCGGAGGGTGTCACCCTGGGCAACGGCGACTTCCTGCCGGCCCGGGTGGTCGTCTGGGCGACGGGCGTCACGGCGCCGCAGGTGGTCGGCAAATGGAACCTCCCGCAGGGGCGTGGTGGCCGCATCACCGTCGACGCCGATATGCGAGTCCACGGCTTCAGCAATGTGTTCGCCGTCGGCGACATCGCGGTCACTCCGGATGCGCTGCCGCAGCTCGCTCAGCCCGCCATCCAGGGTGGCCGGCAGGCCGGACGGAACATCGCCCACCTGATCAAGAACGAGCCCACCGCCGACTTCCGATACAAGGACAAGGGCACCATGGCCACCATCGGGCGGCGGGCCGCCATCGCCGACATCGCCCTGCCGTACGGCAAGTCGGTGAAACTCACCGGGACGCTGGCCTGGTTGGTGTGGCTGTACGTGCACATCGCGACGCTGCTCGGCAACCGGAATCGGTTGGCCACCTTCGTGAACCTGGTGACGAAGTACATGTCGCCGTCGCGCCGTACCAACCCGATCGTCGGCGACGTCCCCGTCTTCGACAGAGAGGCGATCAGCCGGCAGAGGTAGCAGAGGCGATCAGCCGGCAGAGGTAGCAGCCGGGCGGCTGATCGATCACGTCCAGCGCGGTCAGGTCCGGCAGTTGGAGTTCACCGGATTCGTCGAATGCGACCGGGACCGCGGCGACGACTGCGGCGACCGGGATCGGCCCGTACACGTGCGGGTACCGGCTGCCGGTTGCCGGTTCCCAGCGCAACGCGGACCCGGCGGATTCGGTCTGCGCCACGTCGACCACGAGTAGCAGCAGCGGATCCGGGTCGTCCAGGTAGAACGTCCGGGCGGTGTGCCGGATCTGGCCGCTGGTCGACGCGTGTATGAAGCCGACTTCGGCTAGCGACTCACCCCGTGTCGACCGGTCGAACCACCCGGTCCGCAGCGCGGCGGCCCACTCGTCGACGTGAGCCAGATGCAGGACTCGGCCTCCGTCGGACGGGGCCGGGGGTGTGGCGCCGGCTGGTTGCGCCGGGCCGGCCGCGGCTGTGCTGGGGGCGTCGGTCATCGCACCATGGTGACATGCGGGGCCGACACGCCCGCTGGATTCGTCATCGACGAGTCCGCCTGCTTGGATGTGCACTCGTGACCAAACCTGCCCTCACCCCGCTGACGCTGAATTCTGCGGTCGCTCCGACTCGGGGCGTGTACGACATCGTGGTCGCGACCTTCTGCGCCATGTTGCTGGTGTCCAATGTCGGCGCCACCAAGCTCATCGGTTTCGGGCCGATCATCACCGACGGTGGCGCGTTCCTGTTCCCGTTGACGTACATCATGGGCGACGTCCTGTCGGAGGTCTACGGGCTCCGGGCGGCCAAGCGTGCGATCTTCCTCGGCTTCGTGTTGTCGGTGATCGCGTCGCTGTCGTTCTGGGCGGTGCAGATTTCGCCGCCGGGTGCGGGTTGGGACTACCAGGAGGCGTTCGAGAGCATTCTGGGCTTCGTGCCGCGGATCGTGCTGGCCAGCATGTGCGGCTACCTGGTGGGTCAGTTGCTGAACGCCTTTGTGCTCGTCCGGATCAAGCAGCGCACCGGGGACCGTCGATTGTGGGTGCGGTTGTTGGGATCGACGGTGGTGGGCGAGTTGGCCGACACCCTGGTCTTCTGCACGGTGGCCCGGATCGGCGACATCAGCGGTGCGGACTTCGTCAACTACGTGTTGGTCGGTTTTGCGTACAAATGTGCGGTGGAGGCACTGTTCCTGCCGGTCACGTACCGGGTGATCGCGGTGATCAAGCGCCGGGAGGGAATCCCGATCGCCCCGCCGGCCCAGCCCGATCAGTCTGCGGGCCGCTCGGCCGGCTGAACGGGCGGAGCGCCGGGGTAGTACTCGGCGAGCACCGCCCGGCGCAGCTCGTCGAAGTAGCCGCCCTCGATGCTCTCCCTGATCCGGTCGACCAGGCGCACGATGAAGCGCTCGTTGTGAATCGTGGCCAACGTGAAAGCGAGCATCTCCTTCGCCTTGAACAGGTGGTGCAGGTACGCCTTGGTGTAGTGGGCGCAGGTGTAGCAGTCGCAGTCCGCGCCGGGCGGGGTGAAGTCCGTCTTGAAGCGACTGTTGCTGATGTTGTAGCGGCCGCTGGGGGAGTAGATCGCCGCATTGCGGGCCACCCGAGAGGGCGACACACAGTCGAAGGTGTCCACGCCGTGTTCGATCGCCGCGAAGATGTCGTCCGGTTCGCTGATCCCGAGCAGATGTCGGGGCTTCGTCCGCGGTAGTTCGGCGGTCACCCAGGACACGATGGCGCCCAGTTGCTGCTTCTCCAGCGCGCCGCCGATGCCGAACCCGTCGAAGTCGAGCCGACCGAGATCGCGCGCGGCGGTGCGGCGCAGATCTTCGTATTGAGCGCCCTGGATCACCCCGAACAGCGCCTGCGGTGGGCGGTGGCTCCGCTCGACGCTCAGTCGGCGGTGTTCATCGATGCATCGAATCGCCCACCGCCGGGTGCGCTCGACCGAGAGCTCCTGATACTCCCGGGTGTTCATCAGCGTGGTCAGCTCGTCGAAGGCGAACATGATGTCGGCCCCGAGCCGGTGCTGGATACCCATCGAGATCTCCGGCGTGAAGCGCAGCCGGTCGCCGTTCAAGTGGGACCTGAAGGTGACGCCGTCGTCGTCGACGTGGGCCAGCCGCGACTTCCCGTCGGCGATCACGTCGTCCGCCGGGACTCGCGACGAGTCCATCGACAGCACCTTCTTGAAGCCGGCGCCCAGCGACATCACCTGGAACCCGCCGCTGTCGGTGAAGGTCGGGCCGGACCAGTTCATGAAGGAGCCGAGGCCACCGGCGGCGTCGACGACGTCGGGGCCGGGCTGTAGGTACAGGTGGTAGGCGTTCGCCAACACCGCCTGCGCGCCCAGCTCGGCCACCGCCTCCGGCAGCACCGTCTTGACCGTGGCTTTCGTGCCGACCGCGACGAAGGCCGGCGTCTGTATATCGCCGTGCGGGGTGCTGATCACCCCGGTGCGACCACCACGACCGGCGGACAGCTCGGAGAGCACGGTGAACATTGGCTCTACCCAACCAGACGACACCCGTTGAGGCCGCACCCGACCACCGGACCGACCGGGCAGCGCGGCAACTGAGCGTGGGAGAGGATGATCACATGGCAACTTCCACCGACGCCCTGTCCGCCGCGATCGCGGCTGCCGACGCCGATCTGGTCGGCTGCCCCGACCATCTGCGCGAGATCTTCGGAGTCCGGCTCGCCAAGTGGTGGCCGGACCTGATCGGCGGTCTGCGCGAGCTGTATGACGAGGCGCCGGCGGATGCGTTGGCCGTCCGTCTGGTCACCTTGGCCGCGCACGCATTCCGCGAGCGTGACTCCGAACTCCAACACCTCGACCTGGTCCGCACCCTGAGCCCGGACTGGTTCCAGGACCAATCGATGCTCGGCTACGCGGCCTACGCCGAGCGTTTCGCCGGCGACCTGACCGGGGTCGCCGAGAAGATCGACTACCTGCACGAGCTGGGTGTCACCTATCTGCACCTGATGCCGTTGCTGACCCCGCGGCCGGGTGACTCCGACGGCGGCTACGCCGTCGCCGACTACCGCAGTGTGCGGTCCGATCTCGGCACC
Source organism: uncultured Actinomycetota bacterium (assembly GCA_963825975.1). Taxonomy (GTDB): domain Bacteria; phylum Actinomycetota; class Actinomycetes; order Mycobacteriales; family Nakamurellaceae; genus Nakamurella. The sequence continues at coordinate 69,602 of CAWGUZ010000020.1, forward strand.
ACCGAGGACCTACGGAAGCTGGCCGCCGATCTGCGCCATTCCGGCATCAGCCTGGTCCTGGACCTGGTGCTCAATCACGTCGCGCAGGAGCACGAGTGGGCCGCGAAGGCGCGGGCCGGCGACGAGCGCTACCGGCGATACTTTTACGTCTTCGACGACCGGGACGCCGTCGACGAGTTCGAGGCGACGCTCCCCGAGGTCTTCCCGGATTTCGCTCCGGGCAATTTCACCTGGAACGAGGACCTCAACGGTTGGGTCTGGACCACTTTCAACGAATTCCAGTGGGATGTGAACTGGTCGAACCCGGATGTGCTGTTCGAATACGCCGACATCGTCCTGTTCCTGGCCAATCACGGAGTCGAGGTCCTGCGGCTGGACGCGATCGCTTTCATGTGGAAGCGCCTCGGCACCAATTCGCAGAATCAGCCGGAGGTGCACTCCATCACTCAGGCCCTGCGGGCGGTGGCCAGAATCGCCTGCCCCGCACTGGCGTTCAAGGCCGAGGCGATCGTGGCACCGGCAGATCTCGTGCAGTACCTGGGCCAGGGCAAGCACCACGGAAAAGTCAGCGACATCGCTTACCACAACTCCCTGATGGTCCAGATCTGGTCGATGCTGGCGGCCGGCGATGTCCGGCTGGCGGTGGAGTCGCTGGGCAAACTTCCGCCGATCCCGTCCACCACTTCATGGGTGACGTACGTGCGCTGCCACGACGACATCGGTTGGGCGATCGACGACCACGACGCCTGGCAGGTGGGCCTCAACGGGTGGGACCACCGCAAATTCCTGTCCGATTACTACTGCGGCGTCCATCCGGACACGCCTGCAAAGGGTTTGGTATTTCAGAGCAACCCGGCCACCGGGGATCGACGGATCAGCGGCACCACGGCGAGCCTCGCCGGTGTCGAGACAGCACTCGAGCTCGCCGACGGGAAGGCGGTGGACACCGCCATTGCACGGATCGCCATGATGCATGCGTTGATCATGGGTTGGGGTGGCATCCCGGTGATCTGGATGGGCGACGAGCTGGCCGAGCGGAACGATCCGAATTGGGCTGCGGAGCCGGGTCACGAAGCGGACAACCGGTGGGCGCACCGCCCACGGATCGACTGGGACCGAGCCGAGAACCGCAAGAAGCCGCATTCAGTCGAGCAGCGCGTGTTCGACACGCTCGCCCATCTGCAGCGCGTGCGATCGAAGCAGCCCCAGTTCCACGCCTCGGTACCGGCCCAGATCACCGAGGTCCATGACGGGGCGGTTTTGCCGGTGCTCCGCAATCACCCGTTGGGGCCGCTGTTGGGGTTGTACAACGTCAGCGACTCCTGGCGGCCGTACCCGGCCTCGGCGCTGGTCGCTTTGGGTTTGGGCGACGGCGTCGACGTTGTCTCCGGTGATCGGGTCTACTACGGCGACGACAGTAATCACTGGTTGCCGCCGTACGGCTTCCGCTGGCTGGTGGCCGGCTGAGGGTTTGCAGGCTGAGGGGTTGGCGGTTGGGGGGTCGCGGGCAGCTCGGTCTCGTGCTGCGCTGTCGCCCGGTGCGCGGCTGACAGCTGCGAGATCTGCGCCATCTGGCGCAGCGTCCCCAGAAGCGCGGAACCCAACACCCCTGCGACGGTGAGTGCCTCCAGGGCTTCCGCGGTACTGCGCGGGTGGGTGATTTGGCGGAGATCGTCTTCGGCGACCATTCGGGCGGCCTGTGCGTAGGTGCGCAGGGACGACAGCGACGGGCCCACCCGCATCCGCTCCAGCATGCCGAGCAGAACCGCGGCCGCCGCTCGGTTGTCCGCGTTCGCCGGTTCGTTCCAGCCCTGGTCGCGGATCACCGCGTCCAACATGTCGTAGCGGTCTGCCGGCGGGATGCCCGGCGAGTCGACGATCCGGCGGCTCAGGGCGCGGTGGACCGCGATCAGTGGCGCGGCCGATTGTTCACTCGGTCGATCGATGCAGGCGATCACGTCGGCCACCGTGGACAGCGACAGGCCGGCCACTTCTGTGAGAGCGCGAATCAATTGCAGCCGTTGCAGATGGCTGTCGTCGTAGTGGGATTGATTGGGACTCGTCCGGCGCCCGGCGGGCAGCAGGCGTTCGCGGAGATAGAACTTAATGGTCGGCACCGGCACGCCGGCGGTCGTGCTCAGTGCAGCCATCCGCATGTCGCGAATAGTATTCCCGGTCGATAATGAGTTGATGCCCGAACTTCCGGAGATCACCGCACTGGGCGCATTCCTCACCGAACACGCCGTCGCCGACCCCATCGAGTCGATTCAGGTCGCCGCGCTCGGTCTGATGGCGACCTTCGACCCTCCGGTGTCCGCGCTCGTCGGCGGACACATCATCGAAGTCGGCAGACACGGCAAATTCCTGGACGTCGTCGTCGCCCGCGGCCCGGATGCGAGTGATCCGCTGCACTTGGTTCTCCATTTGGCCAGGGCGGGTTGGCTGCGGTGGTCCGATCGGATGGCGGGGACGCCCATCAAGCTGGGCGGACCCATTGCGCTGCGGGTGCGACTGCTGTCCGGAGCGGGATTCGACGTCACCGAGGCGGGTACCAAGAAGTCGGTGACCGCGTGGTTGGTCACCGATCCGCAGCAGGTTCCGGGAGTCGCGCGGCTCGGTCCCGACGCATTGGCGCTCAGCTACGACGAATTCGCGCAGAGGTTGGCCGGCTCGAACGCCCAGCTGAAATCATTCCTGCGGGATCAAAACGAGATCGCGGGCATCGGGAACGCCTATTCAGACGAGATCCTGCACACGGCGCGCATATCGCCGTATCAGGCGGGCAGGAGACTGGATGTCGACGCGCGACGGGCACTGTACGACGCCATGCGGACCGTGCTGCTGGAGGCGGTCAATCGATCGGTGGGTCAGGAGGCCGCTCGACTGAAGGGCGAGAAGCGGACCGGGTTGCGCGTGCACGCCCGCCCCGGCCAGCCGTGCCCCATCTGCGGAACTCAGATCGCCCAGGTCGAGTTCGCGGACCGCAGCTTCCAGTACTGCCCGGGCTGTCAGACGAACGGGCGGAAACTGGCGGACCGAGCGATGTCGAGGTTGCTCAAGTAACACGCCACCTGTTGGATGGGCTGATGACATCAGCCTCGAAGCCCGAATTGGACGCCCCCACCACCCCGGCCCCCGCCGACTTGGAAGTGACCGACATGGCGGTCGGTGACGGCGCCGAGGCGAAGTCCGGCTCCACGGTGAAGGTTCACTATCTGGGTGTGGACTACGAGAGCGGCGAAGAGTTCGACTCGTCGTGGAGCCGCGGCACGCCGATCGACTTCCCGTTGCGGCAGCTGATCGCCGGCTGGCAGCAGGGCATCCCCGGGATGAAGGTCGGTGGCCGTCGCAAACTGGTGTGCCCCCCGCAGCTGGCCTATGGTCCTGCGGGCGGCGGGCATCAGTTGTCCGGTAAGACGTTGATCTTCGTGATCGACCTGCTCGGCGTCCGCTGATTCGACGCCCGCCGGTGGGTGGGCGTCAGTCGACCTCGGCGATCGACGGGGTCCCGGCGGTCGCCCACCGGGCACCGAAGTTGTTGCACGCCTCGCAGACGGCCTCCGGAATGACGCCCGCTCGCTGGAGTCGGCCGAATACAACGCACCCCAGGCACAGTCCGAGAAAGGCCTCCAGGCTGGCCGCGACAGCGATGGCCCCCACCAGCAGCCAACTCAATGCCGGCGCGCCGAGCAGGTAGGCGACCACGGCGGCCGAGGACAGTGCAGCGCCGATGCCCTGCGCGAAGCGCTTCGGGGGGCCGGGTACGAGCCTCGGTGGCCAGGGCAACCGCGGCACGATCAGCCGAGTCACGACCTGACCCCACGGTGACAACGTCGGTCCGGTAGCCACTCGGGCGATGAAGCCCAGCGCCAGGGGTACGAGCAGCCACGGCGTCCGAAATACCAATACCGCGACACAGAGCACCACCACGCCGGCGGCCACCGTCCGGGCGGCGACTTCGTTGACCGGATTGGGGAAGCTGAAAAGTTTCGGCACGCCGACCATTATCCCGGACTGGACAGTGATCTGTGAAGGTTCAAAGACCAGCAAAACGTGCGGCGAACGTGTGAGGTTCAGCGCTCTGGAATCGGCTGTGGACTCGGCTCGGGACCCGGCTCGGGTGCGGGGTACTCGGTGCCCGTGAGTTGGATTCCTTCGGCACCGAGTTCGACCGGGATGGGGTCCGTGATCTCCAGGGACCACACCGGCTCCAGCTCTCGATTGAGGAAGCCCACGAAGCACCAGTCCCCGTCGCGTCGACGCACCAGTGGGGCGGCGAACAGATCCGGTTCGGCGCGGAACGGCTGGGCCTGCGTAACGTCCCAGGGCCCGGTCAGCGCCGGCCCGGTCACCGACCAGGTGCACGCCCGACCGGACTCTCGCCGGCGCGACTCTGTCTGCTCCAGCGGATGGCAGCTGAACACCAGGGTCGGCACACCGTCGACCAGATGAACCTGCGGTACCTCTAGCTGGCTGAAGCCCGTTCCGGACGCGGAGATCGGCGGTTGAACCGTCCAGGTGACCAGATCCGGACTGATCGCGTGGGCGATCACTCCGTCGTCGCCGGGGGCCGTTGCCTTGTCGCGGGCCGTGATGACCATGTGCCACCCGTCGCCCGCCTGGTCTCGGAAGACGAAGGGGTCGCGCCAGGTTTCGGAGACATCGTCGCTACCGTCGACGGTGCGATACCAGCGGTTGTCGACCTCGAGGAGCGGCGTGTCGCGCACCCTTCGGAAGGTGAACAGATCGTCGGACTCGGCCACGCCGATCCGCTGGTCATAGATGCCGGTCGCCGCCCCGGCTCGCGAGATCGCCGTGTAGAAGAGCCGCCACACGCCGTCGTCGCCGCGCACGACCGAACCCGTCCAGATGGCGCGGTCGTCCCAGGCGCCCTCAACGTCGGGGCCGAACACCTCGCCGTGATAATCCCAATTCACCAGGTCGGTTGAGGTGGCGTGGGCGATACGAGCTGCTTGATGTCGAAGGTCGGGCGAACCGAGCGACTTCGGCGCCTGCAGGAAGAACAAGTGATAGACCGCGCCGTCGTCGGCCACCCAGCTGTCCCAGATCCAGACATCGTTTCGGGTGAGCACTACACCTCCGCTAAATCGAGTTGGCACGGTTTTATCAGGTCTACGGCTCTCGCGCTCGTCGATGCGACAGGACCGACAGTTGTGACAGCGCAACCTGCTCGTCAGCCAGGGCGGCAGGCGTAATGACGGCACCAACGCCACCTACGTCGATCCGGGCTTTCCAGCGGTGCCCGATCAGGAGGGCGCTCGGCGGTGGCTCGACGGCGCGGGCTGCGAGCCGGGATGTGCTAATGGCGACGCCGTGGTGTCAGGCGGAGGGCCGGCAGCGGCGGCGCCGGAATCCACCGTCCCGCCGCGCTGGTGTCGGCCGCGGCCACTCGACCGAACCTTTCGCTCTGCAGCTGCCACTCGTCGCGGGCGCGCACGATCTCCTCGTGGCTGCGCCCGACGAAGTTCCACCACATGACCAGCTCGTCGGCGAAGGGCTCGCCGCCGAGCACGATCAGCCGCGCACCGTGCTCGCTCCGCAGGACGATCGCGCTGCGGCCGGTGCCGAGATACAGCAGTGGACCCGGCGGCACCGCCCGGTCGGTGCCGTCGGTTTCGGTGTTACTGAATTCGGTGCCGCTGAATTCGGTGCCGATCGCGCCCGGGTCGTCCGGGATGTGCAGGTCGCCGGACAGCACCAGCACGGCGTACTCGAAGGTGGGTCGCAGCTGAAGCACGGCTCGGCGGCCCGGCTCGACCTGCAGGTCGGCGCCGACCAGCGGGCTGTACACCGTGGCCGGCGATCGAACAACGGCCTCGACGCCGCTCGGCAGCGGATCGGCCGCTGGGCCGGTGTCGAGCTCGCCGACGAAGACGACGCCGTGCAGCCCGTCGGCGGTGAATCGGGGCAGGTCGCGGTGCTGCTCGAAGTCGGCGGGTCCACTCGCGCGGCCGGCGGGCAGTGCGATCCACAGCTGCAACGCGTGCAGCAGGTCGGGGTCGTCGGGGTGGTCGGGGTCCGAGTACTCCGAGGGTACTCCGAGTACTCCGAGTGTGAGACGCCGGCACCACTGGTCATCAGATTGAGCTCCCCGGGCCGCAGCGTGACGTTGTTGCCCAGGCTGTCGCGGTGCCGAATGCGTCCCGAGATCGGCCAGGTCACGGTCTGCAGTCCGCTGTGCGGATGCGGCAGCACCTGCATGTTCACGCGCTCCGGGCCCATCTGGTCGAGGAAGCACCACGCCCCCACCAGCGGGATCTCTCTGGTGGGCAGGTTCCGCTGGACCGTCATCCCGCGCACCCCGCCCAACGGAACCGCACGGGGCTCCAACAGCCGGAATGTTCTGGGGGGCGACGCGCTCCCGGTGCCGGTGCCGGTGCCGGTATCGCTGAGAGCGGGGGTGCTCCAGTGCTCGATGGGGGCCATCTCCAGATCGCTCACGACAGCGGCCTCCCCGTGGGACGATCGGCCCGGCGGGACCGCGGCCATGACATCAGCGTAGGTTCGCGGCAATGGACGACGACCGGGGGAGGCCGCGCGCCGAGCCGATTGCCGGAGCCGAGCCGATTGCCGGAGCCGAGCCGATTGACGGAGCCGAGCCGATTGACGGAGCCGAGCCGATTGCCGGAGCCGGGCCGGTCCTACCGATTGTCGCCACGGGTCCGCATCGGCTGCCGATCGATTCGGATGTCGATCTCACGGACGCGACCGAACGCGCCGAGCTGCGTAGATCGCACGGCGGGGTGCTGGCGGTGATCGCGGTCGGGGGAGCGGCCGGCGCGCTGAGTCGCTACGAGCTGGGCCGGGCCTTTCCCACTCCCACCGGGGGCTTTCCGTGGACGACGATGGGCGTCAACGTGCTGGGCTGCCTCCTGCTGGGAGTGTTGATCGTGTTGGCGACCGAGCGCTACCGTGCCCACCACCTGGTGCGTCCGCTGGTGGGCACCGGACTGCTCGGCGGGTTCACCACCTTCTCGACCTTCAGCGTCGAGGCCGACCAGCTGTTCCGTCAGGGACACCTGGTCACCGCGTTCAGCTACCTGGTGGGAACCGCGCTCGCGGCGGTGCTCGCCGCGGGGCTCGGGGTGTCCGCGACCCGTCGGATGCTGGCGCCGCGATGACTTACCTCCTGGTCGCGTTGGGCGGCGCTGTGGGGGCGCCCGTTCGCTATCTGATCGACCGGCTCGTCCAATCGCTGCACTCGTCGATATTCCCGTGGGGGACGTTCTTGGTGAACGGGGTGGCCTGTCTCCTGCTGGGTCTGATCAGCGGTGTGACGCTGAGTGGATCCAGCTCGTTCTCGTTGCTGCTGGGCACCGGGCTCTGCGGAGCGCTGAGCACCTATTCGACCTTCGCGTTCGAGTCGTGGCGGCTGTTCGAGCAGCGTGCGGTCGGGCCTGCGCTGGCGAACACGGTGGGTAGCGTCATAGTCGGAGTCGGGGCGGCGGCGCTCGGGTTGCTGGCCGGATCGGGGCTCGCGGGATCGGGTGTGGCGGGATGACGGACCCGGCCTGGCCGGCTCGGTTGGTGCCGGGGATGCGGGTGGTCGTGCGGTATCGCATCGCGGTCGGTGCCACCGACGCACTGGGTGAGCTCCTGCACGTCGACGCTCGGGCGGTGGTGGTGCAAACCCGTCGCGGCGAGGTGACCATCGACCTGTCCGCCGTCGTCGCCGCCAAGGAGATACCGCCCCCGCCGGTCCGCAGGGGGCTCAGGCCGTGACGAATTTCACAGCGCCGCCGCCGGGTCACGCGATGGCGGCACCGAACAGGTGGCCGATCGCGTAGGTGGCACCGAGACCGAGCGCACCGCCGATGATCACCCTGGTCACCGCACGGCGACCGGAGCTGCCGCCGATACGCGCACTGATCGCGCCGGTCAGTGCCAGCGCGATCAACATCCCGACGAAGGTCACCCAGACCCGCCACGATGGGGGTGGCAGCAGAATCGCCGCGAGCGGTAACAAGCCGCCGAGGGTGAAGGAGAATGCCGATGCCCCCATCGCCTGCCAGGGGCTGACGATGTCGTCCGGGTCGATGTTGAGTTCGGCATCCAGATGCGCGGCCAGCGCATCGTGTGCGGTGAGCTCCTCGGCGACCGTGCGAGCGGTCTGCTCGCTCAAGCCTTTGGCCCGATAGATGGCCGTCAATTCGGCCAGCTCCTCTTCGGGCATCTCCTCCAGCTCGCGGCGCTCCTTTGCCAGCAGGGCGTGTTCGCTGTCTCGTTGGCTACTGACCGAGACGTACTCGCCCAAACCCATGGAGACTGCGCCGGCGACCAGGCCGGCGACCCCGGCGGTCAGGATCGGGCCGCGCTGCGAGGTCGCGCCCGCCACACCGAGCACCAACCCCGCCACCGACACGATGCCGTCATTCGCGCCGAGCACGCCGGCCCGCAGCCAGTTGAGCTTCCCCTGCCGGGAATTCGGCTCGGGATGAACGTCCTCGTCCCCCCCGGCCACTGATTTCTGCGCATCGGTCGTCATAGCGACGAGGGAACCACTCCGGCGCGGGCATCGCCAGCAAGGTAAGGCTGGCCTGCACGGATCAGCCGCGCACCACCGCGGCCAAATCGGCCGCCCGGTCGCTCTCGAACACATCCTCCAGCGTCATCGGCGAACCATCGGGCCCGGTGAGCGGGACTCGCCAGTTCGGGTACTCGTCGATGGTGCCGGGTTGGTTCTGGGTTCGCCGGTCACCCACCGCGTCGCTCAGTGACACACACAACAGCCGGGACGGGGTCCACGTCAGGTAGCGATGCAACGCGGTCACCGTCTCGGTGACGTCCGGATCGGAACCCAACGCGCCGCGGTCGCGGAGATTGTCCAGCCATGCCCGGCGCTCCGCGCTGTCCGCGGCCAACTCCTCGCTGAGCGGGCGCGTGAGCAACCCCAACTCGTGGCGGAGCTTGACGTGCTCGCCGGCCAGATAGCCGGCGCTGGGTGGCAGGTCGTGCGTCGTGACGGAGGCGAGGCAGTATTCGCGCCACCACTCGGGTCGTAGCGGAGCACCACCGGCGTCGTGTTCGAACTCGAACCACAGAATGGACGTGCCGAGAATTCCGCGCTCCCGCAGGTAGTCGCGCGCCCACGGTTCGACGGTCCCCAGATCCTCGCCGACCACCAGCGCTCGGGCGCGATGCGCCTCCAGCGCGAGAATTCCGATCAGCGCCTCGTGGTCGTACCGGACATAGGTGCCGGTCGTCGGTAGCCGGCCCTCGGGGACCCACCAGAGCCGGAACAATCCGATGATGTGATCCACTCGGACGCCGCCGGCATGGCGGAGCACCGTCGACACGAGAGTCCGGAACGGCTCGTAGGCGACCTCGGCCAGCCGATCGGGTCGCCACGGCGGTTGCGCCCAGTCCTGGCCGTTCTGGTTGAACGCATCGGGTGGTGCACCGACCGACACCCCGGACGCGAACACGTCCTGGAGGCCCCAGGAGTCGGCGCCGCTCGGGTGCACCCCGACCGCCAGGTCGTGCATCACGCCGAGTTCCGCGCCCGCAATGGTGGCTGCGTGCTGCGCAGCGCCGAGCTGCTCGTCCAACATCCACTGCAACCAGCAGTGGAAGTCCACCGCATCGGCCGCCGCGTCGCGGAACGCCACCACCGCCGGAGAGTCGGGATTCTGCAACTCGGCGGGCCACTGATGCCAGTCCGAGCCGTGTTGCTCGGCGATGGCGGCCCAGGTCGCGTAAAGCTGCAACCCACGGCCCTCTCGGGTGCGGTACGCCTGAAATGCGATCTCTCGGCCGGCGGACCGCGGTGCCCGACAGACCAGTTGCAGCGCGGCTCGCTTGGCCGACCAGGATGCGTCCCGGTCGACGACGTCCCGCCCCGCGAGTGCGGCGGTCAGATCCGCCAGCAGCCGGTCGACGGCGGCGCGGTCGGCACCGTCCAGGTCGGCGAATTCCGGAATGCGTTCCACCCGGAGATAGATCGGATTGGCGAAGCGGCGACTGGTCGGGAGGTAGGGCGAAGGTTCCATCGGAGCCGTCGGCTCGGCCGCGTGCAGCGGATTCACCAGCACGAATCCGGCCCCGTGCCGGGCGGTCGCCCACACCGCCAAGTCTGCCAGATCGGCCAGGTCGCCCACCCCCCAGGACTGCCGGGAGCGCACGCTGTACAGCTGCGTGGCCAGCCCCCAACTCCGGCGGTCGCCCATTCGAGCCGGGAATCCGAGCCACGGCGGGGTGATGATCAGCGTGCTCGACGCTTCGCGGGCGCCCGACCGCGCCCGCAGCGTGTGATAGCCGAGCGGCAGATCGCCGGGCAGTTCGAAGGTCGCCTCGCCGACCTGCTCGTCGCCGATCTGGCGGGCCGGTGACCAGTTGTCGAGCTGCTGCAGCCCGCGGCTGCCACCGGTTTCCAGCTCGATCCAGACGTCGACCGGGTCACCTGCAGGTACGTGCACCTCGAATGTCAGGTGCCGACCCGACCGTGTGACGACGCAGGGCGGCAGCATCCGCCGCCACGCCGCGTCACGGTGCTCACTGAGCGCGCGATCGGCCGCCTCCGGGGTCGACGCGTCGATGTCCAGGGCGGCGAGCACCGCGACGATAGTCTCCGCGGCCACCGGCTGATGGTGGTGTCGCCAGTCCCAGAATTCGGTGGCTATCCCATAGGACTGCGCGAGTTCCAACAGCGCCGGTTCCAGGTGCGACATGCAGATCCTTCGAGGTTGAAACCCGTCCCGGGCTGATCCGATTCAGGCTGGAGAGTATCTAACATCGTCAGCCGCTCCGCCGGAGTCGACGCGGTGACGGACGGCTACCGTGTGGTGTGCCGCCGCCTCCTCTGCCCATCCGCGACGGGCTCAATCCGACTCGCGTGCACCTGGCGCCGACCACCGACTGGTCCACCGTGCAGGACTACCTGCTCGCCCGTTTCCCGGCCGACCACGAACGGCTGTTGGACAAGATCTCGGCGGGGGAGGTTGTGGACGGCGACGGGCGGGCGATCACGGTCGACACCCCGTACATCCCGCGCACCTTCGTCTACCTGTACCGGGATCCGCACATCGAGCAGCGGGTGCCGTTCGAAATCGACATCCTCCATCGCGACGAGCGCCTGCTCGTAGTGGACAAGCCGCACTTCCTGTCGACGATGCCGCGCGGCCGATACGTGGTGGAATCGGCGCTGGTACGGCTGCGGCGCGACCTGGACCTGCCTACCCTGAGCCCCGCTCACCGATTGGACCGGGTCACCGCAGGCGTGCTGATGTTCACCGTGGACCCGACCGTGCGGGGCGCGTACCAAACGCTGTTCGCGCGCGGCGAAACCCAGAAGGAGTACGAGGCGGTCGCACGTTTCGACCCGGCGGTGGCCCTCCCCGCAGTCGTGCGGAGCCGCATCGTCAAAGAGCGTGGGGTGCCCCGCGCGCAGGAGGTGGACGGTGCGCCGAACGCGATCAGTCGGGTGGAGTTACTGGCCGCCGGGGATTCACTGGCCCGCTATCGGCTGCTGCCCAGTACCGGTAAGACGCACCAGTTGCGGCTGCACATGAACTCGTTGGGGCTGCCCATCCTCAACGACAACTTCTACCCGGACCTCCTGGACACCGAGCACGACGATTACAGCGCCCCGTTGCAGCTGCTCGCCCGGTCCCTGGAATTCATCGATCCGTTCTCCGGTGCACCCCGCAGATTCGTCAGTCAGCGGGAACTGTGCGCCGGATTAGACGGCGGTCACACTCCCACCGACCGCCCGGCGTCGACCGAATCGGTCTGAGAGACTGCTCAACGTGGCATTCGAGATCACCGACATGAACGTTCAGCAGACCGCGATCAATGATCTGGTCGTCGTCACCCTCAAGCAGGTGACAGACGACAGGGGAACGGTCCGGGAGTTCTTCCGCGCTTCGGCCTACGCCGACGGGCCCTTCGCCGGCCTGGGCGCGTGGCGGCAGATCAACGTGACGGAGACCCGCAAGGGCGCCGTCCGCGGGTTGCACGGCGAGGCGATGGTCAAGCTGGTCAGCTGTGTGTCCGGGGAGGCCTACGGGGTGTACCTGGATGCGCGGCCGGAGTCGTCGACTCACGGCGAGGTCGTCACCGTGCCCTTGGTACCCGGCACGCAGGTGCTCGTACCCGCCGGCGTGTGCAACGCGTTCCAGTCGGTGTCCGACGGTGGCACCCAGTACGTGTACTGCTTCACTGACGAATGGACGCCGAGTATGGCGGGGATCGCCTTCAGCCCGGTGGACGCCGGCCTCGGTATCAGCTGGCCATTGCCGATCGACGTCGACGACCCGGCGCAGATCTCGGCGAAGGACCTCAACGCGCCCAAGTTCAGCGAGCTGCCGCGGTCGTAGGGCTGCCGGCACCCGGCGACTCCTGGCTCTCACCCGGATCGGGCTCCGTTCTCGGACGAGGGTGATCCGCAGCAGCAGTTCCAATTCGGCACCGATGACGCCGCCGACAAGTTCCAGATACCGCCCCACGAATGCGGGCCCGTGCGCCGGCAGTGCCGGATCATCGGCCAGATGGTGCGCCAGCTCGTGCAGCAGAACCAGTTCGCGCAGCGCCCACCGATCACCCGACGACGTTCCGGGCACCGCGATCACCGCGCCCGCTCGTTCGTAGTGCGCCGACCGGTGACCCGCTCGCTCCCGCACGGACACCGGCTGACTCGCGCGAGCCCACCGGTGCCGAATCCAGGGCAGCAGCAGGACCCGGTCGACGTACCCGGCCACCGAGTCGAGCGAGGCGAACCGGCGCTCCACCGGGAGGGTCAATCGGGATCCTGCAACCTCGACGATCGGGTAGTCGACGGCGCGGTCCATGATGCGGTGCACGAAGTGCTCGGCGTCGTAAACCCGGCTCCGCTGCGAATCGATCGTCGTCGATCGGGATGACCCGACGGGGTCAGCCATCGAGGGACTTGCGGGCGCCGCCGACCGCCCGCTGGTCGCCGAGCCGGGCGGTGCGCCCGGCTCGATCTCCCGCCCGTTGCGCCGCCTCCGAGTAGCCCGCCGTGGCCCGGCCCCCGGCCCAGCTACCGCGAGCGGTGGAGGTGGCCCGATAGTGGTCGAGTAATTCCACCTCGCGTGCGCGCAGCACGAGTGCGACGCTGCCGGTGCGGTCCGCGACGCTCGCCGCACGGCCTCCCTCCTCGCCAGGGCCGCCGTGCAGTGGCGTCGGCGTGGGCACTTCCGCCACGTCGCCGGCGACCGCCTCGGCGCGCGCCGCGTTACGCGCCTCCTGCAGTCGAAGCCCGATCCGCGCTGCAAACGCCTGCTGAAAATTGATCCGCGCGGTCGTGGCGTGGACGGGCTTGGATTCGTGCACGTATCGCGTGACCGGAGACCGGCGACCGGCGACCGGGACCTCCACCTTGACGCGGCGGGTGATCAGCTCCTCGGCGTGCGCTCCGGACTTCACGAACGAGTCAGACGCACGAACCATCTGAACGACCAGTGAGGAGTAGAGCGCCTCGGCAGCGTCGATGTCCGCGGCGAAACCGTACGCGAACACCCGGGTCGAGTTGCGGGCCACGTCGCACAGCAGATCGTTCGCGCGCCCGATCACCAGGAACAGGTGGACGTAGGTGCGAAGCCCCCGCTTGCCCGCTTCGCCGATGTCGATGCTGCGTTGGGTGGGGGCCACCCGACGTTCCCGGGTCTCGGCGTGACTGCGAGCGACCGCCAAATCCACCGCCGCCAGGGTTGCCAGTCGCTGCGCCGCCTGCAGGTACGCATCGGCTTCGTGTTCGTTGTCGGTGCCCTCCGCCTTGCGCAACAGCGCCGCGATCCGGGTCAAGTTCTTGTCTGCCACGGTTCAAGACGCTATCGCGACCCTCCGACAGAGCCCGCAAACCGTCGTCACCGCCCGGACTGGGAGAAATGTTGATAGTCGACGGGGTCGGACCAGGATCCACCCCAGCTCCAACCGATCGCGTCGAATGCGGCCACCACCGGATCGTCGGCATGGAGCACGCCGGGCGATGCCGGCCGGGCCAGGAACGAAGAGCCCGCCGCCGGCAGAATCAGCGACCCGCTGACATAGGGATTCTGCACCGGGTTGATGTCGATGGCGGTGCCGAAGGAGTGTTCGGAGAAGCCGCCGCCGCCGGTGATCGTCCGGCAGTTGAAAGCAGACGTGTTGTCGGCCGCCATCGACTGGTCGTCGCTGCCGCCGAAGTCGTCGATCAATCGCATCGATGCGATCGGGAAGCCGATCCGGTAGAGCTCGGCGAATACTCCGACCACGTCGGACGCCACCGACGCGGCCACCACCAGTTCGCCGGTCGCGCTACGTCCGGCGAAGTCGCGGTAGCTCACAACGAGGTGGCGAAGCTGGTCGAGCCCGACCGGGCAACCAGCTCTCCACGACGGTGTCATCCGCCCGGCCAATGCCTCATCGATCAACGAAACGGACGCCTGGAACGGCGGGTCCACGGGACTCGCCGACGACACCGAGGAACTCGCCGACGACACCGAGGAACTCGCCGACGACACCGAGGAACTCGCCGACGACACCGAGGAACTCGCCGACGACACCGAGGAACTCGCCGACGACACCGAGGAACTCGCCGACGACACCGAGGAACTCGGCGCCGGCAGCGGGGAGCGTGTGGTGGCGACGGCGGACGTGGTCGGGGAGCCGGGGGTACCGGGTGCTCCCGTTGTGGCGCAACCTGTCGGGGCCATCATCACGGCGAGGCCGACTACACCCCTGAGCACACCCGGCAGGCCAGGCCGGCGCAATGTCACTCGGCGCAATGTCACTCGGCGCAATGTCACCCGGCGCAATGTCACCCGATGCGATCTCAGGGAGAGACGCGATCTCATGGAATCAGTGTCGTCCGACACGGGGTCCTGCCGCCTGGTTCAGACCCGGATGGCCTCTACCGCGAGGTCGATGTTCATGGTCTTCCCGACGAGCCGCTCCAGCCCCGGCTGCGAGAGCAACCAGACGGCGTCCTTCGACGCCACGGCGCCGGTGGCTCGCAATCTGATCCGCTCCGCGCCGTCTGAATCCGAACCGAGATCGGTTGCCGGGCATTGCAAATCGAAATCCACCGGCAGATCCCCGCGATGTGTCCGCAGCGAACCCGCGATGCGCCACCCGAAACTGCCGGGCCGTACCCCTGTGGACTCGAAAGCGATGGTCGGGTTCGTCCGCGTGTCGACGAGACCGGCGTTGACCAGGACCGTGTCCCAGTACGAGCTGCCGCTGGTCAACGAGGCGGTGCGGACGCGAACCGAGACCGAGCTGGCCGTCGGGTCGTCAGCCGTGTGGAGAACACCGGTGACATCCGAGAAGCGCCCGGTCACCGTTGCCACGAAGCCGACCTTGACCGAGATCCGCAGTCGAGAACACCCGGCGTCGATCGCCCACTCGCCCGGTTCTGGACAGGTCGCCGGTGGGGTGTCGACGGACACCCGGCGGCGGCCGAAGCCGTGCGAGGCGGGCGACTGCAGTGTTCGGGTGGTGTGTCCCACCAGTTGTTGCACCATATGGACCAGAGGCTCGACAGGTGCGTGTTGATACCTGCGTGCCGGAGTCCGGAGTCCGGAGTCGGCTCGCCCTCAGCGGGCGAGTCCGGCCCCGGTGCACACGAAGGCCGCCGCCGCCGCGAGGCTGGCCGGGCCGTCCCCGGCGCTGTGCTGCTGCGCCGCGGCAAGCGCCGCGGCCGGCGAATCCCCACGCAACAGTTGACCGTGGTAGCGAGTCATCAAGCTCACCGTGGCGGCGTCCGGAACCGGAATCACCGGCGCGATGAGCGACCGTGCACCCTGCACGAGCAGCGCAGACGTGAAGCCCAGAACTTCCTCACCCGCTAGCCGGTGCACCCGCGCGGTCTCGCAAGCGGCCAGGATCACGTGGTCCGGGGCGTGCGGCAAGCGCTCGAGGTCGTAGACGGTCAGCGGCCCGTCCGCCATCAGCAGAGCGGAGAAGAACGGGTTGTCGGCCCGCAGCATGCCGTGTGCTGCGACGTGCACGATGCGCGCCCCGTCGGCCACCGACAGCGACTCGACGGTGGCGGCTTCATCGACCAACAAGGTGGCCCCCGGGTGCAGGGCGGCCACGATGCGGGCCTCCTCCCGCGCCCCGGGGAGCCCCGGGCCGGCCACGACCACCACGGCGGCGCCCGCCGCAGGCGGTTGCCGGCCTGCCGCGATCGCCCAATGAGAGGCCGAGGGCGCCACCGAGATCGGCCGCCCCAGACACGACGGCAGAATCGACCAGGGCAACGACTGCACCACCCCGGACGGCACGACCACCAACGGGCGATCTCCGACCAGCCGAGACACCGGTGCCAGCAACGTCGCCTCCAACTCGGCACCCAGCGTGCGCACCATCTCCCCGGCGGTCGCGATGCTGCGGTTGCCGGCCGACCGAGCCAATCGACGTAAGGCGAAAGACAGCTGTTGCACCAGTTCGGCGACGGCACCCACCGGTCCGATCGGGGTCAGCACACACCGCCCGTCGGCGACCACCACCACGTGCAGGACGCGGTCGACGTGGAGGTACTCCAAAAGGGCCGCGGACCCCAGCGCGGCGGCGACCCGATCCAGCTCGACCGGCCGCCACGTCCGCCCGCCATGCTCGCCCGGCAGAGTGCGGGATCGTCGAGCGATGTCCCGCTCCAACCGGATCTGTCGCTGCTTGAGATCCGCCGCCGAGCTGCCTGCGGCGAGTCGTTCCTCGATCTCCTTCATCGTGGTGCGCAGATCCGCCAGGGCGGCCGCCAACCCGGGGTCCGCGGGCGGGCGTGGCGGCCGGGTCAGCAGCGCACTGACTCGGCCTCGTTCCGACCACTGAAAGACCTTCCGGGCCGAGCCGTCCTCCAGCGCCATTCGAACACCCAACCGGGCGAGCGCGCCGCGATGCACCGTGACGTGGGCGCGCAGCTCGGTGGCGCCCAGACTCGCCTGGTACTCCTCGACGATCCGCAGGCCGGCGGTGACGGCAGACTGGGCGCCGCGTCGGTTGCCGTCGGCGCGCCGCAGCAGCGCTTCCGCCAGCCATGCCCTGGCGCGGGCGTCGGCGGGTCCTGTCCGGCGGGCTCGGCTGGCCGCACGCAAATCGGCCCGCGCCTCGACGGGGCGGCCGCGCTCCAGCGCGATCCGACCGGCGAGCACCCGCGCCTCCAGCGCCGGTACCAGCCAGCCCGCGGCCTCCAGCTCCACCGCCGATCGGCGGAAGCGGGCGGGCGTCACGGCCGCCGGCTGCAGCACCAACTCCGCCTGCAGTGCGGCGAATCGCGCCAGCGCGGCTCCGTCGCGGCGAGCGAGGCGGACGAACGCGACCCGCGCGTGGCGAGCGGCCGTCAGCGCCCCCGCGGCATCGCCGGCCAGCAGCGACGCGGTGGACAGCAGCAGCTCTGCCGGCGGCAGATCCAGCCGGCGGCGTTGCTCGTGCAGCACTGAGACCGCAGCGTCCGCGGCCGCCCGCGCCTCGCTGGTGAGCCGCACCGACAGCAGCAGCTCACCCCTGTCGACCAGCAGTGAGCCGACCTGAACGCCCAACGACCGGTACGCCTCGGCGGCGGCGTCGAACAGCCCCAGGGCGGCGGTGACCTGTCCTTGCGCTGCTTTCACACACGCCAGATTCTGCTTGGCGTAGGCGCCCGCCAGGGCGAGCCCTCCCCGGTCGCACAAGGCGGCGGCAGCGGTCAGATCCGATTCGGCGGCGGCGAAGGCCCGGCGACCGGTGTGCAACACACTGCGGTTGGACAGTGCCCGGACCTCCCACTCCACGTCGCCCTCCCGGCGAAGCACCGGCAGCGCGGTTCTGAACTCCGCGAGTGCGTCATCCGTTCGGCCGATGGCCTGAAAGATGGTGCCGCGCTGCACGTGCGCGCGGGCGGCGGCGGGACCGTCGAGGCCGGTCAGTGCGGCGTCGATCTCGGTCAACGCACGCTGGGTGGAGCCCGCCACAATCCGGGTCGCGGCCAGCGACATGCGTGCCTCGGCGACCAACCGGGCGGACCCGGCCCGCTCGGCAGCGCTGATGGCGGTCCGCAGGAAAGCTGCCGAGACGTCCAGGCGACGCAACTGGAGGGCGGCCACACCGGCCGCGCGGGAGGCTCTGCTGAGCAGCGCCCCATCGCGTTGGCGCCGCGCCTCCGCCTGCAATCTGACCGCGGCTTCGAGGGCGACTTCGGGCGTGCTGGTGGCCAACCGCAGCACGATCTCGGCCGGATCGACAGTCGGTTCGCTCGGTGAGATGGGCCCACCTCCTGTACGGGCGTCGGTCCTCTCGCCGAACCCGATCGGTTTCGCGAGGTTTCGGTGCGAGTGCTGACGACTCACGGTAATCCGCGCGGGCGCCCGGTTGGCCGCGCCGGTGCGAGTGGCGCGGCTTACAGTCCTCTGGTATGACCGAATCCCCATTGACCGACCCCGACCCCGAACCGGGTACCCCCGTCGATACCGGGCCCGCCACCGACCGGCCGGCGGCGAATGAGCCCCCAACGGCCGCGGAGCTCGGCTTCGCGTCGAACGACATCCTGGTGGCCCTCTCGCACGAGGCGCGGGTGATGCGAGCACTGCATCGGTGGGGAATCGAACTGACCGGGGAGCCCACCCGCAACGAGGCACTCGGGTTGGCCAAGCTGACATTGGCGACGGAGGCCACCAACGATTCGAACGGCCTCGACGCGGTGCTGAAACACCTCTACCGCCACTTCGCCCGGCGCTATCAGGGCTGGGTTCCCACCTTGGGGAAGAATCGGCTGGTCGGGCGGGTGACCGGCAGCGGTGAGTTGTCCTTCGGCGGCGCGGGATCCCCGCAGCCCGCCGCGGCGCCCGCCGGGTGGCCGCCCAGTCGGTCGGGCGCGGGTCGAGGAGTGCGGGTGGTGGTCCTCGATACCGCAGCCGCGGCGGACAGTCCCCTGGGGGCGGGCTGGCTGAACCGTTTTTCGGACACCTTCGGCGCCCAGACCACCACGACGCTGGTACCCGCGTCCGGGCACGCGACCTTCGTGGCCGGGTTGATCCTGAGCCAGGCGCCCGCTGCGGACGTCGAAGTGCGACGTGTTCTGGACAGCGCGGGCCAGGCGACGGCTTGGGACGTCGCGACCGCGATCGTCGATGTCGGGCTGAAGGGCGCAGACGTGATCAACCTGTCCTTGGTCTGCTACACCGCGGACGGCAAACCACCGTTGGCCATGGCCCAGGCGATCAGTCGCCTCAACCCCGAGATCGTGGTGGTCGCCGCCGCCGGAAATCACGGCTCCGTCGCCGACCCCGGACTACGCCGCCGTCCGGCCTGGCCCGCCGCGTTGCCCAGCGTGCTCGCCGTCGGAGCCGCCACCGATGAGGGAGTCGTGGCGCCGTTCACCCCTGATCGAGTCCCGTGGATCGACGTGATGACCAACGGGGTCGGCCTGGTCAGCAGCTACTTGACCGGACCGGTGACGCTCTCCGAAGCGGACGACTCGGCTGACCCGGTCGACACTCCCGCATCGACCGACACTCCCGCATCGGCCGACACCTGCGACCTTCGACGGCTTCGCACAGTGGAGCGGCACGTCCTTTGCGGCAGCGCTGGTGACCGGCGCGATCGCCGCCGGTGTCACCCCGGGCCGAACCTCCGCCCTCGGGTCGCTCGCCGACTTCCGGCGGCGCTGGCCGCAACCGGTCGGCCGTCAGCCACCATTCGTCTCGCTGATCGCGGGGTCGGGGCCGACTCTCGGTTGAGTTCGACCTCAGCGGACCGGCTCGGGCCCAGAACGCGGTCGAGGCCGATCGAGAAGGTCGCACCCGGGCTGCGCGCGGCGCTGATGTACCCCGCTCGCTGACGAGGAGTGAGTTGGTTCCAGGTCGTGATCATGCCCGTTCTGCCCTGGACGCGATCGTGATCGAACAGTGCCTTGCCGGCGTCGGTAGACCGTACGAGAGTGGAGGGTGGCAGAGCGGACTTCTCGGCCGGTGAGCAGGTTCCCGCCGGCGCGCCGGTGGGGCGGTCGTGAAGAGGGGAGTAGGTGGTCGTCAGGGTGGTGTCGTCTGGGTACGTCATGTCTTCTCTCCAGGGCGATGCCGCTGGGTCGAACTCAGTAAGCAGTCACGGGCGGTGCAGATCGACCGGCAACCGTGCTCTGGGTTCAGGTGGCACGCGGGGGGACAGGAACGTCACTGTTGCCCGGCAGAGCCTGCGTCGCTGTCGCCGATGGCGACTGCAACTCCATTAGATAGCAACGCCCTCCGCACCCGCAGTTCGTCGGGCGTGTCGTCGGAACGGATTTGATCACAGCACGCTGCCGACGCCGATCGAGCAGAACGTGGCGGCCCGACACTCCGAGCCCGACTCCATGAACGGCAAGTGAGGAACAGTCAATGACTCGACGACTCCCGGGGACTGTGGACGACCCACCGCCGCCCACCGGCGCGTCGGGCCGGTGGGGACGAGCCGTGCGCCCGACGCGGAGATCGCGACTCCCGCTCGCTGCGGTCACGGTTGTCGGCATGTTCCTGGTCGGCTGCGGTCCCGACGCCCGGGCCGGGCGCTCGGCGGATCCGCCGACGTCGTCGAACGCGGTCACCTCGAACCCGGTATCCGCCACACTCGCGCTGACCGCCCCGGCCGCGGTCGTCTTCGGATCGCCGGCCACCGTCACCTTCCACCTGACAGCCGACGGCACTGGGATAGCGGCCGCCGCCACCACCGTCTCCGTCGACGCCGAGATGTTCGCGATGATCACCGACGATCACGGCTCCGGGTCGATTGAGCTCGATCCGCGACAGCTCGCGGCCGGAAGCACCTCCGTGACGGTGAGATTCGCAGGCGACCACATGCACACGGCCGCGATCGGTCGGACCAGCATCTCGGTCGCCCCTGCGGTGAGTGCGATCCGACTGGACGTGGCGGCCGCCCCGACTGGCAGCGGCACGGTGACCGCCGCGGTATCCGCATCGTCGGGCGTTGCCGTCTCCGGCGCGGTCTCGTTCACCATCGGTGGCCAGGGCGTAGGTTCGGTGCCGGTCGACCAGGGCGTCGCCGCATTCCAGATTCCGGCCGGTTACCCCATCGGCGACCACATTGTCGAGGCGACCTTCACCCCGACCACCTCGACGCAGTTGCGGGCTGCGACACAGACCGCGATGCTCACGGTCAGCCGCGCCGTCGCGCGGTTGTCTGCGACAGCATCGAAGGACGCCGTCAGGTACGGCGACCGCGCGACCATCGAAATCGCCGTTACGCCGGTCGGCGATCAGCCGGGGCTGGACCTGGCCGGGCCGGTGAGCGTGCTGGCGGGCGACACCGAGGTGGTGACCGGTGCAACCGACACGACTGGCCACGCGTCGCTGCCGTTCTACAACCGGAATGTCCCCGGAGACGTGACTTACACGGTGCGATTCAGCGGAAATGATCGGGTGGAACCGGCCGCCGTCGAGTTCGTCCTGCACACCACAACCACTAATGTGGACCTGGCGATCGATCGGCCCACAGTGCACCCCGGCGATTCCGGAACAATCGTGGTGCGAGTCATCGGCACCCCGGACCCGCCCACCGGCAACGCCACGTTGCTGATGAACGGTTCGCCAGTTGCCGCCGGTCCACTCGACGACCGCGGCCGACTCGGGGCGAACATGGAGAACGTCGCCGCCGGCACTCATGCCCTTCGGGTCGAGTACAGCGGCGACGCGCGATTCGACGGCGCCTCGGCATCGGTGTCCTGGGTGGTCAAGGCGCCGCCGGTCAATCCGAACGGTGCCGCCGCAGCCTCGTTGCAAGCAGCCAATCCCTGTCCGGCATCGGCCTCGGCCTGTGTCGACCTGAGCTCCCGTCGGGCCTGGCTGCAGAGCGCGGGGGTGATCACCTACGGTCCGGTCGCCATCACCTCCGGACGCAGTGGCTACCGAACCCCGACCGGCATGTTCGGGGTCTTCTGGCTGGACAAGAACCACAAGTCGAGCCTTTTCAACAACGCGCCGATGCCCAACTCGGTGTTCTTCAACGGCGGCATCGCCTTCCATGCGGGAAGTCTGTCGGCGCAGTCACACGGCTGCATCCACCTGTCGACCGCTGCCTCCACGGTGTTCTTCAGCCAGCTCGCCGTGGGAGACGCGGTCTACGTCTTCGGGGCTGCGCCCTACTGAGCCCAAAAGGGCTGCGCCCTACTGAGCCCAAATGGGCAGGCGCCCTACTGAGCCCAAATGGGCAGGCGCCCTACTGAGCCCAACTGGGCAGGCGCCCTACTGAGCCCAAATGGGCAGGCGCCCTACTGAGCCAACTGGGCAGGGCGCCGTGCGTCAATCCGGCAGCATCGGCATCGACGGCCCGGCATCCCGACCGATCAGGACGGCGCGGGTCACCGCGGCCGCGCCGAATTTGGATCTGACGTCGTCCAGGGCGGTGTCGAGGGCGAGTCCCGAGGTGGCGGCAAACGGCAACTCCAGCTGGACTGCGCCGTCGCCGCCGAAGTTGCCCACCGACAACCCGAGCAGGGTCAGGCCGCGGTCCCTGATCATCGGCATCGCCTCCGCCAGCAGGCCTCGGACCGCGGCCAACACCTCCGCGGTCTGTTGGGTGGATTCGGGCAGTGTGCGGGACCGGGTGACCCGGGTGTAATCGTCGAAGCGAAGCCGGATCATCACGGTGCGGCCCGCGCGGTCGGCCGCCCGCATCCGCCTGGTCACCCGATCGACGACCGCGACCGCGATCAGGTCGATCTCGCCCGGCGACTTGACCGACCGCCCCAGCGCCCGCTGCGAGCCGATCGAACCGCGCCGCCGGCCGACCACGACCGGGCGTGGATCGCGGTTCAGGGCAAGGCGGTACAGATGTCGACCCGCGCCGCCGCCCAGGATCGACTCCAGAACACTCTCGCCGGCCGCTGCGACCTGGCCCACCGTGAACAACCCGAGCGCTTGCAGTTTCGCCGCGGTCACCGCGCCGACCCCCCACAGCCGCTGCACCGGAAGCGGATGCAAGAACTCCAGCTCGGCGTCGGGGCAGACCAGCAGCAGGCCGTCCGGTTTTGCCACCCCGCTGGCGACCTTCGCCAGGAACTTCGTGCGGGCCACCCCGACCGT
This sequence comes from uncultured Actinomycetota bacterium, assembly GCA_963825975.1. GTDB lineage: Bacteria > Actinomycetota > Actinomycetes > Mycobacteriales > Nakamurellaceae > Nakamurella. The sequence continues at coordinate 92,611 of CAWGUZ010000020.1, forward strand.
GATGTTCAGGCCGACCTCCGCGGCGACCCGACGACGCAGCCGCATTGCGATGTCCAACGGCGGACCCGCCAACCGCCGCAGCCCTCCGACGTCCAGGAACGCCTCGTCGATCGAGATCCCCTCCACCAATGGGGTGGTGTCCCGGAAGATGGCGAACACATCCTTGCTCGCTGCCGAGTACGCCTCGAAACGGGGAGCGGCAACCAGCACACCGGGGCAGAGCCGCCGGGCCTGAGATCCACTCATCGCAGTCCGGATACCGAACGCCTTCGCCTCGTAGCTGGCCGCCAACACGACACCGCCACCCACGATCACCGGCCGACCCCGCAACCGCGGGTGGTCGCGCTGCTCGACGGAGGCGTAGAACGCATCCAGATCGGCGTGCAGGATGGTCGCCTGCCGCGCGAGCGGCGGCTCACGGGACGGTGTGGCACCAGCGGCCATCGGTTCGATCGACACGAACACATGTTCGCATCGAGCACCGACACAACCCGGGCGTACCGTTGGCGAGCATGCGAAACACCCCTCCGGCAACCTTGCCGAGCACGGTCGGTGAGCTGCGCGCAGCCGGTCATGAACTCCGCGACGTCAAAACCGAGATCCGCGAGAATCTGCTCGCCGCTCTGCGCGCCGGCCGTGATCCGTGGATCGGGATCGTCGGTTTCGACAGCACCGTGCTCCCGCAGCTGGAACGGGCCCTGCTGGCCGGTCACGACATCGTGTTGCTCGGTGAACGAGGACAGGGCAAGACCCGGTTGCTGCGCACCCTGACGGTGCTCCTCGACGAGTGGTCGCCGGTGATCGCCGACTCCGAGATCGGCGAGCACCCCTTCGACCCGATCACCGTCGGAGCCCAGCGGCTGGCCGTCGAAAGGGGCGACGACCTGCCGATCAGGTGGCGGCACCGCAGCGAGCGTTACACCGAGAAGCTGGCCACCCCGGACACTGCCGTCGCCGACCTGATCGGCGACGTCGATCCGGTCAAGGTCGCCGCGGGTCGATCGCTCGGCGATCCCGAGACCATCCACTTCGGACTGGTGCCGCGGGCACACCGCGGGATCATGGCCGTCAACGAGCTTCCCGACTTGGCCGAGCGCATCCAGGTCGCCCTGCTCAATGTGATGGAGGAGCGGGACATCCAGGTGCGCGGGTACACCCTGCGGCTGCCGTTGGACGTGCTGCTCGTCGCCTCGGCGAACCCGGAGGACTACACCAACCGAGGCCGGATCATCACCCCGCTGAAAGATCGGTTCGGGGCCGAGATTCGCACCCACTACCCGTTGGAGCTGATCGACGAGGTGGCGGTGATCAGGCAGGAGGCCGAACTCTCCGCGGAGGTGCCCGAACACCTGGTGGAGATCATCGCCCGCTTGACGCGACTGCTGCGCGAGTCGACCGCGGTCGACCAGGGATCGGGAGTCTCCGCCCGGTTCGCCGTCGCGGCGGCGGAGACTGTTGCGGCCGCGGCCCTGCGGCGGGGGGCCATCACCGGTGAGCTGCTACCCACGGCCCGGCCGGTCGACCTGGAGTCGGCGCTGCCGGTGCTGCGCGGAAAGCTCGAATTCGTCACCGGGCAGGAGGGTCGTGAAGACGAGGTCCTGGAACATCTGCTGCGGCGGGCGACTGCGGACACCGCCCGCGCGAAACTGCGCGGTCTGGACCTCGGTCCGTTGGCCGAGGCGATCACCAGGACCCCGCTGACCACCGGCGACCGGGTGACCGCCGCGGAGCTGGTGGGGGCGCTGCCCCGAGTCGACGTCCTCACCGCGGTGGCGCAGCGGTTGGGCGCGGCGGGTACCGAGAACCCCGGCCCGATGGCGTCGGCCGCCGAGCTGGCGCTGGAATTGTTGTTCCTGACACGCAAGCTGACCAAGGAACCGAGCGACGACGGGTCGACTGTGAGCTATGGCTGACAGCGGGCCCCGGCAACGCCGGCCTCGGGGGTACTCCTACGGTCCGTATCTGGACGGCCCCGACCCGCTGGCGCCACCCGTCGATCTACGACCGGCCCTGGACAAGATCGGCCGTGACGTGATGGAGGGGAGTTCTCCGCAGCAGGCCCTGCGCGAGCTCCTCCGGCAGGGCATGCGGGACCGACGGGGGCTCGACGAGTTGTCGCGGCAACTGTGGGAACGGCGGCGTCGACTGCGCACGGAGAACCGTGTCGACGGCACCCTGCAGCAGGTACGGGAGCTGCTCGAGCGGGCGCTGACCGCCGAGCGGCAGGCACTGGCCCGCCAGGACACCGACGAGGCCCGCTTTCACGAGCTGGACCTCGACACCCTGCCGGACAACACCGGGCGGGCGGTGCGCGCGCTCGCCGACTACGACTGGCAGTCTTCGGCGGCGCGGCAGGCCTACCGGGAGATCCAGGACCTGCTCGGCCGGGAATTGCTCGATCAGCGTTTCGACGGCATGAAGGCCGCCCTGGAGAATGCCGGCCCGCAGGACGTCGAACGCGTTCAGCAGATGCTCGACGACCTGAACGCGCTGCTCGCCGACCACGCGGCCGGTGCCGACACGAGCGCGGAATTCGCCGAGTTCATGGCGAAGCACGGCGAGTTCTTCCCGGAGAACCCGCAGACGGTGGACGAGCTGATCGACGCGCTGGCCGCCCGGTCGGCGGCGGCGCAACGAATGCTGAACTCGCTGTCCGCCGAGCAACGCGCCGAGCTGGCGGAACTGTCCCGACAGGCCTTCGGCGATGCCCGGTTGGCCCGGGCCCTGGGGGAACTGGACGGTCGGCTGCAGCATCTGCGCCCCGGTGCGGACTGGGCCGGCTCGGACCAGTTTCGCGGCGACAATCCGCTGGGCCTGGGGCAGGCCACCCGCGCGATGGAGGAGCTCGCCCAGCTCGAGCAGCTCGGTGACCAGCTGGGACAGGCGTATCCGGGGGCGCGGCTGGACGACATCGATCTCGACGAGCTCGCCGCGGCCCTCGGCGAGCAGGCGGCCGCCGACGTGCGGGCACTGGCGGCGCTGGAACGAGAACTGCGCGAGCAGGGTGTCTTCGAACGGGCGCCCGACGGGTCGCTGCGGCTGTCACCCAAGGCGCTGCGCCGGCTCGGTGAGTCGGTGTTGAAGGATGTCGTCGACAAGATCGGCACCCGCCGTGGAGAGCGGGCGACCCGCCGGTCGGGTGCGGTCGGCGAACCCACCGGCGCCAGCCGACCGTGGGCGTTCGGCGACACCGAATCGTGGAATGTGTCGCGCACACTGCTCAACGCCCAGCTTCGGCGCGCCGGCGGGGACGACCGCCCGCTGGACGTGGCCGACGTGGAGGTCGTCGACACCGAACGCCGCACCCGAGCCGCGGTGGCGCTCTGCGTCGACACGTCGTGGTCGATGGTGCAGGACGGTCGATGGGTGCCGATGAAGCGGACCGCGCTGGCGCTGCACCAGCTGATCGCGACGAGATTCCGCACGGATGCGCTGCAACTGATCACCTTCGGCCGCCGCGCCGATCGAGTCGAACTCGGTGCGCTGATCGGGATGGAGGGCGCTTACGTGCAGGGCACCAACCTGCACCATGCGCTGCTGCTGGCCGGTGAACACCTGCATCGACATCCCGACGCGGTACCGGTGGTGCTGGTCGTGACCGACGGCGAGCCGACAGCCCATCTGGAGTCTGACGGCAGATTCGTGTTCCACTACCCGACCCAACCGGAAACGCTCGGGGCCACGATCCACGAGCTCGACCGGCTCATCGCTCGCAAGGCGGCCATCACCTTCTTCGTACTCGGCGACGACCCCCGGTTGGCAATGTTCATGGACGACCTGGCCAGACGCTGCTCGGGCCGAGTGGTGGCCCCCGACCTCGACGGCCTCGGCGCCGAGGTGGTCGCCGACTACCTGCGGGCGCGGCGCTGAGCGCCACCGGCGGCGCCGGCCCGACGGCCGGCGTCGCAGCGGGGGCGGCGAACGACTCGGTGGTGCTGTTCGGCGACCAGCTCGGGCCGCATTTCCTGGACGGCGACGAGCAGCGGGTGTTGCTGGTGGAATCCCGGAGCGTGTTCCGCCGCCGCCGGTTCCACCGGCAGAAGGCGCACCTGGTGTTGTCGGCGATGCGCCACCGGGCGGCCGAACTCGGCGACCGGTGCGACTACGTCGAGCCGACCGGTACCGGACGCACGGAATCGTCACGGGGCCGCAATTGACCGTCTGCCATCCGACGAGCCGGGCCGCGCTGCCGCTGGTCCCGGAGCTACCCGGCGTTGACGGTGCTACCGGCGCGCGGGTTCGCCTCGTCCGCTGGCCGAATTCGCCGACTGGGTGGACCGCCGGGGTCCCGTCGGCTGTTGCAGGAGGACTTCTACCGGGACGCCCGGAGCCGGCTCGACATCCTGATGGACGGTGCGGAGCCCGCCGGTGGGCGGTGGAACTTCGACGCCGACAACCGGGAGCCCGCGCCGAGGCCGGGCGCTCGGGGTGCCGCAGCCGTGGTGGCCGACCGAGGACGAGATCGACGAGGGCGTTCGGGCCGATCTGGACCGCTGGGAGGCGGCGGGGACGTCTCATTCGTCGGTGCCGACGGTCCGCGTCGCTTCGCCGCCACCCACACCGAGGCGCTGCGCGGCCCTGGACCACATTCATCGACCACCGCTTGGACACGTTCGGGCCGTACGAGGACGCCGTGCTGGCGGACGACCGTGGATGTCGCACTCACTGCTGTCCGCCCCGCTGAACCTGGGCTTACTGGATCCGATCGAGGTCGTGCACGCGGCGGAGGCGGCCTACCGGGCGGGGCGGGCCCGGCTCGCCTCGGTGGAGGGCTTCGTCCGGCAGATCATCGGCTGGCGCGACTACGTCTGGCACCTGTACTGGCAGCAGGACGACGACTACCGCGAGCGCAACGCGCTCGACGCGCAGACCGAATTCCCGACCTGGTTCGCCGACTTGGACGCCGACGCGGACAGGCGAAGTGTCTGTCCACCGTCCTTGGCGACCTGCGCGACAACGGCTGGGTCCACCACATCCCCCGACTGATGATCCTGGGCAACTACGCGATGCAGCGCGGTTGGCGGCCGGCCGAGGTGACCGACTGGTTCCACCGCTCCTTCGTCGACGGCTACGACTGGGTGATGGTGCCCAACGTCGTCGGGATGTCGCCAGCATGCCGACGGCGGGCTGATGGCGACCAAGCCCTACGCCGCCGGTGGCGCGTACATCAACCGGATGACCGATTACTGCGGCGGCTGCCGGTTCGACCCCGAAGGTGCGGGTCGGTGCCGACGCATGCCCGTTCACCGCCGGTTACTGGGCGTTTCTGCACCGCCACCGGGAGCGATTCGCCCGCAACCCCCGGATGGCGCAGGCGGTCCGCGGACTGGATCGGCTGACGGACCTCGAGGCGCTGCTCGGAACAGGAAGCGGCTCCGCGGCGAGGCGCAGCCTGACCGCACCGGGTCTGAGCGCAGGTCGGAACTGCTGGTCACTGGCGACCCGCCGAGGACATCCGACGTGGATCCATACCGTGGAACCGGTCAATCAGTACGCCGACACCATCCGGTCAACCTGTTGAACCATCGGCATGAGCGAGTAGCGATCGTAAGCCGGGGAAGTCAATGCCGAGCCTACGAGCGTCGACAACGGGACAGTCTGGGCACCCCGCGTGAACGCCGCCACGGCGGGCCGTGCGCGCCCGCAGGAAGGGTCGTATGGCCGGGAACGCCATTCACCGGTTCCGCAACACGTCGGTTCTCGCGGTCTGCGCGATCGACGCCCCGCGGGTGATCAGCTCCGAACGACCTCGACGACCGGCTGGCCGAGGTCTACCACCGGGTGGGTCTGCGGCCCGGGATGATGCAGCGTCTGGCCGGGATCGACGAGCGTCGCTGGTGGAACAAGGGCACCAGCGTTCGCCGATGGCGCCGCGATGGCGGGTGCGAAGGCGATGGCCGAGGCCGGCGTACAGCCCGGCCAGATCGGTCTGATGATCAACACGTCGGTGAGCCGGGCGCACCTGGAGCCGTCAACGGCGATCGCGGTCCATCATCAGCTGGGCCTGCCCAGCTCGTGCCACAACTTCGACGTCACCAACGCCTGCCTCGGTTTCGTGAACGGTATGCAGCTGGCCGTCGGCGATGATCGACAGCGGTCAGATCGAGTACGCGCTGATCGTCAACGGTGAGGACGCCGAGGAGCTGCACGAGGCCACCATCGCCCGGCTGAATGCGGGGCCGGCAACGCCAAGCAGGTGTTCGACAATTTCGCGTCGCTGACGCTCGGGTCGGGTGCGGCCGCGATGGTGCTCGGCCGGTCGGACGCCCACCCCGAGGGCCATCCGATACCTGGGCGGCGCCACCCGGTCGGCCAGTGAGCACCACCAGCTCTGCATCGGCGACATGGACGACATGCGCACCGACAGCACCGGCCTGATGAACGCCGGTCTGGAGCTGACCCTGGAATGTGGGCGGAATCGGCAGCCGAGTTCGGCTGGGACACCGACGTCGACCGCTACGTGATTCACCAGGTGAGCAACGTGCACACCCGCGCGTTGTCCAAGGTGCTGGACCTGGATCTGGACCGGATCCCGCTCACCTTCCCGACCCGGGGCAATCTGGGCCCGGCCGCCATACCGTTCACCCTGGCGTCCATCGCGGACGACCTGAGCGCCGGGGACCGGGTGCTGCTGATGGGTATCGGTTCCGGGCTGAACGCTCCATCTCCGAAATCGACTGGTGACCCGGACCCCGCCGTCGGGCGCCGTGGGTGCGCCCGTGAGTGCGCCGCGTGAATGCGCAAGGAGCGGCGACGCTACCGCCGCCCGACCTGCCAGACCTGGATCCGGCCTGGTCGCGGCTGGTCACCGTGCCCGAGCCGGTGGGCTCGGCCGGCGCCGGCGAGCCGCGCACCTTTCACGTGCTGGACAGTTGGGCGACCGCGCCGGATCGGACGAATCCGCTGGTCACCCTGCTGTGCGTGCACGGCAATCCGACCTGGAGCTATCTCTGGCGGCGGCTGGTCGCAGCCGCACCGGACGGGTGGCGCGTGGTGGCACCGGACCAGCTCGGCATGGGCTACTCGGACCGCCCCGGCGAAGCCCGCACCCTCAGTCGACGAGTCGACGACCTAGGGCGGCTGACGGAGCAGTTGGACATACGCGGGCCGGTGGTGCTGGTCGGCCACGACTGGGGCGGCATGATCGGTCTCGGGTGGGCGCTGCAGCACACCAGGCAGCTCCGCGGGGTCGTGCTGATGAACACCGCGGTGCATCAGCCGGAGTCCGTGCCGGGTCCGCTGTTGATCCGGTTGGCCAGCCGAGATCGGCTCACGGATCTCGTCTGCCGCTGGACCCCGTTGTTCGTCCGGACCGCCACCGCCCTGAGCCGACCCCGCCTGCCGCCCGAGGTGCGTGCTGCGTTCGCAGCGCCGTATCGCAGCTCCCGCCGACGGGCCGCCGTGGCCCAGTTCGTCTCGGACGTCCCGTTCGCCGCCGATCACCCCAGCCGCGCCGCGATCGACGACATCGCCGACCGCGTCCGCGACCTTCAGGTGCCGACTCTGCTCCTCTGGGGACCTCGCGATCCGGTCTTCGGCGAAGCCCACTTGAGCGATCTGCAGCAGCGGTTACCGCAGGCGAGCGTGCAACGGTACGAGCGGGCCGGGCACCTCCTGCCGGAGGACGCTCCGCAGTACGCCGAGGCGGTCGTCGAGTGGGTGGGCAGCCGGAACGCGGCCCACACCACCGATCCGGCACTTTCTGATCAGCATCCCTCTGCGGTCCAGCCGACTTCGTCTGTCCAGCCGGGCGAGCCCGCCGGGACCTCCGCTGAGCGGCCGGCGCTGGCCGCCTTCGACGCCCGGTCCGCAGACCCGGCAGTGGCCGTCATCGAGCCGGACGGCAACTCGATCAGCTGGGCGGACCTGCATCGACGGGTCGCTCGACTCGCCGCCGGACTGGCCGCGGCCGGGGTTCGACCCGGTGATCGGGTGGCGCTGCTGGTCGAGCCGTCGATCGATCTGACGGCCGCGGTGTACGCGGTGTGGCGAGCTGGCGCGGTGATCGTGATCGCCGACAAGGGCTTGGGTATTCCCGCCATGGGGCGGGCTCTTCGCAGTGCGCATGTGGCCCATGTGATCGCCGGTGCCGCCGGTTTACTCGCCGCCGGGCCGATGCGCCTGCCCGGCACCCGAATCGCTGTACACGACGTGGCCGCCCCGGTCCGGGCGCTGGTGCACCTGGACCACACGGTCACCGAGCTGAACGACCTCGGCGCCGACGGTGGACCGCTGCCGGAGCCCGCTCCCGGGGCTGAGGCCGCGGTGCTCTTCACCTCCGGGGCGACCGGTCCCGCCAAGGGTGTCCGCTACCTGCAACATCAGGTGGCGGCGCAGCTGGAGCTGATCCGGCGCACCTACCGGCTCACCGCCGACGATCGGATCGTCGCCGCCTTCGCGCCGTTCGCCCTGTACGGGCCGGCGCTGGGAATACCCTCCGCGGTGCCCGACTGTGATGTCACGAAGCCCGCCACCCTGACCGCGGCGCTGTTGGGAGACGCCACCGCGCGCATCGGCGGGACGGTCGTCTTCGCCTCGCCGGCAGCGCTGAACAACGTGCTGGTGACCGCGGCGCTGACCACCACGGCGCAGCGGCGGGCGATGGGCGGGGTCCGGTTGCTGATCTCCGCGGGCGCACCGGTACCCACCGAGCTCTTGGAGCGGCTTCGGGTGCTCTTCCCCGCGGCGGACATCCACACCCCGTACGGGATGACGGAGGCCTTGCCGGTGACCGACGTGTCGCTGGACCAGATCCTGGAAGCCGGCCCCGGTGACGGTGTCTGCGTCGGATACCCGGTCGAGGGCATCTCCATCAAGCTGGCGCCGCTGGACGCGCGCGGGGAACCCGGCCGCGCACTGACCGATCAGTGCGCTGTGACCGGCGAACTCTGGGTTCGCGGACCGCACATCCGCGACTCCTACGACTCGCTGTGGAGTGTGGATCACGCCGCTGCGGACCACCCCGGCTGGCACCGAACGGGCGATGTCGGGATGGTCGACGCCGCCGGACGCTGGTGGATCCAGGGCCGACTGGCCCACGTCGTACGCGCCGCGACGGGTCCGATTGCGCCGGTCGGGATCGAGCAGCGGGTGCTACGGGCGCTGACCAGACACCGCGCGTATCACCGCGGCCTGGTGGCGGCGGTCGGCGTCGGCCCGGCCGGAGCCCAGCAATTAGTGGTCGTACTGTCTGGGCCGGACGGTCCGTTGGCGCCCGCCGAGGTCGCCGACGACGTGCGCCGCGCCGCCGCAGCCGGGTCGACCGGGCTGGAAGTGGCCGCCGTACTGGTTCGCCGGGAGCTCCCGGTGGACATCCGGCACAACTCCAAGATCGACCGGATCGCGGTGGCAGCCTGGGCGGACAAGGTGCTCGCGGGGCGGTGAGGGTTCTCGTCACCGGCGCGGGCGGTCTGCTCGGTCGCCGCACCGCCGAGCGGTTGATCCGCCGGGGCGACGAGGTGACCGTGCTGCAGCGGCGACCCTCGGGACTGCCCTGTCGCGAGGTGTCGGCTGACATCGCAGACGCTGCGGCGGTCGCTCGGGCGGTCCGGGGTCAGGACGTGGTGCTGCACCTTGCCGCCAAGGTCGACGTGGTCGGGCCGTGGTCGGAGTACCGGCGGGTGAATGTGGCCGGCACCCGTGCGGTGATCGCTGCGTGTCGGTCAGCGGGCGTGGGGCGGCTCGTGCACGTGTCGTCGCCGTCGGTCGCACACGCGGGGGAGCCGTTGATCGGAGCCCCCGCCGGAGTGGCCGATCCGGCTGCGGCCCGCGGGAACTACGCCCGGTCCAAAGCGCTCGCAGAGCTGGCGGCGTTGGCGGCCGACGACGCGGACCTGGCCGTCCTCGCTGTGCGGCCCCATCTGGTCTGGGGACCCGGCGACACCCAGTTGATAGCCCCCATCGTCGAGCGGGCGCGGGTCGGTCGGCTGCTGCTGATCGGTTCCGGGGCGGCGCTGATCGACACCACCTATGTCGACAACGCCGTGGACGCGCTGATCTGCGCCGTCGACGCCTGCGGCGAGATGCATGGGCGAGCTTTCGTGGTGTCCAACGGCGAACCGCGGCCGGTGGCGGAGATTCTGCGATCGGTCTGCGCGTCTGCGGGTGTGCCAGAGCCGCGCCGCTCGGTGCCCGCACCCGTCGCGATCGCCGCCGGTGCCATCGTCGAGAAGGTCTGGCAGGTGCTCGGTCGACGCGATCAGCCACCGCTGACCAGGTTCCTCGCCGAACAACTGAGCACGGCTCACTGGTTTGATCAACGTGCGACTCGGGCTGCCCTGGGCTGGGTGCCCGCGATCAGCCTGGCGGAGGGCTTTCAGCGATTGACCCGGCATCACCAGATGTCAGCGGCTTCGATCCCGCTGCCGTGACCGTGGCGCGCTCCGGGTGCACCACCCGGTAGATGTCGAGCGCCACGGCCTCGGGGGCCTCGTGTTCCCAGAACCGAAGTACCGTCCAGCCGGCGGCCGCCAGTCGCTTATTGGTGTCGATGTCGCGCGCCGCGTTCTGTTGCACCTTGGTCGCCCAGAATGTCGCATTAGTGGCGGCCACGGTGTGGTGTTCCGGGCAGCCGTGCCAGAAGCATCCGTCGATGAAGACCGCCAGTCGCACCCGCGGAAACACCAGGTCTGCGGTGCGACGCAGTGCCGCCACCGGCCGTTGGGCCACCCGGTATCGCAGACCCAGGGCATGGGCCGCCCGGCGGACGGCCAGCTCCGGGCCGGTGTCGCGGCTGCGGTTGGACTGCATTGACCGGCGGACGCCCGGCGACGAAGCCCACGACGTCAGCCTCTCCACAAATCGTGAGTGTAGGCAGTGGGGCGTCACATGACACGGTCGGCCATCCAAAGCGTCCGGGCATCCGACGTTTCTCCTTGAGCACGGGTTCCAGCGGGCGATGACTTCTCGCAATCGCGGGGCGAGGCGGGTCTATATCCCGGTGTCTTGGCGCAGTCTATTCATCCGTGATTCCGGGCGGGTGGATGTGGTGCACAGTGTTGCGTCTGGGTCTCTGGGCAGAATTTAACCATTTCGGCGGCACGAATTCGGGTACCCCGTCGGCGCCGGGTTGTATTCGCCAGTCACCCCGGTGGATCTCCGTGTGATGAAATGCGCACAGTAGGGTGCCATTCTGATTACTGGTCTCCCCGAGGTCCCGCGACCACCATTTCACATGATGCGCATCACACCAATTCGGTGGTCTTGTACAGCCGGGGAATGAACAGCCCCGGTCCCGAACGGTGATCGCCCGCCGGATCGCGGTGCTGAACGTGCGAGAGCTTCGGCCGACGTCGAGGACCTCACCGGCGCCGCCCAACACGGCCGGGATGACGCCGGCGTCGCACAGCAGGCGGCGGGTGTCCGCCGGGGAGAGCCGGTGCCCGTCGTCCAGGACCGCGCCGCGGGCCTGTTGCTTGAGGATGTCCCAGTCCAGGGTGACGGTGATGTGCGGCCTGCCCCCGGCGGTCTCCGGGAGTGGGTTGTCCGTGTTCCCGCCGGTGCGGAGCACGTACTCCAGGACCTCGACGAGGGCGTGGGCACGGCGGGTCGCCGCCGGGCGGGGGTCCTTCGAACCGTCGACCGCCGGTTTCGGTGCGGCGAGCGGGTCGATCACCGCCCGCAAAGCGGCCACACCCAGGTCGTTCAGATATCCGTGGATCCCGGTCAGACCGGTGGCGGTGCTGCGAGATCCGATTGTCAGTTCCATCTTGGATCGGGCGGCGGTGTCGTCGGGTGGGGTCCCGTCCGGGTCCAACACGCACTCCAGGTGCCGGGCGAGTTTCTTGAGCTGCTCCGGGTCCTGGATCAGCGCGTTGTCCACCAACACCCGCTCCGCCTCCGCCACTACCTCGGCGGGTAGTGCGTCCGGGAGTCGGCGCAGGGTCGACACGATGGTGCGGACGTGATCCGCCGACATGTCCCCGTCGTCGATCGCTGCGCCCAGGATCGGCCGCCGGGCGGGTCGCTCCCCACCGGACGGCAGGTCCTGAGGCTGGGTCGCCCGGGCGGCGTTCACCCGCGCCGACGCCTCACCGGGGGAGATTCGCAACGTCTCCCGGAGTAGCGCCGCGGTGGAGGACACCGACCGGGCGGTCGCGACACCCTGCTGATCGAGTTCGTCGGTCAACTGCACCTGCGCCGCCCACGTTTTGCGACCCAACTTCTCCACACCGAGAGACAGTTCCAACAATTCGTCGCCGTTCAACTTCCAGCGTTCCCCGCAAATCAAACTGCCGACGGCTTCCATTGCATTCTCGGCCAGGCGCATCGCCTCGTCGAGTGTGTAGAAACCGGGCCCGCTCATACCCTCCATGATAGAAGGTGCCACCGACAGTCATGGTCGAGTGGCGATTCGGCGGTGAGGATGGCTCAACAATACGAAAGATTCGTCTGCCACTCTCGGACGTATGGAAATGCCCGCGTGACATTCTATCGTCGCTGCCTGCCACCAGCCGCCGAGAGGCGCTATGTCAGGCGACGGAGCCTACGACGTCACCGCCACGCACAGTCCTGCAACGCCACCGCCACCTCGGGGGCGCGAGTCAGTGCCGCCAGATGACCGCCGGGAACGAACACGGGTTCCATCCCCAATCGATCCAGCGACACACGCCGTTGGAACTCCGGCGGGAAGAAGCAGTCGTCACTGCCGACGAGGACCGTCGTATCGACCGCCGGCCATTCAGGCCAGCTGAGCCGACTGGAGAACAGGGATTCCGCGGGCGGTTCATCCGCAGGGCCGGTCATGAGTTCATCGCGAACCTCGGGTGTCGCGTCAGCGAGGAAGTAGACCGCCGGATCGAAAACGTCGTCGGGATCTCGGCCCGCGGCACAGTCGGCGGCCCGGCGGGCAGCGGGCTGACCGGTTGCATCCCACCACTCGCCCGCCGTCTCCGCCGGGCGGGGGATCATGGCGTTCAGCAGAACCAGCCGGCCGACGGACGGGTGGAAGCCGAGCGGCGGCGCGAGGAAGCCCGCCATCGATTGCGCGACCACGACGACCTCGGTGGCCCCGGCTGCGACCAGTCGATCAACTGCGGCCGTTGACACATCCACCTGATCCGCGAGCGTCGCACCCGGCTGGTTCGGCAGCGCGACCGCCGTGACGAGGTGACCCGCGGCGTGGAGGAGCGGTGTGAGCCGACGCCAGAGGCGCGGGTGCCCGCCGGCCCCAGGCAGCAACACGAAGCCCCTCACCCGGCTCATTGTGCTCGTCCTCGTACATCACCATCGAGGTCGCAGCGAGGTGGTGTGTGCCGGAATCGGCCACGGTCAGCCGAGCTGCTCGTGCAGGAATTCCACCGTCCGTCGCCACGCGATGTCGGCGAGATGCTGGTCGAAGGTGCCCATCCGGTCGGTCGGATTCATGAACGCGTGACCGGCGGGGTAGTAGTGGAAGTCCACGGAAGCGGAACTCTCGGCCTTGATCTGCTTCTCCAGCGCCATCGCGTTCTGCAGCGGGTACATCTCGTCCGTTTCGCCGTAGTGACCTTGGATCGGCGCGGTCAAGGTGCGGTAGTGATCGGGGATGGCCGGCCCGACGCCGTAGAACGGCACAGCCGCACCGATCCGGTCACCCTCCTGAGCGGCCAGCAGCAGGACGAAGCTGCCACCCATGCAGAAGCCGACGGCCCCGATGGTGCTGGAGGTGACCGCGTCGTGGCCGAGTAGGAAATCCACCGCGCCACTGAGATCCCGCGCTGCCTGATCCACCGGGAGCTGGCGGAAAAGCTCCGCAGCGGTTGAACTCTCGTGCGCGACCCGGCCACCGAAGAGGTCCGGTGCGAGGGCGACGAAGCCGGCTCCGGCGAACCGGTCGACCATCTCGGCGAGGCTGTCGTCCAGACCCCACCACTCTTGAATCACGATCAGACCCGGTCCCGTGCCGCCGTCGGGCGTGGCGAGGTAGCCGTGCGCGGTACCGCCGTTGGCGGGGAACGTGACGTTCTGCCGCGGGTTGGTCTGTTCGTCGGAACCCTGCGGTGCCTGCTGCGCGGTGGACTGCTCGCCCGACTCTGTCTCGGACACCCGTGCTCCTTCGGTGGGTCCTGCGGGTCGGGGTTCAGCCCGGCAGGTCGTTGCGGCGACTTGTCACGATGTGCCGCAACTGTTGTTCCCGTTCCACCCGTTCCGAAACGTCGCTCTGGTATCCGACGTAGTGAGTGATCCGCCCGGCTTGGTCGCGGACCGCCGACAGGTGCACCTCATTCCAGAAGGCGCTTCCGTCCCGGCGGTAGTTCCGCACCACAGTGCGGATCTCCCTGCCGTGTGTCAGCGCCTGGCGCATCAGCTCCACCGCCGCGGGGTCAGTCTCCGGGCCCTGCAAAAATCGACAGTTCCGGCCGAGAATCTGCTCGGCCGGGTAGCCGGTGAGTGCGGCGAATGCCTCGTTGACATACACCAGCGGCTGGTCGGGAGCCTGCCAGTCCACGATGGTGATGCTCTGCGCGGCCGCGCCGATCGCGCGGGTCAACGTCCGCGGTAAGTCCGCGGTCGGAATGCGCCGGATCGGCTGGGTCAGCGGTCGCTCGGGCACCGGTGGTTGCTGCACCAGTTCCGGACGCACAGGGGCTGCCGTCGGCGGGCGGAGGTCGGCCAGAATTCTCGTCAGCCGCTGGCGCGGCTGCAGACCAGCCAGTTCCGGGTCGACCAGGCGATCCACCAGGGCGGCTGCGACGTGGCGGAGTTTCACGTTCGCATTCGAGGAATGCCAGCGCAGCAGCTCGAACGCCTGCGCATCGCTCAGGTCGAAGATGACCATCAGCATGCCCTTGGCCTGCTCGATCAGATCTCGACTGGCGGCGGACTCCAGGACCGCCCGGCTCGCCTCGAGGCCCGTTTCGCGACGGAGTGTCTGGGTCAGGTCGGTGATGGTGCCGTCGACCACCGTCGCAGCCGTGGGCGACGCCACGGTGAGCACCGAACGCACCCGTCGACGGGCGTCGACAATCCGGTGCCACACCGCGACCGGGGCACCCGTGGCCAGCACGTCCTGGATCGCTTCGTTCCAACGCGCCCGGTCGTCGTGATGGATGTGACTCACCACCAACCCGGCGGACGGCATCACCTCACCCGGTTTCAACCCGAAGATCGGAAAGAGTTCGTCCGACCAGGTCATGCGATTCTGCAGCTGGTCGTACCGAAAGGTTCCGAACGACACGGCTCCATCGGAGCCGGTCGCGTCGCTCGGCACGGCTGCGTCACCGTCGGAGTCAGCCTGGGTTCCCGTCACGTCGGTCCCCATCTCGAATACAGCGCGGCCTCAACTAGAGCACGGGCTCAACTACAGCACCGCGTCACCGAGCCCGCTGGTTCGAGCCTTCGCATGGTATCGACTTCGCGCCGGGACGACCCGTCCATCGGACCAACTGCCGTTGTGATGCGAACGTCGATCACACAGCGCTCACGGATTTCGACTCAGGGCCGGATCCGCTTGCCCAGATGAACCGAGTTGACGCTGGTCGCGTAGTGACCGAATGCCGGTATCGGCAGGTAGCCGCTGTGCTGATACAAAGTGATCGCTTCCGGTTGCATCAGGCCCGTCTCCAAGACAAGCCACTCCGCGCCGGCCGCCGCGGCGGACAGTTCCAGGTCCGCCAAGACTGCTCTGGCATGACCGCGACCACGGCGGTGCGGGACCACGTACATCCGCTTCAGTTCGGCAGCGGGGCCACCGACCAGGCGCGACGCACCCTCAGCGGCCATCATCCGCCACCCACCCATCGCCACCGGTTCCCCGTCGTCGTACATCAGCACGAACCTGCCGAGTGGGGCCGCGAACTGGTCGCGTCCGATCGGGGCGTCGTCGGGACTGCCGTAGCGCCGCACGTACTCTTCCTGCACTTCTGCGGTCAGTCGCAGCGCGTCCGGATGGGTGTACTCGACCGCCTGCAGACCTGTGTGTCCGATCTGCTCGTGTGCCATCCGGGCAGTCTGCCATCGCCGGGTTCCGTCCGCCGTGTGCCATCGCCACCAGACCCGAGCGCGGTGGCGTGGAATATCCGGGGTGCGGCAGCGGTTCTCAGTAGCTGGGTACGACATTCAATGCCGGCCTGAACACGACCCTGCACACGAGCACACGAGCTCCGGAAACCACCCGAACACCCCGCCGGATGTCAGTGCGACACCTCGAGAGGAACTCATTGATGACTCAGACTCACACCACGACCACTCACCCCACGACCACTCAAACCACGACCACCGCGACCACCGCCGGCTCCACGGTCACCCTGACGGAGAAGTCCTTCGAGCAGACCGTCCTGAGCGGCGGCATCGTGTTCGTGGACTTCTGGGCCGCCTGGTGCGGGCCCTGTCGTGCCTTCGCACCGGTGTACGACGCAGCGTCCGCCAAGCACCCCGACATCGTCTTCGGCAAGGTCGACACCGAAGCCGAGCAGGGGCTGGCAGGGGCGGCCAACATCCGCTCCATCCCGACTTTGATGGCGTTCCGCGACGGCATTCTGGTCTTCTCGCAGCCGGGGGCGCTGCCCGCGTCAGCGTTGGAGCAAGTCATCTCGGGTGTGCGTGAGCTCGACATGGACGACGTGCGGGCCAAGGTGGCCGCCGCTGCCGACCCGGTCTGATGGTGCGCACTGAACCGTGCGCTCCGGTTAGTGCGCGCGGGTCAGTGCGCGAGCGACTTGGTCGTCACCATGGGCGCCCAACGTCACATCGCGACCGAGGTGAGGTGTTCACCCGGTCGTCCCTCGGCGTCAACCTGATGGCGACCCAATCCGGCTGAATCGTCGTGCACGATTGCGCCATGTCGAACAACCACGACGAACGACCCGACGAGCGGGAACAACGCCACCGTCGCCACACACGATCATTCTTGGCCGGGGTCCGCGCTCGCCGCGCCGACCCGGGCTCGCAGCGCCACCAGCGGATCGACAGCCTGATTGATCGCGTACACCGCGAATGGCCGGAGGCGTCATTCGTCCTGCGGATGCCCTCCGGGGAGTCCTTCTTCATGCCGCGACATTCAACCTCGCGCTGTGCCGAGCGCCACGTGCGCTATTTCACCGAGAATGTCATCCCGTACTGCGGGCGTGACCCGATACCGGAATCTGCCGGTCAGTGCGTCATGGTCCCGGTTGCCGGTCACCACCCCGGTGCGCCGATCCCCGGATATCGGTTGGACCTGCCCTCCGGGTGTGTACGGACTCTGTCCGACGAGAGTCGACTGCAGGCGGTCAGCTGACCCGAGGGCCTGCGGCACGGGTGGAAGTTGCTTCGGACGATGACCGCGGAGGTGTCCGACGAGGTCCGGGCCCGGCGGAAGGTCGAGGCGGACCGGGCGGAGCCGCTGAACGGGCCCGCACCATCGTGTGATCCAGATGGCCGCGGGTGAACCACCACCACTTCTTCGCCGACGCGGGCTTCGAACCCCGCCGGCTCCACTTGATCTGATGGACGAGCTGTGGCGGGCGCTGCGGTCCGGGCCGGACATGGTCGACCGGTTCGACGTCTCGCCCGACTGAACCGCACCTCTGTCTGCTCGGGAACGCCACCAGACTCGCGCCCAGCCGTGTTTGTGAACTCCCGCTCCCCAAGCTCGGTACTGCGGCGCACGGGGTGCCGTGGGCCCAGCGCTGTCCGCGGCGGGCGTTCAGGGTGACGCCGTGACTGATCCAGACGGCGGTGCGTCGTAATCTGCTGGCCGCGTGAACGACCCGCAGCTCAGGTTCCGCGGCAGTCGAGAACGGCTGGACGCGCCACGGCCTGGTCCGTGACAACACGACTCGCTTCCACGACCGGTCCGGCAAGGCGATCACCAACTTGTTTCCGCCCCGCGGGGGTGGGGGAGACTCCCGGTATGACACCTGACGAGACACACCCGGGCGCAGTCGCGCTCCCAACGGCAACTCCGCGGCGCCCGGTCACCCGCCCGATGCGCCGGCTGAACCCGGGGACCGCCCGATGATGCGCATCGCCGTCACCGGTGGCAGCGGCAAGCTGGGCCGCGCCGTGGTGTCCCATTTGGCTGAGAGCGGCTACCGGGTGGTCAATCTCGACCGCGTCGGCACACCCGGCCAAGATGCGAAGTTCATCCGGGTCGAGCTGAGCGATTTCGGTCAAGTCTTCGCCGCCTTGCACTCGGTCGACGACGCATACGAGTCGATCGACGCCGTCGTACACCTGGCGGCCATACCCGCGCCCGGTCTGACCACCAACGCGGTCACCTTCACCAACAACATCACGTCGACCTACAACGTGTTCAGCGCAGCCCGCGCACTCGGTATCCGGCGGGTGGTGTGGGCCTCCAGCGAGACCGTGCTGGGGCTGCCGATGACGGCCGAGGATCCGCCGCCCTACCTGCCGGTGGACGAGGAGTATCACCCGCGGCCGAACTCCGCCTACTCCCTGGCGAAGACGCTGGAGGAGGAGATGGCGGGCCAGTTCTGCCGGTGGGACCCGGGGCTGACCATGGTCGGGCTGCGCTTCTCCAATGTGATGAACCCCGAGGACTACCCGGCTTTCGCCGACTTCCAAGACGATCCGACGAAACGCCAGTGGAATGCGTGGGGCTACATCGACGCCCGCGACGGCGCGCTCGCCGTCCGACTCGCGCTCGAGGCGGAGCTGACCGGTATGGAGGTGTTCGTCATCGCCAATGCCGACACGGTGATGCACACCAGCAGCGCCGAACTCGCGGCGACCGGATTCCCGCAGACCCCAGTTCGCAAGGAACTGGTCGGCAACGAAACCCTGCTGAGCATCGACAAGGCGCGCCGGATTCTCCGATTCGAACCCCGCCACTCGTGGCGCGACAGCTGATCCTCACCCAGCCGGCCCTGGGTATCACCTGTCACCCCGTCTGAATTGACAGTTTTGGTGACGTTTCGAAGATTCATTGCGTCGTCCCGCGCCGTACATCCCTGATTCACCCATGGGGATGAATGTGGAGAAATGGACGCGAGGAAGCGAAGACTGGAACTCCCACGGATCGAAGGTGCCGGTAGCCAGTCTCGGCGGGTGAGGCCGCCGCGCAGCATGTGCCGGCGGCGGGCCGGCATCGGGCTGGTGCTGGCGCTGGTCGGGTCGACCTTGGTGGCAGCGGTCGCGGAAGGCCCGAGACTCGCCGCCTCGGCAGCGACCACGCCCTGCCGGGCGGCGGCGGTTCCGCGGTGGGAGCACGTGGTGTGGATAGTGATGGAGAATCACTCCGACTCGTCGATCGTTGGATCGCCGGCCGCGCCGTACATCAATTCAATGGCGAAATCGTGTGCGCGTGCCGCGCGGTACACGGCCGTCACCCATCCGTCGTTGCCCAACTACATCGCGATGACGTCCGGCAGAACCTACGGCGTGACCGACGACAAGGCCCCGGCCGCCCACCCGCTGCCGGGTCGGTCGATCTTCGGACAGGTCAGCTCACGAACCCTGGCCGAGTCGATGCCACGGAACTGCGCACTGACCAATTCCGGACAATATGCCGTCAAGCACAACCCGCAGGTTTACTTCACCGCGGAGCGACAGTCGTGTGCGCAGACGAATGTGCTCCTCCGCAGCACGCCCGATCTGAGCGCGGCCTTCACTTATGTCGTTCCCAACCTCTGTCACGACATGCACGACTGCTCGGTTGCCACCGGTGACGCCTGGCTGAAGAAGTACCTGACCCGCATCTTCGACTCCCCGCAATACCGGGCGGGAAATACCGCCGTGTTCCTGACCTTCGACGAGGACGAAGGTGGGTTCCGGAAACCGCATCACCACCCTGGTGATGGCCCCGTCGGTGCGTCCCGGCACCGTTTCCTACGCCGCGTTCACCCACTATTCGCTGTTGCGTACCACCGAGGAGATGCTCCGGGTGGGCTACCTCGGGGCCGCCGCATCCGCTGCCTCCATGCGGGGGGCCTTCCAACTCTGAGCCGCATTCTCGGGTCACACTGGAGGGATGACGTCAACCCCAGCATCCGCAGACGCAGAATCCGCAGAATCCGCAGAATCCGCAGAATCCGCAGAATCCGCGGAATTCACAGCCGAAACAGCGTCCGACTCCGCGCTGAGTCCCGCGCTGCAGTCCTGGCTGAGCCGTCGACACCAGGCTGTCCTGGTGACACTGCGCCACGACGGCTCGCCGCAGTCGTCGAATGTGGCGTTTCACTTCGACGGCGCGACAGCGCGGATCTCGGTGACCGCGGGCCGCGCCAAGACGCGCAACGTGCAGCGTGATCCGCGCGTCATGCTGCACGTCCTGGGGGAGAGTTTCTGGCAGTACGTGGCCGTCCAGGGCACCGCGTCGGTGGGCGCCGTCACCGAAACAGCCGCCGATGCGGCCGGCCGGGAGCTGCTCGAAATCTACGAGGCCATTTCCGGCCCGCACGACAATCCGGCGGAATTCTTCGCCGCCATGGTCGACGAACAGCGGGCGGTGATCACGGTTCGACCGACCAGGGCGACCGGATTCTCGCCGGAGTGAACCCTGCTCACCCTGTGCACCCGCTCACGCTGTTCACCCTGTTACCTTCACCGGTACCGCGGTATCGGTGTCAGACCACCCCGGGTACCGGCTCGGCCTGGACTGCGGGCGCACTGACTCGCTACTGCGGACCGACGCGCCTCGGACGAGGCGCGACCTAACCTGATCGCGACCGCAGTCAGCGGCCTGAACTGTCAGTGGTCACGGGGCGGTCATGGGTGGCGTGATCCAAGGAATCATCGGCGCGAGTCTTCGGTTTCGGGTCTTGGCTGTGGCGACCGCGGCCACTTTGCTGGGCCTGGCCGTGCTGCAGCTTCCGGATGCGGCAGTCGACGCGCTGCCGGAATTCACGCCACCCCGGGTCGAGGTCCAGGCCGAGGCCCTGGGCCTGTCGGCGGCCGAAGTCGAGCAACTGATCACCGTTCCGCTGGAACAGGACCTGTTGAACGGCGTGCCGTGGCTGGACACCATCACATCGGAGTCGGTCCCCGGACTGTCCACCATCGACATGGTGTTCGAGCCCGGCACCGAGCTCATCAAGGCACGCCAGATGGTCCAGGAGCACCTCCTGCAGGCTCATGCGTTGCCTCAGGTGGGCACACCGCCGGTGATGATTCAGCCGCTGTCGGCGACCAGCCGCGTCATGATGATCGGACTGGGCGCCCGGGATCTCTCGCTGCTCGACCTCTCCATTCTGGCGCGCTGGAAGATCAAACCCCGGCTGATGGGGGTCCCCGGGGTGGCGAACGTAGCCGTCTGGGGACAGCGCGATCGCCAACTGCAGGTCCAGGTCGACCCGGCGCGGTTGGCGCAGTACGGCGTGACGCTCAGCCAGGTCATCGACACCACCGGCAACGCGCTCTGGGTGTCGCCGCTGACCTTCGTCGAGGCGTCCACACCGGGCACCGGCGGCTTCATCGACACCGCCAACCAACGGTTCGCCATCCAGCACGTACTGCCGATCACCACCGCCACCGATCTAGCCGCGGTCAGTGTGCAGGACACCGGCGGTCGTCGGTTGCTGCTGGGCCAGGTGGCCGACGTGGTGGAGGACCACCAGCCCCTCATCGGCGACGCGGTGCTCGACGGTTCGCCGGGTTTGATGCTGGTGGTTCAGAAGTTCCCCGATGCGGACGTCCTGGCAGTCTCGAACGCAGTGGCCGAGGCCATGGCCGAGATGAGCCCCGGATTGACCGGCGTCTCGGTGGACACCGAAGTGTTCCGCCCCGCCGCCTACCTCGACACTGCGATCAACAACCTGGGCAGATGGGCGCTGATCGGTCTGCTGTTGTTCGCAGCAGCCCTGCTGCTGTTGCTGTTCTCCTGGCGATCCGCGCTGATCGCCGTCACGGCGCTGGTGCTCTCGATCGCGGTGACCGTTTGGGTGCTGCATCTGCTGGGCGCCACCTTGAACCTGATCGTGCTCACCGGGCTGGTGGCGGCACTGCCGATCTTGATCGACGACGCGGTGCACAACGCCGAACAGTTGCGGCGACGGGTACACGAGCGCGTGAACATCGCGGCCGACGCCGAGGGTGGGAACCCTGATCGGTGGGCGGCCCGACTCGACGTGGTGCTGCACACGCTGGTGCAGCGTCGCCGCGGATTGGTCTACGCGACGCTGATCGTGGTGATCGTGCCGCTTCCCGCGCTGGCCTTGACCGGAGTGACCGGCGCGCTGATCCGACCCCTCGTCGGCAGCTATCTGCTGGCGGTGGGGATCTCGACGGTGGTGGCGCTCATGGTGAGTCCGGCCCTGACTCTGCTGCTCTCGTCGGAACCGGTTTCGTCGGCAACCGTTTCAACGGCACCGGTTTCAACGGCACCGGTTTCAACGGCACCGGTTTCGTCGGCGCCGCTGTCCCCTACGGCGGTCAAGGCACCCGTGGTGCGCCGCAACCCGCTGCGGTCCACTGTCGACGCCGGGTTCAACCGGCTGACCCGAGGATCGCTCCACGGCGGCCGCGTCTTCGGCACCCTCGCGGTGCTGACCGTCGCGTTGGTCGCGCTGGTACCGCTGCTGCGTACCCATGACGACGCGCTGCCGACCCTGCAGGATCGAAATGTGTTGGTGCACTGGGCGGCCGCGCCCGGCACCTCGCTCACCGAGATGAGCCGGATCACCGCCGCGGCCGGGGCGCAGCTGCGGGCGCTGGCCGGCGTTCAGCAGGTGGGGTCCCACCTGGGTAGGGCGCTGATGGCCGACCAATCGAGCAACGTCAACTCCGGCGAACTCTGGGTGACGATGAACGAAGGGGTGGACTACGCCGGCACCCTGCTCGACATCCAACAGGTGGTCGCGGGCTACCCCGGTATTCGCGCTGAACTCGACACCTACACCAGCGATCAGGTACGGCAGACCGGCTCGGCCGACACCCACGACCCACTCGTGGTCCGGGTGTACGGGCACGATCTGGATGAACTGTCCGCGACTGCGGAGCGGGTCCGCAGTGTCCTCGCCGGGGTCGAAGGCGTCCAAGCCACGTCGGTGCAGTCGATGGTTCGGGAACCCACCGTCCAGGTCCGAGTCGACCTGATCGCGGCGCAGAAGTACGGTGTCACGCCCGGCGATGTTCGGCGGGCGACGGCGACCTATTACGCCGGCCTGCCGGTGGGGAGCCTGTACGAGCAGCAGAAGATCTTCGACGTCGTCGTCTGGGGGACCCCCGAGGTCAGGTCGTCACCCACCACGATCGGTGATCTCGCCATCGAACTTTCGACCGGCGGCTCCGTCCGACTGCGAGACGTCGCCACCGTGACTGTCGGGGCCAGCCCCGCCGCCATCGCCCACGACAACATCTCCCGCAGTCTGGACGTCACGGCGTCGGTCAGCGGCGACCTCAGCGCTGTCACTCAGCAGGCGGCGGAGGATGTCGGCAAGCTGTCGATGCCGGCCGAGTTCCACGCCGAAGTGCTCGCAGCGCCGCTGCAGCAGGTTGCCGGTGATTGGCGGCTGGCCGGACTCTTCGCGGCGCTGGTGATCGGCGTCCTGCTGCTGCTCCAGGCCGCATTCGGCAGCTGGCGACTCGCCGGTCTGGCGCTGCTGCTGGTCCCAGTCGCCGCGAGCGGTGGTGTGCTCGCCGCGGCCCTGGTCGGGGGTGGTTGGATCTCCACGTTCGCCGGCTTGCTGGCGGTGCTGGCGTTGGCCGTCCGATCGGTCGTCACAGTGCTGCAGCGGCTCCAGGTGGCCGACCGAGACGGCGCGCCGGCAGCCACCGTGGACGAGCCGGGTCGGGAGGTGGCAATCGTCGCGGCGACCCGCGATGCCTTCGGCGCCCTGCTGATACCCGTGGTCGCGTTGATCTGTCTGCTCGCGGCGCTGCTCATGGTCGGCATGGGCGCCGGCACCGAGCTCATCCTGCCGATGGCCGTTGTGGTGTCGGGTGGCGCGGTCACCGCCCTGATCTGTGCCCTGCTGGTACTGCCGGGCCTGTACCTGCGCGTCGCACCGGTCGACCCGTCATGACCCGCACCGATCAACCCCTGTGGAGGGCAGCCGGCATGGGCAGTCACCGCTACATCCGAGTCGGAAGTCTGCTGTCCGCGCTCGTGATCGCCTGCTCGACAGGCGGTTTGGTGTCGGCATGCGCCGCAGTGGACATTCCTGCCGTCGCCGAGGAGCCCGCCCGGGTGGAACCGATGCCCGGCAGTGCACGCAGTCGCGTCATCTTGACGGAGGAGGCCGCGAAGCGGGTCGGTATCGAGACCGCGACCATCGTCGCGAGCTCGGACGGCGCGCAGCAACAGATCCCGCTCAGTGCGGTGCTCTACGACGAGAACGGCCACACCTGGACGTATACCAACCCGGAGCCGTTGACCTATGTGCCGGTCGAACTGATCATCCAGGGCATCGTCGGTGAGGACGCGTTGTTCCACTCCGGTCCGTCCGCGGGCACCCCGGTCGTCACGATCGGCGGCGCGGAGCTGCTGGGCGCCGAATACGGAGTTCCAGGCGAATAGTGATGGCACCCGCCCCGATCCGGCCCGGCCCGACTCCACCCGGCCCGACTCCACCCGGCCCGACTCCACCCGGCCCGACTCAATCCGGCCCGACTCCACCAGCGCCGTCCGCCGATGTCGGTGTGCCGCACCGCAGGCGCAGTGCGATGCGATGGGTGCTCGAAACCAGCCTGAACTTCCGGTTCATCGTGGTCGCCCTCGCCGCGGCGATGATGGCCGTCGGGTCGTTCGAGTTGTCCCGGATGCCGGTGGACGTGTTCCCGGAGTTCGCACCGCCCCGGGTCGAGATCCAGACCATGTGCACGGGGCTGTCGACCGGCGATGTCGAGGCGCTGGTGACCGTCCCGCTGGAGCAGGCACTGAACGGGATCGAGGGACTCGCCGATCTGCGTTCCAAATCGGTACCGCAACTGTCGGACGTTCAGTTGATCTTCGAGCCCGGCACCGACTTGTTGCGGGCCCGGCAGTTGGTCCAGGAACGACTGGCCACCGTGGCCACCAACCTGCCGACGTGGGCGGCACCCCCGGTCATGTTGCCGCCCCTCTCGGCGACCAGCCGGGTGATGAAGATCGGGATGAGTTCGAGGAACGACTCGCTGATGTCGATGTCGATGTCTGCGTACTGGACGGTCCGAGCCCGTCTGCTCCGCGTCCCCGGTGTGGCCAACGTGGCGATCTGGGGGGAACGGCTGCAGATGATGACCGTGCAGGTCGAACCCGATCTGCTGGCCGCGCACAACGTCACGCTGGACAGCGTCATGGAGGCCACCGCGGATTCGGTCGACTCGGGGCTGCTCCGGTTCTCCTCGGGCTCGGTGATCGGCACCGGCGGCTGGATCGACACCGCGTCGCAACGGGTGGGACTGCAGCACGTGCTGCCGATCGTGACACCCGCCGACCTCGCTCGGATCACGGTCGAGAACCGGGACGGGGTGCCGGTTGCACTGGGCGACGTCGCGATCGTCAAGGAGGAGCATCAACCGCTCGCCGGTGACGCGGTGGTCAACGACGGTCAGGGTCTCCTGCTGGTGGTGGAGAAGCTGCCGTGGGGCAACGCACTGGAGGTCACCCGCGGGGTCGACGAGGTGATCGCCGCGCTGCAGCCCGGCCTGCCCGACGTGACGTTCGAAACGTCCATCTTCCGCCAGGCGAACTTCATCACCGCCTCGATCTCCAACCTGCAACAGGCGCTGCTGCTCGGGTTCCTGTTGGTGCTGATCATCGTGATCGCGTTCCTGTTCGAGTGGCGCGTGGCGCTGATCAGCCTCGTCACCATTCCGCTGGCACTGATGGCGACGTTGCTGGTGCTGTACTGGCAGGGCGCCACCGTGAACACGATGACCCTCGCCGGCCTGGTCATCGCGCTGGGCGCCGTCGTCGACGACGCGATCATCGACCTGGAGAACATCCTCCGGCGGTTGCGCCAGCACCGACTGGCGGGCGACGGTCGGTCCACCGCGCGAATCATCGTGGACGCGTCGCTGGAGGTTCGCGGGCCGATCGTCTACGCCACCCTGATCATCGTCGCCGCGGCGGTGCCCGTCTTCCTACTGCCGGGGCTCACCGGTTCGTTCTTCCGGCCGCTGGCGGTGGCCTACACAGTGGCCATTTTCGCCTCGATGGTGGTCGCCCTCACCGTCACACCGGCGCTGACCTTCCTGCTGCTACGCAACACGCCCGTCGAGCGGCGGGTGTCGCCACTGGTCGGTCGACTGCAGCGGGGCTACACGGCGCTGCTGTCCCGCATCCTGCACCGGCCCGCGGGCGCCTACGCGGGTGGCCTGGTACTGGTGCTCGCCGGGTTCGCCGTCATCCCGCAACTCGGCCAGTCACTGTTCCCGACGTTCAAAGAACGTGACTTCCTGATGCACTGGCTGACCGCGCCGGGCACCTCGATCGCCGAGGAGGTGCGGACGGTGGAGCGGGTCAGCGCGGACCTGCGGGCCATCCCGGGCGTGCGCACCTTCGGGTCGCACATCGGCCAGGCCTTCCTGGGCGAAGAAGTGGCGGGGGTGAACTTCGGCGAGAACTGGGTGAGTATCGACCCCGACGCCGACTACGAAGACACCGTGGCCGCCATCGAAGACGTCGTCCAGCAGTACCCCGGCCTCTACCGCGACGTCCAGACGTACCTGAACGAGCGGATCGAGGAGGTGCTCACCGGGGCCAAAGAGCCGATCGTCATCCGGGTCTACGGGCCCGACCTGCAGACGATCCGGGAGAAGGCGAAAGAGATCCAACAGCGGATCGCCGACATCGAGGGGATCGCCGACAACCACGTCGACCTACAGGTGGACGAACCGCAGATCAACGTCGAAGTCGACCTGGCCAAGGCCGCCCAGTACGGGCTGAAACCCGGTGACGTACGGCGCGCTGCTTCCACCCTGGTGGCCGGTGAGGAGGTCGGGGACATCTTCCGGAACGGCAAGGCCTACGACGTCGTGGTGTGGAGTACGCCCGCCACACGAGCCGACGTGGCCGCGATCGGCGCCCTGCCGATCGACGCCCCGACCGGCCGGGTGGTGCGGCTGCGCGACGTCGCCGAGGTGTCCATCCAACCGGTCGCCAACGTGATCGAACGCGAGAACGGCTCCCGCCGAATAGACGTCGCCGCCGGTGTGGACGCCCGCGACCTGGGCTCGGTGGTGGCGGATGTGCGCGCCGCGTTGGCCACCGTCGACTTCGAACGGGGCTACCACGCCGAACTGCTGGGCGAGTACAGCGAACGGGAGCAGGCCTCGGCGCACCTGCTGCGGGTGGCCTTCCTCGCGGGTTTGGCGATCCTGCTGCTCCTGCAGGTCTCATTCGGCAGCTGGCGGCTGGCCACCCTCATCTTTCTCACGCTGCCGATCGCGTTGGTCGGTGGACTGCTGGCCGCCTTCCTCGCCGGCGGCAACATCGCGCTGGGCTCATTGGTCGGTTTCTTCACGGTGTTCGGCATAGCGGCGCGCAACGGCATCCTGCTGATCAATCACTGTCAACACCTGGCCACCGAGGAGGGTGAGCCTTTCGGTGCGGCGCTGGTGCTCCGGGGTGCCCGCGAGCGCCTGTCACCGATCCTGATGACATCGCTGGCCACCGGACTGGCGGTGGTGCCATTGGTAGTGCTGGGCGACCGGCCGGGTCACGAGATCGAATTCCCGCTGGCCGTCGTGATTCTCGGCGGCCTGGTCACCTCGACATTGCTCAATCTCTTCGTCGTCCCGTCGCTGTATCTGCGGTTCGGCGGACCGGCCACGGTCTCCCGCCGCCGCCGGCCATTCCGGCGCGGTTCCACCGAAGTGTTCGGGCCGGGCACTCCCGGCACCCTGGAAAGGACTTCCTGACATGATTTCCGCGCTGCGAACTCGTCGCTGCATCGCGCTGCTGGCCGCAATAGTCTGCGGTGCCTTGGCGGCGGGAGTGCCCGTCCTTCCCGCGGCGGCGGCGGCGGGCCCGTCGACGCGGGCGGCGGACGCCACGGCGGACTGCGGACCGTCGGCGCGATTCAACCCGAGGCTGTTCGCCTCCCAACAGCGGATCGACAACAGGTGGCTGCCGATGCCGGTCGGGTTGAATTATCGGCTCAGCGGAACGGTGGTGTCCGACGGCGAGACACACCGCCACGAGATCGTCGCCACCGTCAGCACCGTGACCAAGGTGATGGCGGGCATTCGCACCCGGGTGGTTTTCGAACGCGACTACGACAACGGCCGATTGCAGGAGTCGGAGTTGGCGTTCATGGCCCAGGATCGACCGGGTCGGGTGTGGAACGTCGGCGAGTACCCCGAGGAGTACGCGGACGGGCGGCTGGAAGGGGCGCCCAGCACCTGGATCGCCGCACTCGCCGGCGCGCAGGCGGGTGTCGGCATGCAGGCGCATCCCCGGGTCGGAACCCCCGCGTATCTGCAGGGGGTGGCGCCCGCCGTCGACTTCCGCGACTGCGGTCGGGTGATCAGAACCGGTCAGCGGGTGTGTGTTCCGGTGGGTTGTTTCGGCAACGTGCTGGTGACCGACGAGTGGGCGCCATTGGAGCCTCGCGGTGGTTTCCAGCGTAAGTACTACGCCCCGAGTGTGGGCCTCATCCGGGTGCAGGCGATCGGTGGGGACACGCCGGAGGACTTGCAGCTCACCTCTCGCTCCTTCCTCGGGACCCGAGCGCTCGCCGCGATCCGGACCGAGGTGCTCCGCCAGGATCACCGCGGCTATCGAATCAGTCCGACGGTCTACGGCCGGACGCGGCCGGCATCCTGAGACGGGCGGCCGGTACCTAGCCGGTGCCTCGACGTGGGACGGGCGGAATCGACACCGCCGGATGCCCGTTGAAAACGCGTGCAAATACCCATTCGGCGGCGGGCGGTCACAGACGGTAGTAGTTCGCCCCCTCCCTCTGCCTTTCGGTTACTCGATGTGTTAGGAATGACCCGGCACTATGGTGACGCGGCCTCAACGGCGAGCGTCGTGGCTCCGCCTACGGTGGGGACTGTCCGATGTCGAAACTCATGATTTCTCCGAGATTGAATACTTCTCACGTAACGCCTGCACTCCCGACTATTTCGCGGCCGGCCATTCCTCGACCGATGCTCGACCGAATGCTGATCGCGGTCATCGCCCTGCTGTCTGTGGCGAATTGCTTCGTGGCGGTCCCGTTGCTGCGCATCGAACAGGTCGGGGCGCAGTTCGAAGCCGTTCCCGATATCTTCACCGTGCTGCTGGTGCTGCTCGGGACGCTGTGTCTGCTGTGGCGGCACCGCGCACCGTTGACGATCCTCGGCATCGCGGTCGTCGCGCATTGCAGTTATCTGGCGCTCGGATTTCCACCCGCCCGTCCACTCGCACCCGTGATCGCCCTCATCGCAGTGGCGGAGGAGACCACGGCCTTGGTGGCGGCGGCCACCGCCGGTGTCGTCGCACTGTCGGTCATCTTCGCGGCGGCGGCGGAGCTCGGCTGGGAGAAGGAGGATTTCGACGACCGGGTCCTGGACAATCTGATGCTGTTGATCGGCGCGTGCCTCCTCGGATACGGCGTGCAGTTGAGCCGGGCCAGGTCGTCGGTGTTGCTCGCCCAGCAGCAGCGACTCGATCGTGAGCACTCGACCGCACAGGAACGTGCGATCCGCAGTGAGAAGTCCCGCATCGCGCACGAACTCCACGACATCGTCTCGCACCACATCAGTGTCATCACCGCGCAGGCCGCCGGCGCCCAACAGGTCTTCGACCGCAATCCCGAGCTCGCCCGCGGTGCGCTCGGTTCGATCGAAACCGCCGGACGGGGCGCGCTCACCGAGATGCGTCGACTACTGGGGGTGCTCGAACCGGGGGCACCGGCCGCCGAGCTGGCACCGCAGCCGAATCTCAGCGGACTTCCCGCCCTGCGTGAACAGATCGAGGCGGCAGGCCTGCCGGTCACCATCCGGGTGCACGGACGTCGACGGGAGCTGCCGCCGGGGGTGGAACTCAACGCGTACCGCATCGCCCAGGAGGCCTTGACCAACACGCTGAAACACGCCGGGCCGGCTGGCGCGTCGGTAGACGTCGAGTACCGGGCGACCAGCCTCGAATTGCGGATCGTGGACACCGGGGTGGGTTTCACGCCGCAGTCGACGACCGGTCACGGGCTGTTGGGCATGCACCAGCGTGCCGAGCTGCTCGGGGGTCGTCTGAGCGTTGACCGCGGTGCCGACGGCGGGGTCGCGATCCACGTGTCGCTCCCGGTGGAGCCGGCCGAAAGCACCACGGACGCGGTCTCATCCGGGTCGCGCTGATGACGATCTCCGTGTTGATCGCCGACGATCAGCCGCTGATGCGGTCGGGTCTGGCGATGTGCCTGGCCGGTGAGCCGGACATCGAGGTGGTGGGCGAAGCAGCCGACGGCGAGTCGGCGGTCGCCCTCGCCGCCCGGTTACACCCGGACACCGTCATCATGGACGTCCGGATGCCGCGGATGGACGGGATCGCCGCCACCCGTCTGCTGCGTTCGAAGGGCTCGGGACCGCGGCCGCGGGTGCTCATGGTGACGACATTCCATCTCGACGAGTACGTACTCGAAGCGCTGCGCGCGGGAGCCAGCGGATTCCTCCTGAAGGACGCGACATCGGCCGAACTCATCAACGCGGTCCGAGTGGTCGCCGCCGGCGAAGCCCTACTGGCACCCGCGGTCACCAGACGCCTGCTCGACGCCTACGCACATCGCCTGCCGACCGCGCCACACTCGCCCAGTCCGCTGAGTTCGCTCACCCCCCGGGAGGTGGCAGTGCTCACCCTGATCGCCCGCGGACGCGCCAACACCGAGATCGCAGCAGAGCTGCATCTTGCTGAGAGCAGCGTGAAAACCCATGTCGGGCATCTGCTCTCCAAGTTGCAGGTCGCCGACCGGGTGCAGTTGGTGATCCTCGCCTACGAGGTCGGTCTCGTCTGGCCGACGGGTCAACCGCGGAGGTCCGATGCCGCACACTGAACGGAATGAGCTACCCGGCGGACTTCCCGACACTCACTGACCGCGGCGGTCCCGGTGTCGGACTCCCGATCGGCGGGTTCGGCGGGAATCCAGCCCAGACCCGAGGCGGCCACCGCGCTGTCGTCGCGGCCACCGGGACGGCACCAGTGCTGCTCGTCCACGGGAACGCCGGCGCCGCCGAGATACGACCCTGGGACTTACTGGGGCAACGTCACTTCCTGCTGGACGCCGGATACCCCGACGAGCTGATCTGGGCTCCCAGTTACCTCGGTCCGGGCACCGTCGACCTGCTGACCCCCCACACCGACAACGTCGACGACCTGCGGACCTTCGTGGACGCCGTCTGTGCCTACCTCGACGTCGAGGTGGTCGACGTGATCGCGCACTCGCTGGGTTGCACGCTCACCTATGCGATGTGCCGCGGCCTGGACCGGCAAGCCTGGCCGATCAGTTGGACCAGACCGCGAAAGTGGAATCGCCTCGGCACCTTCGTCGCGCTGGCCGGGGCGTTCCACGGCCTGGGGTCCGACGCCCTGGGGGAGTGGCGGACCGGCGGGCGGTTCCAGACCGAACTGCTCGACGAGACGCGCGGCGGCGGCGGCGAAACACCGTACGGCTCGGGCGATCCCCGCACGCCGGGCCCGTCCTCGCACCGCGTCACCTACTTCTGTGCGACCGCTGCCGGCGATTTCGTGGACGCTCAACACCCCGGCACCGGCCGCCTCGACGGGGCGCAGAACCGCAGCTACGAACTCGGCGCGGGGTTGCCCGGACACCAGGCGATCAAGGAGGACCGGGTCGTCTTCGACGAATTCCGTCCGCTGCTCAACTCCGTCCCGCCGCCGGTCGCAGCGGCGGCAACACCGGTGCTCAACCCACCGCCCGGCTCCTACCCGTCGCCGCTGCAGGTCCGGGCGAGCACCGCGGCGCCCACCCCGACGGCGACGTTCGGCCCGGATGCCTCGATGGTCATCTCCGCGCGGCGGGTGACCACCCGTTTCGTCAACGGCAGGCTCCTCGACGACGTGCAGCAGGTCGTCAGTTCCGATCCGTCGTCCGGATCGGCGGACGACGTCGTGGTCACGCTGGTCGACCGCGGCCACTGGCAGGTGGCGGCAGGCCCCGAGGGTGCGTCGACCCTGCGCAGACCCGAGAATCGGGTCGGCTACTGGGTGGGTGTGGACCAGATCCGCTGTCTGATCACCACCGACAACCGGGACCCGTTCCGCGGGAGCCTGCTGGTGGTGGCCACCTGCGACGAACCGAGCGCCACGCTCTACCACTCGTTGGACGGCGCGCACTGGAATGTCGGTGCCACCGTCCTACTCACCGCGCAGTCGGCCGTGTCGTTCCGGGCGGTGACATCCGACGGCAATTCGTCGGAGCAGGTCGGCAGGTCGTTCCTGAAACGGGTGGAGTGGGACGACGCCGTCACCGCCACCCTCGTGGAACACTTCCTCGCCGACCGGGTCGGGTATGTCGACTACTACCGCCACGCACTTCAGTTCGGCTACTTCACCCGGTTCACCCTGTACTCGGTGAGCGGTGCCTGGGTGGCGGACCCGCGTCCCGAGGCCGGGTCGGCGGGGCCGGCTGTAGCTGGCCCTGGCACCGCGATCCGCCGCCGGGCCGGCAGGCCGGGGTCGGCACCCGGCGCACGACAGCCCGGTTGATCCCGAGCATCCCGCCCGGGGAGCTCCCACCGGGCCCGATCACCGTGGTCCTGACCCTGGAACCAGGCCCGGGCGCTGAATCCCGACCCGATTCCGCACCCATGCCCAGCCGAGAGACCCCGACCGTCCCGTCGACCACAGCGGCGACGATCGTCTACTTCACCGTCGACGGGTCGAGTACCGAACGAGGCGTCGCCGTCGTTCGCGGACCGGGTCGAGGTCGAACTTCCGGCGGCGGGAAATGCGGTGATCGCGTGTCGGCGAATGTCGCCTTCGGGGCGTGCGGTCTTCGACGTCCTCGCCTACCGCCGATGAGCCATACTGGAACCGGGCAGCGCCGCACCGAAATCCGGTTGACACGCCGCCGCACCCGCTGCTGCCGTGGTGGCCTGGCCTGCTGGACAGCCGGCCGATGTCGTGGTTACACATCTGATCGCAGCGGGAGTGGCTGATCGCCACATAGCCGGAGGTGTGGGCGCCTCACTATGCTCACCACCATGACGATGGAGTCCGAGGTCGAGCGCGGCGATCCCCGATCAGGGCCGGCGAAGGGGCGTTCGGCCCGTTCAAATGGGCCGTTGGCCGGTCGGACCGCGGTGGTGACCGGCGCGGCCAGCGGAATCGGCCGGGCCGTCGCGTGTCGGCTGTACGACGACGGCGCGCGGGTGATCGCGGTGGACCGGGACGCACGCAGCGCTGGCCGCGCTGGCCGCCGAGGTGGGTGTGGTCACCGCGGTGATCGATCTGTCCGACATCGCGGGTTTGCCCGACGCGTTCGCAGAGGTCGCCGATTCGGTCGACATCCTGGTCAACAACGCCGGCATCCAACACGTCGAGCACCTCGAGACATTCCCCATCGACACCTTCGAGAAGATCGTCCGCATCATGCTGACCGCGCCGTTCGTACTCAGCCGGGCGGTGCTACCCGGCATGTACCGGCGCGGCTGGGGGCGAGTGATCAATGTGTCGTCGGCCCACGGACGCCGAGCGAGTCCCGTACAAAGTCGCCTACGTGACCGCCAAACACGGTCTGGAGGGGCTGAGCAAGGTGATCGCGCTCGAGGGCGCGGACCACGGCGTCACGAGCAACTGCATCAACCCCGGATACGTCCGGACGCCGCTGGTGGAAGCCCAGATCGCCGACCAGGCCGCCGCCCACGGGATGTCCGAAGCGGACGTGTTGAGCAAGGTCATCCTGGCTTCCTCACCGGTGAAGCGTCTGATAGATCCGGCGGAGGTGGCCGCCGCCGCCGCGTTCCTCTGCGGCCCGGCCAGCTCCTCCATCACCGGTTCCGATCTGGTCCTCGACGGCGGCTGGGGGGCCCGCTGACCGGACCGGCGCTGACCGCGGCCCAGGGGGCCGCGTTGCTCCTCGATCTGCTCGCACGAGACGCGTCGGCAGTGGAGTTCGAACGACCCGTCGTCGAAGCACGGACCGCGGGCCTTCCGCTGCTCGACATCGCCATGCTGGAGGACGCCAAGCGGGTGGCGCTGAGCGTGCGGGAGCAGCTGGAGTCGCACCGCCGCCGGGAGGCGGAACTGGCCGCGCTGTTCCAGACCGCGTCGGATCTGGCGGCGCTGACCAGCGTCGACGCGGTACTCGCGGCGATCGTTCGGCGCGCCAGGGCCCTGCTGGGCCGAGACATCGCGTACCTGTGCCTGAACGACGAGCAGCGCGGCGACACCTATATGCGGGTGACCGACGGCTCGGTGTCGGGCGAGTTCCAGCGGGTGCGACTTCCGCTCGGGGCCGGGCTCGGGGGTCTGGTCGCGCTGCAGGGGGTGCCCATCGCGGCCGCCGACTACTTCCACGACGATCGCTTCCCGCACACGACGACCATCGATTCGGCGGTGCACGCGGAGGGTCTCGTCTCCATCCTGGGTGTTCCGCTCAAACGCGGCGCCCAGGTGATCGGTGTGCTGTTCGCGGCCGACCGTCGGCAGCGGGAGTTCAGCCGTGACGAGGTCGCGTTGCTGTCCTCGCTCGCCGCGCACGCCGCGGTCGCCCTGGACAACGCCCGACTGTTGGCGGAGACCCGTTCGGCGCTGATCGGTCTGGAACAGGCCCACGCCGCACTCCGCGAGCAGGCCCGGGACACCGAGCTGGCGGTCACCGCACACGACAGGCTCGCTCAGCTGGTGCTCCGCGGCGGCGGTGTCGCCGAAGTCGCCGCGGAATTGGCGCAGCTGCTGGGCGGCCCGGTGGAGTTGCAGGCACCGGCCGAGATGCATCGTGCGCTCGACGCCGACCAGACGTCGGTCCCGGTGGCGGCGGGCAGCGAGATCCTGGGCCGGCTGGTGCTCACCCGGAGCGCGGATCCGCCGCGGGCGGCGGACCTGCGGGTGCTCGAGCGCGGCGCCGTGGTCACCGCGTTGCTGCTGCTCTTCAACCGGCATCTCGCCGAGGTCGCCAATCGCGGCCGCCGCGAACTCCTGGAGGACCTGCTGACCGGTTCGGTCAGCGATCCGGATGAGATCACCGCCCGGGCCGCCGATCTGGGCGCCGAGCTGACCGGCGACCTGGTGCTGCTGGTCTGCGCGCTACAACGGCAACGCACATCGGCCGAACAGGCCGCCGCGTACTACGCCGGCCGGTCCGGCGGGTTGTCCGCCCGGGTGAACGGCCGGGTGGTGCTGCTGCTCCCCGGATCGGAGCCGGGACCACTGGCCCGCGATGCGGCCGGCGCGCTGACCCAGTCGTTGGGTGTGCCGGTCACAGTCGCGGGCGAGCGCGTCGCGAGTGTGGCCTTCGGCTCCTCGGCTGCGGGCTTGAACGCAGCCTTGGCCGCGGCCCATCGACGAGCCGCGGACTGCATCACGGCGATGGTCGCCCTGGGTCGGACCGGTGAGGGCGCGGACACCGCCGACCTGGGTTTCGTCGGCGTACTCCTGTCCGGCGGCGACGCGACGCGCAGGTTCGTCGACGACACGCTCGGTCCGATCCTGCGCTACGACTCAACGCGCGGCTCGGAGCTGGCGACCACCCTGGAGTCCTGGTTCGGCACCGGGGGACACGTCGGGCGTACGGCGACCGCGCTGCACCTGCACCCCAACACCGTCACCCAACGACTGGGCAGGGTGGCGGCCTTGTTGGGCGACGACTGGACCGCACCCGACCGCGCCCTACAGGTCCACCTGGCACTTCAACTGCGCGGCTTGCTCGGTTCGACTTCGGTGACCACCGCTGGTTCCGCGGCCGATTCCTGATCGGTACCGCCGCCGGACGGCCCACGCCGCCGCCCCGGGAGACTCCGCAACCGCCCGCCGATCGCCACGATCCCGCCGGGCGCGAAGTAGACCACCACGACGAAGACCAGGCCGAGCACGAACACCGGCTGACTCATCGGCACCCGCAGCACCGCGGGCAGGTCCGCGACCGTCGGCGACGTCGACAGCTGCTGCAGCCGGTTGTCCAGAAGGACGTACACCACACCACCGACGACCGGTCCCCACCGACTCCCGGCGCCGCCCAACACCACCATGATCAGCAACGAGAGCGTCAGCTCGGTCGACAGCAGATGCGGATTGGTCCCCCCGATCACGATCAGCTGCACGAAGCCGCCGAGCGTGCCCAGGAACCCGGCGACGAGCATGGCCGTGAGCTTCGTTCGATAGCCGGAGAGCCCGAGAACCTCCACCCGATCCTCGTTCTCCCGCACCGCCGCCCAGGCCCGCCCGGTGCGAGAGGCGCTGAGCCAGCCGACCAGCAGCACGCACAGGACGCAGAACAGCAGGGCAAGCCAATAGCGGTACGGGGCGTTGACCACACCGGTCAGCCAGTCCGGCAAACGGGATCGGTTCAGCGCGAGGCCCTCTTCGCCGCCGGTCAGCCCGCCCGGGTTGCGGCCCACCGTGATGGCGACGGCCTGCGCTATCGCCAGTGTGACCATGGCGAACGCGATGCCCTTCACCCGCAGTGCCACCGCACCGACCAGCAGCGGAAGCACCACCCCGACCACCACCACCAGCAGGACGGCGACGCCCAGTCCGGTGTGCCAGCGACCCAGCGCAATCGCCGCGGTGTAGGCCCCGGCCCCGACGAACAGCGCGTGACCGAAGGACAACAGGCCGGTGCGACCGAACAGCACGTCGTAGCTGATCGCGATACCCGCGGTCGTCAGGCACAGCGCCAGCACCTGCATCGAGCCGGGGGAGTTCACCGCGCCGGGCAGCACGCCCGGGATGTCGAACCCCATCCACGGCAGGAAGACGAGAACGATCAGCAGCGCCCACGGCAGCAGCGACCACCGGGATCGCCGCGCCGACCCGACCGGATCGGCGGCGACGGGTGCCCGACCGGTCGATGCGGTGCAACGGTGTCGTCATGCGGACCTCCCGGTCAGCCCGGCCGGTCGGAACAGCAACACCGCGGCGAGTAGCAGGACCACGGACACGTCGCCGAGACCGGCGAAGAGGTAGAAATTGGCCAACTGCTGCACCAACCCGACGATCAGCGCGGCGAGTGCGGTGCCGCCGATCGAGCCGAACCCGCCGATGACCACCACGATGAACGCGTAGATCAGGAGCGAGGTGCCCTGACCGGGCGAGACGGACCCCAGGTACACCGACCCGAGGACGCCGCCCAGGGCGGCTGCCGCGCCGCCCACCGCGAAGACGAAGGTGAAGGTGCGCCGAACGTCGATGCCGAGCGCCTGCACCATCGCCCGGTTCTCCACGCCGGCCCGGATGATCAGCCCGATCCGGGTGAACTTGAGCAGCGCGAGCAAGCCGACCAACAGCACCGCCGCCGCCGCGATCAGCAGGAATCGGTCGTTCGGAATCGCCGCCCCACCGATGTCGGTGGTCTGGGTGGTCCACGCGGGTCGAGCGAAGGGTCGCGGGTCGGCCCCCCAGATTCCGGTGAACAGCGCGACGCCCATCAGACCGATCCCGACGGTGACCAGCACCTGTTCGATGTGTCGGCGGTACAACGGACGGATCAGTAGGAGCTCGACGACGGTGCCGATGACCGCACCCGTCGCCATTCCGATGAGCGTGGCCAGCGGAAACGCCCAGCCGCCGAGGCTCCCGAGGTGTCGCATGGCGACCCAGGCCGCGTAGGCCCCGGCGGTGAGGAATGCACCGTGCGCGAAGTTGAGCACGTGCATCAGGCCGTAGATCAGTGACAGCCCGGAGGCGACGAGGAAGTACAGCGCGCCGAGGCCGACACCGGTCACCACGATCAGGATCAGCGAGCTCATGCGAGGTCACCGGTCGAGGTGGCAACCCCGAGCAACTCGTTCACCAGCGCGTCGTCGTTCAGCAGCGACGAGGCGGCCGAGCGGTGCACCACCCGACCCGTGTCGAGCACGATCACCGCGTCGGCGATCCGGCGCACCAGTTGCAGGTTCTGTTCCACCAACAGCACCGTCGTCCGTTCCGCCACCCGGGCGAGCAGGTCGCCGACCTCGTCGACCAGCCGCGGTGCCAGCCCCTTCGTCGGTTCGTCCACCAGAAGCAACCGGGTCGGTCCGAGCAGCACCCTGGCCAGCGCCAGCATCTGCTGCTGACCACCGGACAAGGTGCCCGCGCGCTGGCGGCGGCGTTCCAGCAGGTCGGGGAACAACTCGCGGACGATGTCGTAGTCGGGCGCTGTTCCCGGCACCTCGGCCAGGCGCAGATTCTCCTCGACGGTCAGCCCGCTGAACACCTCGCGGTCCTCGGGCACGTAGCCGATCCCGGATCGAACGATCCGGTGGGTCAGCACCCCGTTGATCTGTGCGCCGTCGAACGCGATCTCCCCGGTCGAGGGCAACAGGCCCAGTACAGCCTTGAGCGTGGTGGACTTGCCGACCCCGTTGCGGCCCAGCAGCGCAGTCACCCCACCTGCGGTCACCGTGCAATCGACGCCCTGCAGGATGTGTGATCCGTCGATCCGCAGGTGGACATCGGTGAGCCGGAGGATGTCTGTCATCGGAGTGTCACCCGGCCCCTCACCGGGCGGTGTCGGGGGTTCTCGGGTGTTCGTGGGGCGCTCATCGGGCATCGCCGAGATAGGCCTGCCGGACCGCGGGGTCCGCGGTGACCGTGGCGGGGGACCCGACGGCGAGCAGACGACCGTGGTGGAGCACCGCGATCCGATCGGCGAGTCCGAGCACCACGTGCATGTGGTGTTCGACCATGACGATTGTGATGCCCCGCCGATGCAGCGCGCGGATCAACTCGACCAGGGAGTCGACGTCCTCCATGGAGACACCCGCCATCGGCTCGTCGAGCAGCAGCACCTCGGGCCGGCGGGCCATCGCCACCGCCAGTTCCAATTTCCGCTTGTCGCCGTGGGAGAGCGACGCGGTGGTGGACGCGGAACGTCGGCTGAGCCCGACGGCGGTCAACAGCTCCGCGGTGTCGGTGCGCAGCTCAGCCGACTCGGCCCGGCGGAACGGGCTGAGCGGTGACCGTTGTTTCGATTGCAGCGCGAATCCGACGTTCTGCGCACAGGTCAGGCCGTTGAACAACGACGAGGTCTGGAAGGTGCGTCCCATCCCGGCCTTGGCCCTGGCCCGTACCGGCAGCCCGGTGACGTCTCGGCCACCGAACAGGATCCGACCGGTGCTGGGCCTTGCGACGCCGGAGATCATGTTCACCAATGTGGACTTGCCGGCCCCGTTCGGGCCGATCACCGCGAGGAACTCGCCGGCCGAGACGGTCAGCGAGATGTCCGCCAGAATCTCGGCGCCGCCGATGGTCCAGCCCAGCGCACGCACCTCGACCGCTGCGGGTGCGGCGCCGCTGCCGGCGCTCGCACCCGTCCCACCACCGGCGTTGGCGAGGTCGACGCCCGCCGGACCCGCCGGGCTCACTGGAACGGCTTCACCGGGGGTGCGGTGTCGCCCGGGGCCAGCTCTTTCACCAGTTGCGGTGTCAACGCGCCGCCGGTCTCGACCAGCTTCGCCTGGAACATCGGCTGCAGCATCGCGTGGTCGTCGGCCCGAATCTCCATCGCTCCCTTGGGGCCGTCGAACTTCCACCCCTCGAGTGCGCTGATCATTCCGTCGACGTCGTCCGGTGCCGCCTCCGCTGCGTGCACGACCATCAGGGCTGCGTTGAAGCCGTCCGGAGAGAACAGGTCCTGCGTCTTGCCCGCGGTCTTCAAACCGGTCACCATCGCCTGCTCCACGGGGTTGTCGGTCGCGCCGTCGAAGTAGTGGGCCAGCAGCGACAGCCGATCGGCCACCGATGTGAACACGGTGTGGGTGGGCTTGATGTCCAGCCCGGTCACGACCGTGGACTCGGTGAAGGCGCCCTGTTGGTTCAGCGCTTCCCACATCTGGGTGGCGTTGGTGCCCGCCCAGGCCACGAACAACAGATCGGCCTTCGCGT
Organism: uncultured Actinomycetota bacterium; assembly: GCA_963825975.1. Taxonomy (GTDB): domain Bacteria; phylum Actinomycetota; class Actinomycetes; order Mycobacteriales; family Nakamurellaceae; genus Nakamurella. The sequence continues at coordinate 132,419 of CAWGUZ010000020.1, forward strand.
CGGCGGCCTGCTTTGCGAAACCGACCAGGTCGGTGGCGCCGGCGGCAACCAACAGCGGTGTCACGGTGGCGCCGCCCGCGCCGAACACCGCGGTCACCGCGGCCACGTTGGCCTGACCGAAGGCGTTGTCCTGAGCGAAGACCATGACCGATTTGCCCTGCATGTCGCCGAGGAACGACGCGGCGGTTTTGATGTCCTGATACGACTGCCGGCCGGACCGGAAGGTGTACTTGTTGATGCCGGTGAGGCCGTCGGTCGCGGCGGGTCCCGAGATGAACAGCACCTTGTTCTCGGCGGCCAGCGGGGCCATCTGCAGCCCGACGCCGGACGAGGCGGACCCGGCGATGATCTTGGTGCCGTCGCCGATGAAGGTCGTCGCGGCGCTGGTGGCCTTCGCCGGATCGCCGGCGTCGTCCGCGGTCTTCACCTGGATGGGCCTGCCGTTGACCGCTCCGGTGCCCTCGGTCGCGTAGTCCAGACCTGCCGTGAACGCGTCGAGGTACATCTGGCCGTAGGACTGCAGCGGCCCCGACAGTGACGTCACGATGCCGACCTTGATCGGGTCGCCGGTGGCCGCACCACCGCTGCTCGATGAACCGGATGTGCTGGACGCGCTGGACGTGCTGGTTGACGAGCCGGGGCTGCCGCATCCCACCACCGCCAGCAGCACCGCGCTCGCGGCGGCCGTCAATCGGCCGATGGTTCGGGTTCGACTCATCAAGCGTCCTCCTCGTCGAGGCGTTCCGGCGGGCCCGTCCGAGGCGGCGCCGGGCAACCCGGTCGGGTCGCTCCGGACATTACGCGGAGCGATCGGGGCGGGTCATGTGCTGAGGTCACATAGTCCCGGAGTCGAATATGGACCGGATGCACGGTCCGTGGGTCTGGGTCGAAGGAGGGGTAGAACCGAAGGTGGGTGTAGATCACGAAGCAGGCACCCCCCGCCGTCGCACCACCGGCAACCGCCGGGTGTGTTCTGTCGGCTCAACCCTCAACGGAGAGGAACGGTGTGACCAACAACCGTGCTGTCACGTATCAAGGACCGATGAAGGTCGAGGTCGACACCATCGACTATCCGACCTTCGAGCTTCGCGACGGTCCCGGCGTCAATCCGGCCAACGTGGGTCGTCAGGTGCCACACGGCGCCATTCTCAAGGTCGTCACCACCAACATCTGCGGCTCCGATCAGCACATGGTGCGCGGCCGTACCACTGCTCCGGAGGGCCTCGTGCTCGGCCACGAGATCACCGGCGAGGTGGTCGAAGTCGGCCCCGGCGTCGAGTTCGTCAAGGTGGGCGACCTGTGTTCGGTACCGTTCAACATCTCCTGCGGCAGGTGCAAGAACTGCAAGGAGGGCAAGACCGGTATCTGCCTCAACGTCAACCCGGATCGGCCCGGTTCCGCCTACGGCTACGTCGACATGGGTGGTTGGGTCGGCGGCCAGGCCGAGTACGTGCTGGTGCCCTACGCGGACTGGAACCTGCTCGTGTTCCCGGATTACGACCAGGCGATGGAGAAGATCACCGATCTGACCATGCTGTCGGACATCTTCCCGACCGGCTACCACGGGGCCTACACGGCCGGCACCAAGACCGGCTCCACCGTGTATGTCGCGGGTGCCGGCCCGGTGGGTCTGGCCGCCGCCGTGTCCGCGCAGTTGCTCGGTGCGGCCGTGGTCATCGTGGGTGACTTGAACGCGGAGCGGTTGGCTCAGGCGCGCAAGATCGGCTGCGAAACGGTGGATGTGTCCCAGGGGGATCCGAGAGATCAGATCGAGCAGATTCTGGGCGTGCCGGAGGTCGACTGCGGCGTGGACGCCGTGGGATTCGAGGCGCACGGCCACGGCAGTGACTCGGGACGTGAGGCCCCCGCCACGGTGCTGAACTCGCTGATGAACCTGGTGTCCGCCGGCGGCTCGCTCGGCATCCCCGGGCTCTACGTCACCGGCGATCCGGGGGCGGCCGACGACGCCGCCAAGGAGGGGTCGCTGTCGATCCGGCTCGGCCTCGGCTGGGCGAAGTCGCACGCATTCTTCACCGGTCAATGCCCTGTCATGCGGTACAACCGCGGCCTGATGACCGCGATCCTGCATGACAAGGTGCACATCGGTGATGCGGTGAATGCCACCGTGATCAGCCTGGACGACGCGGCGAAGGGGTATGCGCAGTTCGACTCCGGCGTGGCCAAGAAGTACGTGATCGATCCGCACAACGTGACCGGGAAGATTCAGGCCGCCTGACCTCACGCCGGACGCGGCGGATTGCTCCCGCAGCTCGGGCACAATCCGCCCCGTCCGGCACCGGGGACTAACTGCCGGTGAACTCCCGGCCGCGCTGCGCGGCGTCCTCGCTGCCGGTGAACATGCCGTGTTGCTCCGGGTGCGACTCCGGCGGGACGCCGATCAACGCGGGCTGCTCGGACGTGGCGATCCGAACCACTGGAAGTGCCTCCGGGTGCTCTCGCTTGAGGTATTCCACCAGAGCCTCTCGCACCTGGCAGCGCAGGTCGAACACGGTGGGGCCGTCGACCCCGGACACGACGGCGCGAATCCGGACCAGCCGCCCGGTCGCGTCGGTCACTTGGAGCACACCGGTGCGACCGTCCCACAGGGTGGAAGCGGCAAGGGTCCGATCGAGTTCGGCGCGCACTTCGGCGAGCGGCACCCGCCAGTCCAGGTCCATCTCCACCGTCCCCAGCACGGCGGACTCCTTGCGGGTCCAGTTCTGGAACGGGGTGGTGGTGAAGTAGGTGGACGGCAGGATCAGCCGCCGGTCGTCCCAGACGCGGAGAACGACATACGTCAGGGTGATCTCCTCGATCCGGCCCCACTCACCCTCGACGACGACCACGTCCTCCATCCGGAGTGCGTTGGTGAACGCCAACTGCAGTCCGGCGAAGAGGTTGGACAGCGAGGACTGGGCGGCGAGGCCGGCGACGATTCCGATGACGCCCGCGGAGGCCAGGATCGTCGCACCCGGCCTGCCGGGCACCGGGCAGGGTGAGCAGCATCGAAGCGACCACCAGCGTGACGATCAGCGGCCACGGCGACCCGGCGGAGCAGCGTGACCTGGGTGCGGACCCGGCGGGCGCGCCGATTGTCGGCGATATCGATCGGGAACTTCGCCAGCGTCAGGTCCTCCGCGACGAAGACGACCACGGCCAGCAGCCAGCCGCAGACCGCGATGATGACCAGCCGCAGGATGTACTGGAGCGGGCTCTGCCAACCGTCGATCGCGGTGGTCGAGCTGATCACCCATTGCACCGCGAGCAGCACCAGAATGAGACGCAACGGCTTGCGGCCACGCGTCACCGACTCGACCAGTACCGGCCAGTGCCGACCGGCGCGGCGGATCAGCCACGCCGACCAGCGCGCCCGCCCGACCGCGGCGAGCAGCGGCGACCACGACGAAGAGGGCCAGCCAGGCCAGCGGGTACGGCTTCGAATCAGTCGGGAGGGATGCCAAGAACATGTCTTCAACCCTGCCGGACCGACCCGCACAGGTCACGGAGGTGCGTCACTGATCCGCTGTGATCCTTCTTGCCGGTGGCATCGACCACATCAGGTGCCCGCCCGCGGGACGGGTGTGGGTTGCGGCTCACTGCGCGGAATATGCGGGTTTCGATGGTGCGAATCGAGGCCGTGCGGGCCAGGATTGAGGGGCACGCCGACCGAGACCCACCAGCCGCTGTCCCGCTGGATGCCCCGATCTCGCTTGAGGAACTGCCGTCCAAGCCGCCGTACTACCTTTGGGAGTGACTGACGTGTCAACGCCGTCCCCGGATCCGACCAGCTGGCTCACCGACCTGTTGAAGAACGCAGAACTCGCCGCTGTGGCCCTTCGGTGGTGGTTCCGACATGGCGAAATCGATGGCCGATCCGGCCCGGTCGCTGGCGCCGTGGACCGCCGCGCTGGACGCCTTCACCAAGTGGCAAACCGAGAGTGTGCGCCAGTTGACCGCCCCGTGGGTCTCGATGTGGCCCGGGTTCAGCGCGCTCGCCGAGCCGGTCGCAGACCGCCGCTTCGGTGGAGAGGCGTGGTCCAAGGACCCGCGGTACCAGGCGCTCGCCAAGTCGTACCTCACCCAGACCGACCGGATGCGCAAAGCGGTCGACGCCGCACCGGTGGACGACCGGACCAAGGCGCAGTGGGACTTCGCGTTGCGTCAGCTGACCGATGCGCTCAGTCCGGCGAACAATCTGCTGACCAATCCCGAAGCACTCCAGCTGGCGATCGAGACCAAGGGCGCGAGCCTCGTCGAGGGGATGCGGCTGTTCTCCGAAGATCTCGTCCGCGGTCGGATCTCGATGACCGACGACACGGCGTTCGAGGTGGGCCGCAACGTCTGCACCACCCCCGGCACCGTCGTCTATCAGAACGACGTCATGCAGCTGATCCAGTACACCCCGACCACCGACCAGGTGCACGAACGGCCGCTGGTGATCGTGCCGCCGTGCATCAACAAGTACTACATCCTGGACCTGCAGCCGGCCAACTCGTTCGTCGCCTACGCGGTCGCCGAGGGGCACACCGTCTTCTTGGTGTCGTGGCGTAACGCCACCGCGGCACAAGGGGGCCTGACCTGGGACGACTACGTCGAGCACGGGGTCTTGCAGGCGATCGACACGGCTCGCGCGATCACCGGCGCCGAGCAGGCGAACACGTTGGGCTTCTGCATCGGCGGCACCCTGCTCGCCAGTGCGCTCGCCGTTCGCGCGGCGACCGACCAGCACCCTGCCTCCAGCATGACCCTGCTGACCACCATGCTGGACTTCTCCGACACCGGTGAGCTCGGTCTGTTGATCAATGAGGACGGCGTCAAGTCCCGGGAGTCGACGATCGGCGGCGGTGGTCTGCTGGAGGGCAGCGAGCTCGCGCAGGTGTTCGCTTCATTGCGCGCCAACGACCTGATCTGGCCCTACGTGGTGAACGGCTACCTCAAGGGTCAGGCGCCGCCGGCGTTCGATCTCCTCTACTGGAACAGCGACGACAGCAACCTGCCGGGGCCGATGTACTGCTGGTACATCCGCAACACGTACCTGGAGAACAAGCTGCAGATCCCCGGCGGCACCGTGCAGTGTGGGGTGCCGGTGGACCTGGGCACGGTCGATCTGCCCACCTTCGTCTACGCCTCGCGGCAGGACCACATCGTGCCGTGGAAGTCGTCGTACACCAGCACCCAGTTGCTGCCCGGTGACATGACATTCGTGCTCGGCGCCAGCGGCCACATCGCCGGCGTGATCAACCCGCCCGCCAAGAACAAGCGCAACTACTGGGTCCGCCCGGACGGCGCTGCGCTGGACGGCGATTCCGAGAAGTGGCTGGAGGGCGCGGAGAGCATCCCCGGCAGCTGGTGGCCGAAGTGGTCGGAGTGGCTCGGCGCGCAGGCGGGCGCCCTGGTCGACGCGCCGGCCGAGGCGGGGAATGCCGAGTTCGCCGCGATCGAGGCCGCTCCCGGCAGCTACGTGAAGGCAAAGGCCAAGTAGCCGCTGCCGGGCTCAGCAGACCGTACGGCCACAGCGACCGGTTCAACGCATCACTCGATGACGTTGAACCGGTCGCTGTCGTTGTCGTCCCCGGTGAGATCGAGCATCGAGTGGGTGTCGTTGACCGATGAGCAGGTCTTCGGAATGACGGGTGTGGCGCAGAAGGCCGAATCAAGGTCGGCGGCGGTCGAACGAGGGTCCTGCGCGACGATGCTCGCGCGGCCGACGATCTGCGTGCCGGGCGTCCCGCTCTGCAGGATGCCCTTCGACATGACGCTGACAAACCCGCCCGGCGGGATCACCCCGTCGAGGGTGAAGGTGATCGTGGTCAGGTTCGCCGCCGTGATGTCGGCTTCGCGTACGGCGGTGAAGGTGCCGGTCTGAGTTGCGCCGGTCTGACTTGCGCCGGTCTGAGTTGCGCTGGTCTGAGTTGCGCCGGTCTCGGTCCCGCCGGCCTCAGACGCGGCCCCGGCGGTGGTCGCCGGGGCCGGTGGGGCGGGCGCCGTCGCCGGGACGACGCGCACATCCGACAGCCCGGTCACCCCCGGAGAGGTACCGCTCTTCAACAGAACGAGCTCGTTGTGGACCTCGCCGTAGGGGAGTTGCATCACCCCGCGCACCTGCGACACCGGGCTCAAGCCGGAGTTGGCGATGTACATCGTCTGGGCGATCTCGCCGCCGAGTCGACACGTGACGCCGCTCTTGGTGGTGGAGCAGCCCGAGTTCTCGTCATCGGTGAACCGCACCGCCAGATCGGCTTGGTGTGCCTTGCTCAGATCGGGCGGGTACTCCTTGTACTTCTTCGAGCCGGGGTTGCGCACGTACTGGCCCGCGTCGGGAATGAGGCCGATTCGATACGTGTCAGGATCATTGCCGGCGACGTGATTGCGGGCGTACACCCACTCCGGTCCAGTCTGCACATTGTTCCCCGCCGAGCCGATCGCACAGGTCAATGCGTCGCACTGAGTGCGGAACCAACCGGTGCGAATCCACAATTGGTAGGAGGTCTTCCGGTCCGGCGGAGTCAGACTGAAGAACCCGGCGGCGTCGGTGCAGCCGGCCGGACTCTTCTCCTCCGCGGGGGTCTCGGCATCCGGACCGTATGCCAGGTACACGGGGATTCCGGGCAGGCCGGGCTCGCCCGCATCCTGCGTCCCGTTCTGATTGGCGTCGTAGTAGATCGTCCCAGTGGTGCTCAGCGCGTTGGGGGCGCCGGGTTCCGTCGGCCGGCACGGCACCACGGGACTGGAGGTCAGCAGCTCGATCTGAGCAGCGAGCACGTCGGCGGCCAGCGGAATGCCGGGGTCGGCCGACGATGAACCGCTCGGCGGTGTCGCCCCGGACGTCGCGGTGTCGGCGGTCCCACTGGCTGAATCCGTCGAGGGACTGGTCGCGCTGCACGCCGCTGCGACCAAAACGGTCATCGCCCACGCCGCGAGCGAAGCTCGTCGGGGGCGACTATGGAGCGGTCTCAACGGGAAGGATGACATCACCGAAGAATCATAGATATGGGACGACGGCGACCATTCCGTCGGCCCGGCGCTCAGGCGGGCAGGATTCGGAGCAATCAGGCGGGCAGGATGCGAAGAATGACCCGCGGCTTCTGCCGGCGAGCCAGAATCCGTTCGACGAACATGACGATTCTGTACTCCACACCGTATTTTCTGCGGATCACTCCGGTGAGCCGTTCGGTTTCGGCGCCATCGACCACGATCTCGGCGTGACCTGACACCACGGGTGCATTCTCCGGTACCGAGCCGCGCCGACTGCAGGGCTGCAGATGCACCGACGGATCGTTGCGCAGCCGTTTCACCTTTCCACTGTCGGCCGGGGTGATCACGACCAGGGCCGGGCCGTCCGCGGCCACCCACACCGGGGTGGGCACCGCTTCGCCGTTGCGGCGGAACGTGCTCAAGGCGACGAAGCTCTCCGTGCCCAGCCGCTGGAAGTCGGGCCGGCGGAAGTCGGGCCGGCGGAAGTCGGGCTGGTCGGAGTCGCGCGGATTCGGTGCAAGGTCGGTCATTCGGTGGTCGCCTGTTCTGCCGTCGGTTCGTTCGCCGCGCTGCTCCACACAGTGCCCGTCGGGGCGCCGAGGTACTCGTGCTCGTCGGTGCTCGTCGCGTGCTCGTCGGTGCTCGTCGGTGCTCGTCGGTGCTCGTCGGTGCTCGATCCGGGACTGTCGGTGCGCTCTCTCGCGGTCGGTGAAGGCCAGGGTCCACTCGTAGGTCATGGAGCGCCGGCGTCGTCCGCTCCCACGCCGGGCGATGCTCAACGTCCGAGATCAGGCCTCGTTGGGCATAGGGTTCTGCATACACCGTCTTGTGACCCGGGTCACTTGGGCGTGTGCACGCGACGAACCGGAGGTTCACATGAGTAGCACCAGACACGAGCAGGCAGGTCGCGCGCCGGCACTCACCCCGCTTGAGGCGAAGTACGTGGCCGTCCAACAGTCCTCAGAGTTTCAAGACCTGCGTCGGCGGTACCGGGGCTGGGTCATCCCGGTAACCATCGGCGCGCTGGTCTGGTATCTCGGCATACGTGCTGGTCGCCGCTTATGCCTCCGGGTTCATGGGCACCAAGGTGTTCGGCAACATCACTATCGGGCTGGTACTCGGCCTGCTGCAGTTCGTCTCGACCTTCGTCATCACCGGGCTGTACGTCCGCTACGCCGGTCGGGTGCTCGACCCGGCATCGGCCCGAATCCGCGAGAAGATGGAAGGGTGAGGGCCTGCTGTGATGGTCGCCGCTGAGATCGACTCAGATCGGTAACACCGGACTCAACCTCGCGATCTTCGGCGGCGTTCGTCGCGGTCACGATGGTGTTCGTCATCCGCGCCGGCAAGACCAACAAGAGCGCCTCGGACATGTACACCGCCGGTGGCGCTTTCACCGGGCGGCAGAACGGGATCGCCATCTCCGGCGACTACCTCTCGGCCGCCTCATTTCTCGGCATCGCCGGTGCGATCGCGCTGTCCGGCTACGACGGGTTCCTCTACAGCGTCGGCTTCCTGGTCGCCTGGCTGGTGGCACTGCTGCTCGTCGCCGAACTCCTCCGCAACACCGGCCGGTTCACGATGGCCGACGTACTCGCGTTCCGCATGCGCGAGCGTCCCGTCCGCACCGCCGCGGCCACCTCGACCCTGGTCGTCTCGTTCTTCTACCTGCTCGCGCAGATGGCCGGCGCCGGTGGTCTGGTGGCGCTGCTGATGAACATCACCGGCCGCACCCAGCAGAGCCTGGTCATCGCCGTCGTGGGCGCGCTGATGATCGCTTACGTGTTGATCGGCGGCATGAAGGGCACCACGTACGTCCAGATCATCAAGGCGGTCCTGCTGATCGCCGGTGCCGCGGTGATGAGCGTCTGGGTGCTCGCCAACGTCGGGATGAACTTCTCCGAGCTGCTCGGTCGCGGGCGCGGCCGCGGGCGCCGCCCTGGAGCCGGGCGCCAGGTACGGCCTGTCGGGCCTGACGAAGCTCGACTTCATCTCTCTCGCCCTGGCGCTGGTCCTGGGGACCGCCGGCCTGCCGCACATTCTGATGCGGTTCTACACCGTGCCGACCGCGAAGGAGGCCCGCAAGTCCGTGGTCTGGGCGATCGGCCTGATCGGTGCCTTCTACCTGTTCACCCTGATCCTCGGCTACGGAGCGGCGGCACTCGTCGGGCCGGACCGGATCAAGGCGGCGCCGGGCGGTGCCAACTCGGCGGCTCCGTTGCTGGCCTACGAACTGGGCGGCACGGTCCTGCTCGGGGTCATCTCGGCGGTGGCCTTCGCGACGATCCTGGCAGTGGTCGCCGGATTGACCATCACCGCGTCCGCGTCGTTCGCGCACGACATCTACGCCAGTGTGATCCAGCAAGGGCAATGCCCCGCGCCGGTGCAGAGGTTCGAGTGGCGCGCATCTCGGCGGTGGTCGTCGGCATCGTGGCGATCATCGGCGGTATCGCCGCCAACGGGCAGAACATCGCGTTCCTCGTCGCGCTCGCCTTCGCAGTCGCGGCTTCTGCCAACCTCCCGACGATCCTGTACTCGTTGTTCTGGAAGCGGTTCAACACCCGCGGCTGCCTGTGGAGCATCTACGGCGGGACTGGTCATCACCATCACCCTGATCGTCTTCTCACCGGCGGTGTCCGGTAAGGCGAGTTCGATGTTCCCGCAAGCCGACTGTCGCTGGTTCCCGCTGTCGAACCCCGGACTGATCTCGATTCCGGCATCGTTCCTGCTCGGGTTCCTCGGCACCATCACCAGCAAGGAGCACCTGGAGACCAAGGCCGCCGAGATGGAGGTCCGGTCCCTGACCGGCGCCGGGTCGGAGGGAAAGGTGTTGGAGCACTGATCCTCAGCGGACGCTCACGTCGCGCGCAGCCGCTCCCGTTGCGGGTTCCCCGCCTCGACGGGCGCAGCTGGCCGGATCGACGGGAGGTCGGCGAGGCGACGTTCGAGGTGTCGACTCTGTATGAGCTGGGCTACCGGGAGGGCCTCGAACCGGCTGCACACGAGATCGCCGAGACCCTGGTGACCACGCTCGCCCCGACCATCCCGCTCGGTGACGTCGCCGCGCAAGACGCACCATTCGTGCGGCGCATCCTGATGGTTGCCGCGCAAGTCGGGGCGGGCATCGGCATCGTGGAAGCGCGGACGTCCGGGCCGCCGCCCCGGACGTCCGACCCGGTGGTCTGGGCTGTCCTGTGGAGGGCTTTGGACGATCTGCCCGCGCTGCCCCGGCCGCAGCGGTTCGCGGCGGCGTTCCTGCTGACTGCCGGCTACTACGTGGCGCGTACCGGGGAGGCGTCGGTCGGCGTTCTGTCGGACGTGCTCAGAACGGACCTGAGCTGTTGAGGTCTCGCTGGGTACTTTCGGCGTGATGTTGTTCGGGTGCCGAACACAATCACGCCGAAACCTGCATGGCGGTCAGAATTTGCGGCCACTCGCTGAGCAGCAGGCCGTGACCGGCGTCCGGGACCATGCGGAGCACGCTGTTCGGTAGCTGCGCGGCGAGGTGGTCGGCGTCGGATCTGGGCACCGCCGCATCGGCGTCTCCGTGGAAGATCCACACCCTGGCGCCGATGTCGCCGAGCGGGAAACCCCACGGTTTGGCCTCCAACACGCAGTCCCACCCGTAGGCTTCGACGCCCTGCCGCACGGCTTCGCGAAGGGTGCGCAGGAACATGTCCGCAACGACCGGATCCGCCAACACCCGCAGATCGGGGGCGGGACGCGGCAACTGCAGGAACCGCTCGGGGTCGTCGACCAGCCATGACAGCGAATCCGCGAACGCGGCCGCCTCGCGTTCGAGCGCAGCGGTCGATTGGTCCACCGGTCCGCCGGCCGTCGGCGGATCCGCGGGTGGACCCACACAACTGACCAGCGCCACCCGGGACACCCGATCCGGCAGGTCATGGGCGCAGGCCAGTGCGTAGGGTCCGCCGGATGAATGGCCGGCCACATCGAATGCGTCCAACGCGAGTGTGTCCGCCAAGTGTCGAATGTCGGCAGGCCAGTCGAGGATCCGCCGGCCCGGCGAGGGGTCGGAGCGGCCGAAGCCGGGCCGGTCGACGGTGATCAGACGCACGCCCGCCGCCCGGCTCATACCCGGGTCCGGGACGAAGTAGCGACTTCCGGGCGATCCGTGGAACAGGAACAGCGGGCGACCGGCTGGGTCACCCCAGACCGCGTAACGCAGATTCCGGCCGTCGGCCAGAGTCAAATCAGCCTCGTTCAGCGGGCTCCACATATGTGACATGCCACCAGCCTGCTCGTCCACACGGTTCCGGACAATACGGTGCCGGGCAGTTTTTTCGAGGCAACTCAGGAGGGGGTGTGGGCGCCTCCGACGAGTCTGTCGGTGCTGCCCATCGCCCTGTCGGGAGTGCTGCCCATCGCCCTGTCGGGAGTGCTGCCCATCGCCCTGTCGGGAGTGCTGCCCATCGCCCTGTCGGGAGTGCTGCCCATCGCCCTGTCGGGAGGATTGCGCACGGTCGAGTCCGCCCGCAGGAAGATCACGATCAGGATCACCAGCAGGACGGCGCGGCCCCACACTCCCACGACCACCACCTGCGGCCAGATCGACGCCTCGATCGAGTTGGTCCCCGACGCGACCCGGCGGAAGAAGCCGATTCCCATGCAGGCGTCGGCGACGTAGTAGGCGGCGATCCACCGCCAGGGCACCCGGAGCAGCACGAAGAAGGGAATGAGCCACAGGACGTACTGCGGGGAGTGCACCTTGTTGAACAGCAGGTACGCGCACAACATCGCGGCGCACACCTGTAGCCACGGATAGCCGTTCGGGGTCCGGCGGCGCAGACCCGCCAAGCACACCGCGAGCAACGACAGCGCCGTCGCGGCCGTTGAAACGGTCGCCATCATGCGCTGGGCGGGGATGTTGTGGCTGTCGCTGAACGGTCGCAGACTCCAGTACCAGATGGAGTTCGTCGTCGCGTCGATCGGCCGCTGCCATTGGAACTGGAACGCCGCCCACCACCCGTCGAAGTTGGCGACCGCGAACGGCACATTCATCAGGGCGAATCCGGCGGCGGCGACCCCCGCGAACATCGCCGCGCCCGGCCAGTCCGGTGACCGGCGTTTCACCACCGATTCGTTGCGGCGGTCGCCGATGCCGATCCAGAGGGCGACGGGGACGACGAAGAGCAGCGGATACAGCTTGAGTCCAGCGCCGACGCTGAGCATGCCGGCGGCGAGCAGCAGTCGGCGGCGCCGCTGTCGGCTCCCGGGGTCGAGGGCATCGGCGGACAGCACGATCGCGAACGCCGCGACGGTAGCCGCAACCGGCAGATGGTCGACATTCAGCGCGGTGTAGAGCACCAAGCCCGGCGCCAGGGACCACCACAGCGAGCGCCAGCCGGTCAGTCGGGCGAGCAGGTAGGCGGTGAGCAAGCCGGCCAGGGCCAGGCCCGCGGCGGTGTATTGGAAGAACTGCGCATCAGTGGAGGCGGGCCGGGCGAACAGCCAGAGCAGCAGCCCGGACAGCACCGGGTACTCCAGAGTGCCACCGGTCAGTCCGCCGTCGTGTGTGTACGACCCGCTGTACGGCGGCAGGTGGCTGTACAGGTGACGATTCGCCCAGAGCGTCTGCAGGTCGGAGTAGCAGACCTCGACCATCGAACGCGGGCCGAGATCAGGTCCGCTGACGCCGTTCACGTCGAAGGTAGGGCCCAGGCAGCGGGCCTTGAACAGAAACCCCGCAGTCAGCAGTACCGCCGCGACGATCATCGAGGCGACCGCGACGGCGACGGGGAACAGAGCCCTGCGGCGTCGGACGGGTTCGGCCGCATCGGTCTGGAGCGGCGCGGTCAACGATGAACCTCGTCGGCTGGGGAGCCCATGGCCTCAGCCTATTCCGGGGCTCGGTCCGCCCATCGAGTGGACCGGGGGTACCCGGCCGGTCAGACCGGCGGTGCGGTGGCCCGATCAGGCCGACTCCGCGCCACGAACCGGAATCGGTCGCCGCGGAACACCGACCGAGTCCATTCGACGACCCGACCGCCGTCGTCCCACCCGGTCCGATGGACCAGCAGCATCGGCAACCCGGTGTCGACCTCGAGCAGGGCCGCCTGTACCGGGTCGGCCAAGGAGGTCTCGACGATGTCCTCCACCGCGGCCAGTTCGATGCCGTACGCCTCGCGCATCGTGCGGTACAGCGAACCCCGTTGCGCGAGTTCGTCGGCCAGCTCGGGCAGCGGACCGGGCAGGTGGGCGATCTCGTGGGCGATCGGTTCGTCCCCCGCGGTGCGCAGCCGCTCGACGCGATGGACGGGGGTGCCGGGCGTGACGCCGAGGTGCTCGGCGATCTCGGCGTCGGCGCCACGTTCGTCGATGCTCAGGACCACGCTGCCGGGAAGTCGACCCTCGTCGTGGGTGTCCTGGGAGAACGAGGTCAGCTGCCGGACCTGCATCAGCCTGGGGTGCGCGATGAAGGTCCCGCGGCCCTGAGTCCGTTCCAGCCGACCCTCGATGACCAATTCGGCGATGGCCTGCCGCACCGTCGTCCGGGAGGTCTCGAAGCGTTCGGCCAACTCGCGCTCCGTCGGCACCCCGGCCCCCGGCGCGAGACCCGCGATGAGCTCGAGGATCTCGTTCTTGACCTGGTAGTACTTCGGAACCTTCAAGCCTGGCTCCCTTCGGGGGGCGTGGTGGGTCGGTGTCTGGATCATGCTAAGCCAGATTGGCCTAGACCATTGAGCCGACACGCGTCGATCCGCGACGTCCGGTCGGACGGATTCCGCCGGACGGCCGAGGCATTGTGATCCAGACCACACTGCATTCACTCTTGACGCCAGGATTGGTCTATGCCAATCTACTCCACAGGGAATTGGTCCAGACCAATATCGAACCAGGCATCCGGCGCCACCGGCTCCCACGGTTCGCGAGGACCCACCAACCTGACGCCGCACCCCCACGACGTCCGCCATCGACAGCGGAGGCAATCGGCGATGAGCACAGCCACCACCAGCGCCGCCCCAGCGGCGCCGCCCAGGAAGAAGTCGGGATTCGCATCCCCGGCTTCGCCCAACTCCAGCGCCTCGGCAAGAGCCTGATGCTGCCGATCGCGCTGCTACCCGCCGCCGGCATCCTGCTCCGACTCGGCCAGCCCGATCTACTGGGCGGGATCGAGACGCCGGTGATCGGACCGTTCTTCGACGCGATGAGCGCCGCCGGCGGCGCGGTGTTCTCCCACCTGCCGCTGCTGTTCGCCGTCGGCGTGGCCATCGGCTTCGCCAAGAAGGCGGACGGTTCGACCGCACTGTCTGCGGTCGCCGGCTACCTCGTCATCGAGGCGGTGTTCAAGCACCATGTCGCCGGTGGTCCTGGAGGGCGGCGAGACGATCAACTACAGCGTCTTCGCCGGCATCCTGATCGGTCTGATCACCGCGGTGCTGTTCGACCGGTTCCACAACATCCAATTGCCGGCCTATCTCGGGTTCTTCGGCGGTCGCCGTTTCGTCCCGATCGTGGTGTCCGTCGACAAGCCTGGTGCTGGGCTTCGCGCTGAGCTACTTCTACCCGCTGTTCGACGCCGGTCTCACCTCGGTCGGGCAGTTCATCGGCGGTTCCGGTGCCTTGGGTGCGTTCGTCTACGGCTTCGCCAACCGGATGCTCATCCCGCTGGGCCTGCATCACATCGTGAACACCTACGTCTGGTTCCTCTACGGCGACTACGCACCGGCCGGGCGGCGCCGCGGTCACCGGTGAACTCACCCGATTCGCCGCAGGGCGACACCACGCGCCGGTCTGTTGACGGCCGGTTTCTACCCGATCCTGATGTTCGGTCTGCCCGCCGCCGCACTCGCGATGATCCACGTCGCCAACAAGAAGCAGCGCAAGGTCGCCATCGGCATCCTGTCCGCCGCCGGTCTCACCGCCTTCCTCACCGGCGTCACCGAGCCGCTCGAGTTCGCGTTCATGTTCGTGGCGTTCCCGCTCTACGTGGTGCATGCGGTGCTGACCGGCCTGTCGCTGGCGATCGCCTACCTGCTCGACATCCACCTCGGCTTCTCGTTCTCGGCCGGACTGATCGATCTGCTGCTCTACGGCACCGCCCCCGCCGCCAAGAACATCCCGCTGCTGCTCGTTCATGGGCGTCGTCTTCTTCGCCGTGTACTACTTCCTCTTCCGGTTCGCCATCAAGCGGTGGAACATGCGCACCCCCGGCCGGGAGCCGGAGGCGGAGTTCGACGCCGAGCAGGCGGCCAACCTGACCGACGCGTCGTCTCCGAGCAGTGCGTCCAACGCCCGGTGCCGACGTCCGGCGCCGACAGCAGGCCGAGCGACTGATCGCCGCGTTCGGCGGTCGGGACAACCTGGTCAACGTCGACGCCTGCATCACCCGGCTGCGGATGGAGGTCGCCGACCCCGCAAGGTCGACCGCGCCCGGTTGAAGGCGCTCGGCGCCGCCGGTGTGATCGATGTCGGCAGCAATGTGCAGGCCGTCTTCGGCACCCAGGCCGAGGCCTGAAGAACCAGATCAAGGACCGCTGGAGGCTGTTCCGGTGCTTGCCAGTCGGCCTGCTGCAGCGATTGTCGACGCCGTGGTCTCGACCGCTGTGGCCGCGAGCGCCCGCTCCGGTCTCAGCGCAGCTGCGGCACCGTCCGGCTCGGCCCCGCGGCCACCGCGATCCTGGCACCGGTCCCCGGCCGCGCCGTGGCCCTGGCCGACGTCCCGGATCAGGTCTTCGCCGGAGGCATGGTCGGGCACGGCGTGGCCATCGATCCGCCGCAGGGCATCGTCGACGCGGTGGCGCCGGTGAGCGGGCTTCATCCACACCCTGCTGCCGCACGCCTACGTCGTGATGACCGACGACAACGTCGGGGTGCTGGTCCACCTGGGCCTCGACACCGTGCAGCTCAACGGCCAGGGCTTCACCGCGCACGTGCGAAGGGTGACCGCGTCGAGGCCGGCCAACTGGTGATGACCTACGACGTCCCGTGCGGTGGCCGCGACCGGCCGCAAGACCATCGTCCCGGTCGTCGTGATGGAGAAGAAGGCGACCGACATCGAGATCGACGCCGACTTCAGCCGGCCGTCGGCTACAGGTGGGGCACTCGCCGCCGGCGACACGCCTGTTCACCGTCTCCCACTGACCTGCCCCGAATCCGGCCGGCGGGACATCCCCGCCGGCCGGATTCCACCGACCCGTCTTGAACACCATTCAGAGGAGAACTCTCATGGAAATCGTCATCCTGGATGACGCCGCTGCGATCGGCGGCCTGGCGCGGACGCCATCGGCGCATCTGCTGTAGGTCGGCACCCGAACGCCGTACTGGGGCTCGCCACCGGTTCGTCGCCGATGGCGATCTACGACGAGTTGGCGGCCCGTTGCGCGGCCGGACGACGTGTCCTTCGCCGAGGCCAGGGGATTCACCCTGGACGAGTACGTCGGGTTGGCCGCCGACCATCCGGAGCGCTACCGGACCGTCATCGACACCGCCTTCGTCTCGCGGGTCGACTTCGCTCCGGGCGCGGTGCAGGGTCCGGACGGGCTGGCCGAGGACATCGCCGCCGCGTGTGCCTGGTACGAGGCGGCGATCGCCGAGGCCGGTGGCATCGATCTGCAGATCCTGGGGATCGGCACCGACGGCCACATCGGGTTCAACGAACCCGGTTCGTCGCTGGCGTCGCGGACCCGGATCAAGACGCTGACCCGGCAGACCCGGATCGACAACGCCCGGTTCTTCGGCGGGGACCTCGACGCGGTGCCGACCCACTGCCTCACCCAGGGCCTGGCGACGATCATGTCCGCCCGGCACGTGGTACTGGTCGCGACCGGAGTCGGCAAGGCCGAGGCAGTCCATCAGCTGGTCGAGGGGCCGTCAGTGCGATGTGGCCGGGCACGATCCTGCAGCACCACCCGCATGTGACGGTGCTGCTGGACGGGGCGGCCGCGGGTCGGCTGCAGCTCGCCGACTACTACCGCGAGACCTATCGGGCCAAGCCGGCATGGCAGGGTCTGTAACCCGCCGCCCGCCCGCCGCTGACCCGCCACCGACCCGCCCGCCCGCCGCTGACCCGCCACCGACCTCGAGGACCGCCATGTTGATCACCGCCGACACCGTCGTCACCGGGCACGAACTGCTCCGGACCGGCTGGATCGAGATCGTCGACGGACGGGTGGTGGCAGTCGGCGCCGGTGCGCCCGCACGGCCGGCGGATGTGGCGCTCGGCGCGGTCACCGTGGTGCCGGGGTTCGTCGACATGCACGTCCACGGCGGCGGGGGCGGCGCGTTCACCGGAGTCCACCATCGCCGCGACCAGGGCGGCAATCGATCTGCATCGTCGGCACGGCACCACGTCCATGGTGGCGTCCCTGGTCACCGCGCACCCGGACGAACTGCTCCGACAGGTCGCGTCCTGGCCGAGCAGGTGCAGGACGGTGATCTGGTCGGCCTGCACCTGGAGGGGCCGTGGCTGTCGCAGCGGCGGTGCGGCGCGCACGAGCCGGCTGCGCTGCGGGACCCGGATCAGCGGGAGCTGGAACGGGTCCTCGCGGCGGGGTCGGGCACCATCCGGATGGTCACGCTGGCGCCTGAATTGGCCGGCGGAACCGCGGCCATTCGGCGGCTGGTGGCCGCCGGAGTGGTCGCCGCCGTCGGTCATACCGACGCCACCTACGACCAGGTGCGGGCCGCGATCGACGCCGGCGCCACCGTCGGCACCCATCTGTTCAATGCGATGCGGCCGGTGCATCACCGCGAGCCGGGTCCGGTGATGGCGCTACTCGAGGACCCGCGGGTCACCGTCGAGCTGATCACCGACGGCGTGCACCTGCATCCTGCGCTGTATCGGGACGTGACCTACCGCGTCGGGCCGAACCGGGTGGCGCTGGTGACCGATGCGATGGCGGCGGCCGGGATGGCCGACGGCGACTACGAACTGGGCTCGTTGGCGGTCACGGTGACCGACGCGGTCGCCCGGATCGCCGGCACCGACACGATCGCGGGTAGCACCGCCACCATGGATCGCATCTTCCGCACCGCGGTGGCGGACAGCTGCCGACCGCGGGACGAGGCACTCGTGGCGGCCGCGAGGCAGACCTCGGTCAACCCGGCCCGTGCCCTCGGCCTGCCTGCTGCCGGGCTGACTGCCGGCGCTGCGGCCGATCTCGTGGTCCTCGACGACGTGTTGGTCGTGAGTCGGGTGCTGCACCGCGGAGAATGGGTGCGCTGACCCTGCGAGCGTCCGCCCCCGGACACCAGGGCGGCACGCGTGCGCCACTCACTCGCTTGCGCCACTCCCCGGTGCGCGTTTCCCGGCTCACGCGCTCGCCGGAGCCCTGGTCCGATTTCGCGGAATGCCGCCGGGTGCAGTGGCGGTCGCGGCGATCCGGGTCGGTGCGGGGTACGAACTCGTTGTTGTCGCGGGAGGCGAGACCCCCCTGGCCTGGGCCTGGGCTTGGGGCGAGCTGCGGCACGATGACCAGAGCTTGAGAGAGCGGGCTGACCAGATGGCCGAATGGCTGTGCCAAGCGGTGGAGCCGAGCGCTGATGTCCACCGGGTCGGCGAACTTCTGCGGGCAGCGGATCCGTCCGCGCTCGCCCCATTGGTAGCGGTGCTCCGACTGCCGTCCCACCTTCTCGCGATGATCGACGCGGACGAAACCCGATTACCCACCATGGGCGAGGGCCTGCTTGAAATCGGGCGGCAAAGACGCCTGGGTCGAGGTGATCAAGACGACGTACGCCGCATCGCCGGCAGCAGTCAAGTGGCAGCGAAGGACAGCGGAATTGGCGAGGAAGTCGAGCAAGACATTCAGCACGGTCTGGCTGGTGCTGGGAGCGGTGCTGGTAGTCATCGGGGCGTTCGCTCTCGGAACGGGCACGCAGCTACGCAGCGGGACGATATTGCCCGGCAACCCGGTGATGCTGCTGGTCGCCGGCATGGCGTTGGCCACCTACGGGTTACTGACCCGTCGTGACTAGGGAGCGTCCACAGTCGCTCGTGGCGATTGATGATGCGGCGGGTGTCATTGATCCGGTGCCGTGTAATGGTGAATGTGGTGGGCGGTGTTGCGTCTGGGTTTCTGGGCAGAATCCAACCATTTCGGTGGCACGAATTCCGGAACCCCGTCGGGCCCGGGTTGTATTCGCCAATCCCCTCGGTGGATCTCCGTGTGGTGGAAAGAACACAACAGGGTGCCATTCTGATAACTCGTCTCACCGAGGTCCCGCGCCCACCATTTCACATGATGCGCATCACACCAATTCGGGGGTCTGCTGCATCCGGGGAATGAACATCCCCGGTCCCGAATGGTGATCGCCCGCCGGATCGCGGTGCTGAACGTCCGGGAACTTCGGCCGAGGTCGAGGACCTCACCGGCGCCGCCCAACACGGCGGGGATGACGCCGGCGTCGCACAGCAGGCGGCGGGTGTCGGCCGGGGACAGCCGGTGCCCGTCGTCGAGGACCGCACCGCGTGCCTGTTGCTTGAGGATGTCCCAGTCCAGGGTGACGGTGATGTGCGGCCGGACCCCGGCGGTCTCCGGTAGCGGGTTGTCGGCGTTCCCGCCGGTGCGGAGCACGTACTCCAGGACCTCGACGAGGGCGTGGGCCCGTCGGGTCGCCGCCGGGCGGGGGTCCTTCGAACCGTCGACCGCGGGTTTCGGCGCGGCGAGCGGGTCGATCACCGCCCGCAACGCGGCGACACCCAGGTCGTTCAAATATCCGTGGATACCGGTCAGACCGGTGGTGGTGCTGCGGGATCCGATTGTCAGTTCCATTTTGGATCGGGCTGCGGTGTCGTCGGGTGGGGTCCCGTCCGGGTCCAACACGCACTCCAGGTGCCGGGCGAGTTTCTTGAGCTGCTCCGGGTCCTGGATCAGCGCGTTGCTCCACCAACACCCGCTCCGCCTCCGACACCACCTCGGCCGGTAGTGCGTCGGGCAACCGCCGCAGGGTCGACACGATGGTGCGGACGTGATCGACCGACACGTCCCCGTCGTCGATCGCGCCACCGAGGATCGGGCGCCGGGCGGGTCGCTCCCCACCGGACGGCAGATCCTGAGGCTGGGTCGCCCGGGCCGCATTCACCCGGGCGGACGCCTCACCGGGTGAGATCCGCAACGTCTCCCGGAGCAGCGCCGCCGTCGAGGACACCGACCGGGCCGTCGCGACACCCTGCTGGTCCAGTTCGTCGGTCAACTGCACCTGCGCCGCCCACGTTCTCCGGCTGAGTTTCTCCACACCGAGGGAAAGTTTCAACAATTCGTCGCCGTTCAACTTCCAGCGTTCACCGGCGACCAGACCGGACACGGCTTCCATCGCATTCTCGACCAGGCGCATCGCCTCGTCGAGCGTGTAGAAACCCGGCCCGCTCATACCCTCAATGATAGTAGGTGCCATCGACAACAACTTGGGCAAAGATAAAATAGGACAATTATCGACGGCGATTATCAGCAGCGGCCACGCATCGGTCGGGCGATGGTGATCCGGCGAAGTCTGCACCCAGCTCGATCTCTATCCGACCGGGATCCACGATACGACCGAACCTGCCTGCATGATTTGTGAGTTGCTGAAACTGCTCGTGCAATCACCGGGCTTAACATGCGGAGTTTCGTCGCAGATCACCGAGCAGCAGCGGAATCAGTCGTTCCTCCATCACCGCGCGTCCGCGGTCGGCCATCGTCGGTGCCAACTCGGGCTCCCAAGGGGACGCGGCGGCGGCCCCTCGCAGCGGCTCCGTCTCGGCCATCGGGGCGTCGAGTGCAGCGAGGTAGTCCGCAGTGGACATCCGCCAGGGGTGCGCGCGGTGACGCACCGCGGCTGCCGCGGTGGTGCGCACACCGGTCCAATCGAAGTCGCCACGCCAATGGATCGTCCCCGTCGCCCGGGCGAGCAGGCGATGACACGCGCCGGAGGGGACACCCTCGGTGCAGATCAGCGGCGCGCAGTCGGCGTCCCAGTCGGCGACGGCGGCTCTGAGCACCGCGGGGTTCTCGCAGACGAAGACGTGCGGCGCGGTCAGTGTGATCGGATCGATCGTCAACTGGTGCAGGGTCAGCCGGAACGGGATGCCGAAGTCGGCCGCGTCCTGCAGCCAGGTGGCGATCACGTGATCCTCGGCTGGTCGAAGACCCAGCACCAGAACTTGACTGGCCAAGTCGTCGACGATGACGCCGGCCGCCTCCCACCGTTCCCGACGCTCGGCCGCGGAGGTAGGCGCCGGTGCACCGTCTCGCGCGGACAGGGCACGTAGCACCAGGGTCGCAATCGGTGTCCCGGACAGCGCTTTGGTGTTGCCGGTGGCCCGCTCGGCCAGCACCGGAAGCGAGGTCTCCCGGCCCGGCAGCAGAGCCAGAACCGAGCAGGCCCAGCCGAGTTGGTCCGCGTCACCCCGCCGCACGAGTCGGGTCAGCGTGCCGTCGGCCGCCAACTGGTCCAGCCAGCCGACGAACCAGGACTCGGAGCCGTGTGGGCCGACGCGGCGGACCGCGTCGGTCAACGTCTCAGTCCGGAATCGATCCTCCTCGAAACGCTCGCTCGGCCGGTTCCGCACCGGGCCGTTGAGAACGGCGAGAGCGGCTATCAACGACAGTCCTGTTTCGGCGTGGACCGCAGCGTCCAAGATGGTCAACGGAATCCGCACGGACTTCACCCCCGGCGGGCGGTGGCGGCCGGTCAGGCCGATGAGCAGTTTGCGCTCCGCCTCGGTCGGTGTCGACAGCGTGATCGCGCCGTCGAGTTCACCGCCGCTGCGCTCCACACTGCGCCGGGCCAGCACCAACAGTCGGGACCACTCAGGTTTCCGAAGACCCGCCGGGCCGGGAGACCTCGCTGCCGCCGTTCCGCCGTTGTCGGCACCGGATGCGTCACTGCTCACTGCGAGAAGTCCAGACCCACCGGGTCGATCGGCTTGCGCCGTGTCCCCGGCGAACCCAGCCCCGCCGCGAGATCCCCGCTGCCGCCGGTGATCTCCGCGTCGGACAGAATCTTGGAGCCGTCCCAGACTAGCAACAGCGCGCTGACCGTGTGTTCCACCGCGGAGTGCGCGAGGTCGTGGTGAGCACACGCGGGCACCGTCGCATACGTCGCCCACAGGTCGTACCCGGTCATGAACAGGTCCAGGTCGAACTGGGCCGTGAGGCCCAGCAGCTCACTGCGGCCGGGATCGTCGATGCCCGCGAATGCCTCGTCCAGTGCCAACAACCGCGGGCAGTGTGGGGCCGCCGACGACAGCATCACATGCGCCGCGGCGAACAACGGCAGGTGCAGCGACACCGACTGCTCGCCGCCCGAGAGGGTGCCGTGCCGGGCCTGAGTCAGCCGCTCCTCCCGACCGTCCGGTGCGACCAGCGTGAGTACGAAGGTCCGCGCCTGTCGGTAATCAAGCGCCTCGGCGAGGATCTCGGCATACGGACGGTCCGGCCGCGCGGCCCGCAGATTCTTGATCTGCGCGGCGAAGTGAGCCCGCATCCGGGCCAGTTCCTCCGTCGATAGCTGCGCGGCCTCACGATCGAGGAATCGACTCACCGCCCGCTGTTCGGGAGTGACGCCGTCGGCCTGTTCCCACCCGATACCCACCGTCGCGCCGGAGGACATCTTCCGGCTTCGCATCTCCCGGTTCATCCCGGCGATCAAGTCCCGCGCGTCGGTGGTCCGTTCGTGAATCTGCTGCGCGAGTCGGCCGAGCAGGGCGTCCTCCAGGATCCGCTGCTCGGACTCGCTGAGCAGCAACTCCTGGTCTCGGCGGGCGTCCGCGACGCGTTGCGCGAACCGCCAGATTGACGAGAAACCCTGCTCGTCGGCAACTTTCACCACGATGACGTCATCGTCGGCCTCCCACTCGGGTCGGTAGTCATGGCCCGCGGCAGAAAGCTGATTCTGCAACTCCGCCAGCGACGCGGACACCCTGGTCCGACTGGACTTCAGCGAACTCTCGGTCGGTCGGAGCTGCGCGGTCGCCGCCAGGATCGCCCTGATGCAACAGGCTGACGGCCGAGGGGAGCGTGTCGAGACCTGCGTCGGGGTTGTGCTCCAACACTTCGGCGGCCGCCGCGACCAGCGGGCCGGGCTCGCTCCACTGCTCGTCTGCGGTCGGCCAGCCGGGAATGGCGTCCGGCAGCTCCAGCACATCGCGGATGTCAGCGCGTGCGTAGGGCGCGAGCCGGCGGGAGTCGCGCTGCGCTTCGACGGCGGCACTGGTCAACGCGGTGATGACGCCGTCGACCAGGGCCTCCTGGTGACCGGCGAGTTCGATGGCATCCTCGACGAACCGCTGCGTCTGCCGCTCCCGGTCGTCGGCTACTCGCAATGCGCTCCGTGGTCTCGGTGACATCCGCCTCCAGCTGGTCCACCCCGGCCCCGACGGCCGAGCGCAGCGTGGTCAACTCCTCGACCCTGGCGCGGTGGTCGGAGCGAGCCGTCTCGGCCTGCTCTGCGGCTGCCAACTGGCGCCCCCCGGCGGCTTCGACCTCCCGGTGAGCGGCGGTCAGTTGCTCCTCGCGGACTGAATTGGTCTGCCGGGCCGCCCGGAGTTCGTCGGCGCCCTTCGCGAAACGCTCCACCGCACCGGCGATCTGGTCGACTTCCGGCGCCGTGGTCGGCATCGACCGGGTCGACGCGGCGGCCAGCAGAAGTCGCTCGGTGCCGCCCGCCGCGGCGACCGCCTGGTCGAAGTCGCTGCGGACGTTGTCGAGCTCACCGTTGACCGCGCGGAGCGCTGCCGCGTCCCGATCCACAGTTCGCAGTGCTTCCAGGACTGGCGTGGCCGCGGGCAACGACCGTCGAGCCTGGTCGAGGCGATCGAGCATCCCGTCGATCGCGGCGATGGCTGACTCCGTCTGGGCCACCGCCCTGCCTGCGGCGGAGATCTGAGCGTCCAGCGCGGCCAGGCGGACCTTCCGGCGGCGGGCGCGAGCAGTGGCTGCCGATGTACTCGGCGTGGTCCTTGTGATGGGCACCCAGTTGGATACCCTGCTGAAAACGGCCGCTGGTCCAGATAGCCGGCGCCGGGCCGGCCGGGCTCACCGTGGCGTCATCCGAGGTGGCGAGCGTGATGGAGGCCAGCATGGCTCGCACCCGCGCTTCCGGCACTGCCGCCCCGGGCTCCGGGACCAACAGCTCCGCGAGGGTGGGCCCGGAGGGGCGCAGGTCGGGAGGCAACGGCAGGAGGACGGCGTCCGACGGGTCGTCCGGCCTGGTGGAATCGGCGACACCGGTGATGCCGGCGAGCGGGTCGCCCGCCGGCTCCGTCTCGCCGGGTGACACCCAGGCATCGAGCAGGTTCGCCGCCTCCAGTGCCGCCTCGACCGCAGCCGCCGTGCGGTCGTCCACCCCCGGCGCGAAGTCCACCAGACCCCACAGCGGGGCACCGGCGCGCCCGACCCGTGATGCCGATCGGCCGGCGAACGGCGGGGGAGCCTGATCCTGCTCGTTCGCGATCGCCGCCCGTTCGCGCTGCCAGTCGGCGATCTCGCTGCGTTGGCGACTCAGTTCGGCCCGGTTGCCCGCTCGTTCGTCGCGGCGGTGCTGGCGATAGTCGTCGATCAAGCTGTCGAGGGTCGCCGCCAGTCCCACCGCCCCCGCCGACCCGAGTTGCGCGGCGGCACGGGTCAGCTCGCGGTGCACCGCCACGGCCAGACCGGCATCCGGCTCGATCGGCAGCTGCTCGAAGACCTCGCGATGACCGGCGGCCCACCCCTCGATCGCCGCGTCCAACCCCTCGCGGGACCGGAGCAGCGCCGCGTTCGACGCCGAAAGTCGATCCTCGGCAACACGCAGCCGCTCCCGGGTGCGTTCCAGCGCACGCTCGGCGCGGTCGCGGATTCGCCGCGCCTCGTCCAGTGCGGCCAGGGCGGCTCGGATCGTGGCGACGTCGTCGCGGCGGCCGACGGTGCGGGCGGAGACGCGCGCGGCGAACTGGCCGTCGTCGTCGTTGTCCGCGCTGGTCCAGCCGATGCCCGCGTCTCGGGCGGCTTCGGTGAGCTCGCCGGCCGACCCGCGCGACCGCGCCGACTGCGTCTCGGTGGGCCTCCTCGGCGGACCGCAGCATCGGTCCGCCGGGTGTGCAGATCGGCCGCGGCGCGGGCGGCGGTCTGCTCGTCCCGCTCGGCTGCCGCGCCGAGCTCCGCGGTCAGCCCGCTGAGCCGATCGAGTTGCTCCCGATCCCGGTACGCCGGCGACGCCTTCAGAGACTGCAGCCTCGCCGCGAGCCGCTGCTGCTCCGAGCGCGCCGAGGTGTGCTGAACCCGCGCATCGTCACGTTGAGCTCGCCGACGTGCGCCGGGCGGCCAGTGCCCCCGCCAGATCGACGCGGAGTCTCTCGACATCGACCAGCCGGCTGGAGACGCCGTCAGCAGGCGGCCCTGGCGTGGGTCCGCAGGTAGGTGGCGTAGCCGGCGAGGAACGCGGCAGCGGCGGCGTCGGCCTGGACCAGTCCGGCCAGCGTGCGCTGAACGTTCTCCATGTCGCCGAACGAGTGGGCGGCCTCCTGGATCAGGGAGTCGTCCAGCGGTCGCAGCCCGTCGGAAAGAGCGCGGGAAAGTCCCTT
The DNA here is from genome assembly GCA_963825975.1 of uncultured Actinomycetota bacterium. Lineage (GTDB taxonomy): Bacteria > Actinomycetota > Actinomycetes > Mycobacteriales > Nakamurellaceae > Nakamurella. The sequence goes on from CAWGUZ010000020.1 coordinate 157,899, forward strand.
CGGATCAAGGTTCTTCGCCAGCTGTGGACGTCGCAGCGTGAGCACCAAGGTGAGCAACTGTTCGAACCGCTCCAGTCCGAGGCCGAAGAGCCGGTTGTCGATCGCGGCGCGGTGCTCGACGGGCCGGTCGGTGATGGCCGCGCTGCCGATCTGTTCGGCGAGCTGCCGTTTGGTCAGCGGCCGGTCGTCGGCGCCGAGCAGCCCGAAATCCCGTCCGACCTGACCGTCGACGACGAAATACCACCGGGTCACGCGGTCGTTCTGGCGCTGGGCGTGCAGGCCGGCGCCGACGGTGACCACCTCGCCGGCTCCGTCCGGGCTCGCGTCGTCAGCCGACGGAACTCGCGAGTCCAGCACGTAGGCGTACCCGGACTCCTGCCCGCGGTAGAGCAGGTTGGACTTCATCGTCCGTTCCTCGCTCGCGAACGGGTTGAGCCGTCGGGGCTCGATCCGACCGTCCAGCACGAAGGGGAACAGCACCTCCAGGGCCTTGGTCTTGCCCGAGCCGTTGGGGCCGCGCAGCACCATCCGGCCGTCGGCGAAGACGAACTCCTCGTCGCGGTAGTCCCACAGGTTGATGACACCGCAGCGGGTCGGCCGGAAACGGTCCGAGTCGATCCGTCGGGCCGGCGGCGTCGCGCTGGTCCGCCCGGTCGCTCATAACGGGCAACCGTAACGGGCCGACCGGTCGCCCGACCGATACGTCACAGGTCGAACAGGCCGCTCGGCGGCGGGCGCCGGCGGATCGCGACCACCGCGTTGCGGTAGCGAGCCAGCAGCGGCAGGGCCAGCGACGCCGCCCGGGACGCGAACGACCATGGACAGGTCGGCCAGCAGATCGATGGCGGCGCGACAGCAGGCGTTCCGGGTCCGCCGACCAACTGCGCGGCGAACGTGCCGCCGTAGCCGTCGAGCAGTTCGGCCAGGCGTGCTGCGCAGCCAGCCGTCCTCCAGCAGCGGGTAGGTCACCGCCGGGCTCGGTCTGTTCGTCCGGTTCGTCGTCGGTGCCGGCGACGGACGGCTCGTATCCGGCGCCGTCGGTTCGAGCTCGGTCACCAGATCGCGTGCGGGGCATCGACGATCGAGCGACTCGACCAACCGGGCGGACGCCGTCGGCGTGCGCTGGCAGCTGCGCCAGTGGTGCCGCGTCGAGGTCGAGGACGCGGTCGGCGATCCGGTTGACCAGCAACAGCGCGAGCTGCGCCACGGTGCCGCCGCCCGGGAACCGGCGGTCCGAGAAGTGGCCTGAGACATCGATCAGGGCAACACCTTCGGCGCGGCGCTCGACCGCCATGCCGGTCAGCTCGGCCACCTCGGCGCGGTGGCCGGCTGTCGCAGCGTGGCGCGGTCGCCGGGCGCGAGATCCGCGTAGCGAGACCACCGGCCGCTCGACCAGCGCCCGCCGGACCCGCAGGGCCGCCTCCCGGCGGCGGGTGTCCCGGCTGACCGCCTGCGGGTCGGTCCAGCAGCGCGGCGACCGTGGAGATGTGCTGCAGCACCCTGCTCGGCCGGTACACCGCCCGCAGCACATCCCGGTCGATGTCGTACAGCGCCTCACCGGCCGTCGGGTCGTCCGCCCAGCGCCGGGCGTTGCCGTCGGCCAGTCGCACCGCCCCGCGGGCCTCCAGCCAGGCGGTGGCGTCGACGAACCCGGCCCGGTCGGCGGGTCGCTCGGGCGACAGGTCCAGTCCGTCGATTCGCTCGGCCTCGCGGCGACCCGGTCGGCGAGCTCGGACAGGGCGATCTGGCTGCCGGCCCGGCCGAGCACGGCCAGCGCCAGCGCGAGATAGGCGTAGCGGCGCCGGTCGAACGGGCGGTCGCTGTTCACGCCGGCCAGCGCCGGGCTGGCTGGCGTCGAGGCGGTCCCGAGCCCGGACCAACCGGGCCGTGGTCGGCGTCAGCTCGAGCCGGTACCCGAACAGGCGGTCCAGATCCTCCCGCAGCGGGCCGGCCCAACGTCGCACGAGCGGTAGCGCCTCGGCGTGTGGGTACATGCTCGGTGATCAGCGGCGCACTGAGAATGGTCCGGGCTGCGCGCTGGTAAGCGGCCCGTTCGAGCGCCGGGACCTGCGGTGGCGGCGTTCATCGCGTCCGACCGGGTCGCGGCCGGCTCGATGGTGAGTTCCATCCGGTCGAGATGCAGCACTCCGCGCACGGTGCTGACGCTCATCGACGTCTCGGCGGGGGTCAGGGTGAGGCGGACTCCCAACGTCGAACCTGTCGCCGAGCTGCGACCGGACACGGGCACCCGCGCGCTCAGGGCGACGTCGAGAAGACTGAACAGCAGGCCGGTCTCGTCATCGGACAGGACGCGGCCGGTGACCCCGAGGTCGGCCAGTGAGCGAGCCGCCTCGCTACGGGCCCGCTGATCGGCGAGCTGGGTGTCCAACATCCGGCGACGTCCGGCATCGTTGCGATCGATGCGACCGGGTGCGCCGGGAGTCGCATTCTTGCCGGTCTCCACCAGGGTGCGGGACACCTCCACCGGCTGCGCATCCCACCAGCTCCGCCGGGTGGGGATCAGCTCCGGGTCCGCGTGGGCGAGGCTGACGTGTCGGGGTTGGCTGAGGTCGAAGCTCACCGCGAACAGGGCGTGGGCGGCTTCCACATCCGGGGCGGCGACGAACCAGGCCGCCAGGTGCCGGAGTTGGCTCTCCCGGCTGACGCCGCCGCGCCGGGCGTCGGTGACCCGGCGGAGCAGTGACAGCACCGCGGCGACAGCGCTGACGGTGCCGTCCTGAAGCCGATCGGCCTCGCTGCGTCGGGCCGGCGGCGGTGCCGCGACGAACCAGTTCACCAAGCCGGACCAGCGTTGTCGCCAATCGGCCAACCGATCGGCGGGGGAGCGGAAGATCCGTTCGTCCGCCTCCGCGGCGTGAGCGAGAAGCCTCTCGATGCCGGATCTCTCGACCTCGTGGACGGCGGCGGCCAACTTCGGCGCGTAGCGCGCCAGCTCCGAGGAGAACTCCTGCAGGTGCGCCAGCAGCGCGTCCTTGTGGGCCAGGAAGACCTCGGCGCTGGTCTCGTTGGTGCGGGCCAGATCGGACAGCATCAGATAGAAGCGCGCGGCCCGCTCCGCCATCTCGTTCAACGCCGAATCGAGTCGACTGATCTTGCGGTAGACGTTCTCGGAGTCGCCGTCCCGGTTCGCCGCCGCCAGATTCGTGCAGGTCGGCCAGCAATTCGGGCAGCACCAGCCGCGACATGGACGCATCGTCGAACCGCGCGCCGAGGACGTCCTCCACCGCCCGGTAGGCGCGGTAGCCGGCCTGGCTGAACTGGTAGACGTAGTGCCGGTTGCGGTACTCGGCGAGGGTGGCCGCCCGGGCCCCGTCGTAGCTGCGTTCCAGCAGGCTGCCAGCGCGTACAGCTGATCGAGCAGCGGGGTGAGGGCCTCGGCGGACAGGACCGGCACGTCGACCTGGTCGCCGTGCTCCGCCGCCAGGTCCGGCCAGCGACGCGGCGACGTCGCCGGCGTGCAGCAGGACGACATAGTTCGCCCGGCTGTGTTCCATCGCCCGCAGCGTCCACAGGTACTGGGTGCTCTTCTCCGCGCCGGTGAAGGCGAAGAGCCGGAGCCGGTCGTCCTGGGTGAACGATTCGAGACCGAAGGAACTCGCCGCCTCCGCATCGGATGCGTCGTGGATCTGCGGCCCCGATGTGCTTTCGGTCGGGGTGAGCGCAGGCATGCGGAGAGGATAGTGCGTTCCTCCGGCCGACCGCGGCGGCGCCGCCCGCTAGCTGTCAGCGGCGCCGACCGCTAGCTGTCAGTCGGCCGCTGTCCGCACGACCATTCGTTCGCCGGGGCGACCGAAGATGCTGAGGATCTCGGCCGGCTCGTCGCCGGTGCTCCCGAACCAGTGCGGCACCCTGGTCTCGAACGAGGCCACCTCACCCGGTCCGAGCACGAAATCCCGGTTCCCGAGGATGATCCGCAGGTGTCCGGACAGGACGTAGATCCATTCATTCCCCTCGTGCGCCCGCGGCTCCGGGGTGGTGTTGTCGATCGGGATGACGATCTTCCACGCCTGAATCCCCTGGGGCTGCCGGGTCAACGGGATCACTGTGCGGCCCTTCACCTGGCCGGGCTTGAGCCGGATTCGCGGGTCGCCCTCCTCTGGCGCCGCGACCAGGTCGTCCAGCGGGAGTCGGTAGACATGGGAGAGCGCGAGCAGCAGCTCCAGGGTCGGTCGCCGCTGGCCGGTTTCCAGCCTGGACAGGGTGCTCTTGGAGATGCCGGTGGTCGCGGCGACGTCGGCGAGGCTCAGCTGCCGCTGGACCCGCGTCGCCTTGAGCCGGGCGCCGACTCGCTCCAGGGTGGCGGCGATGGCCGCGGTCGAGCAGTGTTCCATCCGCTTCATATGACTCCGCTTCGCGGAAGCGACCCTTCCCAGCTGGATCGCGGACCTGACGCTGGTCCCCAGTCATGTTGTTCGACAGCGGGGCATGCGCGCCCCGGTTGCCAGGGTAGACATGATGGCCGACAGCAACTTCAGAGGAGTCCGACGACGGGTATCTGGTTTGACAACGAGGGTAGCTGGGAGCCGCTGTTGGCAACGGGTGCCCCTGGTGTGGTGTCGGTGCGTTGCGCGAGATCGGACATTTCGAGTGGTCGTTGCAGGGGATCCCGAAATTGTTCGCGCAGAAGCCCTATTCATCCGTGATTCCGGTCGGGTGGATGTGGTGCACATTGTTGCGTCTGGGTTTCTGGACAAAGTCCAACCATTTCGGTGGAACGAATTCCGGTACCCCGTCGGGCCCGGGTTGTATTCGCCAGTCACCCCGGTGGATTTCCGTGTGGTGAAAAGCGCATAACAGGGTGCCATTCTGGTAACTCGTCTCGCCGAGGTCGCGCGCCCACCATTTCAAATGATGCGCATCACACCAATTCGGCGGTCTGGTACAGCCGGGGAAGGAACATCCGCGGTCCCGGATGGTGATCGCCCTGCGGATCGCGGTGCTGAACGTCCGGGATGACCTGCCCAGGTCGAGCACCTCGCCGGCCCCGTCCAACACCGCCGGCAGCACCGATGCGTCGCACAACAACCGGCGGGTGTCCGCGGGGGAGAGCCGGTGCCCGTCGTCCAGGACCGCACCGCGGGCCTGTTGCTTGAGGATGTCCCAGTCGAGGGTGACGGTGATGTGCGGCCGGACCCCGGCGGTCTCCGTGAGTGGGTTGTCCGTGTTCCCGCCGGTGCGGAGCACGTACTCCAACACTTCGACGAGGGCGTGGGCGCGTCGGGTCGCCGCCGGGCGGGGGTCCTTCGAACCGTCGACGGCGGGTTTCGGTGCGGCGAGCGGGTCGATCACCGCCCGCAAAGCGGCGACACCCAGGTCGTTCAAATATCCGTGGATGCCGGTCAGACCGGTGGTGGTGCTGCGAGATCCGATTGTCAGTTCCATTTTGGACCGGGCTGCGGTGTCGTCGGGTGGGGTCCCGTCGGGGTCCAACACGCACTCCAGGTGCCGGGCGAGTTTCTTGAGCTGCTCCGGGTCCTGGATCAGGGCGTGCTCCACCAACACCCGCTCCGCCTCCGCCACCACATCGGCCGGTAGGGCGTCCGGCAACCGCCGCAGGGTCGACACGATGGTGCGGACGTGATCGACCGACACGGTCTCCGTCGTCGATCGCAACACCGAGGATCGGCCGCTGCGCGGGTCGCTCCCCACCGGACGGTAGGTCCTGCGGCTGGGTCGCCCGGGCCGCATTCACCCTGGCGGACGCCTCACCGGGTGAGATCCGCAACGTCTCCCGGAGCAGCGCCGCCGTCGAGGACACCGACCGGGCCGTCGCGACACCCTGCTGATCCAGTTCGTCAGTGAGCTGCACCTGCGCCGCCCACGTTTTCCGGCTGAGTTTCTCCACACTGAGGGACAGTTCCAACAATTCGTCGCCGTTCAACTTCCAGCGTTCACCGGCGACCAGACCGGACACGGCTTCCATCGCATTCTCGACGAGGCGCATCGCCTCGTCGAGTGTGTAGAAACCGGCCCCGCTCATACCCTCAATGATAGAAGGTGCCACCGACAGTCATGGTTGAACGGGCGATCTCTGCAGCGACACTGCGAAGAGTCGTCCGCTCCTCTGGATTATGAAGAGCCGGAAGGCCCTTGCAGAAATTGTCCGCGAGTCCCCGATTGACAAGGGCGTTGCCGAGTTGGCAACAGGATTGGCAGCCAGTGCCTGAGATAGGTCAGAGTGAGCGAGTGACCAACGAAAACGCCGCAGGTTCGGCCGCCCTTGCCAGTCCGACGTCCGACGGATACATCGGCGACCCGGCAGTCCAGGCGGAGTGGGACCGGCGGTACTCCGACTCCGAGAAGTTGTGGAGCGGCCGACCCAACGGCGCGCTGGTCGTCGAGGTCGCCGGGCTCACCCCGGGCCGCGTGCTCGACGTGGGCTGCGGCGAGGGCGCGGACGCCGTCTGGCTGGCGAAGGGCGGCTGGGAGGTGACCGCGCTCGAAGTGTCGGGCGTCGCGCTGGAGCGGGCGGTGAGACACGCTGCTGAGGCCGGCGTCTCGATCCACTGGGTGCATGCCGGACTCGCAGAGGCGGGCCTGCCGGCGGGATCGTTCGACCTGGTCTCCGCCCAGTACCCGGCGCTACTGCGCACCCCGGACGCTGCGGCCGAACGAGCGCTGCTGACCGCGGTGGCGCCCGGCGGCGTGCTGCTCTTCGTGCACCACGCGGGGATGGAGGAGCACCGGGCGCACGACAACGCGTTCGACTCCGCGGATTACGTCTGGCCCGCGATGGTCGCGGCCATGTTGGACGATCATTGGGCGGTCGAGGTCGACGAGCAGCGGCCCCGGATCGCGCCCGAGGGCGGCGCCGGTGCTCACCACGCCGACGACCTGGTGTTGCGAGCGCGGCGCCTGCGGTAGGACCGCCGGCGAGGGTGGGGTGCGCTCAGCCGACGAGGCGCACCACCGGCCCGAACTCGGCGAGGACGGGATCTGCCGTGAGCAGGACGGGCGCTCTCGATGACCGCCCCGGACATCACGGATCTTGTCGTCGGTGTGACCGTTCCCGCCACCAGGCCGCCGCGCGACTTCAGCCCGCCGTCGTCAGCGCGCCGACGCCGGAGTCGGACCGAATCTCACGCACGAACAGCGCGACGAGATGGTGGAAGGCATACGCGGTGCGGGTCGTGTCGTCACTGCTGCCGACGGTCAGGAAGTGATGCTCCGCCAACACTTCGAGTAGCTCTTCGGCCGATTCCTCGCACATGCCTAGGACATTCGACGCCGAGCGCGCGGTGAAACCTTTCGATCCGAATATCGCCAGAGCCCCGACCACCGATTTACAGGCCGGGGCGAGCTCCTGATAGGCGTGTTGGAAGCAATCGCGAACCGTCAACGACCCGAACTGCAGTCGATCCAGCAGTGAGTAGTCCGCGGCGACGCTGTCGGCCATCCGGCGCAGTGACCAGTGCGGCCGGACGCTGAGTCTGGCTCCGACGACGCGTAATGCGACGGGTAGGTAGCCGCAGGACCTGGCGATGCGGGTCGCCGCACTCGGATCGTCCGCGAGTAGTCGCCCGCTGGTGAGTCTGGCCAGCAACGCCAGCGCTTCGTCCGTTTCCAGCAGTGGAACTTCCACCTGACGATCCGCGGTGATGCTCGTCAATCGGGCGTTGCTCGTCACCAGGACTGCGCTGCGCGCACCGGCGGGCAGTAGGTTGTTGATCTGGCAGTCACTGGCGGCGTTGTCGAGAAAGACCAGGATCCGGCGCTCAGCGAGCAGGGTGCGATAACGCTGGACCCGTTCCTGCAATGTCGGCGGCACCTCGGCGCCGAGGGCCCGCAGGAACCATCCCAGGACGGTGAATGCGTCGAGCGGTGCATTCGACTGGGCGCGGAGATCGACAGCCAGCTGGCCGTCCGGGAATTCCTTGATCAGCTGATGCGCCACATGGACGCCGAGGGCGGTCTTCCCCGATCCCGGCATGCCGGTGAGCAGGCACCGGCGGCTCGCCATTGTCGGATTGTCGCTCAGGAGCCGGCGGACGAGGTCCGACTGGTCGATGAATCCGGTGAAATCGCTCAAGTCGGCCGGGAGCATCGCGGGCCTGGCCCACAGTGCTGACTGTGGCTCGTTTGCGGGCGCCCCCCACTCGGCAGGCTGCTGTTCAGGACTCGACTCCGCGGCGAGTACCTGCGCGTACGCCGCGGTCAGCATGGGACCGGGATCGACACCGAGTTCTTCGGCGAGGATGTCCCGGCCCTCGAAGTACGTCCGCAGGGCGTCTGCCTGCCGGTCACAGCGGTGCAGGCAGATCATCAGTTGGGCACGGAACCGCTCTCGCAGCGGGAACTGCGCCACCAATCCGATGAGTTCCGAGACGATCTCAGCGTGGCGCCCTCGCATCACCTCGGTGTCGATGCGCAGCTCCACGCCGGCGATGCGGGCCTCTTCCAGCTGGTCGTAGTCCGCTTCGACCAGGAATTCGGTGGCGTTGGTCAGTGCCGGGCCCTGCCACAATTCATGGGCGGCGGCGAGTTGGGCGGCGGCGTCCTCGTATCGGCCCTCTGCCGCAGCCGCCCGCGCGAGTCGGGTGAGTCGAACGAAGTCGTCGTAGTCGAGTGGGGCCGATGCGGCTCGCAGCAGGTAGCCGGGCCGCTGCCGCACGATTTCGACACCGTCGCCCAGATACTTTCGTAGTCGCGAAACATATGTGTAGATCTGGGCACTGAAGGTTTTCGGTGGATTTTCGCCCCACAACAGCATGCTCAGCCGTTCGTCGGTGACGAGCCTGCCACGCGCCAGCAGCAGAGCGGCGAGAACCGTTCGCTGCTTGCACCCGTCGAGCGGTACTTCGTCGCCATCACGCAATACCTGTACGGGACCGAGGACACGGAAGTACATGTCCGCCGCGGACGCGGCACCACCGGCATGGCGCTTCATGCCTGGTGTCTCGGCGACATCCGGTGCCGTGATGCTGAGGGTGGACATGTTAGACAGATGCCGCGAAATGCACGTGAGATGCATCCACCCGCACATCACCCGGAAAGGTGTTCTTCTTTCGAAGATGCCTCAGCGCATCCGTGACTATCGAGTCCGGCGAGTGGATCTCAAATGTGCACTACTTGACTGTGTCTAGTAGTAGGTTTAGCCTATCTGCATGTCGCCGACCCACGACCCGCAACTGCTGAAGGGCTTGCTGTCGCTGCTGTTGCTGCAGTTGCTGGCCGAGCGCGAGTCCTATGGCTATGAAGTGGTGCAGCGTCTGCACGAGATCGGCCTGAGCGACGTACTGGAGGGCACTGTCTATCCGGCGCTGTCCCGACTCGAGCGCGAAGGCCGAGTCAGCGCGCGCCTCGTCGCGTCCGCTTTCGGGCCGGCCCGCAAGTACTACCGACCGACACCGGCCGGCCACCAGGCCCTGGTCGACGGCGCCGCGAGCTGGCGCGCACTGGCCGCCGTCGTGGGCACGGTGCTCGATCGACCTATTCCCCGCGAATCCCGTGAAGGAGCTTGACCATGCCTCACACCATCTCCCGGACTGACCGCGTGCGAATCGAACGCGTCGTGTGGCTGCTCGACCAGCGCCTCTACGACCTGCCGCGCAGATCCCGGATCGACAAGCGGCGAGAGGTGCGCCAGAACCTCCGCGCGGCCGCGAGCGACATCGGCACCCGCGAGGCGCTCGCACGCCTGGGAAACAGCCGCGAACTGGCCGCCGAGTATCTCACCGCCGAGTTCGGTGACGGGCCCAGACCGTCCTGGATCGCAGCCGGGTTGTTCCTGTTCACGGGAGTGTTGGTGGGCACGTCGCTGCTGACCGAGGCCGTCATCGCCTACCGCGACGGCATCCTCGCCGCGAATCCACACGCCACCGGCACCTTCACCTGGAGCGGCATCGCATATCTGCAAACGTCGGTGGAGTACACCTTCGTCGACGGATCGAGCCATTTCGTCGGCGGTGCATTCAGTCCGCTCGCCTGGCTGCTGGGGATCCTCGCGACCATTCTCGTCGGCAGGCTCTGGCGGCTGCCCTCGGTGTGGCGGCGCCGACGCGCATCAACTCGCACTGCGTGAGCTGTCCGCGTTCTGCGGGTGCATTTCGCGGACTACCTCGCCCGCCGCACCGACGATGACCGGGCCGGCGAAGGCCGAATCTGTCCGATCCCGCGCTGAGGCCCCGACGAAGTCGCCGGTCGACGGGTCCAGCCGGCCGATGAGGATTCCGGCCAACCCGGTGATGCGGGTCAACATCCTCCCATCGGCTGCGACTGCGACGCAGCCGAAGGTGGTGTCGCCGGTAGTCCCAACCGTGGGTCGGCTGAACAGTCTGATGTCGGGAAATGCTCGGAACAGCGCACTGTCGTTGCCCACGCCGAACAGTTCGATCCGTTCAATCGACGACAACGCCATCAGCGGCAGTAATCGCGCCCGCCGCATGGTGAGCACCGACGTGCGCGCGAGACCGTCCAGCAGAAGCGCCGGGACCTCGAAGCCGCGATAGGGCTGCTGGTGGGCGATCGGGGACAGGGCGAAGCGTGCCTCAGCGCAATTCCCGGATATGGCCGTGTCGCGCAGCGTGTCCAACACCCCGGACAGGGCTACCGCGGGATTGGGCAGGATGTAGGGATCAGGCACAGGTACTCGTACCGTGGTCGGTTCGCCGCTCCACGGGGGTGGACGCAGCGGACGGTCTGCGAACAGGACGTCGAGTTCGAAGTGCAACTGATCCTTGACCAGTACTGCGCCGGTCGGCGCCACCACGTCCGACGTGACCCTGACGTGCACGCGACGCCGCCCTGACCGGTCGCCGGCCAGTTCGCTGGTGATCCGAATCGGTGCGGTTCCGCGGGTCGGATGGAGTCGAATGAACCTGGTGAAGACGACCGATTCGAACCCGACCAGCACGTCGTCCGGAACGAGTCGGCGGGCTCCCTCCACGGCGAGCTGTAGGCCGAACGTGCCCGGCAGGGTCGGTCGGCCGTCAACCCGGTGATCGGTGAGGTAGTCGCCCGACGAGCGATCCAGCGTCCGTTCCTCGACTCGGGTCGATGTGCCGGGTGCAGTCTTCGGTGGCTCGGTGCGCAGGCTGTGGGCTGTCCCGCCGCCGCCGCCACCTGCTACGGGTTTCGGGCGCACGGTCGCTGCGCTCGCCGCGTCGGTCATGGCGCCGCGGATGCCGGGGAAGCGGTTCTCCAGCATGGTGCGCTCGGTGCCGCCGAGGTGCACGGTCACCGGAATACAGGACTCCCGGTCCAGTTCGGCAAGAAACAGCTGGATGCCCTCGGCCGTCGACATGCCGGCCGAAAGACCGGAGCGCTTGAAGAACGAGCGGGCGATCGGCGAGGCGGCCAGGCCGATCGAATCCCACAGCGTCCAGCCGATGGTGATCTCGTCGAAGCCGCCGCGGAGCCGCGAGTGTGCGGCGCAGGTGTTCAGAAAGTCGTTCGCCGAGGTGTAGTCGACCTCGCCGAGCTGGCCGCTGAATCCGAGAATCGACCCGAGGTTGCACCAGAGCCGGGGTCGGTTCTCGGCCAGCGCTCGCCGGAGGTTTGAATAGCCACGCGCTTTCACGTCGCGGACTTCGCGGAACTCCGACAACTTCTTCTTTCTCAACAAGGCGGTCCGACTGATTCCCGCTCCGTTGAGTAGCAAATCGATGTTGCCTGCACTGTCGAGGATCTCGGCCATGGTGGCGCCCACCGCGTCGGCGTCGTTCAGGTCGCACCGTCGGTAGTGCACCCGGTCCGGGCCGCAGAGCGCGGCCAGGCCACGCAGGGTACGGCGGGCTTCCGCGACGTTGCAGAGGCGATCGTAGGCCTGGTTCAGTTCGGCCAGCGGACGGTTCGCTTGGACGGCCCGCGACCGCTCCAGATAGTCCGCCCGGCTGGGCGGTTCGGGATCCAGATGCGGATCAGCCGACCCGATGTCGGTGCTGCCCAAAATCCAGATCTCCGGGGCGGTGCGACGGGCCAGCGCGTCGAGCAGCGCCGCCGTGATCCCACGCGATCCACCGGCGGCTACCACGACCGAATTCCGGCTCAACGGGATTCGGCGAGACTGTGACGCCGAATGGTCTGCTCGCTCGTGGGGCGGGTCCGGTGTCGGAACCGCGATGTGCACGGATCGCTGCTCGCCGACGTACACCGCCACCGGGATGTGTCGCGGTTTGCGGGATTCCGCGGCGAGCTGCGCCAGACCCGTCTCCAGGGAGCGGGTGTCGGTGACCACCGCGTAGACCAGGGCCGATGGCAGCTCGAGCTGCATGCTCTTCACCAACCCTGTGAGTAGCCCCGATCCGGCCCGTGGCACCGGACTGGCGGGATCTGCGACGTCGACCGCATTTAGCAGCAGCGCGGCGTAGCTGCCGTGTTCGATCAGGTGGGGCTCGGCGAACTGGGCGGCGAGCAGCGCACCGTCGGTCAGCCCCAGGAGTTCCTCGAAGCGCTCATGACCGGGTTCCCGCTCGGCACCCAGTACCGCGATGACGCGGACGTGGCGCGGAATCCAGCCGTCCGGGGCGACGGCGGCGGCGAATTCCGCCCGGTCGGTGATGCCCGCCAGCGGGGTGAATTCCGGCCGGCTGGTCGGAGTGACCGACACCATTCGGGCGCCCAGCGGCGCGGCGATCCGGCCGAGGGCTTCGGGATCGTTGGTCACGATCAGACAGTTCTCCGGGATTCCGGCCACTCCCGATCGGACGATCTCGGCGGCACACGGGCGTAGTACCAGGGCATGCGGGGTCACGGTGGCCGGGACCGGGAGTGCCTGCGGTTCCGGCGCTGTCGCCGGCCGAGTCGGAGTCACCTCGACGGCGACCACCCGGCCGGTACGCGGATCGCGACTGGTCACGGTGCCCGTCGACCCGGTCACGACCGACCGCAACAGACCGATGGCCGACTCGGCGCCCAGATAGCTACGGCCGGAGACGGCTTCGTCGGCGGTGACGACGGCACTCCCGCCGGCGCCAGGTGTCGAGCGCTGCGGATCGGTGCTCGCCAGACCCGAGCTCTCCAGACCCGAGCGCTCCAGACCGGTGCGCTCCAGACCCGAGCGGTGCAGATCGGCCCGCCGCAGCTCGGCGAGCACGGGAAGTCCTTCGCGGTCGGCGATGCTCCGGCGCGTGACGGCCAACAGGAACGCACCCTCGGCGAGTTCGGTGGTATCGGCTAGTTGGTCTCCGAGGATCGCCCGCAATTCCGGTGTGTTGTTGCCGTTGATGCCGAGCACCAGGGCGATGTCGAGCTCGTGATCACGGAGTCGGTCGGCGGCCACCAGCACCGCGTTCAGGGTCGAGGCGAAACCGGTGTCCACGGTCATGTTGGCCCCGTGGAAGTCGAAGTAGTTGGCGATTCTGGCCGGGATGATGTTCGGCATGATGCCCGGCGACGAGTCCTCATTGCTCGCCGGGACCAGCGCGCGGACCTGCTGCGCGTATCGACCGAAGGCCTCCCTGACCGTGGCGAGCGGCTCGTCGTCGGTGACGTGCGTCTGCAGGTGTCGGAGATAGGTGCGCAGCGCGTAGCCCACCCCGTTCCTGGTGGGTCCCATGTGCCCGGCGATGACACCGGTCGTATCGCGGTACTTCTGGAGCAGGGGTCCGAAGTCTGCCTCCAGTCGGCGCACACACTGCAGCGCCATCAGTTGGCAGCGGTCGATCGTGTTCAGGGTCGACGAGGGGATGCGGAATTCACCGGCGGGTGGCAGCACGGTCGTGGAGCCGAAGGACAGCGGTGGCATGCTTCCCGCTCCGCGCAGCCAGTCGGCGACCCCGGCCTGGTCCGGCGAGCCCGGCAGTTCCGCGCTCCAACCCACCAGCACCGCGGGGTCGTCGGGCAGCGGTGTCGGCGCCGGACGCTGCGGGTTGCCCGCCAGATGTTCGCGCACCACCAGGTGTGCATTGGTACCGCCGAACCCGAAGCCCGAAATCGCCGCTGTCCGAGGTGATGCCGTTCGCGGCCAGGGAATGTCGGTGGTCGGGATGACCAGCGTCGACTCGTCCAGCTTCCACTCGGCGGGCGCCCGGGTGAACCGCCGCTGACCGGGGATCAGCTCATGCCGCAGCGCCTCCAGGACATGGATCAACGACACGATGCCGGCGACCCAGCCGGTGTGCCCGACGAGCGACTTGTTGGATGTCACGAAGCACCGCGGGTTGTCCGCCAGACTCGTTTTCAGGGTCTGGATCTCAGCCTGGTCGCCCGCGCGGGTGCCAGTGGCGTGCGCCACGACCCAGTCGATGTCGGCGGCGGTGACGCCAGCGGTGTCGAAGGCGCGCTGCACGGCCAATTGTTGACCGCGGGGGTTGGGGGCGTAGATGGCTCGTCCGCGGCCGTCCGACGAGGTGCCGGCCCCTGCCAGCACGCCGAGGATGGTGTCGCCGTCGGCGCGGGCCCGCTCCAGCGTCTTGAGGATCACCACCGCCGCCCCGTCGGAGAACAGCACACCGTCCGCATCCTGGTCGAACGACCGGATGTCGCCGCTGGACGACAGCCCGTGCAGGCTGGCGAACAGCATCGAGTTGCGCGGACCGACGGCGAAAGACGCCCCACACGCGGCGATATCGCAGGTACCACTGCGCAGTGCCCGCATCCCCATGCTCAGTGAGTACAGCGACGAGCTGCATGCGGTGTCGACCATCACCAACTCGGTGTCCGCCGGCAGGATCCCGTCGGCCGCCTGCGACCCCACCCGGTGTGGCAGGCTGGCGGCCGGGTTGTCGGAGGCGTGCGGCAGCAGCCTGCGGAGGTCGGCCAGCGCGGCGATCACAGCCGGATCGGCGCTGTCGAGCTCGGGCACCAGTCGTGCGTTGATGCTCTCCCAGACCATCGACTCCTCGAGATGCTGCGAACCGTCCGCGGTGTAGCCCACGACGAAGAGATGGCGGTCGTGCTCAGTGCGCCGGACGCCGTCGAGCGCCTGGACGAGTGAGTGCCGGAGCCAGCTGCTGGTGTAGTCCTCAACGGGGATCCCGGCGTCGGTAGCGTCCTCGATGTAGCCGGACTTGCGCTGGTACGTGCTGTCCTCGACCCCGCTGTCGGCGGGGGCGTAGAAGTGGTCGACGTTCCAACGGGCTCCCGGCTCGCTGAACACCGGCTGGTCGCCCAACAGCAGCCGGTAGAGTGCGGCCGGGTCTGCCGCCCGGGGCACCTTGACGCCCATCCCGACGACGGCGATTCTGTCCATTCCGCCGACGGCGGTGTCCATTCCGCCGACGGCGGTGTCCATTCCGCCGACGGCGATGTTTCCCTTACTGACGTCGACAGGTGGTCCGGCGTCGTGTTCTGTCGCCTGCGGCGCCACCTTCACCGGCGGCGCCGCAGGCTCGGCGGGCGCGTCGCTGTCGACCTGCTGCACGGCCAACTCCGGCCGCACCGGGTTCAGCGAGATGCCGTTGTCGAGAAGAAGCAATTGACCGGTGATCGGAGCGGCGGCGGCGGACGCAAGGAACAGCACCGCCGCCGTGACGGTATCCACATCTGCCGACTGCCCCACCATCCCGGCCGCCCCCACCGCAGCCCGAACCTCGTCCGACCGGGCGAGTACGGCGGCGATCGGCTCGTCGATGAGGGTGGCGGCCACGGTGTTGACCCGGATCCCACGCGACGCGGTGAACGTCGCCAGGTACCGGGTCAGCGACCCGCCGCAATGATCGGGTCGGCCGAGTACGCCGTCGGCGCTGAGCCCGGCACCCAGGGTCAGCACATTGACCAGGCACCCTCGGCGTTCCGCGAGCAGCCCCGACCCGAGTTCGGCGACCCGCCGCAGATAGGTCGCCGGCTCATTGAGATCATTTGCAGCGCCGGAGGTTTCCAGCGGCAGCCGGAGCGGATCCGAGGCGTTGGTGACGATCACATCGAGTTCCGTGTCGGCATCCCGGAGCGACTCGAACAGTCGGTCCAGGTCGACGGCTGAGCCGTCCACCCGGTCGCCACGGTCGGCGAGGTCGGTGAGTATCGCGAATCCGCCCGGAGTGCAGCCGCTGGGGATCAGGACTCGGGCGCCGTGGTCGGCGAAGGAGCGGGCAATCGCCGGCCCGACGCCGGAACCGCCGCCCATCACGAGGACTGTCGTATCGGTGAAGCTCATCATGGTCGCGTGCCTCTCGGCTCAGGCGGCGGTGGCCGAGGAGTCCATCACCAGATCGGCGATGGCGCCCAGGTTGGTCAGCTCGGCAAGCCGGAAGTTCGCCGGCAGTGTGCTCAGTGCGTACTGCTCGGTGATTCGGGCCAGCAGTTCGGTCTGTTTGACCGAGTCGACCCCCAGATCGGCTTCCAGATCGGCATCCTCGGCAAGCAGTGATTCCGGGTAATCCAACGCCAGGGCGTAGACGGTCCGCAGCTCGGCCAGCACCCGGGCCCGGTCGCGCCCGGTCGGCTCGGTGGGCTCGGCGGGCAGCCGCGGTTCGGGGAACGTGGGCGTCAAGACTGGACCGGGATCCGGCGGGGGTGCGGGCACGGAGGCGGGTTTGGGCACGGGCATCGGCACGGTTGCGGGAGAGATGGTGGTGCCCAGAACGAAGTCCGCAAGCCTGCTCATGGTGCCCAGTTCGGACATCCGAATGTCGGCCGCCGAGAAGGACAGCGCGTAGCGGTCGGTCACCCTGGACAGCAGCTCGGTCTGTTTCACCGAGTCGACACCGAGATCGGCTTCCAGATCGGCATCTTCGGTGAACAACGACTCCGGGTAGTCGAGGGCCGCGGCATAGGACGCCCGCAGTTCCGCGAGAATGGTGGCGCGCTCCAGGCCCACCGCCGACGGTTCCCCTGCGGGCGCTTCAATGGCGGGCGGTTCGGTGACGTGCGGTTGGTCGGCGGACGGCGCGGCCGCCGGCGGCGCAGGAGTGTCGCGCACGACGAGAGCCGCCACCGCATCGTCGCCACCGCGGACGGCGGCGAGTCGATCTATTGCGGCGTCCAGGGTCTCGCGGGCCGGCCGGCCGGGTTCCAGCGTCGCGATGGTCACCACACCGGGCACCGTCCGCTGGACCAGGGTGCTGAGCACCTCCCGGGCACCGCATTCCACGAACACCGAGAACGACCGGCTGTGCAGCAGTCGGATCGCATCGACGAAGCGCACCGGTCGCACCAGATGGGAGACCAACAGCTCTCGTAGGTCGTCGTCGTCGGAATAGAACCGGCCCAGGATCGGCGAGTAGACCCGGCGCAGCAACGGGCGCTGCCGGACAGCCAAGATCTGGGCACGGAACGGCTCGATCGCGGGGGCGAGCAGCGGATTGTGGAACGCGAAGGGCGACTGCAGGATCACGCAGCTGATTCCCAACGCGCCGGCGGCGGCCCGCACGCGATTCAGGGCCGGCAGTGGTCCGGACAGCACGGCCTGCTGCGGGGCGTTGTGCGCCGCCACCGCCACCCGATGGTCGGCAGCCGCGCGCACCAGCGCCTCGGCGATCTCGGCGTTCGCCGCGACCGCCATCATTCCGCCGCCTGCCGCAGCCGTGGTACCGCCTGTTGCCGTCGTGTCACGCGCCGCGGCCGTCATGCCGCCGCCTGCCACCGCCTGCGCCGCTGCCGTTCTGGCCCGCACGATGCGGGCTCCGTCGGCGGCTGAGAAGGCCCCGGCGCAGGTCAGCGCCGCGACTTCGCCCAGGCTGTGCCCGACCAGCACATCGCCGGGGGACAGGCTGCTCCGCAAGCCCGCGAAGACGGCTACGGACAGCGCGAAAATGCTGACCTGCAGGGACTGCGGGCTGGTCGCGAGCAGTTCGTCGATGCTACGGCCGGATTCGACCACCGGCCGGTCGCCGGGTCCACCGCCGGCGTCGACGATCGCCTCGTCGATGGCCCTGATTGCTGCAGCTGCGTCGTGATCGGCATGGTGCAGTTCGAGGAGGGACCCCGGTTGATAGGCGCCCTGACCCGGAAACAGTAGGGCGGTGCACCGTTCCTTCGACATGGTTCTCTCTTCTTCGCATCGTGGGTGTCGGTCGGCGTGATGTCGAACCGATCGAGGCCCGTTGGGATGTCGGGCGATTGGTCTCAGGCCGACAGCTGCTCCTGTTCGGCGACGACCAGTTGCGGAGCCGCCGTGGCCGGTGATTGCCGGGCGAGCAGCGCCAGAGCGGCCTTGTCGACCTTGCCGTTGGGAGTCAACGGAATCCCGTCGACGATGCGGCAGTTGCGTGGCACCTTGTAATGCTCGATCTGCCCGCGGAGCTGCTCCAGGAGTTGGCAGCGGGTCAATTCGGTGACGGCGAACAGCACCGGATCCGGTCGGAGGCCGTCTGGGGGAAGTACCGCCGCGGCGACCACCCCGGCGACCCGGAGGGCGGCCGCTTCGACCTCGGTGGCGCTCACCCGGAAGCCGTGGGACTTGTAGAGGTCGTCCCGTCGACCGCAGAAATAGAGGAAGCCGTCTTCGTCCAGCCAGCCGTAGTCACCGGTGTGCAGCTGCGGGAACAGGCCCGCCACCCGCCGGAAGCGGTGCGCGGTCAGTTCTGGTCGTCGCCAGTAGCCGGCCATCACATGTGGTCCCCGCACGATGATCTCACCGATGGTCCTGGCCGGTAGCGGGTCGCCGTCGTCGTCGACCACCAGCACCTCGGTGCCGGGCAGTGAACGTCCGCAGGATCCCGGCCGCTGCCGGTCGTGGTCCGGCGGCATGATCGAGACCCGCTTGCATTCGGTGAGCCCGAACATCAGCTGGACCTGAAGCGCGGGCAGATGGGCGCGCAGTCGCTCCAAGATGCGGCTCGGCATGTCGGCGCCGGTGCTGGTGAGCAGTCGCAGTGGCAGCGTTCCGCCGTAGCGCTCCATCAGGAGGCCGAGGATGGCGGCCAGCGACGGCACCGCGGGGAGCACGGTGGCGCCGGATTCACGCAGTCGGCGCAACAGGAGGGCGCCGGCGTCGGTGGCGGCTCCGAGATGCACCTGGGCGCCGCCCAGCGCCGCGACGAAGAGCTGGTACATGCCGTAGTCGAAGGACAGTGGCAATGCCGAGTAGACGACGTCGTCGGGGCGGTAGTTGAGCTGGGATTGAATGGCGCTCGCCGCGAATACCAGTTGGGCGTGGGTGGACACCACCGCGTTCGGTAACCCGGTGCTGCCCGAGGTGTAGATCAGGCACACCGGGTCAACCGCCAGCGGTGGAGTGTGCGGCGATGACGGACGGGCATGTCCGAGAAGCAGGTCGGCACACGACGCAACAGGGACGCCGTTGTCGGCGGCGAGCTGGACCGCGGTGGGGCTGTCGGTCACCAGCAGGGCCGGCTCGGTGTCCCGTAGAACATGGGTCAGACCGCGGCCGGCGACCTGCTCGTGGAGCAGCACGAAAACCACGCCGACCCGCGAGCATCCGTAGATCAGTGGAACGTGCAGGACGCCGGTGGGGGCGGCGACGACCAGGCGGTCGCCGCGGCGTAGACCGCGGGCCGTCAACCAGTCGGCGATCATCCGACTCCGGTCGGCCAGCTCGCCGTACGTGGACGTGGTGCCGGCGACGGTCACCGCGCGCGCGTTCGGCGTGCTCTCGGCGGCGGCGTCCAAGATGTCGTGCAGCAGCTCGATTCTCATGTGTTACCCCCACAACTGTTCGGGTGGCTGAATTGTGGCGAGGACCGGCGCGCGAGTGGCCGCTCCGCTGTCGGCGCGTGTGTCGGGGCGGCACTCGAGAATCAGCGCCGCGGCGATCTGCAGGCTGGGTTCGTACTCGACGACCGCGATCCGGCGAGCACCCGCCGCGGGCCGCCGGAGCTCGGCCGCCAGCGTGCTCCAGACTGCGGATGACAGTTGGTCGGTTTCTGCCCGAACGGTCCGGATACCGCTGATCTCCGGCACCGACCGGCCGGCGATCAGCAGGTCGATGCGAGTTTCGGACAACTCGGCGGTCAGCAGGTCTGGTACCTCGGTCGGGGCGAGGTCGGTGTGGATCCGCGGAGCGGTCAGCAGAATCGCGCCCGGCGGCCCGAGGAGCAGTCCGACGGCGTGGTCCCGCTCACGGTCGAGCAGTGCCAGGTCCGGATCGGCGTAGGTCATGGTGTTCTGATCGACGGCCACGATCACCGCCCGGGGCCGGTCAGGGTATGCCAGGGCCAGCCGCAGTGCGGTGAACGGTGCGAGGCGTCCCTGGTCCGAAACCGCCAGGATCAACGCCCCCGACCCGCCCAGGGTGCCCGCGAGTGACACCCTGGCGTCCGCGTCCGGGGTCCCGTGCGCGATGACGATCAAGTCCGGACCCACACTGCCGCAGAGGGTGTGCAGGATTCGCCGGCTCATGTCGGTGAAGGAGTTGTGCAGGCCGCCGGTGTATCGGTCCGGCTCCACCGGGATGCCGGACCAGGCGAGCCGGTCCGCCCACATCTCCAGCAGATCCGACCGCGCGGCACCGTGGGCGGACCGACCGAAGCTCGCGCTGTGCACTCCCAGCAGACCGGCGGTCACGACGAGAAGCCCCGATGCCGGAAGACCATCGCGGAGAACACCGCGCCGAGACCGACGCTGACCATCAGATAGGCCTGGCCCGGCAGCAGCAGGTCCTGCTCCAGGGCGCCGACGTAGTTCACGAGGGGGTCGGCGCAGAAACTGTGCCCGGTGACCGGGACGTTGTCCAGGAAGACGCGTGACACGTCGTAGTTCAGCAGGTGCGCCACCTGCACCCAGGAGACCCGGTTCACGTTGTGCGGCAGAATCATCGCGATGTCGTCGAGGGTGAGGCCGGCGCGGTCGACCGCTGCGTTCATGACGTCGATCAGGATTCCGGGGTAGGCGCGCTGGAACTTCTGGCGCAGCTCCGGCGCCATCTCGGTGCCCGCCCAGTACTCGCCTTCGGTGCGCCACACGTAGGACAGCAGTCGGTCGCCGGCGTCGCCGCTCCCGATCAGGCAGGCCGCGACCGACTCACCCATCACCGTGGGCACCGGCATCAGCTGACCGACGTGGTGGTAGGTCTTCTCGCCGGCCAGGACCAGCGCGAGGGCGTCCTGGTCGTCCTCGGTGGCGAGCAGTCGGCCGGCGACGTCGATGGCGAGCAGGCCGGAGGCGCAGGCGTGCTGGGTGACCGCGAAGCCGATCGCCCGCTCCAGGCCGAGAGCCTGCTGGACGTCCCGCAGTGAATTGACGCTGTAGGGGCCGACCGGCTGAATGGTTCGCGCATGAATGACGTATCGCACCCGCCGGGCCGCCCAGGCCAACGTGCCGATGCCCTTGGCTGCGTTGATCAACAGATCTTCGAGCCGGCGGGTCGGCTCGGTCCGGACATCGCGCAGACCGTAGAACTTCTGGTACATCCGGATCTCCAGCGGGCTGAGCCCCAGATCGGGACCGGCCGTTCCCAGCGGCAACCCGACCGGCGGCACTGCAGCCGACACGGCGAGCAGCGAGGTACTCATCGCCCGCCACCGCCCGCCGCACGCAGCCGACCCTCGGCGATGTTCAGCTTCTGGATGGTGCTGGTGCCCTCCATGAACTCGAAGCCGTCGGCATCGCGTCGCCATTTCTCCAGCAGCGGATGCGCGAGTAGTGCGCCGGGTCCGAGCAGCGCCGGCAGGGTGCGGGTGGCGGCGCGGGCCAGCTCCACCGCCTCGTATTTGGCCAACGACGACAGATGCCCGCGGCCGTGACTGTTGTCGATTTGGTCGGCGGCGCGGTACACGAGCTGACGGGTGGCGTCTATTCGGCCGCGAAACGCCTCCAGCCGCCGCCCGGCGGGCCCGGTATTCGACACGCTGCCGGTAGCGGACGCGCGATGGGTCGGGCCGCCTTGGGCCACGACGTAGTCGTGAACGGCGAGCGCGGTACCCAGCGCCATCGCGGCAACCTGCACCCGGACGGTGTCGAATGCCTCGACGGCGCCCCAGATTCCGCGTCGAGTCGCGCTGAGGTGCCGACCCAGTAGGTGTTCGGCCGGAATCCTGACGTCGTCGAACCGGAGTTCGCCGATCTGGGCGCCGCGCAGCCCGAGGGTGTGCAGCACCGTGCTGCGGATCCCCGGTGCCGGCACCCGCACCAGCACCGCGCGGATCGCCAGCGGAGAGGGTCCGGTCCGCGCGAAGACGACCCCGATCGAGCCGCGGTGCGCGTTCCCGACATAGCGTTTCGTGCCGCTGAGGAGGAAGTCACCCGCCTCCGCCGGTCGTAGCTCGCTGGTCATCCGCATCGCGTCACTGCCGACGAGCGGCTCGGTGATGGCGCAGAACGCCCAGCTGCGTTGATCCGACAGCGCCGCGACGAACAGGTCGCGCTGCTGCGCATCGGCCAACTTGTCAACCACCACTCCGGCCACGCCGGGTCCGGGGCAGGCCAGCACGACACCGGCGTCACCGCGGGCCGCTTCGATCAGCCCGACGACCAGCTCGAGGCAGCGTCCCGGCGCGCGGTAGAGGACGCTCATCGCGACCCTTCGGACGGCCTGAACCGACGGCGCCGTCAGCTGGTCGGTCAGGTCGTCCGGGCGGGCGTCGACAGCGATCGCGTGGGCGCGCAAGTCGTCTGCGTGCCAACGGATCTCATCCTGGAGCAGCTTCTGCCGTCGGGTCAGCTCGATCAACATGTCCGTCAGCCCCCGCCCGCCGCGGGCCGGCCGACGAGGTCGCGCAGCAGGGCGACCACATGCAGGCACCGGACCGGATGTTCGAGCAGGTAGCCGGCCGCGCCGAAGATCGTGACCAGCTCGGCGTCGGCGAGGTCGAGCCGATCGTGCACCCACTCGGCGGCTGCGTCGCGGCGGCGCGACTGCGTCCGCTGCCGCATCGGCTGCCGCGGCCGGGGCGGACCGCACCGCGACCTGCAGTGCCGCCCGGCAGAGTTCCAGGGTGGTGACGATCTCGGCGATGGTCGCCTGGATCAGCTGCCGCCTGATCAGCGGCTCACCACCGACCTCGCGGCGCCTGAGATGCTCGATCGCCAGGGTCGACACGCGGTCGGTGAGCCCGACCCGGATCGCGACCAGTCGCCACGACGGCGAGGGCGCCGACCCGCAGGGTGCGGTCGAGCCCGCCGGCGGGATGAGCTCGACGCCCTCCAGGCGGGCCAGCGCCACGGCACCCGAGCCCGGCACGCCTGCGCTGCGCCAGTCGAGGTCGGCCGTCAGGCGAGCTGCGTCGACAGCGGCGCCGAGGCCGTCTCGAAACGCCAGGTCGGTCAGTTCGGTGGGCGAGATAGTCGGTGCGACGGTTGCTGTCACGGGACCCTGGCCATCCTGAGCATGTAGTCGACCAGACTGCCGACGGTGCTGAACACGGCCGGATCCAGCTCGTCGGCGTCGACTTCGAACGAACCGCCGTCTTCGAGGTCCATCAACATCTCGAGCATTCCGGTGGAGTCCAGACCCAGCTCGGCCGGCGAGGTGTCCTCCGTCAGCTCCGGGACCTCCCGCGACAGGATCCGTGACACGACCATTCTGATCTGCTCGATGACCTGCAAGCGTTGCATCGGACGGCTCCCGAGGTGGTAGAAGTGCTGTTTGCGGAGTAGGTCGACGGGGCGGTCCCGTTCCCGGATCAGGTAGTCGCGGCCGTCCATGAGCAGCACTTCGGCGGCGAAACCGTGGCTGAGGAACAGGCCGGGTGACGCGGTGGCCGCATAGGCGCCGGATCGACCGATCGCGAGCAGGTGGTCCGATCGCAGCGGGGGCACGCTGACGTTCTTGAGCAGGGTGTCGTTCGGAGTGCACAGCGGACCGGTGACGGTCCAGGTCTCCGGCGTCCCGGTGTCGTCCAACCCGTCGGGATGGTTGATCACTCGTACCGGGAAGTTCCGGCGGGCGTAGGAACCGACGCCGGCGGCGGCCATGTGCTGGTGGCTGCCACCGTCGGCCACCGCGAACCGTTGCCCGGCGGAGACTTTGACGCTGCGCACCCGGATCAGGTACGTGCCGGCGCGGGCCGTGAGGAACCGCCCCGCCTCGAAGAGCAGGCGAACACCGGGATGGCGAACGCGGAATTCCTCGACCAAAGAGTGCATCGGCCCGGCCAGGGCGTCCAGATCGGGATCGGTCTCACCGTCGAAATAGGCCACCCCGAGACCGCCGCCGACATCGACCGCGGCCAGCTCGATACCGGTGGCCAGCGCGATCCGCTCCGCGAGTTCCAGGTTGCGGCGGGTGTTGTCCACCAACGCCGCCGAGTCCAGTATTCGGGTTCCCAGATAGACGTGCACGCCGCAGATGTCAAGCGCCGGATACCGATCAGCCAGCCCGCCGGTGCTGAGCAGTTGCGCCTCGTCAATGCCGAACTGGCGCGGCTTTCCGCCCATGGTGAGCGCGCCGCCAGACGAGCCGGTCAGCGGATTCACCCTCAGCAGAACCCGTTGCCGCACGCCGTATGTCGCAGCGATGGCGTCGAGTTCGGCCAACTCGGTGAACGACTCGGCGATCACGGCATAGATTCCGCCGGTGACACAGGCGTGCAGCTCTTCGAGCGACTTGCCCGGTCCGAGGAAGATGATGTCCGCCGGCCGCACCCCGGCGAGCAGGGCGGTCCGAAGCTCGACCAGCGAGCACACCTCCGCCCGGGCGCCCAGGCCTGCCAGCACCCCGACCACGCTGACATTCGGGTTCGCCTTGAGCGAGTAGAAAACCTCCAGTTGCGGGTGCAGCGCCGCGCGCAGCTCACCCAGCGCGCTCTCCAGGGCGGCGGCCTCGTAGACGAACAGTGGGGTGCCGTACCGCGAGACCAGGTCGGTGCAGGTCGTCGCCGCCATCTCGGTGTGCTGCACCGCTGCCCCCGTCCGCTGACTCGAATCCGCCGCCAAGAACTTCTGGTCAGCAGGTTGCGCGGGGCAACTCTCGTTTCTCTATACCGGGCTACAGCGCACCCCGGGAGCCGGCTGTATAGAAACGCTGTAGCTGGGTTCACCATCCTTTCCACTGTCGCCGGGCCTCAACAGGACTCGGCCCTGACAGGGGGAGGCCCGGCGTGCCCGAACTGCTGCCGTTGTCGGTGGGTCAACAGTCCCTGTGGTTGCTGTACCGCCTCGCACCGGAGAGTTCGGCCTACAACGACGCGGGCGCCGGGCGACTCGCACCGGCGCCGGACATCGGCGCGCTCCGGGACGCCGTGCATTTCGTCGTGCAACGGCACGACATGTTGCGCTCCCTGTTCGTGGAGCGAGAGGGGTGTCCGGCGCGGGTGATCCGCCCCACCGGCACCGAACTCGTCATTCGCGAGGTGACCGGGATGTCCGATGCGGAGCTGAGCGACGCCGCCGCTGCGGTGGCGCGGCAACCGTTCGAGCTGGCCACCGACGGCCCGTTGCGGGTGGTGCTGTTGCGGCGGGCGGACGATGCGGTACTGGTGGTGGCGAATCACCACATCGCCACCGACGCCACCTCCCAGTGGCTGATCTGGCGCGACCTGCTGGCGGCCTACGCCGCTTTCGCGGCTGGCGGCCGACCCGAGCTACCCGACCTCGCCGGCGACTTTCAACAGCAGGTGACCGGCGAACACCAACAGCTGACTGCGAAACGTGCACACCTGGAGGAGTTCTGGCGGGGCGTCTGCGTCGGCGCCGAGGCCGGTGTGCTGCCCCTGGACCACCCGCGCCCGCAGCGATCGGTGTTCATCGGCGCCAGTTGTTCGCGGCGGCTGCCCGATGAACTGGCCGATCGAGTCCGCTGCACCGCAGCGGGGCTGGGGGTCACACCGTTCGCATTGCTGCTGGGGACCTTCCAGGCCCTGGTATACCGACACAGTTCACAGCCGGCGTTCCTGCTGGCCTGTCCGACCAGCACCCGGCGGCACCGGCGCAGCCGCGACGTCGTGGGTTACTTCGTGAACACCCTGCTGGTGCGGGCCACCCTCGATGCCGGCAGTACATTCGCCGCCGCTGCCAGAACTGCTTCACAGCAGGTGACGTCGGGGACCGCGCACGCCGGCTATCCGTATCCGCTACTGCGGTCGACGTACTCGGCAAGGCCCGGTCCTGCGGCGACACCAGGGCGGACACCGCGGCCGGGCCCGCTGTTTCGGATCGCGGTCACCATGGTCACCGCCGCCAGGTTCGGTCGGGAACTCGACGAGTTGGCGGACGGCGCCGTCGGGGTACCGCTCGGCGACCTCCGGGTGCACCCCTACGACGTGCCGCGGCTGGAGGGGCAGTGCGACCTCAATGTCGAGATCACCCGGGCGCCCCACGCACTGTCCGTGGTCTTCCGCTACGACACGGCGCTTTTCGACGCCGCGACCGTGGAGCGTCTGCTCGATTGCTACCTCCGGTTCATCGAGGTGGCGGCCACCGACCCGGACGGCCGGGTGTCCCGAGTGCCACTGATGGCGCCGGTCGAGTTGGCCCGGATGCTGGCGCTGGCCGCCGGGCGATGAACCGCAACAGAACACGATTGAGAGGGGTGTGACGTGGCTCGACGAGCCGTGAAGGGAATACTGGCCACCATCGGCGATACGCCGCTCGTGGAACTCGAGCGCCTTCGGCCCGGATTCGACTTCCGGGTCTACGCCAAGCTGGAGCGGTTCAACCCGGGTGGCAGCGTCAAGGACCGCTCGGCACTCGCCATGCTGCAAGCCGGGATCTTGAGCGGCG
Organism: uncultured Actinomycetota bacterium; assembly: GCA_963825975.1. GTDB lineage: Bacteria > Actinomycetota > Actinomycetes > Mycobacteriales > Nakamurellaceae > Nakamurella. Next base: position 184,356 of record CAWGUZ010000020.1, read on the forward strand.
AGGTGGAGCCCGGACGCTCGGTGGTGATCGAGTCCAGTTCGGGCAACCTCGCGGTGGGACTCGCCCAGATCTGCCGGTACTACGGCATCGACCTGATCTGCGTGGTGGACGCCAAGACGACCGAGCAGAACATCGCCATCATCCGGGCGTACCAGGCGCAGGTCGAGGTCGTCCGCGAACCGGACCCGGCGACTGGTGAGTACCTCCCGAGCCGCCTGCGCAGGGTGCGGGAGCTGCTCGCGACGATTCCGCACTCGTTCTGTCCTGATCAGTATTCGAACCCGCTCAATCCGAGTGCGCACGAGAACACCATGCGGGAAATCGTCACCGCACTCGACGGGCGCGTCGACTATCTGTTCTGCGCCACCAGCACTTTCGGCACCATGCGCGGCTGCGCTCAGTACGTCCGCCGACAGCGACTGGACACCGCACTGATCGCGGTCGACGCCCGGGGCAGTGTGCTGTTCCAACCCACGCCCGGCAGACGGCTCATCCCCGGCCACGGGTCGGCGATCCGGCCGGCCCTGCTCGACCCGTCGCTGGTCGACGACGTGGTTCATGTCGACGATATGGACTGCATCGTCGCCTGCCGCAACCTCACCGCTCAGGAGGGCATCCTGGCCGGTGGTTCATCCGGGGCCACTCTCGCCGCGCTCCGTCAGTTCAGCCACCGGATCCCGGCTGGTGCCAACTGCGTGCTGATCTTCCCCGACGGCGGGGATCGCTACCTGAACACCATCTATTCCGATTCCTGGGTGACCGAACGCTTCGGCGATGTATCCGAACGCTGGTCCCGAGACCCGATGAGCGAGGTGGCGCTGTGCTGATCGTCGGCCACGACATGGTGCGTCACTTGCTGGACGGCCACGAGCGGGAGGTCATGGCGTTGATGCGGGACACCTACCGCGCGCATCGCGCGGGTTCGTCCACCGTGCCGCACTCATCATTTCTGCGGTTTCCCGGCAACACCTCAGACCGCATCATCGCGCTGCCCGCGTACACCGGCGGCAACGTCCCGGCGGCCGGCGTCAAATGGATCGCCTCGTTCCCGGCCAACGTGCCGGCCGGTCGGCCGCGGGCCAGCGCGGCGATTCTGCTGAACTCGTTGGTGACGGGGTTCCCGGAGGCGCTGATCGAGGGATCGCTGATCTCCGCCAGGCGTACCGCGGCCAGTGCCGCACTCGCTGCGGAGCTGCTCACCGCGGGCGACGCCCCCGCCGGGGTGTCGCTGATCGGCTGCGGCGTGATCAATCTGGAGATTCTGCGGTTTCTCGCCGTGGTGTTCCCCCGGATGCGTCAGGTGACCGTCCACGACACCGACCAGTCCCGAGCGGTGGAGTTCGCCCACCGGTGCGAACAGGCGCTGTCAGGCGCGGTCGTGACCGTCGTCGACGATCTGGATCGGGCGCTGGCCCGAAACTCGCTGGTGTCCTTCGCCACCACCGCCACCGCACCGCACACCGACCTCACCGCATGCGTCCCCGGCACTGTGGTGCTGCACATTTCGCTGCGGGATGTGTATCCCGAAGCGGTTCTCGCGCATCACAATATTGTGGACGATGCCGATCACGTATGCCGCGAACGAACCTCGCTGCATCTCGCCGAGCAGCTGAGCGGTTCTCGCGACTTCATCGCAGCCTCCCTCGCCGAGCTGATCGAAGACCATCATCGGACTTCTCGCAAAGCCGACACGGTGACGGTGTTCTCGCCCTTCGGGCTCGGCGTCCTCGACATCGCCCTCGCCGACCATGTGCGGCGAGCCGCTGAATCATCCGGGACCGGCGCCCATTTCGCCGACTTCTTGCCAGGTCAACCGGACCCGGCAGTCGCCAACTGAGCTCGAAGGAGCATCACGATGTCCGACGAACCGCGATACCGCGTAGTCATGAACGCCGAAGAGCAGTACTCGATCTGGCTCGCCGACCGGGAGCTGCCGGCCGGCTGGAACGCCGAGGGCGTCGAGGGCAGTCGGGAGGAGTGCCTCGCACACATCGGCGAGGTCTGGACCGACATGCGGCCGCTGAGCCTGCGCCTTCGCATGCAAGCAAGCAGCGCCTGAACCAGCAGCGCCCGAACCAGCAGCGCCTGAACCAGCAGCGCCTGAAGCACCGCGCGCAGCAGCCGCCTCCGTAGCAGAAAAGGGAAACCCCATGAATGCCCAATCGGCCGCACTGGACCTGCCGGCGTCCGCCGTGTCTCCCACGGAGGAGGTCACGACGGCGTCGCCGGCGCTGCTGCCCGCCCTGGTGGCCCGGCAGGCGGCGCGAACCCCAGATGCCATCGCGGTGTCGGACCACCGCCGGCAGCTCAGCTACCGGGAACTCGACCGGCGGGCGAACCAACTCGCCTACGTGCTGCGCAGCCAGGGCGTGGGCCGCGAGACGTTGGTCGGTGTCGCGCTGTCGCGCAGCGCGGAGCTGGCCGTGGCCCTGCTGGCGATCTGGCGGGCCGGGGGCGCGTACGTTCCGCTGGACACCCGACACCCGGCAGACCGGGTTCGCTGGATCGTGGCCGACACCGGCACCCGGCTGGTACTGACCGACGACTCGGCGGGCAATGTGTTCGCCGGCACCCGCGCTCGGCCGATGAACCTGGACGGACTGTGGAACAACGATGACGGGCTCCCGGACGGCCCGCCGGACTCCGGGGTGGACGGCGACAACGCCGCGTACGTCATCTACACCTCCGGTTCCACCGGCCGACCCAAGGGCGTGGTGGTGCGGCACGCAGGTATCGCGAATCGCGTGCTGTGGACCGTCGAACGGCACCAGCTGGGTGCCGCCGATCGCGTGCTGCAGAAGACGGCGCTCGGGTTCGATGCGGCGTGCTGGGAGTTCTTCGCCCCGCTGATCAGCGGGGGGACCATCGTGATGGCGCCCGCCGGAGTGGAGCGTGACCCGGCGGCGATGGTGAAAACCATTCTGGACGAACGGATCACGGTGATCCAAGGGGTGCCGTCGGTGCTCCGGCTGCTGGTCGCCGAGCCGGGCTGGGCGGACTGCGGTTCGCTGCGGCTCGTCTTCTCCGCCGGTGAGCCGCTGCACGGTTCGCTGGCCGTGCGGTTGGCAGTCGGCCCGGCCGTCCAGGTCTGGAACACCTACGGCCCCACCGAGTGCTCGATCGACGTGACCGGCCAGCAGTACGACGCCGCGCAGGGACCCGGACCGGTGCCGATCGGGCGGCCGATCGCCAACATGCGGGCCCTCGTCCTGGACCCCGACGGAGATCCGGTGCCGGTCGGGGTGGCCGGTGAACTGCATGCCGGGGGAGCGGGCCTGGCCCGTGGATACCTGAACTCCCCACTGCTCACCGCCGACCGTTTCGTCCCCGATCCGTACGGCGCGCCCGGCGAGCGGCTGTATCGCACCGGTGACATCGTGCGCTGGCGCGGCGACGACACCCTGGAGTTCCTCGGTCGCCTCGACGATCAGCTCAAGATCAACGGCGTCCGGATCGAACCCGGCGAAGTCGCGGCCGCGCTGCTGACGCACCCGGATGTGCTGGCAGCGGAGGTGCTCAGCCACACGGCTCCCGACGGTGGCAGGCAACTGGTCGGCTATGTCGTGGCCCGGCGCGCCGTCCCCACCGAGGAGCTTCGCGTGCACCTGCGCGATCGACTGCCCGCGCCGTTCATCCCGGCGGTCTTCGTAGCGCTGGAGGCGTTCCCGCTGACCGCGAACGGCAAGGTGGACCGGTCCGCGCTGCCCACACCCGCGTCGGCGATCCACGACGGCCGGCCCTCACGGGTGGCCCCGCGCAACCGCGCCGAGGAGATCGTGTCCGCGGTGTGGTCCGACCTGCTCGGCGTCGCCGACATCGGCGTCCATGACGACTTCTTCGCCCTGGGCGGCGAATCCCTGATGCTGACCCGGTTGGCCGGTCGGTTGCATGCGGCATCCGGCGGCCGGGTCGACCTGCGCGGGCTCTTCGACGCGAGCACCGTCGAAGGTCAGGCGAGGCTGCTCACCATCGACTCCGCACCCACCGAGAGCCACTCCGAGGTGCCGCTTCTGGACCGCGCTCACCCGCTCCCGCTGTCGTTCGGACAGCACCGGCTGTGGTTCCTGGACCAGCTCAATCCCGGCGGGAACGAGTGGGTCGCGCCGGTATTCCTCCGGATTCCCGCCGATGTCGCCACATCGACGGTGCGTACGGCACTGGAGGCGCTGGCAGGCCGGCACGAGTCGCTGCGCACCCGATACGTTCTCGCCGACGGCGAGCCACGCCAACTGATCGAGCCGGCCGGGTCCGTAGAGCTGCGCGAAACCACAGCCACCCCTGGTGATCTGGTCGGACTGTTCGGCGAGCAGTTCGATCGCGGGTTCAGCCTCACCGACGGTCCGCTCTGGCGGGCGCTGCTGGTGCGGCTCCCCGGTCAGGATCACGTCCTGTTGATCACCGTGCACCACATCGCGTCCGACGGCTGGTCTGCGGTCGTCCTGGAACGCGAGACCCGCGAACTCTGCATCGCCCTCCACGAGCACCGATCGGCCGTGCTGCCCGCGCTGTCGGTCCAGTACGCCGACTACGCGGGCTGGCAGCGTGATCGACTCACCGACGATGTGGTCGCCGCGGATCTGCGGTACTGGCGTCGAAACCTCGCCGGCCTGGAGCCTGCTGAGCCTGCCGACCGATCGGCCGCGGCCGATGGTCCGCGACCCCCGCGGGTCCGGCGTGCAGGTGCTGCTGCCACCGGCCCTCGGGACCGCTGTCGCGGAACTGGCCCGGCGGTCCGGCACCACGCCCTTCATGACGGTGCTGACCGCCTACGCCGTCATGCTCGCCAAGCACAGCGGCCAGACCGAGTTCGCCCTCGGCACCCCGTTGGCCGGTCGCACGCGGCCGGAGTTCGACAACGTGGTCGGGCTGTTCCTGAACCCGGTCGCACTGCGCTGCGATCTGTCCGGCAACCCGACCTTCCGCGACGCGCTGGGCCGGATTCGGGAGACCTGCCTGGCGGCCTACGAACACCAGACCGTTCCGTTCGAGCGCCTCGTCGATGAGCTGGAGCCCCACCGGGACCTGTCCCGAACTCCTTTGTATCAAGTCGCCTTCGATCTGCAAGAAGGGGACCTGACCACCAGCGGCGTCGCCGACGAGTTGTCCGCAGACGCGTTCCAGCGGGCCTGGCGGGTCGCCAAGACCGATGTCACGCTGTTCATGTGGCGGCGGGCCGACGGCGCATTCACCGGTGCCCTGGAGTACTCGACGGCGCTGTTCGACGAGTCGACCGTGCGCCGGATGGCAGATCACCTCGTCCGGGTCCTCGAAGCGGTCACCACCGATCCCGACGTGCGGCTGTCCGCGGTGGAGTTGCTCACCAAGGACGAGCTGAACCAGCTGCTGGTGGCCTGGAACGATCCGGGCGCGACCCTACGGGACCGTTGCGTACCCGAGCTCTTCGAGACCCACACCATTCGCCGGCCCGCCGCGGTGGCCATCGACTCGGCCGCCGGCCCGCTGACCTACGCGACCCTGAACACCCGCGCGGACCAGATCGCCGACCAGCTGCGGGACCGCGGGGTGGACACCGGGGCGGTAGTCGGCATCCTGCTGGACCGCGGACCCGACCTGATCGCCTCGATGCTCGCGGCGTGGAAGCTCGGCGCCGCATACCTGCCGATGGATCCGACCGCGCCCGCCACCCGGTTGGCCGACTGCGTGTCGGCGGCTGACTGCCGCATCGTGGTCTCCCAATCCGACTATGCAGACCGGTTCGGGGTGCCCACGCTGCTGGTCACCGACCTGGCGATCGGACCTGACGCGCCCGTCCGCCCCGCCCGTCCGCTCGACGCGGACCTGCCGGCCTATGTCATCTTCACCTCGGGTTCGACGGGGCGGCCGAAGGGCGTCCAGATCAGTCATCGCAGCCTCACCAACTACATCCTCGCCTGGGGTGCGGACGTGCTGTGCGCCAATGTGTCCGGTGGTTCCGCGCTCTTCTCCTCGGTCGCCTTCGACATGGTCGTGACGCCACTGTGGGCGCCGCTCGTGGTCGGTCAGCGACTGTGTCTGCTGCCGCGCCGACCTGGAGCTCGGCGATCTGGGCGCGACCCTCGCGGCCAGTGCGCCGTTCGCCTTCCTCAAGCTCACGCCGGGACACCTGGACGTTCTGGGCAGCCAACTGACCGACGGACCAGTTGTCGCGGCTGGCGTCGACATTCGTCGTCGGCGGGGAGCCGCTGCCGACGTCGACTGGCCAACCAGTGGCTGGACATCCTCGGGCCCGGCCGGCTGATCAACGAGTACGGACCGACCGAGATCACCGTCGGCGACTGCTGCCCATCGGATCGCCGCAACGCTCGACGGTCCGCGGGTGCCGATCGGCCGGCCACTGCCGAACACCACGCTCTACATCCTGGACGACGCGCTGCGACCCGGTGCCTCGGGAGTCGTCGGGGAGCTGTTCGTCGGCGGTGCCGGGGTCGGCCGCGGCTACGTCGGACAACCGTCGATGACGGCGGACCGCTTCGTGCCCGACGCCTTCGGTGCCGCCGGCGGCCGGCTCTATCGCACCGGTGATCTCGCCCGGTGGCTGCCGGACGGGTCGGTTGACATGATCGGCCGGGCGGACGACCAGGTCAAGATCCGCGGCTACCGGATCGAACCCGGCGAGATCCGAGCAGTTCTGCTGGAACTGGCGGCAGTGCGGGATGCAGTCGTCGTCGCCGACGGCGGCCGGTTGACCGGCTACGTCGTACCGGCAGACGGTACTGCGGTGGACGCGGCGGCCATCGCCGACCACTGCGCCGACCACTGCGCGGCCAGGCTGCCCGAGTACATGGTCCCGACGAATTTTCAGCTGCTGGAGTCGATCCCGCTGAACCAGAACGGCAAAGTCGACCGACGGCGGCTGCCGCGGCTCGACGAACCTTCGACGTCCGTGGAGAACCGGCCCAGAACTCCGGTCGAGCAGCGCATCTGCCGCGATCTGGACCGAGTTGCTCGGTAACGAGGTCGGCATCGACGAACGGTTCTTCCAGGTCGGCGGTCACTCCATCCTGGTGGTCAGGCTGATCGCCCGGATCCAGGGGGAGTTCGACATCAATCTGCCGATCCAGGCGATCTTCGAACGCCCCACCATCGCCGGCATGGCCGAGACCGTAGCGGACCGGATCCGGGCCGAGATCGCCGCGATGTCCGATGACGAAGTTCTGGCGGGGGCTCCCATGGCAACGGGCGGAACGGTATGACCACCACCGAGCACGCACCGACTGGGCTGGGTGCCGACGACGCCCGCGAGCGGTTGCTCCGGATGCGTCTAATGGGCGCGGGCGGCGGCCGCCGGGAGGGCATCTCGGTCGCTCCCCGCACCGGCCCGCTGCCGTTGTCCTCCGGGCAGCAGCAGATGTGGTTCCTGAGCCGGCTGGAGCCCGACAGCTGGGAGTACACCGCGCCGGTCGTGCTCCGACTGCGCGGGACCGTCGACGCGGACCGGCTGCAGCGCGCACTGGCCCGGGTCGTGGGCCGGCACGAGATCCTGCGCACCCGTTACACCCTGGTGGACGGTGAGCCCGCGCAGCTGATCGATGCGCCCGGCGCCCCGGACTTCGAGGTGGTGTCGCTGCCTGACGTCGCAGCCGCGGACCGCGAGGCCACGGCCGTCGAACTCGCCACCCGCTTGCCGGGCGAGCCTTTCAACCTGGAGGAGCAGTGGCCGTTGCGAGCTCGACTCTTCCAGATCGACCCGCAGAACGCCGTCCTCGCAGTGGTCTTCCATCACATCGCCTGCGACGACTGGTCGGTACGGGTGTTCTTCGCCGAGCTGCAGACACTCTACGGCGGCGATGATCTCGCGCAGCCGACCATTCAGTTCGCCGACTACGCGGTATGGGAACGCGGCCGGCAGAGCACCCACCAGCGGCATCTCGACTACTGGCGCGAGCAACTGTCCGACCTCACGCCGATGGAGCTGCCCACCGACCGGCCGCGACCCGCCGTACGCGATTGGCGCGGCGCGTCGGTGCCGTTCGCGCTGTCCGCGGACGTGGTCGCGCGCGCTGCGCGAGGTGACCAGCGCGCCACGACGCGACGATGTTCATGACGCTGCTGACCGGGTTCCAGCTCATGCTGTCCCGCTACACCGGGACCTCTGACATCGCCGTCGGCACCGTGGTTTCCGGCCGCGGCCGACCCGAGCTGCAGCAACTGATCGGGTACGGCATCAACAGCCTCGTGCTGCGGGCCCGCTGGGACGGGGATCCCGACTTCGGCACCTGCTGCGCCGGATCACGACGCACCGTCGCGGCCGCTTTCGAGCACCTCGACGTGCCGTTCGCCCGACTCGTCGACGCCATCGCAGCCGGAACGGGACATGTCGCGCACCCCGCTCTTCCAGGTGGCCTTCACCATGCAGGAGTCGCGCGGCGGGAGTGCTCGACCCTGCCCGGCGTGGACGTGCAGCCGATGGTGGCCGAGTCACCGGTCGCCAGATTCGATCTGACCCTGCAAATGCAGGAAGCCGCCGACGGCACGGTCACCGGCACCCTCGAGTACGCCCGCGCGCTGTTCGACCGGTCGACGGTGGAACGGATGGCCGGGCACCTGGAGCGTCTGCTCGGTCGGGTGGCCGCCCACCCGACGATGCCGGTCTCCCGGCTCTCCATGTTCGACGACGACGAGTTGTCGGTCGTGCTCGCCGCGGCGTGCCGGGGGAATCCCGGCGCCGGTGACCCGATGCGTGCACGAGGCGTTCCAGGAGCAGGCCGCCGCAACGCCGGATGCGGTCGCGCTGGTCGCGGACGACGTCGCCCTGACCTACGCCGAACTGAACGCCAGGGCCAACCGGATGGCCCACCACCTCCGTCGGCTCGGCGCCGGGCCGGAGACGGTCGTCGGCGTCCACCTGCACCGCGGTCCTGATCTGGTGCCGGCGCTGCTGGCCGTGCTCAAGGCCGGTGCGGCCTACCTGCCGCTGGACCCGGCCCAGCCTGCGGACCGACTCGACTTCATGATGTCCGACGCCGGCGTCGAGCATCTGATCACTTCTCGTGAGCTGGCCGGCGCCCTGCGCACCGGCGTCGGGCAGTTGATCGTGGTCGAAGACGACCCCGGTGCGGACTGCCCGGATTCCAACCCGCTGGTGCCGGTCGACCCGGCGAACCTGATCTACGTCATCTACACCTCGGGCTCGACCGGACTGCCCAAGGGGGTGTGCCTCACCCATGCCTACGTGCTGCGACTACTGACTGTCGCTCAGCGGCACTACGGGTTCGACGCCACCGACGTCTGGCCGCTGTTCCACTCCTACGCCTTCGACGTCTCGGTCTGGGAACTGTGGGGCGCGCTGCTGTTCGGCGGTCGACTGGTGGTCGTGCCTGCCTCCGTCACCCGCTCGCCCGACGATTTCCTCGACCTGCTGGTCGAGCACGGCGTCACCGTGCTGAACCAGACACCCTCCGCGTTCAAGGGTCTGGTGGCGCTGGCGGGTGCCGGCGATCCGCGGATCGACGAACTGTCCTTGCGTACCGTGGTTTTCGCCGGCGAGAAGCTGGAGTTCGGCGAGCTCGCGCCGTGGGTCGCCCGCCGGGGACTCGAACACCCGCGCCTGGCCAACATGTACGGCATCACCGAGACGACGGTGCATTCGTCGTTCTACCAGGTGGCCTCCGGAGACCTGGACAACCAGGCCGCCAACCCGGTCGGTCATCCCCTCGCCGACCTGCGGATCTACCTGCTGGACGGCACCGGATCTCCGGTGCCGATCGGGGTGCCCGGCGAGATCCACGTCGGCGGGCCCGGGGTGGCGCGCGGCTACCTGAATCGGCCCGCGCTGACCGCGCAGCGGTTCGTCCCGGACCCCTTCGGTGACGCGGGTGGGCGGCTGTACCGCAGCGGTGACCTGGCACGTCGGGCGCCGGACGGGAGCCTGCATTTCTGCGGCCGGATCGACGACCAGGTGAAGGTCCGCGGTTACCGCATCGAACTCGGCGAAATCCAGGCCGCGCTCGCCGCGATCCCCGACATCGGTGAGGCGGTCGTGGTGGTCCGCGAGTCCACGATGGGCGACAAGACGCTGGTCGCGTATCTGGTTTCGGCCGCCGACGGGCGGCCCGAGACCGCAGAGCTGCGCAAGGCACTCGCCCGGACGCTGCCCGACTACATGATCCCGACGGCGTTCGTGGTGCTCGACAGTCTTCCGTTGACCACCAACGGCAAGCTGGACAAGCGGGCCCTGCCGGCACCGGACCGTGCCGCGCTCCCCGCCGCTGCGTCGATCCAGCTGCCGCGCACCGTCATCGAACGCGAACTGGCCCAGATCTGGCGCGATGTGCTGGTTCTGGACAAGGTCGGCGTCCACGACAGCTTCTTCGACCTGGGCGGGGATTCGATCCGCGCAGTCGCGCTCGCCGCCGCCCTGCAGCAGGCCGGCTTCGACGTCGCGGTGCGCGACCTTTTCGAGCACCGCAGCGTCGCCACCCTCGGCGAATTCGTCACCGGCCGGGCGGCACCCACCCACGTCGCCGCACCCGTCGCCCCGTTCACAATGGTGTCCGCTGCCGACCGCGCCGCGCTGCCCGCCGGGTTGATCGACGCCTACCCGGTGTCTCAGGCCCAACTCGGCATGTTGGTCGAGATGCTGGCCGACGCCGGATCGCACGCCTACCACAACATCACCACCTTCCGGGTCCGGGACGCGGCGCCCGTCGCCGAGGCGGCGCTGCGTGCGGCGCTGGATCTGGTGGTCTCCCGACACGAGGTGCTGCGCACCGGATTCGCGCTCGAGGGATACAGCCGCCCATTACAACTCGTCTACCCGGCGGCCTCGGTGGCGCTACGGGTGCAGGATCTGCGTGGACTCGAACCCGACGCAGTGGAACACGGCTTGCGCGACTTCCACCGGAGGGAGCGGGCCGAGCTGTTCGACATCGCCCGCCCCGGTCTGCTGCGGATCGCTGCGCATCGTTGCGACGGCGATGCGTGGTGGCTGTCGATCACCGAATGCCATCCGATTCTCGAAGGGTGGAGCCACCACAGCCTGCTGATGGAGCTCCTCGGGTGTTACCGACTGCTGCGTGACGGCGCGGAGCCGCCCGTCGCGCCGGCGGCCGAGCTGCGGTTCGCCGATTTCATCGGCGAGGAGTTGGCAGCGCTGGCGTCGGTCGAAGACCGCGACTACTGGCGCGCCACGGCGGCTCAGCCGAAGTTCTCACTGCCGCCCGGTTGGGGTGTCGGCCCCGAGGGGGTGGCCGAGACCTTCGTCGCGGCGGTCGCCTTCCATGATCTGGAGGCGAGGTTGCGTGGCCTCGCATCGCGAGCGCGGGCGTCCATGAAATCGGTGATGCTGGCCGCGCATCTGAAGGTGCTCAGCCAGCTGACACCGGAGCGGGCCTTCACCGCCGGCCTGGTCTGTGACGCGCGCCCGGAGCGGGTCGGCGCCGAACGGGTCTACGGCATGTTCATCAACACCCTGCCGTTCGGCTTCGACCGGACCGCTTCGACCTGGCGGGAGTTGGTACGTCAGGTCTTCGACGCCGAGGTGGCCCTGTGGCCGCATCGGCACTTCCCACTGCCGGCGATCCAGCGCGAGGTGGGCGGTGACCGGCTGGTCGACGTGTACTTCAATTACCAGGACTTCCGACAGGTGGACGACGGGATCATCGACTACCGAGCGAGCCTGGACGACAGCACCACCGAATTCCCGATGTCGGTGTCCAGCCGGGCCGGTTTGATCCACCTCACCGCAGACTCGCGCCGGCTCAGCCGGCACAACGCCGACCGGGTGCTGGAGATGTACCGGTCGGTGCTCGAGGCCATGGCGAACGGCGACGACGGCGATGCCCGGGCCTGCTATCTGCCGGCCGCCGATGCGACGGCCCTGCAGGCGCAGCGTTCCCGGCCGGCCGACCCGCTCCCGGTGCACTCGGTGCCCGCGTTGTTCGAACAACAGGTCGCGGCGACACCCGATGCCGTTGCCGTGGTCTGTGGTGAGACCAGTCTGAGCTACGCCGTTCTCAACGAACGCGCGAACCGGATCGCACATCACCTCCGCGGGCTGGGGGTCGGGCCGGAGGCGCTCGTCGGCGTCGTACTCGACCGCGGTGTCGACCTGGCACCGACGCTGCTCGGCGTGCTGAAGTCCGGCGCCGGCTATCTACCGCTCGAGCCCGCTCTACCCGCGGCGCGGATGCGCCTGCTGCTGTCCGACGCGGGTGCGGCGCTGGTCGTCACCGAGCACGCGCACCGCTCGGGGATCGAGGAGATCTTCAACGGAGCGATTCTCGACGTCGCGGACCAAGCGCTGGTCGACCGGCCCGGCACGAATCCGGACCCGATCCTGGACCCGGACAACCTGATGTACGTCATGTACACGTCGGGTTCGACCGGCGTGCCGAAGGGGGTGACCGCCACCCACCGGAACGTCCTGCAATTCCTGGCCGCGGCGAATCGGAGGTTCGACTTCGGACCTGGCGACACCTGCGCCCTGGTGCACTCCGTCGCATTCGACGTCTCGGTCTGGGAAATGTTCGGCGCCCTGCTGACCGGCGGCCGGCTGGTCGTCGTTCCGCAGGCGGTGATCCGCTCGCCGGACGACCTGCTCGAACTGCTGGTGGCCGAGCACGTCACCCTGCTGCATCAGACCCCGTCGGCGTTTCGTGGCCTGATCCAGTCGGCGACCGCGGACGACCCGCGGATCGCTCACCTGAGTCTGCGGGCGGTCATCATCGCGGGTGAGAAGCCCCAGTTCGACGATCTCGCCCCGTGGGTCGCGATGCGCGGTCTGGACGCACCTCGGCTGTACAACATGTACGGAATCACCGAAACCACGGTCGAGAGCACCACCCATCGCGTGGTGCCGGCCGACGTCGTCGAGAATCTGAACCGGGTGGGCCACCCGTTCGACGGAGTCGACCTGTTGCTGCTCGACCCCAACGGTCGGCTCGTCCCGATCGGAGTTCCGGGCGAGGTCTACATCGGTGGTCACGGTCCCGCCCGCGGCTACCTCGGCCGACCTGACCTGACCGCGGCCTGCTTCGTACCGAACCCGTTCGGTGGAGATGGATCTCGTCTCTATCGCAGTGGCGACCTGGCCCGCCGGCTGCCCGACGGGGGCCTGGAGTTCATCGGCCGGATCAATGACGACGGCTCCGCCGGAGATCAGGTCAAGCTGCGCGGGTACCGGATCGAGCTGGGCGAGATCACCACCGTGCTCACCGGTCACGGTAACGTTCGGGAGGCGCTGGTCGTGGTCCGTGAGGACAGCCCGGGGGACCGCCGACTGGTCGCCTACGTGGTGGCCGCCGGCGACACCGCACCGTCGGCGACGGACCTGACCGCCTGGTGCGCAGACAGCCTGCCCTCCTACATGGTGCCGGCCGCCTTCGTGGCGCTGAGCGAACTGCCGATCGCCGCCACCGGCAAGGTCGATCACCGCGCGCTGCCGGCGCCCATCCGCAACTCACTGACCGCAGCGGCCACCGCGGTGGCACCCAGGACCCACACCGAGACACGGATCGCCGCGGTCTGGTCCAGCGTGCTCGAGGTCGACGAGATCGGCGTCTACGACAGCTTCTTCGACCTCGGGGGCGACTCGATCCGGGTGATCAGCCTGGTCGGCGCGATGCGCGCGGCCGACCTGGTGGCCACTGTTCGCGACGTCTTTGAGCAGCGGAACATCGCCCGACTCGCCGAGCTGATCGACGGCCGACCGGCAGCCGACGACGGCGCCGGACCGGTCGCACCGTTCGCGCTGATCAACCAGACCGACCGGGCCGCGCTGCCGACGGACCTCGCCGACGCCTACCCGCTGTCGCAGGTGCAGCTGGGCATGTTGGTCGAGATGCTGACCGACCGCACGGTGAACGCCTACCAGAGTGTCAACTCGTTCCTCGTTCCGGACGACCAGCCGCTGCAGCCGGCCGCGCTGTCGGCGGCCGTTCGGTCGCTGACGGCCCGGCATGAGACGCTCCGTACCTCCGTCGATCTCACCGGCTACTCGGTGCCGATGCAGCTGGTGCACCTGGCCGCCGAACTCCCGGTCTCGTTCCACGACCTGCGTGACTCCGATGCGGACGACCAGGACGCCGTGGTGCGTCAGTTCGCCGCCGACCAGGGCCGAGAACTGTTCGACCTCGCCACCGCCCCTCTGATGAGGTTCACCGTCCACCTGCTGTCGGACACGTCGTGGCGGATCACCTTCACCCAGTCGCACGCGGTCACCGAGGGGTGGAGCTACCACTCCATGCTCACCGAACTCATCGTCACCTACCGCGCCCTACGCGACGGCGACCAGCCCGCCGAACAGGCACTGCTGCCCGTCCGCTCCGCGGACTCCGTCAACACCGTCCGCTACGCGGACTTCATCAATGCGGAGCTGGAGTCGCTGAACTCCGCCGACGATCGTGCGTACTGGGCGGACCTCGTCGAGCAGCACCCGGGCCTGTCCCTGCCGGACTCGTGGAGCTCGACACCGTCGACACCGTCGACACCGTCGACACCGTCGACACCGTCGACACCGTCGACCCAGTCGACACCGTCGACACGGGCGGCAGCCACCGAGATGATCCTCGGCGGTGTCCGGCTGGAGTCCGTCGAGGCGGGCCTGCGGTCGTTGGCTGCCGCTGCCAAGGTGTCGCTGAAGGCGGTGTTCCTGGCCGCGCACCTCAAGGTGATGAGCCAGCTCACCGATCAGCCGCAGTTCTCCACCGGCCTGGTGTGGGACGCCCGTCCCGAGCTCCCGGGTGCCGACCGGGTTCTTGGCATGCATCTGAACACGTTGCCGTTCCCCTATCGACGGTCGGCCGCGTCCTGGCGTCAGCTGGTGCAGCAGGTATTCGAGCAGGAGCTCGCCTCGTACGGGCACCGGCACTTCCCGCTGCCGGCCATCCAGCGCCAGGCCGGCCGGGACCGGCTGGTCAGCGTCATCTTCACCTACCTGGACTTCCATGTCGTCGACGACGGCCTGGTCGACATGAACGGCACCATCGGCAACAGCCCCAACGAATTCGACCTCAATGTCACCACCCTCAGCGGCCTGCTGGGCCTGAGCAGCAACACCGGAGTCTTCGACCGGGCGGGCATGAATCGACTGTCCGCGATGTACGAGGCGGTCCTGACCGCGATGGCCGACGATCCCGACGGCGACGCGCTGGCCAGTTACCTGCCCCCCGGTGAGGCGGAGCGGCTCCTCGTCGAGTGGAATCCGATCGTCGAGCTGCCGCAGGCGATGCCGATGCACCGGATGTTCGAGCAACGGGTACGAGCGACCCCGAACGCGGTGGCCGTCACCTTCGACGGACATCGGCTGACCTACGCCCAACTGAACGACCGGGCCAACCGGTTGGCACATCACCTGCGCTCACTCGGCGCCGGGCCCGAAACACTGGTCGGGGTGTGCCTGGAGCGCGCCGCCGACCTGGTTCCCACACTGCTGGCGGTGCTGAAGTCCGGCGCCGGATATCTCCCGATCGACCCGACGTTCCCGGTCGAACGTCGCGAATTCATGCTCGAGGACACCGGCACCCGGCTGCTGGTCAGTCGCAGTGACATCGATCCGGAGTTCCTGGAGAGGCCCTGCAGCACGACCATTCTGCTGGACGCGGATGCCACCACGATCGCGCGCCGGTCGGTCAGCGACCCGATGGCCGGTGCGACCGCGGACAACCTGATGTACGTGATCTACACGTCCGGTTCGACCGGTCGGCCCAAGGGCGTCGCAGTCACCCATGCGAATGTGCACGCACTCTTCGCCGCAACCGCAGCCGACTTCCAATTCGGCCCCGGCGACGTCTGGACCATGTTCCACACCTACGCCTTCGACTTCTCGGTCTGGGAGTTGTGGGGACCGCTGGCCCACGGCGGCACGGTTGTCGTCGTACCCCATGATGTGGCTCGCGATCCGGCCGCCTTCCTGGACCTGCTGGTCGACCAACGGGTGACGGTACTGAGTCAGACTCCCTCCGCATTCCGGGGATTGGTGACAGCGGCCGCGGACGGCGACCGCCGGATCGGCGAGTTGGCCCTGCGCGCGGTCGTCTTCGGCGGTGAGAAGCTCGACTTCGGCCTGTTGGCGCCCTGGGTGTCCAGGGTCGGGCTGGATCGACCGGTGTTGATCAACATGTACGGCATCACCGAGACGACCGTGCACACCACCCATCACCGGATCACCCCGGATGAGGTCGACGCGGCGCAGCCGAGCCGGGTGGGCCTGCCCATCGCGGGTTGGCAGGTGCACCTGCTGGACAGCGACGGACGGCTGGCCGCGGTCGGTGTACCGGCCGAGATCTACGTCGGCGGTGCCGGTGTCGCGCGTGGCTACTTCGGTCGTCCCGCGCTGACCGCTGAGCGATTCGTGCCGGATCCGTTCGGACCGGCGGGCTCCCGCCTGTATCGCAGCGGCGACGTCGCTCGCCGGTTGTCGGACGGCGGCCTCGACGTCGTCGGCCGCCGCGACGACCAGGTCAAGGTCCGCGGATACCGGATCGAACTAGGCGAGGTCGCGGCAGTGGTCGCGGCGCAGCCCGGTGTCCGCGACGCGGTGGTCGTCGTCCGCGACGACAACCTCGTCTGCTACTTCATCCCGGTCGACACCATCCCGGTCGACACCGTTCCGGTCGACACCATTCCGGTCGGCACCGTCCCGGTCGACACCGTCCCGGTCGACACCATTCCGGTCGACACCGTCCCGGTCGATCACCCGCAGGTTCACGGCGGGGCGCCCGACGCGGTCGAGCTCCGGTCCGCCGTGGGCCGATTGCTGCCGGTGTACATGGTGCCGGCGGCGTTCGTCGTGATCGACCGGATCCCGCTCACCGCGACCGGCAAGCTGGACCGGAACGCGCTGCCGACCCCCGTGCTGGGGGCCGTAGCCGCCCACACCGACTACGTCGCACCGGCAACGCCGACCCAGCAACGACTCGCCGCGGTCTGGGCCGAGGTCATCGGCGTCGAGCGGGTCGGCATCCACGACGGATTCTTCGACCTCGGCGGCGACTCCCTCCGGGCGGTTGCACTGGTGGGTGCGCTCCGATCGGGTGGACTGGATGTGCAGGTTCCCGACATCTTCGTGTGTCAGACGGTTGCGACCCTCGCGGACCTGCTCGACGGCCGCGGCGACGCCGGCCCGCTCTTCGAGCCGGTGGCCCCGTTCGCGCTGCTGAGCGAGGGGGACCGGGCGGGGATGCCGGCCGACGCGGTGGACGCCTACCCGGCCACCCAGGCCCAGATCGGGATGGCAGTCGAGATCGAGAACGATCCCGACCACGCGCTGTACCACATCGCGTCGTCGTTCCGGATCACCGACGACGCGCCGTTGCAAGCCGACGCCCTCCGCGCGGCCGCCCGGGAACTGGTCGACCGGCACGAGACCCTGCGCACCGGGATCGACCTGATCGGACATTCGGTGCCGCTGCAGATCGTCCGAGCACAGGCCGAGGTCGCCGTCACGATCTGCGAGAATGCCGCCGGACTGACCGATTTCGTCGCGCAGGAGCAGCGCACCTCGTTCGATCTGGAACGGCCGCCGTTGATCCGCGTCGCGGCCCACCGGGATGGGCCCGGTCAGTGGTGGCTGACTCTCACGGTCAGTCACCTCGTGACGGGTGGTTGGGATTTCAACTCCCTGCTGTCCGACCTGGTGGCCGGCTACCGTGCGCACCGCGGAAGCGATGGGGCGGCGAACCCGCCGGCACCGGCGGTCCGTTTCGCCGATTTCGTCGCCGCTGAACAGATCTCGTTGGCGAACCCGGCCGACCGCGACTACTGGCAGCGCGCCGTCGGCGAGAACACCGCTCTGGAAGTGCCCGCCGGCTGGGGGGACACCGTCGACACAGCGGCGGATCAGAGCTGCGAAGTCAGGATCGCCTATCACGACCTCGATCCGGCGCTGCGTGCTTTCGCCGCCTCGTCGTCGGTGTCGATCAAGGCCGTGCTGCACGCCGCCCATCTGAAGGTGATGAGTCAGCTGACACCGGCGGACAGTTTCTTCACCGGACTGGTCTGCGACGCGCGCCCGGAGGTCACCGGCTCCGACCGGGTGCACGGGATGTACATCAACTCGCTGCCGTTCGTGCATCGGCGCGGCGCGCGGAGCTGGCGCGAGCTGGTCCGGCAGGTCTTCGCGCAGGAGGTCGACCTCTGGCCCCACCGTCGGTACCCGTTGCCGCAGATTCAACGCGACTCGGGCTCCGACCGGCGCCTGATCGACGTCCTCTTCGACTTCAACGACTTCCACCAGGTCGACGGCGACGTGGTCGACGTCGAGCACAGTCTCGGGTCCGCCGGCACCGAGTTCGGTTTGACCGTCAGCACCGTCGGCGGCTTCGTCACGTTGACCGGCGACGGCCGGTCGGTCGGCGCCCGCGCGCTCGGTCGGCTCGCCGAGATGTATCGCGCCGTGCTCTGCGCGATGGCGATCGACCCGGACGGTGACGCCATCCGCACCCTCCTGCCTGCCGGCGAACGGGGCCTGGTGCTGCGGGACTGGGCCGTCGCCGGCGGCGTCCCCTCGGATCTGCCGGTGCTGCAGCACTTCTACACTCAGGTCGTCGCGCGGCCCGAAGCCGTCGCCGTCGAGTGCGACGGCAGCGAGCTGAGCTATCTGCAGCTGGACCGGGCCGCGAACCAACTCGCCCACCGGCTCGTCGAGCTCGGTGTCTCGGCCGGCTCCGCGGTCGGCGTGCTATTGGACAACGGCACCGAGCTGGTGGCGGCGCTACTCGCGGTCTGGAAGGTCGGCGGCTACTTCGTCCCGCTGGACGCCGCTCATCCCGCGTCGCGGCAGCGCGACATGCTCGAGATCGCCGGCACCGACGTGGTGGTAACCACGTCGGGACAGTCCGCCCGTTTCGACTGCCGCACCCTGTCGGTCGACACCGAACGGGCCGAGCTCGACGCCCGACCGAACACGCCGGTGCGCCGCCCGATCGACCTGGATCAGCCCGCGTATCTCCTCTTCACCTCGGGCTCCACCGGTCGACCCAAGGGTGTCCTGGTCAGCCATCGCAACCTGGTCGGCTACCTGGTCCCGTGGGCGACGTCGCTGGCCGACCGCGGCTCCGGTGGCGCACCACTGTTCACCTCTGCCACCGCGGACTTCTCGCTGGCGGTGATCTTCGGACCCCTGTTGACCGGGCAGCGCGTCACCATGCTGCCTCCCGACCGTGACCTGGCAGACCTCGGAGCCTGGCTGAGCAGTCGCGCACCGTTCAGCTTCATCTCACTGACGCCGGCCCACTTGCAGCTCCTCGACGACCAGCTCGGCGCTGAGGTGGGCGCCGCGATCGCGCCGGTGTACCTGGTCGGCAGCGAAGCGCTGCCACTGCCACTGGCCCGCAACTGGTCGGCGGCACTGGGGGACGGCGGCTTGATCAACGAGTACGGCCCGACCGAGATCACCGTGGCGAACGCGGCATTCCCGGTGAACCCGGCCGAACTGGACACCGACGGTGCGGTCGCCACGGGGGTGCCGATCGGGCGCCCGCTCCCGCACACCTCGATGTACATCCTCGACCCCGCGCTCCAGCCGGTGCCGGTCGGTGTCGCCGGCGAGCTCTACGTCGGCGGTAACGGAGTCGCGATCGGGTACGCGGGGCAGCCGGACCGCACCGCAGAGCGCTTCCTGCCCGACCCGTTCGGCGAACCGGGGGGCCGGCTGTACCGGACCGGCGACCTGGGTCGCTGGACGCCACAGGGTGTGGTCGGCTTCCTCGGCCGCGCCGACGACCAGCTCAAGATCCGCGGCTACCGCGTCGAGCCCGGCGAGGTGCAGATCGCACTGCGTGCGCATCCGGCGGTCCGGGACGCCGTGGTGTCGGCTGACGGCTCGCGGCTGGTCGCGTACCTGACGGCCGTGGACCCGGAACGGGTGCCCGACTCGAAGGAGCTGGCTGCGCATTGTGCGGAGCTGCTGCCGACGTACATGGTGCCGGCCGCGTTCGGATGGCTACCGGCGATTCCGATGAACACCAACGGCAAGGTGGACCGCCGGGCCCTGTCGACGGTCGAGTTGACGGGTTCGTCCCGCCATCGGGTCGCGCCACTGAACATTGAGCCCCGGAACTTTGCGCCCCGAAACACAGTGGAGGCCGTCATGGTCGAGATCTGGCGGCGGGTGCTGGAGGTACCCGAGATCGGCGTCGAGGACGGTTTCTTCGCATTCGGCGGGGACTCGCTCCGGGCGGTGGCCCTGGTCGGCGCGCTGCGCGCCGCAGGCTTCGCCGTGTCCGTGCGTGACGTATTCGAGCACCGGACGATCGCGGCGCTGGCGGCGACGCTCGACGGTGTCGGGGAGCTCCCGGCAGCGGTCACAGTGGCTCCGTTCCAGCTGCTCTCGGACCACGACCGGCTGCTGTTGCCGCCCGGTCTGGACGACGCCTACCCGCTGTCCCAGGTGCAGCTGGGCATGCTGGCCGAGCTGATGGCCGACGGGACCAACGGGGCCTACCACAGCGTGCAGGCTCACCGGGTCCGCGAGTCGGCGCCGTTCGATGCAGACGCGTTGGACGCGGCGCTGCACATCGTGCTGACCCGACATGACGTGTTGCGCACCTCGTTCGCACTCGCCGGATTCAGCGTGCCGCTCCAGTTCGTCCACTCCGAGGCACGCCGACCGGTGCGGGTTCTCGACGGTCGCTCGCTCCCGAGCGGGACGGGCGCCGCGGCCCTCGACGAATTCATCGCCACCGAGCGCAAGGCCCCCTTCGAGCTGGACGCCGCGCCGCTGTTCCGAGTCGCGGTGCTGATCGAGGACGACGAGCACTGGTGGCTCACGCTGACGCTGTGCCACGCGATCACCGAAGGCTGGAGCCTGAAATTGCTGCTCGGCGAGTTGCTGCAGGAGTACTCGACGATGCGCGACGGGAAGCCCGCGACCGACTCGCACACCCACCCGCACACCCACCGGACCGCGGTCAGGTACGCCGATTTCATCGCGGGCGAGCTGGAGTCCCTCGCCTCGCCCGCCGACGCGGACTACTGGCAGCACATCGTCACCGACTTCACCCCGTTCTCCATCCCGGGCTCCTGGGGCTCGTCGTCCGAACCGCGGGAAGCGTTGCGCGCCACGGCCGATCTACAGGCATTCAGCGACCAGATCGCTGAACTCGCCCGGTCGGAGCGGGTCTCGGTGAAGGCGGTGCTGCACGCCGCGCACCAGAAGGTCCTCAGCCGGCTGACCGGTGATCGGGCCTTCCACTCGGGTCTGGTGTGCGACGCCCGGCCGGAACTGGCCGGCGCCGACCGGGTGCAGGGGATGTTCCTCAACACGCTGCCGTTCGCGCACGACACCGCCGCCCGGACCTGGCGCGAACTGATTCGCCAGGTTTTCGACCGGGAGGTCGAGCTGTGGCCGCACCGGCGTTACCCGCTGCCGACCATCCAGCGCAGCACCGGCGGCCGGCTGATCGAGGTGCTCTTCAACTACCAGAACTTCCGGGAGGACGACACCCGCGAGGAGGACACCCGCGAGGAGGGCACCCGCGAGGAGAGCAC
The DNA here is from genome assembly GCA_963825975.1 of uncultured Actinomycetota bacterium. Taxonomy (GTDB): domain Bacteria; phylum Actinomycetota; class Actinomycetes; order Mycobacteriales; family Nakamurellaceae; genus Nakamurella. The sequence goes on from CAWGUZ010000020.1 coordinate 205,785, forward strand.
CGCGCCACCGGCCGGCCCCACGGTCGAACTGAGTGTCGGCGAAGGCGCCACCGAATTCGCGCTGCAGGTGATAGCCACCGGCCGGCAGTTCGAACTGCTGACGAACAGCACCGCGATCAGCCGGGCCAACCTCGACCGGTTGGCGGCGATGTACGGGGCTGTGATCACCGCGATGCTGGCGGACCCCGACGGCGAGGCCCGGCAGGCCTGCCTACCCGCGGGTGAGCGGGAGCGCCTGCTCGGTGGTCACCAGGAGGGCGGCCTGGAGCCGGTCACCCGCCGGGTCCACGAGATCTTCGAGCAACAGGCCGCCCGGACACCGCACGCTGTCGCACTGGTGTGCGACGACGAATCCCTGACCTACGCCGAAATGAACGCCCGCGCGAACCGGTTGGCGCATCGGCTTTCCAGGGCCGGCATCGGGCCGGAGTCGATCGTCGGTGTGTGTCTGGACCGCGGTCTCGATCTGGTGCCGGCGCTCCTGGGGGTGCTCAAGTCCGGCGCGGCCTACCTTCCGCTGGATCCGGCACAACCGGCGGAACGCCTCGCCTACATGCTGGAGGACGCCGCCGCGGCGACGGTGATCACCGACACCGATCGGCGGGGCCTGCTGGTCGGCTACCGCGGGTCGACCCTGATCGTCGACGATGCCGCGCTCGAGGGAGAACCCGAGTGCAACCCGCTCCTGCCGGGTGATCCGGAGAACCTGATCTACGTCATCTACACCTCCGGCTCCACCGGCCGACCCAAGGGGGTCGGCGTCACCCACGCGAATGTGGTGCGATTACTCGACCGCGGCCTGGAGCACTACGGTTTCGACGAGACCGACGTGTGGCCACTGTTCCACTCCTTCGCCTTCGACGTCTCGGTCTGGGAACTGTGGGGATCGCTGCTGTTCGGCGGCCGGTTGGTGGTCGTCCCGGCGGCGGTCATCCGGTCGCCCGACGAGTTCCTCAGCCTCCTCGTGCGGCATCAGGTCACGATCCTCAACCAGACTCCCTCCGCCTTCCGCGGTCTGGCCGCACTGGCCGCCGCCGGCGACCCTCGGATCGATCGACTCGCGTTGCGGGCGGTGGTGTTCGCCGGCGAGAGGCTTGAGATGTCCGAGCTGCGTCCCTGGGCGCAGCGTGTAGGTCTCGGCCGGATCAGCATCGCGAACATGTACGGCATCACCGAGACGACCGTGCACTCCAGTTACTACCGGGTCACCCGAGGGGATCTCGAACCCGACGCGGGAAATCGGATCGGTCGTCCGCTCGCGGATCTGCGGATTCACCTGCTGGACGAGCGGGGCGAGTTGGTACCGATCGGGGTGCCCGGCGAGATTCACGTCGGCGGACCCGGAGTCACCCGCGGGTACCTGAACCGCCCGGCGCTCACCGCGGCGCGGTTCGTCCCGGATCCGTTCGGGTTGATGGGATCCCGCCTGTACCGGAGCGGCGACCTGGCGCGCCGGCTGCCGGACGGCAGTCTCGAATTCTGCGGCCGGATCGACGATCAGGTCAAGATCCGCGGCTACCGGGTCGAGCTCGGCGAGATCGCCGCGACTCTGCTGGCTCACCCCGCGGTCGGCGACGCCGTGGTGGTCGCAGGCACCCGGTCCGGCGACACCCGGCTGGTGGCGTACCTCGTGCCGGCGGGAGCAGCCGCGCCCGCACCGGCCGAGCTGCGCTCCTGGGTGGCCCGCACCCTCCCGGACTACATGGTGCCCGCCGCCTTCGTGACGCTGGCGACCTTCCCGCTGACCACCAACGGGAAACTGGATAAGAGGGCACTGCCACCGCCGGACGACGACGCGGTGCTGCGGCACCCCTATCAGCCGCCGGTGACAGCCACCGAGATCACTCTCGCCGCTATCTGGAGCCGGCTGCTCGGGGTGACCGAGATCGGGACCGCAGACAGGTTCTTCGATCTCGGCGGACATTCGATCTTGGCGGTCCAGCTCATCGCGGAGGCCCAGCTGCACGGCGTCGCCCCGGCGCTGCGACTGGTGTGGGAGAACCGCACCCTGGCCGAGCTGGCAGCTTCGGTGCCGGTCCACAGGGCGCGCCACGCGGCCCCGGAGGCATCCGCGCGCCACGCAGCACCGCAGTCGCTCCCGCGGCACGCTGCCCCGGAGCCTGTGCAACCCGAACCGCAGGCCCCACCCCCGGCGACACCGGGTCACACCGGTCCGGCCAGACACGCCAGGCGGCGGCACTGGATCCCGTCCCCGCTGGCCGCGATGACCGAACTGCGGGTGCCCGGCGTCAGCATCGCATTGTTGGACGACGGCGACGTGGTGCAGGCCGCAGGCTTCGGCGAGGCCGCGGTCGGCGACACCGCTCCGGTCACCGCGGCGACGATCTTCCAGGTCGCCTCGGTGAGCAAGCTGGTGACGGCGGTGGGCGTGCTGAACCTGGTCCGCACCGGTCTGCTGGAGCTGGACGTCGACGTCGACCGCTACCTGACGGCCGGTCCCATCCCGGGGGTCCACGGGATCACCCTGCGGATGCTGCTCGGCCACCACAGCGGCCTGACCTCGCGCACCCAACATCTGTACCTGCCGGGAGACCCGGTGCCGGCACTGTTGGACCTGTTGCACGGTCGGCCGCCGTTCCAGGAGCCGGCTGTGGTGATGGAACCGCCGACCGACCGGGCTTTCCGGGCGGACAACGTCAACTACGCCGTCATACAGGCGGTTGTCGAGGCCGCCACCGGCGAGGCGTTCGCAGACCTGATGCGGCGGAACGTCTTCGAGCCGCTGGGCATGCTCGGCAGCAGCTTCGATCAGTCGTACCCACTGCGCGGCAACAGATCCGTCGCCTGCGGGCATGACGACTCGGGCCGACCGATCGACGGCGGCTGGCGGACCAGGTCCGATGTCGCCGCCGCCGGCCTGTGGTCCACCGCCATGGATCTCGGCCTGCTGGTGGGGGAGATCCGGTCCGCTCACATGGGACGCGACCCGAAGCTGCTCGACGCGGCACTCGCGGCACAGATGCTCACCTCGCGGCCGGCGGACTTCTACGGGCTCGGATCCATCGTCGACGGCACCGGCGACAACCTCGAATTCGGCCATCACGGGGAGACCGCCGGCTACCGGTCGCTGGTCTTCAGCCGGTTGGGCGACGGTGCCGGAGTCGTGGTGCTGACCAACGGTGACGCCGGCCAGGGCGTCGTTCGATTCCTGGCCAAGGCTCTCGGAAAGGAGATGACATGACCACCACGGCGGCCCCGCCCGTGCCGAATTCGAGGATCGCGGGCCGGGCGCGCAGCCTGATCTCGCTCGACGACCTGACCGATGCCGACCTCTTCGGCATCGTCCGCCGCGGCGCCGATCTCGCCGCTGCCTTCGGCACCGATCTCGGCACCGACTCAGCCACCGGGGCAAGCCCGCCGCGGCGGCCGATGATCGGTCAGGTCGCGGGAATGTACTTCGCTGCGCCGTCCACCCGGACCCGGACCGCATTCTCCAGCGGCGCCCTGCGGCTCGGAGCCGGGTTGGTCACGTTCGGCCCGCACGACCTGCAGGTGACCACCGGCGAGACCGTCGAGGACACCGGTCGGGTGCTGGCCGGGATGTTGGACGTCCTGGTGGCCCGGACGGCCGGCGACCCGGACGTGCTGCGCCAGTGGGCCGGCCACCAGCGGATGGCGGTGATCAACGCGATGACCGCCGACGAACACCCCACTCAGGCGCTCGCCGACCTCAGCACCCTGCTGCAACACTTCGGTCGGTTGGACGGTCTGCGGGTGCTGTACGTCGGGGAGGGTAACAACACTGCCGCCGCCCTGACACTGGCGCTGAGTCGTTGCCCCGGGACCGTTCTCGAATTGCGGACACCGGAGGGATACGGGCTGGCGCCCACCGTCCTCGCCCGCGCGCAGTGCCGGCTCGACGGCAGCGCGGCCCAGATCCACGAGCGGCACGACATGGACGACCTGCCCTCGGGTATCGATGTCATCTACACCACTCAATGGCAGACCACCGGCTCCTGCAAGATCGATCCGAACTGGCGCCGAACGTTCGAGCCGTTCCAGGTCGGGACGCACCTGTGGCGGGCGAACCCGCGGGCGATCTTCATGCACGACCTGCCCGCCCACCGCGGCGACGAGGTCACCGCGGAAGTCCTGGACGGGCCGGCGAGCATCGCCTTCCAACAGGCCCAGAACAAGATGCACAGCGCCATGGCCGTTCTGGAATGGGCCCGTGGCTGCCCCCTGCCGACCGACAGCGTTCCGACCGACAGCGTGCCGACCGACAGGGTGCCGACCGACAGGGTGCCGACCGACAGGGTGCCGACCGACAGGGTGCCGACCGACAGGGTGCCGACCGACAGGGTGCCGACCGACGGCCATTCCACCGACAGCGAGGACTCCCGGCTATGACGACCATCGAGAAAGATCCGTCGAAGGCGACGGAGCCCCAGCCCGAGGCGACGGAGCAGAACCTTATTCCGCTGCACCGGAACCGCAACTTCATTCTGCTGTGGACCGGCGCCGGGGTGTCCATCCTGGGATCCCGGATCAGCGCCATCGCGTACAGCCTGGTGGTGCTCTGGTCGACCCGCTCGCCGTCACTCACCAGCCTGGTGGCCTTCGCGGCGCTACTCCCGTTCCTGGTGACCCAGCTGCCCGCCGGGGTTCTGGTCGACCGACTGGACCGCCGCCGGGTGATGATCTGGTGTGACTTCGGTCGGATCCTGCTGATCAGTGTCGCGGCGACAACGGTCGCCATGGGCCATGTCTGGGTTCCGGTACTGATGGTGATCGCCTTCCTGGAGGGCAGCCTCACCGAGATGTACGTGATCGCCGAGCGGGCCGCGGTGTTCACCGTGGTCCCCGACGAGCAACTCGGCACGGCGATCGGCGCCAACGAGGCGCGCGCCGAGGCGGCCGGGCTGATCGGCCAGCCGATCGGCACCTTCCTCTTCAGTGCGGTTCGCTGGCTGCCGTTCGGCGTCACCGCCATCGCGCACGCCATCTCGCTGATCACCCTGCTGTTCGTGAAGAAGAACCTGCAGGGTGACCGGCAGAACGAGAACCGGCCCCGGGCCATCGACGACCTCAAGGAGGGATTCCAGTTCGTCCGGAGTCAGAAGTATCTGAGCCGGGCGCTCAAACTGATCGCCGCCAGCAACCTGCTCTTCCAGGTGCTCGCCCTGGGACTACTCGTCATCGTGCAGTCCAACGGCGGGACCCCCAGCACGATCGGGTACATCCTCGCCGCGAGCGGGGTGGGCGGGATGCTGGGGGCCCTCACCAGCAACTTGTACATGAAATGGCTGGGCATCCGGCGGATCTTCATGGGCGTCAACATCATGTGGACGCTGCTGATGACGACGATCGCGTTCACCCAACACACCCTGGCGCTCGCGGCGATCTTCAGCCTGATCATGTACGGCGCCGGGGTGGCCAATGTGGCCGGTGTGGTCTACACGATGCGGGTCGCACCGGAGCACATGCAGGGCAGGGTCGGTTCCATCGCGTCACTCCTCGCGTCGGGCGCCAATGCGCTCGGTGCGCTCGCGGCCGGCGCACTGCTCGAAGCGGTCGGCGTGAAGTCGACCATGCTGATCGTCGGCGGCGCGATGTTCGTCATCGCGGTCCTCGCGATCCTCGCCTTCGGCGGCCGGAAGGCGGCCGCCGACGAAGCCGCGGGCCTATAGCGGCCGGCTGAGCCCGGGCCGGGCTCGATTTCCAACCAGCACATGACAAGAGGTGTACCCAGCACCACTGAAAAACGGGAGAGCGGGCTACTGTGAGCAGCAATTCGGCAAAGAACAATAACAACATGACAAAACGAATCGGGTTGTGGTGCATGCGTCGGGCCTGGCCCGTCGTGGGTCTGTGGATCATCGTCATCATCGGTGGATCCCTGGCGGTCGGGCCGTTATTCGCACAGATGGGTGATACCACTGTGCTGACCGGAACAGAGACCGGTGATGCGCAGGCGGCGATCGATTCTGGAATCGAGCGCGGCGTGGATTTCTACACCGTGGTGGACAATGTCGATCCACAAGCGCCCGCCACCGTTGCAGCGCTCAACAAAGCGATGGACGACGTCCGGGCCATTCCCGGCGTGCAGGATGTGACCGGTCCGGGACCATCGAATGACGGCAAGGCGATCGTCATCTCGGTTGTCCTGCAGCAGGCCGACTCGGTCTACATCCCGTTCACCAACGCGCAGAACCGAATGCACCAGCTCAGCGCCGAGATCCCCGATTCCACCGTCCAAATCGGTGGCGGCGATCTGATCAGCGACGAGGCCAATGAAGCAGTTCAGAACGATCTCCGCAACGCCGAGCTGTTCTCCCTGCCGTTGACCCTGGTGCTGTTGATCATCGTCTTCGGGGGTGTCATCGCCGCCGGCCTGCCGACCCTCACCGCGATCACCACCATGCTCGGTGCCGCAATCGTGCTCCTGGGGTTCTCGCTGTTCGTCACCCTCGACGCCAACGTGATCACGGTGGTCACCCTGCTCGGTCTGGGGCTCGCCATCGACTACGGCCTGCTGTTGGTCGCCCGGTATCGAGAGGAATTGGTGCACACCGGGACTCGGGAAGGTGCCGTTGCCGCTGCGTGGAGTACCGCCGGTCGCACCATCATGTTCAGTGCGCTGACGGTGGCCGCGTCCCTGTGCGGTCTGATGGCGTTCGACATCGGCCGGCTGCGGGCACTCGCCGCGGCGGGTGTGGTCACCGCGGTGGTCGGCATGTTCTCCGCGCTCACCCTCACCGCTGCGCTGCTCGGACTGGTCGGTGACCGGGTCACGCCCTGGAAGCGGGCCAGGCACTCCGTCGCCGTCCAGGGTGAGATGGAGACCGGGTTCTTCGTCCGGCTGGCCCGCGGCACCCAACGCCGCCCGGTGCTCATCCTGGTCGGCTGCCTGACCGGCCTGCTGGTCATGGCCGCACCGTTGCTGCAGGTCTCACTGAAGGATCCTCAGTTGGAGGGTCTGCCGCGTTCGCTGGAGTCGGTACGGGTCGCGGACGTGCTCAACGCCCGCTTCGGCACGACCAGCCAGGCCGGTGTGCAACTGGTCGCCCGCGCCGACACGGCGGAATCTGGACGCCTACGCGGCGAAGTGGGCCACCGACCCGGATGTGCTGCGGGTCGAGCCGGCGATGGCGCTCAATCCGAACCTGTCGGTGCTGACCTTCGGGGTCCGCGGCGACGGCCAGGACCAGGCAGCCAAGGACCTGGTGGGTCGGTTGCGCGCCGATCGTCCGGCGAACTTCCAGTCCTGGGTCAACGGCGATGCCGCCCGAATGATCGATCTGACCTCCCGCCTCGAATCGGGGCTGCCATTGGCCGTCACCATAGTCGTCCTTGCGATGATGATTCTGCTCTTCCTGATGACGGGTTCAATCCTGATCCCGCTGAAAGCCATTGTGATGAGCGTGCTCTCGCTCGGGGCGACATTCGGGGTGCTGGTGGCGCTCTTCCAGTGGGGATGGCTGTCCGGACTCTTGGACACCCTGCCCGTCGGGGGGCTCAGTCCGTACATGATGGTCATCGTGTTCGCCTTCGCCTTCGGTCTCTCGATGGATTACGAGGTGTTCCTGCTGGCCAGGATCAAGGAGTACTACGACGCCGGGGAGACCAACAACAACGCGGTGCGCTACGGCGTGCAGCGCAGTGGCCGCATCATCACCTCGGCGGCCGGGCTGATGTTGATCGTCTTCGCCTGCTTCGGCGCCGCCAAAGTCGGTGCGCTGGAGCAAATCGGGATCGGTCTGTTCGTTGCAGTATTGATCGACGCCACCATCGTTCGGTGCCTCCTGGTGCCGGCCGTCATGACCCTCCTCGGCAACCTGACCTGGTGGGCCCCGGCGCCGCTGCGCGCACTGCACGCCAAGTACGGCATCAGCGAATCAGCACCACTCGCCGGCGGCGGGAGGCACGGCAGGCACAACAAGTCCGTGGACCCGGCTGCAGCTGCCGACCCCCGGGTCGGCGAACCGGAGTCCGCAGATTCTCCGGTGGCAGAGACGGTCGGCGCCAGATGACCCGGTGACCTCACCACCCCGCTCGAGGTGGTGCTGGATACAACCACAATCTGAAGCACGGTTCATGGTCGTTCCAGTAGCCCCTCGTTAAAGTTGGAGTATGGCGATGAAGGCAGCAACGCAGACCCCCGGTCAACGCGGAGCCTTCATCGCCATTCTGCGTTCTCCGTTCCAGTACCCGGCGTGGCGCAACACATCTCAGGTCCTCACCGGCTGGCCGTTGGCATTGGTGGCGGGGACGGTGGTGCTCACCCTGACCATCACCTCCGCCGCCCTGGCGATCACCGCGATTCTGACAATTCCATTTTTAATCGCCCTTTTCGCGTGCTGCCGGGTCTTCTCCGGATGGCACCGCTCACGGGTGGCCGGTTTCACCGGCATCGCACTCCCGCCGGTGGCGGCCGCCGCCACCGCGCCGAGCCTGATCAAGCGACTGACCCTCGAGCTGCGCTCAACGAGCATGTGGCGCCAGATCGGCTACCACAGCATTTCTCTCCTGACCGCCACGGTCAGTTCCATTGCGGTGACACTGTTCTGGACTCTGGGCATCCTGTGCGGACTGATTCCGCTGTACGGGTGGGCACTCCCCGAGCAGGTGGCGTTCGACCTGCCGATTCATTCAGCCGGCGCGCAGATTCTGCTCACCGTGGCCGGTCTGGGCCTGTTCTTCGCCGCACCGGCGGTCGCCTCGATCGCCGCGGCGCTCGATCTGGCGTTGGTCCGGTCGATGCTGACACCGAGCCGGACCGAAATTCTGCGCCGGCGAGTCGCATCCCTGGCGGAGAGTCGGGCGGACGCGATCGACGCGGCCGACGCCGAGCGTCGGCGCATCGAGCGCGACCTGCACGACGGCGCTCAGCAGCGGCTGGTATCGCTCGCGATGAACCTCGGGATGACCAGGACCACCATGACCGACGTTCCCGAACCTGTCCGCGCCGCCATTCAGCAGGCGCACGAGGAGGCCAAGCTCGCGCTGGTCGAATTGCGCGACTTCGTCCGCGGCCTACACCCCGCGGTGCTGGACGATCTCGGATTGGACGCCGCCCTCTCCGGCATCGCCGCCCGGTCACCGATCCCGGTCCGGCTGCTGGTCGAGCTACCCGCGCGACCGCCCCGCGCCGTCGAGACTGTCGCCTACTTCGTCGTCTCCGAGGCGCTCACCAACGCGGCGAAGCACTCGGCGGCCACCCTGGTCGATGTCATCGTGGAGTACACCGCGCACGATCGGAAGTTGCACGTCATCGTCTCGGACAACGGTTGCGGGGGAGCGGATCCGGCTGCCGGATCAGGCCTGCGCGGATTGCAGCAGCGGATCCGGACGCTCGACGGATCGATGACCATGCAGAGCCCACCGGGCGGACCGACCGTACTGGTGGCCGAACTGCCCTGTGCACCGTGACCCCGAAAGCAGGTAGCCAGTGAAGACCGACACCATTCGGCGACACCGCCGTATCCCGTTCCACACCCTGTCGGCCGGATCGGCCGGATCGGCCCCGCCACACCTCAAGGAGTTGTCATGTCCGTCATCAGCCCGCCACCGCCAGCGCCACCTGTCCAGCACCACTGGCGGGTCGCCGGTGTCATCGTCACCGTCGTCATCCTCGCCGTGGTCGCCTTCCTGGCTTTTCGCATGATCGGCGGCTCCCGGACATCTGCCCAGCAGACCCCGCAGACCGAGACCTCGACGCATGAGATCAGCACCCTCGCCGTCAACATCGACGCCGGCACCCTGTCGGTGCTGGCCGGCCCCGCGGGCCAGGTCACGATCACCCGCCAGCTCACCTTCAAGAGCCAGCCCCCGACATATTCAGAGGTCTGGGACGGCGACAAACTCACCATCAGTAGTGTCTGCCCGGTCCGATCGAACTGTGAGATCAGCTATACCGTCACGGTTCCGGCTGCGACGGCGGTCAACGCGCAACTCGTCGACGGCGACGTGTCGGTGAACGGTCTCAGCGGTGCCCTCGACCTGGGCAGCAAATCCGGCAGTTTCACGCTGGCACAGACCAGCGGGTCGACCAAGATCAGCGGTGACTCCGGCGAGGTCAAGGGCACCGCCCTGGGCTCGGCGGCCGTCGACGTACAGACATCCGCCGGCGATGTCACCCTGGCTTTCGCGTCGGCTCCCACCACCGTCCGGGTCGCCGTCCTGGATGCCGGCGATCTGAAGATCACGGTGCCGCGGGATACCGCCGGGGGCAGCGGTTCGTCCGGCTACAACATCGATGCGACCACGCGGTCCGGTGATCGACGCGTCGACGTCACCCACAACGCGACGTCAGTCCGAACCATCTCCGTCGCCACCGCGGCGGGGGACATTCGGCTCACCAACGGCTGACACCGGGCTGATCCTGCCGCCTGATCGGAGCCAGGGCAGAAATAGCCAACATATAGACCGCCGCCGGATGCTAGGACCATGGACCAGCGCACGTCAGATCATTTCAGGATCGGTGCGCCACTGTGGTCCCCCAACTGGAGGGTGGAAAACCAATGGTCGTAGCGGCGATGGACCGGCTCACACTGCCATTCGTCATCGAGAACGAGAATGGTTCGAACGGCGACAATTCGAACGGCAACAACTCTAACGGCGGTTCGAACAATGCCAACGGGAACAACGGGAACGCCGACAACGGCGCTAACAATCCCAACGCGAACAATCCCAACCCGAACCCAAACGGCGTGAATGCGAACGCGGCAGTCCTGGACCGCATCGCGCGGGACCGGAACATGATCCGGCAGCGGATGGTGGAGCACGGCGCGGTGCTGTTCCGTGGTTTCGACATCGGCGGCGTCGACGGATTCGACGCAGTGGTGCGGGCGCTGTCCGGGACGCCGCTGGTGTACACCGAGCGGTCGTCCCCGCGCAGCACGATCAAGGGTCAGGTCTACACCTCGACGGACTACCCGCCGAGTGAAGAGATCTTCCTGCACAACGAGTGTTCGTACCAGACCTCGTGGCCTTTGCACCTGTACTTCCACTGCATGCAGCCGCCTGCAACCCTGGGCGCCACCCCGCTCGCCGACATCCGGCGGGTCTTCGAGTCGATCGACCCCGCCGTCGTCGCGGAGTTCCGCGCGCGTAAGTGGATGATCGTGCGGAACTTCAACGGCATGTTCGGGGTCTCCTGGCAGCAGGTCTTCAACAGCGAGAACCCGGCGGAGGTCGAGGCGTACTGCGCCGGCCACGGTCTGCGCTGCGAGTGGCTGCCGAACGGCACCCTGCGCACCCGTGGTGTGCGCGAGGCGATCCACAACCATCCGGTGACCGGTGCGGAGGTCTGGTTCAACCACGCGACGTTCTTCCACATCGGCACGCTCAGCGCGGATGTGCGCGACGGACTACTGGGGTTGTTCGCTGAAGAGGATCTCCCGAGCAACACGTATTTCGGCGACGGCGGCCGTATTCCCGATGACGTGATGGACCACCTGCGCAGCTGCTACCGCGCGGCCACCGTCCGCTTCCCGTGGCAGTTCGACGATGTGCTGGTGGTCGACAACATGACCGCGGCGCACTCCCGGGAGCCGTACACCGGTGCCCGCAAGATCGCGGTCGCAATGGCGGAGCCGTACCCGAACTGACGGCGGGCGGCGCTCCCGGGCGTCCCGGAATGGCGTCACGGAATGCGTCACGGAATGGAGCCGGTTCAGACGGCGGGTGGGGGTGTGCGATGCCGACAGTCGAGGTGTGGGAGATCCCGCTGACCGCGAGCGACGAGGCAGTCCGGGAGTGTCGGTCGGTGCTCGACGGCACCGAACTGAGCAGGTTCGATCGGTATCCGACGGCGGATCTGCGGCGCAGGTTCGCGGTGTCACACGCGGCGACTCGCGTCATCCTCGGCGGCCGACTGGCCGTGGCGCCGGCCGCGCTCCGCTACCAAATGTCCGACTGGGGCAAGCCGAGCGTGCCGGAGGTACAGCACAATTTGACGCATTCCGGCGAGTTGGCGATGTTGGCGATCTCCCCCGATCTGCCGGTCGGTATCGACGTGGAACAGCGGCGGAGCACTGCCCGAGTGCAGGGCCTCGCCGACCGATTCTTCCTGCCGGACGAGGCACAGTTCCTTGCGGCGCAGCCGGAATTCGCCCGACTGGACTGGTTTCTCCGGCTGTGGACCCGAAAAGAAGCCGTGGGCAAGGCGTCCGGGCTCCAGCTCGACCAGGCACTGAAGACCCCAGTGGGTATCGGACCCGGCTGTGAGCAGGTGGCGCCGGGGTCGGGGTCGACCGGTGCGCGCCGAACCGTACGTGCGATCGGCTGCCCTGACGGCTACATCGGGGCGGTAGCGGTGATCGGCGAGGTGGACTTCGAGGTTGTCCGGCGCCATTGGATTCCCGAGGTGCCGTTGCAGGCCGAACCTCTCGGCGCCGAGGCGGCGTAGCGCCGCCCATTCGACGACTGATCCTTGAAAGGTAAGGCACACCATGGTGAACACTGCGGGATGGCTCCGTAGCTACCGGCCGGTGACGAATCCCCGGTTGCGGCTTGCGTGCTTCCCACACGCGGGCGCCGGCCCCACCGCGTACCGCCGTTGGATTGATCTCGTGCCCGCCGACGTCGAGGTGTTGTCGATTTGTTACCCGGGCAGGCAGGACCGATTCGGTGAGCCGTTTGCCACTTCAGTCGACAGCCTCGCCGTCGGAATCGGCGCCGCCCTGGGCTCGCTCGCGGATGCGCCTCTGGCACTCTTCGGGCACAGCATGGGTGCAGTGGTCGCCTACGAGACGATGCTGCGACTGGAGATGAGCTACGGGATCGTCCCGCGCCACCTGTTCGTCTCCGGGTGCTGGGCACCGAACCGGGTGGGGGACCGCGACTTGGAACTCACCGATGATGAGCTGATCAGCCACATCCGACGCCTGGGGAATGTGCACACCGAACTGTTCGAGTCGGCCGAGCTCAGGGAACTGTTGCTGTCTGCTCTGCGGGCCGACTATCGGTTGCTCAACGCCTACCGACGGGATCAGATTCACCGGGTGGCAGCTCCCGTCGTGGCCTACAGCGGAGACGTCGATCCGGGCTGTTCGCCCGCCCAGGTCGCCGAGTGGTCGGCGGTGACCCGACATCCGTTCGCGGTCCAGGTGTTCACTGGCGATCACTTCTACCTGAATGCTGCGGCGCCGGAGCTGATCCAGGACATCCTCAACCGACTCGACCGACGCGACGCCCTGGTGCCGGGCTAGCGAAGAGACCGAGACGCGGCCGAGGGCTACCATCTGCAGTCATGATCCGCCGTCGAGGTGTGTCCGCGGGCTGCTCCCGGAGGAGCGTGCTGTGCGACTGGTGATCGCCGAGGACTCGGTACTGCTGCGCGAGGGGCTGGTCAGCCTGTTGCAGCGTGCGGGCATCGACGTGGTGGGTGCGGTGGGCGATGCTCCCGCGCTGCTCGCCGCGGTCGCCGCGCACGAGCCGGATATCGCCGTGCTCGACGTGCGCATGCCGCCCAGCTTCACCGACGAGGGGATTCGAGCCGCGCTGGAGGTCCGCCGGCGCCATCCGGCTGTTGCTGTACTGGTCCTGTCTCAGTACGTGGAGGAACGGTACGCCGGCGAGTTGATGTCCGATGGCCGCGGGGGAGTCGGGTATCTGCTGAAGGACCGGATCGCCGACGTCGCCGATTTTCTCGACGCCCTGCAGCGGGTGTCCGCCGGCGGCACCGTGTTGGACCCGGAGGTGGTGGCGCAGCTGCTGGTGCGGCGGCGCCCCGATCCGATTGAAGCGCTCACCCCGCGGGAGACCGAGGCGCTGGGACTGATGGCGGAGGGTCGGTCGAACTCGGCCATCGCGGCGGCGCTGGTCGTGTCGGAGAGCGCGGTCGCCAAGTACATCAACAGCATCTTCATGAAACTGGGACTGCCCGCGGCCGACAATGATCACCGCCGGGTGCTGGCCGTGTTGAAGTACCTCAAGTCCTGAGTCCTGAGTCCTGAGTCCTGAGTCCTGAGTCCTGAGCAGCAACGGCGTCTGGCTGCCGTGCCGACGAGCGTTTGTGGTGAAGTCATCGGCAACCGCTTCCACGTCGAATAGCACCTCGACGAATAGCACCTCGACGAATAACACCTCGACCCGCTCTGTTCATCGTGTCCCGGGCTGCTATGGTGTTGGCTTTCCTGTTGAGTATGAGTGTCGAAGGGATCACGAATGGCCGTAGCGGATTAATGCCGCGGAGTCAGATCGTCGCGTTCTGATCCAAAGAGTCTGGCGGAGTGAATCAGGAGAGAACAGGCAGATTGCGTTTGCGACTGAGCGCCGGCGCCGAGTCGGCCTGGTCGTATTGACGCCCATCGCGGTTGCCGTCGCAGTCATCCTCTGGTTCGCCGGGGTTCATTCGGTTTATGTGGCGCTTGTGCCGTTGGTTGTAGTGCTGGCAAGCATCAACCACATGTTCCAGGGTGATACCGGCTTTTATCGGCTGGATGGCTCGGGGCAGCCACGGGAATTTCTGGGTCGATGGCGCCCGACGATGGAAGGTTACCGCCGTGTGCGTCGATCATCTTTGACCTGATTCACGTCGGCGCCGCCACGTCGCAAGACACGTCCACGGCGCTATTCACTCGTAAACGCCGGCGGGCGGATGCGATGCACGTCGTTTCGCCTGGGTTTTTGTTCCTGATCCAGCCACCGAGGCGGCACGAATTCCGGCACCCCGTCGGGCCCGCGTTGTATTCGCCAGTCGCCGCGGTGGATCTCCGTGTGGTGGAAAGCACACAACAGGGTGCCATTCTGGTAACTCGTCTCGCCGAGGTCCCGCGCCCACCATTTCAAATGATGCGCATCACACCAATTCGGCGGTCTGGTACAGCCGGGGAATGAACATCCCCGGTCCCGAACGGTGATCGCCCGCCGGATCGCGGTGCTGAACGTGCGAGAGCTTCGGCCGAGGTCGAGGACCTCACCGGCGCCGCCCAACACGGCGGGGATGACGCCGGCGTCGCAGAGCAGGCGCCGGGTGTCGGCCGGGGAGAGCCGGTGCCCGTCGTCCAGGACCGCGCCGCGTGCCTGCTGCTTGAGGATGTCCCAGTCGAGGGTGACGGTGATGTGCGGGCGGACACCGGCCGCCTCCGGTAGTGGGTTGTCCGTGTTCCCGCCGGTGCGGAGCACGTACTCGAGTACTTCGACGAGGGCGTGGGCGCGTCGGGTCGCGGCCGGGCGGGGGTCCTTGGAGCCGTCGACCGCGGGTTTCGGCGCGGCGAGCGGGTCGATCACCGCCCGCAACGCGGCCACACCCAAATCGTTCAAATAGCCGTGGACACCGGTCAGACCGGTGGTGGTGCTGCGCGATCCGATTGTGAACTCCATTTTGGACCGGGCGGCGGTGTCGTCGGGTGGGGTCCCGTCCGGGTCCAACACGCACTCCAGGTGCCGGGCGAGTTTCTTGAGCTGCTCCGGGTCCTGGATCAGCGCGTTCTCCACCAACACCCGCTCCGCCTCCGACAACCACCTCGGCGGGAAGGGCGTCCGGCAACCGGCGCAGGGTCGACACGATGGTGCGGACGTGATCGACGGACACGTCCCCGGAGTCGATCGCGCCACCCAGGATCGGCCGCCGGGCGGGTCGCTCCCCACCGGACGGCAAGTCCTGCGGCTGGGTCGCCCGGGCCGCGTTCACCCTGGCGGACGCCTCGCCGGGGGAGATCCGCAGCGTCTCCCGGAGCAGCGCCGCCGTCGAGGACACCGACCGGGCGGTCGCGACACCCTGCTGGTCCAGTTCGTCGGTGAGTTGAACTTGCGCCGCCCACGTTTTCCGGCTGAGTTTCTCCACACCGAGTGACAGGTTCAACAATTCGTCGCCGTTCAACTTCCAGCGTTCACCGGCGACCAGGCCCGACACGGCTTCCATCGCATTCTCGACCAGGCGCATCGCCTCGTCGAGTGTGTAGAAAACGGTCCCGCTCATACCCTCAATGATAGAGCACAGCACCGACAATGACCCTGACCGGGATCATCCGCCGTGACTATCCACCGCGACCATCGGCATTGCAAAAATCGGGAAACGATGGCGGCGGCGAACCAACTTCAGCCTCCTCCACCACCGTATTCGCATGAACTATAAATCCACACGAGCACACACACACTGCCATATGCAGGTTACCGAATTCGGATTCGTTGCCTGTCGGTGAATCGAGCCGTCGTTGGACCTGCGACGTCCGGCGTTCCGAAAATGGACCGGCGCTTCAGCAACCTCCGACCTCCGACTATGTCTCACTTTGCGGACACCGCTCATCTCCTCAAGAAGTGCGATTCATGGTGTGGACGTAGTCGATCCAGATGTACGTCGACAGTAGGGCGGCGGAGTATCGGCGGATGTGCGACCGAGGTGGCTAATTCGACGCCGGGCCGCCGCGGGATCACCGGGGCCGACTCGGGCATTGTGACGTCGCAACTGGTCAGGGGTAGCCGGGTAGCCAGGCGTTTCGGCTGGTCAGTGCGGTGGGGGCGGCGAGTAGGGCGATGCCGTGTTTGCGTGTGGTTTGGATGTAGGAGCGGAGCCGGGCGAAGTCTTCCGCTCCGCGGAGGGTGCGCATCGAGCCTGATATCTTCTGCCGGATCTTCGCCATGCGAATGTCTTGTTCGGCTGCGTTATTGGTGGACGGGACGGCCGGGTTGTGGGCGAAGCTGAGGTAATCGGCGAGTCTGGTTTTGATGCGGCGGGCCAGTGCGCAGTGTTTCTGGCCGAGTTTCCCGGCGGGGTGGTCGGCGAGTGTGATGGCGTTGCGGATCCGCCGGCTGTGCAGTGCGATGACGGCCGGGTCGACGGGAAGCCCGGCGACTGATGTGGTGGCGGTGTTGAGGTCCAACAGGGCCCGGGCTACCTGATCGGCCCAGCACCAGGCGCCGGGGGTGCCGCCGCTGATGGCGGTGTTCTGGTGGTGGTCGGTGACGGCCTGGAGTTCGCGTAGAACGTGAGAATTGCACAGCACGTGTCGGGCGGCGGTGTACGTGTCATACGGTGCCCACGCGTCGTGGACGGCGACACCGGTGAACGCGGGTAGCACGCCCATCGCGGTCATCGCCTCGACGCCGCGGCGGTGGTGGGCGAACAGCAGGCTGAACCGGTCCCTCGACGCGGAGTGCAACCAGGCCAGGCGGCCCTCGCAGCGGAGCCCGGTCTCGTCGAAGTTCACCACCGGGGCGGCCGCGACCCGGGCGGTGGCCTGGGCCTCACGTCAACTGGTATAGCGCGCGCGCCTCCTCGTGGGTGGCGATCGGCCGACCGACCTCGCGGGCGATCTCCTGGGCCTGTTGTAGAAGTTCGAGGTTGGTCGGATTGCGGGCCGGATCGTAGAAAAGCTCCAGACCGGTCTTGATGTGACCGCCGAGCTCGATCGCCCGCCGGAGGATCGAGGTGTCGTCCAGCGCACCCTGACCCCAGATCGAGATGTACCAGGGATGCTTGACCTTCGCCTCCTCGATCATCCACAGGTAGTAGTAGAGGCTCTCCAGGCTCGGCTTCATACCGTTCGAGCCGATCGGCTTCATCGCGGTCAGGCCGTAGTCACCGATCAGGTAGAAGTCCCACATCGACCCGGGTGTGGAGAGCCCGGCGTTCACGTAGTGCATCGCATGACGCAGATGGCCGGGCTCATAGACCCCGTACACCATCGGGATCCCCCGGGCGCGAAGCATCTTCCACTGACTGGCCACGCGCTGGTAGTTGAAGCCGAACTCCGGCCCGATCAAGTATCCGTCGGCGTCGGTGTCGGTGGCGAACAGGGTGAGACCGGTGTCCACACAGGCGATCCGGGCGTTCGCGTTGTCGTTGAGATACATGACATGCTCGAGGCCGTTCTCGTCCGGGAGCAGTCGCAGGTTGTTGCAGGTGGTCGGATACCAGGTGATGTCGGGGTGTTTGGCCAGCACCTTCTCCCAGGTCCGCATGTAGTCCTTGTACGCGTTCTTTCCCAGGAGATCGAAGCTGGTGTTGTGTGCGTGGATAGCTCCCGCACCGGCCTCCCAGCACCGGATCGCGTCTTCAGCGATCTCGTCGTAGCTGGTCGGGGTGTTCGGGTTCATCTCCTTCGACCGGATGCCGTTGATGTGCGACTCGATCACCACCGGGTAGTCCCAGGTCGGCTTCATGTCCGCGTACTTGTCGAGGGCGGTGCCCATGCCTAACTCCGATCGGTGTTTCTCGTGGATCTGGATACGGTTGTCACAACAGCGGGGAGGAGCTCGTGGACCCCGTTGAGCACCCAGGTGGGGCGGACCTCGGACGCAGCCAACATCGGCAGTGTCGTCTCCCCGGTGAGGACCAGCGCGCTGTCCATTCCGGCGGCGATACCCATCGCGATGTCCGTACTGAGGCGGTCTCCCACCATGACGCACTGATCGGGGGCCAGCCCGATCTGGCGCATCGCGGTCTCCAGCATCAAGGTGCCCGGTTTGCCCGCGTTCACCTGGCAGCTGGCCCCGGTGCAGGCCTCGATCGCCGCGACGATCGCGCCTGCGTCCGGCTCGCCGCGGCCACCCGGGAACGGGCAGAACACGTCGGGGTTGGTGGTGACGAGAATCGCCCGGCGGTGCACGGCGAGAGCGTCGAAGGCGATCTGGAGTTTCCGGTAGTCGAACTTCCGGTCGTAACTCGCGACGACGACGTCTACCTCGGCAGCGTCATCGGTCAGGGTCAGACCGGCCGCCGACAGCGCGGCCTGCAGCGGCGCCTCACCGATGACGAAGATCTTCTTGTCGGCCGCGTGTTCGACCAGCCAGGCCGTCATGGTCACGACGGTGTTCAGAATCTCATCCAGGCTCGCCGGAATTCCCAGCGAGGCCAGCTTGTCGACGTACATCTGCGGATCGCGGGTCGGGTTGTTCGACAGGAACACGATTTTCGAATCCGTCGTCCGGATTCGTTCCAGAATTTCGCGGGCACCCGGAAGCAGTTCCCGCCCCAGGTAGATCGTGCCGTCCAGGTCGAACAGGTACCCGCGGTAGATCCGGTCGGGGCGGTGCAGCAGCGTTTCCAGCCCCGCGGAGGCGCTCATCGTCATGGGGGCGGCGGTCATCGGGACACCGCCGCGAGTGCGCCGAAGAGCTCCCGGAGAGCCGGGTACAGCGTTCGGTACACCGAGTACAGGCGGTCGTAGACACCGATGTTGGCTCCGTCGGGTTCGAAAGACCGTCCGGTGCCGGTCATCGCCGCGGCAGCAGCTTCGATGGAGGGATGGATGCCGACTGCGGCCGCCGCCAGCACACCCGACCCCAGGCAGGTGCTCTCGGGCTCACGCACCACCTCGACGCGTCGTTGCAACACGTCGGCCAGGATTTGGCACCAGATCCGACTGCGCGAACCACCGCCGAGAGCGACGACCCGGGAGACTTTCTCGCCGAGCGCATCCTCGGCCCCGGTGGTCAGAAAGCGCTGTTCGAACGCCAGGCTCTCCAGGATCGCCCGGTAGACGTGGCTCTTGCCGTGAATGCCGGTCAGACCGACCAGGGCGCCCCGCGCGTCGTGATCCCAGTACGGGGTGAGGGCACCCGTCCAGTACGGCAGCGCGATCAGTCCTTCACTGCCCGGCGGCAGCATCTCCGCGGCCGCCTCCAGCACCTGTTCCGGAGACAGGTCCAAACCGAGCATCTGGGTGTTGACGCCGGCGAATTTGTCGACGAACCATCGGATGTTGTAAGTGCCGCCGCCGATGAATGTCTCCATCGTGTAAGCCCGCGGGACGCCGGCCGCCAGCGTGCGGAAGCGGACATCCGTCGCGTACTCCCGCCCGAAGGTTCCGGACACGATTCCGGTCCCGAGGTTGAGATACGCGGCGCCCGGTTCGGTGATGCCGCAGCCCAGTTGTGCCGACTGACCGTCGCCGACGCCGGCGATCACCGGCAGGCCGGGCGGCAGACCTGTTGCCCGCGCGGCACTTTCGGTCACCGCACCGAGTACCCCGCCCGGCTCGACCAGCTCCGCGAACTGATCGCGGTGCAGGCCCGCGGCTACGAGGAGTGCGTCGGAGTAGTCGAAGGTGTTCAGGTCCACAACTCCGAGCGGATCAGCGCTGGCCCAGCTGGTGCGGAACTCGCCGGTCAACCGGTTCGCCAGAAAACCCTGCACGTCGACTACCGATGCAGTGTGCTGCAGCGTCTCCGGCTCATGCTTGGCCAACCAGAGCAGTTTGTACCAGGCCGGGGTCGGGTTCGGTGGCTTTCCGGTGATCCGGTGCACCTCCGGCGTGCCGTATTCGCTAACTTCATCGGTGGCCCGGGTGTCAGCCCAGATCATCGCCGGGCGCAGTGGCTCACCGGCCCGATCCAGGCAGGCGAACGTCTCCCGCTGATGGGTGATGCACAGCGCCGCGATGCGCTCCCGATCGACCGTCTGGATGGCCCGCCGAATCGCCTCGCGGGTTGCCGTCCACCAGTCCTCGGGATTCTGCTCGGCGTAGTTCGGCCTGGGGTGGGCCAACTCGAAAGCCGAGCGGGCCTGCGACACCGCGACACCCGCGGAGTTCCACACGACCGCTTTGGCCGCCGTCGTCGAGCAGTCGACTCCGATGACCAGGTCACCGCGGGGCATGGGAGGTCTCCGCTTTCGCCACGGACTGCTCGGCGGTCGCCAACACCTCGGCGATGTCGCCGTCGGTCCACCAGCCGAGGGCGACCAGCAGGTCGACGACGGTGAGTCGGTTGCGCATGTAGGCGCAGTTGGTGACAGCCCACACGGCGTGTTCGGAATCAGTCACCCAGTCCAGATCGGTCAACCTGGCCGGGGCGCCGGCCGCGACCAGCCCCTGCGCGAGTTCGTCCGGGGTGCGCACGAGCGGCCGCAGACGAGCGGACAGCGATGGCCACTCGTCGAGAACGCCGCGCAGGTCGGAACGGTGCTGTGCCAGCGCCGCCGCCTTCTTCTCGTAATCGGACCAACATTCGTCGGCCACCGCGCCGGATGGATCGACGCCGCGGAAGGCCGCCCGAACCGTGTCTCGGCTCGCCGCCAACGGGCCGAAGGCGAGTTGCTCGGCGAGCGCGCCGCGGTCTGCAGTCGCCAGCCGATTGAATACCAGCTGCCAGGCGGCTGCCGCGACTACCGACGCCGCGCCGACTTGGGCGCCGTGTAAACCGACTGGGCGGTGGGCGACCCCGTTGGACAGGTCGAGCATATGGCTGACCAGGTGTTCGACACCCGACAGGCATGCGGTGCCGCCCGAAACGCCCGTGGCGATACCGCGAATCGCCAACGCACGGGTGAGGCGGGCGGTGGCCTCGGGGGAGTGGCCGAGGTTCGCGGACCAATCAGCCACATCGGATCCGACCTCCTCCAATATGCGGATCGGTGCGGGGTGAAACGAACTGTCGACGCCGGTGACCGCGGCGAGCAGCCAGTCCGCCGGTGCGGTGAACATCGAATTCAGCTCCCCGAATCCGGCGACGTTCATCGCGGTGGGAGCCTGGTCGACGGTGTCGACGTCGGCGATCACGATGTCGGGCCAGCGGGACGGGGTCGTTCGCTTCACCCCGTTGCGCAGTAGCACCGACACGTCGTCGGTGAAGCCGTCCACCGAGGCGGCCGTCTGGACTACCACCAGCGGCATCCCGCCCGCAGCGGCGGAGGCCACCTTGCCGATGTCGGTGATCGTGCCGCCGCCGATGCTGACAACGGCGGCTGCACCGGAGACCGCCGCGCCGGCGCGCTCGATGACTGATCTCGGAGGCGTGGAGCTCGGAATGACCGTCGTCCAACACGACCCGACGGACGTCGAACTCCGCCGCGAGTGCCGCTTCGATGGCCGGTTTGATCTCCTGTCCGTTCCGGCGGATCGGAGTCCGGTCCATCACCAAGGCGACGGTCGGGCGTCCCGCGGTTCGATCCGCACCGGACCCGCCCAACAGCTCCGCCACGGCCGCTGTGACAGCCGACCAGTCGAACGATCCGATCCTCACCGACCGCATGCCACACAGCGGGAGGTCGCCCGCCGGGTCGGCCTCGGCGACGATCCGCCGAGCCACCTCGACAGGGTCCTCGAAGGGTGCAGGGGCCTCCGGCAAGCTACCGGCAGCGCTCAAGACAGACACAGGTTTTCTCCATCGATATCGGCCGACCGCGGAACCCCGGATCGGAAATCTGGTGCAGGTGAACGCCGCGCTGCGGGCGGAGTTTCGCCGACCCGGCGTGAACGCCGTGCTACGAGCGGAGTTTCACGCCGACCCGGTCGGTGAGGACGGCTGCGAGGATCACGGCGCCGATGACCACGGACTGCAGGTTGGGGTTGACGTGGAGCAGCGACAGGCCGTTGTTGAGGACGCCGATGATCAGCAGCCCGATGAAGGTCCCGCCCATCGAGCCGACACCGCCTGCGAGGCTGGCGCCCCCGATCACCACCACGGCGATGACGTTCAGCAGGTATCCCGCACCCGCGGTGGGCTGGGCGGAATCCAGAATCGAGATGTCGATCCAGCCCGCGACGGCGGCCAGTGCGCCGGCGATCATGTAGACCCTCGTCTTGGCCCAGCGGACGGGGAGGCCGGACAGTCGCGCCGCCTCTTCGTTCCCGCCGATCGCGTACAGCGCCCGACCGCTCGGCCGATACCGCAGCCAGAAGCCGATGACCAGGTAGATCGCGATCAACAGGACGCCGTGTAGCGGAACACCCAGCACATCGGCCGCAGTGAGATTGCCGAACCACTCGGGAAACCCGTTGATGGTGCTACCCGAGGTGATGAACAGTGCCATGCCGGCAGCGGCCGACATCGTCGCCAAGGTGGCGACGAAGGCTTGTACCCGGCCGTAGGTGGCGAGCAGCCCGTTGATCAGGCCCACGCCGGCGCCGAGCAGGAGACCGCACCCCATCGCCACCGGCCATGGGATGGAGGCGTCCCGGTAGAGCCAGGCGCTGAACATCATGGTCAGTGCCAGCACTGCGGCCACCGAAAGATCGATGCCCCCGACCAGAATCACCAGCGTCGCGCCGGCGGCCATCACGCCGATGTCCGAGATCTGCGAAATGATGTTGCTCAGGTTCTTTGCGGTCATGAAGAACGGCGAGAGAAATGACAGCGCGATCACCATCACGATCAGCCCTGCCAGGGGGCCGCCGAGTGACTTGGCGCGTTGCCTGACGAAGTCGAGTGCGGCGTTATTGGTGACAGCTGGGGCGTCTGGGCGGCCACCGACCCCGTCGATCTCTGCGACTGGGGCGGGGGTCGCGGTATCCGCACGGTGGTCTGTGCTTCTGGTCATCACATTTTTCCTATCGGCACGGCGAGTTCCATGACGGTTTCGGATGTGGCGGCATCCCTGGGCAGAATGTCTCGTTGGCGGCCGCCGGACATCACGAGCACCCGGTGGGAGAGACCTAGTACTTCTTCGAGTTCGGATGACACGACGATGACCGCCACGCCGCGCTCGGCGCAGCCGCGGATGATCTCGTAGATGGCCATCTTCGCGCCGACGTCGACGCCGCGCGTCGGCTCGTCGAGGATCAGCACCTTCGGTTGCTCGACCAGCCATTTCGCGAGCAGCACCTTTTGCTGATTCCCCCCGGACAACCGGATCACCGGGATGTTCAGATTGCCTCGGATGTCGAATTCGGTGCGGCTCTTATCGGCCCACCTTCGGAGCAACCCTCGGGTGATCATCCGGTTCCGACCCATCCGCCCCTCCCAGGGGGTCAGGATGTTCTCCGCGCTGGTGCGGCCGAGGTTGAGGCCCTGGCCCTTGCGGTCCTCCGGCACCATGACCACACCGGCGTGAATCGCGTCAGACGGTGACTTCAGCTTGAGCGTTGTGCCCTCGACGGACACCTCGCCGGCATCGGCGCGGTCCACCCCGGCGATCACCCGGACTACCTCAGTGCGGCCGGCCCCGACCAGGCCGGCGAAACCCAGAATCTCGCCCCGGCTGACATCGAAGCTGATGTCCTCGAAGACGCCCTTGCGGGTCAGACCTCTGACACTGAGGACGATGTCGTCTTTGGCGGGTTTCGGTGCCTCGTGTTGATAGACGAACTCCCGGCCCACCATTCCGGACACCAACTCGGATTTCGGAATGTTCCCGGAGTCCCAGGTCTTGACCAGATTGCCGTCTCGTAGGCAGACGATGCGATGCGCGACCGTGCGCACCTCGTCCAGTCGGTGCGAAATGTAAATGACTCCGACTCCGTGCTCGGCCATCCGGCGAATCTGGTCGAGCACCCGGTCGGTCTCATGCCCGGTCAGTGACGCCGACGGCTCGTCGAAGATGACGTAGTCCGGCTTGCGGGAGATCGCCTTGGCGATTTCGATGCTCTGCTGCGTCGCCATCGAGAGTCCGGAGACCTTGCGCCGAGGGTCGAGGTCGATCCCCAACACGTCGAGCACCCGCGAGGCCTCCGCCACCATCGCCCCGGTGTCGACCCGACCACCCCGAGTCGGGATCCGACCCAGGAACATGTTCTCCGCCACCGACAATCCCGGCACCATACGGATTTCCTGGTGAATCAGCGCGACGCCCTTGGCGAGCGCATCATGCGGGGAGTGCGGAGCGTAGGCCATCCCGTTCAACGTCATCAGGCCCGAGGTGGGGGCCACGACGCCGGCGATGATGGAGCTCAGCGTCGATTTGCCGGCTCCGTTCTCGCCGATCAGGCCGACGACCTGACCGGCGGAGACAGACAAGCTCACTCCCTTGAGGACGCGAACCCCGCCATACGACTTTTCCAGCTGGTCGGCGACCAGCGCGCGACCCGGCGTCGATACATCGTTGCGGTCAACGGCTGTGTTGTCCACGAGCGGGTCGCCCTTTCTGGCGTTGTTGTTCCGACCGGATTCCGATGCGCTACTTGACGTTCGGACCGTAGAAGTCGACCGGGTCGACCTTGTTGGAGTTCTCCTTGGTGACGAGGACGGTGTCCTGATACTGCTCGGCCGGCACTTCGGAAGCGCGATCGTTCAGCAGCAGGAGAGCGTCGAGGACCGCGAGTTGACCCATCTTGTAGGGCACCTGAGCTTGTGTGGCCTGGGTGAGGCCCTGCTTGATGGCGGTGATCATGGTCGGGAAACCGTCGATGCCGACGGCGATGATCTGGCGACCGGCATCCTTGGCGGCCTTGGCGGCGCCGAGGCCCATCGCGTCACTCTCGCCGATGATCGCCTTGATATTCGGGTTGGCCTGCAGCATGTTCTGGGCGGCCTTGTAACCCTCGGTCTCGTCCCAGTTCGCCGACTGCTTGGCGACAACCGAGATCTTCGGATTCTTGTCCAACGCCTGCTGGCAGCCCTGGCTGCGCTGCAGCTCCGCGGTGGCCCCGAGAACGCCCTGCAGGATGCCGATTTCGCCCGAGCCACCCATCTGCTCGAAGACCCAGGTGCACAGCGCATCGGCGGCCTTGACGCTGTCCGTGGCGATGTAGGTGGCGAGCTTGCCGTCACCACTCTCCGGCTTCTGGTCCACCGCGATGACCGGGATGTTGGCGCGGTTCGCGGCCCGGACACCGGCGGCGGCGGCGGTCGCATCCTGGGCGGTGAATATCAGCGCGTCGATCTGCTGGGTGATCAAGTCTTTGACCTGGTTGACCTGTTGGGTCGAGTTGTTGTCCGCGGACAGGACGATCACCTTGGCGCCGGTGTCCTGGGCGGCCTTCTTGATGCCGTCGACCTCCGCGATGTAGAAGAGCGACTTCTGATCGGCCACCGAGACGCCGATGGTGAACTTCGACTGGTCTCCCTCCACTGTCGGCAGGACCAGCCCGCCCGGTGAGCTCTCGGAGGGGGTGGACTCCGATGCCGGGGGGGCACTGCTCGGGGCAGCGCTGGAGCTGGACGACGATGTCGTCACGGCCGTGCTGGTCGTGCTGGTCGTGCCGGTCGTGCTGTTCCCACATGCCGCCAGACTGAGGGCAGCGGCGGCCACCAGAGTGATTGCCGACAGATGCTTCTTCTTGGCGAAAACGTTCATGTGCCTCTCCCGTGTCAGCGACATTGCTGCTCAGCGCATAGATATGCGATGCGAGCATCTCTACTCGTTTAGTATCGAGTGCCTCCGGCTCGCTGTCAAGATGCCCTCGGGCCGGGTGGCACCCGTTCGGAACCAGCTCGTCGACTCCAGCTGGAGACCGCTGGGCAAGAGGTCGAAGGCCACCCCGACTCGGGATCCGAGGACGGCGATCAGGGCATCATCGACGGCGTCGACCGAGTCGGTGCGACAGCCGAAATCAACTGCGGCAGAGATGGTCTCCAGATCAAGTGGCAGATTCAGCGCGCCGTATACGTCGCCCAGCACCTCCCGTAGCGGATCCGGGTCGGCGACGACGATGCTGCCTCCCAGCAGGATCGCCCCGCGCACTCGGCGTCCGGCGGTGCCGACGATCTTCGCCACGCCGCCACCATTGACGCTGTACCGACCCGGGCAGTACTCGCCCGGGACTGCGCCGACCCGGGCATCCACGCCGAGGTCGCGCAGCACCGCGGCCAGCACGTCTCCCAATGCGGAGATCTGTTGCACCGGGTTGCGGTCGCCTGAGTCCGGCAACACCATTTCGAAGCACAGGCAGGACCGGTGGTATGCCGCCGCCCTACCGCCGGGGGACCGAACCGCCGGCTGGAAACCGCGAGCCTCGGCGGCGGCGACGGCCCGGAGGTAGCCCGGGGTCGTCGTGTCACGCCGACTGAAGCTGACAGTCGGCGCCGGGCGGTACGTCCGCAGCCACCCGGTGCCCCGGGTGCCGGCGACCAGTCGCAGCAGGGCAGGGCCGACCGCAAGGTCTGCCGCTGCAGATCCGAGATCGGAATCTGTTGCCACCATGAGGTTGCCGACACCGCTCAGCAGCACCGAGAGTGCCTCCTCGGCAGCGGTTTCCGACCGCGCGGCCACCATGTCAGCCGGGCGTCTTCTGCAGGTTGTCGCGGATCGTGGTCAACAGCGAGGCACCGGTGGCGCCGTCCACAGCCCGGTGGTCGCAGGTGAGGGTGAAGGAGGCCATCGGTCGGATCTGGACTGTGCCGTCAACCGCCACCGGTGTCTGCGCGGTGCTGCCCACCGCCAGGATCGCCACCTGCGGCGGGTTCAAAATCGCGTCGAACTCGTCGATCCCCAACATGCCCAGGTTCGACACGGTGAACGTGCCGTCACTGATGTCCCGCATCGAGAGCTTGCCGGTGCGCGCCTTGGCGACCACATCCTTGCGGAGGGCGGCTATGTCGGGCAGGCCTGCGCCCTGCAGTCGATGCAGCACCGGAACCGTGAGCCCCTTGTCGGTGGCGACGGCCAGACCGATGTTGACGTCGGCGAATGTGGTGACGACGTTGTCGGCGAAGTGTGCGTTCATCGAGGGGTTTTCGGTGAGCGCGGCCGCGCAGGCGTGCAGAATCGCGTCGGTCACGGTGGCCCCGAGGGACTTGAGATTCGCCGCCAGGACGGCGGTCATGTCGACTCGCACGGACAGATGGAACACCGGGGCGGCCCACGCCTCGACCATGCGACGGGCGGCGATCTTACGAATCCCGGCGAGCGGTTTCGAGACACCCTCAAAGCCGGCCTCAAGTTCGGTAGCGGTCACCGCGACTGCGCCACGAGTGACTGTGTAGTCGCGGTGCCGGCGCACCCGTAAGTCTGCATTTTCGCCACGGTGGCGTCGACCATCCGGCGACGCCCTTCGTCGAGCACGTACTCCAGCTGCCGGTCACCCTCGGACCACGCGGCCTCCACGCCGGCGCGGAATGCGTGCCGCAGATCGGTGTCGGCGTTGAGTTTGTGTACGCCGTTGGCGATCGCGTCCCTGATCTCGTCGTCCGGGACACCGGATGCTCCGTGCAGTACCAGTGGAACCGGGACCACGTCACGAATGTTCCTGATGAGGTCGATTGCCAGCGGCTGATTCTCGAATCCTGGCATGA
The DNA here is from genome assembly GCA_963825975.1 of uncultured Actinomycetota bacterium. GTDB lineage: Bacteria > Actinomycetota > Actinomycetes > Mycobacteriales > Nakamurellaceae > Nakamurella. The sequence goes on from CAWGUZ010000020.1 coordinate 233,586, forward strand.
CCCCGTGCACCACGCCCGCGGAGATGGCGAGAAGGTCGACACCGGTCTCGGCGACGAAGCGCTCCGCCTCGTGAACGTCGGTGTAGTAGGACTTCCAGTCCACCGGTGCGCCGACGTCCGGGATCTTGCCCAGCTCGGCTTCGACCGGAATTCCGTAATCGTGGCAGAGCTCCACCGCTCGACGGGTTGCCTTGATGTTCTCCTCGAACGGGAGGTGGGCGGCGTCGAACATGATGGAGTCGAAGCCGAGGCGCACGGCCAACAGCACCTCGTCCCAGGTGCCGTGGTCCAGGTGGATGGTGTAAAGCGCGTCGGATTCCTCCGCGTTCCGGACTGTCAGTTCGTAGGCCTTGCGCAGCCCCATGTGCGGGATGATCGCCCGGCCGACCTGCAGGTAGACGGGGGAATCGGCGAGCGCGGCCGCCTGCAGGAGTGCCTGGGCAGTCTCGTCGTTGTGCATGTTGAAGGCGCCGATGGCGTAACCGCCGGCTCTGGCGGCCTCCACCCAGCGTAGGGGGTTCGGATCTCGCATGATCATGCCTCTCTGTGAAGGGTCTGACTGTCGTCAGGGTGTCCCGGTTCGGTAGCGGCTCGGCAGGGTGCGATCGAGCGCGTCGCGCCAACCGGCGTGACGTTCCTCGCGGGTGGTTGCGTCGATCTGTGGGGTGAATTCGCGCTCGCATTCCCAGGTTTGTTCCAGGTCTGAGAGACCGCCCCAGATGCCGACTTTCAGCCCGGCGACGAAAGCAACGCCGAGCGCGGTGCGCTCCAGCGAGGTCGGCCGCTGGATGAGTTTTCCGGAGAGGTCCGCGGTGAGCTGGCAGAGGAGGTCGCTGCTCGCGGCACCGCCGTCGACCTTCAGCGTTTCGACTGGAATGTCGGCGGCCTCGAGGGAATCGATGATGTCGGCGGTCTGGAAGGCCATGCTGTCCATGCCCGCCCGCACGACGTGCGCCGAGGTCGACTCCAGAGTCAGCCCGACCACAGCGGCCCGCGCTTCGCGATCCCAATGTGGAGCGCACATGCCACCGAAGGCCGGGACCACATAGACCCCGCCGGAGTCCGGGACGAGGCGGGCCAGATATTCGATCTCGTCGTTGGAGTCGAACAGCCTGAGGTTGTCCTTCATCCAGGACAGCGTCTGGCCGGAGTGGAACACCACGCCCTCAAGCTCGTAGTCGGTGACACCACCGACGGTCCAGCCGACGCTGGAGGTCAAACCGTCTGCCAGCTGGACTTTTTCGCCTGCGTTGACCACCAGCACACCGGCAGTGCCGAAGGTGTTCTTCACCGAGCCCGGTTGGAAACAAGCCTGCCCGAACAGCCCGGCCTGCTGGTCGGCGAGGACGGCGCGCACCGGAACCTCGGTGCCGAGCACGTCCGCTGAGCTGAGTCCGAAATCACCGTCCGAGGCGATCGCGTCCGGAAAGATCGCCATCGGGATGCCCAGTGTCCGGCAGAGCTCCTCGTCCCAACTGAGTGACTCCAAGTTGAACAACGCGGTACGCGACGCACAGGTGTGGTCGGTCAGGTGCGATCGGCCGCCGGTCAGGTTCCACAACAGCCAGGTGTCCGGTGTGCCGAAGGCGAGTTGACCGGCCTCTGCGCGCCGACGCACGTCCGGCACGTTCTCCAACAGCCAGACGACCTTGGCTGCGGAGAAGAACGAGTCGTTGAACAGCCCGGTGCGCTGCCGGAACATCTCATCCAGACCCGCGGCCGACCAGCGCTTGACGATGTCATCGGTCTGCTTGGAGATCCACACGAGCGCGTTGTGGACGGGTTCCCCGGTCGCCCGGTCCCACAGCATCGCCGTCTCGCGGTGCGTCGTGATGGCGACCGCAGCCAGATCGGCGCCGGTCACTCCGACGGTTCCCATCGTCCGCTCGATCGTGCCGAGCTGGTCGCGCCAGAGCCGGACCGGGTCGAGTTCGACCCAGCTCGGACGCGGATACTCCCACGTCACGTTCGCCCGGGCTTCGCCGTGCATGTCGCCGGACGAGTCCACCAGGATTGATCGACAGCTGCTCGACCCCTCGTCGAGCGCCAGCACGAACGAGCCGGTCACGACGATGCCACCACCGGCGTGCCGGCGCCGAAGCTCTCCGAACGCGGGCCCGCGGGGTCGGGTACCGCCAGCTTGTCAAGCCACTGCCGGTACTCGTCGATCTGTGCGGAGATCATGGTCGAGTCCCAACCGAGGTGCTCGCCGAGCACTGCGGCCAGACCGTCGATGGAGTCCAGGCCATGGCCCGGCTCGAACGCGATCATCACCCGGCGGGCGAGCACATCGGTCAACGAGCGAGCCAGGTCGGTGTCGACCGCGAACACCAGCTCGGCGGCCAGCACTCCACTGGGGTGCACCACCGTGTTCAGCTCGGGGCGCTGCTCGGCGAGTTGCCACACCGCGAACACCCGGCTGCCGTACAAGTCGACCAACCGCTTGACCTGCGCGGCCGGCAGGCCGGTGCGGGCGGCGACCGCCGCCTTGAGCGCCGTGAGATCGACGAACTGCGCGCCGATGAACATCCGGTTGCGGGTGGGACATCGCGGGGCGCGCCGGTGGAGTCGGCGGAACGCGTCGTTGACGGCGTCCTCGGCAAGTTGTCGATAGGTGGTCAGCTTGCCGCCGACCACGGTGACCAGGCCGGGCAGGCCGGTGCCTGAGTGGTCGTGCAGTACATGGCTGCGCGGTACCGACGACTCGGCCTTGTCCGGCACATAGGGCAACGGGCGGACCCCGCTGAAGGTGTACAGGACATCGTCCAGGGTGAGGCCGGCCCCCGGAATGAGGGTGTTCACCTCCCCGAGCAGATAGTCGACTTCTCCGATGTCACAGCGCGCATCGTCCGGATCGCCGTCGAATCGGATGTCAGTGGTGCCGATCATGTAACGGCCACGCCACGGGATGATCAGCACGAGCCGACCGTCGCTACGAGACTCGTAGTACACGACGTCTGTGGGAGCGCCGGGGAACGGATCGACGATCAGGTGACTGCCCTTGGTGCCGCCGTTCAAACGGGGTTGAGCGGGCAGACTCGGGACGGCCACGACGCGGTCGATGGCCGCGCCGGCGACGTTGTAGACCACCGAACCGCGGACGTCGAACGATTCGCCGGTGAGTCGGTCGGTCACCGCGACTCCGGTCACCCTGCCGTTCTCGACCAGGGGGGCGTCCACCCTGACGTGGGTGGCGATGACGGCGCCCGCTGCCTGTGCGTCGACCGCTATCTCGACGATGAGCCGCTCGGCGTTCTCGAGCTGGCCGTCGTAGAACACCACCGAAGCCGACAGGCCGTCGGTTCCGGCGCCGGGAAAGCGCTTGCGGGTGCGCCGCTCGGTGAGCCTGCGGTGCATCGGCGGCGTCTTGCGCAGCGAGAGCATGTCGTAGGCGATCATTCCGAGCTCGACCATCCACCCCGGACGGCGGTTGTGCGCATAGATCGGCACCATCAACGGGACGGGTTTCACCAAGTGCGGTGCCAGCGTGAAAAGCCGCTCGCGCTCGACCAGCGACTCGTGAACGAGACCGACGTCGTACTGCTCCAGATAACGCAGGCCGCCGTGCACGAGGCGACCGGACCAGGCGGAGACGCCGCTGCACAGGTCGTCCTGCTCGAGAAGTGCCACCCGCAGACCACGGAGAGCGGCGTCTTGGGCGATGCCGACGCCGTTAATCCCGGCGCCGACGACGACGACGTCGAACTCTGCGGTGAGTTCCGGCCTTACCATGGTGTTCTCCTCGAGAGCTGTTGCTTGGCTTGACGTAGCGGTCCGTTCGCTGATTCCGCGGCAAGCATGGTCCGACTGTGCGGCGAGACGGGTTGGTGCGGAGCGGGCGGCGGCCATCGCCCGACCGCCCACTCCGGCTGGATGGCGGGGTGTGGTCTTCGTTGTCGACCGAACCCCGGCGCCGGGCTACTCCGCCGTTTCGATGACCGCGACCACGGTGCGGACCTCGACGGTTTCGCCTTCGGCCACCAGAATCTCGACCAACGTCCCGGCGGCCGGCGACTCCAGGGTCTCCTCGACCTTCTCCGCCTCGACCTCGGCCAGCGGCTCGTCCTCGGCGACCTGGTCGCCGACCTTCTTCAGCCATGCCGTGATGGCGCCCTCGCTCATACCCATTCCCCACTGGGGCAGCAGTACTTCGACTCTCGACATCCGTTCACTCCTTCTACACGTGGACCGCTGGGCGGTCGTCAGGTCGTTCTGGGAAAGTCCCTCGGGCTCAACGGTTGTCGATGACCCCGAAAACGGTGCTACACCGATGCGGTGACACCGAGTTGCGCTCGCACCGCTTCGGCGATCCGGGTGCGGCTGGGGTAAAGCTGCTTCTCCAGCGCCGGGCTGAAGGGGATCTGCATGTCGGGCGTGGTGACCCGGCGGATCGGCGCCTTCAGCGAGTCGAATACGTGTTCGGCGGCCAGCGCGGAGATCTCGCTGGCCACACTGCAGGTGCGGTGTGCCGGGTCGGCGACGACGAGCCTGCCCGTCTTGGCGACTGCGGTGAGTACGCCGTCCACGTCCAGCGGCACCAGCGTCCGGGGATCGAAAACCTCGACCGAGATTCCCTCCGCGGCCAACAGATCGGCGGCGGCGACGGCCTCCGGGACGGCGCCGGAGACGGCGACGATGGTCGCGTCGGATCCCGATCGCAGAGTCCGGCCGACCCCGAGTGGAATCCGGTACTCGTTCTCGTCGACCTCTTCTTTGGTGCCCCACAGCAGGCAGGCCTCGAAGATCAGCACCGGATCGTCGGAGTCGACCGCGGAGCGCAGCAGACCCTTGGCGTCGCTCGGGTAGGCCGGAGCGACGATCTTCAAACCCGGGTACGTTCATGAACATCGGGTACGGGCGGTCCGAGTGGTGCGCACCGGTGTTGAGCCCGTAGAACATGGCAGACCGGAAGACGACCGGCATTTTCGCCTGGCCGCCGAACATGTACCGGTTCTTGGCGACCTGGTTCACGAACTGGTCCATGGCCATGTAAAGGAAGCTCGAGTAGGAGAGATCGACGATGGGACGCAGTCCGGTCATCGCTGCACCCGCCGCCGCCCCGACGATCACCTCCTCGGAGATCGGGGTGTTGCGGATGCGGTTCTTGCCGAACATCTGCAGGAAGTCGCCCTCGGATGCTCGGGACTTGCCGGCGCCGCCGGTCGTGCCGTAGACGTTCGCCTCGACGTCCTCGCCGATGATGATCACCCGCTCGTCGGCGAGCATTGCCTCTTTTTGAGCGGCACCGATCGCGCCGAGATAGCTCATTACAGTCATCGCACGGTCTCCAGAGTGGCGAATGTGGTGTCGTTGAAGGTGTGGTGGGTGTAGACGCTGTCGGAGTACAGGTCGTCGAAAGCCACCGACGGGTCGGGGTACGGGCTGTCGTTGGTGAAGGCGAACGCCTCCTCGACCTCGCGCATCACGTCCGCCTCGAGGTCGTCCATGGCTGCGTCGTCGGCGACACCTCTGCTGATCAGCTCTCGACGGAACAACACGATCGGATCCTTGGCCAGCCAGTCCGCCTTTTCGTCTTGGTCGCGGTAGTCCACACCGAGCTTGAGGCCCTCGGAGTGCTCGTTGAAGCGGTACGTGACCACCTCGATCAAGCTCGGCCCGTCACCGGCACGTGCTCGCTCGACCGCCGTTGCCACGGCCTCGTACACCGCCATCACGTCCTGGCCGTCGGTCACCCGAATCCCGGGCATTCCGAAACCTGCACCGCGGTCCGCGATCACTCCGGAGGTGACGGTGTGCGCGGGGGTCGACAGCGCGTACTGGTTGTTCTCGCAGAGGAAGATGACGGGGAGTTTCCAGACTCCGGCGATGTTCATTCCCTCGTAGAGACACCCTTGGTTGGCTGCCCCGTCACCGAAGAACGCCAGCGCCACCCGGCCGTTGTCGAGGACCTTGGACGACAGGCCGGCCCCGACCGCAATCGGAATCGAGGAGCCGACGATGCCGGACTCGCCCAGGCTGCCCACGGCGAAGTCGGCCAGGTGCAGAGACCCGCCCTTGCCCTTGCAGACGCCACCGCTCTTGCCCACCAGCTCGGCCATCAACGGGCCGAGCGGCGCGCCCTTCCCGATCGGATGGCCGTGGCTGCGGTGATTGCCCGTCATGTAGTCGTTCTCGCCGAGCGCCATACAGGCGCCGACGACCTGGGCCTCCTGGCCGATGCTGGTGTGCACGGTGCCGGGGATCTGGCCCCGCTTGACCATTTTGGAGGCGCGCTCGTCGAAGCGACGGATGCGGAGCATCCGGCGCTGCATTTCGATGAGTGTGGAGTCGGGGAGATCCGATGTCACCGTTTCGGGCCTTTCTGCGGGTGGTTGGTCGCGTCCGGCACCAGAGGCGCAGGCGCGGTGCGAAGGGGTCGCTTCGGTTCGGTGATGTGCGCGAACGTTTCGGCCAGTTCGGATCTACGATGGATGCGATTAACTACTTGTTTGAATATGTATTCCGATCTAGCATCTCTATCTCAGACCCTAGACAAGGGTGCGTATTCTGTCAACAACCGAATATTTACCCGCTGTTCCGGCGACGGGTAGTGCGAGTGGGGTTGCTTCAGCAGCGAGGCAACCCGGGATCGAGGACGATATTTGGCACGAACAGCGCCGGCACCGGGAGTACGCCGGCTAGTAGCCACCGTCGCATGGCTGTATCACACGCGTGGCCTCCGGCAGAGTGCAATTGCCGAGCGGCTCAACATCTCTCAGTCGCGAGTCTCGCGAATGCTCGAGCAAGCAGTCGACCTCGACATCGTGCGGACCGTCGTGGTGCTGCCGTCGGACGAACAGTCGGTCTTGGAGAACGAACTCGAGGCTGCCTACGGGCTGAAACAGGCGAACGTCTACGACCTCGGTGCGGTAAGCGACGAGTCGCTGTTGGTCCGCGAGTTGGGCCAACTACTGGCTCTGCAGTTGCAGTCCATGCCATTGGATGCGGCGGTCGTCGGATTCACCTCATGGAGCAGGACGCTTCAGGAGACTGTCCAGCATCTGCGGCCGCTGCGAAACTCGGGCGTCCAGTACGTGGTCGAGATGCTGGGGGACCTCGGCCCGCCCTCACTGCAGCACCGCGCGGCACAGACCACCCAGCAGTTGGCGGAAATGACCGGTGCCGAGCCCATGTTCCTACGGGTGCCGGGCGTGCTGCCAAACTCGGAGGTGAAGGCGGCGATTCTCGCCCACGACACTCACGCCCGTCAGGCCCTCCAGAAGCTCGACGCCATCGACTTCGCACTGATCGGCATCGGATCCGGCGACATCGTGCCGCCGCTGCGAGCGGGTGAAAACTTCTTCACCGCCGAACAGGTGGAGCAGGCGAAGGGCCGCGGCGCGGTGGGTGAGGTGGATCTGCATTACATCGATGAGAACGGCAAGGTGGTTCACACCGATTTCGATGATCTGGTAGTCGGCGCGGGCGCGGAGCAACTGCTCCGTGCGGATCGCCGGCTGGGCGTTGCCGGCGGGACCTCCAAGTACCGGGCGATCCGCGCTGCGTTGCTCGGTGGCTGGATCAATCTCCTGGTCACCGATTCCACCACCGCCCAATGGCTGCTCGCGCATCGGAGCCCGGGCTCGGTGGCGGTGGGCGCGCGATAGCGGCGACCCGCGGACACCGGCTCGCCGGTTGCTGCGCTGTCGATGGAACGGACCCCGGCATACTGTCGGTTGGCCGCGTCGGCCGTTCGAGCACGGGCTGCCGGCGAATGATCGTTGGGGGAGTGTGATGGCGAAGGCATCGCAGGGGCCGGGCATACGGCGGATGGTCGCAACGGTGGCCTGGCTCTACCACACCCGAGGGCTCCGCCAGAGTGCGATCGCCGAGCGACTCAACATCTCCCAGTCCCGGGTGTCGCGAATGCTCGAGCAGGCCGTGGATCTCGGTATCGTGCGCACCTCGGTGGTGCTGCCGCGGGAGGAGCAGTCCGTTCTGGAGGAGGAGCTGGAATCCGCGTACGGCCTCCAGGAAGGCCATGTGTTCGACCTCGGTGACGGGGTCGACGAGAAGGAACTGGTCGTCGAACTCGGGCAGCTGCTCGCGCTCCACCTGCACAGCGCGCCACCGAGTGCCGAGGTCGTCGGGATCACGTCGTGGAGCCGGACGCTCCACGAGATGGTCAGCACGCTCCACCCGCTGCCCGACTCCGGCACCAGATACGTCGTTGAGATGCTCGGGGACCTCGGGCCGCCGGCGCTGCAGCACCTCGCCGCCCACAACACGCAACTGCTCGCAGACATCGTCCACGCCGAACCACTGTTCCTGCGGGTTCCAGGCGTCATGCCCAACGTCGCGGTCAAAAACACGCTGCTGGCACACGATTCTCACGCCCGGGCGACCTTGGACAAGCTGAACGAGCTGAACTACACCTTGACCGGCATCGGTGCCGTCGGGGTCGTCGCCCCGCTCCGAGCCGGTGACAACTTCTTCACTGAGAAGCAGCTCGCCGAAGTTCGCAAGCTCGGCGCGGTCGGCGAGATCAATTTGCGGTACCTGGCCGAGGACGGCGAGCCCGTTAACACCGATTTCGACGACCTCATCGTCGGCGCCACGCTCGAGCAACTGCGGCGGGCGCAGCGCCGCCTCGTCGTCGCCGGTGGTCCGTCGAAGCGACGGGCGATCCGCGCCGCGCTTGTGGGGGGCTGGATCAACGTCGTCTTCACTGACGCGGCAACGGCGCGCTGGCTCATGGAGAACCGCTGACGGGCGAGCTGCCGGGGGATTCGTCGGCCTCAGGTATTGACACAGATATTCAGGTGCGACATCATTATGCATGTGGTTGCAGAGCCTGAATTTCTATTCACGGCTGAAGGCGCGCAGCCGGTCAATCGCTCTGGCCAGACAAGGAGGTCTCCGTGCCAGCAGGGCCCGAGTACCAGGTGACTGAGTTCACCATCGACATCCCCGACGAGACGCTCAAGGACATGAATGAGCGCCTGCGCCGGACCCGCTATCCGCAGGATTTCGCGAACGACGACTGGCGTTACGGCTACAACACGGCCTATCACCGTCAGTTGGTCGAGTACTGGATCGACGAGTACGACTGGCGCGACGTCGAGCGTCGGATGAACGAGCTCCCCAATTTCAAAGTCGACCTGATGGGTGTGCCGCTGCACTTCATCCACGCAAAGGGCAAGGGCCCCAACCCCATGCCGCTGCTGATCCATCACGGCTGGCCCTGGACGTTCTGGGATCTGCGCAAGGTGATCGGGCCATTGACCGACCCGGCCGCTTACGGCGGCGATCCCGCCGATTCATTCGACGTGGTGCTGATCTCGCTGCCAGGCTACGGATTCTCCTCGCCGCTCACCGAAACCGGGTGGAACTTCTGGCGTACGGCGGACCTGGAGAACACCCTGATGAAGGATGTTCTGGGATATGCCAAGTACGCCACCGCCGGTGGTGACTGGGGTGCCTTGGTCGCCCAGCAGCACGGTCACAAGTACGAGGACGACGTCTACGGCGTCTACACCCATTTCCCGGCGCAGCTGAGCCACTACCTGCCGGCGCACCCGGACAAGCCGGCCGGGGTCGATTTCGACCCTGTACTGGGCCTGCCGGCGGCAGGGGAGTACGGACCCGGCGAGGAGAGCTGGTTCGAACGCGGCAAGCTCTTCGTAGAGAACGAGAGCGGCTACGGCGAAATGCAACTCACCAAACCGCAAACGTTGGCGGCCCTGATGGCCGACTCGCCGGCCGGGCAACTGGCCTGGATCACCGAGAAGCGGTACTTCTGGGGTTTGGAGGAGCGCGGCGCGGGCACCCCTGCGTTCGAGAACGTCTGGCCTAAAGAAGATCTCGTCACCACCGCGGCGGTGTACTTTCTCACCAACACCGGCGGAACCTCGTCCCGGTACTACTGGGAGTGCCGAAACAATCCCTGGCAGCCCTCTCACGACCGCTTCCCAGTGGTCGGCGCCCCTACCGCGGTCGGCATCTACCCGGGGGAGATCTACAAACCGCCGATGAAGTGGACCGAGAAGTACTTCAATCTGCAGCAGTACCGGGTGCACGACGAGGGTGGGCATTTCGCCCCCCTCGAGGTGCCCGATGTGTACGTCGACGACGTGCGCACGTTCTTCCGCCAGTTCCGCTGACGGGTCCCCGGACCAGGCGATCGGAAGCTCCGGTCGTCACCCGGGCCCCGCGGCGACTATCGGTACCCAGGACGCATCTCCGACCCAAATGGCACCTCAGCGCGCCGCGACAGCCTCGAATCTCAACAGGGTCTCGCCATTGCGCCACAATTCCTCGTTTGTCGTCCCCATTCCCCCCACGCAGGCGGCTGCCCGGCGGATCTCGAAGCCCGAGCGTCCGGCGGTCGAGCCGTTCCTGCGGGTTCACAGAGAAGAGTAGAGATGTTCCGCAAAAAACTTGCAGCGAAATGGATTTCGGTTGCCGCGACAGCTGCAATCGCCCTCTCCGCTTGCACCTCGACGTCCACCCAGGGTGGTACCGCGGCGACGGTGAGCAAGGACAATCTGGTACTGGTCGCGTCTGTGATCAACACCACCAACCCCTACATGGCGTCGATGATCGAGGGTGCCCAGGCGCTGGGCAAGAAGCTCAACGTCCCCGTCGAAATCGTCGACTCCGCCGGCAGCAGTCAGACCGAGATCTCCAAAATTCAGGCCATTCTCGCCCAGGGCAAGAAGGTCGCGCTGATGGTCAACACGGTGGCCAGCTCGGATGCACCGACCATCGTCAACGCGGTGAAACAAGCCGGCGGCTTCGTCGTCGTGTGGTGGAACAAGCCGGACAACCTCGAGCCGTGGGACATCGGCAACAACTTCGTCGCCTTCCAGAAGTACTCCGGCGTCGAGAGCGGTGAGTGCACCGCGAAGGCTCTGGCCGAAAGCCTGGGCGGCAAGGGCAACGTGGTCGGTCTCGCCGGCGTGGAGGACAGCACCACCTCGCAGACTCGGGTCGCCGGGTTCAAGCACGGACTGAAGGCCTACCCCGGCATCAAGCTGCTCGACGTTCAGTCGGCGAACTGGGATCCGCAGCAGGGTCTGTCGGTGACCCAGAGCCTGCTCACCAAGTACCCGAACCAGATCGACGGCATCTGGGCCGCCGACGACGCGATGATCATCGGTGCGACCAACGCCGCGAAGAACGCGAACCTGTACAACAAGATCAAGTTCGTCTCCGACGGTCTGTACCCGCCGGTCGTGGACATGATGAAGGAGCCGAACTCGCCGGTGGTGGGTGAGACCTTCCACCGCGGTTTCATGGCCGCCTCGATCGGTCTGTACACCGCATATCTGGCGGCGACCGGCAAGATCGACCCGTCGACGCTGCCGAAGGAGAAGCGGGACAGCCTGTTCAAGCTGGCCTGTGTCACGCCGCAGAACTTCCAGGACTACACCAAGTGGGACTCCGACATCCCCGGCTGGATCGACACTCTGATCGCGCACGATCCGTGGACGACCGACCCGACGCCGCTGGTCGGCCAGGGCCCGGAGAAGCTGCCGTCCTGATGCACTGAAGTGGGCTGACCCTCGCGTGGGAAGCACAGCCCGCGCAAGACACAGGCACTCGGCCGCGGGTCGGTGGACCTCACCGACCCGCGGCGCGGGCCGATCCGTTGATAGATCTGACATCAAAGAAGATTCGGAGAAAAGTCGTGACTCACCAGGTCACTCAAGATCCCCCTGAGAAGAGCCTCCCCGGCCATTCATCTGCCCCCGCGAAGCACCGCCGATTCGAACTGCGGAGCCTGGGCGAAGTGGGTGCCCTGGTCGTCCTGATCATCGTGTTCGCGGTGCTCAACCCGGACACGTTCCTCACGATCGGCAACATTCGCACCATTCTGGACCAGGCCGCGACGCCGCTGATCGTCGGTGTCGGCGCCACGCTGGTCGTCCTGATGGGCTCGATCGACCTCTCCGTCGAGGGTCTGATGGGTGCCGCCGGGATGGCGTTCATTCTCAGCACTGAGAACAGTCGAGGGTCAACGGATCTCGGGCCGCTCGCGTTCGTCATCGGCATCGTCCTCGGCGCGGCTCTCGGGCTGATCGCCGGCATGATCCACACCCGCTTGAAGGTGCCGTCCTTCATCGTGACGCTGGGCTTCTGGTTCGTCGGGCTGGGCATCGGCACCGTGCTGTTCGGCACCGAGAGCATCCCGCTGTTGCCGGACGGTGGCATCAAGGCGTGGCCGAACACCAACTTGATCGGCCTGCCGCACTCGTTCTGGCTCGCCGTCCTGGTCGTTCTTGTCGGCTGGGTGCTCACCCGCTACACCAAGCTGGGCCGATTCGCCTACGCGATCGGCAACAACGAGGACGTCGCCCGCAGCAACGGTATCGCGGTGGGGCGCACCAAGCTCTACATCTTCGCCATCGCCGGGGCGTGCACCGGTCTCGCCGGGATCCTGGCCACGATGCGGCTCGGCGCCGGGTCGCCGACCGTTGGCGGCGGCGTCCTGTTCGTCACGGTCGCTGCCGTGGTCATCGGTGGCACCTCGCTGGGTGGCGGCAAGGGCGGGATACTGCGCACCGCGCTGGGCGTGTCTCTCTTGACGGTGCTCACCAACGGGTTGATCCTCAGCGGCGTCAACTCCAGCGTGCAGTCGGGCGTCTCCGGTGCGGTCTTGATCGTGGCCATCATCGTGGCGGCGTGGCCGCTGCGCAGCAGACTGAGGATCGTGAAATGACGAAAGCTGTGACCACCGGGACCGCTGTTCCGGCAGAGACGCCCGCGCTGAGACTGACCGGAATCAGCAAGTCGTTCGGCCCGGTCCAGGCCGTGAAGAACATCTCGATGGTGATCCCACGCAACCAGGTGGTCGGCCTGATCGGCGAGAACGGCGCCGGCAAGTCCACCCTGCTGAAAATCCTGTCCGGGCTGCACGAGCCGGATTCCGGAGTGATGGAGGTGGCGGGGCAGCCGGTTCGATTCCGTCGCCCGCAGGACGCTGTCGCTGCGGGATTCGGTGTGGTGCACCAGGAGCAGTCGCTGCTAACCAACCTCTCGGTGGCGGAGAACATCGCGATGAACGCGCTCTCCACCAAGGACAACGCCACCAAGTATGGGTGGTATCGGTGGGGACAACTGAATCGCGAAGCAGCGGAGGTGCTGGCCAGGGTCGGCGCGACCATCGATCCGCGCGCGATCGTCGGCGATCTCTCCTTCGTCGATCGGCAGATGGTCGAGATCGCGCGGGCGCTGCGGTTCGATGAGCTGACTCACACGACCCCCCTGGTCATCCTCGACGAGCCGACCGCCGTGCTGGAGCGCAACGAGACGGCGATTCTGGAACGCGAGATCGCCGAGCTGAAGAACGTCGGGTCGGTGATCTTCGTGTCGCACCGGCTCGACGAGGTCCGGCGGATCTGCGACCGCATCATCGTGATGCGCCATGGCGAAATCGTGGCCGACCGGTCGACCGACGAGGTCACCGAGGACGACCTGTTCAAGCTGATGATCGGACATGCCGCGAAGGCCGAGAAACACTCGGACGCCGGACGCAAGGTTGGCACCGATGACATCTTGACGGTGACCCAGCTGAGCCGTCGCGGCGAGTACAAGGATGTGAGTTTCGGGGTCCGTCAGGGACACTGCCTGGCCATGGTCGGCACCCTGGGCTCAGGCCGAGAAGCCCTCGTGCGCACGCTGTTCGGCGCCGAACAGTTCGACGCGGGCGAGATTCGCTACCAGGGCAAAGCGGTGAACTCTTGGTCGACCACGCGGGCCACACGGAACGGGATGGCCTATGTGCCGGCCGAGCGCAAAATCGAGGGCATGGTCGGCGGCTTTTCGTCCGCGGAGAATATCACCCTGGCCCGCACCGGCAGTGGCTCCCGGTTCCTGCTCAACCGGAATGGTCAGAACAAGCTGGCACGGGAGTGGTTCGAGCGCCTCGATGTGCGACCCAACGACATCAAGCTGCACCTCGCCAGATTCTCCGGCGGTAATCAGCAGAAGGTCGTGATGGCGAAGTGGCTGCAGTCCGAGAGTCTGAAGCTGCTCATCCTGGACCATCCACTCCGTGGTCTCGACCCGGGCGCGGCGGAGACCGTCAACGAACAGATCCGCGTCGCCCGCGATGCCGGTGCCGCCGTGATCCTGCTCGCGGACACACTCGAAGAAGCCCTGGACATGGGTGACGACATCATCGTCATGCGCGACGGTGAGGTCACCGCCCGATTCAACCTGACAGTTGACACCCCGACGACCCTCGATCTGCTCGAAAAGATGGTGTGAAGACCGTGTCTCAACCCAACGTTTTGCATCAACCGGCCGCCGCGAACACATCGACGGCCGCCGGGCCCCCACCCACGTCGCAGTCCCCGGCTGAGTCCCGACGGCGGTGGCGCCCCATGAACCTGTGGTCGTCGGTCGGGCCGCTGACCGTCTTCATCCTGCTCTTCGCGCTGGTGGCCATCCTCCGACCGTCCTTCCTGGGCGGCGGCGGTCTCTCCATCGTAGCCACCCAGGCCACCGCCATCATGCTGGTGGCGCTCGGCCAGGGCATGGTGCTGCACGCGGGATCCATCGATCTGTCGAACGCCGCGATCGCCCTGCTCTCGGCCATTGTGCTGGCGAAGACCATCGGGCCGATGGGGGGTGGAGCGCTGATCCTCGTCGTGGTGCTGGGTGCGGTGATCGGAGCGCTCAACGGTGCTCTGGTGGCCTTCTTCCAGGTTCCGAGCTTCGCACTCACGCTCGGGACGCTGGGAATTCTGCAGGCGGCGGGTCTGATGGTCAGCGACAAGACCACGGTGTACGCCGACAACACCAGCCTGCTATCCCCGCTCTTCGGCACCGCAATCGGCGGCCTGGCGGCCGCGTTCTGGGTCGCGGTGGTTCTGGCCGTGGTGATGTGGTCCTTACTCCGGTTCACCGTATTGGGCCAGAGTCACACCGCCGTCGGTCTCAACGAGACGGGCGCCCTGTTCTCCGGCATCCGGACGCGGGCGGTGAAGGTGACGGCGTTCGCCCTGTCCGGCATGTTCGCATCGGTTGCCGGCATCATGATCATCGGTCAGGCCGGGTCTGCTTCCAGCACCGGACTGGGCAGCGACCTGCTGCTGCCCGGCATCACCGCCGCGATCGTCGGCGGCACCGCCATCACCGGGGGTATCACCAATCCGATCAACATCGTGTTCGGAGCGCTCACCGTCACGCTGATCCCGATCGGCGCGGCCGCACTGGGCCTGCCGTCGGAGACGCAGAGCCTGGTCTACGGCTTGGTCATCATCATCGCGGTGGCCTTGACGATCAGTCGGAAGCGCATCGGCATCGTGAAATAGCAGCCGCGAAAGAGCGGCCGGGAAAATCGCAGCCGTGAAGAAGCAGGGCGTGAAGTAGCAGTAAGTGCAATCACTGTCGTAGAAATCACCCAGCCAGTTGTCTTGACTCTCAAGGAGAGAAATGCCCGTCCTGGAATCGCTGCAGCCAGCGGAAGTGCTGCGGTTCTTCGAGATCCTGTCTGACATCCCGCGCGGATCGGAGAACGAGAAGCAAGCGGCCGACTGGGTTGTCAACTTCGCGCAGGAGCGCGGACTGACGGCCTCCCAGGATGAGAAGCACTGTGTCCTGGTCCGCAAGCCGGGACAGGGCGGACTCGAGAACGCCCCCGCCCTGATCCTGCACGGCCACCTGGACATGGTGTGCGCAAAGGACGAGGGCGTTGAGATCGACTTCCTCAACGAGCCGATCAAGCTGGTGGTCGATGGCGACTTCATCAGGGCCGACGGCACCTCACTGGGCGCGGACAACGGCATCGGCGTGTCGTACATCCTCGCTCTGTTGGAGTCCACCGACCTGCCGCATCCGCCGCTCGAGGCCGTGCTCACGGCGATGGAGGAGAAGGGCAAGGTCGGCGCCGGACAGTTCGACACGTCAGTGCTGACCGGAACCCGGATGATCGACTTCAACTGGATCACCGACAACCAGATTCTGGCCGGCTGCAGCGGCGACGTCACCTTCCTGATCGACGTCCCCGGCGAACTCGAGGCCGTACCGGCGGAGTCGTCCGCAACCCGGGCACTGAAGGTGCGGGGCCTACTCGGCGGGCACTGTGAATTCGACATCCACCTGGAGCGGGCGAACGCCATCCTCGTCCTGGCCCGGGTGCTGAACGCCGTCCTCGGGAAGTACGACGTGCGGATCAGTGGACTGTCCGGTGGCACCCAGAACAGTGCCATCCCGGCCGATGCCGAGGCCGTGCTGTCGCTGCGCCCGGCAGACGTCGCGGGCGTCGAGGCTCTCATCGAAGAGCTGTCCGAGACGCTGGCCGCCGAGTACCAGCGGGCCGGTGACAACATCCGCCTCGAGTTGACCGAGGACGTCGACGCCCCCGCCCAGGCTTTCAGTGCGGACGCCACCGCCCGGTTCTCCCGGTTGACTGCGTTGATTCCCAACGGCGTGCTGAGCTGGAGCCTGCTCACCCCGGGTGTCGTGGAGAGCTCCAACAATGTCGGCACCCTGCGCCCGACGGCGAACGGCGTGCGACTGGCATCGACGATCACCGCGCAGGTGACTTCTCGAAAGCACGAAATCCTCGACCGCGCGAGGGTTCTCGCCGCGCTCGCCGGCGGTGGCGTCACGGTGGAGCAGTTCGGCCTCGATGCACCCGAGTTCCCGTACCAGGAGAATTCCGTCCTGCTCAAGACCGCCGCCGATGCCTACCGGGACGTGATGGGTGCAGAGCCGGACATCCATGTGTCCCAGTGCAGCCTCGAACTGGGGATGTTCAGCCGGAAGGTTCCGGGACTGGAGGTCATCTCCATCGGCACCGAGTTGCACGCTCTGCATTCGCCGCTCGAGTCGGTCAATCACACGTCCGTCGCGAAGGTCTGGCCGCTGGTACGCGAGGTTGTGAGCCGGCTGAGCTGACATCCGCGGCGACGTCGAGACACATTCACCGGTCAGACCAGAAGGGGACCAATGCTGAACACCGGTAGCTCCGAGGGGAGGAAGATGCTTCGCCTCGAGGTGCGGAACACTCAGACGCCGATCGAGAAGAAGCCCGAATGGATCAAGACACGGGTGCGTATGGGGCCCGAGTACACCCAGATGCAGTCCCTGGTGAAAAGCGCCGGGCTGCACACGGTATGCCAGGAGGCGGGTTGTCCCAACATCTTCGAGTGTTGGGAGGACCGCGAGGCCACGTTCCTGATCGGGGGCGACCAATGCACCCGTCGATGCGACTTCTGCCTGATCGACACCGGCAAACCCGGGCCGCTGGATCGCGACGAACCGCGCCGCGTCGCGGAGTCGATTGCCACGATGAACCTGAACTATGCGACGATCACGGGGGTCACCCGGGACGACCTCGAGGACGAAGGCGCGTGGCTGTACGCGGAGACGATCCGAAAAGTCCACGAATACGCCCCCGACACCGGGGTCGAGATTCTGACTCCGGATTTCTCCGGCCACGCGCACCTGTTGCAGCAGGTCTTCGATGCGGCACCCGAGGTGTTCGCGCACAATCTCGAGACGGTGCCGCGGATCTTCAAGCAGATTCGTCCCGCGTTCCGCTACGACAGGTCGCTGGACGTCATCACCATGGCCCGTTCGGCCGGGATGATCACCAAGTCCAACCTGATTCTGGGCATGGGCGAGACCCGTGACGAGGTGTCGTCGGCGTTGCGCGATTTGGTCGAGGCGGGGTGCGATCTGATAACCATCACTCAGTACCTGCGGCCCAGCCCCCGTCACCATCCGGTCGACCGCTGGGTGAAGCCGGCGGAGTTCGTCGAACTGCGAGACGAAGCCCACGAGCTGGGCTTTGCCGGCGTCATGTCCGGGCCCCTTGTCCGGTCCTCCTACAAGGCGGGGAGCCTGTACCGACAGGCCGCAGCCTCGCGTGACTCCCGACAAGCTGGATGATCGCCCTGAGTGCTCCGGGCCTCCGGCCATCGCCATTTCAAGGTTGGGGTCGTCAGTCTGCGGAGACGAGCGGGTCACCACCTGCGTGCCGTCGTGTCACAGTCCCCAAAATCAGCCCGTACACCGCGTGACCCAGAATCGACACCTGCAGAAATTCCTGAAGCGCGGTGATTCGCAGCCAGGACGGATAGAGCAGTGCCATGCAGAGCTCGAGGCCGAAGGCGAAGATCATCGCGCTCCACCAGCTGGGGTGGCGGGCGAGCAGGGTGTAGCCGATCGCGAATCCGATGCCGTTGGCGAGGTGGAAGGCCACCCCGGCGATGTAGAGCCACGGGAGGGCTGCGTTCGGCCCGAGCAACAGCTCACCGAACCGGGGGAACACGTGGAAGGGCTGGAAGCTGAACGAGGCCAGCGACACCAGCCCGTACCGGGCGAGGTCGTACCCGGCGGTCGCCAGCACGCCGGCGGTCGCGCCGACGGCCACGCGATGGCGGAGCCTGCGTCGGGAGGCCTGGCCCAGACCCCGAACCACGAGTAGCCAGCATCCCGCTCCGATGGCGATGAGTGCGGCGGCGGCCAGGCGCAGGTCGATCCCGGCCAGGATGTTGATCGACAACGCTGCGCCGGTGGCCATCGGTACCGCGAACAGCACGGTTCGGCCGAGCGCGGCCCGCCGCCGCCGGCGTCCGTTCACGGCCGGCGGGTTCTCCCTGGTTGACGGCCTCACGACGCGGGGGGATGAGTGGTCCGCCACTGGCCGTAGGCGGCCAGGAAGGTCTCTGCGGACTGATAGGTGGGCACCGAGACGATTGATCCGTCGGTCCGGTCGACGAAGATCGGCGAGTTGCCGATCAGTCGGTCTCGGAATTTGCCGGTTTTGAGGTACTTCTCGGACTGGGTGAAGAAGATCCAGCCCACCCCGTCTTCAACGGTGTCCTCCTCGACGACGACGACCCGTTGGCCGGGGGGACGCCTCGCCGCGGCGGACTGCGACAGCGTCGACTGGGCGAGAACGCGAGCCTGCTCGAAATCGATCACGGTGTCATCCCGGGGGCCAGGTGGGCAGGAAGGCGTAGCCCTGAATGCCGCCGACCTGCGATGGCGGGTACAGGCCGTCCAGTGAAGAGGACACCGCCGGCGGAATCTGCTGTCCGTCGACGAACAACACCGTGCCGTCAACCGGGACCACGTTGATCACGTGGCCGCCGCCGCCGGCCCAGTCGATGTGCAGGATGCCGCGGCCGCCCGTCTCGCGCACCCACTCCGCGGCGGCGGCGGGGCCCGCACCGGGGCGCCAGGTGTGACCGTGACCGTCCCACCGCTCACTGTCCTCGGCAGGCGTGAACTGGGAATCGTCCCCGATGACCGGCGCGATGGGTGAGATCTCACCACCGAACCGCTGGTCGACCGAGTCGGCCACCAGCGCGCAGTTGTTCTTTCCCGCACCGGGGTTGACGCCGTCGACCATTCCCCTGGCCTTGTTGATCGCATCCTGGATCTTCTTGGCCTCCGGGCTGACCTTGTCGACGTCCTGACCGCTCTTGGCGAGGTCCTTGCCGAGATGTTCCAGGTCGTCCTGCTTCTGCTGCTGCGCCGCACTCTTCGCCGCGCCGCGGCGGTTCGCGAGCATCGCCCCGGCCGCCAATCCGAACAGCCCGCCGGTGGCCCACATCGCGCCGATCTGCGACAACGAGCAGTCGGAGAACCCGCTGCAGTCATCGGCATAGGCGGGCGGGAGGTTCAGACTCCACCACGCCGCGACGAGGATCAGCACGATCACCACCGGCCGCACCGTCGGGGTGGCGGGACGCCGCCGGTTCTGCCGGGCCGGTCGCCGGGTGCGGACCGGCCCCGGGAAGAGCACCGCGGCGATCGCGTATGCCACGAAAGCCGCGACAACCAACGGGGTGAAGTCCTCCCGGTAGGTGACCATCGCTGGGCGGATGTAGCGGTCGGTGACCACGTACGCGACGCCCATTGCGGCCGCGATCCGAAGCAGCAGCGGGATCCGCTCCAGCATTGTGGGCAGCACCGGGACGGCGGGCAGCACCACCGTGCGGAGCAGTTCGACCACCGTGACGCCCGCCGCGAACAGCAACGCCCTGCTCCAATGCTCCAGCACACCGGTCATGAGCGCCGTGGCCAGGGCGGCCTTGATCGGGGCGCCTATCAGCACGGAAGCCAGCGGAGGTGTGGCTCGCGGCGCGGGAGTGAGGGACCGCACCCTGTCCGGCCGGGTCAGGGTGATCCCGGCCTGCATCGCCACTCCCACCAACGCCGCCGTCCCCGCCGCCCACGCCAGGGCGGTGGGATGGTCGTTGAGCGGCGCGAGTGTGGCGACCGGCACCGCCTGGATGCCGTCGCGCAGAGTCCACAGCGGTCGAAGCAGATATTGAGCGCTGAGTCCCCACAGGTAGCTCAGGAATGCGGCTGTCGCAGCGGTCACGACGGCCGACGCCGCCCAGGCGATCGGTCCGCGAGTCAACCGAATGCTCGCACCGACCGCGCGGGCCGCCTGCGGATTGATGACCATCAGCAGCACCAGCACCGCGTAGGACAGCGCATGCGGGTAGTAGAACTGGGCGAGCCGGGTGGGGAAGTCGTAGTTGTCGATCGTCACCGCGATCAGCGCGTCC
Source organism: uncultured Actinomycetota bacterium (assembly GCA_963825975.1). Taxonomy (GTDB): domain Bacteria; phylum Actinomycetota; class Actinomycetes; order Mycobacteriales; family Nakamurellaceae; genus Nakamurella. The sequence continues at coordinate 254,069 of CAWGUZ010000020.1, forward strand.
TGGACCGGGTTCAGCAGGTCGCCCGCGATGTACCCGACCAAGGCCCAGACCCCGAGGGCCGCTCCGAGCATTCCGATGGAGACGAGCACGATCATCACCGGCAGCAGGCCGATGTAGGTGAACTCCGACTGGGTGCGGCCCACCACGTAGCCGCCGACCAGAGCGGCCGCTGCGATCAGCCACCCGATCTGGCGGACCGCCCCGAAGTGTCGCCCGTCGCCGAGTAGCCCACCCACAGCGGGGGAGATCCGCGACACGCGGTTCGGGAGGCGGCGCCACCACCAGGCCGACATCGGATCCGGGAGACGCTCCACCTGCGGGCCGGCCGGGGCCGACGCGGGGAGATGAGCCGGTGGTGGGACGGACGGGGGCGCTGTCATGTCAGCATTGGAACAGTGCGTAACCGCATGAAATGGGGACAGGCCAGTGGCGAGGTACGGCTCGTCCTACTGAACATCGGTCGGCCTACGCGCATTCGGCAAGCCGGCCGTTCCCCGGGAATAACCATCACGCCGTCCCGCCCGTTCCCGAGGCAGTTTGGCCGATCCCTCAGGTCTGGCGAACTATAAGCCTGATCTCCCGCCGCCGCTGGGACACGAAATGAGCGTTAGACGAGGATTGTCGGTGACATGACTTCGCCGACCGCGAGTTCGCTCCCTCCTCTGCCACTGCCACAGAGCTCAGCGGAGATTTCGGGGGCGGCGCGCTCAACCGAGGCATCATCACCGCCAGTAGGAACCCTCGCGCAGGAACCCTGGAGAGATCTGGCTATCCCGCGGGGAGGACATCAGGAGAGTCAGAGCTCAGGAGAGTCAGAGCCCACCCCGATGCGTTGGCGGGGGTGTCATGCTGGACGGGCCCCGGGGTCCCGGGGCCGGCGCGTGCGCTGACCGGCACGGCTTCGATCGGCGGTTGCGGCATGAGCGACAAGACCCGACTTTCTCGACAGGTTCCGGCCGGGGTTGATGACCGACGGCTGGTGGGGCTGCGCCGGTGGAACCTGGGCCTGTCAGTTCTGCACGCGGCCCAAGCGGTCGGGATCCTTCTGCTCAGCAGCGGTTTCGCAATCACCGTGACCTCGTCCTATCCCTCCGGTCCGCCGGGGACGACCCCTACTCCACCCTCGGTGCTGTTCGACGTGGCCATCGGACCCGCCGTCGCCGTGTTCCTGTTCCTGGCTGCGGCCGATCACCTGCTGACCGCCACGGCGGCTCGGTCGGTGTACGAGGCGGATCTGCGCCGCGGGATCAACCGGTTCCGGTGGGTGGAGTACTCGGTCAGCTCCACCATCATGATTGTGTTGATCGGCTTCTACTTCGGTCTGACCGGAATCAGCACCGTGGTGACGATAGTCGGCGCCAACGTAGCGATGATCTTGTTCGGTTGGCTGCAGGAGCGCGCCAACCCGTCCGGCCGAACCGAGACGACGATGCTGCCTTTCTGGTTCGGCACCATCGCTGGCGCCGCGCCGTGGGTGGCGATCGCCATCAACCTGGTTGGCGCCGACCAGATCCCCGGCTTCGTGATCGGCATCGCCGTGTCGCTGCTGATCGCGTTCTTCACCTTTGCGGTCAACCAGTGGTTGCAGTACCGCCGGATCGGCCCCTGGCGGGACTACGCCTTCGGCGAGAAGACCTACCTGGTGTTGAGTCTGATCGCCAAGTCGCTGCTGGCCTGGCAGATCTTCGCCGGCTCGCTCGCGTCGTGAGCGGCCCGTCATGCGGCCCTACGCGGCTCCGTATGGAACCTGAACAGCGGCGTTACTGAAGGTTCAGGACAAATGGTCCCAGCCAAGCGTAAATTCCCCACACACCCGCAGCGATGAGCACCGCGAAGTAGGCCAGCACCAGCCGAGTGTCCCGCAGGATGCACCGCGACCTCAGCAGGCCGGCGCGCCTCGCTTTCCAATACCCGGCCGCGCCGACCGCGGCGAACACGACCAGCGCGACGGGCCCGGCCAGCCAGCCGAGTAGCGCGACCGTCGCGTAGACGCAGAGCCGCAGCGGATCGTATGGCGCTACCGGCCGCTCCAGCACCGACTGCTCGGGTGCCGGCCTGTTCAGTGCCGGGTGCGCGGCGCTCTTCTCGGGCATCGACGCGGACGGCGGTGGCCCTGCGGCGATGCGCTTCGCGTCCGACTCGGCGGTCACGATGCTCCTCCGCGTGCGTGGGTTGTCACCGGCAGCACCGGCAGCACCGGCGGCACCGGCAGCACCGTCGGACGGGCCCGGTGGACCGTCGGGAGCGGAAGTCCGGTCGCCGTGCTCATCCGCTGCCGGCCGAGCGCGGGCCACGCCTGGACGGCGCAGAACGGCGCACACTGGTGGCGGCCTTCGTCGCTTTTAGTTCCAACGTGGACGCAGCACTGCGTCAGCCGCTCCTCGATCATGGTCGAGATGTCCATGAACGGCTTCACTGTGATGCGTGTGACGCGCTCGGCGAGAAGCCGCCGAAGGCGCTCGTGTCGGCCGGGGAGGGAGCCGGACGCCAGTGTGGTCAGGGTGCCGATGCCGAAGTCGCACTGGGTGCAGATGTTCTTCCAGAGGTCGGCGGTGCGCGGATGCGAGAGGGACGACTGCTCGCTCAGCAGGTCGAGCAGCGACGACTTGAGCACGGAGCGCAGATTGACGTCGAGGGCGGAGTCCGCGATGCGGTTGGCGAGGGAGTCGGGATCGATCTCGAGCCAACTGAGCAGCCGGTCGTGTCCGACGAGTGCGGTGAGTGATCGCCACACCCCGGCATCGTCCTTGAGCAGGTAGCCGACGGAGGCGCAGTGCGGGTGTGAGCAGGGGAGTGCCGTCAGATCGTGCCAGGCGACCACCCCGCCGGTCTGCTCCTCGAGTCGTGCCAACACGCCGGTGTGGGTCAGTCGGTCCATCGGATCGATCCCGTGGCCGCGCCCGGAGCCGAACACGGGCTGGATGGCCACCCCACCGACGAACGGTGTTTCGAGGGCGCGCAGCACGACCGCGCCGATGTCGCCGTCGTTGACGCCCATGGTGGCGGTCATCGTCAGCGTGGTGAAGACGCCGGCCTCGGACAGCCGGGCGATCGCCGCGTCCTTGAACCGTGTGAGGTCCGCACCGCGGTGGTGGATCGAGGCGAGCGGGGACGGCCCGTCGTACTGCAGGTACACCTCGACGCGGGAACGATGCTTCTCCAGAAGAGCAAGCAGCGCATCGTCTGTCGCGATGCGCAGGCCGTTGCTGTTCACCATGATCCGAACGATCGGTCGGGCGACCAGGGCGTCCAGGAGTCCGGCCAGATCGGGGTACAGGGTCGGCTCGCCGCCCGAGAGCATGAGCACGTCGAGGCGCCCGTTCTCCCGCGCGAGCCGGGCGTCCACATTCGCCAGCACCTCGGTCAGGGGCGCGACGCCCTGCAGTTGAGGGCCGGACACCGTGAAGCAGGTCGGGCAGCGCAGGTTGCAATGCTCGATCACGTCTTGGAGCAGGATGCAGGTGTGCTGCGTCTGCATCGCCGGGAGGCCGAACGCGTAGGCCTCGGGCACCGGGCGATAGTTGCCGGCCTCGTCCGGTGTGTGCTGTTTGGTGGGCGCCTGCCACTTCTCGAGATAGCGGAGGATCTCGGGGGACTCGTCGTAGAGCGTCCGCACCAGGCCGTGATCCGGACACCCGCGCTCCAGCCACACCCGGTCGTCTCGCACGAGCAGCGCACCCGACAGCCGCCGGACTTGGGCGAGTGGCGGGTCCGTCTCATGACAACGAGGGCAGAACGCGGTGACATACCGGTGGATCCGGTCGCCGCGCAGCTGCTGACCGGGGCCGAGCGGGGTACGGCGGCCGGCGACTGACGTGAGAGTCATGCCGGTCCGGTCCCGGGCAGCAGCGCGATGCATAGGCCCGCGCCAACGAGCAGTGAGAAGCCCAGCGAGATCAGCAGCCCTGCGCCCAGATTGGAGGTGCGGGGAATTTTCGCCAGCACGATCGCTCCGACGAGGAAGCCGAGTAGCGGGACCCACACCGAGCAGAACGGGCCGGGGGTCCTCTGCGCCGGGAGGAAGATGTTCAGCGCCACGAACACCGCGAGGTATACGAGTCCGAGAACGATGCCGAGGGGGCCTGAATTCCACGGCGGCCGCGGCGGCAGGTGGTCGTCGGGTTTGGGGTACGGAGGCTCGCTCACGCGGCCCTCCCTTCCTGTTCGGCGGGAACACGGCCCGCGAAGACCTGCAAGACCTTGCGCGCCAGCAGGGGAAGCATTGCCAACAGGAACCACTGCGGTCCGCTCATGCCGAGCCACCGGGTGTCGTTGCCGCGCACGAACTCGACCCCGAAGCGGAACAGCGCGTAGGCGGCTACGTAGCAGATGAAGAGATCGCCGGGACGACGCACTCGATCGCGGTAACGCCACAGCACGGCGAAAGCGGCGGCCTGGAAGACGATCTCGTAAGCGAACGACGGGTGCAGTCCGATCCCGGCGGTCCCGCCGAGCAGCGCGGCCTGGTCTGGCGCGAGGACGATGCCCCAGGCTCCGCCCGTCGGGGTGCCGGGAGTTTCTGTGAGCAGGCAGCCGATCCTTCCGATGGCCATCGCCAGCGCGACCGCCGGCGCGAAGAGGTCGCCCGGTCGGTGGTCGGTAGCCGGTGATCCGCTTCCCCAGGAGCACGCCCGCCCAGGCGCCTACGAGACCGGCGAGGATGCTGCGGTTGCCCGCGACCCACCAGTCGACGAGCGAGACTCGGGCGGTGAAGTCCCAGGTGAGCAGCCGCGATCCGATGGCCCCGAAAGTGACCGCGAAGCCCGCGAGCGTCCACAGGCGCGGATCGCGCAGGTCCCGCCGCCGCTTCTCGTGAGCGAATACGACGAATGCGGCCGCGATGCCGAGACCGACGAACAGGCCGTGCACGCGCGCGTCACCCGCGAACGGCAAATCGATCACGAGAGTCAATGTAGACCGGACGCTGTTGGTCGACCATGCGGGACACAATGACGTCGAATGTTCTTCATCGCGTCGCGCGGGACGGTTGTCGACCGGGCAGGTTTGCGGTGTGCACGAACCGACGGATGACGACCTCGCAGCGCGTCAGGTTGTTCTCCAAGGTGAGGCTGACCGTGTGGCTGCTGATCTCAGTCTGCTGCAGGCGCTATCCGGCCTGGGCGATCCGATCCGGGTGGGGAGCGCCGCGCTCGGGCTCATGGTTCGCCGGGACCTGGACATCACAGTGGTATGCCAGGACTTGCCAGTTGCTGCCGTAGCGCGAGTCGGGGCCAGGCTTGCACAGCATCCGAGGGTGCGGCAGGTGCTGATTCGGAATGACACTGGGCATTGGAATACGGATCTGCGATACCCGGACGGCCTGTATCTGTGTGTTCATTACCAGAGCGCGACCGGGGAGGACTGGACGATCGACGTGTGGTTCGTCAGTGAACCCGATCGTCAACCAGACCTCGCTCACCTGCGCGCGCTCCCGGCTCGTTTGACACCTGTCACGCGGGCGGCCATTTTGCGGATCAAAGACGCTTGGTCGTCCCGCCCGGAATACGGAGTCGGCGTCTGCGGCTACGACATCTACATGTCGGTGCTGGACGGCAACGTGCGAACTGCCGACCAGTTCGACTCGTGGTGCAGTGGGCGACGACATCTCCGGGAAGGGTGAGAAGCTTCAGACCATGCGGCGGCTGAGCCAGGTGACTGCGGCATCGTCATCTCGTCGTTGCTCCGCTTCTCGCTCGAACAGGGAGGGCGCCTTCGCCAAGGTGATGGTGTAGGGACGTCCCGATCTGATGGTGTGGTGGTCGTCGGGCAGTTCGTGGGTCGCGATGCGGTTCTCGAGGTGGCTGCGGTACTGCTCCTTCAGACGCCAGTCGGCGGCGCGCCGCGTGGGGTCGACCAGGAATGCATCGAGATCACGACATTCCCTGCACTCCCGCCCGCACGCGCCCGTGGGCTGAATCGACCAGTCGTCCGGGGTCGCGAACTGGTCGGGCCAAGCCGACCTTTGGCTCCCGTGGGCATCGACTCCAACACCATCACCTTCGGCATCGGGCTGGCACATGGAGCTTAATGTGGCTATACTCGACCTAGCGTATGTGGCTACGGGGGTGTGCGGTGCGAGTAGGTGTGCGGGAACTCCGTGACGGGTTGAGCAAGCATCTGGCCGAGGTACGGGCCGGGCACACCGTCACCGTGACCGATCACGGCCGGCCGATCGCGCGGATCGTTCCGGTCGAGCGTCCGAACCGGCTGGAGCAACTGATCGCAGAGGGCAAGGTCCACCCCGCAGGTCGACCCAAGAATCCCGCGCCGCGGCCGATCGCGGCCCGGGGTGAGGTCAGCGATCTGATCGAGGAACAGCGGCGGTGAGCAGGCCCTGATCGCCTACCTGGACACCTCGGCCGTGGTGCCACTGTTGGTCGCCGAGCCCGCGAGCGGCGTCTGCCGGCGAATCTGGGACGACGCCGACGCGGTCGTATCGTGTCGGCTGCTCTACGTGGAGGCTGCAGCCGCCCTTGCGCAGGCTCGCCGTCTGCAGCGGCTCACCGCGCGGCAGCACACCGCGTCGCGGACCATGCTGGACGATCTGTGGGCTCAGATCGACGTCGTCGAGGTCAACGATGCCCTCGCGCGGCACGCTGCCGAACTGGCGCACCGGTCGGCGCTGCGGGGCTACGACGCCGTGCACTGTGCCAGTGCTTACCAGCTCGCCGACCCCGATCTCGTCGCAGCCACCGGCGACCGGCAGCTGCTCGATGCGTGGCGCCACCTCGGCCTCGCTACTGTCGACATCAACCTCGCCAACCAGTGAGCGCCGACGTTCAGGCGTCCGAACTTGCGACGCGGAGAAGCCCCGGGGCAGGGCGGAGGCGCGGTCGTCACGAACAACGGCAAGGACTACCACCAGCACGGCACCCGACCCCTACGAAGCAGCCAACCGGCTCGTCCGCGCCGAAGCCGGGATGAATCCCCGCCGGTGGGGCTATCGAAAGTGTCCGAGGGGGGACTTGAAACCGCACATCGGCTATTTCGACGTGCTCAACAACAGCTCTGACCAGTTAAAACGTAAGGAACCACGCGGAACGACGGGGTTCGGAGGGGACCGCTGTGGACATGATGTCCACGGCGGATCGGCTGCTCGGGCGGCCGTCGCGGCACTGCAATTCACAGGTCGAGGATACGTCGGAGGCTGCGGTCGATGTCGTGCATGAGTGTTTGTGCGGGGCACCGATCCGCAGCTGACGGACGTCGGCTTCTGATTCACTTCCGGGCGGCGGGGTCGAGGCGGAGAAGAGTCTGCTTGATACCGCCCAGCGTGAGCTCGCGGTGTGCGACGCCGACCTCGCGGACCTTCAGAACGCGGACGTTGAGTTGAGTCGCGCTCCAGTCGTTGGAGGCACCGCCATGCCGCACCGGCGCACCACTCAGCCGCACAGCAGCGGTTGTACCTAGGCCGGACAGAGACCGCGCACCCGCCAGATCAACTGAGACGCGGCGTCTACCGCGCTGAGCGCAGGCGAAGGGGTTCGGCTCTGGAGCGGTGAGTCGAAAGCGAGAGCGCCGACAGTTGCCATAGTGGGTTCCACTCCTAAGACCAGTGAACCCGGCGAGAGTAGCCATCAGCGCAAGGGCTCGTTGTCGATCGAGGTGTTACCACTCGAAAGACTGGTGAGCCGAGGGTGACGCCGCCATTTTGGCTGCTCTGATGTCGGGTCGTGCGGCCTAGAGGCGTGATCTTTGAAGTCATCTAGATTCCGATCGAGCGGGTTCTGCAGAAACATGCTCTAGCCCTTCTGCGGGCAACAATTCACGTGGAGATCGCCGGTCTTGCACATACTGTCGTTGGGTGGACTACGCAAATGACTCTGAGGACTACCGCATCGCCCTCGAAGCTAAGCTGCAGCCTGCTCGCATCCGAGCCACGCTCAGCTTCGCTGGGCTGTACCAAATCACTCACGAGATGATTAAGCACGCGGTGGTCCACGAGGTGCGCGAGTTCTACTGCATCGGCTTCGACGAGAGCGGCATGAAGTACGACGAGGCCAGCTACTCAATCAAGGTCATGGCCTGGGCGCCGAAGAGCAAGTTCAAGGCATCCCTGCTGTGGCTGGTCGACGGTGGGGCGATCACGCAGACTCAGGCCGACCGCCTGGATGCCATCTATGACCATCGCCACGACCTCAGCCACGAGCTTGTCAAGTTCATCGTTGATCCGAACATCGATCCGGACATTGATCTGCTCACCGAGGCGATCGCGATCTTGAAGGACATCCGACGGTTCTGGACGACCATCGAACGGGACATAGGGTCGTTCGACGAGTTCGGTGAGGTTGAGATTGATGACGTTCAGCCGTTGTCCATCATGGTTCTGGAGATGTGTATCGACGCGTATGTGGGCGGCCTCGAAGTCTGACGGTGGTGCCAGCTGTGCTGCAGTAGCTGCGCAGCGGGAGTGCAATCTGCGGCGCCTCATACAGGCTTGCACTGGTCGGACCAGTAGTAGTCCGGCATCGTATGCCTACGCCGGCGGCGAGGTGTCGACGTCGAACCGCTGCGAGCTGTATGCGGCAGCTAAACGGGAAAGTGCAAGCCGCATCGATCGGCGCTACTCAGCCCATCTGCGCAATTCGGGCCAACAACTGCTTGTGCTGGGGATGCCGGACGCCGGGAGCTCGCAGTTCGTGGCGAGGGCCTCCACAACCGTGTCTGCCATCCTGCGGCGAGGTCCCTCGACAATGCTTGGACCGACGCTCATAGAGGCTCTCAGCACCACCCCGCCGACAGGATGATGCCGAGCGCCAGGCGCTGCTCGAAGAGGGGAGGGGGGTGAACGACGTCTGCTGGGAGTGAGGCCCATGTGATCGTCAACGCTACCGACGCCCCCATAACCAACGCGCGGGCAGGGGCCGGTGCCGCCATCGGCAGCGTGATCTGGTTCACCGCCCTGGGATACGGGCAGGGGGCCGGCATTCTCTGATCTGACCTCGTTTCACCAGGTCAGGAGTAGTTGAAGTGGGTGTTTGACGTTCCTGGCGTGATGTCTGAGCGCGGCGGCGATGTTGCCGGCGCCGCTGAGTCGGAACAGGTTGATCGCGAGGTTGCGGAGCCCGGCCATGACCTGCGGGCCGCTGCCGGTCCGGACTTGGGAGTGGTCTTCCCGAAAAGTGACGTCACGCACCCAGTGGAGTGCGACCTCGACTGTCCAGTGCCCGCGCAGCCACGTCGCCAAGAGGTGCGGCTGGGCCTGGGCGGCGGTCAGGTCGGTGACCGCGTACACCGTCTCGGTGGTCCACTTCCGGCCGTTGGCGGGTCGTCGGCGGCGGGTGACCTGGATGGCCTGGGAGGCGTTCGGGAACCCGATCCCGGCGGCCACGGTGACGACTTTCAGGGTTCGTTTCTCCACCCGGCCGTGACCACGCTCGGTCCTGCTGTGGGAGACCGGGACGTCCTTCCAGGGCAGTGCCGGTGAGCTGCCGGCGCAGGGTCGGCTGGTTCCACTTCACCGTCGAGCAAGTAGTGCGCGCCGCGACCGGCGAGGTAGGCCGCGTGCCCGGTCTGCGTGTGGAGGGCATCGGCGGTGATGACCGCGCCGAGGATGTCCACGTTGTCGAGAAGCTCGGCGAACAGGGGGATCTCGTTGGTCTTCCCATCGACGTCGCGCTGCCCCAACACCATCGCGGTGTCGTGGGTCACCGCCGCCAACAGGTGCCGGCCACGGCCGTCCGGGCCCCGCCCGCCGCGCAAGGTCTTACCGTCGACGGCGATCACCCGACGGCCCCTACCGGGCGGATCCCGCAACGCCGCCCACGCGCCGAGGATCACGTCGAGCCCATCGGCGTCCAACCGCTGCAGCGTCCGCCGAATAGTCGACTCCGACGGCACCTCACCGGTCATCCCCAGCCGATCCAGCGCCGCTGGGGAGGCGGTTGCCGCCCACTCCGCGATCGCCACGTACGACGTCGCACCCGCCACGACCGCGGCGGCCGCGACAGCCAGAATCCCACCCAACTCGTGGCGCAACCCCTGCCGCCGGCGTGGATCGGGCACCGACCGCAACGCCGCCAACAACACCGCCGGGGCGGACGGGACGTCGATGAACTCGTCCTCGTCGAACTGGTCAACGACACGCAGGATCGGCAATGATGACATCGGGCATGGTCCTTCTCGTGGCCGGGACGACGTAGGAATCTCCAGACCACCACCAGGGCCATGCCCGCCCCCGCAAAACGGCCCTCACCGGCGTGTCGCGACCACATCGCCGCAGGTCAGAAAATCGTCACCCCCAGAATGCCGAGGCCCTGGGATACGGGGCTGCCCTGCTGCGCCCGGTGTTCGCCCGTCCGATGGCATGGCGACTGCTGGACGCCCTCATCGCCGCCGTGATGGTCATCATCGCGGTCTCCCTGCTGGTGCCGCTGCTGCCATGAGTCATCGAGGCGGCGTGGAGCACGCCTGATGCTCTGATGTTGGGATGCGCAAATCCGGCTTCGTCCGCCTGTCGCTGAATCGTTCAGTCGTCGGAACCGAGATGTCCGGTGCAGATGTTCTGAAAATGGTTCGACGCTTCAGCGATCTGCCCGGTCACGTCTTCCTCGCGGACACCGCGCGGCTAGCTTATGCCCAGTTCAATATCGACCGGTTGGCCACCGCAGGCCAGGCCACCGAGTTTCACATGCTCGCCGTGGCTCGAGCCACGCGGTCTGTCCTGGTCACAATGGACAAGGCCATCCCCGACTATCTGGACAAATCTGACAGACATTTAGCAGAATTGCTGCTTTGGTGTGATGTCCACAACCTTCGCATCATCGGACCATCGTCATTGCAGGCCATTCGATGTAATGCGTTCGTGTCCGAGGGTGGACTTGAAACCGTCCCACGTCCATTTTGGCGGGTCCAACACCAGTTCTGATGGGAAATTCGGTCAGTAAGGGGCTTGCAGTCGTTCAAACATGGGGAAATGTCGAACGTTCTTGGTCAGGAGGCGGGCGTCGGCGCGAATTGCGGTCGCGGCGATAGCGAGGTCGGCCCCGTCGATGGTGTGGTGACTGGGTAGCCATCTGCGACCGAGCTCGCCGGCAGCTTCGGCGACTTCGGTGTCGACCGGATGCCACACCAATGTGGCAAGGAGCCGAAGGGTGGCCGATGCTTCTGCCGGGCGCATACCGCTGAGTACCTCCAGCCGCGTCATCTCGCTCGCGTGGAGCGGTGCTTGTCGGCGTTCGCGGAGCAGCACCTCTGCGGCCGGTTGGCTGCCGCGCAGGAAGTCGATGAGTACGGAGGTGTCGACCAGTGCGGTCATGTTAGATGGAACTGAGTCGGGAGCCGCTTCGCCGTTGCTCCACCCAGGCTTCGCCGTCGATTTCTGTGTTGCCCCAGCTTCCGAACGTCTCGCGCATCACGGCGAGATCATCGGCGCTCGATCGGTGCGTTCCGTAGACGGCGTTCACGGCATCCCTGATCAGCGCCGAAATCGAGCGGCCGGTACGTGCGGCCTCTGCGTTCAGCAGCTGTCGCTCATCCGGAGTGAGGGAGATTTGAGTGCGCTGCATGATGTAAGGCTACATCACGGCGCCGCGGCATTTCCAAGCGGACGATGTCGTTCGGACACGACTGCGGACACAGTTACGGCACACGTTTAGATCCGCTCGGGCTGAGGTGAGAGTGTCCGCCAGCCCGGCAGTATCACCACCAAGTCCGGCGCCGTGGTGTGCAGGAACCCTTGGAACCACCTGGAACGGCCGGGCTCGAAAGGGACCGGCGTGGACATGATTTCCACGGTCGAGGCGCTTGTCTGGGGTGTGAGTGGGACATCCGTTCACAGGTTGAGAATGCGTCGGAGCCCGCGGTCGACGTCGTGCATGAGCGATGGCGGTGTGGTTCCGATCGGGTCGCTGAGGTCGGTCTTGTTCAGGGTGACAAGCGCGGTGACGTTGACGACGGAGTCGCGGGGGAGTCCGGTGGCTGCGGAGGGCAGGAACGTATTGCCGGGCATGGTGGCGAGCGCGGTGTTCGAGGTGATGACCGCGACGAGAACGGTTGCCAGCCGGCTGAGGTTGTAAGGATCGGCTTGGATGACCAGGACCGGGCGGCGTTTCGCTGGTCTGCTACCGGCGGCTGGGCCGAGCTCGGCCCAGTACAGGGCGCCTCGTTCGATCACCATTCGTCGTCGATGCCGGCTAGGGTGTGCCGGCCTGCTGACACTGCATCCTGGGCGGAGTCGTCCGAGGGTTCAAGATGCTCCAAGGCGGCGTCAATCTGGCCGATCACAGACTCGGCATCGAGTTCATCGAGGTAGTGCTTGGCTGCGGTGGCGAAGAACTCAGATCGGCTCATACCGAGATCCTTTGCGCGGGCTGAAGCACGGTCGAACGTGTCGTCAGGGACGGAGATCGCAGTCTTCACGTTGAGAGTATAACCGAGTATGACTGATGGGGGAGGGTCGACGGTCGGCTCGAGCATTTCGATCAGAGGGGGTTTGCAGTCCAGAGCCTACGGCGGGGTTCATGTCCACCCCGACCGGACCCGAGGGGTTCCGAGTTTCCCCCTCGGCAGGCGCACTGACCTGCAAAAACGTCCGCTCTTGGCCATAAGATCTGGGCCGTGGGTCCTGAGGGTGGACATGAGTTCCATGCGGAACCATCATTAGAAAGCCATACATAAAGGTCAGAGACTATTATTCGTACGTGTCCGAGGGGGGACTTGAACCCCCACGCCCTTGCGGGCACTAGCACCTCAAGCTAGCGCGTCTGCCATTCCGCCACCCGGACCGGTGTGCCCACGCGGCGACCGCGCGAACGGCTCAACGATAGTCGGTCAGGCCCGGGTATCCCAAATGACGGCTCCGGACACGATTCGGGCGCGGCGGGGTCTGGTAGGAACATCAGCATGACCGACCCCCGGCACCGCGTCCCGTCCGCCGCCGAGGACGAGGTGGTGCAGCTGTGCAGTGAGCTGATCCAGATCGACTCGGTGAACACCGGCGACCCGGACACCATCGGCGACGGGGAGACGCGGGCCTGCCGCTACATCCAGCAGAAGCTCGAAGAGGTCGGCTACCAGACGACGTTCTACGAGTCGGTCCCCGGCCGGGGCAACCTGATCTGCCGACTGCCCGGCGCCGACCCCGGCCGCGGCGCGCTGCTGATCCACGGGCACGTCGACGTCGTGCCTGCGGACGCCACCGAATGGACGGTCGACCCGTTCTCCGGCGCCGTCCAGGACGGCTACGTCTGGGGCCGCGGCGCGGTCGACATGAAGGACATGGTGGCGATGTCGCTGGCCGTCGCCCGAGACCTCAAGCGCCGCAACATCACCCCGCCCCGCGACCTGATCTTCGCGTTCATGTCGGACGAGGAGGCCGGCGGTTTCTACGGTGCACGTTGGCTAGTCGAGCATCACCCCGAATTATTCGACGGCGCGACCGAGGCGATCAGTGAGGTCGGGGGATTCTCGATCACCGTCGACGAGACGCGCCGTGCCTACCTGGTCGCCGCGGCCGAGAAGGGAGTCGCCTGGGCGACGCTCAAGGCCACCGGGACCGCCGGCCACGGCTCGATGATCAACGACGACAATGCCGTCACCCGAATCGCCGCCGCCGTCGCCCGGCTCGGTGCGTACGAGTTCCCGCTGACTCGAACCGCCACCGTGGACGCCTTCCTGGCCGCGATCACCTCGCTGACCGGCTTGGAGTTTCCGGACGACGACCTCGAGGGCGCGGTCGCCAAGATCGGCCCGATCTCCCGCATCGTGCGTTCGACTCTGCGCAACACGGCCAATCCGACGATGCTCAAGGCCGGTTACAAGGCAAACGTCATCCCGTCCGAGGCGGTCGCCACTGTCGACTGCCGGATCGTGCCGGGCAGCGAGGACACCTTCCGTGAGCAGGTCGCCGAGATCGTCGGTGAGGGAATCAGCATCGACTGGGTGTGGCAGCCGCCGATCGAGGTGCCGTTCACCGGCGACCTGGTCGACAACATGAAAGCCGCCCTCGTCGCGGAGGACCCGGACGGCACCGCGGTGCCCTACATGCTCTCCGGTGGCACCGACAACAAGGCCTTCGCCGAACTCGGCATCCAGGGCTACGGGTTCGCGCCGCTGCGGCTGCCCCCGGACCTCGACTTCAGCGCCCTTTTCCACGGGGTGGACGAGCGGGTCCCCGTCGACGCGCTCACCTTCGGGGTGCGAGTGCTGGAACGACTTCTGACGAACTGCTGACCGACTCCGACCCGCCCAGCGGCAGCACCACGTCGGCATCAGGACGTCAGCGCAGCGCCCACCGCACCAGCGCAGTCGACACTGCGGCCAGGATCACCACCACCAGGAACGGCAGCCGACGCCACACCGCGACCGCCGCGACGAGTAGGCCCACCACTCGGGCGTCGAACGAGAGGCGTTGCCCGGTGGAGAATGTCTGCACCGCGATCAGCGCCGACAACAGCGCCACCGGGATCACTGCGGCGACATGACGGACCCGAGGGTGCTCCAACACCCGAGCAGGCAGCGACAGACCCGCGATCTTGAGGGCGTAGCAGCCCAGGCTGCCGAGCAGAATCCCGAGCCAGGTCACCGGCCCCTCACCCGCCCGTCCGGTCGGGCACCAGTCCGAATCCGACTGCTACCAACGCGGCCAACAACACCGGGACACCCGGTGGCACCAACGGAATCGCCACCACTGCCACCACCGCGGACGCTGCGGCCACCGCCCATGCCTCGTGGCCGCGCAGTCGGGGGCCCAGCAGGGCCAGGAACGCCCCGGCGACCGCGGCGTCCAGCCCGAACACGTTCGGATCGCGCAGCGAGTCGGCGCCCAACGCACCGGCCGCGGTGCCCAGATTCCACAGCACGAACACCGAGATCCCGGTCGCCCAGAAACCCCACCGACCCGCCCGCTCGCTGTCCCGGCCGATCGCCATCGCGGTGGACTCGTCGATCACCAACTGTGCCGCCGTCCACCGCCGCCAGCCGCGGACCTGCAGGAGACCGGCCAGCCGCATCCCGTACAGCGCATTGCGGGAGCCCAGCATCACCGCGGTGGCCGCGCCGGCGAACGGACTTCCGCCACCTGCGATCACCCCGACCAGGGCGAACTGCGACCCACCGGTGAACATCAGCAGACTCAGTGCGGCGGTCTGCCAGAACGTCAACCCGGCGGCGACTGAGATTGCGCCGAAGGAGATGCCGTACGCACCGGTCGCGACCCCCACACCGGCGGAGTCCCGCACCACTCGGGAGCGGACAGTCGTCCAGTCGGCCCGCGCTGCGACGTCCCCCGCTGCGTCGTCCTTCGTGGCATCGTCGTTGATGACATCGTCGTTGATGGCATCGTCGTTGATGGCATCGTCGTTCATGGCAGCGTCGTTCATGATCGTCAAACGGTAACGGGCGGGCGGCCCACACCGACCGACGGGCGAACAGACGACTACAGGCTCAGCCCCGGCAACATCCGTGAGGAACGCTTACGCCGCAACCACACCTGTCTGCTGCCGTCGGTGAACCGGAGCGACCGAGCCAGCTCCCAGCCGGTGAACTCGGCCCGCACGGCAAGCATCGTGGCAGTGGCCGACCGGGACATCGACGGATCGATCCGCAGCGGCTGATACTCGTATTCGTCATCAGCGCCCATCGAATCACCAGCGCCCATGGAAACACCCGCGTCCATCGAGAATTCGGCATCCGATGTGCCACCGACGCGGTAGTGATCCCGGCTCACTACTAATCACCTCCGCCCAGTACCGGCCGCGATCACGCGGCCTCCGTTTCCAGGCCCGGCGGAACCATCGCCCACCGGATTGCCGCGGTCGCCACCCTGCCCAGCGGATCGCCCACCGCACGGTCCAACAGTGGCAGCCGCGGCAGCCCCAGCTCGCGGCGGGCCCACCCGGGCAACGTCGACACCGCGGCGGCCGCCAACATGCCGTAGCCGGGCCGCGCGGGGACCGGCAGCGGGGGATTGAACAGCAGGAACTTCGCGGCGTCCCGAGCCAGCGGCGTTCCGCCCAGCTCCGGCCGGTATCGCTGCAGGTCGGCCTGCAGTTCGGCATACGTCTGCGGCGGTTCGACGACGCCGAGTTTCGCGGCGACGAGACCGGTCTGCTGCACATAGTCGTCACGGAATCGCGGCGTACTGGGTTCGGCTCCGTAGCGTTCGTAGGAGACCAGGAACGAGTCGATCTCCGCGATGTGCACCCAGCGCAGCAGGTGCGGGTCGCTCGCCGCGTACGGGCGCCCGTCGAACGTCTTACCGCGTACCCGCTCGTGAATTCCCCGGACCTTCTCGATCAGCGCCTCCGCCTGGTCGACCGGTCCGTACGTGGTCATCGCCAGGAAGGTACTGGTGCGCTGCAACCGACCCCAGGGGTCGCTGCGGTAGCCGGAGTGACCGGCCACCCCGGCCATCGCCGCCGGATGCAGTGACTGGAGCAGCAACGATCGGATGCCGCCGACGAACATCGACGCGTCCTTGTGCAACAGATGAATGGCGGTGTCCTGGGCGAACCAGCGCGGGCCGGGGTCGGTCCAGATCCGGTGGCCGACTTCGGCGGCGTTCTCGCCGGCGACGCGGCCGCGAAGCGCTGCGCCCAGCGCGCGCCGGGCGAGAGTGATCGGGTTCAACGAGACAGGTGGCACACATCCAGAATGCCCGATTCGCCGGTGGGCTAGCCGGCGCCGTCCGGCTTGTCCGCCACGAGCAGACCGCGAAGCCGGGTGCGACGCGGCTGCTGGCCGATCTGTTCGACGGCGCGAGCCACCGCCGGCCCCGCCGCGTGCACGATCGACAGGTGCAGCCGCGCCCGGGTCAGCGCGGTGTAGATCAGCGGGCGCGACAGCATTCCACCCGCCTCCGGGGGCAGCACCATCACCACCGACTCCCACTCCGAACCCTGCGCGCGGTGCACGGTGATCGCCCAGCCGTGCAGCAGGTCGGCCAGCGCCTTGCCACTGATTTCGGACTCCCCGCCGGGGAACGCCACAGTGACCGACCCGCTGGTGGACCCGCCGCCCGGTGTCGCGGCGACCACCGTGCCGACTTCGCCGTTGGCGTAGCCGACCGGCGTCGCCTCGGCGTGGTTGGCAGTCGCCACCACCCGATCACCGACGTCGAAACCCCGGACGGTGCCCGATCCCGGATTGAGCACCTGCTTCAACGCCCGGTTCAGCGCCTGGGTGCCTGCGTCGCCGCGGTGCACCGGCGTGACGACCTGAATCTGATCGCCGGCGGTGCCGAATGCGCGCGGGATGGACTGGGTGACCAGTTGGACCACCCGATGGGCGGCCTCCCCGGATCCGCGGGTGGGTACCACCACCACCTCGCGGTGCGGGTCGTGCACCGAGGGCAGCGTCCCGGACCGCACCGCGGTCGCCAGTCGGGCGATGCTGCCACCGGCGCTCTGCCGATACAGCGTCTGCAGCTCGACGACCGGCAGCGCGCCACTGTCGATCAAGTCGCCCAGCACCCGACCCGGCCCGATCGACGGCAACTGGGCGGGGTCACCCACCACCACCAGATGGGTGCCGTCCTTCAACGCGGACAGCAGCGCGGCGGCCAGTTCGACGTCGAGCATCGACGCCTCGTCCACCACCACGAGACCGGCCTCGATCGGGTTGTGTTCGTTGTACTCGAACCGGTCGCTCGTCGCCGACCGGTCCGCCGCGGGCACCGAGCAACCGGTGAATGGTGGTGGCCTCGGCGTCGGTCAGCTCCTCCAGTCGCTTCGCGGCGCGCCCGGTCGGGGCGGCGAGCGCAATCCCGACCTTCGCCTTCCGGCAGAGTTCGACCACCGCCTCTACGGTGCGGGACTTCCCGGTGCCCGGACCACCGGTCAGAATGCTGACGCCGTGTTCGGCTGCGTTGGTCACCGCCGTCCGCTGCACGTCGTCCAGCGACCCACCCGCGCCGAGGTCCTTCGGAATTCGCAGCGGCTTGGCGGTCCGTTCCAACCGGGCGATCGCCGCCGCGACGGTCTCCTCCGCAGCGGCTAGCACTGACGTGGCGATCCATGCTCGACCCGCGGTCACCTCGCCGTCGGCGACCGCCGACCGTAGTGCGCCGTCGACGGCGTGCTGATCCATCCCGAACGGGCGCAGGCCCGCCGCCAGCTCGGTCAGATCGGAGACGGTGTGCCCGTCGCGGGCGAACCTGTTCAAAGTCCAGCCGACCAGGGCGCGCCCACGGCGCGGATCGTCCCGGCGAACCCGGGGGTCGATCCGGCGGGCGAACCGATCCGCCTGACCGACCTGCGCGTCGGGCAGCACGAGCAGGCGCCACGGGTCGCGCTGCAGGACAGCCAGTGCGTCGTCGCCCAGGGCGTCGAGCAGCCGCGGAACCCACCGGGCGGGAAGCTCTTCCGGGACCAGCAGCCCGGCCAATGCAAAGGCCTGACCGGCCGCGATCCACGAGGTGTACAGGCGCTCGGCCCGTTTGTCGGTGACCCGGGGGAGGGTGCGCAGCCGCGCCGCCGACACATCGGAACCGGACTGGATGCCGGCCGCAGGGAAGTGGGTGAGCAACGCCTTACCCGCGCCGGGCCACAGTCCCGCCGCGCAGAACTCGGCGAAGACCGCCTCGGCAGTGGCGGAGTCAACAGAGCCCGAGTAAGCAGAAACCGAGTCAGCAGAGTCCGAGTCAGCCGAGTCCGACTCAGCAGAAACCGAGTCAGCAGAAACGGAGTCAGCAGAGCCCGAGTCAGCAGAAACCGAGTCAGCAAAAACCGAGTCTGCGGCGGGATCGGGGACGGGGGAGTCCCGGGGTTCGTCCGTCAACGGTCCACCCACCCGCTAGTCACCGAGAGTCGGGCGGGCCCGGCTGACATCGTCCAGCGCCGCGGTGATCTCGGCGGGCAGGGTGACCTCTTCCGCGGCGAGTCCACCGAGGAGTTGAGCCGCGTCGCGGCCGCCGAACACGACCGACGACACGCCGGGTCGGTCCCGCACCCATGCGCAGGCGACGGCCAACGGTGATGCGCCCAATCCGTCGGCGGCGGTGGCGACGGCCTCCACCACCCGGCCGGTCCACTCGGTGCGATGCCGCCCGACGTACCGGGCGAAGTGCGGTGTGGCGCCGCGCGAATCCGCCGGCGTGCCGTGTCGGTACTTCCCGGTCAGAACGCCGCGACCGAGCGGCGCCCACCCGAGCACACCGACGCCGAGCGCCTGCGCCGCCGGCAGCACCGTCGCCTCGATCTCGCGATCCACCAGCGAGTACTCCGATTCGACGGTGGCCAGCGGGGTTCGCGAATGCGTCAGCTCGGTGGCCACGGTGGCCAGCTGCCAACCGTGGTAACCGGACACCCCGATGTATCGGGTGCGGCCTGATTCGACGGCCCAGGCCAGCGCCGCGCAGGTCTCGGTGTACGACACCTCGGCGTCCCAACCGTGAACCTGCCACAGGTCGACGTGGTCGACGCCCAGCCGCCGCAACGATCCGTCGAGCGCGGCGATCAACGCGCCGCGCCCACCGCCGACACCGACGGTGGTGGTGGCCAGCACGACCGCGTCGCGGGCCACCACGTTGGGCATGAGCGATCCGAGAATCTTCTCTGCGTCGCCGTCGCCATAGATGTTCGCGGTGTCGATCAAGGTCCCACCTACCGCGACGAAGGCCTCCAGTTGCCCGGCGGCCTCGTCGGCGTCAGTATCCCGACCCCACGTCATCGTTCCCAGTCCCATCCGGGACACCATCAGGCCACTGCGACCCACCCGGCGCTTTTCCATACGAGAAACCTACGTGCCGAGTGGGCGGGACTCCGCATTCAGAGTCCCGCCCGTCCCGCGTCCCACGTCCTGTGTCCCGCCGTTCCGGGCGCGCCGTTATGAGCGGACCGTTACGAGCACACCGTTCCAGCGGGTCAGCGCTCAGAGTGCCGACGACACCGCGGGCAGGATGTCGTGGAAGGTACGACCCTGAGCCGGCTGCCCGATCGCCTTCATGGCCCAGCCGCCGCCGTCGCGCACCACGGTCGCCATCACCAGCGCGGTGTGGCTGCCCGACCCGGCGAGTGTGTACGACGCGAGCGGCGTGTTGGACGTGGCGTCGAACAATTCCACGGTGGCGTTCTCGATCTGAGTGAACGCCTGCCCCAGAAAGGAGTTGACGGTGAACGCCAGTGTGTGGGCGGCGGCGGGCAACCCGACGAGGTCGACCCGAATCGTCTCGCCGCCGCCACCCGTCCGATCGTCGCCGGTGTGCAGCACCGCGCCGTCGACGCTCTGCAACTGCTGGAACCAGACCTGGTCGATCAGGTTCTTCCGGGCGTCGAAGATCAGGCAGCTCGCGTCCAGATCGACGGAGACCTTCTTGGTACCGAAGAAGCCCTTCTTGCTCAGGCCCTCCCAGCTCAACACCAGGTTGACCCGGGTCAGGGTGCCGCCGCCCTTCTTGGTGAGCGACACCGTCTGACCCTTGGTCAGGTTGATCGCCACCTAGAGGTTCACCCCGTAGTCACGGGCGATACCGGCCAGGCCCGAGGCGTAGCCCTGGCCGATGGCCCGGAACTTCCACTCGGCGCCGTTGCGGTACAGCTCGCCGAAGACCATCGCCGTCTCGGTGGAGGCGTCCTCGGACAGGTCGTAGCGGGCGAGTTCGGTGCCGGTGGCACCGTCGACGACGCGGATGAAGGCGTTGCGCACCTGGCCGAAGCTCTGGCCGCGGGATTCGGCGTCGTAGATGGAGACCGGGAAGACGATGGAGGTGATCTCCTGGGGTACGGCGACCAGGTCGACCTTGACCATCTCGTCGTCGCCCTCGCCCTCGCCGGTGAGGTTGTCACCGGTGTGCTCGATCGAGCCGTCAGGTGAACGCAGGTTGTTGAAGAAGACGAAGAACTGGTCGTTCAGGATCTTCTTGTTGGTGTCCAGGCCGAGGGCGCTGGCGTCGAGGTCGAAGTCCGCCCCGGTGGTGGTGCGGATGTCCCAACCGAGCCCTACCTGAACCTTGGTGAGGTTCGGTGCCTGCTTGGTCAGTGAGACGTTGCCACCCTTGGTCAAACTCACGCTCATGCTGTGTTCTCCTCTTCGAACCAACCGGCTCTGTCGTCGGCCCTAGGGCCTGTGCGGGACTGATCTGGCACTGATCTACAACTGCGAGTTACTGCGAAGACGGCGATCCCGCCCCGCGCTCACGGTTCGTCGTCGAAACCTTCAACGAGCGCCGCGGCGAAAAAGTTCTCGGGTAATGACGCGGCAAACTCGTTCGGCGTCCACCCTACGGTGACCGTCCCTGCTGTGACCGACCCCGGGGTGACCCACCCTGAGCAGACCCAGACGGTGCCTGCTCCCGGCTGGAGGTCGAGTCGGCGTCGCGGCGGATGCGCTCCACGACGCCTTTCACGAATTCCTCGACGGCCTGCAACTCCCGCAGGTAGGCGTGAAAGTTCGGATGAACCCCCTGCAGCCCCGCTGCCGCCACCTCGACCCGACGCGATTGGGCGTCCAGCACCGACCCCCACTGACCGGTCAGACCCCGGTCGACCACCAGCAACTGGGCGTCGCGGATCCGGAACCGCGTGCGGCCCTCCGCCGCACCCGGACTGTCTCGCGCTTCGCGGAGCGCCGTCAGTCGGTCGCCGAGCTGTTCGGCGGCTTCGGTGGCGGCGGCGAGCCGGGCCCGCGCGTCACTGATCAGGCCGAGCGCGTCTTCCGGTGTCGCGGTGCGAAGCGCCTCGGAGGCTCGCCGCCAGAGGTCTCGACCGGCCTCCAACTCGGCGGCGGCCCGCGCCGGATTACCCACCAGGTCCGCCGAGTTGGGTTCGCTGAACTCACGCAACAATGCCGAACGAACTGCGGGCAGCTCCTCGATGCGACGCTGCACCGCGTCGATTCTGGTTCGTACGCTGGCGACCCCGGCGGACGCCCGCCGCCCTGCATCCAGTGCGCTCGCCACCACATCGGGGGCCCGGCCGGCCAGCTCGTGAATTCGGGTCGCCGCCGCCCGCACGCCGCGCGGATCGTTCGCCGCCAGCGCTCCGTCGAGAGCGGCGGTCACCGTGTTCAGCTCGCCGGCCAGCGCGCGGACCGAGGGGTAGCCCGTTACTGTGGGTTTCGAGTCGATGACGGCGCGGATCGAGTTCGCCCCGTCTACGGCCTGCTGCGCGATGCGCGGTGTCGCCGCCAACGCCGACCGCGCCGAGTCCAGCTCGGTCCGGAATTCGTCGTAGAAGCGATCCACCTCGGCGGCGGCCGTCGCCAACACCGTCTGCGCACGGTGGAACTCCGCCACGGCCGGCTGCGCCGGGGTCTGCAGCGGGTTGCCCGCGCTGTCCTCCAACTCGAAGCGGGTACTCGTCGCCAAGTAATGGCTGGTCGCGTCGAAGCAGGTCCCGGCGACGTGCTCCCAGCGGGCGGGGACGCGGGATGCCGGTTCGAGAGTGCGGACCGCGGCGACGGCGTCGGCGATGTACCGCTGCCTGGTGTCCAAGTCGAGGAAGGCGGCGACCGCACGGTCGCGCGCCGCCACCAACGCCGCTCGCTCCTGTGGGCTAGCGCGGCTGCGCCCGAACCAACGACCGGCCATCGCACGTCACACTACTGGGCACCGCCCGGCCGGGAACTCTGCCGCGTTTCGCTCGTTGTCACCACGGGAGCAGATGGTCAAGCGCAATTAAACTCACTTCTCCCGCACCTCGCCGGTGCATCATCCGGTGAGAGTCAACGACTACCGTCGAATCGGTGAACGGCTCCGGCCCGGCAACGGCTCGCGGCCGAGCACCCGCTCGTGACGAATTTCGACTGAAGGGCTCCCCCGCAGTGTTGAAAGTATTCGGCTGGTCTTACGGGGTCACCGCCGTCTCGTTGGTGATCGCCCTGCTGTACGGCGGTTGGACGGCGCTGTTCCTCTGCGTGATCCTCGGCATTCTCGAGGTGTCGCTGTCCTTCGACAATGCGGTGGTCAACGCGTCGATCCTGCAACGGATGAACGAGTTCTGGCAGAAGATCTTCCTGACCGTGGGCATCGTCATCGCCGTCTTCGGCATGCGCCTGGTGTTCCCGCTGCTCATCGTCGAGATCACAGCCGGGCTGGGGCCGATCGAGGCGATCAAGCTGGCGATGGAACAGCGACCGATCGAAGATCCGACCAGCTACGCCGCCCTGCTCACCGCCGCCCATCCGCAGATCGCCGCATTCGGCGGGATGTTCCTGCTGATGCTGTTCCTCGACTACATCTTCGAGGACCGTGACATCACCTGGCTGAGCGTCATCGAGAAGCCGCTGGCCCGGATCGGCAAGCTCGACCAGCTGTCGGTCATCGTCGCGGTGATCGGGCTCATCCTGGCCGCCGAGTTCCTCGCCGAGAATCCCGGTGTGGTGCTGCTGTCGGGCATGCTCGGCCTGATCACCTACCTCGCGGTCAACGGTCTCGGTTCGCTGTTCCACGTGCCCGAGCAGATCGACGAGGACGGTGAGGTGATGACTCCCGCCGACCCGGCCGCCGCCGGCGCCAAGTCCCGTCGGGGCCCGACCCAACTCGCCAAGGCGTCCGGGAAAGCCGCGTTCTTCCTGTTCCTCTACCTCGAGGTGTTGGACGCGTCGTTCTCGTTCGACGGAGTCATCGGCGCGTTCGCGATCACCTCCGACCCGATCATCATCGCGTTGGGCCTCGGCCTGATCGGCGCCATGTACGTCCGGTCGCTCACGATCTTCTTCGTGCGGAAGGGCACCCTGCAGGACTACGTGTATCTCGAGCACGGAGCGCACTGGGCCATCGGGGCACTCGCCGTCATCCTGTTCGTCTCGATCGGGGTGCACATCAACGAGATCATCACCGGACTGCTCGGCGTCGCCTTCATCGGCGCCGCGTTCATCACCAGCATCATGCGGAACCGGCGGCATGCCGCTGCCGAGGCCGCCGGCACGCTCGAACCGTCCACCCGGTAGGAAGGCTGGATCAATGGCGATCGACTACACGAAGCGGGATCGTTCCACCCCCGCGGCACCCCCGGCGCCCCCGGCTGCCCCGCCGGCACCGGCACCGACTACGCCGGCGGCAGGCGCGGGATCGGCCGCGCCGGCCAGTTCCGGCCGCGGCGGCGTCTCGCTCAGCAAGGTCACGCTGACCAAGAACGCACCCAGCGTCAGCTTGACCAAGGGCGGCGTGAGCCAGGGCGTCATGCGGGTCAATTTGAATTGGACCTCGCGGGCACCCGGTAAGGGCTTCATGGCCAAACTGGCGGGTACCGACTCGATCGACCTGGACCTGGGGTGCCTGTACGAGCTCGCCGACGGATCCAAGGGCGGCATCCAGGCGCTCGGCAAGCAGTTCGGCAATCTGCAGCGTGCGCCTTTCATTCTCTTGGACGGCGACGACCGCAGCGGGGCGTCCGTCGGTGGCGAGAATCTGCTGATCAATCTGGAGCAGCCCAACCGGTTCAAGCGGATCCTGATCTTCGCGATGATCTACCAGGGCGCCACCAAGTGGGCCGAGGCGAACGGGGTCGTCACCCTCTATCCGACCTCAGGACCGGAGATCGAGGTCAAGCTCGACGGTGAGGGCAGCAACGCGCGAGTCTGCGGGATCGCGTTGTTGGAGAACCGCGGCGGTGAGCTCACCGTCCGCCGGGAGGTCCAGTACATCAACGGCAGCCAGAAGAAGCTGGACGAGGCGTACGGCTGGGGATTGAGCTGGGCACCGGGTAGCAAGTAGCGGCTGCGCCTCGTCTGGTGCGGCGCCCCTCCGCGGGCAACGTCTCCCGCGGGCACTGTCTCCGCGGGCACTGTCTCCGCGGGCGCGACGAAGCCCGGGCCGGCGATCCCGGCCCGGGCCTCGAATTCCCCTGCGGAGAGGTCAGAGGTCGAATTCGGTGGGGGCGATGCCCACCGCGAAGCAGGCATCCTTGACCGCAGCGCGCTCGTGCGAGTCGAAGTTGCCGTCGGCGCCGCCGATGATGATGCCGATCTGGATCACCGCTCGGGCCTGTTCGGGCTTCGACTTCAACTTGCCGATGGTCGCGATCGCCTCGACCTTCCCGAAGTCGAAGTCCTTCTCCAGCTTCCCGCAGTACCAATCGAATTTCGTGCGGAGTTCATCCGCCGGAAAGATCGACAGGATATCGTTATTCGAGATCAGCGCGGCCGTCTTGCGCCGCTCGTTCGGGTCGATGCTGCCGTCCGCGGCGGCGATCAGCGCGCACATCGCCATCGAGCCGTTGGCGAACTCCTTGTTCTTGAACTGACCGGCCTTGGTCTGCAATTGTGAGCTCATCTCACTGGTCTTGGACTTGAGCTGGTCCCAGAAAGCCATGTTCGTGCTCCGAATCTGATTGTCCGCTCGTCGGGGCGGGTGCCCCGTCGACTGGTTCCACCCTACCAACGCCGTCCGGTGCGGCGGATTCTCACATGACATCGACAGGATTTCCGGACCGCCGACACCCGGCAGAAGAAAGTGGACTGTGCGTCATTTCGATCAACTGACACCTGAGGTTCGGTCGCGCCTCTTCGCGCACGAACCGGCCGATTTCGACACTGATTCCGACATCCGACTGCTGTCCCGGGCGCTCGGCGCGACGCTGTACATGCCGGGTTCGCGATCCGACCTCATCGAGGCCGTCGACAAGGTTGCCCTGCTGGGCGTTCGGGCGGTGGTGCTCGACCTGGAGGACGCCGTCGATGACGGTCTGGTCGATCGCGCCGTCGCCGGCGTGATCGACTGCGTGCGCGGTTTGTCGGTGCGCAGCTCGGCGAGGCCGGAAGCTGGTCACGAGACTCTGACCAGCGACAATGCGAGCACGCCCCCGGTGTTGCTCTTCATCCGGGTTCGTCACGACGACCACATCCGGCAGATCACCGCCGGTCTCGACCCGGCGTCTGCCGCGGCGCTGTGCGGTTTCGTGCTGCCGAAGTTCTCGCCCCTCAGGGGTGCGGAGTCACTCGCGGCGATCCGGTCGAGCGGTGTGACGCTCGGTCGCCGACTGCTGGCGATGCCGGTGTTGGAAACCGCTGATGTCATCTATCAGGAACGCCGCGTGGCGAGTCTGGGTCGCATCCGTGACGTACTGGCGGAGTTTCACGATCTGATCTTGGCGGTGCGGCTCGGAACGACGGATCTGTGTGGTCTCTTCGGAATTCGCCGCGATCGCGACATGAGCATCTACGACGTCCGAGTGGTGGCCGACTTGATTTCCGACACCGTTAATCAGCTGGGCCGGCAGGGCCCGGAAAACTACGCCATCAGCGGCCCGGTCTGGGAGTATTTCTCGCATCACGAAAGATTGTTCCGGCCATTGTTACGCATGACTCCTTTCGTCGAATCTCACGAAGAGGCGTTGAGACACCGTCTGATCACCCGCGAATTCGACGATTTGATCCGTGAAGTGGTGCTGGACCGGGCGAATGGGCTCACCGGAAAGACGGTGATTCATCCGACACACGCGGCGCCCATACACGCACTGTCGGTGGTGTCGTTCGAGGAGTACAGCGACGCCGCCGACATCCTCCAGTTGGGCACCGGTGTCCGAGCGTCCGGCTACAAGGACAAGATGAACGAGGCACGTCCACACCGGTATTGGGCGGAGCAGGTGATGCAGCGGGCGCAGGCGTTCGGAGTGGCGTCACCGGACACCTCGTTCGTGGATCTGCTGGCCGCGTTGGCGGGAACATGACGGCCCGCGAGCCGTCTAATCGTGGCGCTGACGAGTGGGTGCGCCGCACCTTCGGTGTCGAGATGCGCACCACCGGGTCCGCGGTGGGTTGGGAGCTGTCCGATCTGATCGGGTTGGCCCTCCGTCGTAACCCCCGCCGGGCACACCTCCTGGTGTCACGCGTACTGGGTAAACACGTTCCCGCCGATCCGGCCCTGATTCGCGGGACCGGCCACCTACTCGGCCTCCTGGTGGCGCACCACCTCGACGCCGACGATGATGCACCGTCGGAGGCCTTGCGGGCTGCCGGCACCGCCCTCCGCGACGGCGATCCGGAGCGAGTAGGTCGTCTCACTGAGCGCGCCGCAGCCCACCCCGACCTGCAGGTCCTCGGTTTCGCCGAGACTGCGACCGGACTAGGTCACTGTGTCGCCGAAGCACTCGGCGCCGGGCTGTATCTGCATTCCACCCGACGCCCCGTGCCGGGGCTACCCGTAGTGGGGGGCTTCGAGGAGGGTCACTCGCACGCGACGACGCATCAGCTGCAACCGCACCCGTCGGCGCTGATCGACCGGGGCGAGGTGTTGGTGCTGGTCGACGACGAGCTGTCCACCGGGCGCACTGCGATGGCCGCCATCACCGCGCTGCATCGGCGCCGACCCCGCGGCCGCTACGTGCTCGCCGCCCTCGTCGACCTTCGCAGCGCGGAGGACGCCGAGCAGTTGCGAGCCTTCGCCGCTGAGCTGGGCAGTGAGGTGTCTGTGGTGTCGATCGTGCAAGGGGGAGTCGAACTCCCCGCTGAGCTGGCCGCGTCGGCGCTCGCGTACGTCAACCGGGCCGCTCCGATTGCCGGGACTGCGACCGCCGACCCCGGGTCGGCTCAGGTGCCGAAAGGTTCCGTCGAACACGTCCGGCTGCCCTGGCCGGCGTCACTGCCCGACGGTGGTCGCCACGGAATCACCGACGTGGAGGCGGGTGTTTTCGACACCGCCGTCGCCACCGCCGCCGCGGTGCTGCGGGCTGCGCTGCGGGCGGCGCTACCACCGGGGGCACGCCGGGTGCTCGTGGTCGGGACCGAGGAGTTCATGTACCTTCCGCTGCGGCTCGCCGATGCGATCGCCGCCGACCCGAAGCTGCTGGTGCGCTTCCAGACCACCACCCGGTCCCCGGTGCATTCGGAGTCGGCGGACGGGTACCCGATTCGTCGAGCTCTGCAGTTCGGCGACCCGGCGGGCGACGATCACCCCCGTTACCTCTACAACGCGTGCTTCAGCTGCAGCGACCACCTAGCGGGCGACACAGAGTCGCAGCGACACAGATCGCAGCGACGCAGCTGGAGGCGCCGCGGCTGGGGGCACCGCAGCTCGGGGCGATGCCAATTCGGAGAGCGAGGCCGATGTCCTCGTCCTCATCTGCGACCCGCCCATCGACACCCCGGCTCTGATCGAGGAACGCGGTCTGGTGGCGGCGCTCGCCGGTGTGGGGCCGCCGGTGCTGGTCGCCGTCGTCGGCCGCACGGACGCAGCCGTGCGGGCAGGTCGATCGTGACTGCCGTGCCGCTGACCGGACCGGCGTTCGGGTCCTACGCCGCCGACGAAGTCAGCTGGCTACTCACCGACCTGTCCGCGGTGCAGCTCGAATCCGAGGTCGCGGTCCGGGAACGCGCCATCCAATCGGGCACCGCGCACTACGCGGAGTCGCTGCCGATCGAGTTTCAACCCGACCGGGAGTATCAGGACCTCTTCACGGCGGTGCTGGCCGAGAGCGCCGACAGGTTGGCGACCGCCGTCGGGCTGGTCACCGAACTGGTGCTCGCCGAACGAACGTCCGAACCCGTGTTGGTGTCGTTGGCCAGAGCGGGAACACCGGTGGGAATACTCATGCGCCGCTGGGCGCAGTGGTCCCGCGGGCTGGAGGTGCCGCATTACGCCGTGTCGATCGTGCGCGGCCGGGGCATCGATCGGGTCGCGCTGGACTACCTCGCGCGGCATCACCGGCCGTCGTCGGTCGTGTTCGTCGACGGCTGGACCGGCAAGGGCGCGATCGCAGCGGAGCTTCGCGCGGCCGTCGCGCAGGTCGCGGACGGTGGCGGGCCCGCGTTCGACGCGGACCTCGCGGTGCTGGCCGACCCGGGATGTTGCGTCTCCACCTTCGGCACCCGCGACGACTTCCTGATCGCCTCGGCGTGTCTGAACTCAACGGTTTCCGGGTTGGTGTCCCGCACCGTGCTGAATGACGCCTACATCGGGCCGGGTGACTTCCACGGTGCCAAGTTCTACCGGGACTTGGCCCCGGCGGACCGGTCCGTCGAGTTGTTGGACGCGGTCAGCGACCGGTTCCCCGCGGTCGCCGCGTCCGTTGCCGAACAACTACCGGCGCTCCTGGCGTCGGATCGGACGCCGACCTGGTCCGGTTGGGCGGGGGTCGAACAACTGCGTCGGCGCTTCGACCTGCCGTCGGTCAACCTGATCAAACCCGGAATCGGCGAGACGACCAGAGTGCTGTTGCGGCGAACCCCGTCTCGGGTGCTGGTCCGTGACCCGGACAATCCCGATCACCGACACATCCGGCTGCTCGCCGCTCAACGAGGGGTACCGGTCGAGGTCGACCCCGATCTGGCGTACGCGTGCGTCGGCCTGATCGAGGACTTGGCACGGGCCGACGGCGCAGACCCGGCAAGTCTGCGTACGGCCGGGGAGGTGCAATGACTCACCTGCTCGCCTGCGACCTGGACCAGACGTTGATCTACTCCAGCCGGGCCCTTCGGTTCTCCATGCCCGACGCCGCAGCCCCGGTGCTGCGTTCGGTGGAGGTGCTCGACGGGCGGCCCATCTCTTTCATGACGTTGGCTGCGGCGGAGCTGTTGACCGCGCTGTCGGCGGCAGACGTGTTCGTGCCGTGCACCACCCGGACGGTGGAGCAGTTCCAGCGGGTGCGACTCCCGCTCGCACCGTCGCGGCCGGGGTCGTCGCCCGGCTATGCCGTCACCAGCAACGGCGGAAACCTACTGGTCGACGGTGTGCCCGACCTGGACTGGCGGACCAGTCTGGCCAGTCGCATCAGTGAGTCCGGCTGCTCGCTCGCTGAGGTGGTACAGGAACTCACTGTCCGGGCCGGAGGCGACTGGGTGCTCAAACGCCGGACCGCCGACGACCTGTTCTGCTACCTGGTGGTGGATCTGGCACTGGTGCCGGCCGGGTTCCTCGCCGACTGGGGCGGCTGGTGCGAGGAGCGCGGCTGGCTGCTGTCGGTGCAGGGCCGCAAGGTCTACTCCACCCCGCTCGCGCTGCGCAAAGCCGCCGCGATCGAGGAGGTCGCGCGCCGGGTCGGCACCACGCGGGTATTGGCCGCGGGCGACGGCCGGCTCGACGCCGAGATGCTGCAGTTCGCCGACGCCGGGATTCGACCCGCCCACGGCGAGTTGGCCGAGCTGGGCTGGTCGCATCCCGGGGTGACCGTTACCGAGCAGGTCGGGGTGTTGGCCGGCGAGGAGATCTTGCGCTGGTTTGGGCGAGGGGCGGCAAATTCTTCACCTGGATCGATCCGCCATTGAGTTTCGCCTTCCACCCCCCCGGGTGAGCGGGGCGAGCAAAGCTCCGAGAAGACGCAAAGGCGAAGCGCTTAGGGTGCGAGTTTCGGAGCTCATCACGATCGAGGGTAGAGGCGACGTCCGAATGCGCGGGCGTCCTGGAGTGCGTGGGGCATTGTGGTGGGCGACGTCGAACAATTCGACTGTGCCGCCGTGGCGGATCGCCGAATTTTTGCGCAGCTCTATTCGTCCGTGATCGCCGGTGGGCCGATGTGGTGCACATCGTTGCGTCTGGGTTTCTGGGCAGGATCCAACCATTTCGGTGGCACGAATTCCGGTACACCGTCGGGCCCGGGTTGTATTCGCCAGTCACCTCGGTGGATTTCCGTGTGGTGGAAAGAGCACAACAAGGTGCCATTCTGGTAACTGGTCTCGCCGAGGTCCCGCGCCCACCATTTCAAATGATGCGCATCACACCAATTCGGTGGTCTGGTACAGCCGGGGAAGGAACATCCCCGATCCCGGATGGTGATCGCCCGCCGGATCGCGGTGCTGAACGTGCGGGATGACCTGCCCAGGTCCAGGACCTCGCCGGCGCCGCCCAACACGGCGGGGATGACGCCGGCGTCGCAGAGCAGGCGGCGGGTGTCGGCGGGGGAGAGCCGGTGCCCGTCGTCCAGGACCGCGCCGCGTGCCTGTTGCCTGAGGATGTCCCAGTCCAGGGTGACGGTGATGTGCGGCCTGACCCCCGCGGTCTCCGGGAGCGGGTTCTCGGCGTTCCCGCCAATGCGCAGTACGTACTCCAACACCTCGACGAGGGCGTGGGCCCGCCGGGTCGCGGCCGGGCGGGGGTCCTTCGAACCGTCGACCGCGGGTTTCGGCGCGGCGAGCGGGTCGATCACCGCCCGCAGCGCGGCGACACCCAGGTCGTTCAAATATCCGTGGATCCCGGTCAGACCGGTGGTGGCGCTGCGGGATCCGATTGTGAGTTCCATCTTCGACCGGGCCGCGGCGTCGTCGGGCGGGGTCCCGTCCGGGTCCAACACGCACTCCAAGTGCCGGGCGAGCTTCTTCAACTGCTCCGGATCCTGGATCAGCGCGTGCTCCACCAACACCCGCTCCGCCTCCGACACCACCTCGGCCGGGAGTGCGTCCGGCAACCGCCGCAGGGTCGACACGATGGTGCGGACGTGATCGACCGACACCGTCCCGGAGTCGATCGCGCCACCCAGGATCGGCCGCTGCGCGGGTCGCTCCCCACCGGACGGCAGGTCCTGCGGTTGGGTCGCGCGGGCCGCGTTCACCCGGGCGGACGCCTCACCGGGGGAGACCCGCAACGTCTCGCGGAGGAGCGCCGCCGTCGAGGACACCGACCGGGCGGTCGCGACACCCTGCTGATCCAGCTCGTCGGTCAACTGCACCTGCGCCGCCCACGTTTTGCGGCCCAATTTCTCCACACCGAGAGAAAGTTCCAACAATTCGTCGCCGTTCAACTTCCAGCGTTCCCCGGCTACCAGACCGGACACGGCTTCCATCGCATTCTCGACCAGGCGCATCGCCTCGTCGAGTGTGTAGAAACCCGGCTCTGCTCATACTTACAATGATACGAAGCAGCACCGACAATGACCCTGCAGCGAAAATCGCAGCGAGGGGACTGCGATGATCGGAATCGACTGCGCGACGGTAGGTCATGCACGCTCATGCCGTCCGCGCAGTCACCCTCCCGTGCCAAGGTAAACGCGCTTCGGTAGTTACGCACAGGGCGGCTGAGTTATGCGCCATCGCCTGGGAAATGGGGCTCGTCACCAGCCCGGGGCGTTCGTCAGCGCGCCCGCGTCGTCCAGTCCAACAGCCGGTCCAGCGACCAGCTGTTGACTACGCGCTCAACGGGCACCCCGCACTCCTGCGCGCGGGCGCAGCCGTAGGCCTGAAAGTCGAGCTGCCCGGGCGCATGCGCGTCGGTGTCGATGCTGAACAGGCAGCCTGCCGCGACGGCCTGCTTCAGTAATATCCGCGGCGGGTCCAGGCGTTCCGGCCGACTGTTGATCTCCACCGCCACGCCGCGCTCGGCGCAGGCCCGGAACACAGCCTTCGCGTCGAAGGCACTTGGCGGCCGGGTGCCGCGACCACCGGTGACCAACCGACCGGTGCAGTGACCCAACACGTCGGTGTACGGATTCGCGATCGCGGCCAGCATTCGCTTCGTCATGGTCGCGGAATCGGCACGGAGCTTGGAGTGCACCGACGCGACGACCACGTCCACCCGGCCGAGCAGGTCGTCGGTCTGGTCGAGCGTGCCGTCCTCGTTGATGTCGCATTCGATGCCGCTGAGCAGTCGGAAGTCGCCGAGCTGCCGGTTCATCGCGGCGACCAGCCGGAGCTGCCTCTCCAACCGCGCCACCGACAGCCCGTTGGCCACCTTCAGCCGAGGCGAGTGGTCGGTCAGCGCGAGGTAGTCGTGCCCCAGTTCGAGCGCGGTGACGGCCATCTCCTCGATGGGGCTGCCGCCGTCGCTCCAGTCGCTGTGCGAGTGCAGGTCGCCCCGCAGCGCCGCCCGGATCTCGGTGCCGCCCACTGCCAACGGCGCGTAATCCCGCTCCAGATCCGCCAGATAGTCGGGCACCACACCGGCCGAGGCCTGTTCGACCACAGCCGCCGTCTTCGGCCCGACCCCGGGTAGATCGATCAGCGTGTGCGCGGCGATCCGGGCTGCCAGTTCGTCGGCGGGGAGGGTGGCAATGGCCAGCGCCGCGGTCCGGAAGGCTTTGACCCGGTAGGTGGGTGCCAGGGTGCGTTCGAGGAGGAATGCGATTCGACGCAACGCGGTCAGCCCATCCACCGGGTCAGCCTAGGGGTTGCCCGCTCCGGGGACCGGACGCCGGGGTGCCAGTTCTGGAACCCCGACGCACAATCCGGACCCTACTGACGTCAGCTCAGTGGTAGATAAATCCGCGACCCGGCCTCGACGAACTCGGCGCTCTTCGCGTCCATCCCCGCTGCCTGCGCGGCGGCCATGTCCTTCAACTCGTGCGAGATCTTCATCGAGCAGAACTTCGGCCCGCACATCGAGCAGAAGTGCGCAGTCTTGGCGGGCGCCGCGGGTAGCGTCTCGTCGTGATACGACCGGGCGGTCTCGGGGTCGATGGACAGGTTGAACTGGTCCTCCCACCGGAAGTCGAATCGAGCCTTGGACAGGGCGTCGTCCCAGGCCTGCGCGGTGGGGTGACCCTTGGCCAGGTCGGCGGCGTGGGCGGCGATCTTGTAGGCGATGACGCCCGCCTTCACGTCCTCCTTGTTCGGCAGTCCGAGGTGCTCCTTGGGCGTGACGTAACACAGCATCGCGGTGCCGAACATGCCGATCATGGCGGCGCCGATCGCCGAGGTGATGTGGTCGTAGGCCGGCGCGATGTCGGTGGTCAGCGGCCCGAGGGTGTAGAACGGCGCGTTTCCGCACCACTCCTTCTGCTTGTCGACGTTCTCCTTGATCTTGTGCATCGGCACGTGACCGGGGCCTTCGTTCATCACCTGCAC
Organism: uncultured Actinomycetota bacterium; assembly: GCA_963825975.1. Classification (GTDB taxonomy): domain Bacteria; phylum Actinomycetota; class Actinomycetes; order Mycobacteriales; family Nakamurellaceae; genus Nakamurella. Next base: position 287,654 of record CAWGUZ010000020.1, read on the forward strand.
GTCGTACTCCCAGGCGATCTTCGTGAGCTCACCCTGAGTCGCCAGCTCGGCGAACTGAGCCTCGTCATTGGCGTCGGCGATGCTGCCCGGCCGCAGCCCGTCGCCGAGCGAGAAGGCGATGTCGTAGGCGGCGAAGATCTCGCACAGTTCGCGGAACCGGGTGTACAGGAAGTTCTCCTCGTGTCGGGCCAGCGACCAGGCGGCCATGATCGAACCGCCACGCGACACGATCCCGGTGACTCGCTCGACGGTGAGCGGGATGTAGCGCAGCAGCACGCCTGCATGCACGGTCATGTAGTCCACGCCCTGCTCGGCCTGTTCGATGACGGTGTCGCGGTAGATCTCCCAGGTCAGCAGCTGCGGGTCGCCGTTCACCTTCTCCAGCGCCTGATACAGCGGCACGGTGCCGATCGGCACCGGTGAGTTGCGCATGATGCCCTCGCGGGTGCGGTGAATGTGCTTCCCGGTGGACAGGTCCATCACGGTGTCCGCGCCCCACTTGCAAGCCCAGGTGAGCTTGTCGACCTCCTCGGCGATCGAGGACGTCACCGCGGAGGTGCCGATGTTCGCGTTGATCTTCACCAGGAACCGCTCGCCGATGATCATCGGTTCCGATTCCGGGTGATTGATGTTGTTCGGCAGAATGGCCCGACCAGCGGCGATCTCTTCCCGGACGACCTCCGGGTCGACCTCTTCGCGAAGCGCCACGAACTCCATCTCCGGGGTGATCCGGCCGGCCCGCGCGTACGCGAGCTGGGTGACCGTCCGCCCCGCCTTCGCCCGCAGCACGGTCCGGCCGAGGTTCGCCGATCCCGCTGCGGGGACCTCCTCGACATCGGCGCGCTCGGCGATCCAACCGGACCGCATCGGGATCAGACCCACCTCGGGATCCGCCGACGGTCCGGAGGTGTCATACAGCCTTACCGGTGCGTGACCGTCGGTCAGCCCGATCTCACTGAACGGCACCTGGATGTCCGGGCGCGAGCCCTGGACGTAGACCTTGCGCCTGCTGCCGACGGGCTCTTCCTGCTGGGACTGCTGGGCTTGCTGGGATTGCATTCCAACGCCTTCCGTTAGGACGGGTTGGGCAAAGCTGACGCTGAAGGGAGACTCCTCCCTGCGCCGGCATTACCCGGATCAGGTTCAGCGGTCGGGGGCTGACGAGCCCCCCTCTCAGCCCGGTACTCCGAGCTCCCGCGGGTCACAACGCTGGCAAGTGTGACACACCCGCCCGTGACTTACAGCACTGCCATTCCCACCACCGGCGATGACGCGCGGGCGTGGAAGCGGCGGGGGATCCGGCCCGCCCGCCGGGCCTGCCGACCGGCGATCACCGCGTGCGCCATCGCGGCGGCCATCAGCGCGGGTTCCTGCGCGCGGGTCACCGCCGAGGCCAGCAGTACGGCATCACACCCCAACTCCATCGCCAGGGCCGCGTCCGAGGCCGTACCGATCCCCGCGTCGAGGATCACCGGCACCAGCGCCTCCGCCACGATCAGCTCGATGTTGTGCGGATTCCGGACGCCCAGCCCACTGCCGATGGGGGAGCCGAGCGGCATCACCGCCGCGCATCCCGCCTGCTGTAATCGCCGGGCGAGGATCGGATCGTCATTCGTGTAGGGCAGCACGACGAAGCCGGCCGCGATCAGCTGTTCCGCGGCCTCCAGCAGCTCGAAGGGATCCGGCAGCAGGGTCCGCTCGTCGGCGGTGACCTCGAGTTTGACCCAGTTCGTCTCCAGCGCCTCGCGCCCCAGCTGCGCGGTGAGCACGGCCTCCCGCGCGGTTCGGCAACCAGCCGTGTTCGGCAGGATGCGGACGCCCCGGCGGTCCAGCACGTCGATCAGCGAGCCACTGGTGCCGGCGTCGTTCCGCCGCATCGACACCGTGCACAGCGCGGTGCCGGACGCCGCGATAGTCTCCTCGACCACTTGCATGCTGGGTGCGCCGCCGGTTCCCAGCAGCAGCCGAGACGAGAGCTCCACCCCGGCGATGACGAACGCGTCCCCGACCTCGGCACCGGCACCCTCCGTACCGGCACCCTCCGGCCCGTCACCCCTAAGCCCGTCACCATGCACCCCGGCGCCGTCCACGTCAGCCACCCTGCATCGCCGAGATCACTTCGACGGTCTGACCGTCGCGCAGCGGGTACAGATCCCAGGTCGAACGGGGGATCACATCGCCGTCGACGGCCGCCGCCTTCCCGCGGGTCGAACCGCTCCGGGCCACCACTGTCCCGGACATGAACGCGCCGAGGGTGAGCGAATCCGGCACCACCGTCGGTGCGCCGTTGACGATCAAGGTCATGCGAATGCCTCCGATGTGACGACCCTGTCGGGTTCGGCCTGAGGGTGGGCTTGTGGTCGGGCATTGGGTTGGGTGCCGGAGCTACCGGCGCGGCGGGGGAGGGTGCGAAGAGCAGCGGCGAACCGATCAGGCGCGAAGGGTCGCACCACATCGGGCAGGACGCCGTCATCGAGCAGGGTTGCGATCGCCGCGCTCGTGACGGGTGTCAGCAGAATCCCGTTGCGGTAGTGACCGGTCGCGACGACCAGCCCCGGAATCCCGCCGGTCCCGATCATCGGGGCGTTGTCCGGGGTGCCGGGCCGGACGCTGGTGCTGACCTCCACCAGCTCCGCCTCGGCGACGACGGGCAGCAAAGACTGCGCGTCCCGGAGCAACTCGTACACCCCGCCCGCCCGGCTGGTCAGGTCGAAACCCGCCTCCTCGCTGGTCGCACCGACCACGAGTTCGCCGTCCGCGCGCGGGACCAGGTAGACCGGCGACCCGCGCACCGTGCCACGCAGGATATGGGTCAGCACCTCTCCGGCGGGCAGTCGCAACCGAAGCGTCTGTCCCTTGACCGGTCGCACCGGCGGGATCCGATCGGCGGGCAGCCCGGAGATCCGCCCGGACCAGGCACCGGCGGCGATGACCACCACGCCTGCGGACACAACGTCACCACCGCTCAGCTCGACGCCCGTCACACCCCCGGCGCCGATCCGCACTGCACTGACCGATCCGGGAATCACCCGTCCCCCCGACCGGCCGAGAGCCGTCAACAGCGCGCCGTGCAACAACCGGTTGTCGACTTGATGGTCGTCGGGGGCGTGCAGGCCGCCGGGTAGACCCGGCGCCAGGAGCGGCATCCGGCGGCGAATCTCGGAACCAGTCAGCACCTCCATCGGGCAGTCCAGCGACCCGGCGAAGGCGGCGAGATCACGCAGCCCGGCCAGGTCGGCGGCGTCCCACGCGACGACCAGCGTCCCGGTGGCGCGATACCCGACCGGCCGACCTGCGGCCTCCTCGAGTTCCGCCGCGAAGGCCGGGTACATCGCCGCCGAGGCCAGGTTGAGGGCGAGCAGCGCCGACTCGCCGTAGTGCAGTTCGGTGACCGGGGCCAACATCCCGGCGGCGGTCCACGTGGCGCCGGAGCCCGCAGCGGGGTCGACGAGGGTGACGCGCATGCCGCGCTGCGCACATCGCCATCCGATGCTCGCGCCGATCACACCCGCGCCCACGATCAGCACGTCGGGACCGCCCATGTGGAACCCCTCGTGTCAGTGCGAGCACGCCGAGGTCCACCAGCTTCCTGCGCCGGCATTACCCGGATCAGGTCGGACGGTCGGCTGCTCGCAGCAGCCCTCTCAGCCCGGTCACCACCGAGCTCCCGTGAATTCCAGCCCACTGTAATAGGGTGCTGCCGTGTCCGACCACCGCGCCGCGCTCAGCGCCGCCCGCCTGTACCTGTGCACCGACTCCCGACGACGAACCGGAGACTTCGCCGAGTTCCTCGACGCCGTGCTGGGCGCGGGCGTCGACATCGTGCAATTACGGGAGAAGGGGTTGGAGGCGCGCGAGGAGTTGGCGTTGCTGGACGTCATGGCCGACGCCGCGACCCGGCACGGTCGGCTCTTCGCCGTGAACGATCGGGCCGACGTAGCGGTGGCCGCGGGGGCGGATGTGCTCCACCTCGGTCAGGACGATCTTCCGGTGCCCGTGGCGCGGCGCATCGTCGGCGACGACATGATCGTCGGCCGCTCGACGCACGATCCGCGCCAACTCGACGCGGCTCGGCTGGAACCCGGCGTCGACTACTACTGCGCCGGTCCGACCTGGCCGACACCCACCAAGCCGGGCCGCCCGGCTGCCGGGACAGCCCTCCTCGAACACGCCGCTACCGCCGCCGACGAGCGCCCCTGGTTCGCCATCGGCGGCATCGACTCGGCAGCACGGCTCGACCAGGTGATCGAACACGGCGGGCGGCGGGTCGTCGTGGTGCGCTGGATCACCGAGGCCGCGGATCCCGTGGCGGCCACCCGGTACATCGTCGGCCGTCTGGCACAGACCGACGCAGCGCTCGCCGGACGCGCCTGACACCGGGCCGTCCGCACGCCCGCCGGACGCGCCTGACCGTCCTCGTGCTCGCCGGACGCGCCCGACGTTGAGCGGTTCTGACGGTCAGCTGGGCGGCCAGTCGTGGATCCGCCAGAAGTGCCCCACCGGCCCCAACCCGCCGCCCAGCGGGAACGAGCCCGCGACCGCCCCGGTGATGAACTCCTTGCCGAGCCGCACCGCCGCCACCATGTCGTGGCCGGTGGCCAGCGCCGCGGTGATCGCGGCGGCCAAGGTGTCGCCGGAACCATGCGTGTGCGCACTCGGATGGCGGGCGGCCCTGAGTTCCACGAACTCGGAACCGCCGAACAGCAGGTCGACCGCGTCCCCAGACGGCAGATGGCCGCCCTTCACCAGGACCCACTGCGGGCCCATTCGGTGCAGCGCCTCCGCCGCGGCGGCCATCCCCGCCCGGTCCACCACCTCGATGCCGGTCAGGAGCTTGACTTCCCCCAGGTTGGGCGTCACCAGCGTGGCCAGCGGAAACAGCAGTGTGGTGAGGGCCTCGAGCGCCGCCGGCCGGAGTAACGCATTGCCGTGTTGCGATGCCGCCACCGGGTCGATCACCAGCGGGCCCAAGCGCAGCGTCGCGACGGACTCCGCGACGGCGGCGATGATCTCCGCCGAGGCGAGCATGCCGGTCTTGAGCGCGTCCACCCCGATGTCGGACGCCACCGACTCGATCTGTGCGGCCACCACCGCCGCCGGAATCTCATGGATGCCGGTCACGCCGCGCGAATTCTGCACTGTGACCGCCGTGACGGCGGACATCCCGTGCACACCGCAGGTCAGGAAGGTCTTCAGGTCGGCCTGCAGACCGGCGCCGCCGCCGGAGTCGGAGCCGGCGATCGTCAACGCCCGGGGTGGCGGCTGCATGCGGAAGGTCCTCTCGAGAAACCCTGCGGCCGGTGTGACCGCGGAGTGCCGGTTCCGTTGGATCCGGCACCGGTGTTCCGTTCCGGCCGGACGGTATCGCAGACTCGACCCGTGACGGAATCGACGCTGGGGCACGACAGCTGGACCCGACCGATGAGCCGGGGGTGCCGGCGATGAAGCTGGGTGTGAACCTGGGGTACTTCACCACCGGACCGCAGATTCACCAGGCGCTGGAGCTGGCCCGGGTGGCCGAAGAGCTGGGCTACGACTGCGCCTGGGTGGCGGAGGCATACGGCAGCGACGCGCCCACCGTGCTCGCGGCCGTCGCCGCCGCCACCAGCACCATCGACATCGGCTCCGCCGTGATGCAGATTCCGGCCCGCACCCCCGCGATGACCGCGATGACGGCCGCCACGTTGGACGCGCTGTCGCACGGCCGGTTCCGGCTCGGTCTGGGGGTCTCCGGCCCGCAGGTGTCGGAGGGCTGGCACGGGGTCCGGTACGACGACCCACTCGGCCGTACCGAGGAGTACGTGGCGATCGTCCGGCAGGCCATCGGCCGCCGCCGGGTCCGCTACGACGGCCGACACTTCCACATGCCGCTGCCGGAGGTGCCGGTAAGTCGCTCACGCTGGGCATCGCGCCGGACCGCCGTGCGATACCGATCTACCTGGCCGCGGTCGGCCCGAAGAACCTGGCGTTGACGGGCCGCATAGCCGACGGGTGGCACGGCGATGTTCTTCGATCCGGAACCGGCGCCAACTGGGTCGACTCAGATCCGGGACGCCGCGCCGGCCGCTGAGCGGGCGCCCGACGGCATCGACTACGCCATCACGGTGGCCGCGGCACTGGGCCCGGATCCGGCGACTGCAGCGCATCGAGTTCGGCCCAAGCCGCCCTGTACATCGGCGGCATGGGGTCGCCGACGGCGCAATTTCTATCACGGAATCGCGGTGGCGATGGGCTTCAAAACGGCCGCCGACGAGATTCAACGGCTATTCCTCGCGCGCCGGTACGACGAGGCGGCGGCCGCCGTGCCCGCCGATTTCCTGACTGCGCACCAGCCTGCTCGGCGACGCATCTCACATGGCGAAAGCGCTGGTCAAGCTGGCTGACGCCGGAATCACATCGGTGAACGTCGGCGTTTTCGGCCCGACCCAGCAGGATCGAATTAGCATCTGAAGCCGCTGCCCGCGCCCGACAGATCTGCAGGACTGCACTCGTGAATATTTTCCAGTCGATCGTGCTGGGAATCGTCGAAGGGCTGACCGAGTTCCTGCCGGTGTCCTCGACTGGGCATCTGACCATCGCGTCGGACCTGATGGGCCTGGACATCACTGATCCGCCGATCACCGCCTACACCGCGGTCATCCAGGTCGGTGCCATCGTTGCGGTCCTCATCTACTTCTGGAGTGACATCTCCAGACTGTTCCTGGCCTGGGTGCGCGGCATCGTCGCCGGCGCGCCGAACCGACCCGGATTACCGGATGGCCTGGCTGGTGATCATCGGTTCGCTGCCGATCGTGATCGTCGGGTTCCTCGGGAAGGACCTGATCAAGGGGCCGTTGCGGTCGCTCTGGGTGGTCGCTTGCGCCCTGGTCATCTGGGGCGGCGTGATGCTGTACGCCGAGCGGGTCGCCAACCAGAACCGGCCCGAGTCCGAGCTGACACTGACCGATTCGATCATGATCGGCCTCGCCCAGTGCCTGGCGCTCGTCCCTGGCGTCTCGCGGTCCGGCGCCACCATCTCGATCGGCCTGATGCGCGGGCTGGACCGGGTCGCGGCGACCAGGCTCGCCTTCTTCCTCGGCATCCCCGCGCTGCTGGGCGCCGGGGTCTACGAACTGCCGTCCGCCCTCGGCGAAGGCGTCGGCGCCGTGCCGACCATCGTCGGCACCCTGGTCAGTTTCGTCGTTGCCTATGCCAGCGTCGCTTGGCTGATGAGATACGTTTCCCGGCATCCGATCACCGTTTTCGTCTGGTACCGCTGGGCACTCGGCGCGGTGCTGATCGCCGCGCTCGCGTTCGGATGGATCGAAGCGGTCCAGTGAGCGACCCTGGACCCTGAGCACCACGCATCGCCGACCGTCCCGCCCGCCCCCGATGCCCCGGGCGGTGCGGTGGCGGGCACCCGGACGGTGCTGCTGCTGCGGCATGCCCGTTCGACGGCGAATGTCGCGGGTGTCCTCGCAGGGCGCACCGTCGGGGTCGAACTCGACGCCACCGGCCGCGCTCAGGCGGAGCGGCTCGGAGCCCGCATGCGCGACGTGCACATCGAACAGATCGTGTCCTCGCCCGCTGACGCGCTGCCGGCAGACCCTCGGCCCCCTCGCCGAGATCACCGGCCTCGGGATCGTGGAGGACGACCGGTTCGCCGAGGTGGACTACGGAACGTGGACCGGGCGGCCGCTCAAGGACCTCGCCCATGAAGACCTCTGGCGCACGGTGCAGTCCCGGCCCAGCGCTGCCGTCTTTCCCGACGGTGAGGGGCTCGCGGACGTGTCCGCCAGGGCGGTCGCCGCCATCAAGGAACTCGTGTCCCGCGGCGGGGGACCGGTGCTGGTCTGCTCGCACGGCGACGTGTTGAAGGCGATCCTGGCCGACGCGCTGGGCATGCACTTGGACGGATTTCAACGGATCAATGTGGCACCGGCGTCCCTGTCGGTGGTGCGCTATTCCGCGCTCCGGCCGATAGTGGAGCGGATCAACGACACCGCAGACTTGTCGGCGCTGCTGCCGCCACTCCCCGCCACCGGCCCGGATGGTTCCGATGACGCCCGTGGTGCGGACGGTTCTCGCACCGATTCCGGCGCTCCGACGGGCGGTCACCTCGGTGACGCCGTCGTGGGTGGTGCCACGGGCTGAGTCGGGGGATCCGGTTTCACCGACAGCGGAACCGCTCGGCCCGAGCAGCCGACTCGCGGATCGAACCGGATAAGATCGGAGTCGTCATGGATCGCCAGGTGCACGTCTTCCGCTCACCCGAGCGCTTCCTCGTCGGTACGGTCGGTCGACCCGGCGAGCGCGAGTTCTACTTGCAGGCCGTTGACGGCAAGCGCGTGGTGTCCGTGTCGTGCGAGAAACAGCAGATCGCCATCCTGGCCGACAAGCTCGGTTCGCTCATCGGTGAGGTCGTCCGCAGGTTCGGCGAGCGGGAACCGCTGATCGATGAGACGGAGCCGTCGTTGGCGACGCCCGTCGACAGCGAGTTCCGGGTCGGCACAATGGGGTTGGCGTGGGACGGTGAGGGTTCGCGCATCGTCGTCGAGCTGCTCGCCGTCACCGAATCCGAAGTCAGTGAGGACTCCGTCCTCGACGACAGCGCCGACGGGCCGGACGCCCTGCGCGTCTTCCTGTCCCTCGATGAGGCGATGTCGTTCGCCGCGCAGGCCGGCCGGGTTGTGGCGGCGGGACGGCCGCCCTGCCCGCTCTGTGCGAATCCGCTCGACCCGGAAGGTCACATCTGCCCTCGGCTGAACGGCTATCACCGCGGTGCCCTCGGCTGAGCAGGTCGAGCCGCCGGAGCCGGTGGGCGAGATCGAGCACGCTGCGGGGGTGGTTCCGCCGACGAACGACGACGCAGCCGCCGGACTTCAACCCGCCCAGGTGGAAACCGCTCAGCTCGGCCCAGCGGGTATCGCCGAGGTCTGACCCGAGGCGCGCTGGAAATCACCGGCCGACTCTCCGATGCCTCCAACGTGACGCTGTTGGCCACCGTCACCCTCGACGGCGTCGCCCTGGACTGCGTCTACAAGCCCATTCGCGGCGAACGGCCGCTGTGGGATTTTCCGGACGGCACCCTGGCCGCGCGAGAAGCCGCCGCGGCGCTGGTGGCCCATGCCGCCGGCTGGGACTGCGTGCCGCCCACATTTCTGCGGGACGGTCCGGTCGGCACCGGCATGGTGCAGCTCTGGATCGACGGGACCGATTCTGAGCAGATGGTCGACCTCTTCCCGACCGGGAAGGTCCCGCCCGGGTGGCTGTCGGTGTTGCGGGCGATGGACGGCCTCGGCGATCCGGTGACCCTGGCCCACGCCGACGATGCTGCGCTCCAGCTGCTCGCGGTGTTCGATCTGGTGGTCAACAATGCGGACCGCAAAGGGCCGCACGTGCTGCCGGTGCCCGGCGGCCCCGTGTACGGGGTCGACCACGGGCTCACCATGCACCGCGACAACAAGCTGCGCACCGTGCTCTGGGGATGGGCGGGGACACCGCTGCCTCCGGCCGGCGTCGACGGGCTGCACCGGCTGGTGGAACGCATCGACAGCGAACTCGGCGAGCTGCTCACCGACCTGCTGACCATCACCGAGATCACCGCGTTGCAAGACCGAATTGCCGGTCTCCTCCGACGACCGGTTTTCACCACACCGCCGAAGCATCGAACGCCGATTCCCTGGCCCCCGCTCTGAGACTTTCGCCTAAGAGTTTCCGCGGCCGAATTCAAGGCCTGATTGACCTCGAGCCGGTAATCTTGTGACTGAAATTGGCGAGTATGCGGTGAGTCGATGTTCTGACGGCGATTTCTGATGGTTCCGTGTGCGACTGGCGGTACGTGTGGGCAGACGCTGCCGGCCTGGCGGTGCCCGGTGGTGGTGTCCGTGGTCCTTGTCCGGGCCCCAGTTCGGAGCCGGTGGGTGTCAGGCTGCTGCGGGTAGGGCGCGCAGTCGGCTGAGGTACTTCGGGAGCAGGGCGTGTCGCCGGGTGGTAGGCGCAGTTCGAGGCGGCCGGCGTGTGGATCACCCGGGCGGGGACGCAGAGCAGTTCGCGGCGCAGCCGAGCGCAGTGGGCTCGGCCTTTCTGTGTTGATGCCGGTGAGGGCTTGCAGCAACACGGACAGGTTCACCGCGAGCAGCGCCGCCCACATCCACACCTGGTTCACCTCGGCGTGGCCGGAGGGCAGGTGCCGCAAGGCGGCGCCGAGCTTGGCGTCTTTGAACCGGTCTTCGATGTCGGTGCGGCGGCGGAACCACTCCTCCACCTCCACGGCGGAGTCGAAACTCTCGTGTCCGCCGGTGGGGATGTTGGTGACGATGAAACTGACGGCCACACGTGATCGAGCCACCGCCCAGGGCGAGCGCGAGCTGGTCGGCCGGGATCGTGCGGCGCCGCCGCGACCGCCCGTCGACGGGGATGTCGGCGGCCTCGACGCGTACGCGGCGCACGATCGTGTACGTCCCCGCCGGCGAGCCCTCCGGCGCATAGTCCACAACCGCGACCTCGGCGCCGGGCATGCCCTCGGCCGGGTCCAATCGTCCGCCCGAGGCCGGCGTAGCCGCGCCACGCGGCGGT
>CAWGUZ010000021.1:0-170648 GCA_963825975.1 uncultured Actinomycetota bacterium
CGAGCCAGCTCACGGATCTTCGGCCTGACGGCCGCTCCCCCGTGGAGGCAACTCTCGCAACGCTACTCGCTCATGGCGCCCCGGTCAAGTCGAGTTTGTTCGCTCTCGGCTGACACCTGTTCACCACCAACAAGTCTCGCCAGCGAGATCTTGCTTCACCACACACCCCTTCACTATCGGACGCCTCACCCTTCAGGACGGCTGGTCGACCCTGCGGAATACACAGAGTTCGCAGCCGATCAGACCTCCATCAACTGGAGGTCGTAACCGTCAGGGTTTTGGCATCCGGACCGACCACGCGCCTGGAGCCTTTCGGCTCCTGCGTCTTGCTCGGTGCTCCGCGGTGCAAGGAGAAAGTTACGGGGGCGTTGCCGACGCCGTCAAATCCGCAGCTCACGCCCCCCATCGAGGGCGTCTGGCCTGGTCAGCCGCACTCTGCCGGACACCGCCTAGCGCGCTGCACACTCCAAGCCGACGATGCAACTTTTGTGGCCTGGGCCACTCTCACCGGCGGAGCCGGCCGGATTCGACGGCGTCGCGCACGCTGCGGACCGCTCCCACACCGATCCGCTGCCGGCTCGATCGCCCGTCAATCACGACCGGATGGTCACCGGGTTAACCGCACGCCGGCGATCGAGCGTTTCCCGCGGCGCAGTACCAACCAGCGATCGTGCAACAGGTCGTCCGGCGACGGCACGTGATCCGGATCGGAGATGCGCTGGTTGTTGATGTTCGCCCCGCCCTCGGCCACGGTGCGGCGCGCTTCGGAGAGCGAGGACGCCAATCCGCTCTGCTGCAACAGGTGAACCACGCTCGGCAGCTCACCACTGACTTCCAGCACCCCGGCCTCGGACAGCGCCGCAGCCAGGGTGGCCTCGTCGATGTCGGCGAGGTCGCCACGGCCGAAGAGCGCCGTACTGGCGGCGATCACGCCGGCCGTCGCCTCCTCACCGTGCACCAGCGTCGTCACATCGCCGGCGAGTGCCCGTTGCGCCTCCCGCGCGTGCGGTCGGGCTCGGGTCGCCTCCGCCAACTCCTCGATCTGGGCCCGGCTACGGAGCGAGAAGACCTTCAGGTAGCCGACCACGTCCCGGTCGTCGCTGTTGATCCAGAACTGGTAGAACGCGTACGGGCTGGTCAACGTGGGGTCGAGCCAGACTGTTCCGGACTCGGTCTTGCCGAACTTGGTGCCGTCGGCCTTGGTGATCAACGGAGTCGACAGGGCATGCGCCTCGACACCGGTGACCTTGCGGATCAGCTCGGTGCCACTGATCAGGTTGCCCCATTGATCACTGCCACCGGTTTGCAGGGTGCAGCCGTACCGGCGGTACAGCTCCAGGAAGTCCATCCCCTGCAGGATTTGGTAGCTGAATTCGGTGAACGACAGTCCCTCGTCACTGGCCAGCCGGTTCGCGACGATGTCCTTGGACAGCATCCGGCCCATCCGGAAGTGCTTGCCGACGTCCCGCAGGAATTCGATCGCACTCATCGGCGCGGTCCAGTCGAGGTTGTTCACGATGCGGGCCGGATTCGCGCCGTCGAACCGTAGGTACTTCTCGACCTGGACCCGGATCTTGTCGACCCAGGCGGCGACGGTCTCCGGAGTGTTGAGAACCCGCTCTCCCGACATCTTCGGATCGCCGATCAGTCCGGTCGACCCGCCGACGAGGCCCAACGGACGGTGGCCGGCGTCCTGGATGCGACGCGCGGTCAGCAACTGCACCAGGTTCCCGATGTGCAAGCTCGGCGCGGTGGGATCGAACCCGACGTAGAAGGTGACCGGGGCGCCGCCCAAGGCGCTGCGGATTGCGTCGTCACCCGTCGTCTGCTGAATCAGGCCCCGCCAGGTCAGCTCGTCGTAGACGTTCGGCGAGGTTTCGTCGGGTCGGGAGGTTGCGGTCGGCTGCTCGGTCACCGCATCATCCTGCCGCACCGGCGCGAACTGGACGGGTGCAACGGGACGGGTAGCGGGAGTCAACCGCCTCGGGACCGCCGACGAGCCATCCGCGGTCGATACAGACTCACCGTCGGATCGCCGACCAGCCAGAAGCGCAACGGCTCGTCGACGGCGGCCGCCACGCCGACCCGCGGTCCGGCCGCCACCTCGACCGGCGTGGACTCCCCCGTGGACTCGCCCGTGGACGCGGTCCCCGCCGCGAATATCCGTACTGGAGCCGCCGCAGGTGGCCCGGGAGGTCCGCACAGATCTGCCCCGTTCGCCTCCTCCGCGGCGGCGCGCTCTCCCCAGCCGAGGACCGTGGCTAACCGGGCCGGCCCGGAGGCCAGCTCGCGAGAGTTCCGACCGGCCGGGCGCCGGGATCGGGCTACCGATTCGCCGGCGACCACCTCCCCGGCCCGCAGCAACACCGCACTCGCCACGCCGGGGGCCCCGGTGACGACATTGGCGCACCAGTGCATTCCGTACACGAAGTACAGGTACAGGTGACCGGCCGGGCCGAACATCACCGCATTCCGGGCGGTGCGCCCGCGGTAGGCGTGCGAGGCCGGGTCGGTCGCCCCGTGGTACGCCTCAGTCTCGGTCAGCCGGACCGCAACCAGGTCGGCCCCCGCACCGGTGACGACGACGGTGCCGAGCAGCGCCCGGGCCACCACCTCCGGCGCACGGGCGAAGAACGATCTCGGCAACGGTTCACCGAAGGGCGTCGCGTTCACCGTCCGGTCAGCCACACCCGCTCGGCCATGCCCGCTCAGCCATGCCCGGTCAACCACATCCGGTCGGCGCCGATCACCGCGCGCAGGCTGTCGAGCTGCTCGGCGACCCGCACCGGGGCCGTGCCGCCGACCGCGTCGCGGGAGGCCAACGACCCGGCGACGGTCAACACCTCACGCACCCCCGGCAGCAGCGACTCGTGCACCACGCGGAACTCGTCGTCGGTGAGGTCGTGCAACTGCCGATCGGACCGCTCCGCGACCCGGACGCACTCGCCCGCGGCCTCGTGGGCAACCCGGAACGGCACGCCGCGCCGCACCAGGAACTCCGCGATGTCGGTGGCCAGCGAGAAGCCGGCCGGCGCCATCTCGGCGAGCCGCTCCAGCTGAAAGGTCAGCGTCGCGGTCAGCCCGGTGACGGCCGGCAGCACCATCTCCAGCTGGGCGATCGAGTCGAAGACCGGCTCCTTGTCCTCCTGCAGGTCGCGGTTGTACGCCAACGGCAACCCTTTCAGCGTCGCCAGCAACCCGGTCAGGTTGCCGATCAGCCGACCGGTCTTGCCGCGCGCCAGTTCGGCGATGTCCGGGTTCTTCTTCTGCGGCATGATCGACGACCCGGTCGCGTAGGCGTCGTCCAAGGTCGCGTAGCCGAATTCGGCGGTGGTGAAGACGACGATCTCCTCGGCCCACCGCGAGAGGTTCACCGCGAGCATCGCCAGCACGAACGCCAACTCCGCGGCGAAGTCCCGCGACGACGTGCCGTCGATGGAGTTCGCGACCGGCCCGCTGAAACCGAGCTCGGCGGCGATCGCCGCCGGGTCCAATCCGAGCGAGGACCCGGCGAGCGCGCCCCCGCCGTAGGGCGAGAGGGCCGCCCGGCGGTCCCAGTCCCGCAGCCGATCCACGTCGCGGGCCAACGCCTGTGCGTGGGCCCCCAGGTGATGCGCGAGCAGCACCGGCTGTGCGTGCTGGAAGTGGGTACGCCCCGGCATCGCCGCGTCGCCGTGCGCGGCGGCCTGATCCAGCAGCGCCGTCTGCAGGTCGAGGATCAACAGACCGATCCGCCGCGCCGCGTCGCGCAGATACATCCGGAACAGGGTCGCGACCTGGTCGTTGCGGGAACGACCGGCGCGTAGTTTGCCGCCGAGGTCCCTGCCGACCCGATCCAGCAGCCCGCGTTCGAGCGCGGTGTGCACGTCCTCGTCGTCCGGGGACGGACCGAACGCCCCGGATTGGACGTCGACGAGCAGCCGCTGCAACCCGTCTGACATCGCGGCCAGCTCGTCCGCGGTCAACAGCCCCGCCTGGTGAAGCACCTTCGCGTGTGCTCGGGAGCCCGCGATGTCGAACGGGGCCAGCACCCAATCGAATTGGGTGCTCTTGGACAGCACGGCCAGCGCGTCGCTGGGACCGCCCGCGAATCGGCCGCCCCACAATTTCAGCGGGCCCTGGTCACCGGCGGCGGGCGCCGGGGCAGCCCCGGTCACCGCTGCGAGATCCGCAGATCCCGGGCGGAGGTCATCTTGGTGTTGAGCCCCCAGAGGTTCACGAACCCGCGGGCCAGCGACTGGTCGAACTGATCCTCCGAGTCGTACGTCGCCATGTTGTAGTCGTACAGCGACTCCTCGCTGCGCCGACCGGTGACGACCGCCCGGCCGCCGTGCAGGGTCATCCGGATGTCGCCGGAGACGTGCTGCTGGGTGTCGGTGATGAACGCGTCCAGCGACCGCTTCAGCGGCGAGAACCACAGTCCGTCGTAGACGAGTTCGGCCCAGCGGACGCCGACCGTGCGCTTGAACCGCGCCTGATCGCGCTCCAGCGTGACGTTCTCCAGCTCCTGGTGGGCGGTGATCAGCGCCATCGCGCCGGGCGCCTCGTACACCTCGCGGGACTTGATGCCCACGACGCGGTCCTCGACCATGTCGATCCGGCCGATGCCCTGGGCACCGGCCCGCCGGTTCAACTCCTCGATGGCCTGCAGCATGCTGACCGGCTTGCCGTCGATCGCGACCGGCTTGCCCTGTTCGAAGGTGATCAGTACCTCGTCGGGCTCGCGCGGCGTCGTCGGGTCCGACGTGTACGAGTACAGGTCCTCGATCGGCGCGTTCCAGATGTCCTCCAGGAAGCCGGTCTCCACGGCCCGACCCCAGACGTTCTGGTCGATCGAATACGGGTTCTTCCGGTTGGTCTCGATGGGAAGGTCCCGCTCCTCGGCGTGGATGATCGCCTTGTCGCGGGTCATTCCGGAGTCGCGGACCGGCGCGAGCACCTTGAGCTCCGGTGCGAGCGCCCCGATCGACACCTCGAACCGGACCTGGTCGTTGCCCTTGCCGGTGCAGCCGTGTGCCACGGTGCCGGCCCCGTAGTTGCGGGCCGCGGCGACCAGGTGTTTGGCGATGACCCCGCGGGAAAGCGCGGACACCAGCGGGTACCGGTCCATGTAGAGCGCGTTCGCCTGGAGCGCGGGTAGGCAGTACTCGTCGGCGAACTCATCTCGCATGTCGGCCACGACCGCCTCGACCGCACCACAGGCCAACGCCCGCTCGCGGATGACGTCCATGTCCTCGCCGCCCTGCCCGACGTCGCCGGCCACCGCGATCACCTCGGCCCCGGTGGCGTGCGCGATCCAGCTGATCGCCACCGAGGTGTCGAGTCCGCCGGAGTAGGCCAGCACAATCCGTTCGGTCATAGCGTTCTCGTTCTCCTCGTAGATGCCGTTTTGTTGAGTAACCGGGTAGTAGGCCTTGGTTCAGTGAGCCGTGGTGCAGTGAGCCATGGTTCGGTGAGCCTTGGCTCAGTGAGCGTCGGTCAGTTGCCGCCGCCTCGCCGGGTGCCGCGGCTCCGTCCAGCCGCGCCTATGGTGTCATGCCCGTTGGGCCAGGTCGGCCAGTCGGCGGGCGACGTCGGCACCGGTCAGCCCGTCGCGGGCGACGACCAGGATCGTGTCGTCACCGGCGATCGTGCCCACCACATCCGGGAGGCTGGCCCGGTCGATGGCGCTGGCCAGGAACCCGGCCGCTCCCGGCGGCGTGCGCAGCACGGCCAGGTTGGCCGAGGCGTCGTGCGAGACCAGCAACTCTGCCAGCAGTCGACTCAGTCGATCAGTGCCGCCGGGCAGGGGTCGGGGGCTGCCGTCCTCGGGAATGACGTAGATCGGGGAGCCGCCGTCGACGCCACGGACCTTGATCGCCCCCAGCTCGTCCAGGTCGCGGGAGAGCGTGGCCTGGGTGACCTCGATCCCGGACGCGGCCAGCAGTGCGGAGAGTTCCGTCTGCGAGCGAACCGGCGAACGTTGGATGGTGTCGACGATCCGGGACAACCGCGCCGCCTTGGTGACCAACGCCCCGCCGGGGCCTCCCGTCATCCGCCGGCCAACAGGAACGCCAGCAGCGATTTCTGCGCGTGCAGCCGATTCTCGGCTTCGTCCCATACCGCCGATCGAGGCCCGTCGATCACCTCGTCGGTGATCTCCCAGCCTCGGTGCGCCGGCAGGCAGTGCAGCACGATTGCATCCGCCGCCGCGCGCCCGAGCAGGTCGCTGTTGATCTGGTAGGGCCGGAACGGGCCGACCCGGTCGAGGCCGTCGTTCTCCTGACCCATCGACGTCCAGGTGTCGGTGACCAGCACGTCGGCGCCGTCGACCGCGGCGTGCGGGTCGGCGATGTGGGTCACCGAACCGCCGGTGGCGGCGGCGCGCTCCTTGGCGTCGACGGCGACGGCGGGCAGGGGGTCGAATCCGGTCGGCGAGGCCACCCGGACGTGCATCCCGCAGTTGGCTCCGCCCAGCATCAGCGAGTGCGCCATGTTGTTGTTGCCGTCGCCGAGGTAGGTCAGGGTCAGGCCGGCCAGTCGGCCCTTGCGCTCGCGGATGGTCTGCAGGTCGGCGAGTACCTGACAGGGGTGGAACTCGTCGGTCAGTGCGTTGATCACCGGCACCCCTGCCGCCGACGCCAGCGCGTCGATCCGCCGCTGAGCGAAGGTGCGGATGACGATCGCGTCCACGTAGCGGGAGAGCACCCGCGAGGTGTCCTCGATGGTCTCCTCACGACCCAGTTGCGAAGTGCGGCCGTCGACGATCACCGGTTGACCGCCCAATTGTGCAATGCCGACCTCGAACGACAGCCTGGTGCGGGTGGAATTCTTCTCGAAGACCACGGCGACGGCCTTGTCGGCGAGCGGAGTGTACGTGATCCGGTCGGCCTTGAACAGGTCGGCCTGGTCGAGCACAGCGGTCAGTTCATCGGGTGCGAGATCGTCGTCCCGGAGGAAGTGGCGGATCATGTCGTCTGACTTTCTGGAGCGGGCGAGTTACTCGGGGAGATTCAAGATCTGCGGCAGTGCCGCGACGAACGAGTCGGCCTGTTCGGCGGTGAGGATCAACGGGGGCGCCAGCCGCAGCACGTCGGCGGCCGGTGCGTTGATGATGAACCCGGCGTGCCGGGCCGCCGTCGCGATCCGCGTCGCGTCCGGGACGGTCAGCACGACACCGAGCAATAGGCCGGCGCCCCGCACCCGGTCGATCATCGGCAGGTGTAGATCCTCGATGGCGGTGGCCAGGTGCTTGCCCAGGGCGGCGACGTGATCGAGCAGCCCGTCCCGTTCGATGGTGTTGAGCACGGCGAGGGCGGCCGCCGCGCAGATCGGGTTGCCGGCGAAGGTGGATCCGTGTTGACCAGGGCTCAGTAGCGACGCGGCCGGGCCGCCCCCGAGTACGGCGCCGATCGGCAGACCACCGCCCAAACCCTTCGCGAGGGTGATCACATCCGGCGTGATTCCCGCTTGCTGGAATGCGAACCAACTGCCGGTGCGGCCGATGCCGGTCTGCACCTCGTCGAGGATCAACAGCGCCCCCCGCTCGCTGGTGATCCGACGGGCCTCGGCGAGGTACCCGTCCGGAGCCGGGATGACCCCGGCCTCGCCCTGGATCGGCTCGAGGAACACCGCTGCGACAGAGTCGTCGACCATCGCGTCCAACGCCCTGACGTCCCCGAACGGGAAGTATTCGACGCCGCCCGGCATCGGTTCGAACGGCTGCCGCTTGGCGGGTTGTCCGGTCAGCGCGAGCGCGCCCATGGTCCGGCCGTGGAACGCGCCGTCGGCGCTGAGCAGCTTCGGTCGGCCGGTCAGCCGGGCGATCTTGAAGGCCGCCTCGTTCGCCTCGGCCCCCGAGTTGCAGAAAAGCACCCGGCCCGAGTCGCCGAGCCCGGAGATCGAGAGCAACTTCTCCGCGAGTTCCAGCACTGTGGGATGGGTGAAGAAGTTGGACACGTGCCCGAGGGTGGCCACCTGCCGGGACACGGCTTCGACGATCGCCGGATGCGCGTGTCCCAGTGCGTTCACCGCGATTCCACCCAGCAGGTCGAGGTATTCCCGGCCGTCGGCATCGGTCACGACGGCACCGTTCCCGCTCACCAGTTCGACCGGCGGAGTGCCGAAGTTGTTCATCAGAGCGCGCTGCCAACGATCTGCGGCCGCTTCGTTACCCGACTCGACCGCCGATGCGGGGGCTGTCGAAGCGGGCTCAGTCATCGTCGGCACCGGGCAGAATCATGGTGCCGATCCCCTCGGTGGTGACGATTTCGAGTAGCACGGAGTGCGGTATCCGCCCGTCGATGACATGGGCCGCGCCGACCCCGCCG
The DNA here is from genome assembly GCA_963825975.1 of uncultured Actinomycetota bacterium. Lineage (GTDB taxonomy): Bacteria > Actinomycetota > Actinomycetes > Mycobacteriales > Nakamurellaceae > Nakamurella. Next base: position 8,310 of record CAWGUZ010000021.1, read on the forward strand.
CGGACCGCCCGCAGGCATCCCTCCATCTTGGGCACCATTCCGCTCTCCAGGGTGGGCAGCATCCGTTCCAGTTCGTCCGCCGGGATCACCGACAGCAGTGAGGAACGGTCGGGCCAGTTCGCATACAGCCCCTCGACGTCGGTGAGCACGACCAGCTTGGCCGCACCGAGTGCGACGGCCAGTGCCGCAGCCGCGGTGTCCGCGTTGACGTTGTGCACCACGCCGTCGACGTCGGGCGCGACTGTGGAGACCACCGGAATGCGGCCCGCGCCGATGAGGTCCAGGACCGCGGCCGGATTCACCGCGACCACATCGCCGACCAGCCCGATGTCGGTCGCCACCCCGGCGACGTCGACGGTCCGGCGAGCAGCGGTGAACAGCTGTGCGTCCTCGCCGCTCATCCCCACCGCCAACGGCCCGTGCGCGTTGATCAGGTTCACCAGCTCGCGGCCGACTTGGCCGACCAACACCATCCGCACCACGTCCATCGTCTCCGGCGTGGTCACCCGGAAGCCACCCGCGAATTCGCCGGCGATACCCAATCGCCGAAGCATTGCGCTGATCTGCGGCCCGCCGCCGTGCACGACGACCGGGTGTACACCGACGGTCCGCAGGAAGACCATGTCGGCGGCGAAGGCCGCTTTCAGGGTGTCGTCGGTCATCGCGTTGCCGCCGTATTTGACGACGACGACAGCGCCGGCGAACCGTTGCAGCCAGGGCAACGCGTCGGCGAGCACGGCCGCGCGTTCATGCGCCGAGGCGACTACTCGATCATGGGCCGTGGTGACGCCCGCACCGCCGGTCATGTCGAGTACGCCGAATTCTCGTGGACGTACCCGTGTGAGAGGTCGTTGGTCAGTACGGTGGCCGTCTCCACACCCGCGTGCAGGTCGATCTGTACCGCGATCTCCCGGCCGGAGAGGTCGACCAGGTTGCGATCGTCACCGACCGCACCCCCGCGGCAGATCCAGACCCCGTTGATCGCGACGTCGATCCGGTCCGGGTCGAACTGGGCTTCGGTGGTACCGACCGCGGCGAGGATCCGTCCCCAGTTCGGGTCGGAACCGAAGAACGCGGTCTTGACCAGGTTGTTGCGGGCTACCGAGCGGCCGACCTCGACCGCCTCGTCTTCGGTGGCGGCGTGCAGCACCTCGATGGCGATCTCCTTGGTCGCCCCCTCCGCGTCCGCCATGAGCTGTCGCGCGAGGTCCTTGCAGACTCGGGTCAGGGCGGCCGTGAGCACCGCAAGGGTGGGTGTCACACCCGAGGCGCCCGAGGCGAGCACCAGGACGGTGTCGTTGGTGGACATCGCGCCGTCGGAGTCCAGCCGGTCGAAGCTGACCCGGGTCGCGGCCCGCAGTGCGGTGTCCAGATCGACGGCACCCGCAGCGGCGTCGGTGGTCAGCACCACCAGCATGGTCGCGAGCCCCGGCGCCAGCATGCCGGCGCCCTTCGCCATCCCGCCGACGGTGAAACCGGCGACCGCCAGTGCGGCCGTCTTGGGGGTGCTGTCGGTGGTCATGATCGCCTCCGCAGCAGCCGCCCCGCCGTCGAGGGTCAGTGCGGCGAAGGCCGAGTCCACCCCCGTCGACAGTTTGTCCATCGGGAGTCGCTCGCCGATCAGGCCGGTCGAGCAGACGGCGACGTCGTCCGGCGACACATCGAGCAGGCCGGCCACTCGGGTCGCGGTGGCCCGGGTGTCGGCGAAGCCCGCCGCTCCGGTGCAGGCGTTCGCGCCGCCGGAGTTCAGGATCACCGCAGTCAGCGACCCGCGGCCGATGATCTCCTCACACCAGCGGATCGGCGCCGCCTTGATCCGGTTCCGGGTGAAGACGCCGGCCGCGTCCGTCCGGGGGCCGTCGTTCACCACCAGGGCGATGTCGCTGTTGCCGGAGGATTTGAGACCGGCGGCGACACCGGCCGCCCGGAAGCCCAACGGTGCCGTAACGCTCATGGTGCGATCCCGATCGTGGACAGGCCGGTGGTCTCCGGCAGGCCGACTGCGATGTTGAACGACTGGACCGCTGCGCCGGCGGTCCCCTTGGTCAAGTTGTCGACGGCGGCGATCACCACCACGACACCTGCCGTCCGGTCCAGCGCCACCTGCAGCTGGACCGAGTTGGACCCCAGGACCGCCTTGGTCTGCGGCCACCGACCCGCGGGCAACAGGTGCACGAAGGGCTCGTTGCCGTAGGCCTTCTCGTAGCAGTCGCGAACCTCGTCCAGGGTGATGCCGGGTACGGCGGGTGCGCTGACGGTGGCCAGGATTCCGCGGCTCATCGGTACCAACATGGGTGTGAAGGACACCCGCACCGACGCACCGGCGGCGGCAGACAGGTTCTGCACCATTTCCGGGGTGTGCCGGTGTAGGCCGCCGACGCCGTAGGCCGAGACCGAACCCATCACCTCGCTGGCCAGCAGTGAGGCCTTCAACGACTTGCCGGCGCCTGACGTGCCGGACACGGCGACGACGGTGACGGCGGGTTCCACCAGGCCGGCGGCGAGGGCGGGGGCCATCGCCAGTGATGCGGCCGTCGGATAGCAGCCGGGGACCGCGATCCGGGTGGCGCCGACCAGGGCGGCGCGGCCGCCCGGCAGCTCGGGCATCCCGTAGGGCCACGTGCCCGGATGCTTCCCGCCGTAGAAGGTCTCCCATGCCGAGGCGTCGGCGAGTCGATGGTCGGCTCCGCAGTCGACCACCACGACATCAGCGCCGAGTTGTGCGGCCAGCGCCGCGGAGTGCCCGTGCGGCAGCGCCAGAAACACGACGTCGTGCCCCGCCAGCTGCTCGACGTCGGTCGCGACGAGGACGCGGTCCGCCAGCGGCCATAGCTGCGGATGGTGATCGGCCAGGACCGTGCCGACGCTCGCGTTCGCCGTCAGTGCCCCGATCTCCACCCCGGGATGGCCGAGCAGCAGACGGAGCAACTCGCCGCCCGCATAGCCGCTGGCACCGGCCACCGCTACGCGATACGCCATTCCGATCCCTTCGCGCCGGTTGTCGAACCCTGAGTTCCTGAAGAATCATACATCCCGCCGTATCTTCATCCAGCCGCAGCGGACGCCGGCTGCGCTCCACACGCCACGGGATGCACACTTGCCCGGTGACGGAACCGACCGCGAGCTCGCTGCTCGACGACGCGGCCGACGAACTGTATGCGTTGGACCCCGGCGACTTCACCGCGCGCCGCACCGCACTCAGCAAGGCGGCGCGCACCGCCGGCGAGAAGGCCGCCGCCACCGAGATCGCCGCGCTCCGCAAGCCGACGCAATCCGCCGCCGTGATCAATAGGCTGGCCCGGACCGACCCGGCCGTCATCGCCGACCTGCTGCGTCTGGGCACCGAACTGCAGAACGCGCAACGTGCCGCGGACGGCGAACGGTTGCGCGAACTCACATCTCGCCGGCGACAACTCGTGGCCACCGCGAGGTCGCGGGCCTTCGACATCGTCGGTCGACCGCAGCCGAGCGCCGCCCTGGACGCGGAGGTCACCGCGACCTTGACCGCCGCGCTCGCCGACCCGGCCGTCGCGACGCTGTTGCAGCACGGCATTCTGGTCCGCGCCGCCGAACCGAACGGGTTCGGTTTCAGCGCGCCTGGAGCTCTCAATCGTGCGTTCCACACGGCCCACTGCGACGTCGCCGCCAGATCCGGAGTCGCCGACCGATCCAGCGCCCGCGGTTCCCGACGACGCGGGCGCGGGTGGCGCCGTGCCGCCGGGCGCGCCACGGCGCCGAGCCGCAGAGCTGGTGAACCGCGCGGCCCAGCAATTGTCCGCGGCCCGGGCGGGTGCCGAGAAGGCCGACTCCGCCGTCGCCGAGGCGGTCGAGGCGGTGGAGGCGTCGCGGGCGCTGATCACCCGCCTGCAACGGGAGCTCACCGATGCCCGCCGCCGATTGGAGGAGCACCAACACCAAGCCAAACAGGCGATTACTGCGCAGCAGAAGGCGCGGGCAGCTGTCCACCGCGCGGAACGCGCACCCACGACGTCCACGCTGAGCGGCCAGTCGGACTGATGGAAGGCCCGGCGCCCGATGGACGAGAACACCGGATCTCGACATTCGCCGCTTTGCTCCAGCGCTTGAACAACGGACTCAGGGGCAGGTGGTCGCTGCTCGTCCGCAGGTCCGAGGGACGACGGGTCAGCCCTTGAGCGCGCGCAGTACTGCAGCCACTTGCTGCACAGTGGACTCAGTGGTGAGGCGTTGTTGGAAGAAGCTCGCCAGACCACCTCCGAGTGGTGACCCCAGACTTCCCAGCCCGCCCATGGGAAACGTGAAAACACCGCCGAGGGTGTTGTTCACCGTCGACGGGTTGAGTAGGCCTTTGATCCAGGCGTCGAGTTGCCCTGCGGCGGCAATCGCGGCCACGGTGGGGTCGATGTTCTCCGGTGTGAACGGCACCGCGGGGGGCAGCGGCTCACGTTCGGTGGTGGTCTTCACGTCGCTCCAAATCTTCAGCGGACAAGGGCACCCGGGCAGCGCAGCGATTCGGCACGTTATACGTACGCGGACCCGGTGTCACGACGAATTTCTTCACGACCGGAGTACGGCGATCAGCGGGATGAGCTGTTCGGCCTCGGTGAGCGAGCCGTGTTGGCCGATCATCCGCAGCACCTTGGGGTCGACCACCCGCGAGTCCACCAGGCCGAAGGCGCCGTAGGCGGCCACCAGCACGTCACCGATCCGCGGCAGGACGCGGTCGTCGACCTGCCCGAACCACCCCTGCTCGACTGCCTGCTGCCGTGTCCGCACCCAGGCCCGGTCGCCGAAGGCGTCCTCGAACCGGCGTGCCACCCGCTCCGCTGTGCCGGGCTCGACATACAGCTGCGGGCATCTGGTCTCACCGCCGATGTGCCGGACGTCGGCCAGCAGAGCGGGCGTCGACGCCAGGTCGTGTCGATCGCGGTGGGCCAGGTCCACCATGCCGTGATCCGCGGTGATCAGCAGCAGGGTGCCCGGCGCAAGTCCGCGATACAGCTTCGCCATCGCCCGGTCGACCTCGGCCACCGCGGCGCGCCACTGCCGCGAGCGCCACCCGTGCGTGTGTCCCGCGTAGTCGACGCCGCCCCAGTACAGGTAGGCGAGAGCAACCGGGTCGCCGAGATCGGCGAGGGCGTCCTGCGCCGCCGCACAGGAGTCGCGCAGCGCTGTGGCCGGAGCGAACGTGCCGCCGCGCAAGGCGGCACGGGTCAGCCCGGACCCGTCGAATCGTTCCGGCCCGATCCGGACTGTCCGCAGCCCGATCCGTTCGAGTCGCTCGAAGAAGGTCCGGTAGGGCTGCCAACTCAGCGGGTCGACGACATCGTCCCAGTGCAAACCGTTGAGCAGCCGGTCGCGGTCGGGGTCGAGCATCTCGTAGCCCACGAGGCCGTGCTGACCGGGCGGCCGGCCGGTGCCGAACGAACCCATCGAGACGGCGGTGGTGGTCGGAAACCCGGCGCGCAGCGTGCGGCCCTGTTGAAGGTGTTCCTTCAGGAACGGGGCCTTCGCCGAGGGGTCGGCCAGCAGCTCGGCCCCCAGGCCGTCGATGAGGACGACGCAGACCCGCTCCGCTGCGGGGAGCTGCCAGCGCGGCCCGCTGCGCTGCATGAGGTCGACATCGACTCCCAGGGCGGCAGCGGCCGACGGCAGCACCCCGCCGAGCACGTCGCCGGCGTAGTCGGGGATCACCGGCCCCGTCGGTGACGGTCCCGCCGATGGGGTCAAAGGCGAGCTGCGGTCGCCGCGGACAGTCGGCGGGCGAACGACAGCGCATCGTCCAGCGCGGCGGCTCCCTCGGCATCCGCACTGATCCGAAGGGCCAGGTCGTCGGCGGCGAGGGTGCCGGTGTAACCGTGGTCCGCGTCGCAACTCGGGTCGCCGCAGGTGGCCACCTCGAGGTCGACCCGGGAGACGCCGCCCCAACCGATGGTCAGTGTGACATCGCGGCCGGCGATGTCCCGCGGCTCGCTGGTCGGTTGGTAGGCCGCCGGCTGACCGACCACATGGGTGAGCATCACAGTCCGGACGCTGCTCAACGGAACCGCCTCGGAGGTGGCGACCCCGTGCGCCTCGTCACTGTGCTCCTCGTCGCCGGCGTGGTCGTCGGCGTGAACGAAGATCAGCCGAGTGGGGGTGAGCACCAACACCGAGAGGTGCCGACGGATCGTGTCGGCGTCGAAGGTCGTCTCCCCGTGCACCAGATGCGCGGTCACCTGTTCGTCTGCGAGCGCGATGTCGAGCACATCGGCCACGAACGCCGGGTAATACCCGGCCTTGTCGATCTGCTCGGCCAGCCTGGCCGGCAGTGTTCCCATCGTCATCGCAGCACCGCTCCGAGTGTGTCGGCCGCAGCTTGCACCGCGGCATCGCGTACCTGCTGTGCCTCTGCCCCGGTCAGGGTACGGTCCGCGGCGCGCACCGTCAGCGCGAAGGCCAACGACTTCTGCCCCGCGGGCACCGGATGGCCGGAGTACACGTCGAACAGCCGGACCGATTCGAGCAGCGGACCACCGGCGCCGGCCAGCACCTCGGTCACCCGGGCGGCGGGCGTGTCGACGTCGACGGTAAGGGCGACATCCAACAGCACCGCCGGGAATGCCGTGATCGACGGCGGAACCACCATGCGGCGCGCCGGGAAGGCGCTGAGGTTGAGCTCCAGGGCGAGCGTCCGCGCCGGAAGGCCGAGCCGTTCGAGAACCCCGGGGTGCAATTCACCCGCGTAACCCACCGGCCAGTCGCCGACCCGGATGCTCGCGCACCGGCCCGGATGCCACGGTGCGTCAGCTGCCGCTACCACCCGAACGTCGGTGCCCGCACTCCGGCCGATGCGGCGTGCCACGTTGAGGATGTCCAGCCAGTCGGCCGGGCGGCCGGGGCCCCACCACCCGGCGCGTTCCCAGTTTCCGGTGAGGACGGCGGCCACATGTTGCACCTGGGTTGGAATCGCCGCATCCAAGATGGCCAGTTCAGCGTCCGTCGGACGACCGGCGGTGCTCAGCGAAGGCGGTCGAGGCGCGGTCCGCCGAGGCAGGAACACGAGGCCGAGTTCGTACAGGCTCACGTCCTTGGCGCCGCGGGACAGATTGCGGGCCGTGGTCTCGAGGAGGCCGGGCAGCATGGTCGTTCGCATCTGCGCGCGCTGGGCGTCCAAAGGGTTCGACAAGGTCGCCGCCAGCCGCCGGACATCGTCGGCGGGCAGGCCGAGCGCATCGAAGTCGGCAGGCCCGACGAACGGGAAGGACAGCACCTCGGTCAGCCCCAGGGACGCCAGATCGGCGGCCACCGCCCGGGTGCGCCGATGACTCGACGACAAGCCCGATCCCGGAGGAGCCGCCGGCACCACCGACTCGATCTTCTCGTAGCCGTCGAGGCGGGCGATCTCCTCGACCAGGTCCGCGGGGCGGGCCAGATCCGGTCGCCAGCTGGGTGGCGTGACGGCGAGTACGCCCTGGTCACCGGTGTCGGCCACCGTGCATCCCACGATGCTGAGCCAGTGCTCGATCGTGGCGCGGTCGAAGGTGCGCCCGATCAGCCGGGCGGGCTCCCCGAGCGGAAGCGAGACGACCGGCAGGACGCGCTCGACGCCGACATCGGTCCGGCCCGGTTCGATGCGACCGCCCGCGAACCGGGTCAGCAGCTCCGCGGCACGTTCGGCGGCGGCCGCCGCGACTGCGGGGTCCACATCGCGTTCGAATCGACGGGACGCCTCCGAGGTGAGGCTGCGCTGCCGGGCTGTGCGGGAGATCACCGGCGGCGACCAGTGCGCGGCTTCGATCAGTACGTCGGTCGTGGTGCTGCCGATTTCGGTCGCCGCACCACCCATCACACCGGCGAGCGAGATGGCGCCCCCGGTGTCGGCGACGACGAGATCGCTCGGGTCCAGGGTGCGGGTCACCCCGTCCAGTGTGGTCAGCCGCTCCCCCGGTGTGGCGCGGCGCACGGTGATCCCACCGTTGACGGTGGCCGTGTCGAAGGCGTGCAGGGGTTGCCCGAACTCCACCATGACGTAGTTCGTGATGTCGACGGCGAGGGAGATGGACCGGATACCCGCCGCGAGGAGCCGGCGCCGGAGCCAGTGCGGGGAACGCACTGCGGGGTCGATGCCGGTGGCTCGCACGACCACGAACCGGTCACAGCCGGCGGGGTCGGCGATCTCCACCGGCCACGGGTCGGGCTGCCCGACCACCACACGAAGCGGTGTGTCGGCCACGTCGGTGAACGGCGCCGCGAATGCAGCGGAGAGTTCGCGGGCGAGCCCGCGAATCGACAGCGCGTACCCACGGTCGGGGGTGATGCCGAGCACCAGCACGGTGTCCGTCGCGCCGACGATTTCGCGGGCGTCCGTGCCGGGGGTCGGCGGTGCTGATGAGCCCGCCGGCGAGGTTGACTGATCCGAGTCGAGCACGATGATGCCGTCGTGGTCGTTCCCCACCCGCAGCTCGGCGGCGGAGCAGATCATCCCGTCCGAGACCCGGCCGTAGGTCTCGCGGGATGCGATGGCGAAGCCACCGGGCAGCACGGCCCCCGGCAGGGCGACGACGACCAGATCACCCACCGCGAAATTGCGGGCACCACAGATGACCTGCCGGGGCCCGTTCCCGCCCCCGGGTCCGTTGACCGGCCCGACGTCCAGGGTCACGAAGCGGATCGGCTTCTTGAATTCGGCGAGTTCCTCGATGTCCAGGACCCGACCGACCACCAGCGCACCGGTGATCGCCGGCGGCTCGATGATCTCTTCGACCTCATGGCCGATCCGAATCAGCGCCTCGGCGATCTGCTCGGGTCCGGTCTCCACGGGCAACTCGACGTAGTCACGGATCCAACTCAGCGGGGCGCGCATCAGACCTCCGTCGCGAACGGCGCACTGAATCGCACGTCACCCTCGATCATGTCCCGCATGTCCGGGATGCCGTTACGGAACTGCAGTGTGCGGTCGACACCCATCCCGAACGCGAACCCGGTCCACTCGGTGGGGTCGATGCCGCAGGAGGTGAGCACCGCCGGGTCGACCATGCCGCAGCCGCCCCATTCGACCCAGCCGGCGCCGCCCTTCTTCTGCGGGAACCAGACGTCCAGCTCGGCGCTGGGCTCGGTGAACGGGAAGTAGTGCGGGCGAAGCCGGGTCCGTGACTCCGGCCCGAACATCGCCTTGGCGTAATGGTCGAGTGTTCCGCGCAGCTCACGCATGGTGAGGTGCCGGTCGATCGCCAGCCCCTCGATCTGATGGAAGACGGGCAGGTGGGTGGCGTCGAGCTCATCCGTGCGGTACGTCCGGCCGGGGCACACGACGTAGAGCGGCGGCTTCCGGTGCAGCATGGTGCGGACCTGCACGGGCGAGGTGTGCGTGCGCAACACCAGCCCGGAGTCGGCGCCGCCGTCGGGGGCGGCGACGTAGAAGGTGTCCTGCAGGGCGCGGGCCGGGTGGTCGGGCAGGAAGTTCAACGCGTCGAAGTTGTAGTACTCGCCCTCCAACTCCGGGCCCTCGGCGACGTCCCAGCCCATGGCGAGGAAGCAGTCCGCGCTCTGCTGGATGACCAGGGAAACCGGATGCCGCCCTCCGGCCGGCCGGCGGTCGGTCGGCAATGTGACATCCACCCGCTCCGCGGCCAACACCGCGGTGTCCCGCTCCGCGCTGAGAACGCCTTTGCGCTCCTCGTAGGCGGCGGTGATCGCTTGCAGGTCGGCGTTGATCTGTTTGCCCCGCTCGGCCCGCTGGTTGCCGGGCAGCTGACCGAGGGCCCGCCGGGCCGCCAGCACCGGCGATTTGTCGCCCAGGTGGGCGTGCCGCTGCTCAGCAAGCTCGGTCAGGCCGGCGGCGGCGGCGAACGCAGCCCGAGCCGCTGTCACCGGGTCGGGCGGAGCGGACTGCCCCGCGGTGGTCTGCACGGCGTCCGGTGTACTGCTGCTCAACTCGTCTGACCTCGGATCGGTAGGTGCCCGACGAAAACCGGGCTCGGCCTGCTGAGGAAGGGTGCTCAGCTCCGACAGGGAAGCATATGCGATGCCCGCCGACGGGCAGTCCTCGTCAGGCCCGGTAGCGTGCGGCTGGTGACTCGGACCTCGGACTTCCTCAAGGATTTCGCGAACTCGCTGGTCCGGTCGCTGCTGCGGCCCGGAACCGGCCGGCGCGCCGATCGGACCGGGGGCCGTGCGGACCCGAGACCCACCACCGGCCACACCGCGGGAGAACAGACACCGCCCCGCACCGGTGGAGGCCCCGCGGGGCGGGTCACGCCGTCGCCGTCCACGGACGACGTCTCGCCCGGCCAATCTGGACGATCCGCGACTGTGGAGGTCGACCCCGGAGCGATCGGTCGCGTCCGCATGGCGTATTCGCCGCGTACCGACGGCGACCCCGACCCGGGCGAGATCGTCTGGACGTGGGTCCCGTACGCCGAGAACGACGGTCGCGGCAAAGACCGGCCTGTTCTCGTGGTGGCCGCCGAGTCGGCCGGCACCGTGCTCGCCGTCCAGCTGACCAGCAGGAGCCACACCGGCGACACCGACTTCATCCCCATTGGCAGCGGCTCGTGGGACGCGGAGGACCGGCCGAGTTGGGTCAATCTCGACCGGGTCTTCCGCGTTCACCCCGCCGGGATGCGCCGCGAGGCGACCGCGCTCGACGAGCGTCGGTTCGCCAAGGTCAAGGCGGCCCTTCAGGTCCGTTATCGCTGGAGCTGACCGCTGGTCGGTCTGACGACGCGAGCGCGCTGCCGGTGCGGCCGCGACCCAGCCGGACGTCAGACGCGCTGCGCCCCGGCGGACGCGTAGAGGCAGATGGCCGCCGCGGTCGCGAGGTTCAGCGACTCCGCCTTGCCGTAGATCGGCACCCTCACGGCAGCCTCGGCCTGACTGACCAGTTCGGTGGGCAGACCGTGAGCCTCCGAGCCGAACAGCCACGCGGTGGGCAGGTCGAGCAGACCGTCGGCAGTCGCCTGGTTCAGATCCAGGTCGGCGGCGCCGGTCGTCGCCAGCACCGATAATCCGGCCGCACCGAGCGCGGTCAACATTTCGTCCACATCGGGGACCCGGGCGATGGGCAGATGAAAGATCGAACCGACCGAGGCACGGACCGCCTTCGGATTGAACGGGTCGACGGAGTCGCCCGCGAAGACGACCGCATCGGCACCGGCCGCGTCGGCCAACCGCACCACAGTGCCCGCGTTGCCGGGGTCGGCCGCGTTGACCAACACCGCCACCAGCCGTGGGGCCGCGCCGAGGGCGTCCGCGATGGGCGACTCGACGGAGGCGCACCTTGCGACGATCCCCTGCGGACTCTGAGTGTCCGACAGCAGTGCCGCCGCCCGCGCGGTCACCACACTGACCTCGACACCTGCGGCGTACGCGGCGCGCACCAGATCCACCTGGCGAGCCGCCTGCTCGGCGGTGAGGAAGAGCTCGTGCACGACACCGGGGTGGTCCCGCGCGTACCGAATCGCCTCCGTCACGGCCTGCGTGCCTTCAGCGAGGAACTCACCCGCTTCGGCGCGACGAGATCGGCGGAGCAGCCGATGCGCGGCGGCGACCCGGCTGCTGCGTTCGGTCAGCGCCCCGTCGCGCGTGCTCTCGTCGGTCGCCTCATCGCCCTGCAGATCGAAGTCCGCGTCGCGGGAGGCGCCCGCGGATCGAGACGGTGGCAGCCCGCCAGCGTCCCGTCCGGTGAACGCCGAGCGCCCGGCCGGCGAGCCGGTCGGGCGCTGTCGACGAGCGGACCCGCCGGTGGTACTCAGGCTGCGTCGCTCGCGGCGGAGACGCTGGGAACGGCCGCGCGAGCGACCTTGACCAGTGCGGCGAACGTGGTCGGGTCGTTGACCGCCAACTCGGCGAGAACCTTGCGATCGACCTCGACACCGGCGATGCCGAGTCCCTGGATGAACCGGTTGTAGGTCATGCCGTTGGCGCGTGCAGCGGCGTTGATCCGGGAGATCCAGAGCTTGCGAAACTCGTTCTTCCGCTTGCGGCGGTCGTTGTAGGCGTAGTTGAGCGAGTGCAGAACCTGCTCTTTCGCCTTCCGGTACAGCCGTGAGCGCTGGCCGCGATAGCCAGCGGCACGCTCCAGGGTCGTGCGGCGCTTCTTCTGGGCGTTGACCGCCCTCTTGACGCGAGCCACGTTGGCACCTGTCTTTCTGTGTAGATGGCCCTAGTGCCGTGAGGTCCGAGATGTCTGAGAGAGACACTGACCGGCATTCGGGAATGCGCATGGGATGAACAAGAAGTCCGGCTGTTGCCGGGAGGAGACAACACGAGAAATTTCAGAACTAGCTGATCGGTGGTCGGCGGCGACGTGCCGCCGACCATTCGACCGGGTGTGGTCGGCGCGTCAGCGCCCGAGCATCCGCTTCACGCGGGGCACGTCCACCTTGGCGATATCGGTCGTGCCGCTCACCCGACGGGTACGGGTGCTGCGCTTGTGCTCCAGCAGGTGGCGCTTGTTGGCCTGCTCGTGCACGAGCTTGCCGGAGCCGGTCACCTTGACCCGCTTCTTCATCCCGGAGTGTGTCTTCTGCTTGGGCATGTCTTCCTCGTTACTGATCAACCGTTCGCGGGCGAACGGGTGTCGGCGGGCTGCCGACGAAAGGTGCTGACGGTGAGTCGATCGTGCTTGTCGGTTCAGGCACCCGGCTTGGGTGGTCGGACCGGGCCACCCGGCCGAGGCCGCGGCGGAGGCATGGGGGAACCACCGCCGGGCTTGCCCGGAGTGCCCCCCGTGGTCGGCGGCCGGACGACGGCCGGGCGGGGCGTGCTCGGGGCCGGCGGACGCGGACCGGCGGGAGCCGGCGGACGCGGGCTCGACGACGGTGCCGGGCGAGCCGACGGTGCTGATCCGGTCGAGGGGCTCGACGGTGCTGATCCGGTCGAGGGGCTCGACGGTGCCGATCCGGTCGAGGGGCTCGAGGGTGCCGAACCGGTCGACGGTCCCGACGGTCCCGAACTGGTCGACGGGGCTGGGCGCGACGACGGAGCCGGACGGGAAGACGGCGGCCGCGGGCCGGACGACGACGGGCCCGACGGCGACGTCGGTCGAGACACGGGCTGATCCGCCGGTGTCGACTGCGGCGCGGGTGCCTGTTGCGAGGGCGGCGGCACCGGTGCCCGATGGAACGTGGCGGCCGGGTTCAGCGGCGGTGTCGGGGCGAGCGGGGCTGCGGGCTTCGTCTCCTCTTCCGAGGTGGATGTCGCGTTGTCGACAGAGCCGCCGTCCGCCGAATCCTGATCCGAATCCTGCTCGGCATCCAGCACGGCGTCCGTCGAGTCCTCGTCGGAGTCGTCGCTCGATGCACCAGACCGGTCTGCGGCCGGACGGGAATCGGCGGGCTTGGTCACCTTCGTCGGCGCCTTGTGTGGCGCCAGCACCATGATCATGTTCCGGCCGTCGAGCTTGGGCGCGCTCTCCACGAAGCCCAAGTCCGCGACATCTTCGGCGAGGCGTTGCAGAAGACGAAACCCCAGTTCCGGGCGGGACTGCTCGCGCCCGCGGAACATGATGGTCACCTTCACCTTGTCGCCGACCTTCAGGAACCGCACCACGTGACCCTTCTTGGTCTCGTAGTCGTGCCCGTCGATCTTCGGCCGGAGTTTCATCTCCTTGATGACGGTGAGCACCTGATTGCGGCGCGCCTCGCGGGCCTTCTGCGCGTTCTCGTACTTGAACTTGCCGTAGTCCATGATCTTGACCACGGGCGGACGTGCGGTCGGAGCAACTTCGACCAAGTCGAGATCGGCTTGGACGGCCATGTCCAGGGCGCGACTGATCGGCACGATGCCGACCTGCTCGCCGTTCGGTCCGACGAGCCGGACCTCCGGCACGCGAATCCTGTCGTTGATGCGTGGCTCGACGCTGATTGAGTCCTCCTGAAGACGGTGGCTGGAGCGGTGGTGCTTTCGGAGCGCGCGACTGGTGCTGGTGTGCTGGTGTGCTGGTGTGCTGGTGTGCTGGTGCGATCAACGCAAAAGGTCCCGCTGCCGATGGCAACGGGACCCGAATCCATTCACCGTCCGGCCGCAGCCGGAGGTGAAACCGAACAGCAAACTAGACCGGAACTCGCACCATGGTGCGCGAACCGGTCACGTCAACTGGACCGGACCCGGCCACGGATAGCAGCTCGGGTGGGAGTCGGGCTCCACTTGCATTCCCTGAAGATCGCAGCAGCTGCACAGCTGCCGGTTTCACCAGGGTGGTCGCACCTGACACTCTAGCTCATGTGACCTACCCGAATGAAACCTCTCCGGCACCCCCGGGGGCCGTCCCTACCAGCAGCGGGCGCGGCGGCGATGAGCGTTCCGACGACGGGCCGCCGGATCGCGACCTCCGAGACATCGCCGCGGTGGAGGTCATCTCCCGAGCCGCAGTGATGCTGATGAGCGCTGCCGCTGAACAACTCGGTCTGGCCGACCAGGACCCGGATCACCCCCGGCACCGCGACCTGGACGAGGCGCGACGACTGATCTCCGCCTTGGGCGGGCTGGTGACCGCGGCCGCGCCCGATCTCGGACCGCACGCCGCCGCCTTCAGGGAGGGCTTGGCCGCCCTCCAGGGCGCCTTCCGCGAATACTCGGTGGTTCCGGACGACGCCGGCCAGGGTCCCGGCGAAGGCTCCGCCACCCGTCGGCACTGAAGCCTCGTCGGCACTGAAGGCTGGTCGCAACTGAAGGCCGGTCGCACTTAAGGCCCAGCGCTACAGACGCTCGGCGGTACAGAACGCTCGGCGGTACAGAACGCTCGGCACTACAGAACGCTCGGCAGTACAGAACTCGGGTCAGTCGGCGCGCGGTCCTCGGCGGCTCTTGCCCTGGGCGGCTTTGATCAGGTCGATCTGCTCCAGCCGCCCGAGGGGCCGAGGCGGCCCGGGTCGCGTGGCGGGTCGCGGTTCGACCACCGGCGGCGGCGGTGCGTACCGGGTGTGCAGGGCCCGCGCCGACCGGAGGGCCTCCACAGCGCGGCTCTTGTCCATCGCCTGGATGGCCATCAGCGACATGGTCTCGTCGTCGGCGAGTTCGAGCTGCGCCCACACGGCGCCTTCGGGGAATGCGATCCGCCGGATCAACGGCCAGGCGACGAACCGTTCGCCGAGGATGTTGCGGACCCACATGCCGTTCTCATCGACCCGAAGGCGTGGCCGCGCGGTCAGCATCAGGCCGCCGGCGAACAGCACACCGAGGAGGGCCATCGCCAGCGCGTCCGAGGTTCGGAAAATCACCCCGGTGTCGGAGCTGCGCAGCTTGAATGCGACCACGATCATCACCACGATCACCGCGGAGGCGGCGACGCTCGCGTGGATCGCGATGCGTCGCGGTCGCACGGTGAGCAACACCGGCACCTGCTGGTGACGTCGGTCGGTCGACTCGGTCATGCTCAGAAACCCATCCTCGCTGTCGGCGATCGCAATGTGCGCAGGAGTAACGACGTCGAGAGTGCGGCGACCATCGCTTCTCCGCCCTTGTCCTCCGCCGAATCCGGGCCGCCCGAACGATCCCAGGCCTGCTCGACGTTGTTGACGGTCAGCACCCCGTTGGCCACTGCCACTCCGCTGTCCAGGCTAACCCTGGTCAGGCCGTAGGTGACGGCTTCGCAGACGTACTCGAAATGGGGGGTGCCACCTCGAATCACCACCCCGAGCGCCACGATCGCGTCGTGATCGGTGGCCAGCTGCTGAACCACGACCGGCAACTCGATGGAGCCTGCGACCCAGACCACCGTGGGACCGGCGCACCCGGCGCGGCCGGCGACGTCCAAGGCCCGTTCGAGCATCCGATCCACGATGTCCCGATTCCAGCGGGCCGCGGCGACCGCCACCCGCAGACCGGCTGCGGACGGGATTTCCAGCGGCGGCCTCCCCTCCCCGCTCACGGAGTCACCCCCGGACGGCTGCCGCCCGACCTTCCCGGAGTGACCGCACCCCGGTCTGGGGGGCCGGCGGCCAGTAGCTCCGCACCCAGTTGATGCGCCGCTAGGTCGGCCAGAGCATGTCCCATTCGATCTCGTTTCGTCGCCAGGTACCGCGCGTTCTCGGGGTTCGAGTGCACCGGCAGTGGAACCCGCTCCACGATGCGCAACCCGTATCCCTCCAGGCCGGCCCGTTTGGCGGGGTTATTGGTCAGCAGGCGCATGGAGCGCACCCCCAGGGCCGCCAGCACCTGGGCGCCGGTGCCGTATTCGCGGGCGTCCAGCGGCAGGCCGAGGTTGAGATTCGCGTCGACGGTGTCGGCGCCCGCATCCTGCAGCTCGTAGGCCCGCAACTTCTGGAGCAGTCCGATGCCCCGGCCCTCGTGTCCCCGGATGTACAGCACCACTCCGCGCCCCTCGGCGCTGACCGCGTCCAGGGCGGCGTCGAGTTGCGGTCCGCAGTCACATCGCAGCGACCCGAAGACGTCCCCGGTGAGACATTCCGAGTGCACCCGGACCAGCAGATTCTCGCCGTCCCCGAGGTCGCCGTGCACCAGCGCGACCAGCTCCTTCCCGGTCACCCGACTCAGAAATCCGATCGCCCGGAACTCACCCTGCGGTAACGGCAGCCGGGCGTCGGCGATCTGGTCGATGTGCACTTCGGAGTGTCGGCGGTAGGCGATCAGGTCGGCGATGGTGATCAGCGCCAGGTCGTGCGCGGCGGCGAAATCCTTCAATTCGGGGAGTCGGGCCATCGAGCCCGAGCCGTCCTCGCTGACCACTTCGGCGATGGCACCGACCGGGCGCAGGCCCGCCAGGTCCATCAGGTCGACCGCCGCCTCGGTGTGGCCGGGACGGGTCAGCACCCCGCCGAGCCTGGACCGCAGCGGGAAAACGTGACCGGGCCGGCTCAGGTCGCCCGGCTCGGTGGCCGGGTCGGCGAGCGCCCGAATGGTGCGTGCCCGATCCGCGGCGGAGATTCCGGTGCTCACCCCCACCTTCGCGTCCACCGAGACGGTGTACGCGGTGCCCTTCGGGTCGGTGTTGATCGCCGTCATCGGAGACAGGTCGAGGCGATCACACTCCGCCGGCGGCAGCGGCACGCAGATCACTCCTGACGAGTACCGCACGGTGAAGGCGACCAATTCGGGGGTCGCGAGCTCGGCGGCGAAGATCAGGTCGCCTTCGTTCTCCCGATCCTCGTCGTCCACCACCAGAATCATCCGGCCGGCGGCAAGCTCCGCAACCGCCTCCTCGATGGTGGCGAAACCCTTGCGCTGTTCCTTCGAATGGGTGTTCATCGGTGCGCCTCGGACGCCTCGGCCACGGGTCGACCGACGGTCAGCAGTCGCTCGACGTACTTGGCCATCACGTCGACCTCGATGTTGACTCGCGACCCGACGGTTGCCCGGCCCAGCGTGGTGGCGGTTCGGGTCTCGGGGATCACCCCGATCCCGAATACGGCGCCGGGTGCGTGTGCGCTCACCTCGTGCGCGCTCCCGTCGTGCACGACCGGGGCGTCGAGCAGTGCGCTGAGAGAGGCCCGATCAGGCTCGGGATCGTCCACGACGTCGGTGATGGTGAGCGAGGTGCCGTCTACGGCCACCGCACCCTGCGGCGCGAGATAACGGGCCAGTTCGGCGGGCACCCGAATCCGGATCTCGTCGTAGCCGGGATGCTCGCGGCGCGAGATCAGCGTTCCCACCCCGTCGACGTGACCCTGGACCAGGTGGCCGCCCATCCGAGTGGTCGGCAACACCGAGCGCTCCAGATTGACCGCGGCGCCGGCCGTCAACGACCCGATGGTGGTCCGGCGCAGCGTCTCCGCCATCACGTCCACCGTGAAGGTCTCAGAGCCACGGTCGACCACGGTCAGACACACCCCCGACACCGCGATCGAATCGCCATGGCCGGCGTCAGCGGTGACGGTGCGCGCTCGGACGGTCAGCCGCGCCGACGAGCCGTCGGGATCGACCTGCAGATCCAGTACCTCGCCGCATTCCTCGACGATGCCGGTGAACACGCGGGGCACTCCTCTGGTCGGCGCTGACGCGACCCGGTCGGCCGGCGCAGATCGCGATCCGCGAAAGGGCCGTCCGGGTCGATCGGACACGACCATCCTCCCACTCGGCTCGACGGCGGACCGGCACCGCGGTCCCAGCCGCGGTCAGACCCTCGGTGGCTCTACGGTCGCCAGCCGCCGCAGTGAGTCGATCGCGGCCATCGGGTCGGCCGCGCCGTACACCGCCGAGCCGGCGACGAAACAGTCAGCCCCCGCCGCCGCGGCCCGCTCGATCGTGTCCGCCGCGATCCCCCCGTCCACCTCGATCAACACCCGGAGGTGCCCGGTGTCGACCATCGAGCGTGCAGCTCGGATCTTGTCCAGCATCGCGTCCATGAAGCTCTGACCGCCGAAACCGGGCTCGACGGTCATGATCAACAGGGTGTCGTAGTGCCGCAGCACCTCGGTCCAGTCCTGGAGCGCGGTGCCCGGCTTGAGCGACAGCCCCGCCTTGGCGCCCGCCGCCCGCAGCGTCCGCGCGAGCGGGATGGGGTCGCGTACCGCCTCGGCGTGCACGGTGACGTTGTACGCGCCCGCTTCGGCATAGCCGACCGCCCACCGGTCCGGGTCGTCGATCATCAGGTGGCAGTCCAGCGGGAGGTCGGTGGCCTTGCGCAGCGACTGCACCACCGGTAGCCCCAGAGTCAGATTCGGCACGAAATGGTTGTCCATCACGTCCACGTGCAGCCAGTCGGCGCCGGCGACGGCAGCCGCCTCCTCGCCGAGGCGGGCGAAGTCCGCAGACAGGATGGACGGCGCAATCATCGGTCGCATGAGTGGAACCCTAAAACCCGGGAGTCGCTCCGGAGCGCGCGCCCGCCTGATCGCTAGGATTACCGGCGCACCGACCGCATCGTGACCAGCTCGATCGCCCGGACGCCCGCCGTCCGCTCCCCCGGATGACATCCACCCGCCGGCGGCGCAGCACAGAAACCGGAAACCATGAACTGGTTCGAACAGGCCTTCGCCGCACATCTGATCATCGGCGGGCATGAGATCACCTATCGCGAGATCGTTGGAAACCTGTTCGGTCTGGCCTCCGCGATCGGCGGGTTGCGCCGCCGGGTGTGGGCCTGGCCGATCGGCATCGTCGGGAACGTACTGCTCTTCACGGTGTTCCTCGGAGTGGCCTTCGGCAATCCGCAGGGCGCGACCCTCTACGGCCAGGCGGCCCGGCAGATCTTCTTCATCGCGGCCAGCGTTTACGGCTGGGTGCGGTGGCAGCAGACCAAGCAGCGGACCGGCGGTGCCACCGCGGTCAATCCCCGGTGGGCGACTGCGCGCGAGCGGATCGTCTATCTAGCCGCCGCGACGGCGGCCGTGATCGTCTGCTTCATCACCTTCCGGGCGATCGGCGCCGGGTTCCCGGCGGCCTGGTGGTACTACCTGGCCGATTCCTGGATCTTCGTCGGGTCGATGCTGGCCACCTACGCAATGGCCCGCGGCTGGGTGGACTTCTGGCTGTGCTGGATCGCGGTCGACCTGGTCGGGGTGCCCGAGTTGCTCTACTTCCAGTTCTATCCGTCCGCGGTGCTGTACGGGGTGTACGGCGTCTTCGTGATCTTCGGTTTCGTGGTGTGGCTGCGGATCTCACGACAGGTCAAGCCGACCGGCCTGGCCGACCCGGCGATGGAATCCGTCGCTTGAGGTGACCGTCAGACGGGCTCGTCGCCCGACGGGTGCGGTCGCCTGACGCGGCGACCGACGGCAGGGGTCACCGGGGCCGGTGGTCAGCGGAGCCGGCGGATCAGCGCCAGGAACATCCCGTCGGTGCCCTGCCGGTGCGGCCACAGTTGCACCGTGGGTCCCGCACCCAGATCCGGCACGTCCGGCATCAGCGGGCGGGCGTCGATCAATGCGAAGTCGGGGCCGAGATCGGCGACGACTTCGCTGGTCTCCGCCGGGTGCGGGGAACAGGTCACGTAACTGATGACTCCCCCGACTCGGACCAGCCGCTGCGCCGAGGCCAGGAGCTCTCGTTGCAGGGTCACCAGTAACGCCACGTCGTCCGGTCCACGACGCCATCGCGCCTCCGGTCGGCGCCGTAGGGCCCCCAGGCCGGTGCACGGCGCGTCGAGCAGTACGCGGTCGTAGGAGTCCGCGGGCAGACCGGGGTCGCGTCCGTCTGCGATGTGGACGGTGACCGGCAGACCGCGAACGGTCGACCGTACCAACTCGGCTCGATGGGGCGTCACCTCCACCGCGTCGACCGTGCCGCCGAGCTCGGCGGCGAGGGCACCCCAGACACCCACCTTCCCGCCGGGCCCGGCCGCCAGGTCCAACCAGCGCAGGTCCGAGCCCTCGATCGGAGCCGCCACACCGGCCAGTGCCACCAGTTGTGAGCCCTCGTCCTGAACGGCGGCTCGACCGTCCGCGACCGCGGCGATCCGGCCGGGATCACCCTCGTCGAGGTACACCCCGATCGGGGAGAATCGGGCGTCGCTCCCGCCGGAGGCCGCGGTCAGTTCCGCCCGGCTGATCCGACCCGGCCGCGCCACCAGGTGCACCCGCGGCCGCACGTCGTCGGCCCGTAGAGCTGCCGCGAGTTCGTCGCTGCGAGATCCCAAGGCCGCCGCGAACGCCTCAGCGATCCACCGCGGGTGCGAGGTGGCGACCGCCCAGTGCGCCACCGCGTCGACGGCCACCGACGGCGCGATCAGGTCGACCCATTCGGCCTCGTCGCGGGCCGCGACCTTGCGCAGCACGGCGTTCACAAACCCGGCCGCACCCGGCCGCGGGCCCGAACGCACCAGCTCGACGGTGGTGCTGACTGCTGCGTGCGGTGGGATCCGGGTGCGCAGCAGCTGATACGCGCCCAACCGCAGCGCGTCGTGCACCGCACCGTCCAGCTCACCCAGCGGGCGGTCGGCACAGCGGGCCAGGATCCCGTCCAACAAACCCAGGGCGCGACAGGTGCCGTAACTCAGGTCCGTCGCCAATGCCGCGTCGCGCCCACTCAAGCCCCGAGCGCCGAGAATCGGGCCCAGGGCCAGATTGGCGTAGGCCCCGTCCTCCCGCACTGCGGACAACAGGTCGAGTGCTGCGCTGCGCGCCTGATCGACCACCGGCGGCGCGCTCGTGTCGGGGCGTCGCGGCGGCCGGGTGGGACCTCGCCTGCCCGGGCCGTGCGGTCTACTCATGACACGCTCCTTCGGCGCCTGTAGGAGGAATCGGTCTCGCGGTCGACCGACGGAACCGTCGGTGTCGCCACCGAATCCGCTAAGTGAGGTCGCCCAACCGTTCGCCGGTCGTGGGCCGAACCCCCCGCGCCCAGTCGGCGGCGGGCATCGGCCGTTTCCCCGGCGGCTGAACCATACCCAACCGCACCGGGCTGGTGGCGGTGCCGACGAGTACCTCCTTCTTCGACACTGCGAGTTCACCGGCCGGCAGCTCACCGGCCGGCACACCGGTGCGCTGCACCGGACCGATGCCCAGGCGATGTCCGCGGAAGATGGTCCACGCGCCCGGTTCGTCGGTGAGGGCTCGCACGACCCGGTCGACGGCGACCGCCGGCGTCGTCCAATCAAGCCGGCCGTCTGCGACGGACACCTTGCCTGCGTGACTGATTCCGGAGGACGGTTGCGGCACCGGATGAACCGTGCCGGATTCGATGCCGTCCAAGGTGGCGACCAGCAACCGGGCTCCGGACACCGCCAGTCGACCGAGCAGATCGGTCGTCGTGTCGTCGGCGCGGATCGTCTCGGTCACCGACCCGTACACCGGGCCGGTGTCCAGGCCCGCCTCCAGCCGAAAGGTGGACGCGCCGGTGATGTCGTCGCCGTGCCGCACCGCCGCGTACACCGGCGCGGCGCCGCGCCAGGCGGGCAGCAGCGAGAAGTGCAGATTGATCCAACCGTGGGTGGGGATGTCGAGCAGGGTCTGCGGCAGCAGCGCACCGTAGGCCACCACCGCCGCCGCGTCGGGTCGGTGGGAACGGATGTCGTCTGCGAGTTGCGGGTCACGCCCACCGGCTGGGGTCAGCACCGGCAGACCGGCGCGTGCGGCGAGGTCGGCGACCGGGCTCGACTGCACCGCGCGGCCTCGACCGGTCGGCGCCGGCGGTCGCGTGACGACCGCCACCACATCGTGGTGGGAGTCCATCAGGGCGGCCAGCGAGGCTACAGCCGGCTCCGGAGTTCCGGCGAAGATGATGCGCAGAATGCACTCCCGAGGTGATCGCCCCGACCGAGGCGTGAGACTGGCAGTCTAGGCAAACCGGCGCAGCCGGCGGTCGGCGACTGAAGGAGAACCCCCTGTGACCGCACTGACCCCGGATCAACGTCCCCTGTGGGGTTCGACCGTTCGGCTCGACACCTTCGTTCCGGCCGACGCGCAGGGGCTTTTCGACGCGCTGGACGATCCGCAGGTGTGGGCGGCGGGCTACGGCGGCGGCCCGGTCGCCCGGCCGACCGATGCCGACGCATTCGGTCTCCTGATGCGAGCGCGACTAGCGGTCGGTCAACGTCCGTATGTGCTCCGGCTGGCCGGGGACACTGAATGGGGCCCCGCCGGGACGATCGTCGGAACGAGCACGCTGCATGACGTCGACCTGGCCAACGAGCGCCTCCATCTCGGCTGGACCGCCTACGCACCGCGGGTGTGGGGCGGCCCGGTCAACCCGGAGTGCAAGTACCTGCTGTTGCGCCATTCATTCGACGACTGCGGGTTCGAACGGGTCAAGATCCAAACCGACATCCTCAACACCCGCTCGATCGCGGCCATCGAACGTATCGGCGCCGTTCGGGAGGGCGTCCTGCGGCATCACATGAGGCGCGCCGACGGAACCTGGCGAGACACCGTGGTGTTCTCGATTCTGCGCGAGGAGTGGCCTGCGGTGCGCGATCTACTGGCCCGCCGACTCAGCGGCTGCTGACGCGGTCCGGGTTCTGGAGTCACGCCGGCACCGCGCCCGGGCGCTGCCGGGACCGCGCCCGGGCGGTGCCGGCGGACCCGAATCGGCGGCGCTCAACGCCAGAAAAAAATCTTGAAAACCCTCTGGCACTCACGGTCGGCGAGTGCTAAAACATGTGTCGTAGCAATCCCGCAACGGCTCTCGGACCTTCGTTCCGGGCCACGCGGGATCACACCAGGCCCCGGACGGTCCGGCGGCCTTGTTGCGAGGAGGTGATCGGTGTGGCTACTCGCTTCGACCCGTTCCGTGAGATGGAACGGCTCTTCGATCAGTCCCTGGTCGGCTCGCGGGCCGGTTCCGCAATGCCGATGGACCTGTTCCGGGCAGGCGACCACTACGTGATTCGCGTCGATCTGCCGGGTGCAGACCCGGGTTCGATCGACGTGAGCGTGGACGACCGAATGTTGACGATCCGGGCGCAGCGCACCGCAACGGAGCAGACCGACCTTCAGTGGCTGATGCGGGAACGGCCGTCCGGCACCTTCGCCCGGCAGGTCGCCCTCGGCCGCGGGGTCGCGCTCGATCAGATCTCCGCGACCTACACCGACGGCGTGTTGACGCTCACCGTGCCGGTGGCACCCGAGGCTAAGCCGCGCCGCATCGAGGTGTCCCACACCGGAGGCGACTCGGGTACGACCATCGACGCCGACCAGCCGAAACAGGAGATTCAGTCCGGCTGAGCTGGTCACTCTCATTCCGCCGTCATCCCGCCGTCATTCCGGGAGCTCCCCTCGGGACGCACTGAGCACCGGGCGCGCTGATTACCCGGGCGCACTGAGGACCCGGGCGCACTGAGGAGGTGGCATTCAACGAAGCCGAGACCGAGCGCAATCGCTCGGTCTCGGCTTCAGTGCTGTTGGTGTTCACGGCAGGCGGTGTTCGGTGATATTTGCGGCGCGATGTCTGTCGGCGATGTTTGTGCGGTGATGTTCGTGCCGCGATGTTCGTGCCGCGATGTTCGTGCCGCGTATGGTGTCAGGCCTGTTTGAACTGGCGCGACCAGGCGAAGCAGTACACCCCGAAGCAGGCCAGGCCGGCCGCGACGATGGTGAGCAGCACCGACCCGTACGGCTGCTCACGCAGGGTGCGCAGGGCGGTGTCCATGCCGCCGGCCTTGTCCGGGTCGAAGGTGATCGCGGCCAGGGCAACCAGGATGCCCACGATCCCCAATACGACACCCTTGGCGGTGTACCCCACCTGCCCGAGCCTGATCACCGGTTCGGCGACGCCGCCTCGAAGATCCCTAGTGAATCGTTTCGCCACGCCTCGATAGATCAGCCGCCCGCCGACGACCATGATCGCGACACCGATCGCGATGACCAGAATGCGGCCGGGCGTCGCCGACATCAAGGAGGCGGTCATCGACTTCTTCTCGGTCTCCCCGGAAGACGCGGATCCCATGGCCGTCGAGACCGCGCTGACTCCCAGCACGACGTACAGCACGGCCTTACCCGCGGAGCCGATCCGCTTGACTATTCTCTTGCGGCCCTCCTCGCGGTCCTGATGACCCCAGCCGGCCTCGAACACCTGCCAGACGGCCAACGCGAACAATCCCAACGCGGTGATCCACAGCAGCACGTCGCCCATCGGGGTGGCGGCGATCTTCTGGAATGCGCCCTTCTGGGATGCCTCCTCGCCGCCGCCGCCCCAGGCGATCTGCACGCTGATCCACGCCACCAGCAGATGCACCACGCCGTAGGCGATGAGCCCGACGGTCACCATGATGTGGAAGGCCTTGGTGTTCTGAACCTTCCGCCCGGCCTGCTCGGCCTCATTCGCCGTGTCGCGTGCGCGCTGCCCAGCGGACATTGTCGTGCTCCCCGTTCGCTCGCCCAACCCCTGTACTGCACATCGTGGTGCCGCCCCTCGTGGGCGGCACGGCAGCCCGTGATGGGCGACCGTCGCACGTGGGGTTGCGCGAACATCTTTGCCCAAATCGGCGACCGAAACGCGCCACCCCCCGAGCCGGCGATTTCACCGATGCGGATATCGAGCTGGAGGTGCGGCGATGCAGGGTTTCAGCACTGCAGTGATTCAGAGATGCGGTGATTCGGTATTCGGAGATGCGGTGATTCGGAGATGCGGCGATTCAGAGATGCGGTGCGTCAGGACCGGTGATCCGGTCGTCGCGCTCGACGACGGCTTGGCGTCCCAGCGAGTCCGTCGTGACGGCCGTGCTGCGTGCCCGCCGGGTACGCGGGATGAACACCAACAGGCTCAGCAGGATCACCACGACGCCGCCGCCCATCAGGATGTATCCGATGGTGGTCAAATCGAACTGACTGAAGCTCGCCTTCACTGCGAAAGTCAGGATGGCTCCGACGATGATGAGAAAAACGCCCAATCCGACGCCCATGACAGTGCTCCTTGAACTCGACATCTCGCGACACTCGCGCTGACGCCATGACTATGCCCCAAATCAGCCTTCAATTCACTGGATCGGCGCAACTGGCATCAGGGAAACTGGCACGATCAGCCTAGTCATCGGTTCGTCGCCTCCGCAGGACAGTCGCGCTGGAGTCGAACCGCGCACGACAGACGCGCCGAACACATCAGTCGAGTGGAGTCGCCGCCTGCTCCGCCGGGGCCGCCGCCCGAACCGCGTCCGGTCCGTCCCGCAGCAGAACCTCGAATGCCGCCTCGTCGAGGATGGGTACGCCGAGTTGGATCGCCTTGTCCTGCTTGCTGCCCGGCGACTCACCCACCACGACGAACGCGGTCTTGCCGGACACGCTCGCCGACGCCTTCGCCCCGCGCTCCAGTAACGCCGCTTTGGCTTCGTCGCGGGAGAAACGCTCCAGTGACCCGGTCACCACGATGGACAGACCGGCCAGCGTCTGCTCGGGACGATCGACTCGATCGTCTGCCATCCGCACCCCGGCGGCGGCCCACTTCTCCACGATCGCGGCGTGCCAATCGACGGCGAACCACTCCACGAGCGCGCCGGCGATAGTCGGTCCCACGCCTTCGGCTGCCGCGAGCTCGTCCTCGGTGGCCGCACGGATGG
The DNA here is from genome assembly GCA_963825975.1 of uncultured Actinomycetota bacterium. GTDB lineage: Bacteria > Actinomycetota > Actinomycetes > Mycobacteriales > Nakamurellaceae > Nakamurella. Next base: position 34,159 of record CAWGUZ010000021.1, read on the forward strand.
CCGCCATCGACCCGAACTGCTGAGCCAACGCGCGAGCCGCAGTCGGCCCCACGTGCCGAATCGACAGCGCGACGAGCACCCGCCAAAGCGGCTGATCTCGACGTGCGCGCAGGTTGACGATCAACCGGCGCCCCACCTCGGTCAGCTGGTCGTCCTTGGCGCGACGGAAGAGCGGTACCGTCCGCAGCGCTTCCTCGGTCAGGTCGAAGAGGTCCCCCTCCTCGGTGATCACCCCGGCGGCCAGCAGCGCGATCGCCGCCTCGTAACCCAGTCCTTCGATGTCGAACGCACCGCGCCCGGCGAGGTGGAACAGCCGTTCCCGCAACTGTGCCGGACAGCTCCGCGCGTTCGGGCATCGAATGTCGACGTCGCCCGGCTTGGCCGGTCGTAGCTCGCTTCCGCATTCGGGACAGTTCGTCGGCATCACGAACGCGCGCTCGGTACCGTCCCGCACATCCACGACCGGGCCCAGGACCTCGGGTATGACGTCACCTGCTTTGCGGATCACCACGGTGTCGCCGATCAGCACGCCCTTCCGCACGACCTCCGAAGCGTTGTGCAGGGTGGCCATCCCCACCGTGGAACCCGCCACCAGTACGGGCTCCAACACGGCGAAGGGAGTCACGCGTCCGGTCCGGCCCACATTGACCTGGATGTCACGCAGCCGCGTGTTCACCTCTTCGGGCGGGTATTTGAACGCGATCGCCCAGCGGGGCGCGCGCGAGGTGCTCCCGAGCCGACGCTGCAGTGCGACCTCGTCGACCTTGACCACCAGGCCGTCGATGTCGTGCAGCACGTCATGGCGGTGTTCTCGCCAGTACTCGACGCGCGCCAGCACATCGGACGTGCTGCCGACTACCAGGTTGTGCTCGGACACCGGAAGCCCCCAGGCCCGCAGCCGCTCGTACGCTTCTGATTGACGCGCGATGTCGAAGCCCGACCGAGCCCCGATCCCGTGGCACAGCATCGACAGCGGGCGACTCGCAGTGACCCGCGGGTCCTTCTGCCGCAGCGAACCCGCAGCCGAGTTGCGCGGATTCGCGAACGGCGGCTTACCAGCCGCCACCAGGGCCGCGTTGAGTTCGGCGAAGCCCTCGAGTGGAAAGAACACCTCCCCGCGGACCTCGACCAGCTCGGGGATGTCGTGACCCCCATCGTCGGCGAGTACCTGCGGCACACCCGCCACCGCGCGCACATTGAGCGTCACATCTTCGCCGGTGACCCCGTCGCCGCGGGTGGCGGCCATCGTCAGCCGGCCGTGCTCGTACCGGAGATTCACCGCCAGCCCGTCGATCTTCAGTTCGGTGAGCCAGTGCAGCGGTCCGCCGGCGTCGCGCTGGGTCCGTTCGAGCCAGCCGGCCAGTTCGGCCGGATCGAACACGTTGTCCAGGGAGAGCATCCGCTCCCGGTGTTGCACCGGCTCGAACTCGGTGGCGAAACCGCCGCCCACCCGCTGGGTGGGCGAGTCGGGGGTGATCAGGTCGGGGTTGTCCGCCTCGATCGCCTGCAGTTCGACCAGCAATCGGTCGAACTCCGCGTCGGGAACTGTCGGGGCGTCCAGCACGTAATAGCGGAACTGGTGACCCGAGATCAGCTCCGCGAGTTCCGCGTGACGCCGACGGGTGTCGGGGGGCGCCGCGGCCGAAGGTGCCGAATCAACCCGAGGTGCGCTCATTTTCGTAGGCTATCGCCGCACACCGACGGTCCGTCCGAACCCGCTCGATCCCGGCGCCCACCGGCACCCTCAGGAGCGTCCGGTGAGGAATCGGGTGAAACGATCCCACCAGGTCGCCGACGATCGCGACGCCGCTGCGGTCGCAGTCTCCTGAGCACCCACCGGGTCGGCGGTGGCGGGGATCCGCCCGCCAATCGAGCCGCGGGTACCGGCAAACCCTTCGGCCTCGGGGATGTCCCCTGGTCGCAAGGTGAGCGGCGCACTGCGCGCTGCCGCCAGATCGGCCGGATCCGCGGAATCGGCGGCGATGACGAAGCCGTGTAGGCGGACCGCTCGCGGGTCCAAGTCGCCGGTGCGGGCGGCTGCGCCCGCTCCGTCAGCGCCCGCACCGTCAGCGGCAGCTCCGTCGGCGGCAGCTCCGTCAGCGGCAGCTCCGTGAGCGGCGGCCCCGTCAGCGGTCTCCGCGTCGATGGCGAATCCGAACAGGGTGCGCAGCGCCTCCTCGCCGAAGGCGATCGCATCGAACGGCATTTCTGAACCGTTCAATTCGAGGAAGGAGTTGTCCGGATCACGCCGGCCGGCCCAGAAGGGCTGTTCGAACTCGAGGTGCGGGCCGATGTCGAACACGACCCCCTCCTCCGCGACGAGCATCACCTCGCGCACCGAGCTGCCGTCGGGCCCGAGAATCTCCAGCGCCGAGCTCTCGATCATGCTGTTGATCTGCAGTCGCACGATGGTGCGACCGGCGCTCAGCGGTTCGAGCGCGGCCGCGAGGTCGGCCAGCTCGATCAGATCCTGCCCGCACACCACGTCGGTGTCGCCGAAGCGCCCCGCGTAGATGCGGCCGTATTCGGGGTAGCACGCGGCCAGCAGATCGGCACTCGCCAGGGACGTTCCGATCCGGCCGGGAAAGATCCGCTCCAGCAGCGCTCGAGCGTCCGACTCGCTTCCCGGCGCTTCGGTGGCCAACGCCGCCCGCGGCACACCCGGGGACATGGCCAGAATCTCGACCTTGGTCATCGAACGACTCCCGTTCTGCCGATGCCGATCAGACCCGGACTGGCCGGCCCCGACTCGGAGGTGAACCGACTCACGCCGTCGACCGGCGGGCCGGACCCTCCTCGTCGACCTCTACATCCTCGGTCAACAGGCGGGCGATGTCGCGGCTTGCCCGCAGGGCGTCGGCGGCTTCCTCCATGGACACGTCGGCCAGGCCGGCGGCCGGGGTCGGTCGCACCTGGAGCCCGATCGCCTTGTCCGAGAAGCCCAATGCCCGGAGCGGGTCGGTGATCGGCGACGCGCGCCGGGCCAACGTGCGATCGGGATCCGGGGGCCGACCGGCGGCGGTCGGCACCACACCGCCGAGCACGATGAGACCCGCGGACAGCACCTCGCCCACCGGGTCCAGGTCGGCTGCGGTCCGTCCGAGCGAGGTGAAGTCGACGCGAACCGCGGCGAAGCCCGCTTCCACCAGCAGTTGCAGCGGTGGGCGGAGACGGCCGCCGTTTCCGATCATCGGCACATCGGGCAGCGACGCAGTCAGCACACGGAGCTGATCCCGGGCGAAGGCGACTTCGACGGGTCGTACTGTGGTCAGCCCGCTGGCGGTGGGCAGCGAACCCTCGAGGACGGCGGGCAGGGCAGGCTCGTCGAGCTGCACGACCACCTCGGTTCCGGCCAGCCGTCGTTGCAGCTCGGCGACGTGTCCGACGAGCCCCTCGGCGAGTGACGCGGTCAGGTCGCGGATCGCGCCCTGGTCGGTCAGGGCCCGATGACCGGCCGGCACCTCCAACGCCGCGGCCAAGGTCCACGGACCGACCAGCTGGATTTTCACCGTCCGGGCCCCGGCTGCGAACTCTTCGAGGGCGTCGAGGTCACGATCCAGGAAGTCCCGACCCCGCTGCACATCGCGGGTGGGTCGGCGCGAGACCCGCCAGCCGGAAGGCACCACTTCGGCCCAGATGTCCACCAACAGCGCGATCGTCCGGCCGATGGAATCGGCGCCGACGCCGCGCTGCGGTAGCTGGGCCAGGTACGGCAACTCCGGCAGTTCACCGGTCACGATCCGCATCGCCTCGCGGACCTCGTCCCCCGGCATCGGACCCGGGCCGGTGGCGCCCATGGGTATGGTCCGGGCCTTCTGGGCCGGCTCGGGTGTTCCGACTGCGTTGATGGTCATCTCCGGATGGTCACTGTGGACGGGTCACGCGGCGTCGTCATGCAGGCAGGGCGGAGCGAGCACGGCGGAGCGAGCTGGGGGGATCTGACGAATGCGGACCCGACTTCGGTCCCCGTCCGGTCCAGCACCGTCATCCAGCCCGCACGATGGTGGCCGAGGCGAGCACGGACTCCCCCGCCGGATCGTAGAGAACTGCGGTCTGTCCCGGCGCGATGCCTCGCAACGGTGAGTCCAGGGTGAGTCGGAAGCCGTCGTCGACCAGATCCGCTGCCGCCTCGACGGTGCCGCCGTGCGCCCGCACCTGGAGCACGGACCGCAGCGGGAAGTCCGTCGGGCGGACGGTGTGCAGGACCGCGGGACCGGTGCCGATCTCCGTCACCGCCAATCGATCGGCGGAACCGACGGTGACCGTACCGGTGACGGGTTCGATGCCGAGCACGTACCGCGGCTTACCGTCCGCCGCCGGCCGGTCGAGTCCGAGACCCTTGCGTTGACCGATGGTGAAGCCGTAGGAGCCGTCGTGTCGGGCGAGGACGTCACCGGTGTCGGCATCCACGACCGGACCGGGCCGGGCACCCAACTTCTCGGTCAGATAACCGCGGGTGTCGCCGTCCGGAATGAAGCAGATGTCATACGAGTCCGGCTTGGCCGCGACCGCGAACCCGCGGCGGGCCGCTTCGGCACGCACCCACTCCTTCGTGTGGTCGCCGAGGGGGAACATGCTGTGCGCCAACTGTTCGGGGGTCAGTACGGCCAGCACATACGACTGATCCTTCGCGGCGTCCGCGGACCGGCGGAGCACCCCGTTCTCCAGGCGCGCGTGATGACCGGTCACCACGGCGTCGAAACCCAGGGCGATCGCCCGGTCCAACAGAGCGGCGAACTTGATCTTCTCGTTGCAGCGCAGGCATGGATTCGGGGTCCGACCGGCCGAGTACTCGGACAGGAAGTCGGCGACGACGTCCTCCACGAACTCTGCCGAGAAGTCCCAGACGTAATACGGGATGCCCAACAGATCGCAGACCCGGCGGGCATCCATCGCGTCTTCGATGGTGCAGCACCCGCGGGATCCGGTGCGCAGCGTGCCCGGTTGGCGAGACAGCGCCATGTGCACACCGGTCACCTCGTGGCCGGCCTCGACCGCGAGCGCTGCGGCGACAGCGGAATCCACACCGCCGCTCATCGCGGCCAAGATCCTCAGACGCTCAGGCACGAGTACTGATGATTCGTCGACGAGACGCCTGCCAGGCTCGGCGGGCGCGCTCCACCGCCGGGCCGATCGCGGCGACGACCGCATCCACATCGGACATCGAGGAGGTGTGGCCGAACGAGAATCGCAACGCTCCCACCGCCTCGTGCTCCGGCACGCCCATCGCGAGCAGCACATGCGAGGGACGAGCGACGCCCGCGGTGCACGCCGAACCGGTGCTGCACTCGATGCCCTGCGCATCGAGCAGCATCAACAGCGAATCCCCGGCGCAGTCGGCGAACCGCAGGTGCAGATTGCCCGGCAACCGGCTCGGACCGTCGTCCACCGCGGATTGACCCGGGTCGCCGGCCAGGGTGACATCGGGAACCACCGAGCGAATACCGGCGTGGAGCGCGTCCCGCAGCTCTGTCAGCATGAGTTGCCGCGACTGCAGACCCGCCACCGCGTCAGTCACCGCCACCGCGAAACCGACGATTCCCGCGACGTCGAGCGTGCCGGAGCGAACACCCCGCTCCTGGCCACCTCCGAAGAGAATCGGGTCGAGGGCGGCGTCCCGGCGCAGCAGCAACGCACCCACCCCGGTCGGGCCGCCCAGTTTGTGCGCGGTCAAGGTGAGCGCGTCGGCGCCGCAGGCGGTGAAGTCCACCGGGACTTGCCCGACTGCCTGCACGGCGTCGGTGTGCAGCGGAATGCCGGTGGCGTGTGCGACCTCGGCGAGTTCACGAATCGGGTTGACCGTGCCCACCTCGTTGTTCGCCCACATCACGGTGACCAAGGCGACGTCATCCGGGTTGTCGGCGATAGCGGCGGCCAACGTGTCCGCGTGTACCCGGCCGAAGTCGTCCACCTCCAGCCAGCTGACCGTGGCACCGTCGGCAGCGACCAGGTGTTCCACCACGTCGAGCACCGCATGGTGCTCGGTGGCACTGGCCAGGATGCGGACACGTCGCGGATCGCTCCGACGCCGGGCCCGGTACAGCCCGGTGACCGCGAGGTTGTCCGACTCGGTCCCGCCGGAGGTGAAGATCACCTCGCTGGGGCGGGCGCCGAGCCCTGCCGCGATCGTCTCGCGGGACTCCTCCACCCGGCGACGGGCCGCGCGGCCGGCGGAATGCAGAGAAGAGGCGTTGCCGGTTTGACCGAACGCCCGGGTCATCGCACTGACCACGGCCGGGAGAACCGGGGTGGTGGCGGCATGATCTAGATACACCATCAACGTTCTAGGGTAACCGGACGCCGAGCGAGGGTGGACCGCATGGGAGGGAGATGCCGCCCACCCGCGTCTGAGGCCGATCCGGCACCCGCACGCGGGGCCGGATCCCGGGTTCGCGGACTCAGCCCTTCCGCTCGACCACCGCAGCCGTGAGCTGCGGGGCGACATCGAACAGATCTCCGACCACGCCCAAGTCGGCGATTTCGAAAATCGGCGCATCGGAGTCTTTGTTGACCGCGATGATCGTCTTCGACGTCTGCATCCCGGCCCGATGCTGGATCGCCCCGGATATGCCCAGTCCGATGTAGAGCTGCGGCGACACCGTCACCCCGGTCTGGCCCACCTGGAACTGCGGTGGGTAGTAACCGGAGTCGACTGCGGCCCGGGAAGCGCCCACGGCGCCGCCCAGCGCGTCCGCCAACTGCTCGACCACCACGAAGTTCTCCTCGGACCCGACACCGCGACCACCGGCCACGACGACCGCGGCGGCGCCCAGTTCCGGTCGATCGCCCGGCGGCTCGTTGTGGGTGGCGAGCACGGTCGCCGCCTTCTCCAGGCCGGCGTCGGCGAGTTCCACTGGGACCACCGTGCCGGCACCGGCCGCTGCGGCGGGGTCGGGAATCGAATTCGGTCGGATGGTCATCACCGGCACGCCACGAGCGACCCGCGAGTGAACTGTGTAGGCGCCGCCCCACACCGGCTGGGTCGCCACCCCGTCGGCGTCGACGTCCATCACATCGGTCAGAACCCCGGAGTCCAGCCGGACGGCCAGCCGGGCGGCCACCTCGCGGCCGTCGATGGTGGACGCGATCAGGATTGCGGCCGGTTCCTTCTCGGCGGCGAGGGCTGCGAGAGCGGCCACCTGCGGTGTCACCAGGTAGCGGGTGGCGGCCGGCGACTCCGCGGCATAGACCATCTCGGCGCCCCACGCTGCGAGCTGGTCGGAGAGCGTGGCCGCGGTTCCGACCGCACCCACCACCACCGCTGCCGGAGTGCCGATCTTCGCGGCCAGTACCAACATCTCGGCCGTGACCTTGCGCGCGACTCCGTCGGCGAAGTCGACCAACACCAGAACTTCAGACATCTCAGTACCTCTCAGTGCTCTCGTCGGTGCTCTTCATCGGCCCCGGAACGCTGCTCAGCAGTAAGGTCGCCGGCCCCGAACCCAGTGGCCTTGAAGGCAATGGCAGGGGTCAGACCAGGTGGGCGGCGGTTAGGAAATCGGCGATTCGGCGGCCTGCCGCACCGTCGTCGACGAACTTCTCGCCGGCTTCCTTCACGGGGCGCGGCGTGGCGTCCAGCACCCGCGTCCACGAGTTCTCGACGCCGGTCTGATCCGAGGGAAGACCGAGATCGGCCAGCGTCAGGGTCGTCATCGGCTTGGACTTCGCGGCCATGATTCCCTTGAAGTTGGGGTACCGCGGCTCGTTGATCTTCTCGGTGACGGACACCACTGCGGGCAGGCTCGCCTCCAGTTCGCTGTACCCGCCCTCGACGACCCGCTCCGCCCGGATGGTCGTCCCGTCGACATCGATCTTGCGAACGAAGGTCACTTGCGGCAGGCCGAGCCGTTCGGCCAGCATCGCCGGCACCGCCGCAGTGCGGCCGTCCGTCGACTCGTTGCCCGCCACCACGAGGTCGAATGTCAGCGTCTGCAGCGCAGCCGCCAGCGCCGCTGAGGTCTGCACCGCATCGGAACCTGCCAGGCCCTCGTCGCTGACGTGCACCGCGCGGTGCGCGCCCATCGCCAACGCCTTGCGCAGCACCTCGACGGCCCGGCTCGGTCCCATGGTCAGCACCGTCACCTCGCCACCGTGTGCCTCGGTGAGTTGTAAAGCGGCTTCGACCGCGCGGGCGTCGATCTCATCGATCACCGCATCGGCCGCGTCGCGGTCCAGCAGGCCGTCACTCGGTCGCAACGTCCGCTCGGAGTAGGTATCGGGGACCTGCTTGATCAGTGCCACCACATTCATGCTCGGTTGTCCTCTCGACTCTGCATGGGCCCGTAGGTGCGGTACCCGACCGGCTAAGCGATCGCTTAGGTCTGTCTGCGACTCCAAGTTAACGCCTGTGCACCGGTTCGGTCGAGTCACTCGGCGGCGCCGGGGCTCACCGGTACGGTGACCCGAATGAGCAGACCCGCCGAATTTCCGGCGCGTGACCGCGGGGCCCGAAGTCCGCTGATCGACGGACGACGGGAAATCGATCGCCCCGAGAGCGCGGATTTCGAGTCGAACCCGCCCCTTCCGGTGATTCTCGACGTCGACACCGGTATCGATGACGCCTTCGCCCTGATGCTCGCGGTGCGCTCGCCCCGAGTCGACTTACGAGCCGTGACCTGTGTGGCCGGAAACGCATCGGTCGATCAGGTCGTGGTGAACACCGCCTACGTGCTCGACGTCGCCGGTGCGAGTGAGGTCCCGGTGGGTCGCGGCGCGGCGAGGCCGTTGCTGGCCGATCCGGCCGAACACGGGGTCTGGCACGGAGTCGACGGGTTGGGCGGGTTCGCTCGATCGTCGGATCGGCGGATCGAGCATCTGCACGCAGTGGAACTGCTGCGGCGCGAACTGACCAATGCGATCGGCAACGGAGACACCGTGACGCTGGTCGCTTTGGCACCGCAGACCAATATCGCGCTGCTGTTGCGCGCCTACCCGGAGGTCGCCCCGGGCATCGAACGCCTGGTGTTCATGGGCGGCTCCGCGTCGGTCGGCAACGTCACCCCGGTGGCGGAGTTCAACGTCTTCGCCGATCCGGAAGCCGCCGCCGTCACCCTGGCGGCGGCGAGCGAGTTGAACATTCCGGTCACCATGTACGGGCTTGACGTGTTCCTCGACGTCGTCGTGACCGCCGACGACGCGCGTCGGCTGAGCGACTCGCTGGACTCGGCGGCGCAACTGGCCGGCAGCCTGTTGGCGTATCGACTCGGCGAGGCCGACCCGAGCGCGGGCGGCGGGCAGGTGACCATCGGCGATGCGGGAGCACTGTGCGCGGTCATCGATCCGGCGGGATTGCAGACGGAGCAGTTTCCGGTAGTGGTCGAGACCTCGTTCGGCGCGACCCGCGGACAGACGGTGGTCGACCGCCGCCCCCCGACAGCCAGGACCCGCACCCGCACACCGTCTCGGGGCTTGGCCGGCGCAGCGCGTCGCAGCGGTTCCGCCGACGGCAACTTCCTCGGTGCCTTGGTGGACGTCGCCTTGGGTGTGGACGCCACCCGCTACCGGGAGCTCTGGCTTTCCGCGTTCAGCGGCTGAGTACCGCGTTCAGCGGCCGAGTACCGCGTTCAACGGCTGAGTACCGCGTTCTCGGATCGAGCAACGCGGCTGATCACCGCGAGCAGCGGCGCCGGCGCACCGTGACTGGCGGACGGAACTCGGCGGCTCAGACTCCGATGTCCTCGTTCCACAACTCCGGGTTGTCTGCAATGAACTCCGTCATCATCTCGATGCACTCGGAGTCGTCGAGCACGACCACGTCCACCCCGCGGGACCGCAGGTAGTCCTCCCCGCCGTAAAACGTCGTGTTCTCACCGACGATCACGCGCCGGATGCCGTACAGCAGGATCGCGCCGGTGCACATGTCGCAGGGCGAGAGTGTGGTGACCATGGTCGCCGCCGCGTACACCGAGGCCGGCAGTCGGCCGGCGTTCTCCAGGCAGTCGGTCTCACCGTGGCGGATCGCACTGCCGAGCTGGACCCGCTTGTTGTGTCCGGTGGCGATCACCTCACCGTTCAGGACGAGGGCGGCACCGATCGGGATCCCGCCTTCGGCCAACCCCCGTCGGGCGTCGGCAACCGCGAACGCGAGATGCTGCCTGTCCAGGACGGCTTGGTCCGGCGGTCCGCCGGGCGGGGACGTGGGGAGCGGAGACGATGTCATGCGGCCACCTCCGCGAGCGCCTGTTCGATGTCGGCCCAGATGTCCTCGACATCTTCCACCCCGGTCGAGAGCCGCACGGTGCCGGGGCTGATCCCCGCCCGCGCCAACTGGTCGGCGGAGTAGGCCCGATGCGAGCTGGAAGCCGGGTGCATGGTCAGGGTCTCCACCCCGCCGAGCGACGCAGCGAGCTGGATCAGGTCGACCGCCCCGGCGAACGCTTTGGCAGCGGTCGCGTCGTCCAGGTCGAACGCGAGCATCGCACCGGGCAAATCCAATGCCTGCGCTGCCAGCCGGTACTGCGGATGGTGCGCCAGGGACGGGTGGTGCACGGCCCGCACCGCAGGGTGGGCGGCGAGGCGGGCAGCGAGCTCGGACGCGTTGGCGCTGGCCTGGCGCATCCGCAACGGCAGGGTTTGCAGACCGCGCAGTGTGAGCCACGCCGCGTGCGGATCAGGGGTGACCCCGATCCCGATGGCATATGCCCAACCGGGTCGGAACAACGCGTCGTCGGCGTAACAGACGACCCCGCCGGTGAGGTCGGAATGTCCGCCGATGAACTTGGTGGTCGAGTGCACCACGATGTCCGCGCCGAGCGCCAGCGGCCGGCAGATCATCGGCGAGGCGAAGGTGTTGTCGACGATCGTCAGCACGCCGCTGCGTCGAGCCACCGCGGCCATCGCCCGGATGTCGGCGACCGCAGTCATCGGGTTCGAGATGGTCTCGAGATACACCAGCCTGGTCTGCGGCAGAATCGCGGCGGCGAGCGCCTCGGGGTCGTCGCCCGGTACCTCCGTCACCCGAATCCCCCACCGCTGCGTGAGGTCCGCGAGCAAACCGGCGGTCCCGCCGTAGATCGACTGCTGGACGATCAGGTGGTCACCGGCTCGCAGTTGGGCGCTGATCGCGGTGGTGATCGCACCCATTCCGGAGGACGTGGCGACCGCCGCCGCGGCCCCTTCGAGGGCCGCCAATGCCTGTTCGAGCGACCGAACGGTGGGGTTGCCGAAACGCGAGTATCCGTACTGGCCGCGCGGATCGTTCAGCGCATCGGTGATCCCGTCTGCATCGTCGAAGGCGAATACCGACGTCTGGTAGATCGGCACCGACACCGGGCGTCCGTGCACCCCGGTCGGCACCGGCACGTGAACCGCGGTGGTGGCCAGCGACGTTCTGCGCGGTGCCGGCCCCCCGGCCGCATGGGCGGCGTCAGCAGCAGGTTCGGGCGGAATCGGCCGGGTCGAAGTCACGCCGTCGATCGTGGCACACGCCGCCGACAGAGCAGTTCAGTGCGTATGGGGTGAAAGGCAGGCCCGGCAGGATCACGCCGGGCGGGCAGGTGACGACACCGGAGACATCACGGGAGTCCTTGGCGACCGGACCTGGATTGCCAGCGGCACCGACTGTCGGACGTCGTGATTACTGTGTCGAGCGTGCCGCCAGAGCGAACCGCCCCGGTGCAGTCCGGCCGGGATTCGACCGGTCGCGGGCCGCACCATCACTCCTTCGAGCCGGACCCGAACACGGGTCCGGGCCACCCCGGACGCCCCACCCCCGCGGTGTCCGAGACAGCGCGTCCGGGCTGGTTGCGAAGGCTCTTCGGCGTCTGCTGGGCGCACCCCGGCACCACGGTCACCGCGGCTGTGGCGGCCCTGGGAGGTCTCGGCATCGGGGCGCTGGGACCGCTGCTGACCGGGATGGTGATCGACGACGCCACGGGTGGCCGCACCGGCCGTCTCAGCTTGTTGATCGCCGCCTTGATCGGGTTGGCGGTGATCCGATATGCAGCCTCTTTCCTGCGGCGCTTTGCGGGTGGCCGCTTGTCGCTCGCGGTGCAACACGATCTACGCCGGCAGATCTTCACCGCCATGCAGAGCTTCGACGGGGCGCTGCAGGACCAACTGCGGACCGGCCAGATCGTCTCGCGGGCCAACGCGGATCTGGGCCTCGTCCAGGGCTTGCTGGCGTTCCTCCCCCTGGCCGCAGGGCAGGCGGTGCTGTTTCTCGTCTCGCTCCTGATCATGGCGTTCCTCTCGCCTCTGCTCAGCCTGGTGGTTCTGGCGGTCGTGCCGTTGGTGGTGTGGGTCACCCGATTGACCAGGCGGCGGCTGTTCCCCGCCGGCTGGATCGCCCAGCAGACTGCAGCCGACGTCGCCGACATCGTCGACGAGGACGTGACCGGCGTCCGCGTGGTGAAGGGTTTCGGTCAGGAGGAGCGGGAGACCCGACGGCTGCAGGCTGCGGCGCGGATCCTGTACGGGCACCGGTTGCGGGTGATTCGGCTGACTGCGGCCTTCGGGCCTGCGCTGCCGCTGATCAGCACGCTGGGGCAGGTGGGCATCCTCGGCATCGGCGGGATGCTCGCCCTCAACGGTCAGGTCACGCTGGGCACGTTCGTCGCGTTCAACGCCTACGTGGCGCAGATCGTGGGGCCGACCCGGTCGGTGTCGGTGCTGTTGGTGATGGCGCAACAGGCCCGGTCCGGCGCCGAGCGGGTCTTCGAAGTGATCGACTCACAGTCGACGGTGGTCGACCCGCCGGATCCGGTCTCGATGCCCGCCGGGCCCCCGGCCGTCGACTTCACCGATGTCGACTTCGGCTACCTCGTCGACGAACCCGTGTTGGCCGGGTTCAACCTCCGCGTGCGCCCCGGCGAGACGGTCGCCCTGGTCGGTGGATCGGGGTCCGGCAAGTCCACGATTTCGCTGTTACTGCCCCGTTTCTACGACCCGCAGCGGGGGTCGGTGGCTATTGGCGGAGTCGATGTGCGAGACATGTCGTTGTCGGCGCTGCGCTCGTCGCTCGGCGTCGTCTTCGAAGAGGCGTTCCTGTTCTCGGCGACGGTGAGCGCCAACATCGCCTACGGACGGCCGGATGCCACCGCGGCGCAGATTCGACACGCAGCACACGCGGCGGAGGCCGACGAGTTCATCCAGCGGCTCCCGGACGGCTACGACACGGTGATCGGCGAACGCGGCCTCACCTTGTCCGGTGGTCAGCGGCAGCGTTTGGCCCTCGCCCGCGCACTGCTCACCGAACCTCGACTGCTGATTCTCGACGACGCCACCAGCGCGGTCGATCCAGCGACCGAAACCGCTATTCACGCCACGCTGCGAACAGTCACCGCGGGCCGGACCACCATCCTGATCGCACATCGCCGGTCCACTCTGGAGCTGGCGCACCGGATCGCCATGGTCGAGTCCGGTCGGGTCGTCGACATCGGAACCGCCGCGGAGTTGCGCGCCCGGTCCACCCGATTCGCGCGGCTGATCGACGACATGGATCAGCCGGTGGAAGCGGAATCAGCTCCGCGGGTCGGGGCGGTGACCGCGGCGCTGTGGCCGGCCGCGCCCGACATCGACCGCCGGCCCAGTGGCAACACCCGCGCGACAGCCGCTCGCGCAGACCGAATCGGCCCACCCCGCGGCGGTTCCGGAGGTGGTTCCGGCGGTGGAGCGATGGGCGGCATGTTCGACGGAGCCCCTGCCACACCAGAACTGCTGGAACGGGTGGCGGCACTCCCCCCGCCGACCGACGTCCCGGCAGACGAGGCACCCGAGACCGCCCAGAACCACGTGAACGCACGGGAGGGCTTCCGGCTGGGCGACCTGCTGCAGGGGGTCCGCGGCCTGCTGATCGCCGCGCTGGTCTTGGTCGCATTGGACGGTCTGGCCGGGCTCGCGCTGCCGGCGCTGATCAGGTACGGCGTCGACCACGGCGTCCTGGCCGGCGCCGAATACGTCATTCTCGGCGTCTGCGGCGTGGCTGTGGTGATCGCACTGTTGACCGCGGTGATCGAACGGGCGCAGGGGATCGCGTCCGGTCGCGCCGGCGAGACGGTGCTCTATCAGCTGCGGGTGCGCAGCTTCGCGCATCTACAGCGGCTGGGTCTGGACTACTACGAAAGTCAGCAGACCGGGCGAATCCTCACCCGGATGACCACCGACATCGACGCGCTGTCGTCGTTTCTGCAGACCGGGCTCATCTCATCGGTGGTGTCCTTGGTCACCTTCGCCGGGATCATCGTTGTTCTACTCTTCATGGACCTGCCGCTGGCCCTGCTCGCTTTCACCACGCTGCCGGTCATCGTGATCGGGACCCTGGTATTTCGACGGGTCTCCTCACGCGCGTACAACGAGGCTCGGGAGAAGGTCTCCGCGGTCAACGCCGACCTCGCCGAGAACGCCGCCGGCCTGCGAGTGGCCCAGGCACTCGGTCGGTCGGGCGCCAATTCCGTCGCCTTCGCCGAACGCAGTGCCTCCTACCAACGGTCCCGGATGCGCGCGCAGACCGCGATCTCGATCTACTTCCCCGGCGTCGCATTCCTCTCCGAATTGGCCGCGGCGGTGGTGCTGGGTGTCGGCGCGGGTCAGGTGGTCGCCGGCACGCTCACCGTCGGCACGCTGCTCGCGTTCGTGCTCTACCTGGACTCCTTCTTCGCCCCGGTCCAGCAGCTCTCCCAAGCGTTCGACGGCTACCAGCAGGCCACGGTGGGTCTGAACCGGATCCGCGAACTGCTCGCCACCGCACCCTCGACCCCCACGGGCCGCGACCCATTACCGGTCACGCGACTCGCCGGCGACGTCCGGCTGGCCGGGGTGGACTTCCGCTATCAGACCGCGAACGAGAACGCCGTGAGCGATCTCGATCTCGCCATCACCCCCGGCCAGACCGTGGCGGTTGTGGGAACGACCGGGGCCGGTAAGTCCACGCTGGTGAAGCTGATCGCCCGGTTCTACGACGTCACCGACGGCAGCGTGACGGTGGACGGTACCGACATCCGCCGGTTCGACCTGCCTGGATATCGGCGCCGACTGGGGGTGGTGCCGCAGGAGAACCACCTCTTCCGGGGCACCGTCCGGGACAACATCGCCTACGGCCGCCCGGACGCCTCGGACGTCGAGGTCGAGGCTGCGGCCCGCCGGGTCGGCGCTCTGAACGCGATCGGCGGACTACCGGGCAGATTCCGCCATCAGGTGACCGATCGGGGCCGCAACATGTCCGCGGGCCAGCGTCAGCTGATAGCGCTGGCCCGCGCCGAACTGGTCGAACCGGACCTGCTGCTCCTCGACGAGGCCACCGCCGCCTTGGACCCTGCCGCCGAGGCTGCCGTCCTACACGCCACTGACCGGCTCGCTCGAGGCCGCACAACGGTGGTGGTCGCGCATCGGCCGACCACTGCGGCGCGTGCCGATCGGATCGTCGTGATGGAGCGGGGTCGGATAGTGGAGACCGGCACCCATCGGGAGTTACTGGGTGCCGGCGGGGCCTACGCGACGCTGTACGCGGGCGCCGGCGACGTCCCGTCAACCGAATGAAACGAGTCGCCTCCCGGCGAGGTGCCTCAGGGGCGCTGACGCGGGTCTAGATTTGAACACGGACATTTCAAGAGCGCCAGTTCGGATGGCGCGATAGACAGACAAGGCGGACAGCGACGGTGTCGTCAGCCACAGTGCCCCAGTTCGGTCCCAACGACTGGTTCGTCGAGGAGAAGTACCAACAGTTCGTCGCTGATCCCAGCAGCGTCGATGCGAGCTGGCGTGACTACTTCAACGGTCTCGCGGGCGGGGGCGCCTCGAAGGGGGCCAACGGGCATTCAGCAGGCCCGAACGGCGCGACTTCGACACCGAGCCCGGCTGCACCGCACCCGCGCCCGCTGCGCCGCCGCAGGCCCCCGCGTCGGCCACGGCGACGGCAGCACCGCCGGCCGTCAACGGTGCGCCCGCGCAGGCGCGCGGCAGCAATCCCGCCGCCACCGAATCCATCACCGGCAAGTCGATTCCGCAAGCCACCCCGAACCGCGCCGATGTGCCCACCGGCGGCTCCGCCGCAGCACCCACCGGCGGCTCCGCCGCAGCACCCACCGGCGGCTCCGCCGCAGCACCCACCGGCGGCTCCGCCGCAGCACCCAAGCACCGGCCGCCGTCGTCAGGCCACAGCGCGACCACGGCTCCGCCCGCCGCCGCCGCCGGTGCCGGCCGAGTCGGCCGCGAAGAGGTCGTCTCGCCGCTGCGCGGAGTGGCCGGCGCCGTGGTCAAGAACATGACCGGGTCGCTGGAGATCCCGACCGCCACGTCCGTCCGTGCGGTTCCGGCGAAGTTGCTCGCCGACAACCGGATCGTGATCAACAACTTCCTCAAGCGGCAACGCGGCGGCAAGGTGTCCTTCACCCACCTGATCGGCTATGCGATCGTCCGGGCGTTGCGGGCCTACCCCAATATGAACGCGCACTTCGCCGAGCCGGACGGCAAACCGGTGCACGTCGCTCCGGCTCAGATCAACCTCGGCCTGGCCATCGACCTGCCCGGCAAGAATGGTCAGCGCAGCCTCGTCGTCTTGCCCATCAAGGCATGCGACGACCTCAACTTCGTCGAGTTCTGGCGCGCCTACGAGGCCGTCGTCAACAAGGCACGCAGTGGCAAGCTCACCGCCGAGGACTACGCGGGCACCACCATCTCGCTGACCAATCCCGGCGGCATCGGGACCGTGCACTCGGTGCCACGACTGATGTCCGGCCAGGGCACCATCGTCGGCGTCGGCGCGATGGAGTACCCGGCGGAGTTCCAGGGCGCCAGCGAGGCGACTCTCGCCGAAATCGGCATCTCCAAAATCATGACGCTGACCTCGACCTACGACCACCGGATCATCCAGGGCGCCGAATCCGGCGAGTTCCTGCGGCGGATCCATCACCTGTTGCTGGGCGAGGATCAGTTCTACGACGACGTGTTCACCGCGCTGCGGGTGCCCTACGAGCCCGTGCGGTGGGTGACCGACATCCACTCCGGTCGCAACGGCACGGTCGACCGCACCGCTCGGGTGTTGGAGATCATCGACGCCTACCGCACCCGCGGTCACCTGATGGCGAACACCGACCCGCTCAACTACCGGCAACGTCGCCACCCCGACCTGGACGTGCTGTCGCACGGTCTGACGCTGTGGGACCTGGACCGCGAATTCCCGGTCGGGGGTTTCAACGGCCAGCAGTTCATGAAGCTGCGCGACGTGCTCGGGGTGCTGCGCGACTCCTACTGCCGCACGGTCGGCGTCGAGTACATGCACATCATGGATCCGACCAAACGTCGCTGGCTGCAGCAGCGGGTCGAGGCCAAGCGGCAGAAGCCGACCCTGGAAAGGCAGAAGTACCTGCTCGGCCGGCTCAACGCCGCCGAGGCGTTCGAGACGTTCCTGCAGACCAAGTACGTCGGTCAGAAGCGCTTCTCGCTGGAGGGCGGCGAGACCGTCATCCCACTGCTGGACGCGGTGCTGAACAAGGCGGCCGAGCACGCGCTCGACGAGGTCGTCATCGGGATGGCCCACCGCGGGCGGCTGAATGTGCTGGCCAACATCGTGGGCAAGCCGTACGCGAAGATCTTCCGCGAGTTCGAGGGCAATCTCGACCCGGGTCAGGCGCACGGCTCCGGCGACGTCAAGTACCACCTGGGCGCCCACGGCAAGTACGTGCGGCCGTTCGGGGACGGCCAGGTCAACGTGACCCTGGTGGCCAACCCGTCCCACCTCGAGGTGGTGGACCCCGTCCTGGAGGGGGTCGTCCGCGCCAAGCAGGACATCATCAACCGCGGTGAGGACGGCTTCACCGTGATGCCGATCGCGCTGCACGGCGACGCTGCCTTCGCCGGGCAGGGGGTGGTCGCCGAGACGCTCAACCTGTCGAAGCTCCGCGGCTACCGCACCGGTGGCACCGTGCACGTCATCATCAACAACCAGGTCGGCTTCACCACCGCCCCGGAGGCCTCCCGGTCGTCGGAGTACTGCACCGACATCGGCAAGATGATCGAGGCCCCGGTCTTCCACGTGAACGGAGACGATCCGGAGGCGGCCGTCTGGGCCGCGGAACTCGCGGTCGAATTCCGCCAGACGTTCGGCAACGACGTCATCATCGACATGGTCTGCTACCGCAGGCGCGGTCACAACGAGGGCGACGACCCTTCGATGACGAACCCCCTGATGTACCAGATCATCGACGGCAAGCGGTCGGTCCGGAAGATCTACACCGAGGATCTGATCGGCCGCGGCGACCTGTCCGCGGAGGACGCGGAGGAGGCGCTGCGCGACTACCACCGGCAGCTGGAGCGGGTCTTCAACGAGGTCCGCGAGCTGGAGCGGGGCGTCGCCGTCGAGTCCCCGTCGGTGGAGGAGGAACAGCCGATCCCACCGAAGGTGAACACCAAGATCAGCGCGGCGGACCTGCAGCGGATCGCCGATGTCGCACTCGAATTCCCGCCCGGCTTCGTCCCGCACCCGCGGGTGAAGACGGTGCTCGAACGCCGCGTCCAAATGAGCCGCGAGGGCGGGATCGACTGGGCGTTCGGGGAACTGGTCGCCTTCGGCGCCACCGCCCTCGGCGGTCGGCTGGTGCGACTGGCCGGTCAGGACTCCCGCCGCGGCACCTTCGTGCAGCGGCACGCCGCGCTGATCGACTGGCACAACGGGCAGGAGTTCCTGCCCCTGCAGCACCTCAGTCCGGAGCAGGAGCGGGTGCTGATCTACGACTCCGCGCTGTCCGAGTACGCCGCCCTGGGCTTCGAGTACGGCTACTCGGTGGCGAACCGCGAGGCCCTGGTGCTCTGGGAGGCCCAGTTCGGCGACTTCGTCAACGGCGCGCAATCGGTGATCGACGAGTATCTGTCGTCGGGCGAGGCGAAGTGGGGCCAGCAGTCCGGTGTCGTGCTCCTACTGCCACACGGCCACGAAGGTCAGGGTCCGGACCACACCTCGGGCCGGATCGAACGGTTCCTGCTGCTGTGTGCGGAGGGCTCGATGACGGTGGCGGTTCCGTCCACGCCGGCGAATTACTTCCACCTGTTGCGTCGGCATGTCCTGGACGGGGTGCACCGACCGATGGTGGTGTTCACGCCGAAGTCGATGTTGCGCAACAAGGCGGCCGTCTCCTCGGTTGCCGACTTCACCGACGGCCGCTTCGAGAGCGTGTTGCCGGACAAGTCGATCACCGACAACAAGGCGGTACGCCGGGTCGTGATGTGCACCGGGAAGATCTACTACGAGCTCGACGCCTACCGGGTTGCCAACAACATCACCGACATCGCCATCGTGCGTCTGGAGCAGCTGTATCCGCTTCCCCGACGCAAACTCAACTACGTGCTCGATCAGTACCCGAATGCCAAGGACTTCCGGTGGTGTCAGGAAGAGCCGAAGAACCAGGGAGCCTGGCCGTACCTGAACGAGGCACTCCCCGAGGCCGCCCACAAGCTGGTCGGCGTCAAGCGGGCGTCCCGGCGGGCCATGGCGGCCCCGTCGGCCGGTTCGGTGCGGGTGCACGAGGTTGAACAGAAGCAGGTCATCGAGAAGGCGATGGGCCGCTGAACGGGCCCCAGACCGGGCCGAGCCAACCGGCCGGTCCCGGTTCGAGCCCCGGCCCCGGTTCGAGCCCCGGCCCCGGTTCGAGCCCCGGTCCCGGTTCGAGCCCCGGCCCGGGTTCGAGTCCGGGGCTCAGCCCGGTACGCGAGGTCGGTTCACCGGCGGCCCCGGCGGGCCGCATCGCGGTCGTGCGCCACGGCGAGACGGAGTGGTCCGCGCTCGGTCGCCACACCTCGACGACCGACGTCACGCTGACGCCCCGTGGCGAACTGCAGGCCGCTGCCGTGCCGGGCATCCTCGACCGTCTCGGCATCCGACCGGCGGCGGTGCTGATCAGCCCGCGGCTGCGCGCTCGCCGCACGGCGATGTTGGCAGGACTCGCGGGCGACGTCGACCCCGATCTGGTCGAGTGGGACTACGGCCACTACGAGGGTCGGACCTCCGAGGAGATCGCGACCGATCAGCCGGACTGGTCATTGTTCGACGACGGCGCGCCCGGCGGGGAGTCTCCCCCGTCGGTCGCCGCGCGGGCCGACCGGGCCCTCGCGCGGGCCGAGCGCCTGCTGCCCGGTGGGGACGTCGTGCTGGTGTGCCACGGTCACATGTCTCGGGTGTTGGCGGTTCGCTGGGTAGGGCTCGAGATCGCCGTGGGGCGGCTGCTCGCGCAGGGTCCCGCGTGTGTCACTGTGCTGAGCAACCACCGCGGCGGCGGCCGCATCCTGGAGCACCTGAACATCCCTCCCGGCTGAGCGCCTGGCTCACGCGAAGTTCCGTCCCGACCGACCGCGCTGCAGCACGGGACGCTCGACACACCGGCGCCGGCAACAGGGAGAATCGTGGTCGATCCCAGAATTCGCGACGCACGGCCGGCAGACCTGCCTGCCGTCGTCGAGCTCGTGCACGAACTGGCCGCGTACGAACGACTGCCGGAGCAATGTCACCTCACCACCGAGCTGCTGGGATCCGCACTGTTCGGCCCGAGCCCTTCGGTGTTCTGCCAGGTCGCCGTCCAGCACCCGAAACCGGACCCGGACTCGCGATCAGCCGCCGGCTCGTTTTCCCCGGGGGACGCCGCCGGACCGAACGTCGTCGGTTTCGCCCTCTGGTTTCTGAACTTCTCCACGTGGGAGGGCGTCAGCGGCATCTACCTGGAGGATCTGTACGTCCGACCTGATCAGCGGGGCTCTGGTCTCGGCCGCGCATTGCTGGTGCACCTGGCGGCGATCGCGGTTGATCGCGGCTACGCCCGTGTCGAGTGGTCGGTGTTGGACTGGAACTCGCCCAGCATCGACTTCTACCGGGGCCTCGGAGCGGCCCCGATGGACGGTTGGACGATGTACCGGCTCAGCGGTCCGGCGCTGGCTCGAAGAGCGGCGGAAAACGGCTGATCCAGTCGTTGGCCGGGCGGGACAGCAACAGCCCGACAGCAGTCCCGCCGATGACGATCAGGACAGTTCCGGAAACGGGCTGGGCGCTCGGTAGCGCGAGGTAGAAACCGACGAGCGCGAAGATCAGCTCGGCCACGATCGCCGGGGTGCGTGCCCACCGATGTCCGCGCAACAGTCCCCGGCTGACCGCAGCCAGCAACAGCGCGATCACCAGGAAATACGCGGCCGTGACCACAGACCACTTCAGGTCCGCATCGCGACGGGCGAGGATCACGACGGTGGCCAGCACCAGCACGCCCACAGTCTGAACTGCGGCGATCGCGGCGGCGGCCCGAATCTGGATCGGCGGCGGGATGCTGATCCGCGGTGGTTCGAGTGCCTCGTTCACGTCTCCAGGCTAGCTGGCGACGGTAGGCTCGCCTCTCAAGATGCGCGCACTGTTGATCGTCAATCCCCACGCCACCGCCACCACAGCCCGGCGGCGGGATCTCTTGGCGCACGCGTTGGCAAGCCAGATGAAGCTCCGGATCGCTCACACCGCGGGTCGCGGCCACGCCGCCGAGCTCGCCGCCCACGCCGCCGGGGACGGCTTCAACCTGGTGGTGGTGCACGCCGGGGACGGCACGGTGAACGAAGCAGTCAACGGGCTGATGGGCGGCGACCGGAACACCCCGCGACCGCTGCTCGCCGTGGTGCCGGGCGGATCCACCAATGTGTTCGCCCGAGCGCTCGGAGTGGACCCGGACCCGACCCTGGCGACCGAGCAGCTGCTGGAGGCGCTCGCCCTCCGCCGCTACCGCACGGTCTCGCTGGGCCGTGCCGACGACCGCTATTTCACCTTCAACGCGGGTCTCGGGCTGGACGCCGCGGTCGTCGAGGAGGTGGAGCGGCATCGGGCGCAGGGGCGGGTGATCTCCAACGCGATGCACGTCCGCGAACTGCTCAAGCTGTACGTGCGGACCGAGCGGGGTGCCGGAGCAGTCCAGATTGCCGTGCCGGGGCGACAGCCGGTTTCGGATGCGCACCTGGCGTTCGTGTCCAATGTCGATCCGTGGACCTACCTCGGCAGCCGTCCGATTCGCACGAATCCGGGAACGAGCGCGGACCGTGGCCTGGGGGTCTTCGCGCTCAGGTCCATCTCGATCGCGACGATGGCCCGGGTGGGGGGCCAGCTGCTTCGACCGGGCGGCGATCCACACGGACGCAAGGTGGTCCGGTTCGACGACGTGCCCTCGGTCATCGTTTCCAGCGCCGAGCCCATCGGTTTTCAAGTGGACGGGGATTTCCTCGGAAAGCGCACGCGGGTCGTTTTCAGCTCTGTTCCCGGGGCGCTGCGGGTATTGGTCTGAATGGGTAGCGACCCGGTTCGATATCACGCAGAGTGACAATCCGCGGGGTCGAAAATGTGACTGGAATCTCACGTTACGGAAGATCTGAATCGATCCGACGTGGCACGCGACACTGCGCATGCACACTGCGTGGTTAACACGGATGAAACGTGACATAGCCAACCGAACCCGTTTTGCCCTTGACTTATCGGGGCATCGTGAAAGCATTCAAGTTGTCTCGGCCACACGGGATGACCCGCCGCGGAGCGAATTCCGCAGGACACAAGGAGCAGTTGATCATGGATTGGCGTCACCGCGCGATCTGTCGCGACGAGGACCCGGAACTCTTCTTTCCGATCGGGAACTCCGGACCCGCACTGCTGCAGATCGCAGAGGCCAAGGCCGTCTGCCAGCGCTGCCCGGTCACGAGCGAGTGCCTGAGCTGGGCGATCGAGACCGGCCAGGATGCCGGCGTGTGGGGCGGTATGAGCGAGGACGAACGGCGCGCACTCAAGCGTCGTCGGGCGCGAGCCCGGGCCCGCAGCCTGTAGAACAGCACCTGCCCTTCCCGGTTGGACGGGTTGGCTGCGTGCATCAGCACCCAGCGGCATCAACCCACCAGCAGCACAGAGCTAGCGGCATTCACGACAGCAGATGAAGCCTCCGAGCGAAACGTCCTGTTTCGTTCGGAGGCTTTTTCATGTCCCGGCTCATGTCCCTGCTCATCTCCGGCAGGAGTCAGACCCGACCGCGCAACGGGATCGACAGCGCCACCTCGGTTCCGGGCCTGTTCGGCGCCGGGCCCATCGTGATGGTTCCCTGCAGTTCCGCAGTCACCAGAGTGCGCACGATCTGCAGACCCAGGCCGCCGGCTTGTTCGAGGCTGAAGTCGGCGGGCAGTCCCTCGCCGTCGTCGCTGATCAGCACGTCGAGTGAGCGAGCGGACCGATCCACCGTGACCAACACGAGTCCACCGGGCCGAGCCGGGGGGTACGCGTGTTGGACCGCGTTCTGCACGACCTCCGCGAGCACCATCACCAGCGGGGTCGCAAGGGGCGGCGTGAGCACCCCGAAGGAACCCAGTCGCTGCACCCGGACGTTGCCCTCTGCGGCGGCGATGTCGGAGATCATCGGAACCAGTCGGTCGACGATCTGATCCATGTCGACTCGGTCGTCCACCGATGTGGACAGCGTCTCGTGGATCAGCGCGATGGTGGCGACCCGCCGAGTCGACTCCTGCAGCGCTCGGCGGACGGCGATCTGATCGGATCGGCGCGCCTGCAGCCGCAGCAGCGCGGCGACGGTCTGCAGGTTGTTCTTCACCCGGTGATGGATCTCGCGGATCGTGGCGTCCTTGCTCAGCAACGCCCGGTCCCGCCGCCGCACCTCGGTCACATCGCGCACCAGCACCAGCGCACCCACGGAGGTACCGCCGCGCACCAGCGGCATTGCGCGGAAGACCACTGTCGCTGCTTTCGCCTCGACCTCCATGCGGAGCGTCGGTCGGCCGGCCACCGCCGCCGTGATCCGATGACTCAGTTCGGCGGCGTCGAACGGGTCCTGAATGAGCGCCCTGGTCTTATCGGCCAGGCTGCCGCCCATGATCGACTCCTTGAGCCCGAGCCGGTGATAGGCCGACAACGCGTTAGGGCTGCTGTAGGACACGTAACCGGTCGGGTTGAGCCGCAGCAACCCGTCACCGGCGCGGGGCCCGGTGATCAACTCAGAGGGCTGTTCCGGGGCTGGGAACGACCCCTCTGCGACCATCTGCAGCAGGTCGTCGGCCGCCTCCAGGTATACGGTCTCCAGCAGGCTGGAATCACCTCGATCGGCGATCTCACTGTCGCGATTCATCACGGCGACGATGCGGTCCTGGTGTCGCACCGGGATCACCACCCGGCGAATCTGCAACCGGTTGGGCAGATGCGTCACCGTTTCGGGCGTGACGACACCCTCCTGCCAGGCGGAACCCGCAACCGGATACGCACGATCGGGTACCACTCGGGACACCAGATCGTCGGGCCAGACGGTTGCTCCGGTAGTCGGGCGGACCTGCGCGACGCAGATGTAGTTGTCGTCGTCGCGGCGCACCCACAGCGCAAGATCCGAGAACGACAGGTCGGACAGCAGCTGCCATTCACCGACGAGGCGCTGGAGGTGATCGACTGCCGATCCCGTCAACGTCGTGTGCTCGGCGAGGAGATCGGAGAGCGTGGACATCAGTCGGTCACGTCATCCCGTCTTCGAGTCGGCGCCGTTGCCGCGAACACCGTTGCCGCGAACACCGTTGCCGCGAACACCGTTGCCGCGAAGGCCCTGCGACGGGCCTGCACCAAAGCGGACGACTCCGTCGCAACGAAGGACACCGCACCCATGCCGCGAAACGCGATCAGGAGATCTCGGCGATCAGGTCGCCCTCCTGGACCACCTGGCCCTCTTCGACCGCGATCTGGGACACCGTCCCGTCGACCTCGGCGATCACCGGGATCTCCATCTTCATGGATTCCAGAATCACCAGTGTGTCGCCCTCTTCGACCGCGTCACCGACGGCGACCTGCACCTTCCAGACGTTCGCCACCATCTCAGCACGCACTTCCTCGGCCATCGCGGTTCCTCCACCTGCGGCCCGAGGCCGCGCACGTCGTCTCTGAGTGCCACACCGTCGACCGCCGACACGCAAACCCGGGTCGACGCACGAACGCGGGCGCAACCTATCAAACCACGCACCCACGACCAGCCGCTGCCGTCGGAGATCACGCTCGGCGAGCGGCGAATGTCCGTTGGACGGCCGACACACCCCCCGGGACATGGCACCATAGAGGTGTTGACGTGGACCTGACAGGACGATCTGGGCAGGGCCAGGGTCTACTCAGACCTACTCACCCCGACGGTGAGTGGCTTCACCGGCGAGGAAGTGAGCACGAATGAGCAAGCGCGGACGTAAGCGGAAGTCACGCAAGAAGGGCGGCGCGAACCACGGTAAGCGCCCCAACGCCTGAATCTCCGCCCAGAGCGTCGAGAGCCGGCCCCCGTTCACGGGTGGCCGGCTTTCGTCGTCGTGGGGGCAGCCGGCGGATTCGGTGAACCATCGGACCATCGGCGGCCCCGGATGAGACCACGGTCAGCCGGACGGTTGCCGATCTTCGGGCGCCTGGGCGGCGAGCGCGCTCACCAGGCGCTCCCGCAGCACCCGCGGGGCCGTGTCCCCCCCGCACTTGCGGTGCAGCAGCGACTTGAGGCGATGGCCGAGGTCGGTCTCACCGAGACAGGGTGGGCAGTCGATCAAGTGCTGTTCGACGACGGCTCGTCGAGCCGGGTCCAATTCGTCATCGAGGAACAGCCACACATCACGCAGCACCGCGTCGCATTGGGTGTCCATCGCCCCGTCGGAGCCGCTCATCGGGCCCGAATCCTGAGTCATCGCGTCTCCTCGTGGGCGGTTGTCGGACGGTCGTGCGCCGGCTGGCCGATGTCCGGGTCGGCACTCGCAGGGGCGGCACTCGCAGGCTCGGCACTCGCAGGGGCGGCCACGCGCAGAAACCCCTGCTCGGTCGCGTAACCGGTGAGCAGATCACGCAGTTGACGCCGCCCCCGGTGCAATCGGGACATCACCGTCCCGACCGGCGTGTCCATGATCTCGGCGATCTCCTTGTACGCGAATCCCTCGACGTCAGCCAGGTAAACCGCCAGCCGGAAATCCTCCGGGAGTTCCTGAAGCGCCGCCTTGACGTCGTTGTCCGGTAGCCGGTCGAGCGCGTCCATCTCCGCCGAACGCAGGCCGCTGGATGTGTGCGACTCGGCCGCGGCGAGCTGCCAGTCGCCGATCTCGTCGGTCGGCGACACCTGAGGTTGACGCTGCCGTTTGCGGTAGCCGTTGATGTAGGTGTTGGTCAGTATCCGGTACAACCACGCGCGCAGGTTGGTGCCCTCGCGGAACGAGCTGAACGCGGCGAAGGCCTTCAAATAGGTCTCCTGCACCAGGTCCTGCGCGTCGGCGGGATTGCGTGTCATCCGCATCGCGGCGGCGTACAGCTGGTCCAGGAAGGGCATCGCGTCCGTGGTGAAACGGGCCGACAGCTCAGGGTCCGCGGCGGTGGACCGACGACCGCTCGGGGTCGCGTCGACCACATCTACGTCCGCCTGCTCGGCCACCTGCCGTACCTGCCCCTCTACGCCGTCCGGGGCCGTTCGAACACCGGCCACCGGGGAGACCAACGCTTCGGACAGTACCGGCCGGCGGTTCCGGGACAGCCACGCCGGTTCCCGCATCACGGGTGAGGGTGGCTCCGCTGTGCGTGCCACCGGTGTGATCTGCACGGGTGTGTGCGGTACGGCAGGCCTCCGCACCGGCCTCCGCGGCGGTCTCGGCCCACCGGCTGCGGGGTGGGATCGAATCGGGCCAGGCATCGACGGGCGCCGCACTGTCGAGACTGCCGAGCCGAGCATGCCGTCTCCGATCCAAGTGTTCGAGTGGGTGAGCACCACAGGCGGTGAACAGGTCTCGCCGCCGGCCGGAGCCGTGCCGGATCACCGGAGTACGAGTGGCGGGAGTGTTCGCTGCTGCGTGATGTCAACGGTCCGCGGCGCGGGATCATTCCCCCGCCATCCGAGCCGGTTAACGTTGCCGACCATGGCAGGCGCCCCGACCCCCGCGATCGCTGCACTTCAGAAGGCCGGGGTGACGTTCGCCCTGCACCCGTATGCGCACGACCCGCGGACAACCGCATTCGGAGACGAGGTCGTCGCGGCACTGGGCGTGGATTCGGCTCGGGTGTTCAAGACGCTCGTCGCGGCGGTGGACGGCACATTGACAGTCGGACTGGTGGCGGTGTCGGCGCAGCTGGATCTCAAGGCGTTGGCCGCGGCGGTGGGCGGTAAACGAGCGGTGATGGCCGCCGTCGCCGAGGCGGAGCGCTCCTCCGGGTACGTCGCGGGCGGGATTTCGCCGCTCGGTCAGCGCAAACTGTTGCGTACGGTGCTCGACACGGGATCGGACGCGTTTCCCACCGTTTTCGTCAGCGCCGGCCGGCGGGGTCTGCAGGTCGAACTGGCACCTGCGGACCTGGCCCGGCTCACTCGCGCGGTGCGGGCGGCGATCGCGAGTGACGGCTGAGTCCACTCGTTCCACGGGCCCCGGCTCTTCAGATCTCGAGGGTCTGCTCAGCGGCGGGGCGGGGCGCCGGCTTGATCAGGTCGGGGCCGTCGTTGCGAACGCTGTTGACGGCGGCGGACACAACCCGCGGTTCAAGCTGCGGCTCGGGCATCGCGTCCAGGAGGCGCCGTGCGATGGCCGCGTCGCCGGTGGAGCAGTCCAGCCAGGCATCGCGCATCCCGGCGGGGACTATCACCGGGCATCGCTCGTGGATCTCGCCCAGGATGTCGGTGGCCTGTCGGGTGATCACCGTGCACGACCACAGCCACCGCTGCGGATCGTCCTCGGGCAGGGCCGGGTCGGGCCACAGCTCGTAGAGGCCGGCGAAGGCCAACTGGTCACCGTCTGGTGCGTGCAGGAAGTGCGGGATCTTCCCGTCGGCGGTCTTCTGCCACTCGTAGTAACCGTCGGCTGGGAGCAGGCATCGCCGACGGGCCGCCGCCGTCTTGAAAGCAGGTTTGACGGTGACGGTCTCCTGGCGTGCGTTGATGAGTTTCGCCGCACCGGCCCGGCTCGCAGACCAGCTGGGCACGAGTCCCCAGCGCAGTGTCCGGAGCTGCTTGACCTGCGCTGCCGCTTCGTGGTCGTCACCGCGAGGAGTGCGTAGGACGATCCCGCGGACGGCATCCGTGGGTGCGATGTTCCACGAGGGGGCCACGTCTTCGCCAATCACCTCGTCGACGCCGAACAGCCCGTAGAGGGAGGCGGTGGACGCCGAGTTCGCATAACGGCCGCACATGGGATCGATTGTGCCCGTCGGTGGGTGCCGTTGCGCCAAGATGGACCGATGACCCACACCCGGCTCGGATGGCAGGCCCCGACAGTCGAGAGTCCGGTCGTGGGGACCGTCCCAGTACCGGGTTCCAAATCGCTGACCAACCGCGCTTTGATCCTGGCCGCGCAAGCCCGGGACGCCAGCCGACTGGTGGCACCCCTGCGATCACGGGACACCGAGTTGATGGCGGCCGGTTTACGCGCGTTGGGCGTGCACGTCCGCGACGCCGCGGGTGTCGATCAGCCGGGCGCCACCGCATCAGGCGCCGATGACTGCGACTGGCTCATCGACCCGGCCCCATTGACCGGTCCGGCGGTCATCGACTGCGGGTTGGCAGGCACCGTGATGCGATTCCTCCCCCCGCTCGCCTCGACGGCGACCGGCACCGTCGAGTTCGACGGAGATCCGCATGCACGCACCCGGCCGATGCGGACGGTGCTCGACGCACTGCGCGGGCTCGGTGCGCGCATCGAAGGCGACGGGTTGCCCTTCCGACTGGATGGCAGCGGCACCCTGCGCGGCGGTCGGGTCGCCATCGACGCCGCGGGCTCCTCCCAATTCGTCTCGGGGTTGCTGCTGTCGGCGCCGCGGTATGGCGAGGGGGTGACCGTGGTGCACACCGGCGCACCGGTGCCGTCGATGCCGCACATCGAGATGACGGTGGCGGTGCTGCGCTCCGTCGGTGTTCAGGTGGACGACTCCATCCCGGACACCTGGCAGGTGAATCCCGGCCCGGTGGCACCCTGGTCGACTGCGATCGAGCCCGACCTCTCCAACGCGACACCGTTCCTCGCGGCGGCTGCCGTCACCGGCGGCCGGGTAGAGATTCCGCACTGGCCCGCGACGACCACTCAGGCGGGTGACCACATCCGGCAGGTGCTGACGGCGATGGGATGTCTGGTCGAATTGTCCGATCAGGGTGTACTGCGAGTGCAGGGTCCGGATCGGTTGGTCGGGATCGAGGTCGACCTGCACGATGCGAGCGAGTTGACCCCGACCATCGCCGCGATGGCCGTGCTGGCCGACGGGCCGACCCGATTGTCCGGAATCGGTCACATCCGCGGCCATGAGACCGATCGGTTGGCCGCCCTCGCACGGAACATCACTGCGCTCGGCGGGCGCGTCGTCGAGGAGGCCGACGCGCTTCAGATCGTCAAGGGCGTCGACCGCGGCGGCGAGTGGCCCGCGTACGCCGACCACCGGATGGCGACCGCGGGTGCCGTGATCGGGTTGGTGATTCCGGGGGTCGTGGTCGACGACATCGATTCCACCGCCAAGACCCTGCCGCAGTTCGCCGCGATGTGGGCGGCACTGGTGGCGGGGGCGGACCGACCGGAATGAGTTCACTGGGAGATCGGTGGGACAACGACGACGTTCGGGTTCGTCCCAGCGGTCGGTCCCGGCCGCGGACGAAGACCCGGCCGGGGCACACCGATGCTGTCCGCGGGTTCGTCCTGACCGTCGACCGCGGTCGGTACGGCTGCCTCATCGACGAGGGCGGACGCCGGGAACGAACGGTGGTCGCGATGCGCGCCCGCGAACTCGGCCGCCGTGGCATCGCGGTCGGCGACCTGGTGGACCTGGTGGGCGACGTCTCAGGTGATCCGGACACCCTCGCGCGGGTGGTGCGCCTCGCCGAGCGCACATCCGTGTTGCGGCGCAGCGCCGACGACACCGACACCACCGAACGCATAGTCGTCGCCAACGCCGAGCAGTTGGTCATCGTCTGCGCCCTGGTGGACCCGGTGCCGCGCGCCGGCTTCATCGACCGGTGCCTGGTCGCCGCGTACACCGGCAATCTCGATCCGGTGCTGGTGCTGACCAAGGCGGACGCCGCCGATCCGGCACCGCTCATCGCCGCCTACTCGGACTTGCGACTGCGGGTGGTCGCCACCGGACGGCCGGGTGGTCGGGGCACGCCGATCGCGCAGCTGGCCGAGTTGGCGGACCTACTCGAGAACCGAGTCTCGGTGCTGTTCGGTCACTCCGGGGTCGGCAAATCCACCTTGGTGAACGCGCTGGTGCCGGATGCCGACCGGGCGATCGGCGCGGTCACCGCCGTCGGCAAGGGTCGCCACACGTCGTCATCGGCGTTGGCACTGCGCCTGCCCGCAGGCGGCTGGGTGATCGACACACCGGGCGTGCGCTCCCTCGGGCTGGCCCACGTCACCGCCGACGATCTATTGCTGGCCTTCGACGACCTGCTGGAGGCGACCGCCGAATGCCCGCCGGGATGTACGCATCTGGGCACCGGTTCCACCGCGACCGTCACCGAGACGGACGAGCGAGGCGATGTCCGGGGGGTCGACTGCGCGCTGGACGGCCTGGTGGGGGGCGGCGGCGCACGTCCGGAACGGTTGGCATCCTTCCGTCGGCTGCTGCGATCGTTGGCGGGCGAGGACCTCGAGGTCGACGCTGAAGGCGAAGGCGTTTCGGACGGTATGTGACCAGGGTCATTCCCCCTTCCAGGTATTTGAAGGTTCATGAATTCGCTACGACGGAATAGACTGGCGTCCAGTTAGTTGAACGCTCATGTAACTCCAACCGTCTGAGAGGACACCCCATGACCATCACCGCCGCCCCCGCCCTGTCCGTCGGCACCTGGACCGTCGACGTGGTGCACAGCGACCTGTCCATTCGCGTCCGGCACATGGCCGTCGGCAAGGCGAAGGGCACCTTCGCCATCACCGGCGGGACCCTCACCGTTCCGGAATCCGGCATCGAAGGCGCGTCAGTCACTGCCGTCATCGACGCGACCTCGGTCAACACCAAGAACGCCGACCGCGACGCGCACGTCCGCTCGGCCGACTTCCTGGACGCCGAGACGTACCCGACCATCGAGTTCACCTCGACCGAGGTTCGCGGGTTCAACGGCAGCGACTTCACCCTGGTCGGCGACCTGACCCTGCACGGCGTCACCAAGACCGTCGAACTGGACGCCGAGTTCCTGGGCGAGACGGTGGACGCCTACGGCGCCATCCGCAGCGGGTTCTCCGGTAAGACCGCGATCAACCGTCACGACTTCGGCATCACCATCGAGATGGCGTGGGGCGCGGGCGACAAGGTCGTCGGCGACAAGGTCGAGATCGAGATCGAACTGGAGCTGACCAAGACCGTCTGATCCGGCTCACTCCGGCTTCCTGCCCGGCGGTCGTCCGCGTACTGCGCGACGTCACCGCCGGGCGGGCTTCATTCCGGGGTCTGCACACCCAGCTCAGCCAACAGATAACGGATTTCCGACGGCGCGTACCACGCCAACTCGAAATCCTCAGCGCTGCCCACGAGGAAGTCCGCGTCCAGATCACCGAGGTCGGCGGCGTCCACCGCGTCGACGGCGGCCGCCACAGTCTCCGCGGCGTCCGCACCGTCCAGATGCACTGCCGCGATCGCGGACCACTGGATCGGTTCGGCGAGTTTCACCACGGCCCGATCGAGATCGTCGCGAACCTGGACCGGTCCCGCCACATCGGCGGCGACCACGACCCGCAGCATCGGGCGGTCCGGGCCGCTGCCGGCCAGCAAACGCAACGAGGCGCGCGCCGCGTCGCACATCGCCAGGTACTCCAATTCCTCCTGATCGGCGCTCGACGCCGAAGCGGTGAGCGCCGGTGTGACCGCGAAAGCGGTGCCGCCGACCGGCACGATCGAGCCGGCCTGCGCGGCCGCGGCCAGGCCGTCCAGCGTGGTCGGCACATACACCCGGGTACTCATCGCGTGGTCTTTCCCTTTTCGACTGGTGTGCTGGTCGGGTCGTGGTCTAACCCCGATCCCGCTGGAAGTCCCCCCACGGGCTCGGCGCCGATCGGGTCGACCGTGGCGGCCGGGTCGGGGTGGGGCGCCGGGGTGGGGCGACGGGGTGGAGCGGGCTTCGGCGCCGGGCGGGCCCGACTCGGCCGCGCTGCACGCGGGGTGACCACCGTCGGCGCCGGTTCGCTGTCGGGCTGGGGCTTCGGCGAAGGTTTGGGCCGTGCCCGCGGCTTCGGCTTTGCCTGCGGCTCTTCCTGGGGCGTGGGCTCCGGCTTTGCCTGTGGCTTCGGCTTTGGCTGCGGCTCTGGCGCGGGCTCGGGCTGGGGCTGCGGCTCGGCCCGGGGTGGCGGCTGGGTCTCTGGCTGAGAAGGCTGATCGGCGGCCGGCGACGATCGCCGACGGACCACGTCGAGTGGGAACTCGTCGAGCTCCTCGTGGAGCAGCATTCCGAACTCGGTCGGATCGGGCAATGCCGCGGCGTCGGCGGTGATCCCGAAGTACACCCGTCCCCGATAGGACGTGACCGCGATGGCCAGCGCGTGACCCTTTCCGAGCGGCGCCACCGGGTACATCGCCTGGACCGGGTGGCCGCCCGCGTACAGCGGCGCCTGTGGGCCCGGCACGTTGGTGATCAGCAAGTTGTACATCCTGCTGCTCAACTGAGCCCCGACCCGGGCGCCCAGCGTATGCAACGCCGCCGGTGCGAATCGCCCCAGCTCCATCAGTGTGTCCGCCCCCACCGCCTCGCCGGTATCGGTGTGACCCGCCATCGCGAATGACACCTGGTGCAGCCGGATCACCGGGTTGGACTCGGCGACCGGCAGGTCGAGCAGGTACGACTGGACCGGTCCGACCTCCCCACGAGCCGACGCGGTACGCCCGCTGCGGGCGCTCTCAGGTCCGGCGTCCTCGGGTCCGCCCACTCCGGCACCGTTTGTTTCGGCACCGCCTGTTTCGGCACCGCCTGTTTCGGCACCGCCTGTTTCGGCACCGCCTGTTTCGGCACCGCCTGTTTCGGCACCGCCTGTTTCGGCACCGCCTGTTTCGGCACCGCCTGTTTCGGCACCGCCGCCTTCCACAGGGCCGGGCTCGGATGTCCGCACCGACATCGGCACCATGGCGCGCAGCGTCGTTTGCGGTCCGACC
Organism: uncultured Actinomycetota bacterium; assembly: GCA_963825975.1. Classification (GTDB taxonomy): domain Bacteria; phylum Actinomycetota; class Actinomycetes; order Mycobacteriales; family Nakamurellaceae; genus Nakamurella. The sequence continues at coordinate 67,187 of CAWGUZ010000021.1, forward strand.
GACTCGCCGTGCGACAGCAGGAACGAGCGCAGCGCACCGGCCAGCAAGGTCAGGATGACGTCGTTGATCGTCCCCCCGTGCAGCCGGCGAATTCGCCGGAGCCGGGACAGGTCGAGATCCACCCCGGCGAACCGGCGCCCTCCGGAGACCTCCACGTTGAGCATCGAGCGGCGAACCGGGGCGATCGCACGACGAACGATCTGCAGAATGCCGGTCACCGTCTGCTCGATGCCGTCGACGGTGGCCCGGACGTCGAGCGCGGCCAGCCGCAGTGCGTCCAGCACCTCCGCGGGGCGGGCGGTGATGTCCGCCACCGCGTCCACCACCACATCGATGTCGCTCGGGGCCGGGGTGGGAATCCACAGGTCGGCGCGCATCCGGCGCGGCACCGGACTGAGGTCCAGGATTGCCGCCGCGACGTCCACCGAGCCGACCCGGTCGACCAGGGACAGATGGGTCTTGTTGACCAGCGCGATGCGACCCCCGGAGAGCCCCTCCACGACGTACAGCTCCCACAGCGGCCGGGATCGGTCCAGTGGTCGCGAGACGAGCACCCCGACCAGGTCGGCCAACTGTGCGTCGGATCCGGGTTGCGGCAGCGCGGAACGGCGCACGTGATGGGTCAGATCGAAGTTCTCATCGTCGACCCACACCGGTCGAGCGAACCGACCCGGCACGAACCGAACCTTCTGCCGGTATCGCGGCACGAGCTGAAGCCTGCTCTGGATCAGCGCCACCAGACTGCCGTAGTCGAACGGCCCGACCGGTTCCAGCAGCACCACCCCACCGACGTGCATCGGTGTCGCGGCGTCCTCGACGTACAGGAAGCCGGCGTCGGCAGCCGAAAGCCGGTCAGTCATCCCACGATCGTGGCACGGTGACACTCCGGCCCGAGACCCGCCGCGCCCCCGACGCCCGTCGGGGGCGCATCATCGGCGGTCAACGGGTGGGTAGGGCATCCGCCGTTGAGCGACTGATGGTCGCCGACAGCTCCGACGCGAGTGTCCGAAACCCCGCTCGCAAGGGCGACTTCGGCGCTGCCGCAGAGAGCAGCGCGCCACGTTTCCATGCGGCATCGGTCGCCGACCGGTCCTCGGGCAGAGTGACCGCGGGGGTCAACCCGGTGAAGCGCCGCAGCGCGTCGGTGGCTTCCGCGGCCGATCCCGCTCCCGGTCGCACCCGATTCAGCACCACCTCCGGGCGCACCGCCGGCAGCGTCTCGGTCAGCTGTCCGAGCCCGCGAATCAGCCGCTCCAGCCCCGCCGGGTCCGCGGATCCCACAGCGACCACACATTCGGCGCCGGCAAGAAATGTGAGAGTCGCCCCGTTCCGCCGCGGGGCGAGGGTGTCGAAGCTCAACTCCTCATCGGCTTCCAGGCAGAACCCGCAGTCGACGATCGTGACCGACGCCAGTGCTCGGGCGGCCGCGAGCACCGGGGCCAGCGCTGACGGTCGCAGTTCGGGCCATCGGTCGGCGCGGCTGATACCGGTGAGCAGTCGCAAAGACGGCGCGACCTGCCAGCACAGTCGATCCAGTTGGGTCGGCCCGAGTCGACCGTTCGATGCGGCTCGGCAGGCACCCGCCACTCCGGGCGATTCGTCGAGAACCCCGAGTGCAGCCGCCAGCACACCGCCGTAGACGTCTCCGTCGATCAGCAGCGTGGACCGGCCACCGGCGGCCATCGCGTCGGCGAGGCCCAGCGCCGTCATGGAGCGTCCCGGTGCGCCGGTGGGGCCCCAGACGGCGATCACCACCCCGGTCGGTTCGGAGCCGATCGCCGGGTCGTCGTCGCCACCGTCGGAGTGGGCGCCGTCGCGATCGAACGGCGGTGGCAACGCCCGACTCGGGTCGGCGGCCTGGCCGATCTCGACCGGGTCGGGGTCGAGAGTGGCCAGCGCGACCCGGGCCGCCTGCTGCACTGCGGCAGGCCCCTCGTCATCGGCGACCAGCGCAGCGATCCCAAGCCTGTCCAGCCGCTGCTTCGAACGGAGGTCGGCGGCGGGGAAGACGCCGATCACCGCGACACCGGCGGCGCTCAAGCGCTGCACGGCCTCGGTGTCCAGTCGGCGCAGGTTGCCGTCCAAGGCGGCGACGCGCGCCCGCCCGGTGACCGCGATCGCCAGCACCTCGCCGATGTCCGCGCAGCGACGGATCACCGTCATGGTCGCGCCCGGCTGATCCAAATCCGCCACCAGATCGGATTCCCACTGCTGACCCGAACCCGCGGTCAGTAGGCCCGTCAACAGTCCCGAACTGTTCGCCGCCATCAGCCCGCCACCAGCGCCAGCACCGCTTCACCGGCAGGCAGGGCCGTGACCAGCTCGGCAGCGGTGCGCTCGTCAACCCGGACCGCGACCTGATACTCACTGCCCGCGGCTCCGGACAAGCCTCCCGAAGACGGCGTGCCCACCGACTGCACCGTGAGGCCCGCGCGGAGCAGCGCCGTCGTGACGCCGGTCGACCCGGCGGACCCGCCTGCCGACTTCGTCGTCAGGTACAGATCGATCACCGAGCCGTGATCCACGCCGGGTGGAAACTTCTCCGCCGGGACCGGAACGACCACGATCCGCCCGCGCAGCGCGTCTCCGAGGGCCGTCGCGGGCAGCAATTCCCCGGGACCGACCGCCGCTACCACAGCGCGTCCCACCGGATCGGATGCCGCGCTCAGGTACTGCTCCCCCACCGACCCCAGGTTCACGTCCACCGGAGCGAGGTCGCCGGGCGTCAGGACAGTCCCCGCCGACAGCACTCGGGATGCCGACCACACCGACACGGTCTGCGAGTTCGCCGCGATCACCCTCGATCCGACGACGATCGCGGCGACGATGAGCAGCACTCCCGCCAGGACGCGCGGATCCAGCCACCGTGGTCGGCGCAACCGACGCGGGGTCGGTGCAGCAGCGGCGAATGTCATGGGACCTCCTGAGCCGGCGGGTCTTCAACCGCCTCCGGACGGTATTCACACGAGTCACGGCGCTCGGGCCGCTCTCTATCGGGCTAATGTAGTGTCAAACGCGTCCATACACCCGCGTTTCGGCCGAATCAGAATCAAACGTAAGCGCCGTCACTGTGGATCAGACCGCCACCGTGACCCCGCTCACAGCTAGCGCGCCAGTAGCGCACGAAGGGATGACCTTGTGACCAGCGAGCGGTTCCTAACCCTGGCTGACGTCGCGGAGATACTGAACATCTCGACGTCGCAGTCGTACGCCCTCGTCCGCAGCGGCGATCTGCAGGGCATTCAGATCGGCGGCCGGAATCAGTGGCGCGTGGAACGCGCGAAGCTGGAGGACTACATCGAGGGGGCGTACCGGCGGACGGCCGGCCAGCTGGCCGATTTGCCGACGGAGTTCTCCGAGACCGCCGACCGGTGACCGGCTCCGACTGTTGACCTCGACTTTTGGCTGCTGACTGCTGACCTTGTCCACTGACTGCCGCCTGCCGACCGCCGACTGCCGCCTGCTGCCTGCCGCCTGTGACTACTGACTGAGGCGCGGTCATGCCAGCGCACACGTACGAATCATCTGCACCGCGCTGAGCGGCACGAGTTGCACGGACCGCACGACACCCCGACGGCGGAAGTCACCTGTGGGATGCGCGGCCAATTCGAGGAAGTCGGCACCGACTCGATCGATGGTTCCGGTCAATTCCACATCGGTCGCAGCCGAAACGGTGACGGCCGACCGGTCGCGGGCCACCGTTCGCACCGCCTTGCGCAGATCGAACCGGCGATCGACATCCCCCAGTTGGCCGCCGGTTCGCCTGGACAATCCCTCGATGGCGACCACCGCGGCCAGCGCGATCAGCAACTCGCTGGACGGGCTCTCCCGAATGAGGAGCCAGTCCGGGCCCAGCTGACGAAGCTGGCCGGTCACCAACCGCCCACCGGGTAACAGGATCCGAATCGGCCCCCCCACAGCTCCCGAAAGCCGCTCCAGCATCGTGACTCGACCGAATTCGTGGCGTAGTCCGTCGGCCAGTTCGGCGGTTAGGTCGGCGTCGTCGAGTGCGTCGAATTGACCGCTCAGATCGGCGAAGAGTTCGTCCCAGCGCATCTCATTAGACTAACCGAGTGAACCCGTGCCGGTGTGGCTTCGACGAACGGGCGATCGAGCCTCCCCACTGCATGGCCCGACGATCTGCTGGAACCCTGACCTTTATTGGTGGATCGTTGCATTTGATCCGATTTGACTTGACACGATGCCGATAGCACCGTTTAACATCAAACGGTGCCAAACATGCTCATCCTTCACCAATCGCCCAAGCGTCTGCGGCCTTTTGTCGGCGTGGCCGGGGCCTGCCTGGCACTAGCTGTGCTGGCTCGCGAGGTCCCGACCGTTCCCGAAATCCTCGGCCGCCTGGGCGGCGCCGCCGAGGCCCGCACGATCTCCGGGCAGGTCGACTTCCTGCTGTCGACCGTGTCCGCGGTGCTGGTGTGGGCCATGGTGGCCTGGGTCGGCGTGGTGATCGCGCTGAGCACACTCGCAGTCGCCGCTGGACGTCTGAGCAGTGCAGGTGCCCTGTCGATCAGATTGCTGGAGGTTCTCGAACGCTTGGCGCCGCGCGCCGTGCGGGGGCTGGTGATCAGCGCGATCGGGCTGGGCGCGGTCGGCGGTCTGACCTCCTGCGCGACCGACGCTCCCGTCGCGGCGGGGACCACGCTGGCCTCGACCGCGCCGCTGATCGCACCGTCTGCGCACAGCGCCGCAACAACTGCAGCGCCCGCTGCCGATGGCCGGACGGTTGATCGCACCCAGTCGGAGTGGGACCTCGATTGGGGCGCGGGCGCCGACCTGACCCGCCTGGAACTCGACTGGCCCATGCCTGCGCCGAACAGCGAACCGGGCACCACCTCATCGGCACCGGTGCCCCCGGACTCGTCCGCACCGAGCGTCACGCCCGCACCCGCAGCCGCACCCGCACCCGCACCCGCCGCGCCGGCACCCGCACCCCGCGCGCACCCGCACCGGCACCGGCACCGGCACCGGCACCGGCACCGGTGCAAGCGCCAATCCCACCGGCGGCGAGCGTGACGGCGGCGCCACACCAGCGAGCCACGGTGGTGGTGCGCTCCGGCGATTCCCTGTGGTCGATCGCAGCCGATCGCCTGGGCCCGGCGGCGGACAACCGCCAGATCGCCGAGGCGTGGCCGCGCTGGTACGAAGCCAACTCGACGCTGATCGGCACCGACCCGGATCAGATCCAGCCCGGCTGGGAACTTCTCGTGCCCGACGACATCCCGCACACCGATTCGCCTACCAACGGAGCCGTGCAGCAATGACATCCGCCCTGAAGACCCTCAAAGATCCGTCGTCGGGTGCCTCCGACTCCAGTGCGCCGCGAGCCGTCGACACGGCGGTCGTCATCGGACGCCGGCCGTACCTGGTCGCGGTTCCGGATTGCGAACCGCCGTTCGACGACGAACTGCCCGCCGCGGTGCGCGCGGCGCTCCATCGCTCCGCTGCCGCAGGTGGGTTCGCGGGGACGCCGGTGATGGACTGGACAGTGCCGGGATGGTCTCGAGACGCAGACGTGGGCGTTCAACGCACCTCCGCCGCGGCCTTACCGGATGCCCGCCAGACCGCCGGGGTCTTCGCCCGCGCACTGATCGAGGCGTTGGCAGGCTACCGACAGTTGGCTCAGCTGAACTCGCACTGTTCACCGGAGGTGTTCGCCGGGCTACGCCTCCGGGTGCGTCCCGGCGGCCCGTTGCCGAAGCTGACCTCCATCCGGGCCAGCGAACCCACCGACGGCGTCGCCGAGGCGACCGCGGTGTTCCGCCGCGGCCCGCGCGCCGCCGCGATCGCATTCCGCCTGCAAGGCGTGGACGGGCGCTGGCGGGTCACCGCCCTCCAGATCGGCTGACCCCACCCGCGATCCGGGCGGAATGAGTCCGCTGAGCGGACACGACCCGCCCCGATCCGGCGGGGAGGGTCGGGAGCCGGGCGACGGTGGCAGAGGCGGACACCACCAGCCCCGATCCGGCGGGACGGTCAGGAGCCGGGGCGACCGTGGCAGAGCTTGTACTTCTTACCCGAACCGCAGGGGCATGGGGCGTTCCGCGCGACGGAGGCACCATTGGCGGAGCCATCTGTGCCTGCGGCACCCGCGCCGCTGCTCTTCGCTGTGGAGGCTGTACCACCGTCCTCGCTCGGCCCGGAATAGGTCAATTCAGCCTGCTGAGCGGCCACCGGCACACCGAGGCCCTTGGCCCGAAGAGCGGTCGGGGCCCCTTCGCCGGCGACGGCAATCGGCGCCTGCTGGGTCGGCAGCGCCTCGACCGGGCGGCGGCGACGCATCTGGGCACTTCCGGTGGGTCGGGCCGAGGCGGCGGGCTGCCGTGCGGACTCTCCGGAGGCGGCACCATTGCCCACGGCCCGGGCCTCGGCGGTCCCGGAATCCGCGTCGACGGCGGACTCCTGCGACGTCGGCTGCATCAGCTCCGAACTCCCCGGCTGGTCCGCGACCGCCGGCGCGCTCGGCTCCTCCGTGGTGACCTGCACCTGCAGGTTGTAGAGGAATCCGACGGACTCCTCTTTCAGCGAGTCGAGCATGGCCTGGAACATGTCATAACCCTCGCGCTGATACTCGATCAGCGGATCACGCTGAGCCATCGCGCGCAGCCCGATGCCCTCCTTGAGATAGTCCATCTCGTAGAGGTGTTCGCGCCATTTCCGGTCCAGGACGGAGAGCACGACCCGGCGTTCCAGTTCACGCATGATGGGCGGCGACAGGGTCTCCTCACGCTTCGCGTAGACCTCGCGTGCATTTTCCAGCACCGCCGCCTTGAGCGTCTCGGCGGACAGGTCGCCGTGCTCCTTGGCCACCTGGTCCGGTGTGAGGGTCGTCGGGAACAGCGTCTTGAGTGCGGCCCACAGCGCGTCCAGATCCCAGTCCTCGGAATAGCCTTCCGTGGTCGCCCCGCCGACGTAGGCGTTGATCACGTCGTTCACCATGTGCTGGATCTGTTCGTGCAGATCCTCGCCGTCGAGAACGCGTTTGCGCTCCTCGTAGATGACCTTGCGCTGCTGGTTCATCACCTCGTCGTACTTCAGGACGTTCTTGCGGATCTCGAAGTTCTGCTGCTCGACCTGGGTCTGCGCATTCTTGATCGCCTTCGAGACGAAGCTGTGTTCGATCGGCATGTCCTCGGGCATCCGCAGCCGGGTCATCAGTGCCTCGACGGTCTGCCCACCGACCCGACGCATCAGGTCGTCACCGAGCGACAAGTAGAAGCGGGACTCGCCCGGGTCGCCCTGCCGACCCGACCGTCCGCGGAGCTGGTTGTCGATCCGGCGCGATTCGTGCCGCTCGGTGCCCAGGACGTACAGGCCGCCGGCCTTGCGCACCTTCTCCGCCTCACTCGCGGTCTGCTTGGTCGCCGCCTCGATCGCACTCGGCCACGCTGCTTCGTACTCCTCCGGGGTGTCCACGGGGTTCAGGCCGCGGCCGCGCAGATCCATGTCGGCGGCGAAGTCGACGTTTCCGCCCAGGATGATGTCGGTGCCTCGACCGGCCATGTTGGTGGCCACGGTGACCGCACCCACCCGACCGGCCTGGGCGATGATCGCCGCCTCTCGGGCGTGGTTCTTGGCGTTCAACACCTCGTGCGGGATGCCCGCCCGGAGCAGCTTCTTGCTCAGCAATTCCGACTTCTCGACACTGGCCGTGCCGACCAGCACCGGCTGGCCCTGCTCGTGGCGCTCGGTGATGTCGTCCACCACGGCGTCGAACTTGGCGTCTTCGGTCTTGTAGATCAGGTCGGCCTCGTCGAGCCGCACGACCGGACGGTTCGGCGGGATCGGCACGACGCCGAGCTTGTACGTCTGGTTCAGTTCGGCAGCCTCCGTCTGAGCGGTGCCGGTCATGCCCGAGAGCTTGTCGTACAACCGGAAGAAGTTCTGCAGTGTGATCGTGGCGAGGGTCTGGTTCTCGGCCTTGATCTCCACGCCTTCTTTGGCCTCGATGGCCTGGTGCATGCCCTCGTTGTAGCGGCGACCGTGCAACACCCGGCCGGTGAACTCGTCGACGATGAGCACCTCGCCGGACACGACGATGTAGTCGCGGTCCTTCTTGTAGAGCTCTTTGGCCTTCAAGGCGTTGTTCAGGAACCCGACCAGGGGCGTGTTCACCGACTCGTACAGGTTGTCGATGCCCAGTGCCCGCTCGATCTTGGCGACGCCCTCCTCGGAGACCCCGACGGTGCGCTTCGACTCGTCGACGTCGTAGTCGAGATCTTTGGTCAGCCGCGGCGCGAGTCGGGCGAACTCGCTGTACCACTTGGAGGACTGGTCGGCCGGTCCGGAGATGATCAGCGGCGTGCGGGCCTCGTCGATCAGGATCGAGTCGACCTCGTCGATGATGGCGAAGGTGTGTCCGCGCTGCACCAGCGCGTCCTTCGACCAGGCCATGTTGTCGCGGAGGTAGTCGAAACCGAATTCGTTGTTGGTGCCGTAGGTGATGTCGGCGTCGTAGGCGGTCTTGCGCTCCTCCGGCGTGAGTTGGCTCAGGATGACGCCGACCTCCATACCGAGGAAGCGGTGCACCCGGCCCATCCACTCGCTGTCGCGCTTTGCCAGGTAGTCGTTCACCGTGACGATGTGCACACCGTTGCCGGCCAGCGCGTTCAGGTAGGCGGGCAGCGTGGAGACCAGCGTCTTGCCCTCGCCGGTCTTCATCTCGGCGATGTTGCCCAGATGCAGAGCCGCGCCGCCCATCAGCTGGACATCGAAATGTCGCTGACCCAGCGTGCGCTTGGCGGCCTCCCGAACGACGGCGAACGCCTCCGGCAGCAAGTGGTCCAGCGTCTCACCGTCGGCCAGCCGGGCCTTGAACTCGTCGGTGTGTGCTCGCAGCTCGGCGTCGGTCAGGTCGACGTAGTCGGACTCGAGCCCGTTGATGTGATCGGAGAGGGAGCGCAGTCGTTTGACCGTCTTCGCTTCACCGGCTCGCAGCAGGCGGGAAAAAACCACGTATTCACCCTCATCAGTTCTTGAACGCGCCGGCTCGACACGGCTCTTGGCGAGCACTGCGACGGAGGCCGAACGCTACTCGACCTGTCCATGGTAGGCGCTGACTGCAGACGTGGTCAGCGGCAGCGGTCGACCGGGGTGGGCACCCCGGTCGACACCCGAACCGCGGGAGCAGGCGAACAGGATCAGGAAAGGCGTAGCAGACCGTAATCGAATGCATGCCGGCGGTAGACGACGGTCGGCAGGCCGGTATCCGCGTCGGTGAACAGGTAGAAGTCGTGTCCGACCAACTCCATCTGGAAGAGCGCCTGGTCGACGGTGATCGGATCGGCGGGATGGTCCTTCACGCGGACAACCCGGCCGGGGCCGCCGTCGGCGCCCTGCCCGTCACCCTGCCCGTCCGCGGCGTCGAAGGCGTAGCCCTCGAGCTCCGACCCGGCTGCCGGTGACGCATCGACGCCGTTGGTGCCACCGCCGGCGGACCCGTTCATGGTGTGCTCGTGTGCCTCTTCGAGCAGCGAACCGGTCAGGGTGCCGTCATGCGGCAGTGCGGTGATCGGAGTGCGATCGTGTTGCCGGTGGTGTCGCCGGTCGGCCGCACGGCGGGCACGGTTCTCCAATTTGTCCATCGCCAGTTCCAGCGCGGCGTAGAAGTTCTCCGCTTTGCCCTCGGCGCGGATGGCGGGACCCTTTGTCACCAGGGTGATCTCGACTTTTTGACAGACTTTGGACAGTCTGCGGTTGCTCTCGTGACTGAGCTCGATCTGGGCGCGCACGATTTTGGTGTCGTACCGCTCGACCCGGGTCAGCTTGTCCGCGACCTTGCTCCGGTAATGCTCTGGAACCTCGACATTTCGTCCGGTGACGACGATGTCCACATCTCCTCCTTCGCTCCGGCTGAGTCCAGCCGGCTGGTCCTGCAAGGTGGAACGCCGGTCCCCCGGAAACCGGGTGCGGGTCGCGAACTCGATGCCGTGGCACCGGGGGATGTAAGCCCGAACCTACGCGAACTGGCCGGCTTCGCAAGGGCGGTAGCGCTTCCGGACGCATGGGCTGTCACAGAATGTGACGTGGAGTCCGATCATGGCGTGCAACGCCCGCCGAACAGCCCAATCCGCACCCTTCAGCAGCCGTCACACCAGCGCGGGAACCGACGCGATTGTCACCACGGCCTGCACGGAGTGGCCATGAACCCGCAGGACCTGCGCTGCGGTGGCAGCCGTTGCGCCGGTCGTCAGAACGTCGTCGATCAGCACCACCGCACGACCGTGGGGTGGCGCGGAACCCGCTCGCCAGCGAACTCGGCCGTCCAGATTGACCAGGCGGGCCGCCGCGCTCAGACCCACCGAGTCACGTGCCCCGCGCCCCGTGTACAGGCAGGGCGCGACGCCCGCCTCCACCCCGAGGCCGGCCAACAGCACAGCGGCCGAGCGTGCCATCTGGATGACCGGATCCCCCCCTCGGCGGCGAGCGGCCGACGGCGATGTCGGTGCCGGGACCAGCCAGATCGGTTCGTAGAGCACTGCGATGCTCACCAGGAGGCCCAGCCCCACACCGAGCGCGCCGCCGAGTCGGCCGGGCAGGTCCCGGCGCCCGCGCTCCTTACCGTCGATGATCGCCTGCCGCACCGGGCCGCGGTACTGGCTCAGCGAGTACGCCGGGGGCAGCCCGGAGTCGAACTCGGTGTGCGGCGGCAACACTCGCCGCGGCCGCCCACTCAACAACCGGGCGCAGTCGGCACACCAGGGGTCGGCGCGTCCGCAGCCCGGGCAGGTACGCGGCAGGACCAAGTCGACCAGGGTGCTCCACATGTCCGTCACGATTGCGGAATCCGACACCGACGCCGTCCATCGACGCCGCTCGGTGGAGCGAATTCCGCTTGTGCACAACCGCGCCGCACCGGGCGATCAGAAGTCAGGACGGGTAGACGGGCCAGCTGCCGAACGCCGGCTCGCCGGTCGGTTTGGCGGAGACCCACTCACCGTTGCTGTCGTCGCCCTTGAGCTGCAGAATGCGGCCGCCCGAGCTGATCAGCAGTGGCAGCCCACTGCCCGCCGCGATGCCGTCGACGTCGGCCACGATTCCCCTGGTGGTCAGCAACGACCGCTGCCGGCCGTCCAGTCCGATCCGCCAGACGGCACGATAGGTGCTCGACGGGTCGGCCGCGGCGGCGAGGATGTTCTGCGAATCGGACCAGATCGCCCGCCTGACCAGCAGTTCGGGACGCACCGGCACCGGCACCCCCAGGGTGGCGACTGCGCCGATGGCGCTGCCCGCGCCGGGCGCCGCGCTGTTCGGTTCGTCGGCGTAGGTGACCGTCGCCAGGTAGAGCCTGGAGTCGGCGACCAGCAACACGCGGACCCCGTCCGGTGAGAGAGCGAGTGAGGTGATCTTCCGAATCGCCGCCAGGCTAGCCGAGCCGACCGGGTAGCGGCTGCCGGATGTCAACAGCCGGACGACCTCGGGTGCCGTATCGCCGTTGAGCACCGTCCACACCTCGTCGCCGGCCCGCGAGAACGACGGCGGGGTGAACGACGACGCGGTCAGCCGGACCTCCATCGGCTCCTGGGTCAACGGCGAACCGACATACAGGGTCTGCGCACCCGCCGCTCCGCTGACCACCGCGAGGTCTCCGGTGGCCACGGACATGGCCGCGGCCTCGGCGTGCAGTGCGCCGGAGCCCGCCGTGCCCCACACCGGCATACCCGACAGGTTGACCAGCCCACCGTTCGCGTCGATGTAATACCCGACCGCTCCCGGCGACCCGGAACCGGGTACCCCGTCCGGGTCGAACGATCCGAGCACCCCGGTGGTCCAGATCGCCTGGTTCGCGTCCAAGGGGGTGCCGTCGACCAGGATGCGAATCTTCGCCGCATCTGCGCGCATGGTGAAGACCAGTTGCGCCGCCAGCGCCCGCGCGCTGCTGCTGCTCAGGGTGGGCAGTCCCTCCAGATCCACTTGAAGGACACCATCGGCGCTCGCCGTGATCGGCGCGCGCAGGCTCGCGCCGTCGAGTTGATTCTGAACCGCTCCGCGCAGCGGACCGGCGGGTCCGCCGGCCAGTCGGTTCACCAGTTGGCCGGCCATCGTGACCGGATACAACGAGCTGTTGGGCAGCCACCGACGGTCGGGGATGACGAGGGTCCCGGCCGCGTTCAGGAAGTACACCTGACGCTGAGTGAAGGCCAGGTTGAAATCGCCCACGAACAGCACCAGCGATTCCGGCGGGTTGTAGATCCGCCACTGACCGTCGACCTTGACCACGCCCAGCACGGTTCGATACTCGCGGTCCGCAGTGGCGACGAAGCTCCCGTCGGGTTTCAGATAACCCTCGGAGGTCCCGGTGATCTGCACCTGACTGTCGGAACCGTCGACAGTGTCGTAGCGCGGTGGAGCGACGAGGATGATCACCTCGCTGGCGATGTTGTGCCAGCGGCCGTTGGCGTCAGGGGTCAGGTACGAACGGGCAGCGGTGAGTTTGAGGTCCTGGTCGATCCGGGCGTTGGCGGCGACGAACCCGCGGGCGATGTCCAGCGGTCCCAGTCCGTCGGCCGGTGCCGTCTCCTTGACCTGGTTGTTGGGGTCGGCGACCTGGGTGTAGTCGGTGGGAGGCCCGGAGCTGGGCACGGTCGCGCAGCCCGTCACCCCGAGAAACAGCGCGCTCACCAGCAGCGCCCCGATGGTGGTGAGCAGCCGACTCCCGGTTGACGTCGACAACCGCGCGGTCACCTGTCCCCCTCCGGTCCGGGTTGCTCGGGATCGGCTGCCGCCCCTTGGGTGAAGCCGGCCGAGAGCGCGGTCAGGGCCGAATGGGTCAAGTGAACGTCACCACCCGACATTCCGAGCGGGATCATCGACTGCATCGGGTGCGGCGATCCGTCGGAACTCGCGGTCGACTCCGTGCCGACCGTCGTGCCGATGAGCGGATACACCGTCGACCCGATGCTCGAGGTCGGTTGGGCAGCCGCCGCGGGTGCCGAGGCGTCGTCCTCCTCCGGATTCAGCGGCAGCGGCGAGCTCAGCAGCACCGTTCCCTGGAGCAGCGGCAGGGTGAGACGGAAGCGGGCACCCTCGCCGGGCCGACCGTATGCCTGCAGCCACCCGCCGTGTAGCCGGGCGTCCTCCAAGGCGATGGCGAGCCCCAATCCGGTGCCTCCGGTCTGTCGCTGCCTGGAGGGGTCCGCCCGCCAGAACCGGTTGAACACGAGTGAGGACTCAGCGGGCTTCAACCCGACCCCCCGATCGGCGACGACGATGGCAACGGCTTCGGTGTCCGCGGCCACCTCGATCGACACCGGCCGACCCTCCGCATGATCGACGGCGTTGGCCAGCAGGTTTCGTAGGATCCGCTCGATCCGCCGGGAGTCGATCTCGGCCCGGATCGGCTCTTCGGGGCGACTGACCAGGATCGGCACAGCTGCCGTGGCCGCGATCCCGGACACGGCGTACATCGCGCTCTGCAACGGCAGCCACACATCGACCAAGCCTGCGCTCAATTCGGCCATGCCCGCGTCGTACCGGCTGATCTCCAACAGATCGGCCAGCAAATCCTCGAAACGGTCCAGTTCGTCGACCATCAGCTCGGTGGACCGGGCGAGGTGCGACGGGAGTTCTGCCCGGTCGGCGTGCAGCAGATCGGCCGCCATCCGGACGGTGGTCAGTGGGGTCCGCAGCTCGTGGGAGACGTCCGAGGTGAACTGGCGCTGCAGCCGGCCGAACTCCTCGAGCTGCCGGATCTGCGCCTTGATCGCCTCGGCCATTCCGTTGAACGACCTCGAAAGCTGCGCCAACTCCACCGGCCCGCGCACCGCCATCCGCTCGTCCAACGCACCACCCGCCAGCCGACTCGCGGCGGCGGAGGCTCGACGTACCGGGCGCACGACCTGGTAGGCCACCAGCGCGGCGATCCCGGTCAGCAGCAGCGCGAGCAGTGCACCACCGAGCAGCAGGGTGTTGCGGACGAGATCGAGTGTTCGTTGCTCGCTGGACAACAGGTAGATCAAGTACAGCTCGTAGCTGTCATTGCGGGTGCTGACCGGGGCGCCGACCACCAACGCGGGGACGTTCACGCCCTTTCGCACGACGGTGGTGTACTGCGAGGCCAGCTGGCCGTCCGCGATCCTGGCCCGCAGGGCGGTCGGCACGTCGGCATCCGGCCCGGCCGCCACCTCGTCGGCGAGCAGCGGTCGCGCCGAGATCAACACCGGTTCGAACACACCGGCCGTCGATTGGCTGCCCGAATCCGCCGTCCGGGCCGGGTCGGCCAGTTGCTCCAGGGCGAGGTTGAGCTTGCGCGGCACCTGACTGGGGTCGGTCTCCGCCCCGATCAGACTGTCCGCCGCCGACGCCCGGGCGGCGCCCATCTCGGCGATGGCCGCGTTCACCTTGTTCTGCAGCAGACGATCGGTGATCTGACCCTGTAGCGCGAGGCCGAGGACGGTCATCACCAGGCTGGACAGCCCCAGGGTGGCCACGATGACGCGCACCCACAGCGAGTGCAGCAGGAATGCCACCAGCTCGCGAAAGCGGGACGCCACAGCCGCGCGCCACGGCGAGCTGCGTACGGCCACCCCGTGCTCACCGGGCGGCGCCACCGCAGCCGCCGGACCGGATCGGCCGGGGTTACTGGGAGCCGGCCTTGTACCCGACACCACGAACCGTCAACACCACCTCGGGACGTTCCGGGTCCTTCTCGATTTTCGACCGCAGCCGCTGGACGTGCACATTGACCAGTCGGGTGTCCGCCGCGTGCCGGTAGCCCCACACCTGCTCGAGGAGCACCTCACGGGTGAATACCTGCCGCGGCTTGCGCGCCAAGGCCACCAGGAGATCGAACTCCAGCGGAGTCAGGGAGATCTCCGCGTCGTTCCGGGTCACCTGGTGGCCCGGCACGTCGATGTCGATGTCGGCTACCCGCAACCGCTCGGCGGCGCTGGTCTCGGTCCGCCGCAACCGGGCTCGGATGCGGGCGATCAGCTCCTTGGGTTTAAACGGTTTCATCACGTAGTCGTCGGCACCCGCCTCGAGGCCGAGAACGACGTCCACCGTGTCCGTCTTCGCGGTCAACATGATGATCGGGAGCCCCGACTCGTGCCGAATCTCCCGGCAGATCTCCAGCCCCGACATGCCGGGCAGCATCAGGTCCAACAGGATGAGGTCGGGCTGGCTGTCCCGGAAGGCCTCCACCGCCTTGGCGCCGTCCCGGGCCACCACGGTGTCGAAGCCCTCGCCCCGCAGCACAATGGTCAGCATCTCGGCCAGAGCCGGATCGTCGTCGACGACCAATACCCGCGATCTCATGGGTCCATGGTGACAGCACGGCGTGATATACGACGGTTGTCGAGTCGAGACGCCCGCGAGTTGGTCGAAATAAACCGCCCAGCCCGGCTGTGACCTCGAATTCGGTCGGCCGGCGGGCGCGGCCAACGCCTCACCGCCGGTTCCCGCCCGGCAGCCGACACCGATCGGGTCCGCCCGCGGGGGCGCGGGATGCCACCATGGAGGGGTGAACTCGCCTTTCAACGCTCCCGGTCATCCCAGGCCCTCCGGGCAGAGCGACCCACAGGGCGCACCCTGGCCGGGGCTCATCCCGCTCCGCCCGCTCGGTGTGGGAGAGATCTTCGGGGCGGGGATCCGGCTGGTGCGTGCGCATCTCCTGGTGCTGGGCGCCGTCGCGCTGATCGGCAACCTGTTGAGCGCGGGCGCCGTGATCGCCGTGCTGTCCGCCCTGCCGGACACCACCGCGTATTTCAGCGACCAGTGGATGCGGTCGCTCAGCCAGGGAACTTTCAGCTACCCGCCGCCCGCGGTGCTCTATCCGCTCGCCGTCGGCGCGGTCATCGGTTTCGCCACCACGATCGCGGTCTCCGGCCTCGCGACGGCCTTCGCGGCCGACGACGCGATCGGACGCCCGGCGACGACCGCCGCGGCGCTGAGCCGGCTGCGCGGTCGCTGGCTGATCCTGGTCGCCGTCGCCGTCACGGTGGCGGTCCTGACCTTTCTCGGATTCCTCGCCTTCATCATTCCCGGGTTGGTGCTGCTGGCCACGTTGGTACTGGCCACCCCGGTGGCGGTGATCGAGAAGTCCACCGCCCTCCAGGCGTTACGTCGGTCGGCGCAGCTCAGTTCGGGCTCCCGCGGTCGACTCCTCGGCATCACCGCGCTGGCGTACGTGATCGCATCGCTGATTGGTTCCCTCGTCATCGGGATCGCGCCGCCGCCGGCGACGATCAGCGGTGCACTGGTGGGTCTCGCCGTGCAGGCCGTCATCTCCGCCGTGACGGTGCCGTGGACGGCGTCCGTCGTCGCGCTGTTATACATCGACACCCGGATCCGCAAAGAGAACCTCGCCGCCGCGCTGATCAGGGCGTCGATGCGCCCTGACGCTCAGGGTCGAGAACCCGACCGCCCGGAGAGCACCCCGGCACCGGATCGACACCAGCTCAGGTCCCGCGCCGCACGGCCGGGCCGGCGGGCCCCACCAGATCCGCCGGGATGGCCACGGACCCGTCCGGGCCAGGGGTCAGCACCCGCCACGGTGACAAGAAGGACGTCCGGGCCAACTCCTCGTACATTGCTGCGGTGCGCCGCTGCAGCCCCCCGTCGGCTTCGAAGGCGTCCAACGCACGGTCCGCAGACTGGCCCGCTCGATGCAGCGCCCGAGCTTGGGCCAACGCGGGTGGCACGTCGAGCAGAATCTGCAGGTCCGGCGCCGGCACCTCGAATCGGCCGATCTCCAGGTCGCGCACCCACGCCGGGAATGTGGTCGGGGTGACCGGTCCCCCCAGCCGCGCTGAACCGTAGGCGGCGTTGGAGGACACGTACCGGTCGAGCAGCACGATGTCGTTCGAGGCGACCAGGTCGCGGATCTCGGCCGCGGCGTCCCGGCGATCCAGCGCGAAGAGCAGCGCGGTGCCGTGCACCGAGTCGGAGAGGTCTCCGAACCTGCCGTACAGCGCGTCCCGACACAGGTCGGCGAATACCGATTCGCCGTAGCGCGGAAACGCCAACCGGGCCACCCGCCGCCCCTGGGCTGTCCACTTCGCAGACAGCGCCGCTGTCAGGGTGGCCTTACCCGAGCCGTCCAGTCCCTCGATGACGAGCAGCCTGCCCACGATGTGCTCGATTCCCTCGTCGATCCCGCAGATTTCGGCGTGAAAGTGTCCGGTGAGCGAACACGATCACGCCGAAACCGACGGTGTCAGTAGCGGTAGTGGTCAGCCTTGAACGGGCCTTCGACGTCGACGCCGATGTACTCGGCCTGATCCTTGCTGAGCTTGGTGAGCTCGCCGCCGAGGGCTTCGACGTGAATCCGCGCGACCTTCTCATCGAGGTGCTTGGGCAACCGGTAGACCTCTTTGTCGTACTCGTGGTTCTTGGTGAACAGCTCGATCTGCGCGATCACCTGGTTGGAGAACGACGAACTCATCACGAACGACGGGTGGCCGGTTGCGTTGCCGAGATTCACCAGCCGACCCTCGGAGAGCACCAACAGGGTGCGGCCGGACGGGAAGTTCCACAGATGCACCTGGGGCTTGATCTCGGTGCGGTGAATCCCCGGAATCCGAGCCAGACCCGCCATGTCGATCTCGTTGTCGAAGTGACCGATGTTGCACAGGATCGCCTGGTGCTTCATCGCCTGCATGTGCGCGGTGGTGATGATGTCCTTGTTGCCGGTGGTGGTGACGATGATGTCGGCCCGATCGACGGCCTTGTCGACGGTGGTGACCTCGTACCCGTCCATCAACGCCTGCAGCGCACAGATGGGGTCGATCTCGGCGATGACCACCCGGGCGCCCTGACCGCGCAGCGACTCGGCGCTGCCCTTGCCCACGTCGCCGTAGCCCGCCACCAGCGCCACCTTGCCGCCGATCAGCACGTCGGTGGCCCGGTTGATGCCGTCGATCAGCGAGTGCCGCACGCCGTACTTGTTGTCGAACTTGCTCTTCGTCACGGAGTCGTTGACGTTGATCGCCGGGAAGAGCAGTTCACCCTGCGCTGCGAGCTGGTACAGCCGCAGCACACCGGTGGTCGTCTCCTCGGTGACACCCATGATCTGCGGGCCGATCTCGGTCCAACGCTGCGGCTGGTCGGCCAGCGACCGGCGGAGCAGGTCGAGGATCACGCCGTACTCCTCGGAGTCGTCCTCCTGGGTGGGCGGCACCACACCCGCCTTCTCGTACTGAACGCCCTTGTGGATGAGCAGGGTGGCGTCCCCGCCGTCGTCGAGCAACATGTTCGGGCCGTGATGGCCGGTCACCGCACCGGCGGCGTCCAGAATCGGCCAGCGCAGCATCTGGTCGGTGCACCACCAGTACTCCTCGAGCGTCTCCCCCTTCCACGCGTACACCGACACGCCCTTCGGCTCGTCGACGGTGCCGTACGGCCCGACGACGGTCGCCGCGGCGGCGTGATCCTGGGTGGAGAAGATGTTGCAGCTCACCCAGCGAACCTCGGCGCCGAGGCTGACCAGCGTCTCGATCAGTACGGCCGTCTGAACGGTCATGTGCAGGGAGCCGGCGATCCGCGCCCCCTGCAGCGGCTGCACCTCGGCGTACTCGCGCCGCAGCGACATCAGCCCCGGCATCTCGTGTTCGGCGAGCTGGATCTCCTTGCGGCCGAACTCGGCCAGTGCCAAGTCGGCCACCTTGAAGTCGAGCGTGCCGATGCGATCGGCCGTCGACGGAACGGCGGGGCTCGCGGTGGGGACGGCACCGGTGGTGGCTGTGCTGGCAGCGGCGGACATGGAACTCCTGACTGAGGGGCAAGAACTATGGAAAGCCGGCTGTCTGTCTGCCGATCAGATCGTTCGGCAACCGGTACGACGGCTCGAAAGGTGTGGAAACAACCCCGTGCGAGATTACCTGCTCCCCACCTCGGGCAGCCGTCGCGTCGGCGGTGCCGCGTCGGCGGCCGGGTGGCTGTCATGCCCGTCCTGATCGGCACATCGGGCTGGCAGTACGCCGACTGGGCCGACCGCTTCCACCACGGCGTGCCTCAGCGGCGCTGGTTCGAGCACACCACGGCCCACTTCCAGACCACCGAGCTCAACGTCAGCTTCTATCGGCTGCCGCTGCGCAGCACCTTCGAGGGCTGGGCCCGCCGCAGCCCGGACGACGCGATCGTCACCGTCAAGGCGTCGCGGTACCTCACGCACATCAGGAAGTTGGCCGATCCCGCCGAACCGGTGCAACGCCTGATGGACCGGGCGTCCGGTTTGGGCGGGAAGCTGGGACCGATTCTGCTGCAACTGCCGCCGTCGTTGCACTGCGATGTCGGGGCGCTCGCGCGAACCTTGGACTGCTTCCCGGCGGGTACCCGGGTCGCGGTCGAGGTGCGAAACGAGTCGTGGTGGAACGACGACGTCCGGCGCCTGCTCGAGGACCGACGCGCCGGCTGGGTGTGGGTCGACCGCGGCGGGTGGCCGTGGGGACCGTTGTGGCGCACCTGCGACTGGGGCTACCTGCGGTTCCACTGGGGTGACGCGCACCCGTCGCCGAACTACCACCGGCACACGCTGGCCCGGTGGGTCGGCCGGATCGCCGAGAACTCCGCCGACTGGGAGGACTTCTTCGTCTACTTCAACAACGACGGCCGTTGCGCCGCGGTGGACAACGCGATCACCTTCGGCGAGGAGGTGCGCTGGGCGGGCCGCACCGCGTCCCGGACGCCCGGGATCCGGCCGGACAGCTGGTCGTAGCCGAGCCGGCGTCGTCGGCGAGCCGGCGTCGTCTGCGAGCGGCGTCCTCGGCGAGCCGGCGCGGACGGTCTCCCGGACGCCAGGCGCACGTGTCGCTCGTCGTGGCGACCGGGCGATCAGGCGGCGGGGGGTCGGGCGATCGGGGGTCGGGCGATCGGGCGATCGGGCAGTCAGGCGATCGGCAACGGGCCGCTGCCGAGACCGATCACCGTTCCGCGCAACTCGCCCGCACCTGCCGGCTCGATGAAGCAGAGTGGGATCGGGATGTAGGTGTCCGAGGCACTGCCGTCGCTGCGGTAGGTGGTGATGCGGGCGATCCAATCGGGCAGCAGCTGCAGGGCTCCGACCGTCAGCCGACCGCCGAAGGTGGGATCGTCCGTGCCGATCAGCGAGGTCGCCAGGGTGGCGCAGCTCGCGACCAACACGTCTGAGCTGGGCATACCGACGAACTCGCCGTGCTCGTTCACGACCGATCCGCGATCGAAGACCCCCAGCACCTCGACCCGATGCGAGCCGCTGCAGGTGGTCCAACCGGCCGAGCCGCCCGCTGCGCGGGTGGGGAGGCAGCTGGCCAGTCGTCCGTCCCAGGGGTGAGCGGCGGTGAAGCCGCCGCGCAGTGAACCGGTGTAGTCGCCGCGATCGAGCGACCCGACCACGCACACCACCCAGCCGCGGTGCGCGGTGCGCTGCTCAGCCGGCGCGGTGATCAATTGGGAGATGACCAGCGGTTCGACGATTCGCCAGGTCTGGGACGGGTCGCTGCGGCGGTCGTTGAGATGGGCGTGCTGGGCGGCCCAACAGCTCGGACTGCTCATCCGACTGCCGCGCTGCAGAAAGGACGAGCCGACCAGGACCTCGAAGGCCGGGCCGTCTGCGGGCGGGTCACCGGCCGCCCACGCTCGAGCCACCTCCGCGTTGTGCCGCTCCGCGCAGTCGACGACGGTCACCGTCTGCGGTCTCACCGCCAGGCAGGATCCGATCGCCGGTGGCGCGGGAAGCGGTGCCGCTGACGCCCGCCCCGCCACATTCCCGACCCAGAGTCCGCTGAGGCTCACGATCAGCAAACCCGCCACCGCCAAAACGAAGACCCCGACGCGACGCGACCGATCCCCCGTCGGGAAGTCGGCAGGCGCCCGACGTCGGGTTCCGGGGAGCGTGGCCATTCTCCGAGCGTAAGTGGCACCGAGATGGGGTCGCGGGGTACTCGGTCGCGGCGTCGCGGGTCGCGGCTCGGGGTCGCGGCACGGGCTCGGCACGGGTCGGTATCGAGCGGTCGCGTGAACTAGGAACGCAGGGCGACCCGGATTCGGTCGAGGGTGCGCGCTGCGGCGGCACGGAGCGCGGTCGCCGACGGCCCGGCCTCCAGGATCTCCCTGCTGCTGCTCGGCAGCACCGCGCTCAGATCGTCGCCGAAAACGGTGCGCAGGTCCTCCGCGGTGGCGCCCTGGGCGCCGATGCCGGGCGCCAGCAATGGTCCGTTCACCCCGGTCAGATCGACCCCGGTGGCTCCGATGGTCGCGCCGACCACTAAGCCGACCGATCCCAACGGCGACTGACCGGTGTTGCACTCCGCCGCGGCGTCCGCGATCTGCTGCGCGACCAGACGCCCGTCCGGGCCGGTCGCGTGTTGCACCTGGGGGCCTTCGGGGTTCGAGGTCAGCGCGAGGACGAACAAACCCCGGCCGGTGGCTTCCGCCAGATCGAGGGCGGGCTGCAGTGAACGGAACCCCAGGTACGGCGAGAGCGTCACCGCGTCCGCGGCCAACGGAGACCCGTCCGCGAGGTACGCCTGGGCGTACGCGGCCATCGTGGAGCCGATGTCGCCGCGCTTGACGTCGAGCACCACGAGCGCCCCGGCCGCCCGGGCCTCGGCGATGGTCCGCTCCAGGACGGCCACCCCCGCGCTGCCGAACGCCTCGAAGAAGGCGGACTGCGGCTTCAGCACGGCCACCTCGCCCGCCAGCGCCTCGACGGTGCCCAGCGCGAAACGCTCCAGTCCGGCCACGGTCAGCGGCAGGCCCCAGGCCCTGAGCAGTCCGGGGTGCGGGTCGATCCCGGCGCACAGCGGGCCACGCTCCCGCATGGCGGCGACCAGCCGACCGCCGAACGGCGCTGCCCCGCCCCCCGAGATTTCGGTCATGGGGTTCTCCGATCCCGGCCGGCGACGGCCTGATTGAGGTCGCGGACGAGCCCCGGTCCGGTGTAGATCAGCCCGGTGTACAGCTGGAGCAGCGCGGCGCCCGCGTCGAGCAGGGCCAATCCGTCGGCCGCGGTCAGCACGCCACCGACGCCGATCACCGGCAGCTCACAATGGCCGGCGACGAAACGCACCACCTCCCGGGAGCGCACGGTGAGCGGCGCACCGGAAAGGCCGCCCGCCTCCCCGGCACGGGGACGATCGGCCCCGTGCAGCCCGGTCCTGTCCAGCGTGGTGTTGGTGGCGATGATCCCGGCGACCCCGGTGTCGGCGCAGACCTGCAGCACCTCGCCTATCGCGGCGTCGGTCAGATCGGGGGAGATCTTCACCAGCACCGGCACGGCGGGCCGCTCCGCCGCCGGTGACCCAGTCGACAGTGACCCAGTCGACAGTGACCCAGTCGACAGTGACCCAGTCGACAGTGACCGAGACTCAGTGACCAACGCGTCCAGCAACTCGGTGAGGGGCTCGCGGTCCTGCAGGGTGCGGAGGCCGGGGGTGTTAGGTGACGACACGTTGATCGCCAGGTAGTCGGCGTGTGGCGCCAGCAACCGCAGCGACGCCACATAGTCCTCGACGGCGGCCTCGACCGGCGTCGACTTCGATTTGCCCAGCGAGACGCCCAGCGGCGTCGGCAGCGGGCCGAGCCGGCCGAGTCGATCCGCCAGCGCGGCCGCTCCGGCGTTGTTGAATCCCATCCGGTTGATGATCGCGGTGGACGATCGGAGCCGGAACAGTCGTGGTCGCGGGTTACCCGGCTGGGCCAGCGCGGTGACCGTGCCGACTTCGGTGAATCCGAATCCCATCGCGGGCCACGCTCGCAGGGCGACGCCGTCCTTGTCCATCCCCGCCGCGAGGCCGACGGCGTTCGGGAAGGTGATTCCGAAGACTCGCCGCGGCGCGAGGTCGGCCAGCAGCAGTCGCCGGAGGACGGTCAGCGCCAGCGGGGAGCGACCCGCCACCGCCAGGGCGCGCAGTGTGGTGTGGTGCGCGGCCTCCGCATCCCCGCCACCCAGCCGAAACAACACCGGGCGGGCCACCCCGGCGTACGCCCGAGTCAGCACGCTCATACGGAGAGGATCGCCGCGCCGACCGCCGGGTTGGCGGCCCCCGCAGCGACACCCGCACCCGCTGCGACCTGGCTTCGGAGCCGTGCCTGCAGATTCTGCAGCGACGCCACCCCGACCTCGCCGCGGACCAGCGCATCGATGCCCTGGATGGCGGCCGCAGCACCGGCGACCGTGGTGATGCACGGGATGTCGGTGGAGACGGCAGCGGTCCGAATCTCGAATCCGTCGATCCGCGGGCCGGACTGGCCGTACGGCGTGTTGATGATCAGGTCGATCTCGCCGGCCCGGATCTTCTCCACGATGTTGTCCGGACCCTCGAAGAACTTCCGCACCACCTGCACGGCGATTCCGTTCCGCCGCAACATCTCCGCGGTGCCCGCGGTGGCCAGCACGGTGAACCCGAGGTCGGCCAACCGCTTGATCGGAAACACCATGGACCGCTTGTCCCGGTTCGCCACCGACACGAAGACGGTGCCAGAGGTGGGCAGTGAGCCGTAGGAGCCGGTCTGCGACTTGGCGAACGCCGGCCCGAAGGCGGCGTCGATGCCCATCACCTCACCGGTGGAGCGCATCTCGGGGCCGAGGACGGTGTCGACGCCGGTGCCGTCCGGGCGCCGGAACCGGTGGAACGGCAGCACCGCCTCCTTGACCGCCACCGGGGCGCCGTCCGGGAGGGTGCCGGCGTCGCCGACCGGGGCGAGCATCCCCTCGGCGCGAAGTTCCGGGATGGTCGAACCGGTCATGATCCGAGCCGCCGCCTTGGCCAACGGGACCGCGGTGGCCTTCGACGAGAACGGCACGGTGCGGGACGCGCGGGGATTGGCCTCCAGCACGTAGAGGGTCTCGCCCTTCAACGCGTACTGCACATTCAGCAGCCCGCACACCTTGCCGTCCAGGGCGATCCGCTCGGTGTACTGCCGGACCCGTTCGATGTCGGCTCGACCGAGGGTGATCGGCGGCAGCACACAGGCCGAGTCGCCGGAATGGATGCCGGCCTCTTCGATGTGCTCCATCACCCCGCCCAGGTACACCTCGGTGCCGTCGCAGAGCGCGTCCACGTCGATTTCGATCGCGTCGTCGAGGAAACGATCGACCATGACCGGGTGGTCGTCGGTGATCTCGGTGGCCCGGGCGATGTAGTCGGCCAGCGAGGCCTCGTCGTAGACGATCTCCATGCCGCGCCCGCCCAGCACGTAGGACGGGCGGACCAGCACCGGGTAACTGATCCGGGCCGCCACCTCACGAGCCTCGTCGAAGGAGGTCGCCATGCCGAATGCGGGCGCGGGCAACTGAGCGCGGGCCAGTAGGTCACCGAACCGGCCGCGGTCCTCGGCCAGGTCGATCGCATCCGGCGACGTGCCCAGCAGTGGTACCCCCTCCGCTTCGAGAGTGGCTGCCAACTTCAGCGGGGTCTGCCCACCCAGGGTGACGATCACCCCGGCCACGGTGCCGGACTGCTGCTCGGCCGCGATCACCTCGAGCACGTCCTCGGTGGTGAGCGGCTCGAAGTACAACCGGTCGGAGGTGTCGTAGTCGGTCGAGACGGTCTCCGGGTTGCAGTTGACCATCACGGTCTCGTAGCCGGCGTCGCGCAGCGCCATCGCCGCGTGGACGCACGAGTAGTCGAATTCGATGCCCTGCCCGATCCGATTCGGGCCGGAGCCCAGGATGATCACCTTGGGCCGCTCGGTCTGCGGCCGCACCTCGGACTCGGCCGCGATGTCGGTCTCGTACGCCGAGTAGTGGTACGGGGTGAACGCCTCGAACTCCGCGGCGCAGGTGTCCACCGTCTTGTAGACCGGACGCACCCCGAGCGCATGCCGAAGCCGGCGCACCGCCGTCTCGGACCCGAGTGCGGAGTCATCGGGCCGCAAGGCCGCGATCTGCAGGTCGGACAGGCCGTATCGCTTGGCTCGTCGCAGCAGCGTCGCATCGAGCTCGGCCGCCCCGCGGACCTCGTCGCCGATGGACTGGATCAGCACGATCTGGTCCAGGAACCACGGGTCGATGCCGGTCGCCTGGTGCACCTGCGCCACGGTGGCGCCGTAGCGCAGGGCCCGCTCCACCAGGAAGATCCGCCCGTCGGTGGGGATGGCCGCGGCGCCGAGCAGGCCGTCGACGGTGTCCCCCGCCGGGTCCGGGGTGGTCCAGAAGCCCAGGTTCTTCGTCTCCATCGACCGCAGCGCCTTGCCGAACGCCTCGGCGAAGCTGCGCCCGATCGACATCCCCTCGCCGACGGACTTCATCGTGGTGGTCAGCGTCGGATCGGCGCCGGGGAACTTCTCGAAGTTGAACCGCGGGATCTTGACCACGACGTAGTCCAGGGTGGGCTCGAACGCCGCGGGGGTCGCCTTGGTGATGTCGTTGGCGATCTCGCCCAGCGTGTAGCCGATCGCCAGTTTCGCCGCGATCTTCGCGATCGGGAAACCGGTCGCCTTGGAGGCCAACGCCGATGATCGCGACACCCGCGGGTTCATCTCGATCACGATCATGCGGCCGGTCTCGGGCTGAATGGCGAATTGGATGTTGCACCCGCCGGTCGCGACACCCACCGCGCGCAGCACCTTGAGGCCGAGATCGCGCATGTCCTGGTACTCACGGTCGGTCAGTGTCATCGCCGGCGCCACCGTCATCGAGTCGCCGGTGTGCACCCCCATCGGGTCGATGTTCTCGATGGAGCAGACGACGACGGCGTTGTCCGCAGCGTCGCGCATCAGTTCCAGTTCGTACTCCTTCCAGCCCAGCACCGACTCCTCGATCAGCACCTCGTGCACCGGGGAGGCGGCCAGCCCGATGGACGCGATCCGCTCCAGATCGTCGGGGGTGTAGGCGAGTCCGGAACCGAGGCCGCCCATGGTGAAGGAGGGCCGGATCACCACCGGCAGGCCCAGCCGCTCGACGGTCTCCCGAACCTCCACCATCGAATGGCACACCGCCGACTCCGGCACGTCGCCGCCGATGTCGCGCACGATGTCCTTGAAGATCTGCCGATCCTCCCCGCGCTGGATCGCCGGGATGTCGGCACCGATCAGCTCGACGTTGTGTTTGGTCAACATGCCGGCGTCGTGCAGGGCGATGGCGGTGTTCAGCGCTGTCTGCCCGCCCAGGGTGGCCAAGATCGCGTCCACCGGGAAGCCCTGTTCGGCCTGATCGATGATCACCTTCTCGACGAACTCGGCGGTGATCGGCTCGATGTAGGTGGCGTCCGCGAACTCCGGGTCCGTCATGATCGTCGCCGGGTTGGAGTTGATCAGGCTGACCCGCAGGCCCTCGGCCCGCAGCACCCGGCAGGCCTGCGTTCCGGAGTAGTCGAATTCGCAGGCCTGACCGATCACGATCGGGCCGGAGCCGATCACCAGGACGTGGTTCAGGTCGGTGCGGCGGGGCATCAGGAACGTCCTTCTGAGTTGACATCAGTGGTATCGGCGGGCTCGTCTGAACCATCGGCGGCACCGCCGGCACTGCTCGGCACCGCCGGCACCGTCGGCACCGCCGGCACTGTCGGCACCGCCGGCACCCGGCACCGTCGGGGCTCCCGTCGCGGACGGCGCGCATGAGGTCGATGAACCGGTCGAAGAGGTAGCTCGCATCGTGCGGGCCTGCAGCGGCCTCGGGATGGAACTGGACCGAGAACGCGGGCACGTCGACGCAGGTCAGTCCCTCGACGACGCCGTCGTTGAGCGATGAGAACCCGACCCGGACGATCCCGAACTCGGTTTCCAGGTCCTCCCCGACCGGCGCGTCCACCGCGAAACCGTGATTCTGGCTGGTCACCATCGTCGCGCCGGTGGCGTGGTCGATCACCGGCTGGTTGATGCCGCGGTGCCCGAACTTCAGCTTGTAGGTCCCGAAGCCCAGGGCGCGGCCGAGGATCTGATTGCCGAAGCAGATCCCGAACAGCGGGATCCGGCGCGCCAGCAGCTGCCGGGTGAGCGCCACGGCGTGGTCGGCGGTGGCCGGATCGCCGGGGCCGTTGGAGAAGAACACCCCGTCGACTCCGAGCGCCTCGATGTCGTCGATGGTGGTGGACGCCGGTAACACGTGCGTGGTGATGCCGCGAGCGGCGAACGATCGCGGAGTGTTGGCTTTGATGCCCAGGTCCAGCGCCGCGACGGTGAACAGTTCCTCGCCGGTCGCCGGCACGGTGTACGGCTCTCGAGTACTCACCTCGTCGGTGAGGTTCATCCCGGCCATCGGCGGTGTGCTCCGCACCGCAGCCACCATGTCCGCCACCGCTCCGAGGTCGGTGTCGGTGTGCGGCGAAGATGCCGCAACGCATCGCGCCTGCGGTGCGCAGATGGCGGGTCAGCGCTCGGGTGTCCACCCCGGCGATGCCGACGATGCCCTGAGCGGCCATCTCGGCCGGCAGCGAGCTCGTGGCACGCCAGTTCGACGGCGCCGGCGCCAGGTCGCGAATCACGAATCCGGCGACCTGGATGCCGGTGGACTCGTCGTCCTCCGCCACCCAACCCGTGTTGCCGATCTGCGGCGCAGTCGCCACGACCACCTGACGCCGGTAGGAGGGGTCGGTGAGTGTCTCCTGATAGCCGGTCATCCCGGTGGCGAACACCGCCTCGCCGAAGGCGCTGCCGGTGGCGCCGAAGGACGTACCGGTGAACACTCGTCCGTCCTCGAGGACTAGAGCGGCGGGCGAAACGGTCATCCGGTTACTCCTGACTGCGGGGTGAACAATTCGGTGGCGCGGCCGATCCAATAGGCCTGTAGTGCGGGGTCCTCGGCTTGGAAGCCGGTGTCGACGGGCTTGCCGTCCCAGTTCCAGGCGATCAGCAGGATGCCGTCGCTCAGCCCCGTCACCTTCCCGGCGATCCGAGACGAGTTGCCGACGTCCAGCAGTGCCGCGCGTGGGATCCACAGCGGCGTCTCCCCGATTCGGTCGATGAGCACGCCGGTGGTGAACAGCCGAGCGGTGGCGCGGGCTCGTCGACCGACGGTGTGCACGACGATGCGGTCCTGCCAGTCGCCTCGGTAGGTGGTGGCGACATACAGGCCGTCCAGCGCCACCAGCTCCGAGCCGGGTGCCGCCGGCGCCGGCGGTGGCGCGGGAAACTCGCCCTGGCGACGAGCTCTACTACGCCAACCCACCAGCAGCAGATATGCCAACAGCACACACAGCGCGAGCAGGCCGAGGGTCAGACCGAGCCGGGGCCAGTCCACGGTCACTGCCCCCGGCCGACGAGGCTGCCGGCGAGGACGGTGGGGGTACCGCGGAGGAAGGTGGCCCGCACAGTCGCCGGTAGTTCGCGGCCCTCGAACGGAGTGTTCGAGGACAGACTCGCGAAGTCCGCGCCGCGGACGGTCCAGGTAGCGTCCGGATCGATCAGCACCAGGTTGGCCGGCTCGCCCACCTCGATCGGCCGACCGTGATCATCCAGACCACCGATGCGAGCCGGGTTCACGCTCATCACCCGGGCGACGCCGCGCCAATCCAGCAGGCCCGGCTGCAGCATGGTCTGCACCACCACCGAGAGCGCGGTCTGCAGGCCGAGCATGCCCGGACTGGCCTGATCCCACTCGCACTCCTTGTGCTCCAGCGCGTGTGGGGCGTGGTCGGTGGCGACGACGTCGATGGTGCCGTCGGCGAGGCCGGCCCGCACGGCATCGACGTCGCGCTGCGTCCGCAACGGCGGGTTGACCTTGAACACCGGGTCGTACTCCTCGGCGAGATCGTCCGTCAGCACCAAGTGATGCGGGGTCACTTCGGCGGTGACTCGGGTGCCACGCGCCTTCGCCGCCGCGACGACATCCACCGCGCCGGCCGTGGACAGGTGGCAGACGTGCAGCCGGGAGTCGACGTGGTCGGCCAGCAGGCAGTCGCGGGCGATGATCGCCTCCTCCGCGACGGCGGGCCAACCGACCAGGCCCAGTCGAGCGGACACCTCGCCCTCGTGCATCTGCGCCCCCACGGTCAGTCGCGGTTCCTGCGCGTGCTGGGCGATCACCCCGTCAAACGCCTTCACGTATTCCAAGGATCGGCGCATCAACTGCGGATCGGCCACGCAATCACCGTCGTCGGAGAAGACCCGGACTCGGGCGGCGGACATCGCCATCGCGCTCAGTTCCGCAAGCCGTTCACCGCGACGCCCGACGGTCACCGCACCGATCGGCTGCACGTCGACCAGGCCGGCGGCCTGACCGAGCCGGAGCACCTGCTCCACCACACCCGCGGTGTCCGCGGTCGGGTCCGTGTTCGGCATCGCGAAGACGGCGGTGTAACCACCCAGCGCGGCGGCCCGACTGCCCGTCTCCACCGTTTCGGCGTCTTCGCGACCGGGTTCACGCAGGT
Organism: uncultured Actinomycetota bacterium; assembly: GCA_963825975.1. Taxonomy (GTDB): domain Bacteria; phylum Actinomycetota; class Actinomycetes; order Mycobacteriales; family Nakamurellaceae; genus Nakamurella. The sequence continues at coordinate 96,430 of CAWGUZ010000021.1, forward strand.
GGGTGTGCAGGTCGACCAGACCGGGCAGCAGGATCAGACCGGACGCCTCCACCCGCGTCGCGTCGGCACTGCGCGGGTCGGCGCCGGCAGCCGGACCCAGCGCCGCCACGACGCCGTCGGCCAGCAGCACGTCGGCCACCTCCTCGCCGTACAGGCGGGCACCGATGATCAGGATGGGGGCCACTTCGGTCACGCCGTCTCTCCTTCTCCGGCCAACAGCGCGTACAGCACGGCCATTCGCACGATCACACCGTTCGCCACCTGCTCGACGATCACCGAGTTCACCCCGTCCGCGACCTCCGGGGTGATCTCCATGCCCCGGTTCATCGGGCCCGGGTGCAGCACCAGACCGTGACCGGCGATCAGTCCGCGACGGCGGACGTCCAGCCCGTAGCGGCGGCTGTACTCCCGCTCGGTGGGGAAGAACGCGCCGCCCATCCGCTCTCGTTGCACCCGGAGCATCATCACCGCATCGGCGCCGACCAGCGCGCGATCGAGGTCGTAGTCGACGGTGGCGGGCCAGCCGCCGACCCCCACCGGCAGCAGCGTGGGCGGCGCGACCAGGGTCACCTCGGCACCCAGCGTGCTGAGCAGCAACACATTGGATCGCGCGACCCGGGAGTGCAGCACATCACCGACGATGACGATCCGGCGACCGTCCAGTGCGCCCAAGTGGCGACGCAGCGTGAACGCGTCCAGCAGTGCCTGGGTCGGATGCTCGTGGGTGCCGTCACCGGCGTTCACCACATGGCCGTCGACCCAGTTGGACAGCCGGCGCGGGGCCCCGGACGACGAGTGCCGGCACACCACGATGTCGGCGCCCATGGCCTGCAGCGTCCACGCGGTGTCCTTCAGCGACTCCCCCTTGGACACCGACGAGCCCTTGGCGGAGAAGTTGATCACGTCGGCGGACAGGCGTTTGGCCGCCAGCTCGAAGGAGATCCTGGTCCGCGTGGAGTCCTCGTAGAACAGGTTGACCACCGTCCGCCCGCGCAGCGTGGGCAGCTTGCGCACCTCGCGGCCCGCGATCGCCTGGCCGATCCGGTCGGCGGTGTCGAGCAGGTGGGTGGCCGCGGGGCGGTCCAACTGCGCGGCGGACAGCAGGTGTCGAGGCATCAGGCGGGCGGCCTGCGGGCGGGGCGGGAGCAGATCTGTCATGGCGCCCTCCGCAGTTCGACCCGGTCGACACCGTCGATCTCGGCGACCCGCACGGCGACGGCATCGCCCAGCGCGGTCGGAATGTTCTTGCCCACGTAGTCGGCCCGGAACGGCAACTGGCGGTGACCGCGATCCACCAGCACGGCCAGTTGTACCGCGGCCGGGCGACCGTAGTCACGCAGCGCATCCAGCGCCGCCCGAACCGTCCGGCCGGAGAAGAGGACGTCGTCGACCAACACGACGATCTTCTCGTCGATCCCGCCCGGCGGCAGCACGGTCTGCTCTAAGGCCCGCGGTGCTCGGCGACGCAGGTCGTCTCGATACAGGGTGATGTCGACCGAACCGGCGTCGAACCGACGCTCGGCGAACGCGGTCAACCGCGCGGCCAGCCGGTCGGCCAGCACGGTGCCACGGGTGGGAATTCCGAGTATGACCACGTCACCGGCCTCGGCGGCGTCCCCGGTGCGCTCCAGGATCTGGTGCGCGATCCGGTCCAGGATGCGTGCGATGTCGGCCGCGGACAGCAATTCCCGCACCGCGGGATCAGCGGTCTGCGGGGGGTCTGACGGATGCGTTGTGTGACCTGTGGGTCCGGACTGTGTCGACGGATCTACCACCGGTTGTGCCGGGTTCGGGCGCATGGCCACCTACACCGACCTCCTTACCCGCCTCACGGGACGGCTTTAAAGGATGTCCAGGTTGTCTCAGCGGATTCTACCCGCCGAAAAGTTCGCGCCGTTTCCTCTAACGATGCGTGAGTTACTTACACGTTGTGTAACCATTGACCCAGCATCGTCATGCGCCGGCCACGGGGGCCGGGGTCGGGAAAGGTCGCTGATGTCTGAGAACTATGCGCGCGCACTCGGTGCTCGACTGCGGGCCATCCGGGCCCAGCAGGGACTGAGTCTGCACGGCATCGAGGCGAAGTCGGAAGGTCGGTGGAAGGCAGTCGTCGTCGGCTCCTACGAGCGCGGCGACCGCGCCGTGACCGTGGCGAAACTGGCCGAGCTGGCCGAGTTCTACGGTGTCCCGGTTTCCGAGCTGTTGCCCGACTCCCGCGCCACCCGCCGCGGCCCCGCCACCCCGAAGCTCAAGATCGATCTGCAGCGGCTCGGCGAGTTGCCGACGCATCTGGCCGGTCCGCTGGCCAGGTATGCGTCCGCCATTCAGTCCCAGCGCGGTGACTACAACGGCAAGGTGTTGACGATTCGGGCCGAGGACCTCCGCTCGCTGGCCGTCATCTACGACATGACCCCCGAGGACCTGACCGAGCAACTCATTCGCTGGGGCGTCCTCCCCGAGGGCTCGGAACTGAACTGACCTGAATTGACCTGACTGAGCTGAGCTGAACCGGTCAGGGCCGACAAATCGGGGAGGATAAGGCCGACATACGGGCCCCATCCTCCCCGATCGTTCCGAGTGGGAAGGCGCTCGGCTCAGCCGCGGACGATCACCGCGTAGGAGCCGATCCCGACCAGGCTGTCGCCCTCCCATTCGCGGTCGTCGAGCAGCAGCGACAGTAGTTTCCCGTCCACCGGATCGAAGTCGACGTCCCGGACGGTGCCGATGTCGTAGCCGGTCGTGGTCAGCAGCCGCTTCTTCACAATGGCGTGCTGCTTGGCGTCCAGCTCGGCCAGCCGCTCGTCGGCCTCCACCGCGTGATCCTTGTCCGCGACGGTGACGGCGTCGGCGCCGAACGCGACGATGCTCCCCCAGGGCAGCATGGGGCCGGTCCCGGTCGACTTCGCCAACGACACGGCCACGATCCGCGATTCGGCCGGGTCCACGACGAAGCTGCTGATGGTGCCGACCGTGCTCGCGTCGGCGGTGCTGACGACCTTTCGGCCGTGTGCTTCGGAGAACAGCATCAGGACTTCTCCCCCAACTGGGTGCGGAAGGCGTCGACGGCGGATCCGAACTTGGAGAGGTCGTCGGTCAGATAGTCGGCGGCGGACGCGGGCACCATGAGGTGCTCACCCGAGGCGGCGATGGTGTCGGGAAGGGGGATGAGCAGCCGCTGTTTTCCCCGGCTCAATGTTTCGGCCGGTTCGATCTCGTAGCCGACGACGTCGGCCTGGCCGTTGGACGCCGGTCCGGTTCCGTCGAGGATGCCGATCACCACATCACTGACCTTGCCGAGCGCGGTGCCCTGGTCGGTCAGCACCTGGGAGTTGAGGACGTCGCCGCGGCCCGGTCCCGCGTCGCCGGACGCCGACAACACGTCCTCCAGTGGAACCAGCGAGTCCTCCGACTCGACGATCACCGCCGCGGTGCCGAGGCCGACCACTGCGGTCCACGGCAGGGCAGTCTTGAGCGGACCGCCGAACAGGCCCCGCCCGGCGAGGGTGAATGCCTCGATCTGGCCGCCGTGGGCGGCGTAGACGATGTCCTTGATCTGCGCGACGTCCTCTCCGGCGAAGGTGACTACCGGGAGTTTGACCAACTCGCTCGCACGCACCAGAGTGCTCATCGGCTGCGCCCCCGCTTCCCGGAGCGATCGTTGATGATGACGCCGCCTGATCTGCGCTTGGCCTGCAGCGCCATCACACCGCCGACGATGACCGCGATCACCACGATCACGATGATCAACCACACCCACCAGTCCATCAAGCACTCTTTTCTGCCCTGGGACGATCCGGTCTGCCCGGAAGGCCTCCGGCGTTATGCCCGAGGTCACACCCAGTCAATCAGAGGATCGAACACAGGGGGCGGCCGACGCCAATCCGTGACCGCGCCAGGCTCAGGAGTGGTCGCCGCGCAGCTGCGGAGCCAGCGCCATCAGCTGCCCCAGGATGCCGTTCACGAACCGCGGGGAGTTGTCGGTCGACAACGATTTGGCCAATTCGACCGCCTCGTCCACGACCACGGGGCCGGGGACGTCGGAGTACAGAAGTTCCCAGGCGGCGATCCGCAGGATGGCCAGGTCGACAGCCGGCATTCGCTGCAGCTCCCAGCCCTGGGAGTGGTCGGCGAGGATCCCGTCGATCCGCTGATGGCTCGCCGCGACGCCCCGCACGATCTCTTCGCCGTACTCACCCATCGGGGTCAGTTCGGCGTTCGCGATCCGCTCGTCCATCACGGCCACCGGATCCATGTTCCGGGCGTCGGCGGCGAACACCACATCCAGCGCGCGTTTGCGCGCCTTGCTACGCGCGGCCATCGATCCGCGCCGGCGAGATCGGACGGGCGATCAGGGCGGCGACCCGACGGTCGGCGCCGGCCAGGTTAATGATGACGAGGCCGATCAGGAGTTGACCCGGCCGAGGTACCGGCCGTCGCGAGTGTCGACCTTGATCTTGTCTCCGGTGTTCAGGAAGAGCGGCACCTGGATCTCGGCGCCCGTCTCCAAGGTGGCGGGCTTGGTGCCGCCGGTGGAACGGTCGCCCTGCAGGCCGGGATCGGTGTGGGACACCAGGAGTTCGACGGCGACCGGGTTCTCGACGAACAGCACGGTGCCCTCGTGGGTGGCGATCATCGCGTCGGAGTTCTCCAGCAGGAAGTCGGCGGCCCCACCGACGACCGCGGCCGGCACCGTCACCTGGTCGAATGTGTCCTTGTCCATGAAGACGAAGTCGTCACCGTCGCGGTAGAGGAAGGTCATGTCCCGTTTGTCGACCGTGGCGGTCTCGACCTTCAGGCCGGCGTTGAACGTCTTGTCGACCTGCTTGCCGGTCATCACGTGCTTCAAGGTGGTCCGCACGAACGCCGGCCCCTTGCCCGGCTTGACGTGCTGGAACCCGATCACCGTCCAGAGTTGGCCCTCCAGATTGAGCACGAGGCCGTTCTTCAGATCGTTCGTCGACGCCATGGAGCCGCACTACCCTTCTGCGTTACGCCAGGGCTGTCCTACAGCACCAGCAAATTCTTGGTGGTCAGCGTGAGCACTTCGTAGCCGGAAGCGCGGACCACGCCGCTGTCTTCGATCCGGACCCCACCGCGGCCCTCGAGATACACCCCGGGCTCGATGGTCAGGACCATGTCCTGCGCCATAGTACCGGTGGCGGTGCCCGCGACCGCCGGTGCTTCGTGGATCTCCAGGCCGACGCCGTGCCCGAGCCCGTGCACGAAGGTGTCGCCGTATCCGGCCGCATCGATCACCGCGCGCGCGGTGCGGTCGGTGTCGGCGAGGCCGACGCCGGGCCGACAGCCGGCCTCGGCTGCGGTCTGCGCGGCCAACACCACCGCGTAGATCTCCCGTTGCCAGCCGGCCGGTTCACCCAGCATCAGGGTGCGAGTCATGTCGGAGTGGTAGCCGGCAAAGCGCGCACCGAAATCGCATTTCACCAGGTCGCCTGCGCGCAGCGGGGTCTCGGTGGGCCGGTGGTGCGGGATCGCGCTGTGTGCGCCGGCGGCGACGATGGTCTCGAAGGCGGGGTCCTCCGCACCGAGTCGGCGCATCTTCTCGTCCAGATCCAGCCCGATTTCGCGTTCGGTGCGGCCGGCCCGGATCCCGTCAGCCGCCAGCAGTTCGGCGAACGCCGCATCGGCGATGCCGGCCGCGGTGCGGAGCAGACCGATCTCGTCGTCGTCCTTCACCGCTCGCAACGACTCCACCAGGCCGGCGATCGGCTCGAGTTGGACCGTCCTCGATGCGCGCAGCAGCTGGTCGTACTGGTCGACCGTCACGGACGTCGACTCGAAACCCCATCGGCCGCGCCCGTACCGCTCGACCAGCGCCGTGGCGCTGTTCCGCTCGATCAGCCGGTCCAGCTCGGGTACCTGCGCCGCGGACTGCGTGCGGTAGCGCCCGTCGGTGCACAGAACGGTGCCTGGTTCCAGCCCCTCGCCGCGGTCGAGCCGCGGCTCCGCCGCCGGTGATCGGTCGTCGGCGAGCACGATCAGCGCCGCGTTGGACCCGGTGAATCCCGTCAGGTACCGGATGCTGATCAGATTGGTGATCAACAGGCCGTCGAGTTCCATCGCGACGAGCCTGGAACGCAGCGCGGAACGACGACGGACGCAAGCGGCGGGCACGGTTGCCGAGCGTACGTGGCCGGCGTGCGACGACCCCGCGTACCCGCCGATCGAGCGCGACCTAGAGGGCTGTCACGGAGCGCCCGCGCGGCTTCCCGGCGACCACCGAGTAGGCGGCCGCCAGCAGGGACGGATCGGGTCCCTCCAACCGGCCGGGCTTGGCCAGCCCGTCCAGCACGACGAAGCGCAGCACGCCGGCGCGGGTCTTCTTGTCCGATCCCATGGTGTGCACCAGGGCCGGCAGCGCATCGGGGTCGTAGGTGGTCGGCAGCCCCAGGGTGTGCAGCACGGTCAGGTGCCGGTCGGCGGTGTCGTCGTCGAGCCGGCCGGCCGCCCGGGCCAGTTCAGCGGCGAACACCAGGCCGACCGAGACGGCGGCGCCGTGTCGCCAGCGGTACCGCTCACGCTTCTCGATGGCGTGCGCCAGCGTGTGGCCGTAGTTCAGGATCTCGCGGAGGCTCGATTCGCGGAGGTCCGCCGCCACCACGGTCGCCTTGACCGCGACGGCCCGCCGGACGAGTTCGGCGAGCACCGGCGAGTGCGGGTCGACGGCCGCCTCCGGATCGGACTCGATCAGTTCGAGAATGCGCGGGTCCGCGATGAAGCCGGCCTTGACCACCTCGGCCATCCCGGCGACGAGTTCGTTCCGCGGCAGCGACTCGAGCGTGGCGAGGTCGGCGATGACTGCAGCCGGTTCATAGAACGCACCGGCCATGTTCTTGCCGGCGTCGGTGTTGATGCCGGTCTTGCCACCGACGGCGGCGTCGACCATGCCGAGCAGTGTGGTCGGGACCTGGATCAGCCGTACGCCGCGCAGCCAGGTGGCCGCGGCGAAACCGGCGAGGTCGGTGACCGAACCGCCGCCGAGGCCGATCACCAGATCACGCCGGTCCAGGCCGATCTGGCCGAACACCTTCCAGCAGAAACCGAGGACTTCGAGGGTCTTCGCGTCCTCGGCGTCGGGCAGTTCCAACAGGTGGGCGTTGACCCCGGCGGCGACCAACGCCTGCTGAATCGCGGTCGCGGTGACGGTCAGGCTCTGCGGGTGCAACAGCGCGGCGGTGTGCGCGCCACCGGCAGCGGCGACCAATTCGTCGAGCAGCCCGCGGCCGATGGTGACGTCATAGGGGGCGGCCCCGGCGACGTGGACGACTACCGGTTCGCCGGACCCGGCCGGCGCAGGTGCGGCGGGAACGCTGCCGGTCGGTTCCGTACTCACCGCGACCGCACCCAGGCGGCGATCTGTTCGCCGACCTCGCGGGCGGTCAGATTGTCGGTGTCGATTTCAATGGTGGCCACGGACCGGTAGATCGGCAGTCGGGCGTCGAGGAGTGCCTTGTAGGTGGCGCGCGGGTTGACCCCGGCCAGCAGCGGCCGCGAATTGTTCAGACCGGTGCGCCGCACCCCCTGCGGCATCGACACCTTGAGGTGCACGACCGGGTGTCCCCGCAGCAACTCTCGGGTCTCATCGGCCAGCACCGCGCCGCCGCCCAGGGCGAGCACCCCGCGATGGTGGAGCAGCGCCGCCGCGACCGCGGCTCGTTCCATTGCGCGGAACACCGTTTCCCCGTCAGTGATGAAGATGTCGGGGATCGGACGACCGGCCGTCGCCTCGATGTCGTCGTCGGTGTCGCGGACCGGCAGACCCAGCAGCTGAGCGAGTTCGTGCGCCACCGAGGTCTTCCCGGCGCCCATCGCACCAACCAGGACCACCACGGGGCCCTGCGACGCGGATGTCGCCGCCGGCGGGTCGGCGACCTGGCGTGGAGTCGGCTGCGGGTCGGCGACCTGGCGTGGAGTCGGCTGCGAGTCGGCGGGTGCGGCCACGGTCACCGCTCCACCGGCGCGGTCCCGGTGATGGTCGCCAGGTACGACGCCACGTTGCGTCGCACCTCGGGCACCGAATCGCCGCCGAACTTCTCGACGACGGCCTCGGCGACGACGAGCGCCACCATGGCCTCGGCGACCACTCCGGCGGCCGGTACGGCGCAGACGTCGCTGCGCTGATGGTTGGCGGTGACACTCTCCCCGGTGACCACATCGAGAGTGGCCAGTGCCTTCGGCACCGTCGAGATCGGCTTCATCGCCGCGCGCACCCGCAGGATCTCGCCGTTGGTCATCCCGCCCTCGACGCCGCCCGCCCGGTTCGAGCGTCGGCGGACGCCCGGGTTCAGCGGGTCGATCTCGTCGTGCGCGGCGGACCCGCGGCGACGGGCGGTGCGGAAGCCGTCCCCGACCTCGACTCCCTTGATCGCCTGGATGCTCATCAGGGCCGCGGCCAGGCGCGCATCGAGCTTCCGGTCGGCGTGCACGAACGATCCGAGTCCCGGCGGCAGGCCGTAGACCAACACCTCCACGACGCCGCCGAGCGTGTCGCCCGCCTCCTTGCACGCGTCGATCTCCACCGACATCCGCGCGGTCGACTCCGGGTCCAGTGCGCGGGTCGGCGAGGCGTCGATCGCGTCGCGGTCGGCTGGGGTCGGCAGCGGCCCGTCCACCGCATCGGCCTCGCCGATGCTGACCACATGGGATACCACCTCGGCGCCCAGGACCTGCCGGATGAAGTTCTGTGCGATCGTGCCGAGCGCGACGCGGGCGGCGGTCTCTCGTGCGGACGCCCGCTCCAACACCGGGCGGGCATCGTCGAAGCCGTACTTCTGCATACCGGCCAGGTCGGCGTGCCCCGGCCGTGGTCGGGTCAGCGGCGCGTTGCGCGCGAGCCCGGCCAGCACCGCCGGGTCGACCGGGTCGCTGGACATGATCTGGTCCCACTTCGGCCACTCGGTGTTGGCCACCTGCACCGCGATCGGGCCACCCAGCGACCGGCCGTGCCGCACGCCGCCGAGGATGCTGACGAGGTCCTGCTCGAACTTCATCCGAGCGCCGCGGCCGTAGCCGAGGCGGCGCCGGGCCAACTGATCGGCGATCTCCTTCGAGGTGATGTCGACAGCAGCGGGTAGCCCCTCGAGAACGGCGATGAGAGCGGGGCCATGGGATTCGCCTGCGGTGATCCAGCGCAACACGCCGACCAGTCTCCCACGGATGACCCTCCGTCAGCGCCCAGCGCTACTCCCGCCGGAAGCTCAGTGCGAGCCGCCGGAAGCTCAGTGGGAGCGACCGGAAGCTCAGTGGGCGTCCTCCCATGCCTTCCAGGCGTCGTGCACCACATTGATCGCGTCGTCCACATCGTCGGTCAGGTGGATGAGATCGAGGTCCTTTGCCGAGATCTTGCCGTCGGCGAGTACCGAGGAGCGGATCCAGTCGACCAGGCCGCCCCAGTATTCGGTGCCGAAGAGCACCACCGGAAACTTGGTCACCTTCTTCGTCTGCACCAGGGTCAGCGACTCGAACAGCTCGTCCAGGGTGCCGAATCCGCCGGGGAGGCAGATGAAGGCCTGCGAGTACTTGACGAACATGGTCTTGCGGACGAAGAAGTAGCGGAAGTTGATGCCCAGGTCGACGTAGTCGTTCATCCCCTGCTCGAAGGGGAGTTCGATGCCGAGGCCGACGGACAACCCGTCGACGTCCTTGGCGCCGCAATTGGCCGCCTCCATGATGCCGGGGCCACCCCCGGTGATCACCGCGTAGCCGGCCTCGGCCAGCGCCGCCCCGATCCGGCGGGCGGTCGCGTACTGCGGATGATCGCGCGGCGTCCGAGCGCTGCCGAACACCGATACCGCGCGCGGGAGGCCGGCCAGCGAGCCGAAGCCCTCGACGAACTCCGATTGAATCCGGAAGACCCGCCACGGATCGGTGTGCACCCAGTCACTGGGTCCGCGGGTGTCCAACAGGCGCTCGTCGGTGGTGGACGTCTGCACCCGTTGATCACCACGGAGCACCACCGGGCCGCGGAAACGCTCCGGGCGGTGCCCGTCGGGTCCGCCCGGTGCGTGGCCGGCGGGCCCGGTGGACGGCCACGCCGCCGCGGCTTGATCGGCGGCCGCCTTGGCCGCGGCTGCGGCGTCCTCGGTCGCACCCAACTGGGCACCGGGACTGGATTCGGAATCGGTCATCGGCGTCTTCCTCAGCTCAGGTAGTCGCGCAGCACTTCGGCCATCTGACCGATCTGCGCGATGGACACGTGTTCTTCACGGGTGTGGGCCAGCGACGGGTCACCCGGCCCGAAATTGACCGCCGGGATCCCGAGAGCCGCGAACCGCGCCACGTCGGTCCAGCCGTACTTGGCCACCGCGGTGCCGCCCGCGGCGGCGACGAACTCCGCTGCAGCCGGGGCGGACAGTCCCGGCCGGGCGCCCGCTGCGATGTCCAAGACCTCGATCGAGAACCCACGGAAGAAATCGGCCAGGAAGTCCACCGCGTCGTCCGTGCCGCGATCGGGTGCGAATCGGAAGTTGACCTGGACGACGCATTCGTCCGGGATGACGTTCCCGGCGACGCCGCCGGAGATCTTGACGGCGTTCAGCCCCTCCCGGTAGGTGCATCCGTCGATCTCCACATCGCGGCCCTGGTAGGCGTTCAGCCGGGCCAGCACCGGTCCGGCGGCGTGGATCGCGTTCACCCCGCGCCAGGAGCGGGCCGAATGTGCCCTGGTCCCCGACAATCGGACCGCAACGGCCGCGGTCCCCTGGCAGCCCGCTTCGACGGCTCCGTTGGTGGGTTCACCCAGGATCGCCAGGTCCGCGCGCAGCCAGTCGGGCAACTCGCGCTCGATCCGGGTCAGCCCGTTGCGGTCGTGCTCGATCTCTTCGCAGTCGTAGAAGACGAAGGTGAGGTCGCGCGCCGGCGCCGGCAGCGTCGCCGCCAGATGCAACATCACCGCATCGCCGGACTTCATGTCGGTGGTGCCGCAGCCGTGCAGGGTGTCACCGTCCAGCCGGGACGGGACGTTGTCGGCGATCGGCACGGTGTCGATGTGACCGGCCAGCAGCACCCGACTCGGCCGACCCAGGCTCGTTCGGGCCAGGACCGCGTTACCGGACCGGAGTACTTCCAGGTGTGGCAGCGCCCGGAGGCCCGCTTCGATCAAGTCGGCGAGCGGTTCTTCGGTCCCGGAGACGGAGGGGATGTCGACCAGGTCCGCGGCGAGTTGGGCGGGCGTCCGGGAGAAGTCGAGCAGAGCTGGGGTGGCCGTGGTCACCCCGCGAACCCTACCGGCGGGGGGTGGGCCGGGGTTCGGGCGGCGGTAAGCCCCTGGCGGCTGGTGGGCGGCCCTGGCGGCGGCGGGTGATCGACGCGACCTCAGCCCGAGCCGGTAGCGTCGACAGCCATGACGCGACGTGGCGGGATCCTCGCCGCGGGTGTGGTCGCGGTTCTGCTGCTCGGGACGGTTTGGTTCCTGGTGTCGCGCTCACCTGGCTCGTCTGAGGTCACTGCGGCCAGCCCGGAGTGTGTGGTGCAACCCGCGGACTCGGCCGGCGCCCCCGCGGTGCTGACGGTGCCGCTGGCCGACACCACGGCCCGGACCCAACCCGGAGACGCAACCCTGCTCGCCGACGATGCGCTCTCCCTGACCGCGGTGCAGCTGCAACACGCCGCCACCATCAACGCGGTCGGCGTACGCCGCGGACTCCCGGATCGAGCCAGGGTGATCGCGGTCGCCACCGCGCTACAGGAGTCCTCCCTGCGCAATCTGTCCACCGGTGATCGCGACTCGGTGGGATTGTTTCAACAACGGCCCAGCCAGGGCTGGGGAACAGTCGCCGAGCTGACCGACCCGGTTTACGCGGCGGGGGCGTTCTACGACGCGCTGGTCGACGTGTCGAACTGGTCGGCGTTGTCCTTGACCGAGGCGGCGCAGGCCGTTCAGTACTCGGCCTATCCCGACGCCTACGCGAAGTGGGAACCCGCAGCCACCCATCTGACCGCTTCGTTGTCGTCGTCCTTCCGATCGGTCAGCTGCCGGGCCGCAGCGGTCGCCCCTACGGCGGAAGGCCCGGTCCGCGACCCCGTCGCCGGTACCGCCGGGATGGCCCCGGCGCTGCGCGACCTGATCGCGGCCGCCGACGCGGAACTGGGCGGGATCACCCTGATCGACATCGCCACCTCCACGGACTCGCCCCCGCACAGTGCGGTCGTCACGAGTTCGATAAACGGGTTGACTGCGGAGCAGAGCGCCGCGGTGTTGGCGGCCTGGGCGGTGTCGCACGCGACAGGCAGTTCGGTGACGGATGTCTCGGTGGCGGATCAGCGCTGGGCGGACCACCAGTGGCAACCGGTGCTCGGCTCCACCCTGGCCGCGGGCCGGGTGAATATCACCGTCGCGTCGGCCGGTACCTGATTTCGAGTCGGCTGACCCCGACGGCTGCGTCACGCCCGGCGGCGTCACTCCGGTGGCGTCACTCCGGTGGTGTCACGCCGGCGGCATCACGCCGACCATGCCGGGCGCGCCGGCGGCTAAGGTTTCGCGCATGACTGAACTTCTCCGCATCGGGGCCACGGCGACCGGTTTGGCGACGATCACCGGCGACGGAACGGTGCTGGACGTCTGGTATCCCGCACCGGGGCTGAACGACAGCCCGGTGGACCAGCCGGACCTGGATGCGGCGCACCGGTCTGACCCGGTACGCGACGTCGAGCTGCGGAGTATCACTACTGAGATTGCCTCACTGGCCGAGCCACCGACCTCTACGGCCGATGCCTACCTTCGCCTGCACCTGCTGTCGGCCCGCGTGGTGCAGCCACGCACCATCAACCTCGATGGGATCTTCGGCCTGCTGCCGAACAACGCGTGGACCTCACTCGGGCCGGTCGAGCCCGACCAGTTGGAGCCGACCCGGTTGCGCGCAGCCCGCGCCGGTGTGCGGCTGACCGTGTTCGGCGTCGACAAGTTCCCCCGGATGACCGATTACGTGGTGCCGTCCGGAGTGCGGATCGCAGACGCCGATCGCGTTCGGCTGGGGGCTCACCTCGCTGCGGGCACGACGGTGATGCACGAGGGATTCTGCAACTTCAACGCGGGAACGTTGGGCACCTCGATGGTGGAGGGGCGTATCTCGCAGGGCGTCGTCGTCGGGAACGACAGCGACATCGGCGGCGGCTCGTCGATCATGGGCACCCTGTCCGGTGGCGGCAAGCAACAGGTGTCCATCGGCGAGCGATGCCTGCTCGGCGCCAACGCGGGGGTGGGCATCTCGCTGGGTGACGACTGCGTCGTCGAGGCGGGGCTGTACGTCACCGCCGGGACGAAACTGACGCTCAAGGAGCGGGGCCAGGACGACCGGGTGACCAAGGCCGCCGAACTGAGCGGGCTCAGCGGCCTGCTGTATCGGCGCAATTCGCTGACCGGCGGTGTTGAAGCTGTGCCGCGCAGCGGCTCCTGGGGCGGGCTGAACGCCACACTGCACGCGGGTCAGTAGCCCGATCCGTCGGCGCGCGGTGGGAGCGCGGTGTCATCGAGTGGTGTGAGCGGTGTCATCGCGTCATGTGAGCACGGGCTCAGCCCGCCAGTCGCTCCGCCGCTCCCGCCACCCGCTCGTCAGCCGCAGTGACCGAGACCCGGACGTGCTGCGCGACCGTTGGGACCGTAGAAGGTGCCGGGCGCGACCAGGATGCCGCGGGAGGCGAACCACTCGACTGTGTCGGCCGCCGACTTTCCGCGGGTGCACCACAGGTACAGCCCCGCCTCCGAGTGGTCGATGGTGAATCCGGCATCGGTCAGCGCCTCGATCAGGACGCTGCGCCGCTGGCCGTAACGCGATCGCTGCGCCATCACGTGACCGTCGTCGTCGAGCGCCGCGATCGCCGCTGCCTGCATCGGGCCGGGCGTGATCTGGCCCATGTGTTTGCGTACCTGTAGCAACTCCCCCACCAGGGTCGGGTCGCCGCTGATGAACCCGATTCGATACCCCGCCAGGTTGCTCCGCTTGGACAGCGAGTGGAGGGCGAGCAGGCCGGTGTGATTCCCGCGGCTCACCTCGGGGCTCAGAATCGACACCGGCTGGCTGTCCCACCCGAGATCGATGTAGCACTCGTCGCTGGCCACGATCGTCTTGTTCGCCTGCGCCCAGGCGACGGTCTTTCGCAACTGCTCGACGCTCAGTACGGCTCCGGTCGGATTGGACGGCGAATTCAGCCAGAGCAGCGAGACGTGGACGTTGCTCGACTGCAGGCCCGCGAAATCGCTGCGCAGCACCTGACACCCGGCCAGTCGGGCACCGACCTCGTAGGTCGGGTAGGCGAGCTCGGGGATGGCCACCGTATCGGTCGATCCGAGACCCAACTGGAACGGCAGGCCCGCGACCATCTCCTTGCTGCCGACGGTCGGGATCACCGCACCGGGGTCGAGATCGCGTACCTCATGGGTTCGCGCCAACCAGCGCGAGTACGACCGGCGCAGGTCCAGGGTGCCCTGGGTGGTCGGGTACCCCGGCCAGTCGCCGGCCGCGGCCAACGCGGTCCGCACTGCGTGTGGCACACGATCAACCGGGGTGCCGATCGACAGATCGATCAGACCGTCGCGGTGCGTCGACGCGATCTTCTTGGCGTCGAGCAGGGTGTCCCAGGGAAAGGCCGGTAACTTGGCCGCCCAACCGGTGGCCACGCTCAGCTTTCCTCACCCATCGGAGGCAACGCGGCGACCATCGGGTCGTCCTTGTGAATCTTGCCGACCCGCGACGCTCCGCCTGGTGAGCCCAGGTCGTCGAAGAAGTCCACGTTGGCCCGGTAGTAGTCCTTCCACTGCTCGGGCACGTCGTCCTCGTAAAAGATGGCCTCCACCGGGCAGACGGGCTCGCACGCACCACAGTCGACGCATTCGTCCGGGTGGATGTACAGCATCCGGTCGCCCTCGTAGATGCAGTCGACGGGACACTCCTCGACACACGCCCGGTCGAGGACATCGACACACGGTTCGGCGATCACATAAGTCACTTCGGGGCTCCACACACAAGCTCGGGGTCGGCTGACTGACGGCTGCATTGGCACAGGACCACACACATCGGAACAACGACTGCTGACAAAACAACTACAGATGACACATGCCCAGCACCACGGTTGTTGCAGCACCTCCCGCAGGAGGCAGCACCTAGTATCACCCGTCGCCGCCGGACTGTTCGACCGAACGGGTACGGACAGGCACCGCGTCGGCATCGACCGGCCGCTGCGAAACCCGTTCCGGCGCGGGTGCGCGGGTACCGACGAACAGCGCCAGCGCCGCAGCAGCGGCCATCGCGCCGGCACCCAGCATCAGCAACGCGCGCCAATCGCCGAGTACCAGTCCGTATCCGAAGCGGGTCGATGTGCTCACCCCGATGGCGGCGACCAGCCAGCCGACTGCGGGAATCACGCCGCCGGCCATCGAGTTGGTCAGCAACAGGCCGATCCGAACGACCGCGTACACCAGCACCGCACCGACGAGGGCCGAGCCCGGGAGTGGCACCCTTCCCACATACAACGGCAGGAACAACGTGACCGCGACCGTGCACGCCATCAGCAGCACGGTCAGCCACCCGACGAGGATGACGTCGATCCGGCCGGGGTGTGATCGGCGAGCTCCCTGGTCTGAACTGGCGTCCGTGGAGCCCGTCACGCCCGTCGAGCCGCTCAAGTCGGTCAAGCCGTCGAGGCCGTTCGAGCCGGTCGAGGCCGGTGGCTCACTCGGCGGTCGCCGATGACGGGTCATCCGTCGAGCCCGGCGAATAGGTCGGAACCGGCCCCGCGACCGGTGTCCGCCGGCAGCGGCACGCCGTCGCGGAGCGCATAACACTCGGCGTCCAACAGGGGCTGTGCGATCCGGTTGGACAACGCGAAACCCGTTGGCAATAGATCGATCTGGGTGGCATGAGCAGCCAGTGCCGCACGGTGGGCGGCCCGCTGGTCGATGATCGGGACCGCGACGTCGACATCGCCGTCGGGCACTGTGAAACCGACGTCCCCCGGCTTCGGTGCCGCGTAACCCGCCGCCGGCACGAACCCGGCGAGCGCATCGTTCAGCGCCGACGACGGCCGCACGACCGCGTAGAAGCGGTGCACCACCGGGCATCGCTCGGCCGCGGCACGGGCGATGTGGTGCGCTGCGACGTGATCCGGATGGCCGTAGCCCCCGTCCGCGTCATAGCTGAGGACGACTCGGGGTTGCACCTCTGCGATGACGTCGACCAACGCGGCGACCGCCTTCGCATGGTCGGGTCCCCCGGGCGCCGCCCGGACGAGAGCTCGCGGGTGTCGCGCCGACGCGGTGCCCGCCATTCCGGAGTCCCGCCATCTCCCGATGCCGCCCAGATAGCGGTGATCGGTGATCCCGAGCGCACGACAGGCCGCGGCGAGCTCGGCGTGCCGATAGCCGCCGAGCTGATCGGCGGCGTCGGCGGCCAGCCCACGCAGGCCAGGCGGGATGATCTCGCCTTCCTCACCCAGCGTGCACGTGACCAACGTGACCGAAATCCCCTCGAAGACGGCGCGGGCCAGGGTGCCGCCCATCGTGATCGATTCGTCATCGGGGTGCGCATGCACCGCGAGCAGGCCTCCGGTCATCCGTCCAGCCTAGAGTCGCCCAGACTCGAGTCGGCCCGCCTGGCGTCGCAAGGCCAGGGTCTGTTCGGCGGGCGACGCAAGGCCTGGGATCTGTTCGGCGGGCGACGTCCGGCCTGGGGTCTGTGCGGCGGGCGACGTCCGGCCTCGCGTCGGTTGCCCGGCGTCGCCCAGCCCAGCTCAGCTCGGCTCGGCTCGGCTGGCGTCGCCCGACCACCGCGGTCGGGCCGTCCAGCTGACACGATGGACGAGTGCGGGCACAGGAGCGTTGGGCAGCGCGAACCGAGGCGAAGCTCGGGGCACTGGTTGTCTTCCGGCCGACCACCGGCCTGGTCTGCTCCCTGCTGTGGACGGTCGCGGCAACGGGCTGGATCACCCTGGCACTGGGTGACGGCGCCCTGGCCGCTCTCCGGCAGGTGCCGCTGTTCGTCCTCCTCAGCACACTCGTGTACGCGACCTGCTGGCGCCCACTGGTGGCGGTGCGACCGGGTTCTGTGTTGATCCGCAACGTGGTGCGGGATGTCGAGATCCCGTGGGCGGCGATCGCCGAGGTCACCACCCGCTACGCGCTGACACTGACGATCACTGACGGCCGGACGATCTCGGCGTGGGCCGCACCGGCGCCGAGCCGGTTCAGCACCGCGCGAGTCACCCGGGCGGATGTGAAGGCGGTGGCCTGGGATGAGCCGGAGGGTCCCGTGGGGCATATCTCCATTCCGGCCAGCGCCACCGAACGCGGTGATTCGGGCGCGGCTGCCGCGCTGATCCGTCGCGGTCGGCAGCAGCACCTCAACGGGCAACCAACAACACGTGCTGCCGATATTCGGCCTCCTGCCTGCACCACCGACACCCGCCCGAGAGCCACCCGCGAGTCGGGACTGGGCGCGGTCGCGGATGCGGGTGCGGGTGCCGGTGACCCAGCCCCCACCGTGCGATGGGCGACCCCGGTGATCGGGGTGTTCATCGTCGCCCTCGTCGTGACACTGTTGCTCGCCGCTGTCGGCTGACCCGCTCCCGTCCTGGTTCCTATCCCGGCCCCGCCCCCCGCACCGCGGCCCTGCCCAGCGGCCCGGCCCACCCCGCTGAACGCGCCGAACGCGCCGAACGCGCCGAACGCGCCGAACGCGCCGAACGCGCCGAGCCGACTTTGCCCGGGTAATCGACCCTCGCCCAGGATGCAGCATGGGCTAAGAACGATTCGCTCGGCTAAGTCCCGCGAAGTGGCGCGGGGTGGCTCCACGAGCGTCATCCGTGGGCCGGTCGGCTGGTCAGACCTAAGCTGGGCGGTCTCGCCGCCCGGCTGAGCGGTCGCCGGTCGGCCCGTCCCGCCAGAACGAACGCGCTCCGGCCGACTTTGCCCGGGTAATCGACCCTCGCCCAGGATGCAGCATGGGCTAAGAACGATTCGCTCGGCTAAGTCCCGCGAAGTGGCGCGGGGTGTCCCCTCGAGCGTCATCCGTGGGCCGGTCGGCTGGTAGGACCTACGCTGGGGCCGTCACCGGCCCTCACCGGCCCTCACCGGCCGGCTGGGCTGGCGCCGGTCGGCCCGTCCCGCCCGAACGAACGCGCTCCGCCGACTTTGCCCGGGTAATCGACCCTCGCCCAAGATGCAGCATCGGCTGACAACAATTCGCTCGGCTGAGTTCCCGCGAAGTAGCTGGAACCCGGCCTGCCCGGGGGTGGACAATCGCCGGCCGGTCAGTCGTCGGCCCCGGCGGCCAACAGAGCGGCGCGCTGGTCCCGCCGGTCGCGCTGTTCGTCGGGATCGGGCACCGGTGCGGCGGCGATCAGCCGCTTCGTATAGGGATCGTGCGGGTTCAACAGGATCTCCTCGCGCGGTCCCTGCTCCGCCACGCTGCCGCGGTGCAGCACGACCACCGTCCGCGCGACGATCTCGACCACGGCGAGGTCGTGGCTGACGAACAGGCACGCGAACCCGTGCTCCTGCTGTAGGTCTTGGAACAGGTCCAGGACGTGCGCTTGCACCGATACGTCCAGCGCACTGGTGGGCTCGTCGGCGACCAGCAACTCCGGTCCCAGCGACAGCGCACGGGCGATACACACCCGCTGGCGTTGGCCGCCGGAGAGCTCATGCGGGTAGCGGTTCCGATACTGATGCGGCAGCCGCACCGACTCCAGGAGCGCTTCGACTCGCTTGTCCAGGGCCGAGCGGCGGAGGCCTTCGTGGAGGTAGAGCGGTTCGCCGATGGACTCGCCGATGCTCATCCGCGGATTCAGCGACGACCCGGGGTCCTGGAAGACGATCGCGACGTTGCGACGTAGGGGTCGAAGTTGGCGGTGCGTGAGTCCCACCACCTCGACGCCTCCGATTCGGACGGAACCAGCGGTGACCGGGAGCAGGCCCGCCACCCCCCGACCGATGGTGGTCTTGCCGGAGCCGGATTCGCCGACCAGGCCCAGCACCTCGCCGGGTGCGATTGCGAACGACACGTCGTCGACGGCGCGGAACCGCGCGGCGCGGCGGCGACCGGGATACTCGATCACCAGGTTTCGGACCTCCAACGCGGGCACCACGAGGGCAGCCTGCGTGGCGACACCCGCCGGGACAGCCGCCGACACACTCGCCGAAACACCGTCCGAAACACTGACCGGCTGCGCTCGGGATGCCGCGTCGAGCTTGGCCGCGGCGGCGATCTGCGCCCCCAGGTGTGGGACGGAGGCCAGCAGATCGCGGGTGTACTCCGCGGTGGGCGCGGTGAAGATCTGCCGCACCGATCCGGACTCGACGATGTCACCCTCGCGCATCACCACCACCTGGTCGGCCAGGTCGGCGACCACGCCCATGTCGTGGGTGATCAACAGGATCGCCGAGTCGAGCCGGTGCCGGAGTTCCCGCAACAGGTTGAGGATCTCCGCCTGCACGGTCACGTCGAGTGCGGTGGTGGGCTCGTCCGCGATCAGCAGCACCGGATCACAGGCGATGGCCATCGCGATCATGACCCGCTGTCGCTGACCGCCGGACAACTGATGCGGATACAGGTCGTAACGGCCCCGCGGGTCCGGCAACTCGACCATCTCGAACAACTCGACGGCTCGCTCGCGCGCCTTCTGCGGGCTGATGTCGAAGTGGCCGAGCAGCACCTCTGCTACCTGAAACCCAACGGTCAACACCGGGTTCAGGGCGGTCATCGGCTCCTGAAAGATCAAGCCGACCTGGCGACCGCGGACCTGACGCAGGTCGCGCTCCGACGCGCCGATGAGCTCGACGCCCTGCAGCAGCGCACTGCCGCGGACGCGGGCGTTGCCGGGTAACAGCCCGAGAATGCCCAGACACGACACCGACTTCCCCGAGCCGGACTCGCCGACGACGGCCAGCACCTCGCCGCGCGCGATGTCGAAAGTGACGCCGCGCGAGGCGCCGACCCACCGATCGTCGACGAGGAAGTCGACCCCGAGCCCACGCACCTGGAGCACCGCCGAGGAGTCGCCTCCCGGCTGAACCACGCGGCCGGTCACGCCTTGGACCGGTTCTGTCTCGGATCGAACGCGTCCCGTAGGCCGTCGCCGACGAAGTTGATCGCCAGCGAGATCAGCACGATGAACATTCCCGGCCACCAGAACAGGTAGGGCCGCACACCCATCGCCTGCCGGTTGTTCTCCAACAGCAGTCCGAGTGAGGTGTCGGGCGCCTTCACGCCGAAGCCTAGGAAGCTCAGCGCCGTCTCCAGCAGAATCGCGCTGGAGACGGCGAGCGTCGCGGACACGATGATCACGCCGATGGTGTTCGGCAGGATGTGTCGGAAGATGATCCGCCCGCTGGAGGCACCCACCGACCGTGCGGCGTCGACGAACTCACGCTCTCGCAGCGACAGGAATTCGCCGCGCACGATGCGAGCAAGACCAGTCCAGGTCAACAGGCCCAGGAACAGCCCGAGGAACAGGATTCCGCCGCCGCCGAAGATGTTGCCCACCACCGCCGCCACCGCGATCAACGGAATGGTGATCATGACGTCGGTGATCCGCATCAGCACCGACTCGATCCAGCCGCGGAAATATCCGGCCAGGGCGCCGATCACGGTGCCGACGACGGTCGCCACCAACCCGACGAGTACGGCGATGGTGATCGACTGCTGTAGACCGCGCATCGTCAGGGCGAAGTAGTCCCGGCCCGCGGTGTCCTGTCCGAAGGGGTGGTCGCCCAGGGAGAACGGCCACAAGGTCAGGGTGGGTGCCCCACCGTCGGTCAGCGAGGGCGCAAAGGTGCGGAAGGAGTGCTTCCACCACCCCGGGATGGGTCCGATCCCGATCGAGGAGAACGCGACCACTACGACCAGGATCAGCACGACGAGGCCTGCCATCGCCGCCTTGTGCCGGACGAATCGGCGAAAGACGAGCCTGGTCTCGGACTGTGCCGTCGTGATCGCGCCGGGCACCTCCTCGGCGGCCCGCGACAGGTCGAGGTCGGTCGTGGCGAACTGAATCTGTTCCCGCTCGACATCGGGCCTGTCCGACCTCGCGGGGCCGTCGGGTGTGCTCATCTCGCCTCCCTCAACTCAGTCGGATTCGTGGGTCCAGATACGCGTACGCGATGTCGGCGAGCATGTTGAACAGCACTGTCGCGGTAGCGGTGACCAGGAAGAACGCCATCACCGGGTTCGGGTCAACATTGGTCACGCCGGTGGTGAAGAGCTTGCCCATACCGCTCCAACCGAACACCGTCTCGGTGATGACCGCGCCGCCGAGGATGCCGGCGAAGTCGAATGCGACCAGTGTGGTCAGCGGGATCAACGCGTTGCGGAAGGCGTGCCGGACGATCACCGTGCGGTTGTTCATGCCCTTGGCCCGGGCGGTCCGCACGTAGTCCTGGCTCATCACGTCCAACATGCTGGCCCGGGTGAATCGGGTGTAGCTCGCGAAGGAGATCAGCATGATCGCCAGCGTCGGGAGGATGAGGAACATCAGATAGTCGAGGTTCGTGGTCCAGAAATCGGCGTTCAGATTCGGGGTCTCACTGCCGCTGGTCTTGACCGGCCGGCCGCCGGTCCGCGCGAACAGTGTCGGGTACGCGCGGAGCAGTCGGTCGACCACCATCAGCACCGCCACGGTGAACCCGGTCAGCGCCGCCACCCGACCGGCCAACCGCCGCTGCTCGCCGCCCATGGACCGGCCGATCCCGATGCCCAGCACCGGCAGTCCGAGGACGACCCCGACCACCAGCAGATACCCGCCCTGATCGAGCGCGGGCTGCAGGAGCACCACGATGATCGTCGCTACCACCGCGGTGGTCACAGCGGCGTAGAGCACCGGCCGGGTGCGCCGGGCCAGGCCGGCGAACAACGCGCTCCATCCCACACCGGCCGCGACGCCGAAGATGCCCACCCCGACCGGACCGAAATACGGGTTTCGGAAGAAGCCCGTACTCAACAACAGGTAGACCATGCCGAACGCCGCTGCGGCCCCGGCGACGAACACCACGGCGATCCGCCGCCGCGAACCGCCGATCAGCAGCGCCCAGAACACGCCGACCAGGGCGGAGATGATCCCAAGCCCGGTGTAGGTCAGGGTCGGGTTCCCCAGCCAGGTGTTCAGCTCGATCGCCAGGTACTGCTTCAGCAGGGTCGAGACCCAGAAGACCGGCAGTGAGAAGCACAGGAATGCGATCAGAGTGACCGTGTAATCGAAGGTGCTGTACTGCCGCAGCGCGGTCACGATGCCGGTGACGACACCGAGAATCAGCGCCAGCAGCGAGGCCACGAGGACCAGCCGCAGTGTCGACCCGATGGCCGCCTCCAACTGCGGCAGCACCGGTTTGCCGTCCCGGTTGTAGCCCAGGGTGCAGCTGTCCGACCACGGCCACACACACCGGCCCACGTCACCGAGCCAGAGCAGATACCGCCCCGGCACCGGCGTGTCCAGATTCAGGGACAGGGTGCGGCTGGCGATCTTCGCCTCGCGGTCGCCGCCACGGAGCTCCAGCAGGTCATACAGGGGATTGCCGGAATATGCGACGAGGACGTACGTCAGCCCCGTCGACGCCAACAAGATGAAGAACGAGACGATGAGCCGCCTTGCTATGAAGGCGAGCACAGCCCTGCTCGGTTCACAAATCTCCGTTCGAGGAGCCTGCCGCGGCTGGTGGGCACTCGCTCACCAGCCGCGGAAAACCAATGACCACCAGCCGGCGCGTATTTACTCGGCCTTGGTCCACTCGTAGGCGTTCCAGGTCATCCCGGACTGCGTCGGGTTGAAGCCCGCCCCCGAAACCTTCGCGGTGAACGCGGCGACTCCGGGGTTCGCGTACAACACGGCGTTGTACGGATTGGCCCAGAGCTCCTCCTCCATCGGAACCTTGTCCTGTTCCGCCGCCTTGCGGTCGGTCTCCTTGACCGCCTTTGCCCACGCGTCGTCGACGATCTTGCTCGAGTACCGCCCGTAGTTCTGCTTCCCGGTGCTGACGTAAATCGACTCGCCGCTCGCCACGTCTCCGGAGCCCGACCAGCCGAATACCGCGGCGTCCCAGCTGGTGTCCTTCTTGGCCAGGGTGGCGAAGACGTCCGGATCGGGCTTGTCCACGATGTTGAACCCCGCCTGGTCGCAGGACGCCTTGATCACCTGCACCTGGTCGGCGCGCAGTGAGGACTTGGAGGAATACGTGAGCCGGATGTCGTAGGGCACCTTCACCCCTGCCTCTGCGAGCAGTGCCTTGGCGCCGGGCAGGTCCACATCGGTGTAGAGCTTGGCGCTGGGCACCTGAGCGAGGATTTCGGCGTAGGTGCCCTGCGCTGGCAGGGTGTCGCGCAGGTTCAGGATCTGCGCTCCCTCGAATACCGGCTTCGCGTACTTGTCGACCAGTTGCTGCCGCGGGATGCACTTCAGGAACGCCTGGCGCAGCTTGATGTTCTCCAGGCCGCCGCCGGGGCCGGAATTGAAGTCGACATGACTGAACGTGTACTGCTCGCCGGCCTTGTAGTCGATTTTGGGCGCGGCGGCTTTCAGCTGGGCCACGATGTCGCCGGAGGGGTTGGACGGCTCGTAGGCGTCGAGTTCGCCGTTTGCCATCGCCTGCACCCACTCCTGGTCGTTGACCAGTTTGTAGACGAACTTCGCGGTCTTCCCCTCGGTGCCCCACCACTTGTCGTTGCGCACGAGGGTGAGGTTGCCGCTCGATCCGTTGTCGATCTTGTAGGGGCCGGATGCCGGCAGCAGCTTGGGGTCCGGAATGGTGGGCAGATCCACCGGGAAGTCGAACCCGGTGCTCCACGCCGCGCCGATCTTCTTCATCTGTGCCGGGTCGTTGTCGGTGATCGCCTTGATCAGCTCGGCGCCGTTGGCGCCGCTACTGAGCCCGGCCTGTTCGGCGACGATGTGCGCCGGCATGAAGGTGGTCTTCATCAAGACTTCCCAATCGACGTACGGCTCCTTGAACACGAAGGTGACCGTCCGGTCTCCCGCAGCTCCCTTCGGCATCTCAATGCCGGAGTACCCGTTGGTGGATGCCGCGTCGAACGCGTCAACGGGATTACCGTCGGCATTTTCACCGTTGGGATGGGTGCCGGATAGTGCCGCCCACTGCAGCAGTACGTCGTCATAGTCGATCGGTACGCCGTCGGACCAGACCGCCTTGTCGGAAAAGGTGAGCTTCACGGTCAACGGGTTGTCGGAGGTCTTCTCGTAAGTTCCGAACGTGGGGTCCGGCTTGATCGAGGCGTCGGGCTGGACGTGGGCGAACGCACCCTGCGTCAGGTTGTCCACGTACGCGCAATAGACGCTGTTGCTGGCCGAGGTGTTGCAGTTGTAGCCACCCGGGGTCTGCTCCAGTCCGACGTTGATGGTGTCGGCTAGTGCACCACCCCGGGCGGCCGAGCCGGTGGACGAGGCGGACGCCCCCGAAGAAGCAGACGACGAGCTGGTGTCACCCCCCACCGACCCGCTGCATGCAGTGGCCAGCAGTGCGACGACGGCCGCGATCGCCACCGATGACATAGTGCGTCTGCTCATGAAATCCCCTCTACGTTCGGCGCCGGCTACGTCCCCGGCGCGGCTTCACGATGCGCGTTCAGTGGTGCGGCAGATCAGGTCCGACGTCACCTATTCGCTCGACTGTGATCTCGGCGACGGAGACAGCGTCACCCTAAACTACTCACAGCTAGGACCGGGTCGGTCGCGGCGTTGCTGTTGCTCAACGCTGAGCCGAGCGGGACTCATCCCCCCCATTCGATGGCGGCGCCCGGAATGGCGTCGAGCAGGGCGCGGGTGTACTCCTGCTGCGGACGGTCGAAGATCTGGTCGGTGGCCGCGTGCTCCACCACCCTGCCGTTCTGCATCACCACCACGTCGTCGGCGATCTGCCGCACCACCGCGAGGTCGTGGGTGATGAACAGGTAGCTGAGTCCGGTCTCCGCTTGCAAATCGTTGAGCAGCTCCAGCACCTGCGCCTGCACCAGGACGTCGAGCGCGGACACCGCCTCGTCGCAGATCAGCACCTCGGGATCCAGGGCCAGCGCGCGGGCGATGGCGACCCGCTGGCGCTGACCGCCGGACAGTTCGTTGGGGTATCGACGCATCGCCGACGCAGGCAACGCCACCTTGTCGAGAAGCTCCCGGACCTTACGCTCCCGCTCGGCCTTGGTGCCGATCTTGTGGGTTCGCATCGGCTCCTCAATCACCCGATAGATCGAGAACAGCGGGTCGATCGAGCCGTACGGGTTCTGAAAGATCGGCTGCATCTTGCGGCGAAGCGCGAACAGCTCCTTCTTCGACAACTCGGCGACGTCGCGCCCGTCGACGATCACCCGACCCTTCGTGGGCTTGAGCAACCGCAACACCATCTGCGCCACGGTGGACTTGCCAGATCCGGATTCACCGACGATGGCGGTCGTGGTTCCCCGTTGGACGGTGAACGAGACGTCGTCGACCGCGAGGAACGAGGAGTGTCGGCCGGGCCTGGTGCCGCGAATGCTGAACTCCTTGGTCAGGTGTTCCACCTGAATCACGCTGTCCGCCGCAGATCGGCGCGGTGAATCGGCCGGTTGTGCGGCGGTGGCCGCCGCCACGTGCTGGGACTGCAGGCGCCGCGAGGACAGTGACGGGGCCGAGGCGACCAGGCGCTGTGTGTACGGGTGTTGCGGTTCGCGGAGGATCTGACGGGCGGGTCCCGATTCGACCACGCGCCCGCGGTACATCACCACCAGGTGCTCGGCGCGTTCCGCGGCGAGCCCGAGGTCGTGGGTGATCAGCAGGACGGCCACTCCGAGCTTGGCCGCCAACTCGTCCAGGTGACCCAGGATCTGTTGCTGCACGGTGACGTCGAGAGCGGAGGTGGGCTCGTCGGCGATCAGCAGCTTCGGACGAGCCGCCAGCCCGATCGCGATCAGAGCCCGCTGGCGCATCCCGCCGGAGAATTCGTGCGGGTACTGGCGGGCGCGACGTTGTGCGTCGGGTAGTCCGGCCTCGGCGAGCAGCTCCGCGGCCCGCCGCTTCGCCGCCCTGCCTCGGCCCAACCCGTTCGCAGTGAGCGCCTCCGCGATCTGGAACTCGATCCGCCACACCGGGTTGAGGTTCGTCATCGGGTCCTGCGGGACCAGCCCGATCGAGTCTCCGCGCAGTGCGACGATCTCCTTCTTGCTCGCGGTGGAGATCTCCCGGCCGTCGAATCGAATGCTGCCGCCCGAAATCCGACCGTTCTCGGGTAGCAAGCCGATCACGGCCAGCGCGGTGGTCGACTTGCCCGACCCGGACTCCCCCACGATCGCCACTGTCTGCCCCGGGTAGACGGTCAAATTCGCCGAGCGGACCGCGTGCACCTCGCCCTCCGCGGCGTCGAACACCACGTCCAGATCGATGACCTCCAGTAGTGGTTTCCCCCGGTCGACCTCCCGGACCGGCTCCATGGTCGGCAACCCCGGCCTGCCGGGCCCGGTGGCGCGGGGCTGGTCGGGCCGCGGCACACCCGCTTCGGGGAATACGGTCACCGCTTCCTCGCCTTCGGATCCAGCGCCTCACGGACGGCGTCGCCGAGCAGGATGAAGCTCAGGACGGTCAACGCCAGCGCGCCGGACGGGTACAGCAACACCGAGGCCCGATCGCGGAGCGAATTCTGTGCGGCCGAGATGTCGTTTCCCCAGCTCATCACACCCTGCGGTAGACCCAGCCCCAGAAAGGACAGAGTCGCCTCGGCGACGATGAATGTGCCGAGCGACACGGTGGCGGTGACGATCATGGGTGCCAGCGCGTTGGGGATCACGTGACGCAACAAATTGCGGAACCGGGACACCCCGAGCGCCGTGGCCGCGGTGACGAAGTCGGAGTTCTTCACCGAGATCACCGCCCCGCGGGTGATTCTGGCCATCTGTGGCCAACCGAACGCGGCGAGCACCAGCACGACTCGCCAGATCGAGGTGGAGCTGCGGAACATCTGCACGAAGATGATGGCGGCCAGGATGAGCGGCACCGCGAAGAATATGTCGGTGATGCGGGACAGCACCGCGTCGAACCAGCCGCCGAAGAAACCGGCCAGCGCCCCGAAGGTGCCGCCGATCAGCACGACCAAGAGGGTGGTGGCCACCCCCACGGTGACCGAGGCGCGCGCCCCGTGCACGACGCGGGAGAGGATGTCGCAACCTTGCTTGTCGTAGCCGAAGAGGTGCCCGGGGGCCCCCTCCTGCAGGCTGAGCCCGAGGTTGCAGGCGGTGGGCGAGACGGCGCTGAACAGGCTGGGGACCGCCACCACCACCATGATCAGCACGATCAGGACCGCGGAGACGAGGAAGATCGGGTTGCGTCGCAGGCTGCGCCAGGCGTCCTGGTACAGGTTCCGCGGTGCGGCACTCTGGGCCATCGCGTCCGTCGCCAGCAGCGGGGTCTCCTCCGGGTCGGCCAAGTAGTGCAGCTGACCGGGCTTGGCCCCGAGCGGCACCCCCGCCGGGATCTCGTGTTCAGACATCACGGTCCTCGGACCTGACGGTCCCAGACATGACGGTCCCAGACATGAAACTGCTCAGGCAGAACGGCTCAGGCATAGCGAATCCTCGGGTCGAGTACTGCGTACAGCAGATCCACGAACAGGTTGGCCGCGACGTACACCAGCACCAGGACGGTGACCACGGAGACCACCGTCGTGGACTCACCGCGCAAAATCGATTCGTACAGCAGTCGACCGACGCCCTGCACGTTGAAAATCCCCTCGGTCACAATGGCGCCCGCCATCAGGGCGCCGAGGTCTGCACCGAGGAAGGTCACCACCGGGATCAGCGAGTTGCGGAGCACGTGCACCACGACGGTCCGCCGCTGAGAGAGCCCCTTGGCGCGGGCGGTGCGAACGAAGTCGGCCGTCATGTTGTCCGACACCGACTGACGGGTGAGTCGCAGGACGTAGGCCAGGGACAACGCGCCCAGTACCGCCGCGGGCAATATCAGCTTGCCGACGGCGGCGTTGGGGCCGACCGTGGGACTCACCCAGCCGAGCTTGATGCCGAAGACGAACTGGACGACGAATCCAAGGACGAAGACCGGGATCGCGATGATCACCAGGCTCGCCACCAACACGGTGCTGTCGAAGAGACCGCCCCGACGCAGACCCGCCACGACCCCGATCAGGATCCCGAACACCGCCTCGATCAGCAGCGCGAACAGGGCGAGCTTGATGGTCACCGGGAACGCCTGCTTGAGCAGATCGAGCACCGGGCGGCCTGCGAAGTTCTTCCCGAAGTCGAGCTGGAAGACGCCCTTCAGGTAGAGCAGATATTGCACGATGAACGGCTTGTCGAGGTGATACTCGGACCGGATCTGGGCGGCGACGGCGGGGTTCACCGGCCGGTCGCCGAAGAGCGCGGCAACCGGATCACCCGGCAGCAGGAAGACCATCGCGTAGATCAGCAGCGTTGCGCCCAGAAAGACCGGGATCGCCGCCACCAGCCGCCGCCCGATGTACCACAGCATGGTCGGCTGCCTTCCAATCGGTGGTTGACGGCTCAAGCCTACCGGCCGCTTCGGCGGGGCCGGACACGATGGCGACGTGTCCGGCCCCGGCCTACGCGGCCGTGGATTACTCAACTGACTTTCAGTTCTTGGTGATGTCGTTGTAGATCGGCACGTTATGCCAGTCGAAGGTCACGTTGGAGACCTTCGTCGGAGTACCCGCCGGTGGAGTTGGAGTTCCATAGCGGGATCGCCGGCATGTCCTGTAACAGGATCTCCTCCGCCGACTGGAAGGTCGTCAGCGCTTCCTCCACGCTGGCGGCGGAGGCACCCTTCTTCACCAGGTCGTCGAACGCGGGATTGGAGTAGCCGCCGTTGTTGGAACCGGCACCGGTGGTGTACAGCGGCTGCAGGAAGTTGTAGATGGACGGGTAGTCCGCCTGCCATCCGTTGCGGTACGCGGCGCCGATCGTTTTGCCGGTGATCTGAGTGCGGAATTCGCCGAAGGTGGCGACCGGCTTGGGCTGCGCCTCGATCTTCAGGTTGTTCTTCAGGTCGTTGGAGACCGCTTCGACCCACTCCTTGTGGGCGCCGTCCGCGTTGTAGGCCAGTTCGAAGGTGCCCGACCAGGGGGCTGATCGCATCCGCCTGCGCCCACAGCTCACGGGCCTTCTCGGGGTTGTTGGCCAGCACCTCACTGCCGACCAGGTCCTCTTTGAATACCGGCGAGGCACCGGCGAGGTGAAGTCCTTCGCGGGAGCACGGGTGCCGTCGTAGATCACCTTGGTGATCTGGTCGCGGTTGATCGCCATCGAGATCGCCTGACGACGCAGTTTGCCCTCGTCACCGCTGAAATGCGCGAGGCTGTAGGGAATCACGAAGGAGCTGATCCCGGCATAGGGCTGGTTGATCGCCCGGCTGCCGAGATCGGTCTGGAAGGAGCTGATCGCGCCCGGCGGGATGGAGTCGATGACGTCCAGGTTGTCCGAGAGGAGGTCTGCGTACGCGGGCTCGTAGCCGGTGTAGAACATGAAGCTCACGCCGCCGTTCTTGGCCTTGCGCCCGCCGTTGTAGTCGGGATTCGGCACCAGATCGATCTTGGCCCCGTGCTGCCACGTCGTCAGCTTGTAAGGACCGTTACCAACTGGGGTCTCTCCGTACGTCTTCGGATCGGCGAGTGCCTCCTTCGGCAGCGGCATGTAGGCGCTGTAGCCGAGTCGCAGCGGGAAGTCGGCCTGGGGGCTCACCAGCTGCACTGTGAACTCGGTGTCGGACACCACCTTCAGCCCGGACATGGTCTGCGCGGTCGGCGCCGGGGTGGTGCAGTCGCCGGCCTCATTGGTCGCGCCGCATGCGGACACCGCGTCGTATCCGTCGATCGGGGCGAAGAAGTTCGCGTTCAACTGGGCGTTCGTGGACAGCGCGCCGTAGTTCCAGGCATCGACGAAGGAGGCCGCGGTAACCGGATCACCGTTGGTGAACTTCTCACCGCTCTTCAGTTTGATGTCCCAAGTCTGACCATCAGTGGACTCGATGGAATCCGCCACCTCGTTGACCGGATTGCCCTCGACGTCGTAATACACGAGGCCCGCGAACAGCAGGGTGACGACTCGGCCGCCACCGGTCTCGGTGGTGTTGGTGGGGATCAACGGATTCTGCGGCTCGGTGCTGTACGCCGTCACAATGCCCGTGCTTGCCGAGGGGGTTTCGCCGCTCCGACGACGAACTCGACGCGGGGGCGTTGGAAGCGCTGCTGCAGGCGGCGAGGGTCAGACTCGCGGCGGCCGCAACGGCGATCGATTTCATCCAGGCTGATCGGGGTTGGTAACCCATGGGCCCTTCCTTTCTGTAACGCGGTGTGCGCGCCGTCCACTTAACACCCGGCCGGACACGGGCGGGTAACCGAGCGCTTCGACACGCTTCCTTCTGCTGGATCACCGCCACCCGAGCGGGTCATCGACCGCATCATCTGACCGACGGCCAATACGGCATCCGGCTGAGCGGCCCACCCCACAGCAGGCCTGGCAGCGTCGGAACGGGGGCACCGGTCAGGCCGGCTCTCAGCGCCAGGACGGCGACCGGCTCCGCGATCGGAAGCACGTCCAACCGATTCCACAGCGCGGCGTCCACCGCGTCGGCGCGATCCTCCCCCGCCGCGTACGAGATCAACGTCGACACGAAATCGTCGGTGCATCCGGCGGGTGACCCCTCGCCGGCCGCGTCCCCGCGGGACCCCCCAGGGCCCGCAGAGCCCGCAGAGCCCGCAGAGCCCGACCTTGCAGAGCTCGACACCGCAGAGCTCGACCCTGCGGCGGGAGAGGTCCCAGCAGGCGATGTGGCAGGAGACGAAGAACCGCTGAAGCCGGACACACCACTCGCGTCAGGGCCGGAGGTGGTCGGTTCAACCGATTGCCCGAACGGCTCCGCCGCAGGGAAACAGTCGGACGCCGCGATCGCCGTCGCCGCATCAGAGGGTCCGCGCGGTTGCTGCACCAGCACCAGGTCCGGGACGGAAGCGCTGGTCAGCGACGCGGTGAGGACAGCGGTCGGCAGCGCGACCAGGTTGACCAGGACACCCGCCTGCGCCAATTGACTTCGGATCACGGTGGCCCCGGCCGCGGCACGGAGGTCTCCGAGGGGGTAGCCCAGGATCAAGGTCAGCACGGCGCCGGCGGAATCGGCGAAGTACAGACCGGCGCGGTCGCGACCCGTGGCCCGGAACGCCGCGTCGGCGACACCGGGATTCGCGGTGGTCGGCATCGAGTCGGCCGCGGCGGGATCCTTCGTACCGGACGAGGTGGACCCGCCGAGCCGCACTCTCGAATCGACCTCCGGGGCCGCGCTGGGGTTCTGCGCGCTGAGAGCTTTTCGCACCGCCGCGGGATCCAGCGCCGCGGTCACGGCCCGCCGAATCGCGCGGTCGCTGGTCGGATGTCCGTCGGCGGTGTTGAAGCGCAAGTCGACGGTGGTCGGCAGGGGAACCCTCACCAGCCGAGCCTCCGTGCCCAGCGCATCGAGCGACGCCGCGACGTCCGCCCCGGGCCACAGATACAACGCCTGCAGGTCACCCCGCCCGAAGGATCCGACGAGGTCGGCGGGGTCACCGGCCCGGAAGACCACCGGTTGGGTCGCAGTCGGCGCACCCCAGTACTTGTCATTGCGCACCAGCGTGACCTGACCGATGACGGGGTCGTAGCCGTCCAGTCGGTACCGGCTTCCGGCCACCGCAATCCCAGTGGTCAGCGTCGTCGCAAAGCCGCCGGGGGCGTCCTTGAGCGTTCTGGCCGGGAGCAGCGGGGAGAACAGCGTGCGCCAGTCGGCGAACGGATGGCTGAATGTCACCGCCACCGTCTTGCCGGCGTCGAGCGACTGGATCGAGGTGATCAGCTGATATCCACCCGCGCCGACTACACCGGGGGTGCTGATCAGCTGCTGCCACAGATAATTGAAGTCCTCCGCGGCGATCGGTGTGCCGTCCGACCAGGCCGCGGCCCGGTTGAGGCGATAGGTCACCGTGAACGGATCCTCCGACGTCACGACGACGCTGTCCACCAGCTCGGTCGGGGTGTCGGTCGGACCGGTCGATCCGGGCTCGAACACGCTGGGCAGGACCAGCGAGCTGATCGCCGCACCCGCGGGCGAATACTGAGCGGCCAGATACGGGTTGAATCCGCGCAGATCAGGGTCTATCCCGATGGCGACCTGTTCGTAGGCCGGCGGAGTCGGCGCATCGGTCCCCGTCGCGGTGGTCTCGGGCGGTAACGGTGGCGGCAGATTGGGCGGGGTGCAGGCGGCGAGTAGCACCAACACCACGACGAGCAGCGGCGTCGCCGCGGGACGACGCCGTGCGACGCCGTCGCTCGCGCCGGCAGAGCGGGCGGCAACGTGTCACGGGCACCGGTTCACCCTAGGCAGGAACCGGCCGAAGGCGGATCGTGCCCGCCCTCGACCGTCCGGACCGAGTTCGGATCAGACCTGCGACTTGCTCCGAGCGCGCGTCCGAGCCCGTTCGTTGGCGTTGAGCACGACCTTGCGAATCCGGGCGGCGATCGGGGTGATCTCGACGCACTCGTCGTCGGCGCAGAACTCGAGCGCCTGCTCCAGCGACAGCGCCCGCGAGGGCACCAGGTGGACCAGTTCGTCACCACTGGACTGGCGCATGTTGGTGAGCTTCTTCTCCTTGGTGATGTTCACGTCCATGTCGTCGGCGCGTGAGTTCTCACCGACGATCATGCCCTCGTAGACCTCGGCGGTGGGCGGGATCAGCATCGAGCCACGCTCCTGCAGGGCGAACATGGCGAACGGGGTCGCCTTGCCCGGGCGATCGGCGACCAGCGAGCCGGTGGGGCGACCGCGCAGCGCACCGGCCCACGGGCCGTAGCCGTCGAAGATCGCCGACGCGATGCCGGTGCCGCGAGTGTCGGTCAGGAAGTCGGTGCGGAAGCCGATCAGACCGCGGGACGGCACGTGGAACTCCAGCCGCACCCAGCCGGTGCCGTGGTTGGTCATCGTCTCCATCCGGCCCTTGCGGACCGCCATCAGCTGGGTTACCCCACCGAGGTACTCCTCGGGGACGTCGATGGTCAGCCGCTCGAACGGCTCCTGCAGCTTGCCGTTCACCTCGCGGGTGACCACCTGCGGCTTGCCGATGGTCAACTCGAAGCCCTCGCGGCGCATGGTCTCGACCAGAATCGCCAGCGCCAGTTCACCTCGGCCCTGGACCTCCCAGGTGTCCGGGCGTTCGGTGTTGAGCACCCGAATGGACACGTTGCCGACGAGTTCGGCGTCGAGCCGGTTCTTCACCTGGCGGGCGGTCAACTTGCTGCCGCCGTCCCGGCCGGCCAGCGGCGAGGTGTTGATGCCGACCGTCATCGAGATGGCCGGCTCGTCGACGGTGATCGGCGGCAGCGCGACCGGGTTCTCCGGGTCGGCCAGCGTCTCACCGATGGTGATCTCGGCCATCCCGGCCACTGCGATCAGGTCGCCGGCGTATGCGGACTCGACGGGAACCCGGTCCAGCGCCTCGGTG
This sequence comes from uncultured Actinomycetota bacterium, assembly GCA_963825975.1. Classification (GTDB taxonomy): domain Bacteria; phylum Actinomycetota; class Actinomycetes; order Mycobacteriales; family Nakamurellaceae; genus Nakamurella. The sequence goes on from CAWGUZ010000021.1 coordinate 129,896, forward strand.
ATCAGCAGCTCGGTGATCTTGGTCCGAGCCACAGTGCCGTCCAACTTCATCCAGGCCACCTGCTGGCCTTTGCGGATCGTGCCCTCGATGATCCGGCACATGCCGATCCGGCCGAGGAACGGCGAGGCGTCGATGTTCGTGACCTGGGCCTGCAGCGGCGCGTCCGGGGTGTAGGTCGGGGCCGGGATGGTGGCCAACAGGGTGTCGAACAGCGGGTCCAGGTTCTCGTGGTCGGGCATCTCGCCGTTGCCCGGCTTGTTCATCGAGGCGCGCCCCGCCCGCGATGCGCAGTAGACGATGGGGAACTCGATCTGATGATCGTCGGCGTCCAGGTCCAGGAACAGCGCGTAGGTCTCGTCGACGACTTCGTCGATCCGCGCATCCGGGCGGTCGGTCTTGTTGATCACCAGCACCACCGGAAGGTTCGCCTGCAACGCCTTGCGGAGCACGAACCGGGTTTGCGGCAGCGGCCCCTCCGAAGCGTCCACCAACAGCACCACGCCGTCGACCATCATCAGCGCGCGTTCGACCTCGCCGCCGAAGTCCGCGTGACCGGGGGTGTCGACGATGTTGATCACCATGTCGCTGCCGTCGGAGTTGCGTCGCCGCACGGCGGTGTTCTTGGCGAGGATGGTGATCCCCTTCTCGCGCTCCAGATCGTTGGAGTCCATCACCCGATCGGTCTTCTCGCTGCCGATGCGGAACGCGCCGGACTGCCAGAGCATGGCGTCGACGAGGGTGGTCTTGCCGTGGTCGACGTGCGCCACGATGGCGACGTTGCGCAGGTCATTGCGGGTCTGGCGGGTCACGTGCGGGTACTCCCGGTGGGTGATGGCGAGCGGCAGTCGCTCGTCGGATGACGGTGCTCGGGCGGATGCGCTCGGGTTAATGCACACTCTGACGAGGTGCACAGTGAGCGCAACGGGTGGTCGGAAGAGCCACAACCACCGGCGGAGCCGAACAGCGCAGCCACCCGAGTTTACCGGCTGCGCGGCTCACCGGGTGGCTGCCGAGGGTGATCCTCGATCGCGGCCATCCCTTCGAATCGGGCGGCCGCACGTGCGCACCCCTGCAGAGCGGGAAGAATGGGTGGATGACCGACCCCATCCTCGGCGCCGTCGAGCCGCCGACCACACCGTTCACCGATCAGTCCAACCGGGACTTCTCGCACGCCCCGCTCGAGGTGTTGGAGGTCGACGAGACCATCCCGCCGCGCCCGGAGGAGGAACTGGCCGACCTCGAAAGGTCCGTTCCGGACCCGCACTAGCGATACCCGCCCCCCGGTTTCGGCGTGATTGTGTTCGCCTGCCGAACACAATCACGCCGAAACCAGCTGGTCGGAGGGTCAGAGGTCCGGCAGGTGCGGGTCGAGCGCACGATCGGGTAAGTGCCCGCGGGTCACCCGGCCGGGGGCCGGCGGGGCGGCGTACTCGTCGCCCTCCTCGACCCGAGTGGGGTTGAGCACCCGGAACAGGAACGACTGGGTGCGCTCCTCCTGCGGGTCACCGATCACGTCCGCCGGGGTCCCCTGCTCGACGATGTAGCCGCCGTCCATGAAGACCACCCGGTCGGCGACGTCGCGGGCGAAAGACATCTCGTGGGTGACGACCATCATGGTCATCCCCTCCTTGGCCAGGCTCTTCATCACCGCGAGCACCTCCCCCACCAATTCCGGGTCCAGCGCCGAGGTGGGCTCGTCGAAGAGCATCAAATCGGGTGTCATCGACAACGAGCGGGCGATAGCGACCCGCTGTTGCTGCCCGCCGGAGAGCTGGGCGGGGAAGGCGTCGGCCTTGTGTGTCATCCCGACCCGTTCCAAGTTCCGTCGAGCGACCGCGTCGGCCTCCGCCTTCGACCGCTTGAGCACCGTGGTCTGCGCGACGGTGAGATTTCGCAGCACCGAGAGGTGCGGGAACAGGTTGAACCCCTGGAACACCATCCCGATCCGCCGCCGCACCGCGTCGATGTCGACATCGGGATCGGTGATCTCGTCGGAGCCGACGAACACCTTCCCGGCGGTGGGCGTCTCCAGCAGGTTCACGCACCGCAGCAGGGTGGACTTCCCCGAGCCTGACGGGCCGATCACACAGACCACTTCACCCTGCGCGATGTCGAGGTCGATGCTCTTGAGCACCTCGATGCTGCCGAACGACTTCTTCAAGCCGCGAATCGAGATCGCCGGCGCGCCGGCCGCCGTGCTTCCCGCGCCTCCCGTACTCCCCGCGCCTCCCGTGCTCACCGAGATCACCTGGCCTTTGCGAATTGGACTTCCAGCCGGCGCACCAGCTGGGAGAGCGGAAGGGTGATGACCAGGTACAGCACGCCGCCGACGATCAGCGGAGTCGGATTGACCGAACGATTCAGGAAGTCCTGAGAGAACTTGGTCAACTCGTACTGATTCGCCGTCACTCCGAGCACGTACACCAACGACGAGTCTTTGATCAGCAGGATGATCTCGTTGGTCAGCGGGGGAATCACGATGCGGAATGCCTGCGGGATCACGATCGTGCGGGTGGTGCGGCCGGCCGACATCCCGAGGGTGCGCGCGGCTTCGACCTGACCCTTGGGAACAGCCTGGATGCCCGCCCGGAACGTCTCCGCCATGTACGCCGCGGCGGTCAGTCCGAGGCCGACCATCACCTGGAAGTAGAAGTCACCGCCCGGGATGCCGAAGGACGGGAAGTGGAATCCGGGGAAGGCGTTCGGCAGACCGTAGGCCACCATGAACAGCACGACCAGCGCGGGCAGACCGCGGAACAGCTCGACGTAAGCGGTGGCGATCCACCGGTACGGAGCGATCTGCGACAGCTTCATCAGGGCGAGGACGAGGCCGAACACGAACGCCCAGACGAACGCCAACAACGTGTAGACGATCGTGTTGATCATGCCGATCGTCACCGCTCGCGGCCACATCCGGGCTACCAGATCGGACCGGAAGAACGCCTGCCCGAACTGATGCCAGTCCGCCAGTACGGCGATTGCGATGATCACCGCCACCAGCACGCCGTACTGGACGCCGCGAACAGTTCGTGCGCGCTGACGACGGCTCAGTGTTGCCATCGGCCCCACCTCCCTCAAGGTTGCCAACCGGACTCGACGCCCGGGGACTCGCCGTCCTGATGGACGAGACCTGACCGACGAGACCCGACCAACGCGACGCCCGATGGTCCCCGCCTGGACCGACGGTCGGCCGGGGCGGCCGCATCGCGACCACCCCCGCCGACCCCTCGGCCGGGGTCAGGCTGCCGGCACGTCTGCAATCCACTGCTTGTACAGCGCGTCATAGGCGCCGTCCGACTTCGCCCGTTCGATTGCGGAGTCGACCACCGTCTTGAGAGCGGTATTGCCCAACTTCATGCCGAACCCGTACTGCTCGCCGGTGTCGAACTGGATGGCGATCGACGTCGTACCGGGGTTCGTCTTCATGTAATTCCCCCAGACCGGCAGGTCGTTGATCGCCCCGTCCGCCTGGTTGGTGGTCAGGGCCTGGGTCTCCGAGGACAAGTCCGGATACTCGACGACCTCGTACCCGAACTCGTCCTTGTGCGCGTTGGCGTAGGCCAGTCCGGTGGTGGACGCCTGCGCCGCGAGCCGCTTGCCCTTGAGGTTCGCCAGCCCGGTGATGCCGGAATCGGCGCGAACCAGCAACGCTTGAGTGGCCGCGAAGTACGGCTCGGAGAACAGGATCACCTTCTGCCGATCGGCGTTGATCGTCATCCCGGCCGCGGCGATGTCGCACTTGCCGGTGTTCAGGTCCTGTCCGGACTTGATGCCCTCGAACGGCGTGTCCACGATCGCCTGTTCGACACCGAGCACATCGGCGACGAGCTGCATCATGTCGACGTCGAAGCCGACAGCCTTACCGCTGTCGTCGTTCGACTGGAACGGCGGGTAGGGCAGGTGCGTGCAGACGGTCAGCTTGCCGGGCGCCACCAGAGCAGCGGTGGCCTCCGCGACATCGGCGGCCGGGACACCGGACGTGGAGCCCTCCGGCGACGAGGCGACCGCTGATTCGGACGAAGGGGCCGACCCAGACGTCGATGTGGACGTCGATGTGGACGACGAGGCCGCCGGCGTCGCGTCCGGCGCGCAACCCGTGAGTACGAGCGCCGCGGCCGCCGTCGCGGCGACGACCAGGGAGCGGGTGGCGCGGGTGGCCGGGTTACTGCTGACACGGCGAAGGATCACGTGCTGCTCCATCTTCTGCGGCATTTCACTGCGCTGCTGAGGCCTGCTGCAGCCCCGGTGGCACACCGGACGGCTGAGCGGATTACCCCCGCATCCTGCCACGGACGCGTCTCGCGTCAGCCGATCGGCGGCTCCAGTCGATGAGTTGTTACGTGTTGGTAGCACACCCGCAGCGACGAAGGTCGTCAGCCGGATGGAAATCGCCTCGAATGTATGAGTCAGCCGTTGGCATCAAGCTCGCGCCGGACGACCGGCAGCAGCTTGCGATCCGCGTCCAGCCAACTGACCGAGCCCAGGTCGTCCGCGCCCAGCCAACGGATCTCGTCATGTTCACGCGGGGTCGGCTGCACCCCGTCTGACGTCACCCGATACAGGCGGAGCACCAGCTCGACGTCGAGACTGATCTCCGGGCCCAGCTGCGGACCCACCTCGGCCTGGATGCCCAGCTCTTCGGCGAGCTCCCGACGCAACGCCGACTCCGCGGTCTCGCCCGCGACGACCTTGCCACCGGGGAATTCCCAACATCCGGCCAGCGCCGGCGGGTGGCTGCGTCGAGCGGCCAAGACCGTGCGGTCGCGGATCACGGCGCCTGCCACGACCACTGACGTCTGATGTTGGTCGAGGACCACCATGCCCACCAGCATCCGCAGCGCCCACACCACCGACCGACGATGCCGCGCCTGCCAGACGCCGAGCATCCGTTCACCTGCGCCGCCGCCGCGGTGTGGATTGGTGAACTCCGCGGTGACCAGCAGCCCGGCACCGGTCTCGGCCACGGTGACGGTCAGGCGTCCACCGGTGGCGGGCCCGGTACGGACCTCGAAGACCGGCAGTCCGCGCGGCCCGATCCGTACTACGGCCCGGTGTCTGGACTGCGGCCGCAGCCGGTCGCCGAGTCGGTCGATGCGAAGCCGGCGACCCTCGGTCCACTCGGTTCCGTCGCCGGCCGGAGTGGGATCGGGGAGGCGCAGTTGGTATCCGAGCGCTGTGGCCACCCGTTGCCACCACTCGATTCGACGGAGTGTGGCATCGACGAGCTCGGGCGTCCGGTCGGCGACGGCCGCCGCGCGCAGCGGGATCGCCTGCCAGCTCATCACCGAAGGATCCCATGACCGAGACCGTCACCCGCGCCGGGAGCGGATATGACGTCGTCACACTTCTCGGCCCGGTGCCGTGACACGTCCACGAGTGCATGCTCGGCGCAATCGTCGTAATCTACCAATTCGTCGTATCACTCGTATTACTCGAATTCGTCGTGCTCCGTGCCGATCGGCAGCGCGGCGGCACCGGCGGCGTTGAACCGCACCCGCACGGACGCGCCGAGCCGGGGCGCCACCCCGTACTGGTCGAGCGCGCGGTCGTCCGATGAGCCCGGAACGTCCGCCCCCAGTGCGTGGACCGGTCCGATCCCGTCGACGTCGAGGATCAGCAGTGAGCGGTCCGGGCCGGGGACCGCGCTGAGCAGCCGTCCCGTGAAGGCTCCCTCAGGGTCCAGCCAGAACGCACTCGGCCGAACTGCCAATGGACCCGTGGCAGCCGCGCCGAGTCCGACTGGCAGCAGGGGCCGCAGCACCGCGGATCCGGCGTGATCCAGGATGGTGGTGTAGCCGACGAACCGAGCCGACCAGGCGTCGACCGGGTGTCGCCAGACGTCTCGCGGCGTGCCCTGCTGCCGGATTCGGCCGTCGTGCATCAGCGCGACCCGGTCGGCGATGGCGAATGCCTCGTCCTGATCGTGAGTCACGAATACGGTGGGGGTCGCGGTCTCCGCCAGAATGCGGCGTAGATCCACCAGTAATTGCTCACGCAGCGCGGCGTCCAGAGCGGCGAGTGGTTCGTCCAGCAGCAGCAACCGCGGATTCGGAGCCAAGGCGCGGGCCAACGCCACCCGCTGCGCCTGGCCCCCGGAGAGTGTGGCCACGCTGCGCTCGCCGAACCCCTCCAACCCCACCAGGTGCAGCAGTTCCCGTACCCGACGGCGGATCAGCGCCCGGTCGGCGCCGGCGATCTGGAGTCCGTAACCGATATTCGCCGCGACGCTGCGATGGGCGAACAAGGCGCCGTCTTGGAACATCAACGAGAACGACCGCCGGAAGACCGGCACGCCGGCCAGGTCGGACCCGTTCAGCAGGACGCGCCCGGCCGTCAGCGGCTCCAGGCCGGCGATCCCGCGGAGCAGGGTCGACTTGCCGCAGCCCGACGGACCCAACAAAGCCACCACCTCGGCGGTGTCCACCGTGAGGCTCACGTCGCGAACGGCATCGACGCCGTCGAAGCTGATCCGTGCATTCTCGACGGTGAGCAGCGGCGCCACCCGAGTGTCGATTCCGGGCGGGTCGGAGGTGACGGTGATCACACCAGAACACCGATCGCCGCGTCGGTGCGACGCCGACTCCCCCATCGATCCACGACCAGCACGGCCGCCGCACACAGCAGTGCCAGCACCACACCGCCCGCGAAGGCCATGCCCGCGTTGCCGGCCCCCGGTCGGGAGATCAACTTGCCGATCACGATGGGCAGCGTTGCCGCATCGGGTCTGCTGAGAAAGCTGGTGGCGCCGAACTCGCCGAGTGCCACCGCGAAGGCGAAGGCCGCCGCCCCGCCGAGTGCTCGCGCCATCAGCGGCAGGTCGACGGTCAGCCAGACGCGAAAGGGCCCGGCGCCGAGCACGGCTGCCGCCTGCCGCAGCCGATCGTCGGCGCCGCGCAGCGCGGGCAGGATCAACCGGATCACCAGCGGGGTCGCCACGAGTGCCTGCGCGATCGGCACCAGCAGCGGCGATGTCCGCAGATCCAGCGGAGGTGTGTCGAGCGCGATCAGGAATCCGAAGCCCACCGTCGCCGCGGAGACACCCAGCGGGAGCATGAACAAACCGTCGAGGACGCTGATCATTCGCCGCCGACCTCGTTCTCGCGGCTTGCGGGCCAGCACCAGCGACAGCAGCACGCCCACGGTGAGCGCCAGGACAGCGGCGACCACCGCGGTGCGGACCGAGTTGCCCAGGGCCTGCCAACCGGTGACGAGGAAGAGCCGACCCGAGCCGCTGGTTGCCAGCGCCCGATAATTCCCGAACCCCCAGCCGTCGCCGGTCTGCAACGATCGCAGGACCAGGGACCCCATGGGCGTCAGCAAAACCACCCCCATGACGGCGGTCATCAGCATCGCCGGGGCGTCGGCACGGCGCAGCGGTCGCTGCGCGTCCGCTGCGGCGCGGAAGCGTTGGGTGGTCTCGGTCCGGCGGCGCAGCCACGCCGCCACCCCCAGCACAGCGCTGACCATCGCGATCTGTGCCACCGACAGCACGGACGCGGTGCGCAGATCCAACCGCTCGGTGGTCTGCCGGTAGATCTCGGTCTCCAGGGTGGAGAACTGAGCATTCCCGAGGATGACGATGATGCCGAAGCTGGTCGCGCAGAACAGGAACACCAGCACGGCGGCCGCGGCGATCGACGGGCCCAGCGCGGGTGCGGTGATGGTCAGGAAGGTCCGGATCGGTCCGGCGCCCAGCGAGCGTGCCGCATCCTCGGGTCGCCGGTCCAGATGCGCCCAGGTCGCGCCGACCGCGCGCACCACGATCGCGTAGTTCAGGAACAGGTGGGCCAGCAGGATCGACGTGAGACTGCCGTCCATCCCCCAGGATCCGAGCGGTCCACCGTCGGCGAACAGGCTGCGAAACGCCAGCCCGACCACCACAGTGGGCAGCACGAACGGCACGGTGATCAGTGCACGCAGCGCGGTCTGACCGCGAAACCGGCAGCGGTACAACACATACGCACCTGGCACGCCGAACGCGATCGCGAGGCCCGCGGACGCGGCGGCCTGCCCGACGGTGAACACCAGGATCCGCTGAAACCTACTGCGTGCGAAGACGTCGGCGAAGGCGCCGACGTCGATTCCCTGCGGGCCGGTGAAGCCGCGCCCGATCAGCGAGATCACCGGGTAGAAGAAGAAGGCACCGAAGGCGACAGCCGGGATCAGGCCGGCGACGACGAGTCCGAGCCGTCGCCCGCGGGCGGCCGACCGATCCCGGCGAGCCGTGCCGTTGCGCACGGACTCGGCCGGAACCCGGATCGGCGACAGCCCGACGGTCATCCGCGGCTCGGCATCGGGCTCAGCCCTGCACCAGGTCGGACCACTGCTGGATCCATTGGTCGCGGTTCGCGGTGATCGTCGCCGGATCCACCGAGATCGGGTTGTCGGCGACCCGCGCGTATTTCGCCCAGTCCGCCGGCAACGGTGCGGACGAGTCCACCGGGTACACGTACATGGCCTCCGGCAGGCCGGCCTGGAACTGCGGCGACAGGAAGAAGTCGACGACCTTCTGGGCGGCCGCCTCGTTCTTGGCTCCGGCCAACACCCCGGCGTACTCGATCTGCCGGAAACAGGTGTCCAACAGCACGCCGGTGGGCGCCTCGGTCATCCCCTCCGCGACCTCGGCCGGCGGCGACGAGGCGTAGGAGACGACCAACGGGCGCTCACCCTTGCCATCAGAACCGGAGAAGTCGACGTAATAGGCGCTGTCCCAGTCCGAGACGATCTTGACGCCGTTGTCGCGCAACGCAGTCCAGTAGGTCTGCCAGCCGTCGATGCCCGCCGCGCCGATGCTGCCCAGCAGGAAGGCGAGCCCGGTGGTGGAGGTGGCGGGCGACTCGGCGACCAGCAGGTCCTTGTATTCCGGCTTGAGCAGATCGCCGAAGGTCGCGGGTTCGGTGAGACCCTTGTCGCGGAACCAGGTGTGGTCGACATTCACACAGACGTCGCCGAAATCGATCGCGGTGAGCCGGTGCGAGTCGTCGAAGGCGTATTCGTCGGCACCATTACCCGCCAACGGCGACTGGTAGGGGGCGAACACCCCGGCGTCCACAACCCGGGAGGCGAAGGTGTTGTCCACCCCGAACGCGACGTCGCCGAGCGGGTTGTCCTTGGTCAACACCAACTGGTTGGGCAGCGCCTCCTCGGCGAGCTGGGTGATCGTGATGCCGCTCGACGCCTCGAAGTCGGCGAGCACCCGGGGGTCGACGGCGAAGCTGTTGTGCGTCAGCAGGGTCACGGTGGTGCTGCCGACCGGCGCGCCCCCGACCGATGCCGCAGACGATGCCGAGACGACGCCGACGATGCCGACGCCGCGGGGGTGCCGGTCGCGCTACTGCCGGCCGTCGAGCCTGGCGTCGTGGTGGAACTGCAGGCGGCCAAGCTGAACACGACGGCCACCGGCAGAAGCCCCCGCCAGATCGGGTTGCGGCGGTGTCGAGCCAGTCGCGGCGGGAGTTGCGGGTTGAGGTGCTGCCTGAGATGCACAGTGCTCCGTTCGATCCGGAAGCACGGGGGAGATCCAAAGACTCGACGTCCCTGCGCCGGCATGATCCGGATCAGGTTCGACGGTCAGCGACTCCGTGTCGCTCTCTCAGCCCGGCGCACCGGACTCCCGTGTCGGACTGAACTCTAGCCGTCCCGACCCGCGGCCCGTTCGGGCCGGTTTCGGGTCGAGCGCAGCCTCACCACGGGTCAGGTCACTTACCCTGCTCCTTCAGCAGCTTCTGCGCATCCTTCAGATAAGAGGTCTCGTAGAGACCGCTCGCCGGCGTCGTCAACCTGGTCACGTTCTGCGGCTGATCGAAGCCGTTGAAGTCGGCGCGGAGTTGAATCACCGTGCGCAGCGCCGAACGGTCAACGGTCAGATCGGAAATCAGCCCGACCCCCTGCGTGGTGTCGAGCGTGTACTGCTGCTCGGCGGCAGTCGCCGTGGCACCGGCGGCGGTCAGGACCGCGATCGCGGCGTCTCTGTTCCGCGGGTCGAGTGTCCAGTCGGTGGCGGCCTGCGTTGCCGCCAGGAACCGCACGGCGATGTCCTGATGGCCGGCGAGCCAACTCTCGGTCGCGGCGAGGGCCGAACCCAGGTACGGGTCCAGGCCCGGCGCCTGCTGGATGGACTGCAGCACCGGATACCCGAGTGCCTGAATGTTGAAGACCTGCTGGCCGTTGAGCAGTGCGCCGCCGGTGATGGGGAAATAGGTGCCACCGACCGTGCAACCGCCGGTCGTGAGGGCGTTGAATCGCTGCGTGCCACCCCCGCACGGCACGACGGTGTAGTCGACGTCCTTCACCAGGCCGACGTTCTCCAACATGCGATACAGGACATAGGCGAAGCCAGAGGACGGCGAATCGACCGCCATCGTCGTACCGCGGAACTCGGTCAACGACGTCATTCCCGGTTGCCCGACCAGCGAGAGGTTGCCGGCGTACTGAGTGCCGGCGATCAGCTGCACCGGAAACGTCTGATGGAGCGCGTTACTCGCGTTCAGCCGGTAGTTCAGCACGTTGTCGGGCGAGGTGCTCACGATGTCGTACGCACCGATCCGCAAAGAATTGAACTGCTGCGTCGATGAACTGACTGCAGCGACGTTGACCGTCAATTGCTGGGCGGCGAAGAAGCCCTTATCGGCGGCCGCCAACATCTGCAGGCTGTTTGAGAACACACCCAGGGTGATGGTGGCCGGCGTCGGCGGGGGTGCTGAGGATGCCCGGGCGGGCGTTGATAAACCCATCCCGGTGACGATGACGGTCGACAGCGCGCCGGCAGCGACCATGCGGCGCACTGTGCCCACGTAACGAGACCCGTTCTTTGTTGACCCCATCGTCAATGCTCCCTTTCGGTGAATCACGCAGTGAATCCTGCGCGCGACCATCGCGTTACGTCAATGGTTTTTTGCGAGCTGGTTTCGGGTAGTCGATTCGTCGCTCAGGTCATCAGTTGACCCCTCGGCGTCACCGGGGTCGGCCCGGGCTGAGATGCTGGACGACATGGATTCGCGAGCGTCGAGTAGACCCATCGCGGTCGGGATCGTCGGTGCGGTGTTGATCACCGTGGGCTCGACTGGCGCCGGGTGGATCGGGCCCGGCTCGACGGTTCGCGACTGGCCGATCCTGGACTGGCCGCGTTCGCAGCCCGCGCTGCAGCATCTGAGCGCTTTCATCGTGGTGGTCGGCGGGCTCATCCTGATCGCGGCCTGGATACGGCTCGGTCGAGTGATCGGCACCGACCCGTCCCCGCGGAGTGCGCTGCGCAGCGTGCTGTGGGCGGCGGCGGCCTGGGCCGCGCCGCTGATCCTGTCGGTTCCGCTCTACTCGCGGGACCTCTTCGCCTACGTCGGTCAGGGTCGACTGGTGCTCAACGGAATCAATCCCTACATCGAGGGGATAGCCGCCGAGCTGGGCTGGTACGCCATAGGCGTGGACCCGCTGTGGGCGAATACGAAGACGCCTTACGGGCCGGTGTTCATCGGTGTCGAGAAGCTCGTCGTCGGGGCGGCGGACGATTCACCCGTCATCGCCGTTGCCCTTTTCCGACTGATCGCGGTGCTGGCGGTCGTCGGGATGGCCTACTACGCGTACCGCGTCGCCGTCCTCCGCGGGATCAATCCGGCGCGGATGCTGTGGATCATCGCGGCGAGTCCGGTGACCCTGTTCAACTTCGTCGTCGCCGGCCACAATGACGCCCTGATGCTGGCGATGATCGTCGCCGCCGTCTACTACGCGCTCACCCGGCATCCGGTGGTCGCGGTGGCGCTGGTGGCAGGCGCCATCGGCGTGAAACCGATCGCACTGCTCGCGCTGCCGGTGATCGGCATCATCTGGGCCGGCCCGCAGCGCACCATGCGCGTCGTCGTCAGCTACTGGGCGGCCTGCTCGGCCCTGGCGATCGGCATCCTGGCCGCCCTGGGTTTCGCGTTGAACGTCGGATTCGGTTGGGTGGCTGCGCTGGCGACGCCGGGTTCGGTGGCGCACTGGTACGCCCCGGTCAACTGGATCGCGTCGCTGTCCGGGTGGTTCTTCCGACTGATCGGAACCGACGGAGATTTCGTGAAGTCGCTGGTGAAGACCGCCGCACTGGGGGTTATGGTGCTGCTGGTGGCCTGGATCATGCTGACCCGGCGGGAGATCGACCCGCTGCTGCGATTGGCGCTGGCCTTCGCCGCGGCGGTGTCGCTGTCGGCGTTCATCCACCCCTGGTACGCGGCCTGGGTGATCATTCTGTTCGCGCTCTACGGTCTGCCCGCCGATTGGCGGCAGCATCTTCTGGCGACCGGCTCGGTGTTCTTCGCCTGGGTCAGTGTGTCCGAGACGATGAACACCCCGCGGTCCGTCGGGAGCAATGTGCTGCCCAACGCGATTCGGACGGCGCTGGTGTTCTGCGGCCTGTTCGGCCTCGCCGTGTACTACTGCCGGCAGCACGGGATCACCACCGCGATGCTGTTCGACCGGGTTCGGCGACTCCTTCGGCGGCCGGACCGGGCCGATCGGAACGCCGAACACTCGTGGACCTCTGGCTAGGAATGCTTGAACGGCGGCGGCCCGAGCAGGACGATCCCCCCGTTGGCCGCGGCAGAGGCCTGCACCACGGCGAAGTCGACCCGCTGCTCGGTGGGGTGATCCGGGTCGATCGGTTCACTCGCGTCCCAGTAGAACGCCTGGCAGCAGCCGGGCGTGTGCAGACAGAGCAGTCGTGCCGTCTCGGACAACACCAGAAAAGCGTGCGGCACCCCGCGCGGGGCGACCGCGACGCCACCCGCGTCGATCCGGTGGTCGATGCCGTCCATGTGCATCAGGATCGCCCCGTCGAGCACGATCATCGTCTCGTCGGACTCCGGGTGAGTGTGCAACGGTGTGGCCTTGCCACCGTCCATCTGGTCTTCGAACAGCAGGAACGCGCCGCCGGTCTCCTCTGCGGTCGCCTTCCAGGTGTGGACGCCGCCGCCGTAGAACCACCGACGGGGTCCATCTGAGACCGCTCGGATGATCGGGGCGGTCGCACTGGTGGTGACGGCGGGTTCGGTGACAGTCATGGCAACTACTCCTTCGTGAGACGGACGTCTCATGATGAGAGTGCAGTATCGTCGGCTGGGTGTCAACCCCCTATGAGGCCAACGGTCGGACCCAGCAGAAACAACGGACGCGCGACGCCCTGGTGACCGCCGCCCGGGCCTTGGTCGCGGCCGGAACGACGCCGACCATCGAACAGGCCGCCGCTTCCGCAGGGGTGTCGCGGGCCGCGGGTTACCGGTATTTCCCGAACCAACGCGCACTGTTGGTGGCTGCGCATCCGGAAACCGGTGTGACGTCGATGCTGTCCGCCGACCCGCCAGCGGAACCGGCGGAACGCCTCGCCCAAGTCGTCTCGTCGTTCACCGAACTGATCGTTCGGACCGAGGCCCAGCAGCGCACCATGCTGCGGTTGTCACTCGCCGAAGACACCGCCGAACGGCCCGCGCTGCCGCTCCGTCAGGGCAGGGCCATCGGCTGGATCGAGGAGGCGCTGGCTCCGCTGCGTGACCGACTCTCCGACGCGCAGATCCATCAGCTGGTGCTGGCTATCCGCAGCACGATCGGCATCGAAGCGCTGGCCTGGCAGACCGACGTCGCGCACCTGTCCCGCGACGAGGCGGTCGCGTTGATGTCCTGGTCGGCCCAGGCGCTGCTGCACGCGGCGCTCACCCGGCAACCCCCGCCGGTTCCGGACTCCCGGTGACGCCGATCCGCGTCCCGTACGCCGCCGCTTGGGCTCGTCCTGTACGCGCCGCCGGGCTCGTCCTGTACGCGCCGCTGGGCCCGTCCCCTACGCCGCCGCTGGGCTCGCAGCGGGGCCACGGTGCTACACGCGACCGTTCCACTCATATGCGACTGATGCGACGTTCGCGTTCGACAGGACTGGTCGCGTTCTGACGATCTGCGCGCCTTTGTACGTGCGAGACACGCCAAACGATGGTGGACATGATCAACTCGGCTGCACGACGGCGATGCCCGCCGCTCGGGCGGCAGCGGCGAGTTCCGCGTCATAGGTGAGCATCTCGTCGGCACCAACGCGGAGCGCGACTGCAAGATGGAGAGCGTCGTTCGACCGCAACCTCCCGGGGAGCGTTCCCGCAGTCATGAGGTCGCCTCGGGTCAGATCAATGAGGAGGACGGTTTCCAGCACGACGCCCACCGAGTTGATGTCGACGTCGTCCGGGTGACGGTTGGCGGCACAGTGCAGTTCAGTGTGCAACAGGAACGACGCGACCAGCCGCCGCTCGTCGTCGACTGATTGCAGCAGTGCCGCAATCGCCGCAGATTCCGATTCTTCGACGAGCAGCTTCATCGCCGCCGACGTGTCGAGGTAGCAGATCACCAACGGCCTCGGGCGTCATTGACGAGTTCGGCGCTCGTCAACTGCGCTGAACGGCGCCGGATGGTGCCCAAGTCGGCAGCATTCCGGCGCGGCGGTCGCGCCTGACCCTGCGCAATCAGCCGATCCAGCGAACCACTGGAAGGCGGCGAGATCACCGCGGCGATCTGCCCGTTATTGGTGACCTGCACCGTCTCCCCGGCAGCGACCGCACGCAGAATCTCACCGCTGTTGTTCCGCATCTCGCGGTGCGTGATCGTCCTCATGTAGCATACCGTAGCACCAGCCACGGCCGCCCGTTTCGGCGAGGCGCTACGCCGGGTTGGATCCCACGCACGACCCTGTCAATGCGGGCTCCGATCGATGGCTCCGATTGAAGGCGTGGCTCCGCACGCGCGACCCGGTCGTACTGTCGCAGTCATGACTGCACGGGTTATGAAGGTAGGTCGGCCGAGACCCCGAGTGCGTCCGCGGCAGCCCGCAGGCGACTATCACGCGTCCACAAATGATCGCGCGCGCTCAGCCGTACCGCCGCGAGCAGATGCGCATCGACCAAACTCAAACCGACGCCGAACAACGCGTTCGTCTCGATGAAGTGGAGCACCTCGGCGGAACTGGCTTCCGGGGTACTCGGCAGGTCCGCGAGCAACGCGAGGAAGCTACTGCGATCCCGAAGCGTCCCGAGTGCCAGCTCGCCGATGATCATCGGGTGGATGCATACCGACGCGTCGCGCAACAGGGTGACTAGCGCCGGTTCGGAGTGGTGCAGGTGGTCGATCCAGATCGAGGTGTCGACCAGGATCATGCCGAGGCACGATGACGCGACGGCCCCGCGGCCCCCGCGTCAGTGCCACCGAGTGCCGCGAGCCGACGCGAGCTCTCCTGCGTGATCAGCGCTTCGAGGCCCATTCTCACCAGCGTGGACTTCTCCGATCGGCCGGTCAGCTCCGCAGCGCGCCTGACAAGGTCATCGTCGAGGTTCAAAGTGGTGCGCATGCATCAAAACTAGCATCAAGCCGTGTCATCACTGATGCGTCGGCCTGGCAGATCGACGTCGCGCACCTGACCCGTCACGCTGGGCATCGCTGGCTGCCCCACGGCCCGCCGCCGCGGTTTCAGGACTACCTGCCCGACGTGCAGCGCTGCGCGCGCTGCACTGGATTCCAGTTCGAAAGCGGAGCACCCGTCAGTACCGAGCAGAACACCAGAGTGAGACCGTATCCGCCCCCTGCCGGATGGCGAGCCGACCGGGGTGGGCTCGTTTCGGGGGATCTCGTCTCGGCCACTGGACGTTGAAGCGGAACATCACCCGGGGTTCGGTGGTTCTGGTCACCGCCGAGTGCTGCCAAACGCCGGCTGAACTGCGGAAATGCGATCCCAGGAGCGTCGGGCGTCGTCGGCGACCTCCGACGGTATGACTCGGACGGGAATGCCCAGACTCGGGGAACATCCCGACGCGCTCGACCTGCTCCTCGAGCCGCACGTCAAATCGGCTAGGCAGCGCCGGATCGAACTGCTCGTAGCAGTCATAGATCGCTGCGATGTCGTCTTCCACCCCGGGTGGAAGACCAGAGGTAGACGAGTCACGCCCTGCGCGCAGCCAGCCGAGTCTTCAGTTCACCCAAGGTCAGCCCGATCGAAGGATCCGCCTGCAGCTCTGCGGCCCGAGAACGGAGCGTCGCCTTCTGATCGTCAGTTACTTCGATCGGCTCGGACTCGACGGTGCTCTCGATGTACTCGACCAGCTCCAGGCATGTTCGCGGCCCTTGACACAGGCGCTCATCGACGCTCATGGCCTCGATGGAGGATTGGAGGGCGCGATTCACCAGGCCCCGAGATTACCCGGCAACGCCGACACGCGGACAGTCACAAGAGGGCGTGGGGCAGATCCGCCGACTACGACAGCCCCTGCTCGCACGACATCGGAACATCGCGCCTCGGCCAACACAAGGACCGTCGCCCGCTGGACGCGGGTGAGCGGAGTCAGCGCGGCGCGAGCTCCCCCATCACGGCGACCGTCGGGCCGCCCGCGCACGTTGTCCAGGAAGACGAAGGATGCGGGGAACTCCGCGGGGGTAAGGATTGTCGGGTTCACCGGTCGATGCACCGCAGCCGCGGTCCGGGCGCACGCCTCGTAGACCAGGTCCACGTCGGGCTCTTAGGCGGACCGCAGTCTCACCCCCCCTGAGCTGCGCAAACCTTCCGATTCACACGTTGAAGCGAAACTCCACCACGTTCCGGTACCGAGCAACGTCACGAGCCTTCTGGCCGAATCTGCTTTCAGCCGGCGTGCATCCGCCATGAACCCAGCTTGGTCGCGACGGTTCGGTAGGACAGCGCACCGGTAGCCACCGCGATGACCAGGTCGTAAGCGTCGTCGTCCGGAGCATCGAACTCGACATTGTTGAGGCCGTAGAACACAGCCACGGCGAGCCACCCGAGCCTCTTGTTCCCATCGAAGAGCGAATGGTTCCGAACGATCGACTCCAGCAATACGGAGGCCTTTTCGTCGATCGACTCGTAGGCGTCACGACCGAAGATCGACGTCGTCGGGCGGTGCGCCGCGGAGTCGAGCAGTCCCACATCTCGGACCGGCCCGACGCCCAGATCACTGGTCAACGAGAGCAAGTCTTCCGTGGTGAGGTACTCGACCTCCGTGACGTTCTCAGTCACTGACCGAGGCGGTCGAGCAAATCTGCGTATCGCCTTCGCGCCGCACTCGACAGGTCGCGAACCTTCACCTCGTGGACTCGTCGCGCGGCCGTTTCGACGATCGCGCGGACCGTAGCCTCCTGCTTACTCACGCCGTCGGCCTCAGCGAGCAACGTGAGCGCGCGCTCTTGCTCGTCAGTCAATCGCAGAGTCATCGCCATACAGTGATGGTATCACTCTGGTATCACAACACGGGTGCAGAGATATATAGCGCGAGACTCCGCGAGCAGGGGCGCGTGCCAGACCAATGGGGATCCGCGAAATTACACGTTGAAGCGGAACTCCACGACATCCCCGTCGTGCATGACATAGTCCTTGCCCTCGATCCGGGCCTTCCCGGCGGAGCGGGCGGCGGCGACCGACCCGGCGGCGACCAGGTCGTCGAACGAGATCACCTCGGCCTTGATGAAGCCCTTCTCGAAGTCGGTGTGGATCACCCCGGCCGCCTGCGGCGCCGTCCACCCCTGGTGGATCGTCCAGGCGCCGAGACTCCTTGAGGCCGGCCGTCAGGTAGGTCTGCAAACCCAGAGTGTGGAAGCCCGCCCGGGCGAGGGCGTGCAGGCCCGGCTCGTCCTGACCGACCGATTCGAGCAACTCCAGAGCCGACTCGTCGTCCAGTTCGAGCAGCTCGTACTCCACCTTGGCGTCGAGGAACACCGCATCAGCCGGGGCCACCGCAGCTCGCAGTTCGGCCCGGCGCGCCTCGTCGGTGAGCACGCTCTCGTCGGCGTTGAAGACGTACAGGAACGGCTTCGCCGTCATCAGCGAGAGCTCGCGCAGCAGGCTCAGATCCAGCTTCCTCTGCGCCGAGAACAGCGTCGCGCCGCCGTCCAGGATCACCTGCGCCTGCTGCGCGGCCTCCAGCACGGGCTTGCGGTCCTTGTTGGTCCGGGCCTCCTTCTCCAGCCGCGGCACCGCCTTCTCCAGGGTCTGCATGTCGGCCAGGATCAGCTCGGTGTTGATCGTCTCGATGTCGGCCATCGGATCGACCCGACCGTCCACGTGCACCACGTCGTCGTCGGCGAAGACCCGCACCACCTGACAGATCGCGTCCGCCTCTCGGATGTTCGCCAGGAACTTGTTGCCCAGCCCGGCACCCTCGCTGGCGCCCTTGACGATGCCGGCGATGTCCACGAACGACACCACGGCGGGGACGATCTTGACGGAGGAGAACACCTGCGCCAGCTTGTCCAGCCGCGGGTCGGGCAGCGGCACCACCCCGACGTTCGGCTCGATGGTCGCGAACGGGTAGTTGGCGGCGAGCACGTCGGCCTTGGTCAACGCGTTGAACAGGGTGGACTTGCCGACGTTGGGCAGACCGACGATGCCGAGAGTGAGTGTCACGTCCGAGAAGTCTAGGCAACACCGACGGTCGAAATCAGCCCGGGCACTACTGAGTTCAGCCCACTCCGAGTTCGCTGAACGACTCCACGCTGCGGTGCGAGCCGGACACGATCACCACGTCGCCTCTGTTAAGCACGGTGTCCGCGGTGGCGTAGGTGAACTCTCTGCCGGCCGCTTTCACCGCGACCACGGTGACACCGTAGATCCGCCGCACGTGTGTGTCCTTCAACATCTTTCCGAATAGGACTTCCGGCGGCGTGGTCTCGGCCATTGCGAAGTTCTCGTCGAACTCGATGTAGTCGAGCATCCGACCGGCGACGAGGTGGGCCACCCGCTGTCCCATGTCGTGCTCCGGTCGCACCACATGACGCACCCCCAGCTGCGTCAGGATCCGCGCATGCGCGTGGCTGATCGCCTTGGCCCAGACGTGCGGGATCTCCAACTGCAGAATCAGCGACGCCGTCAGGATGCTGGCCTCGACGTCGTTGCCGATGCCGATCACCACCCGGTCGAACTCCGGAACCGACAGTTGACGAAGCGCCTCCTCGTCCGTCGAGTCGGCCTCCACGACATGGGTCAGCTGCCCCGCCAGGTCCTGCACGATCTTGGGGCGCCCGTCGATGCCGAGCACCTCGACGCCCTGTTCCATCAGCTCCAGCGCCAGCGACGTGCCGAATCGCCCGAGTCCGATCACCACGACACCGTTCGCCTTGGATCCCCGCTTAGCCAACGATCGGCCTCCCCTCAGGTAGTTGATAACGCCGGTGGATCTCGCGGAGCGCGATCGCCGACACCAGGGTGGCCGGGCCGAGCCGGCCAAGGAACATCAGGGCGATCAGGAGCAGCTGCCCGACGGTTGGAATCTGCGGGGTGATCCCGGTCGACAAGCCGACCGTGGCGAATGCGGACACCGACTCGAACAGCACCTTGTCGGTGTCGAAGTTGGTGATCTCGGCCAGCGTGATGGTGGCCGCGACCACTGCGCCGACCGAGAGCAGCGCCACCGTCAACGCCTGCCGCTGCGCTCGGGTGTCGACCTTGCGCTGGAACGCGATGGTCGCGGGCTCCCCGCGCACTTCGGCGTATATGACGTAGAACAGCAGTGCGAAGGTGGTGACCTTGATCCCGCCGGCGGTCCCCGCGGACCCACCGCCGATGAACATGAACACGTCCATACCGAGCAGCGTGCTGTCCTTGACGCCCGCGAAGTCGATGCTGTTGAAACCTGCGGTGCGCAGGACCACCGCCTGGAAGAATCCGGCCAGGATGCGGCCGCCGGCGTCGAGCCGACCCAGCGTCTGCGGGTTGACCCACTCGGTGACCGTGACGAACAGTGTCGAGAGGGTCAGCAGCAACCCGGTCATCATCAGCGTGATCTTGGTGTGCAGATTCCAGCTGTGCGGCGTGCGGAAACGACGCCGCAGCTCGAACAGCACCGGGAATCCCAAACCGCCGACGATGATCGCGACCGCGATCGGCAGGCAGATCCAGGGGTCCGCGGCGAACCGGACCAGGTTGTCCGAGTACAGCGCGAAGCCGGCGTTGTTGAACGCGGACACTGCATGGAAAACCCCGAGATACAGCGCGCGGCCGGGAGTCTCGTGGTATCCGAAGAGGAACCGGGCGGTCAGCAGGAGGGTGACGGCGCCCTCCATCACGACGCTGATCCGGAAGACACCGGTGAGCACCGCCCGCACATCACCGATGCCGCCGCTGTGCGTCTCGGCGGCGGCGGTGAGCCTGGTCCGCAGGCCCATCTTCCGCGCGACCAGCAAGCCGAGCAGCGAAGCCAGCGTCATGATGCCGAACCCGCCGATTTGAATCAGCGCCAGAATGACCGCCTGGCCGAAGCCGGACCAGTAGCCTGCCGTGTCGACGATCGTCAGTCCGGTGACGCACACCGCACTGGTCGAGGTGAACAGCGCCTGGATGACCCCGGCACCACCGGCGCCCGCCTTGGCGATCGGCAGCATCAGCAGCAGCGTGCCCGCCCCCACCGCGGCGAGGAAGCCGGCCACCACCGCCTGGGCCGGGTGCCGGAAGCGAGAGCCGGGTAACCGTCGGCGGGGTTCAGTCGAGGTGAGCGGCCCGCCGCGACGACTCATGGGCGAAGACTACTCAGCAGATCCGCCTCACAGCAGGCGGAGCTCCTTGGCCCTGCTCACCGCACCCGATCGCGTGGTCACGTGCAGCTTCTGGTAGAGCTGCCGAATGTGGGACTTGAGCGTGTTCGGCGAGACGGACAGTGCCGAGGCGATCTCCTGGTTGGTCAGTGGGCCGCTCAGCAGGCGAAGGACCTTCCGTTGTTGCTCGGTCAGAATCTCCCGCCCGGGCGCGGCGGCACCGGTCGCATTGTGGGCGGGGATCGGAACGTCCAGCAACTTCAACAATCGTTCTCGCACATGCAGTTCGGCGAATCCCACCGGACTGACCGCCATGTGCATCAAGATCGGCCGCACACCGGCGGCCTCCTCCAGGAAGGGTCGGATGATGGAGTCCGGCGCGGCAACCGCCAACGCGCGGTCCAATGCACTCTCGGCGAGTTCGAGGGTGCCTGCGCTTCGCTGGGTCACCGCGACGCCGACCAACATCTCCACAACCGAGACGCGCAGCCCCGCCCGGGTCGCCACGTCAGCCGCCGACTCGAACAGTTCCGTGGCCGCTGCCGGACTGTCGTCGGCAATATGCAACCGCGCTTGCGCGCTCATCGTCGCCAGCCGGACCTCCGGCAGTCGTTGGTCCAAACCTTCCAGCAACCGGACTTGCGCCGCCGCGGCACCCCGGTCGTGAACTGCCAGGCACAACCGCGCTTCCAGCTCGGCCAGAACGGCTCGGAGCGGACTCGGCATCGACCACTGCGGCCACCAGGATCTGACCTGATGCAATGCGTCGAACGCCTCATCGAGCTTTCCAGAACAGGCGAACGCCCGGCAGAGCAGGGCAGCGGTGCTGACGGCCAGACAGCGATCTCCGTGTCCGAACGCCTTGTCGCGCAACAGGATCAACTCCTGCAACGGGTCGACAGAGTCCGCTCGATGCCAGCTCACGACGGCTCGGGCCAACCAGGCCGGATTCGACTGAAACATGTCCTCGGTGCCGGCAGTCGCGGCCAAATCCAGGGCCGCCGCTGCTTCAGCGGCCGACTCCACGAGGTTCCCTCCACTGGAGAGCCACAACGCCCGCAGCGCCGCCCGGTTCGCCCGCATGCGCACCAGGTAGGTCGGTATCAGCTCGTCGGTCTCGTCGAGCAGCCGAGCAACCTCGCCCCGGTCGCCGTACCACGTCCGCACCCCGAGCAAGGAGACGACGGCGGTCGCCGAGGCCATCTGAGCCGCCGGGGTGTCAGTCACCCCAGCCCGCTCCAGCTCGGTCGTGACTGCCGCCGATCGCCGCACGACCTCGTCGAGATCGCCCTCCAGCCTGCCTATGGCGGCTCCGAGGCATTCGCGGAGGCCGTCCAGCTCGGGGAGGTCGGCGGGCACAGACCGAGTTCCGGACAGGCGGGCGGCGTGCTTCAGCGCGGACCGCGCCTCATCCAGCAAGCCGCACTGACCCGACACGAACGCCTGCACCGTGTGGAAGAAGGCGGTGTCGAGCTGTTCGGGCGGAAGTAGGCCGAGCCACTTCTGCACCAACCCGGGGGGCCGCCGAGTTCCGATGGACATCACGGCGTTGAGCATCACGGCCCGAACGGCCTGCCAGTCGCGCCCGGTGATCGCGTGCTGAATCGCGTCGTCGATGTAGTCATGGCTGTAGTACCACTGCGCGGCGCGGCGGTGCAGCTCCTGCACTTGGCCCGAATACCGGTGATTCAGCAGCCGGCGCAGCAGGCCGAGCACCAGGTCGGGATGTCGGAACCATTCGACGCCATCCGGATCAGCACGATCCGGGGCCGGGCCCGCTGAAGAACTGGCGATGAAGAGCCCGTGTTCACGTAGTTGATCCAGGAGTGCCGCACCGTCTGAGCCACCGGTGACCGCGTCACACAACGGCGCGCTCAACGCATCCAAACCGGATGTGAGCAGCAGGAATCTAGAGGTGCGCGGCGGCAGTTGGTCGAGAACCTCTGCGACGAAGTACTCCGTCAGCCTGGACCTGCGCAGCGGCATCACCGCCCGCGGATCCACCGATCGGCCCGAGTGAGCTGCCCGCTGATCCGACACCGAGCCGGGCGACATGCCGTCCAACGCGCTCAGATACCGCACCGCTATCGGCCAACATCCGGTCTGAGCCGCCAACGCCTCCGGCGACAGCCGCACGCTCGGGGAGTCGTGGTCGACCAGACGCCGCATCTCCCCATCATCGAAAAGCAGTTCCCGGGCGCCGATCTCGGCGACATCGCCGGCAAGTCGTAAGCGCGGCGGAATGAATGTCGGATCAGACCGACCGATCACGATCAGCCTGAAGCCGCCGGATTGGTGATCGGTCAGTTGGCGCAGGCCCCGCAGGATGGCGGGGTCGACGATGACCTGACAATCATCCAGAACCAAGAGGTGTTGGGTGGTCAGCCCGTTCAGGGCGGCGATCAGTGTCGCAGCGTCGATACCGGCGTCACCCGCGCCATCCCGCACCGCGCCACCCGAAACGTCCAGATCCCACGCGGCCACAGCACTCCAGACGCGACCCCAGAAGCGATCGGGTTCGTCGTCGGACTCGTCCAGCGACAACCAGGCGGCAGTTCGCTGTGAGTCGCCCCGACCGGTCAGCCATTGTGCGACCGCTGTGGTCTTCCCGAAGCCGGCGGGCGCGACCACTTGAACCACCGGCTGGGCCACGGCCACCGACATCCGACCGTTGAATCGCGAACGGGGGACGCTGCCCGCCTCCACTGCCGGCATGAAACGGAAACTCCGCTGAGCCGGTATCGCCCTGGCGATTACTCGAGTGCGTCCCGGATCGACATTCTCGGGTTCCGCCCCCTGCACCGAATGCTTCGTCAACCGGCGATCCCCCAATTCTCGGCGCCCGTCATGTTCGAGCGCCACTCCTCGCGGACCATCCCGCCGATTACCGCCAACCTCAGGCCGGGACAAGCCCCCGCGCAGCCCAGCCGCTCCTACTCTAAGCCCGGACAATCCACCTGTTTTCCTGCAATCTAACTCAGTTGGACGCATTCCGGACATCGAAAGAGTGATTCACGGCACAGGGTGATGACGTCTCACCCCTTCCCCGAACAGGCTCCACTCGCCGACCACGTCGTCGCCCCCACGCCCGCACCCGCGAGGGGCACCGGGACGTCGTGATGTCGGCGCCTCCAGGCACAGATTGGACCAGCACATGCGACTCCATCGATTTCTCCATCGGCCCCGGCCGGCCGGGCACGGCCGATCCCGCGGTGTCTCCGCCACATTGAGCGCACTGTTGGTGCTGGGCGTGGTCAACGCGGCTCCCGCAATGACCGCAGCCGCAGCCCCGGCCGCGGCCACCCCACTCGGTTTCGTCACCGACAACAAGGCCTCGGTGGACGCCCACGACCTCTCGACGGCGACCGCCGCCGTCTTGAAGCAGATGGCGACAGCGCCGACCGGCGGCGACGGCTCGGTCACGCCGATCGACAGCTCGGCGGCGACGACCGGCGAAACACAGTGGAATTCGCACTACTGCGACGGGTGCACCCCGCCACTGCTGTATCAGAACGGCGCACCGGTGGTCAACACGACCGGCGCCAAGGGTTTCACCATCACCCCGATCTTCTGGCAACCTGCCGGGCTGAGCAATCCGTTTCCTCCCGGATATGTCAACCTGATTCAGGGCTACATCAAGAATGTCGCCGCAGCCAGCGGGACCACCAGTAACGTCTATTCGATCGCCACCGAGTACTACCAATCGGTGAACGGCGTGAAGACACCGCTGACCTACAAGATCACCGCAGGAACGCCGATCATCGACACGGCCCCGTTCCCCACCCCCGGCTGCACGCCGGCACCCGGCAAGGGTTACCGGGGGTGCGTCACAGAAGCCAACCTCAAGACCGAGCTCAACCGGCTCATCCAGTCCCGGGGGCTGCCGACCGGGCTCGCCCACTTCTACCCGGTGTTCTTCCCGTCCAAGGTGGAGACCTTCGACGGAGACGGGTACAACTCCGACTCCACCTACTGCGGTTATCACGGTTCCTACAGCCGGAACGGCAGCGTGGTGGTCTTCGCCAACGAGCCGCTGGTGGAAGACGGCTGCGGCTCCGATCAGTCGCCGAACGGTGTCTGGACCGCAGACGCGTCGATCGACACGCTGAGTCACGAGATCCTCGAGACCATGACCGACCCGACCGGGTTCCGTGCCTGGAACGACAGCAGCGGCTACGAGATCGGCGACATCTGCGCCGGGTACTACGGTCCGCCGCTCGGCTTCACCGACCCCAACGATCGGACGTCGACTGCGTACAACCAGGTGATCAACGGGGCCAAGTACTACACCCAGACCGAGTTCAGCAACACCGCGTTCAGGCGGCTCGGTATCGGGAACGGCTGCGTCATCAGTGAGGCGAAAGCACTCGGGCCCGTCCCCGCAGCGCGCGGCGCGCAGGCCGCAGCGGCGGCCGCACCCGAGGTCCCAGAAGTCGCGAGCATCCTGTCCGACGTCTTCCCGAACGTCCTCGACGCCGACGGCACCTCCACCTCCGACCTCGACATCCTGGTCGCCGACTCGAACAACTACGCGGTCAGTGGCGACAAGGTCGCGTACTCGATCTACGCAGTGGCGGGCAAGGGCGTCTGCGGCGAAGTCAGCGCCACAAGCGACCTCACCGACGACTCGGGTCACGCTCACGTGACTTACACCGCCTCGACGGACGACGTGATCTGTGCGGTCGTGGGGACGGAGCTGTTCGGCGGGCGAAGCGCCTCGGGCTTGATCTACCAGGGCGCATACCAGGATGAGGCAGTCATCGCTCACGCGGAGTATCCCAAGAGCCTCACCGTGGACGCCGCTCCGGTGACCTTCCCGATGACGTTCACCAACCCCACCTCGTCACCGGTCAAGAACGCGTTCGTTCACTTCCAGATCACCGCCGGTGACTACGTCACCGAGGACGTCGCGGCCGGACGCGTCCAGATGTCGTACTCGACCACCGGCCCGAGTGGAACCTTCAAGAACGTCGACCTCACAGGCTCGACGATCACCGACGGCGCGATCCAGGGTGACTTCCCGGGTGGGGTCGGCGTCGTCATCGGCGGCGGAAAGAGTCTGAACCTCACGGTCAAGATCGCGCTCAAGGGCCCGATCACGGCAAAGGGCAGCAGCGCCCGGATGATGTTCGAGGCATACCTCGACCAGCTCAACCCCGGTTCCGGTGCCGTCAGTACCATCGCCGACACCCTGGCGTACACCGTCAACGTGTCGCCGGCCGGCGGTGCCGGCACGGGCAAGCCCGTGATCGACCAGTCGACCAACGCATTCGCCAAACATGCGGCGACAGCGTCGCTGTCGACGACCACCGCAGGTGACGTACTCGTCGCATATGTGGCCGGTGAGGGACCCTCGGGAACCAAGCAGACCGCCAACGTCACCGGCGGCGGCGTGACGTGGACGCTGGTCAAACGCACCAATACCCAGACCGGCACCGCGGAGGTCTGGACGGCGCGGGCACCCGCACTGCTCAACAAGGCGGCCATCACGTCGACCCTGACCGCGGGGGGATCGTCGGCGTCCGTCGCCCTGACCGTCGTGGCCTTCAAGGGTGCCACCGGGGTCGCGTCGAGCACCGGCGGATCTGCCCTCAAGTCCGCGCCCTCGGTAACCCTGACCAGCACGAAGGCCAACTCGCTGACCTCCGGTGTGGGCAACGACCCGACCGCGGCCAAGAGCCGGACGCTGGGCTCCAACCAGAAGCTGCTGACCCAGAACAAGGGCACCCGCAGCACCGCATGGGTCCAGATCCGCAGCGCTGTGACACCCAAGGTGGGGACGCCGGTCACCATCAACGACAGCGCACCGCGATACGACAAGTGGAACTTGACCCTGGTCGAGGTCTTCTGACGCACCTTCATCGAGGTGGCTCGACGATGATCGAGTGACCCGAGTACGCCGACTGCCGTGAGTCCACATTCCGTGGGCTCACGGCAGGAGTCGTCTTCGGCCCTGCGCCACTGCGCCACCGCGCCACTGCGCCACTGCGCCACTGCGCCACTGCCCGACGAAGCCGCCCTACGGCCGGACGACACCGCGCTTGAAGCGTTCGCCGACCACCCGGTCGATTTCCCGTTGCGCGTCCCGGGCGGCGAGATCTTGGCGCTTGTCGTAGGTCTTCTTGCCGCGGGCCAGCCCCAGCTCCAGCTTCACCAGGCCGTCGCGGAAGTAGAGGCTGAGCGGGATCAGCGCGAGGTGCGCATCCCTGATCTGCGCCGCGAGCCGGTCGATCTCCCTGCGATGCAGCAGCAACTTGCGCGGCCTGCGGGCCCGGTGATTGTTCCAGGTCCCCTGCAGGTACTCGGCGATGTGGACGTCTCGCAACCAGAGCTCGTCGTCGGTGATGGTGGCGTATCCCTCGGCCAGCGACGCTCTGCCCTCGCGCAGCGCTTTGACCTCCGTCCCGGTCAGGACCATCCCGGCCTCGATGACGCTCAGGATGGCGTAGTCGTGCCTCGCTTTGCGATTGGACGCGATGATCGTGCGGCCGCTGCGAGTCTTCACACCCGGATTAGAGCATCTCGTCGGCCTCAGCGGCCGGTCACGGCGCCGGGATTCACCAGCGTCTGGATAACGACGAAGGCGGCGATGGCCAGCACCAGAAAGGCGAACCAGCGACGCAACCGGTCGGCGGGTACGAGATGGGCGAGCTTGCCCGCGACCAGCGAGCCGACGATCGCGGCGCCGGTGAAGACACCCACCACCATCCAGTCCAGCTGAGCGTCGCCGGCGTGCGCGGCGAATCCGGCCGCCGCGTTGACGGCCACGACGACCAGTGAGGTGGGGACAGCGGTCGTCATCGGCAGTCCCAGCCCCAACACCAACGCCGGGATCAGCAGGAATCCGCCGCCGACACCGAACAAGCCGGTCAAGAATCCGACTGCCACCCCGACCGCGATGCTGCGCGGCAGGCAGCGTCGCCAGTTGATTCGGCTGCCTCCGGTGGAGCAACTGACGTCATTCTCCGCACCGTCGCCGGACAGCATCCGGACGCCGGCCGCCGCCATCAAGACGGCGAATCCGATCAACACCCAGCGCGGCTCGAGCAGCCGGTTCACCGCCGCGCCACCGAAGGCTGCAGCGGCGCCCACAATCCCGATGACAGCGGCGATGCGCCATTGCACCTGCAGCCAGCGGGTCAGCACCGCCGTCAGCGACGACAGCCCTACGACGACCAGCGATGTGGGTACCGCCTCGTGCAACGGCAGGCCGACGCCGTACACCAGCGCCGGCACGGCCAGGATGGAGCCGCCACCGCCCAGGAGGCCCAACAGCAGCCCGATGACGGCTCCGAGCAGCGCGGCAACCAGCACGGGCTATTCGGCCGCTTCGGTGTCGGTGTCGGAGTCGGCGTGGGAGTCGGCTCCGGGGTCGGTTTCGGAGTCAGCGGAGGACTCGCTGCCGGAATCCGCGTCGGGACTCACTTCGAGGCCCAGCTCCTGCGCATGTGCGTACTCGTCGCTGATCAGCACCACCTGTCGGCCGGGTTCATCGAGCATGGACGTGGCAATCGACGCCCGGTAGCCCGAACCGCAGTGCACCCACAGTTCACCGGTGGGGATCTCGTCCATCCGGCCTGCCAGCTCGTGCAGCGGCACGTGGATCGAGGACCGCACATAACCCTTTGCGCGCTCGTCATTGCGTCGGGTGTCCAGGACCGGCACCTCGCGCTCGGCCATCTCGGCCGCCAGCCCGGCGAAGTCGGTGACCGGGTAAGACCGCAGCGACTCGCCGGCGGCCAGATCCGCCGGTTCCCCGACGGCCGCCCCGCTGAGCTCGTCGATTCCGATCCGGACCAACTCCCGCCGGGCGTCGAGGATCTGGTCCTCGTTCTCGCCGATCAGGGTCAGCGGCGAACCGTACCGGTACAACCAGCCCAGATAGGTGACGAAGTTGTCGGACAGCTCGAAGCCGAGCGAGCCGGCCAGGTGGCCCGCGGCGAAGGCCTTCCGGTTGCGCAGGTCGACCACCCACTCGCCCGCCTCGATGCGAGCCCGCACGGTGTCCGGGTCGACGATCGACGGCATGGTCAGATCAGGGGCGTCGGCTCCCGCTCGGTTGAACGGCCCCATGTGCGCGTAGTAGGCCGGGTACGCACCGAGTCCGGCCAGCAGTTGGTCGACGAATTCCTGCTCGGCGAGGGTGAGCGCGGGGTTCTTGCGCTGCTGTTCACCCACCGTCGAATCGCTGCCGGACGTGGGTGTCGCCGAGCAGAAGCTGCCGAACCCGTGCGTCGGATACACGGCCGCAGCCTCCGGTAGCTCGCGAGCCAAGCGCTGCACGGAATGGTACTGGGCGTGTGTCAGTTCGTCGGTGTGTTCGGGGCCGACCAGATCGGTGCGGCCGGTCGCACCGAAGAGCATCGATCCCCCGGTGAAGACCGCTTCGACGTCAACCTCGCCCGCCCCCTCACCCGCGGACAACGCATAACTGGTGTGCGTGAAGGTGTGACCCGGGGTCAGCATCGCCCGCAGCGCCATCTTCCCCACGGTGATCGTGTCGCCGTCCGCG
This sequence comes from uncultured Actinomycetota bacterium, assembly GCA_963825975.1. GTDB lineage: Bacteria > Actinomycetota > Actinomycetes > Mycobacteriales > Nakamurellaceae > Nakamurella. The sequence continues at coordinate 158,937 of CAWGUZ010000021.1, forward strand.
ACCGCAGTGTGTTCGAACGCGATGTCACTGCCGGCGGGAAGCACGTAGTCGGCGCCGGTGTGCCGAGCCAGCGCGAGCCCGCCGCTCACGTAGTCGTTGTGAACATGCGTCTCCACGACCGTCGCCAACCGGACGCCGAGCCTGCTGAGCAGATCGACGACCCGATCGATGTCGCGTTGCGGATCGACTACCACCGCCACCTCGCCATCGGTGACCAGATAGCTGCGATCCCCGAGACTGGACGTCTCAATAGTCACGATGTCGAACGAGCTCATCTCAGACGACCTGTCCGGGCTTGCCGTCCGGAGTGGTGATCGGCAGACCGGCGCGTTGCCATTGCTGCATCCCGCCGTCGATGTGGTCCGCACGTTTGCCGGCCTCGATGAGTTGACTGCGGGCCTTACTACTCCGCCCGCCACTGCGGCAGACGGTGACCAGGGTCTTCGTGTCGTCGAGCTCGGCGATCCGGGCCGACAGCGTGGACAACGGGATGTGCAGGGCCCCCTGGATGTGGCCTGCATTCCACTCGTCGTCCTCCCGCACGTCGACGATCTGAATGTCGGAACCGCTGGCTGCTGCAGTGGTCGCGTCCATGGCGTCCTCCTCTGCTGTTCGGGCCGGCTGTCACCGGCCGCTACTGCCGCTGCTGTTCAACGGACTCACTCACACACCGCGCTATCTCATACCGCGCGATCTGACACCGCGCAATCTGACACCGCCCGATCTGACACCCCGCCATCTGACACCGCGAGCGGGCACGTCTGCGGAGGTCAGGCCAGCGACAGGAACAGCCGTTCCAGTTCGGCGTGGCTCATCGGGCGCTCGGTGCCGTCACGTTCGGCGATCATGCAGGCCTGCATGCCGGTGCTGATGATCTTGAAGCCGGCTCGATCCACGGCGCGCGCCACTGCGGCGAGTTGGGTGACCACTTCGCTGCATTGCCGACCCTCCTCGATCATCTTGATGACGCCGCCGATCTGGCCCTGCGCCCTCTTCAGCCGAGCCACGACGTCGCCCAGTTCTTCGCGATCTACCTGCATGCCCACCTTCCCATATGTACCCCCAAGGGTATTCATCTGCACATCGGGAACGGCGAACCCGGGCTTTTCGCGTTGACGGCTCAGTTGTCGGTGTCGTCCCCGCCGATCGTCCAACCGACCGCTCAGATCGGTGCGACCTCGTCGTACCGGCGCAGCACGAGGTCGGCGAGTTCCACCCCGAGTGGAGCGGCGACCGGCGCCTGGTGCGCGGCGGCGTGCCCGGCGATCACGTCGAGCAGCAACCCCGGAGCGGCGAAGAGCGGCACCACACCTAGGCGGACGCCGGGGCAGGCGAGCGAGTGGAGTGCTGCGGGCACCTTCGGTTCCCCGGCCGTCGCGAAAGCGGCCCGCACCCGGCCGGTGCGCTGGGCGGCCCAGCGGTCGGCCAACTCCGCCACCGCGGCGTTGGCACTGGCCGACGACGAGCCGACCGCAGCGAGCACGATGCCGTCCTGCTCACCGATCCCGGCCTTGATGGCGCGCAACTGCAGGCCCGCGAGTACTGCGTCCCCCATGCCGAGAATGCCGGCCCGCCGGATCCGGGTTCCGGTGGCGGCGGCAGCATCCTTGATCGCGTCCGGGGCGTCGACGCCGGCGTGGAACGCCTGGGTGAACAGCAGCGGCAGCACCACCACCTCCGGCACGCCGAGCGCCTTGACCGCGGCAGTCAGGTCGGGTTCAGCCAGGTCCAGATACGCAGGCACCGCGGTCAGGCCGGGGCGGCGCCGGGCGACCTCGGCCATCAGCTCCTCGGTCGACGCCGCTGCCCGCGGATCGCGCGACCCGTGGGCGAGGCCGATCAGCGGCAGCATGAGCCGCCGTCTCGATGAGTTCGATCCATCACGACCCGGTCGGTCGCAGGCCGCGCTGATGCAGCACCGCGCGTTCGATCGGCCGGAAGAAGAGGATCTCGATCCCGACCCCGATCGCGAAGATGAGGATGATCGCGGACAACATCAGGTCCATGTCGTACAGCGCCCGCCCCTGGTCCATCAGCTGCCCGAGTCCGAAGCCGAGCTTCGTGGTGGTGACGATCAGCTCGGCGGCCATCAACGCCCGCCAGGAGAAGGCCCAGCCCTGTCGGAGTCCTGCGAGGTAGCCGGGCAGCGCACCCGGCAGCAGGATGTGCCGGATGTATCCCCAGCGGCCGAGCCCGAGCACCTGCCCGACCCGGTTGAACAGCGGCGGCACCTGGTCGGCCCCGGACACCAGGCCGTTCGCCATCGACGGCACCGCGCCGAGCAGCACGACGGCGTAATAGGTCGAGTTGGACAGCCCGAACCAGATCAGGGCGGGTGGGACCCAGGCGATGGACGGCAGCGACTGCAGCCCGGTGAGCAGCGGCCCGACGCCCGCGCGAAGCCAGCGGATCCGGGCGATCGCGAGCCCGAGCAGGGTGCCGATCACCACCGAGATGGCGAAACCGACCACGCCGCGGGACAGGCTCGTCCACAACACCTCGAACGCACGGCCGGTGCGGAACAGGTCGAAAAGCGTGCTGAAGACGGCGCCCGGGGCGGGGATCACGTAGTCCGGACGCAGCTTTGCCGCGACCACCGCCTGCCAGACCGACACGAACGCGGCGATGGCGAGCAGGGGCGGCAACACGGAGCGAGTGAACCGACGCCGCCAGCCGACCTTGATCTGCGCGTGTTGTTCGAGCGCGTCCAGACCGGCGTTGACCGCCTCGGCGTCGGCGGGTTCCAGGCCCTGGCCGACGACGAGGTGTTGGGCTTGCAGGGCACTAGGCAACGGGGTGGCCGGCATGTCGGGCGATCTCCTCACGCAGGCTGACGGTGATGTCGGAGGCGAGGTCGCCGACCAGAGGATGCTCGATGGTGCGCGGGTCCGGAGATGTTGACCGGCCATTCGCGGACGACACGCCCGGGTCGTGAGGAGAACAGAACCACCCGCTGGCCAAGCCGCACGGCCTCCCGAACGTTGTGCGTGACGAAAACGACGGTGAGGCCGGTCCCGGTCCAGATCCTGGTGAGTTCGTCGTGCAGCACGTCGCGGGTGATCGCGTCCAGTGCGGCGAACGGTTCGTCCATCAGCAGCACCTGGCTGTTCTGGGCGAGCGCCCGCGCCATCGCGACGCGTTGCCGCTGACCGCCGGACAGTTCGTGCACCCGCCGCTTGGCGGTGCCTGCCAACCGCACCGTGGCCAGCAGTTCGGCGGCCCGGTCACGGAGCTCCCCGCGAGGGGTGCCCGCGTACTTGAGCGCCAACTCGACGTTCTTCCCCGCGGTCAACCACGGCAGCAATGCCGGCTCTTGAAACATCAGCGCGGGTCGTGAGACCGCGGTCACGGTGCCCAGGGTCGGAGTGTCCAAACCTGCTATCAGGTTCAGCAACGTCGACTTTCCGCAGCCGGACGCGCCGACCAACGAGACGAACTCCCCGCGCCGGACCCGGAGCGAGATGTTGTCCAACGCCAGCACCGGGCTGCCTCCGGTGCGGTACACCTTGGACACCCCGTTGATCTCCACGTCGTACGACGCCGGCGCGTCCTCGGCTGAGGTGGTGTGCGCAGGGGTGATCGAGGTCGATTCGTTCACGGCGTCCACCGCATTCGCGTTCATCGCGTTCACCGCGTCCATCGAATTCGTCTCCTTCACGGCATCCGCCCGGGAGGTGGCGGTGCTGACTGCGCTGACGGTCGGCACGGGTTCACTCCTGTCCGAAGCCACCGGCGCTGACGGGCGTCTTGCCCGCGGCGGTCAGTAGCGAGTTGAGAATGCGGAGGTCGTAGATCGAGGTCAGGTCGGGCGCCGAGGGCAGGGTGCCCGCGGCGACGCCGTCCCGGCTGAGTTCGGCGAGGTGTTCGGCGAGGGGGTCGTACGTGGGAACGATCCGCGCGAAGGCGCGCTCGATCACGGCGGCGGCCAAGCGCTTGCCGGCGACGGCCTTCAAGGCGTCGTTGAGTCGGGTCTGAGCATCGGCCGGGTCGGCCGCGATCTTCGCGATTTCGCCGAGGTGACCCGCAACGAGTCGCGCCACGGTGCCCGGGTATTGGTCGAGGAAGGGTTTGGCCACCACGAGAACGGTGGTCGGGAACCGGCCGTCGGCCCACAACGTCGACTCGTCGACCAGTTCGTGGGCGCCCCCATCGACGATCAGTCGGGACGCCCACGGCTCCGGCAGCCAGGCGCCCTGGATGTCGCCGGACTTGTAGAGCGCCAGCGTTTGGGCGTTGTCCTGGCTCGCGATGCTGACGTCGTCGCCTCCGGTGGTGTCGGTTCGCAGCCCGTGCGCCAGCAGGAATGTCCGCAATGCCACGTCCTGGGTCCCGCCGAGTTGCGGCGTCGCCAGCGTGGTGCCGCGCAGCTGGTCGACCGAGGTGATCGAAGGGCTGACGACCAGCGAGGCCCCGTTGGCGGTGGCCCCGGCGACGATGCGCAGCAGGTCACCGTGCGACTTGGCGTAGGCGTTGATCGCCGGGTTGGGTCCGAGGAAGGCGGCGTCGATGGCCCCGCCGGCGAGCGCTTCGACGGCGGCGGGGCCCGCGTTGAACAGAGAGGTGTCCAGCACGGTGGCGCCGATCGCCCGCTGGAAGGTGCCGTCGGCGACTCCCAGCACCGCCGACGCGTGGGTGAGGCTGGGGAAATAACCGAGCCGAAGGCTGGTGGCCTCGGCGCCGAAGGCGGCCAACTCCGCGGTTGTCGGGAAACCGGCGAGCCGGTTCTGGCCGGCGACCGACGCCTCGGGGCTGGTCGCCTGTCGGACCAGGGTGCGATCGGCCGGTGCGCCGCAGGCCGCAAGGAAGAGCAGGGTCACGAGGAACATCAGTCGCCGCGCGGGCCGCCGGAGTCGCCGGGCGGGCCGCCGGAGTCGCCGCGCGACCCGGCCGGTATTGCCGCGTCTTCGCCGGTGGTCGGCCGATTCTGGTACTGCAGTGCTCATTCCAGTGTCCTTGACTGGCCGGGGCCCAGGCCAGCCACCGGCGCTGAGCCGGGTGCTTGGGGGCCGAGTCGTGACCGCTAGGGGCCGGGGGTCGACGCATCCGCGGAGTCCGCCGTCGTGCTCGCCGACGTGTCGGCGACGCACCTCGGTGGACTCCGCGCCGGGCATACATCGCGGATCACGTCCGGAGGTGATGGCCGCACGCCGATCGCCCACCATGCCGGCGGCGAGCGTGATGCCGTCCGCCGGGTCGATGATGAGCAGAGCGCCCACCGCACCACCGGGCTGGTAGTCGTCGATCGGCAGCGGTTCGGCGGTCCGCAGGTGCACCAACCCGATGTCGTTGAGCTGCAACGACGCGGCCTCCGGCAACGGGGTGAGGGTGTCCACGTCCAGCAGATGGTCGATCGGACCGATGATGACCCGGGTGATGCGGGTGCCGTATTTGAGCAGCAGTCGCTGGCCGGGCCGGAGCGCCTTGTCGTTGACCTGGGTGACCGTGGCCAGGAACTCCGTGGTCGGCGTGGGTGCCGACTCGGCGGCGGCGATCAGGTTGCCGCGCGCGATGTCCAAGTTGTCGGCGAGCAGCAGGGTCACCGACTCTCCGGCTACGGCCGATCCTTCGGATCCGTCGGCGGTGTGATGTCGGTGACCGTCGTGCGGTGCCCGCCCGGCAGCACCACGATCTCGTCGCCCGGGTGCACGGTGCCCGCGGCGACCCGCCCCGCGTAGCCGCGGTAGTCCGGATCGGCGGCGTAGTCGGAGCCGGGACGGATGACGTACTGGACCGGGAAGCGCAGCGGATTGTGTGCCCGGACGTCGGCGACCTCGACGGTCTCCAGGTGCTCCAGCACGCTCGGCCCGCGATACCAGCCGATCCGCTCGGACCGGGTGACCACATTGTCGCCGTGCAGCGCCGAGATCGGGATGCTGACGACAGCCGGGATGCCGAGCGCTCGTCGCGTAGGCGGAGAACTCCTCGGCGATGCCGTCGAACACCTGCCGGTCGAAGTCGACCAGGTCGATCTTGTTCACCGCGAGCAGGATCTCCGGGACGCCGAGCAGCGCGGCCACCGTCGCATGCCGGCGGGTCTGGGCGACCACGCCGGTCCGGGCGTCGACCAGGATGATCACCACGTCCGCGGTCGAAGCGCCGGTGACGGTGTTGCGGGTGTACTGCACGTGACCCGGGGTGTCGGCCAGGATGAAGGTCCGCTTGGCGGTCGCGAAGTACCGGTAGGCGACGTCGATGGTGATGCCCTGCTCGCGCTCGGCGCGCAGACCGTCCACCAGGAGCGACAGGTCGACGGTGTCCGAACCGCGAGCCGCGCTGGTCCGCTCCGCCGCAGCCAGCGTGTCCGACAGGACCGACTTGCTGTCGTACAGCAACCGGCCGACCAGGGTGGACTTGCCGTCGTCGACGGAGCCGGCGGTGGCGAACCGGAGCAGCCCGTGAGTGAGCGGCGGTGCGTCCCGGGCGGCCGGGTCGGTGGTGAGCCCGGCGGTGCTCAGATCGGCGCTGGACACCTCGGCGCTCATCAAGTCTGCGCCCTCCATATCGGCGCTGGTCAGATCGGCGCTGGTGAGATCGGTACTGGTGAGATCGGTATTGGTGAGATCGGTACTGGTGAGCTGCGAGCTCATCAGGTGGGTCATTAGAAGTAGCCCTCACGCTTTCGGTCTTCCATCGCGGCTTCGCCGAGCTGGTCGTCGGCGCGGGTGGCGCCTCGTTCGGTGATCCGGGTGGCCATGATCTCGGTGATGACCGCGGCGACGTCGGTGGCGGCGGAGTCCACGGCGCCGGTGCAGGACATGTCCCCCACCGTGCGGTACCGGACCTGCCGGGTCTCGATCCGCTCGTTGCCACGCGGGCCGCCCCACTCGCCGGGGGTGAGCCACATGCCGCTGCGCGCGAACACCTCGCGGTCGTGGGCGAAGTAGATCTCCGGGAGCTCGATGTTCTCCCGTTCGATGTACCGCCAGACGTCCAGCTCGGTCCAATTGGACAGCGGGAACACGCGGACGTGCTCGCCGGGGGCGTGTCGTCCGTTGTAGAGGTCCCACAGTTCGGGGCGCTGCCGGCGCGGGTCCCAGCCGCCGAACGCGTCGCGCAGCGAGAAGATCCGCTCCTTCGCCCGGGACCGCTCCTCGTCGCGGCGGGCGCCACCGATCACCGCGTCGAACCGGTGCTCGTTGATCGAGTCGAGCAGCGGGACGGTCTGCAGGGGGTTGCGGGTGCCGTCGGGGCGTTCGGCCAGGCGGCCGTCGTCGATCCAGTCCTGCACCCGCGCCACGTGCAACCGCAGGTTGCCCTGCGCCACCACGCGGTCTCGGTACTCCAGCACCTCGGGGAAGTTGTGCCCGGTGTCGACGTGTAACAACGCGAACGGCACCGCCGCGGGGTGGAACGCCTTGCGGGCCAGGTGCAGCACGAGGACGGAGTCCTTGCCGCCGGAGAACAAGATGACCGGTCGGTCGAACTCGCCCGCCACCTCCCGCAGGATGTGGATCGACTCCGACTCCAATGCGTCCAACTCGGAATCCAACACCGAACGGGGAACGGCCGCCATGGGCAGCGCGGTGAGTGTCATCGCGGGGTCCTCTCGGCCAATAGATCGAGCAGAAGATCGACGCTGGACTGCAGATCGGCAACCGAGGTGTCGATCCGCAGGTCGGGTGCTGCGGGAATCTCGTACGGGTCGTCGACGCCCGTCATGTGCCGCACCTCGCCGCGGGCGGCCTTGGCGTACAGGCCTTTCACGTCCCGTTCGGAGCACACGTCGACCGGGGTGGACAGGTGTACCTCGAGGTAACCGCTGCCGTGCTGCTCGTGCAGGGCGCGCACCTCGGCCCGAGTGTCGGCGTAGGGGGCGATCACCGGGACCAGCACGAGCACACCGTGCCGGGCCAGCAGTTCGGCGACGAAACCGACCCGACGGACGTGGGTGTCGCGGTCTTCGCGGCTGAAGCCCAGGCCGGCGGACAGGTAGGTGCGGATCTCGTCGCCGTCCAGGATCTCGACGTCCCGACCGCTCTCCTGCAGACGTTCGGCGAGCGCGAACGCCAGTGTCGTCTTTCCCGCACTGGGCAGTCCGGTCAGCCACAGGGTGGTGCCCGCGGTCCGGCTCGCCGATGCGGCTCCGTGTGTCGCGCGGTCTGCGTCGATCCCGTCGGCGGTGTACGTCGGCGCGCTCATCGGTGCAGTCCGCATTCGGTCTTGGCGGAGCCGGACCAGCGACCGGCCCGGGCGTCCTCGCCGGGCGCGACCGCGGCGGTGCAGGGCTCGCAACCGATCGACGGGTAGCCGAGTTGCAGCAGTGGGTTCATCAGCACGTTGTTGGCCACCGCGTACGCCTCGACGTCGTCGTCGGTCCAGAACGCCAGCGGGGCGAGCTTGACCTTCCCCTTCTTCGCGTCGAACCCGACCAGCGGGGTGTCGGCGCGGGACGCGGACTCGGCCCGACGGACCCCGGTCGCCCACGCCTCATAGCCGGTGAGGGCCTTGTTCAGCGGCTCGACCTTGCGCATCTTGCAGCAGAGGTCGGGGTCGCGGTCGTGCAGCCGGGCCCCGAATTCGAGGTCCTGCTCGGCGACGGTGCGCTCCGGCAACAGCCGGCGCAGGGTGACGTCGTAGACCGCTTCGACGGCGTCGGCGGTGCCGAGCGTCTCGGCGAAGTGGTAGCCGGTGTCCAGGAAGAGCACGTCGACGCCGGGACGCACCGTCGCCGCGAGGTGCGCGAGCACGGTGTCCTGCATGGACGCGCTGATGGCGAGCCCGTCGCCGAACTCGGCGAAGCCCCACTGCAGCACGTCGGCGGCGGTGGCGCCGACGAGGTCGACGGCACCCCGCTCGGCGATCTCCCGCAGATCGAGGGCGCTGCGGATCGAGCACGTTGTTCATGAGACACCACCGGGGGTCGAGGACGTTCGGCGGTGCGCCGGTGTGGACCCGGACAGCACCTGGCCGGAGAGGCCGAGGAACTTCACGGTGAACACTCGACCGCAGTCTCGGCATTCCCAGGCGCCGTGTGATGCCTCATGGGCCACAGATTGGTCTCGCCGCAGTACGCGCAGTACTGGGCGGGGGCACGATCGGTGCTCATCGAAGCAGCGCCTCGTCGGCCCGGGTGACCCACTGGGCGAACCGTTCGCCGTCGGCGCGTTCGGCGGTGTAATTGCCGATGACGCGCTCGACGAAGTCGCTGACCTCGGCGCTGGTGACCTTGTGACCGCGCAGCTTCTTGCCGAAGCCGGAATCCAGGCCGAGCCCGCCGCCGAGGTGCACCTGGAACCCCTCGACCTGATTGCCGTCCGCGTCGGTGACGAGCATCCCCTTGAGGCCGATGTCGGCGGTCTGCGTGCGAGCGCACGCGTTCGGGCAGCCGTTCACGTTGATCGTCAACGGGACGTCGAGGTCGCCGATGCGCGGCCTCCAAGTCGTCGGCCAGCGACATGGCGCGGGCCTTGGTCTCGACGATCGCGAGCTTGCAGTACTCCAAGCCGGTGCAGGCCATCATGTTGCGGCGGAAGGTCGAGGGGGTGGTCGACAGCCCGAGCTCACGCAGCCCGGCTACCAGCGAGTCGACCCGGTCCGCGGCGACGTCGAGGATGACCAGGCCCTGGTCGGTGGTGGTGCGTACGCGCTGCGAGCCGTGCGCCTCGGCCAGGTCGGCGAGCGTGGTCAGCAGGGTGCCGGAGACCCGACCGACGGTCGGCTTGACGCCGACGTAGAAGTTGCCGTCCTGCTGCAGATGGACACCGACGTGGTCGCGGGGGCCCGCGAAGACCTCGGGGGCGGGCCCGTCGATCAGGGCGCGCTTGAGGTACTCCTTCTCCAGGATGTCGCGGAACTTCTCCGGTCCCCAGTCGGCCATCAGGAACTTCAACCGCGCCCGGGTCCGCAGCCGGCGGTAGCCGTAGTCGCGGAAGATGCCCACCACACCGGCCCAGACGTCGGCGACCTCGTCCAACGGAACCCAGGCACCCAGGCGTTGGCCGAGCATCGGGTTGGTGGACAGGCCCCCGCCGACCCAGAGGTCGAAGCCGGGACCGTGCTCGGGGTGGACGGAACCGATGAAGGCGACGTCGTTGATCTCATGCGCGACGTCCTGCCGGGGCGAGCCCGAGATGGCGGTCTTGAACTTGCGCGGCAAATTGGAGTACTCCTCGCGGCCGATGAATCGGCGCTGGATCTCCTCGATTGCGGGGGTGCCGTCGATGATCTCGTCGGCGGCGATACCCGCCAGCGGCGAGCCGAGCATGGTGCGCGGGGGTGTCGCCGCAGGCCTCGGTGGTGGACAGCCCGACGCTCTCCAGCTGCTGCCAGATGTCGGCGACGTCCTCGATCCGGATCCAGTGGTACTGAACGTTCTGCCGGTCGGTCAGGTCGGCGGTGTCGCGGGCGTACTTCACGGACACCTGACCCAGCGTGCGCAAACCGGCGGTGGTGAGCATGCCGCCGTCGATGCGGACCCGCAGCATGAAGAACTTGTCCTCCAGCTGCTCCGGTTCGAGGATGGCGGTCTTGCCGCCGTCGATGCCCGGTGCGCGCTGGGTGTACAGACCCCACCACCGGAAACGGCCACGCAGGTCGGAGGGGTCGATGGAGTCGAAGCCGGTGTATCGGTAGACGGTCTCGATCCGCTCGCGGCAGTGCAGCCCGTCGTCGTCCTTCTTCATCCGCTCGTTGGGGTTCAGCGGCTCCTTGTAGCCGAGCGCCCACTGACCTTGGCCGCGCTCGCGGCCCGGTGTTGCATCGGGTCGGGCGCGGCGGACCGGCGCACCGGAACGGGCGGGAACGCCGGTGCGGGCCGGTGCGGTGCGCGTGCCCTGCGGGGCGTCGGGTGTAATCGAGCGTGCGGGCGTGGAGCCGTCGCGTGCGGGCGCGGAGCCGTCGCGCGCAGGCGCGGTGGCGCGGACCGGACGCTGGTCGGCGGCGGTCGAGCTGGACAGGTCGGTCACGGGGGGCACGGCAATCCTTGTCGGCCGGACCGGGGACTCGCTTTTCGCCACCGCCCGGACGCGGTTGAGACATCCGGTGGGAATGGCCTAAAAAGGTCGTCCCGACGGGCGCGGCGAGTATCTCAAGCGGCGGTCGACGGGCTTTCTAGGCGGCCGGACACATGCCGCCGGCAACGCGCACGAGGTCAACCTCGCGTCGCGACACCAGAAGGGCACCTTTGTCTTGCACCGGTTGAGCATAACGGCAGGAACGTCCATTCCGGATCCCTCCCGTGGCGAAGCCCACTCTCCGGGAGGGCTACGTCACGCCGTCGCGCGAGATTATCGGGGCCCGGCTCCACCGAACGGGTGAGCCCACCGGGTCGATGCTGGTTCCGCGCCCCACCGCCGGCGCCGTCATCCAGAGCTCTGTCGGTGCCGTCGCGGATGCTCCACTCATGGACCTGACGACAGTGCTGATCGCCGCCGCGCTACTCCTACTGGGCGTGGCTCTCGGTTTCACGCTCGGACGGAACGCTCCCGGCGGCACCGCGGCTTCCGCCGAAGCGGGTCGGGGAAATGACGCGGTCGCGATCGGGGCACTCTTGGGGACCGCCGGCCACGCGCTGGAGCGGGTCGAGTCGCAGCTCCGTGAGATCGAGCGCGACCGGGCCGGCAGCTATGCGGCCCTGCGCGAGCAGGTGGCGGCCCTGCATCGGACCTCATCGGACCTGGCCACCCAGACCCGCACCCTGTCCAGCGCACTGCGCTCACCGCAGGTCCGCGGCCGCTGGGGTGAGATCCAACTCGAGCGGATCGTCGAGCTGGC